>NZ_JACJFZ010000001.1:0-1134035 GCF_014164735.1 Tessaracoccus sp. MC1756 | reverse complement strand
CCCGCCAAGACCGCCTCAATCACCAATCTGCGCTTCGCTGCTGCCATCCACGCAGACTCGCAGAGCCATTCCGATGACCTGAGACAGGGGTATTCCGATGACCCGAGACACCCTATTCCGATGTCCTGAGATCACACACTGTCAGCCCGACCAGCAAAGGGCCTTGTCAGACCGGAAATCCGGTGGACAAGGCCCTTTTACGTGCCTGTTGCTCACAGGGCCAAGCACGCCGGGCGTGTGAAGAGGACAGGCGCGATCGGCCACCGTTGGACCTGAGCCCGCCAAGGTGCGCCCACCCCGGTAAGGCCCCGCCCGCGGTGTGGTCAGAGCCCGTGCGAAAGTACTACTCCGGCATTTCTGAAGGCGGCGGTACGGGCGTGGGTTCGGCAAGGAGCGCGGCGCGGATCGTTGCGAGCCGGAGCAGGAATGTGCGCTCGTCGTACTTCTTCCGCCTGAGCCAACTCGTCACTTCACTGTGGTGTTTGCTCGCGTTGCAGGATCCGCACGCCGGGACCACGTTGTCGAGCGTATAGCGGCCGCCGCGTGAGATCGGGTGGATGCAGTCTCGCTGCAGCGGCACTCCGTGCTGTCCGCAATAGGCACAGCCTCCCCATGCGTCGACGAGATCGGCCCACTGGGCGGGAGTGAGGTCGTTGTCGACGCGGTCCAGCCTGCGCTGTCGTCTCTTCGCATAGCGTGCTCGGTTGGCCGCCGACCGTCGTGCGGCTGAGAACTTGTGGCGTGCGGGCACCGTCCAACGGTACTGCGACCACATGATTTGCGTCGGATTGCCCCGCGCGATCCGCGGATCACGGGGTGTGGCGCAATGGCTGGTATCGGCGGACCCTTGAAGAAACAGATCGCGACTCAGGCGATCACATGGAAGTAGGGAGGCGCTGTGTCCCACGAGTCACAGGTGGCGGCGTTGCATGAGGTTCTCGACGCGTTCAACAGGCACGATCTCGACGCCATCATGGGCCACTTCGCAGAGGACTGCGTCTTCGAGTCGCCCCGTGGAGAGGATCCCTGGGGGAGTCGGTTCGTCGGACGCGACGAGGTCCGGCGCGGCCTCGCAGCCCGCTTCGAAGGCATTCCTGATGTGCGGTACAGCGGCGGCAGCCATTTCGTCGCCGGCCATCGGGGCGCCTCCGAATGGACGATCACGGGCACAACCGTGTCGGGTGAGCGCATCGAGGTGCGGGGTTGTGACCTCTGGACGTTCGACGACGAGGGGCTCATCGTCCGTAAGGACAGCTTCTGGAAGTTGCGGCAGCAGGCTTAGCTGCCGTGCGGAGCCACGCGTGAGGGGCTGTCAGGCCTCGGCACGAGCGGTCGCACGCACGTTCCTCCGCGCGAAGAGGGCCAGCAGCCCACCGAGGGCGAGCATGGGGAGGCCGAACAACCATGTCTCTCCCTCCACCTGTGTGGCGAGCAGGACGCAACTGGCTATGCCCAGGACTGGCAGCACGCGCGGCACGCGGTAGTGCTTGTGCGCCACCGCGTCCTTGCGCAGCACCAGGACGGCCGCGTTGACGGCGGTGAACACCACCAGCAACAACAACACCAGCGTCGAGGCCAGCACCTCGATGGAACCGAGCAGCGCCAACACCACCGACAAGCCTGTGGTGACGACGATGGCGAGCCACGGCGTCTTCCGGCCGGGAAGCACCTTCGACAGGAACGACGGCAACAACCTGTCGCGGCTCATGCCGTAGGCCAGCCGCGAGCCCATGATGCCGGTCAACAACGCGCCGTTCGCGACGGCGACCAGGGCGATCACAGAGAACAGCACCGGAGGCACCCCGCCTGCAGCGCGCACCACCTCCAGCAGAGGACCGGTCGATGCCGCGAGCCGGTCGGTGGGCACGATCGCACTGGCGGCGACGCCGACGCCCACGTACACGAGGCCCGCCACCAGCAACGCCCCGAACAGTGCGCGCGGGTAGGAGCGCGCGGGGTCCTTGGTCTCCTCGGCGACGTTGACTGAGGTCTCGAAACCCACGTACGAGTAGTACGCCAGCACGGTTCCTGCGAGAACAGCAGCGAGCGGGCCGTTCTCGGTGGTGCCGAGCTGAGTGAGTCTCGACGGGTCCGCATCACCGCGGGCGATGACCATGAATCCCAGGACAACCACCAGCACCAGGCCGCCCACCTCGATGATGGTGGCGAGGATATTCGCGAAGAGGGACTGCTTGATGCCGAATGCGTTCAGGGCGGCGAGCAGCGCGAGGAACACGATGACGGTCAAGGGCACGGGCAGGGTCAGGAACTCCCCGAGATAGTCTCCAGCGAAGCCCAGCGCCAGCGCACCGACCGAGACGATCCCCGCCGCGAGCATGCAGTAGCCGATGAGGAAGCCCGCGAACGGTCCGAAAGCACGGTTGGCGTAGTGGGACGATCCGCCCGCCCTTGGGTACTTGGTGGCCAGCTCGGCGTAGGATCCGGCGGTCAGCAACGCCATGACCAGCGCAACCAGGAGCGGCACCCAGACCGCACCGCCGGAAGCGGCCGCGATAACGCCGACGAGAACGTAGACCCCTGCTCCGAGGACGTCCCCGAGGATGAACGCGAACAGTGCGGGGGTGGTGACGGAGCGGTTGAGCGCCGTGTGCGTGACGTTCGACATCCCCTGAGGCTAGCCACGGAGGGGGCCAACGATGGCGGCGTCGATGCAGAGTTGGCACCTGCCGCCCCTTGCTTCGCAGGCTCACCCGAGTTCTAGAATGTGGAGTGAAGGGCAATGTCGCCCTCATACGGGAGTCCACCATGGAAAGACCCAGACCGTCGTCCGCGACAGCGGAACCTGCGCTTGAAACAGCACTCCTGACAGGGGCGATTGAGAAGCGGACCCCACCCTCCGGGACGGCCCGCGTCGACCTGTCCTGGCGCCGCCTGTACAGCATCGGCGGCTACGCGGCACTGCTGTTCGTGGTGTTGGTGCTGGTCCCCATCGTCCTCGTCTTCGTGGCGCCCTTGCCGCCCAGCCAGGGGCGGCCTCTTCTGGAGTACATCGCCGAGCACAAGGCCGTCTATCTGGTCGAGCTGGTGTCTTTCGTCGGCTTGGCGGTGCCTGCGCTCCTGGTGTTCGCCGCATTGGGCGTCGCGCTGTCCACCGTCAACAAGACCCTGGCTCTGATCGGCGGCCTCCTCGGGATCGTGTCGGAGACCATCGCGTTGGCCTTGGGCAGCAGCCCACAGTCCCTGCATGGGGGCATGGTCGTGCTGAGCGACGCCTACGCCGGCGCGGATCAAGGCGAGCAGGCCGCGCTGGTGGCGGCGGCAGAGGCGTTGATCGCCGCGACGAACGCCGTGTCCTGGGCGGGCATCCTGACCGCCGGCGCGATCCTGGTGTTGTCCGTCGTGATGTGGCAGGGGCAGTGGGGCCGGGCCTTGTCCGTCGTCGGCATGGCAGCCGGGGCGATAGGTGTCCTCAGCGAGGCCCTGCGCCCCATGATCGGCTCCGCCTACCTCGTCTACGGCCTCCTGTTGCCGATCTGGTTCGCCTGGGTGGGCGTGAAGCTCTTCCGGGTTGGCGGCCTCAGCGACGGTCATCCGCAGGCTTGGGGTGAACGGCCTATAGCATCAGCGCACACACGCCCTCGAACAGCCGATGTTGTTCGAGGGCGTGGTGAGTGAGGGATCAGAGGGTGGCGAGGAGGTCCGCGCAGGCCTGTTCGCAGCGACGGCACGACTCCGCGCAGACGCGGCAGTGCTCGTGCATCGAGGCGTGCTTCTCGCACTCGTCAGCGCAGGCCCGGCAGACCGCTTCACATGCTTCGAGCAGGGCTCGGGTCACCTCGGTGTTGCGGGCCGTCTGGCGGGACAGGACCGCCGCTGTCGTCGCGCAGATGTCGGCACAGTCCAGGTTCGTCCGGATGCACTGCCTGAGTTCGGCCACCATGTCCTCGGCCAGGCAGGCGTCAGCGCAGGCCGTGCACGTCTGACCGCACTCCAGACAGGCACGGATGCACTCAACCAACTTCTCCCCGTCGACGCTCGCGAGCTCCTGGGGGTAGGTGTCGAGCATGGCTTCGATGGTCAACATGTCGTCCTCCTTCCGGCGCGCGCCGGGAGTCGCCGGCTGTGGACGCGCCGAGTTGCTCTGGTCTCCACGCTAACTGCGCAGATCGGTCAAGGCAGGCGATCCGCCGTGATCTAGCGTCCGGAGGCGTACTCGAACTCCGCCTCCAACGACGGTCCGTGGCGTGATGATCCGTTGACCGATGTGCTGAAAGACAACGGCCATGGGGCGCCCGGCTCGAGGGTGCCCCATGGCCGCCGATCAGCGGTGGGTCAGCTCTTCCCGCTCTTCGCGCGGGCGTTTGCTTCAGCCTCAGCCAACTTGGTGAGGAGCTCGTCGGTGCGCGACTCCTCGTCGAGCGACTCGCTGAGGAGCGACGCGCCGTCGCTCAGCCCGAGCATCGAGGCCCAGCGACGGAGGGTGCCGTAGCGGGCGATCTCATAGTGCTCGACGGCCTGGGCCGACGAGATGAGGCCGGCGTCAAGGGCCGGGCTCTCCTTGAAATCCTCCATGATTCCGTCGCCCTCGGCGATGAGGCCGTCAATCGCCTCGCAGCGCTTGGACGTGGGCTGACGGTCGATCATCTTGAAGACCTCCTCCAGCCGGGCGATCTGCTGCTCGGTCTCCTTCTGGTGGGTCAGGAAGGCCTCGGTCAACTTGTCCGAAACGGCGCTGTCGGCCAGCTTCGGCAGCGTCTTGGCGATGTGCCGCTCGGCGTAGTACATGTCGCGGAGCGTGTCGAAGAACAGGTTGTCCAGGGTCTTGTCGGCCATGATGGTCACCTTTCACTCAGGGGGATTTCTCCTTCCACCCGACGCTAATCGCTGCTCGGCGGAAGCACCTCACCCCGACGGACCAGAACGGAGCGTTCAGGTGAATTTGTGGCTACGGGTGCATGATTACTGCGCCGAGGACGACCGGGAATTGGGTAGAGGCTGTTATTTTTGTGCTGCACACTCACAGGAGAGGTCGCCCCGAATGATCCACATCGTGCACGCCCGTCACCGGCGCCACAGCGCGCACCCGGGGATAGCGGCCGGCCGAGAGACGATACGACCGTGAGCGATGTGCGAGGCGTGCGCGCCGTGCATCCGAGGCCCCGAGGGATTCCTGTCCCTGGGGCCTCTTTTCATTCCACCGGCAACCCACATGAAAGGAACCGTGTCGCATGGGACTTCGCCTGAGGCATCAGCCGCACCGCTACATCGCCGCCTGCCAGCTCGATGAACACTTCCGCACGGCCTTCGTCGTGGGGCTCGACTACGACGTCAAGGGGGAGGTGGAATGGACCTCGGCCGTGATCGGCATCCTGGAGGGCACCTACTCTCCCTTCAAGGTGCATCCCACCAAACGCGTCCGTTCCGCCGGCGGCACAGTCGACATGTCCTGGCCCATCATCGTGCGGCTCAATTACTGGATCGACATTCCGTGGCGCAAGAGGCCTGAACTGCACCAGCGCGCCACCCGGCTGGAGATCCTGCGCCGGGACGGGTGGACGTGCGCCTACTGTGGCGGGCATGCGCTCACCGTCGATCACGTGCACCCCGCCTCCCGCGGCGGCGGATGGACGTGGGGCAACCTGGTGGCGGCGTGTTCGCTGTGCAACGGACGCAAGGGCAACCGGACCCCGGACGAGGCGCAGATGAAGCTGCTGTGGGACCCGAGTTCCTCCACCCTGGAGTACTCAGGCGTCCAGGCCGAGGTCTGGCGGATCCTCGAGTCCGAAAGCTACTGAGCCTCCGCGACTGCCCGCTCGAGCTGCGCGAAGGTGGCCTCGTCGAAGGCCACCAACCGAACCTCTCCGACGGCGGTGTCAGCCCCGTTGACGGACTCGACGGCGGCCGCGATCGCATCATCCTTGGGCCAGCCGTAGATGCCCGCGCTGATCAACGGAAAGGCGACACTCCGGGCTCCCAGTTCATCGGCCACCTCAAGCGAGCGCCGGTAACAGGAGACCAACAACCCCCGGTCACGCTCGCCCGCGGCGTAGTTGGGACCGACGGTGTGGATCACCCAGCGGGCCGGCATGTCGCCGGCGGTGGTCCAGCCGGCGTCGCCCGTGGCCAGGCCGTGCGGAAACCGTGTGATGCATTCCTCGAGGACCGCCGGGCCGCCCGCGCGGTGAATCGCACCGTCGACCCCGCCGCCACCCCGCATGCGGTTGTTGGCGGCGTTGACCACCGCCTCGACGTCCTGTTGCGTGATATCTCCCCGGATGACCTTCAACTTGACCATGTCGACCATGGTGCCAGCACCTTAGGCTGGAGCTAGCAGGTCACCGAACCCGATGGAGCTCCCCATGGACATCATTCTCATTCCCGGACTCTGGCTGGACGGCTCCTCTTGGGAGCGCGTCACCCCCGCCCTGCTGAAGGCCGGTCACCGCGTGACCGCCATCACACCGCCAGGCCACGATGGCGCGGACCCCCGCCACGTCACCTACGCCGACCTCGTCGCGGCCATCGTCACGGAGATCGACAGCGCCAGCGGTCCCGCCATGCTCGTCGGTCACTCAGCCGCGTGCGCCGCCGCCTGGGCAGCAGCTGATCGCCGGCCTGACCGCACGGCCAGGGTGCTGTTGCTGGGAGGTTTCCCCATCCCGGATGGCATGATGCTGTTGGACGGCTTCGAAACCAACGACGACGGCGTCCTGCCCTTCCCCGGCTGGCAACCATTCGACGGCCCGGACATCGCCGACCTCAGCGAGGGGGACCGGGCCTGGCTCGAGGGCCACATGTCTCCGGCCCCTGCCGATTACGCCCTCGGCACGCAGTCGCTGGGCAACCCGAAGCGCTACGACGTGCCCGTTGTCATGGTGTGCCCCGAGTTCTCGGAGGCCGACGTGCGCAACTGGATCTCGCAGGGCTTCGCGCCCGTGTCGGAGCTGCCCAAGGTCCGGCACCTTGCGTACGTGGAACTGGATTCCGGCCACTGGCCGCAGGCCAGCCGCCCCGATGACCTGGCGCGCGTTCTTCTGGCGGAGGCCGACCCCACCCACAGCTGAGGGGAGTGGACGGCATGAGGAGGCCCCCGGCCGAGGAAACGACCGGGGGCCCAACTCTCAGGAGAGACTGGCCGTTACAGCTGCGCGGGCGAACCAAACATCACGATGTTGTTGAACACCCAGTCATTGCTCTGCGAGAAGGCGTAGCCGCCCGACTGCTTCGCAGTTGCGGCGTACACCGTCGTCATCGTGTAGGAACGGCACGCGCCCCGACCGGTGGCGGCCGTGTCGCACTCGGTCTTCCACTGACGCCCACCAGAGGTGAACACGCCAGCCGTGGTCGAGCTCGGATCACCCAGGGGGTTGCCCTTCCACGACTCACGGGTCATGTACGGCAGGTAGGTCAGGTTGTTGAACGCCCAACCCGACTCCCGCACGAACTGGCCGTTTTCCATCTTCACCACTGTCGCCCAGATCTCCGTGCGGCAACGCTCCGTCTGTGAGTACGGCTCACACGACGTGTTCCACTGACGACCGTTGAACGTATGTGCGCCCGGCAGCGTGTACGGGGCCGTGCGGATGAACTTGCCGCCGGGCGGCGTTGCCGTCCGTGTCGGCCGAGGGGAGGGCCGGGTCGGTGTCGGTGAAGGTGACGGCGACGCGGAGGGTGTCGGTGACGGCGAAGGAGACGCCTTCGGGGTGACCGTGAGCGTCAGCTCCACCGTGGTGCTCAGACCCTGAGCGTCAGTCACGGTGACCTGGACGGGATACGCACCTGCAGCTGTGGTCGTCGTACCCGAAATGAGGCCGTCGCCATCGATCTGGAGCCCGGTCGGCAGCCCGGTGGCGGCGAAGGTGACCGGAGAGGCGTCCGCGACCCTGACCGCCAGCGACAGGGGCTTGCCGCTCTCCACGGTGGCGGAGTCCACCATGACGACCGGCGCGTTGGTGTCCGCGCCTGCGACATCGACCGAGAATTCACCCAGCGTCGTCCAAGGATGGGCCGGGTTCTGCGCCGACTTCGACACCAGCAGGAGGTACTGGGCCCGAACCAATTCGGTGAAGGGGATCCACTGCGGCGACTGGCCGGCGGGCAGCTCACCCTCCGCAACCTTCGTCCAACCTGCGGGCACCGCGCCGGGAGTGCCAGTGGTCGTGGTGGCGACGGCGCGGTCGTTGGTGGCGTAGATCTCGAATCCCTTGATCTGGCCGTTGACCGCCCCGGATGAGACGCCCTGGCGGGGGGTGAGCGTCACCGCGCAGATGTCCGCTGCGTTCGCCACGCCGACGACCAGCTGATGCGGATGGGCGGGTTCGACGCCGTTCCACTGCGTGTGCCAGAACGTGTTGCCGTTGCCGTCGATGACATTGACAGCAGGCGCTCGCTCAGAAGAGTCATTCTGCTCACTCGAGACCCGCACCACCTCGCTGGGCGACGTGACGTTGGCCGTGCACGAGAAGTTGAGCGGCACGCTGGTGGTGCGTTGCCGCTCCTCACCGCTGCTGTCGGTCCACGAGGTCACGAACTCCAGCGCCTCGGCGCCGGAGGGGCCGGCGTTCGGGGTGATGCGGAAGGTCAGGTCACGCTCGCCCTGAGCGGCGAGGTCGCCCACCTGAGCCTCCTCGATGTCGACCAGCCAGCCCTCAGGCACGACGGGGGTGACAACGACGTTGCCGACCGCTGCGGCCTCAAGGTTGCGGATCGTGACGGGCACGCGTGCGGTGACACCTGCGAGCACTCGGCCGAGCGACCCAGCCGTGGTGGCGACGCCGTCGCCAACCAGGGCGAAGACGGTTGCCTCGTGGTGGTTAGGATCCTGCTGCGCCACTTCGGGGCCGTCCACCACGAGCGGCATGTTGGAAATCGCGTTGGCGATCGTGAAACCACCGTCGACCTGGCGGATCCACCACTTCTGCAGGTTGCCCGCTTCACGTGGCGTCGAGGTACAGGTGGTCATGGTGGGCACTTGCCCGAAGGTGTTAGGGGCCCTCAGGTTGAGCGAGTCACCCTCAGCCATCGCGAGGCATTGATCACCCTGGGCGATCTTGTAGTAGCCGTCCGCGGTTGAGGTGAAGTTCCACGTCGAGGCGGTGTCAGTCATGGTGACCGCGGAACCGGCGGTCAGGTTGGCATTGCCGACCCGGACCCCGTAGTCCCCGGGAACGAGGGGTGCGTAGTCGACCGACAGGGTGTTGGGGCCGTCGCCCAGCTCCTGTCCGAGCTGCTTGAACGCCGCGTAGGTGGCGGCCGGCCGATCGATGCTCCACGTGGCCTGAGCGAGGTAACGCAGGGTCTCGTGGATCTGGGCGAAGAGGGCGTTTTCGGTGGTGCCGGGACCGTTGTCCGGCCACAGCACCATCTTGCCGCCCAGTATCTTGCCCGTGGTCGCCGAGTCATCGATGGCGCGACCGTTGTAGATATGCGGGGTCCAGCTCTGGTTCCAGCGCGCCTCAGCGGAGCCCCATGCCCCGTTGCGGGTGAAGTAGAGGCTGCTGTCGGTATTGACGATGTCGTTTCCGTCGCTCAGCGTCTTTTCCATGGTGCGTCCGTAGGAGTACCAGTACTCGACCATGACGTCCTTGTCGAGGGCGACCAGGTTGTCCTGAGCGGGGATGCCGTCGTTCCAGATGCGCAAGTTCGCGCCCTCAGCCTTGACGTGTGCGTTGATCTGGTTGATGAACCAGACGACGAGATCGCTTTCCGTCGCAGTGGGACCGAACTTCTCCCGGGCAGCCGCGATGATCTGCGGATAGTTCTGGAACGAGCCAGAGCCGAGGAGGTACTCGTCAGCGCCCATGTGATACCAGTCCAGACCGAACTTCTCGATGTACTCGGAGGCGAGGTTCTTGACCACGTCGAGGGCTTCGGGCTTCGAGATGTCGAGCTGGGTCGGCTGACGTACGCCGCTGGCGTTGACGAGCTGGAGGTGGGGGAGGTTCTGCAGCCACGGGCCCATGTGGCCTGGGGAGTTGACCTCGGGGACCAGCTCTACGTGGTGCTGCGCAGCGAACTCGGCCAGGTGGGCCGCCTGCTCGTTGGTGTAGTACGACCAGAAGGTGGCCTCGGGGTAGGCCTCGGACTCGACCTTGAGCTCGATCCACAGTTCGTTCATCTTGTAGTAGGCCATCTCCTTGATGACCTGCTCGAACTTCTCCATGGAGATGTTGACGATGCATGCGCAGATGCCGACCGAGCGGATGGGGTAGGCGGGGATGTCCACGCTGCTGCCGGCCGGAATGGCCGACGTGGTGCCAGCCAGCACGGCCCATTGGACGGCGGTCTGCCCGCCGTAGAACAGACCAGCCTCGGTGGCGGCCGTGATGGCGATGCTTTCGCCCACTTCGATCCGATAACCTTCATCGCCGAGGTCGGTCTGCGAGGCATCCAGGGTCAGTGCGACGTCGCCGGTGCCGGCACTGCCGGTCGTCGTGACCACGTCAGTGTCGAGTGCTGTGCTCAGGTCTACGGCGATCTTGGCGGCCTCAGCCTCAGCGCCGGCGCCAGCCACGACCGTGGTGTCGGATGCGAACTGGAACGAGCCGGTGCCCGGCGTCCAGTCCGAAAGTCCCGGGATGGAAGCCGGGGACCCGTTCGGGGCGGCCTGGACGGGGTCTGCAGCGGCGGCTGGTGGAGCCACCGCGGTGACCGCCATGCCCGCGATGAGCGCGGTGGCGGCCAGAACCCCGAGGAACGGTCTGCGTTTCGTCATTGAACGACATCCTCTTTCGTCGACGCGAACCGGTTTGATAAACCGGTTTTGTTCCCCCATCGTCACGGCACCGGCCGTTCATCTGCAAGCAGCCGGCCCAATTTCACCGGATATGACAAGAGTGAGTGCTCATTTCGTGACGGAGCCCCCGGAGGACAAGTCCTCGGGGGGCTCCGACACCTCATCGCAGGGTTACCTCCAACTGGGGGCTCCGAACATCACGATGTTGTTGAACACCCACTCGTTCGACTGGCTGAAGGCGTAGCCGCCCGAAGCCTTGGGCGTCGCCGCATACACCGTCGTCCACGTGTAGGAGCGGCACGCGCCCCTGCCCGTCGCGGCGGTGTCACACTCGGTGCGCCACTGCCGGCCGCCGGAGGTGAACACCCCGTTCGTGGTCGAGCCGAGATCACCCAAGGGGTTGCCCTTCCACGCCTGACGGGTCATGTACGGCAGGTAGGTGAGGTTGTTGAAGGCCCAACCCGACTCGCGGACGAACTGCCCGTCCTCCATCTTGACCACGGTGGCCCAGATCTCGGTGCGGCACCGCTCCGTCTGCGAATACGGCTCGCAGGTGGTGGTCGTCCAGTTGCGGCCGTTGAGCAGGTGCTTGCCCTCAAGGGTGTACGGCGCCGTGCGGACGAACTTCGCCGGCTGGGTCGGGGTGGGGCTCGGGGTGGGAGCGGCCTTCTTCGCCACCGTGACCTTGAAGGACACCGTGGCCTCACTCTCCTGGGCATCCCGGACGGTGACGGTCACGTTGAACACCCCGTCGACGGTGGGCGTGCCGGAGATCACTCCGGTGGCCGCATTGATCTGCACACCAGGGGGAAGCCCCGCGGCGGAGTACGTCAACGGCAGTGAGTCGTCGGTGGCCTTCACCGCGATGGAGAGTGCGGTGCCCACCCTGCCGGAGGTCGCCGCGACGGCCTGGATGGCGGGCGCCGTCGTGTCCACGACAGTGAGGGCCGTCGACGCCGAGTTGGCACCGTCTGAGGCGGTGAGCGTCACCGCTCCCAGCGGCAGGTCCTCAGGCAGCACCAGAGTCGTGAAGAACAACCCGAGCTCATCAACCATGCCGAAAGCAACAGCCTCGTCCCCGAGGGTGACGGTGACAGTTTCCCCGGGCTCAAGGCCGCCCGCGCTCAGTTCCACGGAGGCTCCGGCGGCGGCTGCCGCGGGTGCCGCGACGAAGCGCGGAGTGGGCGCGAGGTCGGCCAGCTCAGGCGACGACCCGGTGAGCACGACGATGGCTTCCAGCTCCGCTGCGTGCGCCCAGGGCTGCCCCTCGGGGTAGTCATCGGCGCCGTTGGCGTTGTCGGGCACGGCGGTGCGCGAAACGAGCTTGAGATAGCGGGTCGTGACGGGTTCGTCGAACGTGACCGTCTTCGGCGTTGTGTCGGCGCTCGAGAAGGAACCAGCCTTGATGAGCGTGTAGGTCGCATCCGCCGGCTCAGCGAAGGAGTAGCCCCGGAGTTCGGCTTCGGTGCGCTCACCGAAGGTGCCGGCTCCGGCATAGAGCTCGAAGTCAACGATCTGCCCGTTGCACGCGGTCGCATTGTTGGGGTACTCGCACGTCGGGTAGCTGCGCGGCACATAGACGAGCGAGTCGACGGTCTGGACGGATCCCAGGTCCAGCACGATGAAGTGGGGGTGCGACGGGTTCACGCCGTCCCATTGGGTGTGCCAGGAGGTGGTGATGTCGCCGTCGATCGCCGCGGTCACCAGGCCATTTCCAGGAATGCTCGCGCCTTCGGCAGGTTCGGCCGAATCCCAGGCGACCACTCCGGGGATGTCCAGTGGGGCGAGGACGGGAGTCAGCGGGATGGATGTCGCCATCGCTGCGTAGTCGCCGGAGGCCGTGTAGAGGCCTACCGTGACCGTGGCGTCCGCGCCGCTGATGGGCGCGCGGAGGGTGACGGACTTGCTGGTCTCGCCAGGGGCGACCAACTGTCGGCTGGGGGAGACCTGCCAACCACTGTTCACGTCAACGGACAGGACGGCCATGGAGTGAGGTCGTCGATGGAGAAGGTCAATGTCGCATCTTCGCCGCCGACGAGCTGTTCGGGGACGCTGGTCAGCGTTATCGTGAGGGGCGGATCCTCAGCGGCCGCCTGAGGGGCCACGCCCGCGGCCAGGCCCAACGTCAGGGCGACGGCGGCGAGGATCCCGAGGAATGGTCTGTGTTTCATCATTGAAAACATCCTTCGCGTCGGAGGGAACGACCGGCGTATACCGGATGGCGCCATCGTCTCCCTCCTGACCCCTGATTGCGCGATTTCCGCGAACAAAGTCCCTTCTGGGAGCGCTGTGGAGCGCTGGTCCGCGTCCGCGGCGTGAACGCCGCGCCCAATCCGCTCACTACTTGTGAGCGCTCCGCCGATGCCGAAGTTAACTTCACCCTGTGCGCCACAGCGGTTGTCGGCCGGTGTCCGCTGACCGCGAACTGGGATGCCTTCACTGCCGGGAGAGTGGGCAGTAAGTTCACGCTCACACCCTCGACTGAAGGAACACCCATGAGCTACCGCCCGGAGACCTTGGCCGTTCATGCCGGCCAGGAAACGCCTGATCCCACCACCAACTCCCGCGCCGTCCCGATCTACCAGACCACCAGCTTCGTCTTCGACGACGCCGAGCATGCCGCAGACCTGTTCGCGCTGCGGAAGCCGGGCAACATCTACTCGCGGCTGATGAATCCCACCAGCGACGTGCTCGAGCAGCGACTCACGGCCCTCGAGGGTGGCGTCGGCTCACTGGTCACGGCGTCCGGTGCCTCGGCAGTGACGTACGCGGTGCTCAACCTGACCTACTCGGGCGACAACATCGTCGCCCTCTCCACGCTCTACGGCGGCACCTTCGCCCTCTTCGCGCACACGCTGGCCCAGTTCGGCATCGAGGCGCGTTTCGTGGACCCCGGCAAGCCGGAGGAACTGGCCCAGCACGTCGACGAGAAGACCAAGCTCGTCTTCGGCGAGACCGTGGGCAACCCCGCCCTCAACGTCGTCGACCTCGACGCCTGGTCCGCCGCCGCGCACGAACTGGGCCTGCCGTTCATCGTCGACAACACCGTCCCGACGCCGCACCTCACCCGGGTGTTCGACCATGGCGTCGACGTGGCCGTGCATTCCCTCACCAAATACCTCGGTGGCCACGGCACCTCGCTGGGCGGGGTCCTCATCGACTCCGGGAACTTCGACTGGAACGCGCACGCGGAGCGTTTTCCGGGGCTCACCGGCCCGGACGCCGCCTACCACGGGGTGGTCTGGACGGAAGCCGTGGGCAACCTTGCCTACATCATCAGGGCGCGCACCGTCCTCATGCGCAACACCGGCGCCACCATATCGCCGTTCAACTCATTCCTGGTCCTGCAGGGCGTCGAGACGCTCCACCTACGCATGGAGCGCCACAGCGAGAACGCCCTCAAGGTGGCGCGCTTCCTGGAGGAACACCCCAAGGTCGACTGGGTGAACTACCCGGGCCTCGAGTCCAGCCCCACCCACGAGATCGCGCTGCGCGTCCTCAAGGGCGGCTTCGGCGGTCTGGTCTCCTTCGGCATCGCCGGCGGCCGGGCGGCAGGGCAGCAGTTCGTCGAATCACTTGAGTTGTTCAGTCACCTGGCCAACATCGGCGACGCCAAGTCGCTCGTGATCCACAACGCCTCCACCACCCATTCGCAGTTGAGCGACGAGGAACTGGCCGCGGCGGGCGTGCCAGCTGAGATGGTGCGACTCTCGGTGGGGATCGAGCACATCGACGACATCATCGCCGACCTCACGCAGGCGCTGGACCAGATCTAAACGCCTTCGTTGCCCACCTGTTCGCGCGGTGCGTTTTCCTGGTGGACACGCGTCTCCTCGACGCTGTCCTCCGGGATCGCACCGTCGGCGGAATGGGCGTGTTCCTCGTCCATCTCCTCGACCTCGTCGGCCTGGGGGTCGACCAGGGGCACGGACTCCGAAGCGGGGTCAGGGCGGCGATCTTCAGACATCGGTCCTCCTCAACTGGGTGGTCTTCGTCAGGCTAGCGGCTCCCCGTGTCGCCGGGAAGGGTCGACGCCCCACAAGCACAGTGACCACACCTCGCAGTGGGTTGCCGGTTCCTGTAAGAATGGGCCGGTGACTTCCCCTCGCAGCGTCGGACTGGTCGAGACCCACTCGGCCCGCCTCTTCGACGACGGCTTCGCCACCCGCAGCGGCACCACGTTGCCCTTCGTGGATGTCGCCTACGAGACCTACGGCAAGCTGAACGCCCAGCGCAGCAACGCCATCTACATCTGCCACGCGTTGACGGGCGACGCCCATGCAGCAGGCTTCCACGAGGGCGACAGCAGACCGGGCTGGTGGGACAACCTCATCGGCCCGGGCAGGGCGATCGACACAGACCAGTGGTTCGTGGTGTGCTCCAACATGCTCGGCGGTTGCCAGGGCACCACCGGCCCCGCGTCGATCAACCCGGCCACCGGCGAACCGTACGGGCTCGACTTCCCCCTGCTCGACATGGGCGACTTCGTCGCCGTGCACCGGGGCCTCGCGCGCCATCTGGGCATCGAAAAGTTCGCGGCCGTCGTCGGCGGCTCCCTCGGCGGAATGCAGGTGCTGCAGTGGGCACTCGACCACCCCCAGGACCTCTCCCGGGCCATGATCTTCGCCGCGTCCTCACGCCTCACGGCACAGAACATCGCCTTCTCCGCGGTGGGCCGACAGGCGATCATGCGCGACCCGCACTTCCACGACGGTGCGTTCCTCTCGCGGGGAAGCGCGCCGGACATCGGCCTGTCCGTGGCGCGTATGCTGGCGCACATCACCTACCTCTCGGAGGAGGCGTTCCAGGAGAAGTTCGGGCGCAACGCCCAACGCGGCGAACTGTCGCCGAACTTCGGCATCGACTTCGCCGTCGAGAGCTACTTGGAGTACCAGGGCGAGCGGTTCCTCAGCCGCTTCGATGCGCTGAGCTACCTGTATCTCACGCGGGTCATGGACTACTTCGACGCCTTCTCGGATCCTTCGGCCCTCGACAGGCTGGTTGCGGATCCGGTGAAGTTCCTGTTGATCAGCTTCACCAGCGACTGGCGGTTCTCGACCGCGCACACCCGTCGCATCGTGAGGCATCTCGAGGGTGCACGGATCCCCACCTCGTTCCGGGAGATCGAATCCACCTGGGGCCACGACTCGTTCCTGCTCGAACTGCCCGACTACCACGCGACGGTGCGGGCGTTCCTGGACAGGGCCGCAGAGGAGACCGCGTGACCTCCAGCCTCTTCAGGCCTGACCTGGCCATCATCACGTCCCTGATCCCGGAGGGGAGCCGGGTGCTGGACCTCGGCTGCGGCAACGGCGATCTGCTGGCCATGCTGCACGCCAAGGGTTGCACCGGCACCGGCGTCGATGTTGCCCCGGACCGGGTGCTCAACTGCCTGCGCCGCGGCGTGGACGTCATCGAACTGGATCTGGACACCCAACTGGGGGAGTTCGCCTCGGACTCCTACGACTTCGTGGTGCTGTCGCGTACCCTCCAGACGGTGCACAGGCCCCGCGCCGTCCTCACCGAGATGGGCCGCATCGCGCTGCATTCGATCGTCTCCATGCCGAACTTCGCGCACTGGCGCAACAGGCTCCGGCTCATGCGGGGCCGCATGCCGATGTCGAAGGACCTGCCCTTCAAGTGGTACGACACGCCCAACGTGCACCACACGTCGCTCACGGATCTCGAACCGCTCTTCAGCAAGCTGGGCATGGTCATCGACCGCCGGATCCCGCTCGACGCCGAAGGCCACCCCCACAAGCTGGGGAACCTGGCGGCGAACTGGGCGGCCAGTTCGTCGCTCTACCTGTTGCACGCCCGCCGTTAGGCGTCGGCGGACAACACCTTCAGCAGGCGCTCCATCGAGCCGCCGAGGGCCAATTCCTCGCTCAGTTCAGTTGCCCGCTCGGTGTTGACGGCGCCCCGCTGGAGAAGTGGTAGATCCAGCGTGTCCACACAGGTGACCACCTCACGGGCCTTCACCAGGTACTCGACGTCTGCAAGGAGCTTGGACCGCATGGACGGCGACATCCCGGATCCCGGCTCGACGGCGGCCTCAACCATGGCCTCGAGGCTGGGATAGGTGTTCACCAGCGCGGCCGCACTCTTGTCACCGATGCCCTTGACTCCGGGAAGACCGTCGGAGGGGTCGCCGCGCAGCACCGCAAAGTCGACGTAGCGATCGGCGGAGAGCCCATACTTCTGGGCGAGCACCTCCGGCGTCACCAGTTCGTGCTTGGCCACGCCGCGAGCCACGTAGACGACGGAGGTCCGGGGGTCCACGAGCTGGAACAGATCGCGGTCGCCGGTGACCACCAGCGTTGTCCCCGCGTGCCGGCGGGCGAGCGTGGCCAGCACGTCGTCGGCCTCATGGTCCTCCGCGCCGATGATGGGAATTCCGGTGGCATCCAGCGCCGCCCGGATCATGGGGACCTGGATCGTGAGGTCGTCGTCGACCTGTTCGATCTCCGCTCCTGCCACCTCGACGACACGGTGGGCCTTGTACGAGGGGATGAGCTCCACCCGCCAGTCGGGCCGCCAACTGATGTCCCAGGCGCACGCGATCTCATCGGGGGAGTACTGCTGCACCAGCCGGGAGATGAAGTCGAGCGTGCCACGCACGGCATTGACAGGACGGCCGTCCGGAGCGTGGAAGGTGGCCGGGACCCCGAAGAACGCCCGGAAGTACAGGTATGAGGTGTCGAAGATCATCAGCGTGCTCACCCGGCCATGGTGGCACACCGGGGGAGTGGGGGACTGGGGGTAGGCTTCCCGCGTGATCTCGCGACCCGCACTGCCCGTCGGCGTCTCAGCATTGCTGGCCGTCTGCATCGGCCTGCTGATCGGTTCCGGCCAGGCACCTATGGGCGTGTGGCCCGCCACGATCGCGGGCCTGGCGCTGTTCACCTGGTTCATGGCGGCGCGCCGCCCGGGGCCGGCGTTCGGTTATGGCTATCTGATCGGTCTGGCCATGAACGTGCTGACGGTCTCGTGGGTGTCGGTGCTCGGCTTCTGGGTCGGTGTCGCGCTGGTCGCCTTCCTGTCGCTCTGGTGGGGCCTGCTCGCCTCGGCGGTGGCGCGGCTGGTGCGGCTTCGGTTCTGGCCGTTGCTGGTGCCCGCAGCCTGGGTGGCCATGGAGTTCGTGTCAGGCAAGATCCCGTTCGGCGGCTTCTCGTGGACCAGGCTGGGGTTCACAGTCGTGGACCAGCCGATGTCCGGGTGGCTGGGTTTCGTCGGCGTCACGGGGGTGTCCTATCTGGTCGCCCTGGTGGCCAACTCGCTCCTCTTCGCGGCTGTGGACCGCAAGCGCCGGGTCAGGGTGCTGGCAGGCGCCCTGGCCATCTTCGTCGTCGGCGGCCTGCTCAACCTGGCGCCGCACGCTGATCCCGAGACCACCGTCACGATCGCCGTCGTGCAGCCCAACGTGAACCGGCAGGAGCACGGCACGGGGTCGTACGCCCGCTCAGTCACCAACAACGCGCTGAGCGAAACCGTGTTCGCGCTGGCTGAGGCCCGCACCGGCGAGTGGCCCACGCTGGACTTCGTGCTGTGGCCGGAGAACGCGACGGACGTCGACCCCATCCTGGATCCGGAGACCCGGCGCATGGTGGAGGTGGCCGCGCTGTTGGCCGAGGTGCCGATCTTCGTGGGCGCGGTGATGAACGGCCCCGAACCGGACACCCGCCAGACGTCCAGCCTCTGGTGGGACCCGTTGGACGGGCCCGGAGACATCTACCACAAGCGCGACCTCGTGCCCTTCGGCGAATGGATCCCGTTCCGGGACGTGCTGCTGCCCAGGTTGCCCATCCTGCGTCAGATCGGCCGCCAGTCGATCCCGGGGGAGGGACCTGGGGTCGTCGACGCCCCCATCGCAGAGAACCCGCACCTCCAGGTGGGCACCATCATCTGCTTCGAACTCGCCTATGACGACACCAGTTACGACGCGGTGCGCGGCGGGGGCGAAATCATCGTGTCCCAGTCGAACACCAACACCTACGGTGGCACCTTCCAGCCCGCCCAGCAGTTGGTGATCAACCGGGTGCGGGCCATGGAGACCGGCCGCGAGGTGGTCGTCTCGACGCTCAACTCGCTCACTGGGCTCGTCGACACGCGGGGTCGGGTGCACGACCTCACCTCGGAGTTCGAGGCGGCCAACCGCATCCTGACCGTCCCGCTGCGCTACAGCATCAGCCTGCCGGTAAGGATGGGCTCTGCGCCGGCCTGGGCCGCGCTCATCGTCACGCTGGCGGCTTTGGCCTATGCCTACCGTCGCCGTGGACCGGAGGCCGGTAGCATTGCCGGGAACAACTCACCCCAAGGACAGCCACATGACCAGCACTGACGCGCTCGACCGGGTGCTCGTGATCATCCCGACGTACAACGAGTCGCAGAACATCGAGAGCATCACGAACCGGCTGCGCAAGGCCGTGCCGCACGCGCACATCCTTATCGCGGACGACAACTCGCCGGACGGCACCGGTGAGATCGCCGACAGGCTGGCAGGCGGGGACGAGAACGTCCACGTGATGCACCGCACCGGCAAGCAGGGTCTGGGGGCCGCCTATCTCGCCGGCTTCGAGTGGGGGCTGGAGCGCGGCTACGGCGTCCTCGTGTCCCATGACGCCGACGGCTCACACCAGCCCGAAGAACTGCCGCGCCTCCTGCAGGCCATCAATGAGGGTGCAGACATGGTGAAGGGCTCGCGCTGGGTGCGCGGTGGCTCGATCGTGAACTGGCCCGCGTCGCGCGTGCTGATCTCCAAGGGCGGCTCGCTCTGGACCAGGCTGATGCTGGGCATCCCGGTCAAGGACGCCACCGGCGGTTTCAACGCCTACCGCGCCACCACGCTGCGCGGCATGAACCTCAACGAGGTCGCGTCCGCGGGCTACTGCTTCCAGATCGATCTGGTGTGGCGGGCCATCAAGCACGGTTTCAAAGTGGTGGAGGTTCCCATCGAGTTCGTGGAGCGCGAGTTCGGCGACTCCAAGATGAACCGCAGCATCGTCGTCGAAGCACTCATCCGCACCACCCTGTGGGGCATCGACCACAGGCTCGGCCAGCTCGGCCGCGCCCTGTCCGGCCTCCTCGGGCGCGGACGACACAGGGACCGCTAAATGGCTGGCAGACGCGGCGCCATGGCGCTCAGCGTCACCGCCATCGTGCTGCTGCTCCTCGTGGTGGCAGAAGTCGCTGCCATCATCTGGGTCGCCGGCGAGATCGGCTGGTGGACGCTGGTCCTTATGGTGGGCACCACGTTCCTGGGTTTCTACCTGATGCAGCGGGAGTGGCGGAAGGCCTGGGCAGCACTGTCCGAGGCGATCCGCTCCGGCCAGCTGCCCACCGGGCGGATGGCCGACGCCAGCCTGGTGCTGGCGGGTGGCATCCTCCTGACGGTGCCCGGGCTTCTCACGGACGTCCTCGGTCTGTTGCTTCTGTTGCCTTTCACCCGGCCGTTCGTCAGATCAGCCATCACCTGGTGGGCGGCACGCGTGCTGAAGCCGACGTCGATCGTGGCGCCCACCGTCATCAAGGGTGAGGCCACCGCGGAGGGCCGCTCCGCCGAAACCCTCATCCCGGGCATCACGAGACGAAGCGACGAGGCCGCCGACGGAAACGTGATCCGCGGCGACCTCGACGATGAAGAGTCGGTCTAGTTCTAGTAGAGCCTGTCAGACTCGCGCAGCTTGGCCAGCTGCTCCTCGAGGATGTCTTCCAGCTCAGGGATCGAGCGACGTTCCCGCAGCATGTCCCAGTGGGTACGCACGGGCTTCTCGACCTTCTCTTCGCCCACGACGCCGTCGGAGCGTACGGCCATGAGGCCACACTGCTTGCACTCCCATTCGGTGGGGAGTTCGGCCTCTGCGGCGAAGGTCACTTCGAAGTGGTGTCCCTTTGGACAGTCGAATCCAAGGTTCTGACGTTCTGCGAACTCGATCCCCTGCTCGTCTTCAAAAGTCTTCGAGCCGAGACCGACGCCACGCAATGCACGATCAGCCATCTTCTTCCCTCCCTCGTCTGCCAATTTCAACGAACCGGGAACCGGAAAGGTTCCCTACTGAGTAGACCACATCCCCCGCGCACGGAGGACGTCTTTGAGCAAGTCCGGCCGGTCTGTGACGAGGCCGTCGACGCCCCAGTCGATCAGCCGGTGCATGGTGGTGGGGTCGTCCACGGTCCAGACGTGGATCTTCCGGCCGGCGGTGTGGATGCGCTCGATGTTCTTCGGGGTGACGATGTCCACGGTCACCGGGCCGATCGGATGCTGCAGCGGCACCTGATACACGTCGCCGCCGGGCGAGATGGCCCCCATGGTGAGCGCCGCCACCCCTGTCGGTGACACTGCCGTGGGCACTTGGGGGAGGAGGCTTCGGAAACGCCGGATGCGGGTACGGGCGAATGACCCGACGCATACCCGTCGCTCCGCGTTGTGTTTGACGATGGCCTGCACCAACGGGTCCACGGCGGTGACGGACTTGATGTCGATGTTGAAGTTGATGTCCGGGAACGTCTCGAAGAGTTCATCGAGCGTCGGGATGGGCTCGCGGTCGCCGACACGCAGCTCGCTCAGTTCCGCCAACGTGAGGTCACGCAGTGAGCCGGCGACATCTGTGACGCGGCCGAGGCTCACGTCGTGGAAGGCCACGAGGTGCCCGTCGCTCGTGGTGTGCACGTCGGTTTCGAGGTAGCGGAAACCCAGCGCCACGGCGTTGGCGAAGGCCCGTGTGGTGTTCTCGATCCCGTGATTGGCGGTCATGAACGACCCGCCTCGATGAGCCATCGCCACGAACTCGGGGGAAAGGTAGTCGGGATACACCGCCGCCATAATCGATCATCGTATGGGGTGACCACGTGTTTCGCCACCGGCTGATGCGATTGACCGCCAGTCGTGCCCAAATGGTTACGGAGGCCCCGGGATGTCAAAATGGGCCAATGACCACAGTCCTGTCCATCCAGTCAGCCGTCGCCTACGGCCACGCAGGGAACTCCTCAGCGGTTTTTCCGCTCCAGCGCCTGGGTGTCGACGTCTGGCCGGTCCACACTGTGAACTTCTCCAACCACACCGGCTACGGCAGTTGGAGGGGTCCGCTGATCCCGGCGGGCGACGTGTGGGAGGTCGTCCAAGGCATCAACGACAGGGGAGTCCTGGGAAGGGTCGACGCGCTGCTGTGCGGGTACATGGGTGCGCCCGAGGTCGGCAAAGTGATCCTGGATGCCGGTGCCCTCATCAAGGAGCAGAACCCCGAGGCGCTCTTCTGCGCTGATCCGGTGATGGGCGACGTCGGTCGCGGCTTCTACGCCCGCCCGGGCATCCCCGAGTTCTGGCGCGATCACGTCGTCGGGGCCGTGGATATCATGACGCCGAACCTGTTCGAACTGGAGTTCCTGACCGGGCGGCGGACCACGTCGATGGCCGGCGTCATCGAGGCCGCGCAGGAATTGCGGGCGAGGGGGCCGCGGGTGGTGGTGGTCACCTCTGTCGTCGGGGCCGACGCCTCGGCCGATGTGATGCGGATGGTGGCCGTCGACGATTCGGGCGCCTGGGAAGTCACCACCCCGGTCATCGACCGCACCTTCACCGGCTCCGGGGACCTCACCACCGCCGTGTTCTTGGCGAAGTGGCTGAAGACGCAGGATTCGGGCGATGCGCTGGGCCAGACGGCCTCCGTCGTCTACTCGGTGCTGGAGGCGACGGCGGCGGCAGACCACGCGGAACTGCGCCTCGTGGCCGCACAGAACGACCTGGTGGACCCCCGGTTCGTCTTCATGGCCACCCGCCTCTGAACGCCACCCCGAAAGACAGCGACGCCGGGCACCCTCGGCAGAGGGAGCCCGGCGTCGGGGTCTACTCAGACCTGGGCCGGTTCGCCCCAGAAGGTGTTGATGCTGGCGCCCAGCTTGTTGAGGCGCTGGGGAAGGTCCTCGTAGCCGCGGTTGATGACGTAGACGTCCATCAGGGTCGTGGTGCCGCGGGCCGCGAGCGCCGCGAGCAGGAGGCACACGGCCGGCCGAAGCGCCGGGGGCGATTCGATCCGACGGCCGCGCCACCGCGTCGGGCCGATGATCAGCAGGCGGTGGGCGTCCATCAACTGGATGTTCGCGCCGAACTCGGAGAGCTTCTTCAGGTGGATCGCCCGGTTGTCGTAGACCCAGTCATAGATGACGCTCTGGCCGGAGGCCGTGGCGCAGATAACAGCGAAGAACGGAAGGTTGTCGATGTTGAGGCCGGGGAACGGCATGGGGTGGATCTTGTCCAGCGGCGCCGTCAGGTCTGACGGGATGACCGTGACGTCGACGAGGCGGGTTTGACCGTTGCGGCTGCGGTACTCGGCAGAGCGCTGGAGAACCTGACCCATCTCGTCCAGGACGGCGAACTCCACCTCGAGGAACTCGATGGGGCAGCGGCGCACGGTGATCTGGGAGCGGGTCACGATGCCGGCGGTGAGCAGGCTCATGGCCTCGATGGGGTCTTCGGAGATGTGGTACTCCACGTCGGCTTCGATGCGGTCCACGCCCGTGATGGACAGGGTGGTGGTGCCGATGCCGTCGATCCGCACGCCCAGCATCTGCAGGTAGAAGCAGAGGTCCTGCACCATGTAGTTTCCCGAGGCGTTGCGCAGCGTGGTGACGCCGGGGGTCCGGGCGGCCGCCATGATGGCGTTCTCCGTCACGGTGTCGCCGCGCTCGATCAGCGTGATGCTGCGGTGCTCTTCAGTCCTGTCGCCGATGGTGGCGTGGTAGTGACCTTCCGTCGCCTCGACCGTGAGTCCCATCCGGCCGAGCGCCGACATGTGGGGGTGCACGGTGCGCGCCCCGAGGTCGCAGCCTCCGGAGAAGGGGAGGCGGAACTCATCGAACTCGTGCATCAGCGGCCCGAGCAGCATGAGGATGGAGCGGGTGCGGCGGGCAGCACGGGAATCGATGGTTTCGGGGGTGAGTTGGGTGGGGCGCTTGATCTCGAGGTCGTTGTCGCCGATCCAGGTCAGCTCGACGCCGATGGAGGTCAGCACCTCGGAGATCCTGTCCACCTCCTCGATGCGCGCGATGCCCCGCAGCACGGTGCGTCCGTGGTTGAGGAGGCTGGCGCAGAGGATGGCCATGGCTGCGTTCTTGGAGGTGCGCACGTCGATCTCGCCGGACAGCTTGTTGCCGCCCTCGATCTCGAAGTTGACCGTTCCCTCGGTCACGGTCTGGATCAGTGGCATCTCCAAGGCCTCCGCGAGGCGTCCGATCATGCTCAGCGAGAGGTTCTGCTGCCCGTTCTCGATGCGGTGCACGGCGCTCTGGACGGTGCCCAGTTCGTCGGCCAGCTTCTGCTGGGACCAGCCCCGCGACGATCTAGCGTCGCGGATCATCCGGCCGATGGACTCACTAGTAGCTGCACTCATCGACACAGGTTATCTCATCGATGAGATAATCGGAGTATCGCGAGGATGGTTTGATGTCACGGGAAGATCAAAGAGCACTAGAGTGGCACTCATGAGCTCTGAATTCGACGTCGTTGTCCTCGGCGCTGGACCAGGTGGCTATGTCGCCGCCATCCGCGCCGCCCAGCTCGGCCTGAAGGTCGGCATCATCGAGAAGCGCTACTGGGGCGGGGTCTGCCTCAACGTCGGATGCATTCCGACGAAGTCGCTGCTGCGCAACGCTGAGCTGGCTCACATCTTCAACCATGAGGCCGATGTCTACGGCATCGAGGGCGAGGTCACGTTCAACTACGGCAAGGCCTTCTCGCGCAGCCGTGCGGTATCGGAGCGGATGACCAAGGGCATCCACTTCCTCATGAAGAAGAACAAGATCACCGAGATCGACGGCTGGGGCACCTTCACGGACGCCAACACCATCGAGGTCGAGAAGGACGGCGGGGAGAAGCAGATCGTCTCCTTCAAGAACTGCATCATCGCCGCCGGCGCCGTCACCCGCATGCTGCCCGGCACCCAGCGCTCCGCCAACGTCGTGACCTACGAGGAGCAGATCCTCGCGGACTCGCTCCCCGGCTCGATCATCGTCGGCGGTTCCGGCGCGATCGGCACCGAGTTCGCCTACGTGCTGAGCCAGTACGGCGTCGATGTCACGATCGTCGAATACCTGGATCGGATGGTCCCGACGGAGGACGCGGAGATCTCCACGGAACTGGCGAAGGCCTACAAGAAGCTCGGGATCAAGGTGCTGACCTCCACCAAGGTCGAATCCATCGAGGACACCGGCTCCGGCGTGCGCGTCACGGTCAGCCCCGCCAAGGGTGGCGACCAGCAGGTGCTGGAGGCAGACCGCTTCCTCTCCGCGATCGGGTTCGCCCCCCGCACAGAGGGCTACGGCCTCGAGAAGACCGGCGTCGAGCTCACCGAGCGCGGCGCCATCGCCATCGACGACTTCATGACCACCAACGTGGCGCACATCTACGCCATCGGTGACTGCACCGCCAAGATGATGCTCGCCCACGCCGCAGAGGCCCAGGGCATCGTCGCCGCCGAGCAGATCGCCGGCGAGCACCCGCACCCGATCAACTACGAGATGATTCCGCGCGCCACCTACTGCCAGCCGCAGATCGCCTCCTTCGGCTACTCGGAGCAGCAGGCCAAGGACAAGGGCTATGACGTCAAGGTCGCGAAGTTCCCCTTCGCCGCCAACGGCAAGGCCTGGGGCCTGGGCGACGCCACCGGCTTCGTCAAGATCGTCGCGGACGCCACCTATGGAGAGATCCTCGGCGCCCACATGATCGGCCCCGATGTCACGGAACTGCTCCCGGAGCTCACCCTGGCCCAGGCGTACGACCTCACTGCTGAGGAGATCGCCCACAACATCCACGCGCACCCCACGCTGTCAGAGGCCATGAAGGAGGCCGCCCACGGCATCGCGGGTCAGATGATCAACTTCTGAGAGTGCGCAGGCTGCAACGAAACCCCCCGCCACCCCGGTGCCGTGGGGTTTCGCCTTTCTCCGGCTGGGCCGGGCTAGGCTCAAGGCAACGAGGGAGGGTCGGGAGATGACTGGATCGCCGGGATTTCGCGTCGACGGTGAGGTGGCCGTCGTCACCGGGTCGTCGAAGGGGATCGGCCAAGCGATCGCCGTGGCTCTGGCGGAGGCTGGTGCCCGAGTCGCTGTGACGGCGCGTCAAGAGGACTCCCTTGCGGAGACGGTCGCGTTGATCGAGGCCGCTGGGGGAGTGGCGCTGGCGGTGGCCTGGGATGTCCGTGATCCGGATCGAGCAGCCCACGCAGTCGCTGAGATCGAGGCGAAACTCGGGCCGCTCACGCTCGCGGTAAACAACGCCGGCATCGCGGGGCCCACACCGGCCTTGGACATCACGCCCGAGTTCTGGCGCTCTGTCCAAGGGACCAACTTGGACGGCCTGTTCTGGTGTTGCCAGGCAGAAGGCCGGGCGATGATCGCCAACGGGCGCGGCGCGATCGTCAACATCGCCTCGATCTCCGCCACCATCGCGAATCGGGACCACGATCAGGCCGCGTACAACACGGCGAAGGCCGGGGTGGTGCACCTGTCGAAGTCGTTGGCCGTCGAGTGGGTGCGCAACGGGATCAGGGTCAACGTGGTCAGCCCCGGCTATACCGCCACCCCGATGAACTCTCCGGAGCGCGTGGGCGACCTCCTGCCAATATGGCGGGACTCCACACCCATGGGACGACTGGCCGAACCCCGCGAGATCGCCCTGCCCGTCTTGTTCCTGCTCAGCCCTGCCGCAAGCTACATCACTGGTGCAGATCTGTTGGTCGACGGCGGCTACTGCTGCTGGTGACCGTGGATCAGACGGTGAACAGGGGATCGCCGACAGCCACGTCGGCCCCGACCGCCGCGCCCGTCACAGAATCCGGTGCGTGGTCCATGACGGCGACGACCACCGTCGTGGAGACTCCTGGCTGATCGATGTCATCCGGGTTCCAGGCGACAATGGGCGTGCCCGCGCTGACGGAGTCGCCCCTGGATGCGAGGACCTCGAAGCCGTCGCCGTGGAGTTGCACGGTGTTGATCCCGATGTGCACGAGGATGCCGACGCTGTCGTCGACCATCAGGATGAACGCATGGGGGTCGACCTTCAGCAGCCGTCCGTCGGCAGGAGCAAGGATCTGCGCGGGACCGGCGAGCGGCTCAATCCCCACGCCGGGACCGACGATCTGCTCACTGAAGACAGGGTCATCTACGTCGCGCATCGCGATCACATGGCCGGCACATGGCGCCAGAATCTGCATGGAAACTCCTCAGTTTCACATCATCTTCTCACGCAACTTCTTGGGGGGTCCGACGGCCCCGGCATCTCGTGGAGGTGGCTAGCATCGTCCCCATGACAGCATGCATCTTTTGCGGGATCGTGGCCGGGGCGGTCCCGTGCGCCAAGGTCGCCGAGGATGACACGACGTTCGCCTTCATGGACATCGATCCCGGTTCGGAGGGCCACCTGTTGGTGATCCCGAAGCGGCACACCGCCGATCTCATGGAGATCGCCGGAGACGATCTGGCGGCCACCACGCTCGCTGCGCAGCGGATCGCCAAAGTCATGGTGTCCGAACTCGGCGCCGACGGCGTCAACCTGCTGAACTGCAGCGGCGAGGCGGCCTGGCAAACCGTCTTTCATTTCCACCTGCACGTGATCCCGCGTTACCGCGACAAGAACAAGGACCGGCTGCAGTTGCCGTTCGAGCCCGGCAGGCCGGCAGACACTGATGCCATTGCACGACAGGCAAAGGTGCTGGCTGCATCGCTCTGAGCGGAGAAGCCCCCTCCCGGCGACCCCAACCCGTATGACCGATAAGCTACATTATGTCATTTCGCCCGGTACGACCCCCATCATCGGTCGTCCGATCACTAAACGTGAGCACAAGGAGAAAAGCTCTCGGACGTGACCGTTCGCTCCGTCTACTTTCGCGGTGCGGCACAACCCGGCCAACGTCGGACGGGAGCAGCTGCCGCCGTCACACCGCGACTGGTGTTGGAGATTCCTTGTCACATTCAGTTCGATTAGCGAGAACCGTGTCAGCAGTACTCCTGGCATGGGCCATGGCGATCACGTTCGCCATCAGCAGCACGGCCAACGCCGAGGCCGCCGTCACCCATACCCGCACCCTGGCTCCCCTCACAGCAGGAAACAACGTCATCACCCAAGTAGGCACCAACCGAGGTCGCGGAATGATGCGCGAATCACTCGGGATCTCCGTGAGTTCCGGTGCTGTCGTCGAAGCACGCGTGACCAACGGTGTGGGCGACGTCACCATCGCGCTCACCACCGACGACCACCAGCAGGACGTCCAACTCGCCTTGCCCGTGGACGGATCGTGGCTGCCGCTCACGGCCAAGAAGGACAGCGCCGTCTTCGCACGGTCGAAGCAATGGGCCACCGCGCCGCAGATTGAATACCGCGTCGCGACGGGGACCGAGCACGTCATGCCCGAGTTCCGACTCAACAACTCTCAAGCGACCTTCGTCCAGCAGTGGGCCGGAGGCACCTCGCCCTTCGCGCTCATCGTTGACCAGGCGTTCACGATGCTGATCCCCCGCGTGGATCTGCCCAAGATCCAGGACTTCTCGTGGTCGGACTACACCGACCTGAATCACGTCATCCAGAGCTACCGCCACCTGCTCGGCACCTACAACGGATGGCTCGGCATCGACGACGCGCACAGCAACCCCGTGCACCACGACCTCCCGCAGGCGTACTTCATCCGCCCGGACATCAACGGCCCGGGCCTTGCCTACTACGGTCCCAACAACGCCATCGGCACGAACAACAACTCGGTGAGCTACTACCTGCAGGGCCCCGGCTCGTGGCTGATTCTCCATGAAGTCGGCCACGGCTACGACGGCATGATGACCGGGTCGAGCGGTCCCCTGGACATGCAGTTGGGCGAGGTGTGGAACAACGTCTACGCCTACCAATACCAAGCGCACGTGCTCGGCCATACGAGTAACTGGCTGTACAACAACGGCCGCGCGGCAGACCAGAAGGTGTTGGACGACGCACGCCGTAGCACCAACGGCCAGAACTTCGGCGCCATCAACGTGCGGCTCCGTCTCGACGTGCTGGCGCGAATCGCGGAACTCACCGGCGCAGACGGATTCAGCGGCTTCAACCGCTCCCTCCGCGAGTTGCGCGCAGACCCCTCCTTCACCGGATGGCCGAGCCGCACCGACCTGATCGCGGAGCACTGGGGAGCCAAGCAGGGCTATGACCTCCTCCCCTGGTTGGCCCAGTTCGGACTCCCGGTCAGCCCTAGGGTCGAGACAGCGATTCGTGACCACGCGCAACTGCCGTCGGTCCTGCCTCTGGGCGATTACTTCACCGACTATGCGATGGCGACGGCAGCGGCGAACACGTTGGGGCTGGCCTCCCCCGGCCAGCTCGTCTCCACCCTCGACCTCCAGACGCTGAGCTACGCAGGTAGCCTCAAGGCCCAGGCGAGCATCGGCGACCCGAACCGGATCAAGGGCCGTAGCGCCACGGTCTGGGCCGGTTCCCGGCTTGTCGGCCAGGCGGCGTTCGTCAATGGTGTGGCTGACTTCGGACAACTGCCGATCGGCACCTACACCGTGCGCTTCCCGCAGGACTCCGCCACCGGGACGGTCCCCCAGCGTCAGAGCGTCAAGGTGAGCCAAGGCGGTAACACCGTTGCGTCTGTCGCGTACCCGGCAACGGCAGCGCGCAGCGCCGTCAACGCGACGCAGCTCAGCCTGCTGGGACTGGGCGACGGCAACTTCGCCAATGTCGTGCACGACCCCGCCACCGCTACCTTCACCGTCAACGATGGGCTCGGGGCACCCCACTCGTACTTCACGGACGAATACGCCCGCATCACGGTGACATCCGGCACGACCACGCTGTTCGACCGCAGCTTCATCGGCAACGCCGGCCGCAGCGGCATGGCTCGCTCCACCACGGTCCCGGCCTCTGCTGGAAACATCGTCACCATCAAGCACCGCGAACACAACAGGCTGGTTGAGACCGACGCCAACACGGGCGCGGCCAAGCCGAGCCTCAACGCGACGGCGATGACCACGCAGTATCAGGTCACCGACCACGGCTTGATCAAGGTGGGCGGCACGGGCAATGTCCAAGCGGAGTTTGCCGCCGCGCTCGGGGTTGCCTTGAGCGACCTCCGCGACACCGCCGACGCACAGCCCGGCACGCGACTTGACGTCGTCGCTTCCCAGCTGCGCAACGCGATCAACGAGGTGACCGACGCCAACCAACGCACCGCGCTGCTCAGCGGCTACGGCGCACTTCTCGACGGGCTCCTTCGGCCCGCCACCGTGTCGGCCGCACCACTGACGTTGACCAGTGCGCTGGCATCCCAGCCGGGTCAAGAGAGCTCACATCTCTTCGACGGTGATCTCACGACCGCGTTCCACTCGCCGTGGAACACGGCCGTGACACTCCCCTACAACATCGACGTGTCCCTGGGAGCGGCGCCTATCGAGTTGAGCTCGCTGGTGCTCACCCCGCACACCGGGGGCGGTTCCGGCGCAGCCAACGGCCGACCTGGTCAATACCGGGTGCTGATCGGCAACGACGCATCCTCCGTGGTGGAGGTGGCTACGGGTACCTGGGCCAATGATGCCAACACCAAGCTGGTCTCCCTGCAGGGGCAGGCCAAGTTCGTGCGGCTGCAGATCCTCAGCACATATGGGGCTCCCGCCAACACCTACGTCGCGGCTCGTGAGTTGCAGATCTTCGGCCGAGCGCCTGGGTCCCTCACGGTCACGATGGCTCGCACCGACAACATCGCCACGCCCACCGTCGGGAATGTGCTGACGTTCCGCGTCACGTACCGCAACAACACCGGGTCGGCGCTCACTGCGTTCCCTCGCTCCAGCAATCTCGCCGGGGCATTGACCACAGGCACTCCGAACTGTCGTTACTCCAACCTCGCAGCCGGTGCGACGCAGGCGTGCACGACCGCGAAGTACACGGTGACTGAAGCGGATGTCGCCGCCGGTCTCTTCCGGCCCGCCCTGGTGTTTGACGCCGCCGCGGATTCGGCTGGGACCAGCGTGCTTCAAGCGGCTTTCGTCGCCACGCTGCCCGCCGTGGAGGTCGGCTGATGTGAAATGGCGCCCGGCGCCCCCCGTTGGAGGCTCAACGCCACAGCGAGGACGCCGGGCGCCTTCGTCTGGCGACGCTGCTTCGCCGCTTTCCCCTTGACGAGCCGTGCCCTTGGGTAGCGTGGGGCATCTGCACCCCCTGCGTGCCGAACAGAGAAGGAGCACTGACATGTTCAACTACGAAGAGATCCTCGACGACCTCCCCATGGATCAGATCGCGCACGAGGTGGGAGAACCGCGCGCCGAGGTGGAGAACGCCGTGCGCAACGCGCTTCCGGCGCTCCTGATGGGACTAGGCGCAAACGCGCAGGACCCCGCCGGTGAGGCCTCCCTGGCCCGGGCGCTGCAGGACCACGACCCCGCGTTGCTGCGCGGGGGCGTCAACCTCTCGCAGGTGGACACCGCTGAGGGCGCCAAGATCAGCCACAACATCTTCGGTCGCAATGAAGAGGCGGTCGTGAACCAACTCGGCGGGCTGGGCGGCGGCAGCGGCCTCATCCAGAAGCTCATCCCGATCCTCGCCCCCATCGTCATGTCCTGGCTCGCCGGCAAGTTCATGGGCCGTGACGAGCGCCAGGGCCAGCCGGAAGCGACACCCACAGGACGTGGCGGTGGCGGTCTCGGCGACATCCTCGGTCAGGTGTTGGGCGGCGGCCGAGGCGAGCAGGCTCCCCCGCCGTCGACCCCTCAGACCGATCCGCAGTTCCGGGCACCCGCGCCGACGAACACCCCCGGCGCACCCACCATGCCGTTCCCGGACGAGGACGAAAACCCGCTCCCGCAAACGCAGCAGACCAACCAGCCCAGCGGCGGCGGCCTCGGTGGCGGTGTGCTCGGGCAGATTCTGGGAGACCTGCTGGGTGGCGGGCGCCGCTGACAGGGATCACCTCAGGACCTCCGTGGCCGGCCTCGCGCTCCCCCTCCTCGCGCGGGGCCGAAGGCCGGCCGCGAGCATCTCTTGCTGATCGGAGATCCCGCCCCACCCTGACGGAGGGTACGGGGTTACGCTGGTCTGGTCGTCCATGAGGAGGCATCGTGAGCCAGAATCAGCATGATTCGGACGCATCGTACGACCCCTACATCCGGCCACCGGCCACCCCGTCACCGCAGGCCGATGAAGCCTTCCTGCGGAGCTTCGGTCGCACGCCACCACCGGCTCCGCCGAGGAGCCCGAACGCCCCCTACTCGCCTCCCCGCGGGTACCGCGGCTACGACCCGGGTGCGCAGAATCTCTACGAGCCGCCGATGGCCTATCCCCTGGTGCCGAGACAGGGCTACCTCCCGGCCCGGCTGCCGGCCCAGCTGGAGCAGAACATGCTCCTCAACTACTGGCTCTCAGCTCTGTTCGGAATCGTGCCTGCCCTGATCTTCTTCGTGGTGGACAAGGGGAAGCACCCGTTGCAGGACGAGCACGTCAAGGAAATCCTCAACTTCGCCATCACCCGCTCGCTGGCGTCTCTGTTGGCGTTCATCCCGGTGATCGGCTGGTTCATCGCGGCGGGATACTTCGTGCTGGCGATCCTCGGCGCGCTGCAGGGCACCGCCGCCTACCGCCAGGGCCGGACCTACCGCTACCCCGCCACCATCCGCTTCCTGACCTGAGGCCTTACTCCTCGAACGGCGCCGGGTCTCCGGCGCCCACCCGGGCGACCTCCGGCACATCGCCGGTCATGTCGATCACCGTGGTGGGTTCGACGCCGCAGTCACCGCTGTCGATCACCGCTTCCACCTGGTGGTCCAGCAGTTCCTTGATGGCCCACCCGTCGGTCTGCGCCTCCTCATGGCCGGGCAGCAGGAGGGTCGAGGACAACAGGGGCGCACCGTAGGTGGCCAGCAGATCCAGCGTGGTGCGATGATCGGGGATGCGGACGCCGACGGTGCGCTTCTTGGGATGCATCATCATCTTGGGCACTTCCCGGGTGGCCTGCAGGATGAACGTGTACGGCCCGGGCGTGGCCGCCTTCACGGCGCGGAACACCCGGTTGTCCATCTGCACGTACTCACCCAGCTTGGCGAACTCGTCGACGACGAGCGTGAAGTGGTGCTTGTCATCCAGGTTGCGGATGCGCCTGATCCGCTCGATGCCCTCCGCGTTGCCGAGGGCGCACCCGAGCGCAAAACAGGAGTCCGTGGGGTAGACGATCAGCCCACCGTCGGCCAGGATCCGGGCAGCCTGCGCGAGCGTGCGCGGCTGGGGGTTGTCAGGATGCACATCGAAGTACTGAGCCATTGATCCAGGCTACCCACGGGCCAGGAGTTCATGGCTGATCCTGGCAACTTCATCGCCTGTCAGAGTGAGGTTCATGGCGGCCGCCGAGTCCGCGATGGTCTCCGGCCGTGAGGAACCGGGGATGGGGATGAGGTGCTCGTCGAGCGCCAGCATCCAGGCCAGCAGGGCGCGCTGGGCACTCACACCGTAGGCCTCACCCGTCTCCGCGAGCACGGGGTAGTTCTCGCCCACCTTCGCGGCAGGTCCGCCCGTGCCACCCAGGGGCGAGAACGGCAGGAAGGCGATGTCGCGGGCGGAGCAGTAGTCGAGTTCCTGCTTGCTTGTGTGGTTGAAGCGAGGTGAGAACTCGTTCTGGACGGCGGCGAGCCCACCGTCGCCCAGCACTTCGAGGGCAATGGCGATCTCCTCGACGTTGGCGTTGGAGATGCCCACCTCCGCCACCAGGCCCTCACGCTTGAACTGGGCGAAGGCCTCCACCTCTGCGGCGTACGTGATGCTGCGGTCCGGCCGGTGGAGGTAGTAGAGGTCGATCCGGCTGACACCGAGATTCTCGAGCGACGCCTCGAGCCGGCTGCGCAGGTAGTCGGCGGAGCCGTTGCGGCCCCACTTCTCCCCCTCGGCGCGGGTGATCCCGGCCTTCGTCGCGACCACCACCTTCGAGGTGTCGCCGCCGTAGGCGCGCAGGGCCTCGGCGATGAGTTGCTCGTTGTGGCCCATCGTGTCCCACGAGGGTGCGTAGATGTCGGCCGTGTCGATCAAGGTGATCCCGGCGTCCAGGGCCGCGTGGACCATAGCGATCCCCCTGTCGCGCGGCGCCCCCTCGAACGAGGCGGGCATCCCGCCCAGGCCGATCGGTGAAACGGAGAACTGTCCAATGCGTCGTTGCTGAGCTGCCATGTCTCTGATGCTACTTGCCCCGGAGTGGGTCGACCGGGGAAGCACGTTCAGCTGTCACCGAAATCGTGCCCGGAATGAACGGCAGCGAGATGTCGGCCAACTCGACGGCGCAGGTGATCGACACCGTGACCGCCGCCTGGGTGCCGAGCGCCCGCGCAACCCCGGTCGCGTCGGTGTCCACGGCCGTGTGCCGGCACGCGACGTCGCGCTGCAGCAGAGCCTGTTCGATGGCCGAGCGGGCCTCCCGCTGGGCCGCCGGCACGCTCCGCTCCAACGATGCGGCCCTCGCTCCGGCCGCCGCTGCGGCACCGACGTGCTGTTCCGCCAGGACCCCCCGCGCCAACGTCAGCAACAATCCGATGAACAGCACCAGCGCAGGCAGCACGACGGAGGCCTCCACCGAGACCGCGAGGCCCCGCTCCCCTCGGATCATGACTGCGTCACCCGCTCCGTCGTCACGACGACGGTCCGGCTGATGTCCCGGGGCCACACCACCACGACCGCCCGCCCGGTCACCGTGGCCGTGGTCAGCCGGGCGCCGCGGGTGACGTCTGCCGTGACGCCCGTCAGGGAGCCGTTGGCGGCGGCCTGCAGGGCGGCGGCCCGGCCCTCCCCCGCCGTGTTGCCCTCCACAGCTGCGACGGAGGCGCCCTGCTGCGCTGCGGCGATGGCGCTGCCCTCCGCCCACGACACCATCGCCCACTGGAGCAGGGCGAGGAACAGGCCGAGACCCACGGGGAATAGCAGGGCGGCCTGCACCGAGTTGCTCAGCCCACGCTCGTCTCTATGTCGCCCCATCCCGCCATCCTTCCAATGGGAGGGGTCAGGTTCCGCGTCCGCGGACGGCCTGTGGACAAAGCCCCCATGAGGAGCCCCATTCGACGGTGCAATAGGCTGGCCTCTGACGCGCTACGCGTCGCACCACACACGAAAGGACACTCATGGTCAAGAAGGTAGCCATCCTCACGGCCGGCGGCTTCGCTCCCTGCCTTTCCTCGGCGATCGGCGGACTCATCGAGCGCTACACCGAGGTCGCGCCGGAGGTTGACATCATTGCCTACCGCCACGGGTACCAGGGCCTGCTCCAGGGCGACTTCCTTGTCGTCGACGACACCGTCCGAAAGAACGCCGCTCTCCTGCACAAGTTCGGCGGTTCCCCCGTCGGCAACTCCCGCGTCAAGCTGACCAACACCAAGGACCTCGTCAAGCGCGGCCTGGTCGAAGAGGGCGCCAACCCGCTCCAGGTGGCCGCTGACCGCCTCGTCGCCGACGGCGTGGAGGTGCTGCACACCATCGGTGGCGACGACACCAACACCACGGCCGCAGACCTGGCCGCCTACCTGGCCGAGCACGACTACGGCCTGACGGTCGTGGGCCTGCCCAAGACCATCGACAACGACGTCATCCCGATCCGTCAGTCGCTGGGCGCCTGGACCGCGGCCGAGCAAGGCTCGATCTTCGCGCAGAACGTCGTGGCTGAACACAACTCCGGCTCGCGCATGCTGATCGTGCACGAGGTCATGGGCCGCCACTGCGGCTGGCTGACCGCCGCCACAGCGCAGAAGTACCGCGAATGGCTGAACGAGCAGGAATGGCTCCCCGAGATCGGCCTCTCGAAGGACGCGTGGGACGTGCACGGCGTGTACGTGCCGGAAGGCGAGATCAACATCGCCAAGGAGTCTGAGCGCCTGAACAAGATCATGGATGAGGTCGGCAACGTGACCATCTTCCTGTCGGAAGGTGCCGGCCTCGACTCGATCGTCGCCGAGATGGAAGCAGCGGGCGAAGAGGTGCCGCGCGATCCCTTCGGCCACGTCCGCCTCAACGACGTGAACCCCGGCGCCTGGTTCGCCGACCAGTTCGCCAAGAAGCTCAACGCAGAGAAGGTGCTGATCCAGAAGTCCGGCTACTTCAGCCGCTCCGCCGCTGCCAACGACGCCGACCTGGCGCTGATCAAGCAGTGCACGGACCTGGCGGTCGACAAGGCCCTCGCCGGCGAACCCGGTGTCATCGGCCACGACGAGGAGAACGGCGACGTGCTCACCGCCATCGCGTTCGATCGCATCAAGGGAGGCAAGGCCTTCGACATCAACCAAGACTGGTACAAGGAGATGCTGGCGGCCATCGGCCAGGAGTTCCCGGCTCCGGCCCACGCCCACTGAGCACCCAGCCTTACCCGCCCGCTCGTCTGAACGGACGCTGAGGGCACAGACCGGCCGCCCGTCAGGGCGGCCGGTTTCCGGTTCTCAGCCGCGCACCACGAAGCGCACGAGACCGACGAGCAGCGCGCCGATGCCGAGGCCCGTGGCGGCGCCGACGCCGTAGCCGATCCCCAGGTTGGTCTTCATCCCGCGGGCCGCGACGTCCTGGCGTACATAGGTCTCCGGGTCCGGTTCCGGGAGCGCGGCGGCGGCGCCGCGGAGATCGTCGAGGGTCTTGGTAGCCGCCCAGCGCTGGCTGGCCCGTCGAGCGGAGAGGACCGGCTCGACGTCGGTGTCGATGTCGATCTCGTTGGCCAGCCCGGAGTGCTCATCGGCGTACTTGCGGGCGTTCTCGGCCTGCCAGACGTGATCGGTGCCCACCCAGGCGGCGGTCATCAGGATGATGGTGGCCAAGAGGTTGAACACGAGCATCATCACGATGATGGGGCCGAACACCCCGACAGCCGCGTTGCCGCGGAAGACGCCCATGATGAGCCCAGCCACTGATTGCAGGATCGTCAGGAACGTGGCGCCGATCAGCGTGCCGATGAGCCAGGCGCGGGGCCGCGCGGCCCTGCGCGGCATCACGATGAACAGGAACGCCATCAGCAGCCAGCTCACCACGAACGTGAGCCCGACGGTGATGAGTCGCCACAGGATGCCGATCCCCGGGACGTCCTCCCAGCCCAGCCAGCCGATGACCTGTTGGCTGAGCCCGTGGCCCACCTGGGACACGCCCACGCCGATGCCCATGGCGATGAGCAGGCCGACGAAGATCGCCAGGTTGATGAGCAGCTCGACGAAGAAGTTGGACTTGACCGTGGCGTCGGAGAACTTGTCCGCCCACATGACGCGCACGGCGCGCTTGAGGTTGCCCACCCAGTTGGTTCCCGAGTAGGCGGCGGTCAGCAGGCCGATTCCGAAGATGCCGCGCCAGCCGGAAAGCGTCTCTGTGATGAACTCCCCGATGTCCTTGCCGACGCCCTCGTCGCCGAGTTGTGCGGTGATGGCGTTCTGGACCTGTTCCAGGAGATCTGGGCGCAGCACCGTGAGCGTGAGGCCCAACATGGCGAAGGCGAACATGAGGATGGGCACCATGGACAGCACGGTGAAGTAGGTGACGGCGCCGGCGAACTGTGGCCCCATCCGCTTGCCGTAGCGCTCGTTGGCCGCCATGGCGTGGGCGACCATGGGCTTGCTGGTGACCTTCTTGATCCAGTCCTTCACACGAAGGACACTACCGGGAAGCGGTTGCTACGGGCAGACCCTTTGGTCAGGCAGGTGCTCAGACGGCCCTGGTACGGCGGCGCATGGCCAGCTCGTCCGCCGGATGATCCTCGGGGGTCGCGTCGGAGATTCGCTCCCCGGGCAGTTCGGCGAGGGTGCCCTCGAGCTCGCGCCAGACGCTGCTGACGGAGATCATGAACATGCCCTGGCCGCCGCGGGACAGGTCGAACAGCTCGTTCGCGGACGTCACTTCGTAGACGCTGAAGCCGTCTGACACGAGTGTGAGTTCCGTCAGGTCGTCGACGCCGCGCTCACGCAGGTGCTCGATGGCCAACCGGATCTGCTGCAGCGAGATGCCCACGTCCAGGAACCGCTTCACCACGCGCAGGAGCAGGATGTCGCGGAAGGAGTAGAGGCGCTGGGTGCCGGAACCCTCGGCGTTACGGATGGAGGGGACGACGAGCCCGGTGCGGGCCCAGTAGTCGAGCTGCCGGTAGGTGATGCCGGCGACGCGGTGCGCGATGGGACCCCGGTAGCCCGTGTCGCTGGGCACAGGGGCGAAATCGCCGTCAAAGAGCACTTCCTGCAGCGCTGCCTTCTTGGTCACGATTCCTCGCTTTGCTCACCGCGCCGGTGGTGGATCACCGACGACTCTTATGACGCTAACCGTCCCTCTGGCCGCGGGTCAACGACACGCCCAACACCGGTGATATTTACACCGATGTGGTTCGACCTCAGCTTGAGGGTTGCGCGTCGATGGTCAGTGCTCCGGGTTCCCATCGTCTTCGAAATCCTCAGGGGTGACTCGGTCCAGGAACGCCCGGAAGGCCTCCACCTCGTCTGTGGGTGCGGTGTCAACCTCGACGCCCACCCGGTCCATCAGCGCCCGCGGGCACTCGATGCGCCAGCCGAGCCGGACAGCAACAGCCACCAGGTCACTGGGCCGGGCGTCGATCTCGTGACCACCTGCGTGCATCGAGGCCTGGTACACCCCGTCGTCGACGGACTCGATCACGACGATGCCCTCCCCCGGTTCCAGGAGTTGGAGGACGGCACCGAGCAGATCATGCGTCATGGGTCGCTCCGGCTGCCGGCCCTCCATGGCCACCGCGATGGCCGCCGCCTCAGGGGCGCCGATCCAGACAGGCAGGCAGCGGGTACCGCCCTCCTCCTGCAACAGCAGCACGGGCGGGTCCTCCGGAGAAATGATCCGGATGCCGAGCACTTCAAGGCCGATCATGGACACACATTAGCTCAGTGGATCTGGCCGTGAAGCAGCGCGGCGTGCGCCTGGAGCACTGATCTGTAGAGGTCGCGCACCACCTCAGGGGGCGGTCCCTGCCTGCGCCGGTACTGCTCGAGGATCTGCTCGACCAGGGCAGCCTCCATCGCGGCCGCCTGCTGCAACACGCGCATCTGGCGCAGATCGACCCCGTAGTCTGCGAGCTTCTTCGCGGAGCGGGCCAGCGCGACCGCCTCCGGGCCGTACAGCTGGGAACCCCGCCGCGGCTGGATGATGCGCAGCCGCTCCAACTGGATCAGCGCGGCCTCGCCGAGGCCGGACTCCGCGAGCACCTGTCGCCGGGCCATGAGCCCGACCCCCGTGTTGGGAACGCGCCGCTGCTTGGGTTCCGACGACTCCTCCACCGGGTGGGCATCGTGGTCCGGCGGCTCTTCACCGCGGTCGATCGCCTCCAGTTCCTCACGGATCACTTTCAGCGGCAGGTAGCGGTCGCGCTGCGCACGCAACACGTACAGCAGCCTGTCCACGTCCTGTTGGGAGAATCTGCGATAGCCGGACGGCTGTTGGCGATCCGGTGAAATCAGTCCCTCTGCCTCGAGGTACCTCAGCTTGGATACGGAGATGTCAGGGAACTCGGGACGGATCATCTCCAGTACGACGCCGATGGTCCGCGCCGCTCCCGACATCAGCCCAGTCCGGGCTCACTCAGCGAGATCGTGGCCCGGTACTTTCCGATCTGGATCTCGTCACCTTCGCGCAACACGGTGCGCCCGTCAAGGAGCGTGCGGTTGACGTACGTGCCGTTGAGGCTCCCCAGGTCCTCAAGGTACAGCTTGCCGCCGCTGCGGACGAACTTCGCGTGGTGCCTGGAGACGGTGATGTCGTCGAGGAAGATGTCCGATTCCGGGTGACGACCAACATTGGTGATGTCCGAGTCGATGAGGAACCGGTTCGAGTTGCCGGGGCCACGGTTGACGATCAGCAGGGCGTTGCCGGCGGCCAGGGTCTTGGCCGCTGCCCGCTCCTGGTCTGTCAGCTGTACGGACTCAGTGGGTTCTTCGGCGGTGACCGGGAACATCGTGGTGGTGTCACCGGTGGGGTCAGTCAGCGAGGCGCCGCAATTGCTGCAGAACCTTGCCTCGACCGGGCTCTCAGATCCACAAGTGCGGCACTTCATCGGAGTCACTTCCTCGTCTCAGCGGGGTGGGCTCATTCCCCTGTCCAGGCCATGTGAAAGGCTACGTGAGGAAACTTATCACCCGTGGGCAAGCCTGTTAACGGGGGCGCGCGAACTGCGGCTCGGCAATTTCCACCACGGAGGAGATGTCCACGTCCTCCAGCTGCTCGATCGCCACCCTGCCGCCGACCCGTTCTCCCTCGATCTCGCTCACCAGTCCGCCGCGGAACCGCGCGCCGGCCTCCAGGGTGGCCGGATCACCGATCGCATCAATGACGTAGGGCTCAGCCAGAGCGACCCCGTCGGCCGTCACCGCCCCGCTCTCGTCCGCCGCGAAGTAGGAGTTCATCACCAGCCGGACGGCGTCATTGAGCTCGATCACCTCGGCGCCGGCGTCGCGCAGTTCCTCGACGGCGTTGAGCAGCAGCTCGGCTGTGACGCGCTCCCCCGGGTCCTGGATCTCGATGCGGATCCCGGGACCCGCTGCAGGGACAGTGCCGGCGATGATGCGGGCCTGCTCCAGACGCCGGGCCGCCTCCTCGCGGGCCGCTTGGTCTCGGTCCGCGCCGCTCAGCAGTTCTGTGCGCGAGCGCTCCAGCTCTCGCACCTGTTCCTCCAAGCGGCGGGTCTCGCCGGTGACATTGTCCAGCAACTGGATGAGGTCTGCCTGCCGCACGTTGGCGAACTCCGGCTGGGTGGCCTGCGAGCGCAGCGTCAACACGACGATCAGCGCGGTCAGGAACAGCGCGAGCCCGACGACGAACTGGCCCCTGCTGGGCCGGAAAAAGTCGCGCAGCAGACTGCGTTCCTTCCTGGCGGCGGCCCGACGCGGCTCCCGCGCCTCGTCCACCTGCACCTCGTCCACGGGCTCAGGCATGCAGGACCGCCCTCCGGATGGCCGCGGCGTTGGTGAAGATACGGATCCCGAGGACGACCACGACGCCGGTGGAGAGCTGGGACCCGACGCCGATCTGGTCGCCCACGAACACGATGAGGCCTGCGATCACGACGTTCGACAGGAAGGACACGAGAAACACCCGGTCCGAGAAGATGCCCTCCAGATAGGCGCGGGTGGCGCCCAGGATGGCGTCGAAGGCCGCGACGATCGCGATGGGCAGGTAGGGGGCGAGGACCGGCGGCAGCGTGGGCTGGAGGACGACGCCGAGCACCACGCCCGCGATGAGTCCGAGAATCGCGTACATTGAATGTCCCCTACTTCTCTTTGGCGTAGCGCACCGTCATGCCGGGGTCAGCCGGAAGGATGAGGTCGTCGTCGGCCTGGGTGATGGTCAAGGACAGCCCGTAGTTCTGCACGATGAGGTGCCACCACGCTGCCCCGGTGGTTTCGTTGAATCTGGCCTGGAGCGTATCAGGATCACCAATAACCTCCAGCCGGTACGGCGGGCTGAGGGACACGTAGTCAACCGTGATTGCGGCACCGGCGCTGCGGATGGGGGTGAGCACACTGAGCCGCCGACCGTTGACGCTGATGGCCTCCGCCCCGGCCTGACGCAGGCCGTTGACGAGGCGGGTGAGGTCGCCGTCGAGCACCATGCCCTGGGCCGAGGTGGCGTCGTCGGCGTCGTCCACGGTCACGATGATGCCGGGACCCGTGACCGACGAGGCGCCGGAGAGCCTGTCCAGGAGGAGGAGCAGATCCCGCTCTGCTGGGTTCCCGAGCGCTTCGGCTCCCAGCTGGCGGACCTCGTCCTCGAGTTCCGAGGCGGTGTCGCCGAGGATGGCCTGCCGCTCCCGCGCGCCGGCCACCCTGTCGAGCAGTTCCTGGCGCTGCTCGGCCGCGCTGCCTGTGCTCCGGGTGGTCTGCAGGAGGGCGACGGTGAGCAGGATCACCACGAGGGCGACCACGACGGCCAGGCGCGCCGGCCGGTTCCGGGGGGCGGTTGTGCTGCGGTACTCCGGCTCCAGCGCCTCAGCCTGCAGGTCTGTGAGCAGGCTCATGCTGGCATCGGGGCGACGCCTCACCGGGCCTCCCGCCCGAGCAGAATCGTCTCGCGCACGTACAGCGAACCCGCTGCCCAGTACGCGACGGCGCCGGCCCAGCCGAAGCTCCACCCCGTCCAGTGCGCCCATTCCCAGCCGAGGGAGGACCCGGCGCCCAGCAGGATCAGGGGGAAGGCGAGGAGCAGCAGCATGGTGCCGGTCTTCCCCACCCAGTTGACGGGCAGGGCAACCAGGCCGTGGCGCTTGAGCGCGGGCACCAGGAGCGCCAGCATCACGTCGCGGGCCACGAGCACGACCACGAAGTAGACGGGCACGATGTCGCGCACCAGCAGCGCCACCAGCGCGGCGAGGATGTACAGCCGGTCTGCGACGGGGTCCAGCTTGGCTCCGAGCGGGCTGCGCTGCCTGAGGCGGCGGGCGAGGAAGCCATCGACCCAGTCTGTGGCCCCGAACCCCGCCAACAGCGCGACGGCCGCGACATCCTGCCCGGCGATGATCAGCCACGTGAACAGCGGAACGCCGAGGAGCCGGATGAAGCTCAGCACGTTGGGCAGGGTGAGCACCGCGTCGGTGTCGAACTCCTGAGGAGGAACCAGCGATGCTTGCACATTGCCAGCCTAGGCCATCGCGCAGACAGGCCCGCCGGTTTCGACGCGTCGCCTACGCGCCTGCGAGTGCCCTGGCGTAGACGTCCTCGATCTGGGGTCCGACCACATCCCAGGAGAAGCGTCTCGCCGACTGCCAGGCAGTGACCGGATCCGCCGGGGAGGCGAGCCTCGAGCGCAGCTGCGCCGACGCCACGGCCAGGTCGTCAGGTGGGAAGAAGGAGGCGACGGCATCGTCATCGACGACCGCTCGGAAGGCGGGGAGGTCGCTGGCCACCACCGCGCAGCCCCGGGCCAACGCCTCGATCAGGATGATCCCGAAGGACTCCCCGAAGCGGTTGGGGGCCACCAGCACGCGGGCCTGCTCCAACCAGCGGTTCCGCTCCCCGTTGCTGAGGGAGCCGAGTTCGCGGACCTGCGCCGCTCCCCCGGTGCCGGGGCCGATGGCCACAAAGGTCGCCTCGGGAACCAGATCGGCCAGGGCCGCGAAGGTGGGGTACCCCTTCCGCGGTTCGTTGAGCCGGCCGACGAACAGGACCACGTCGCCCTGCTTCGCTGCGGGGGGCACGATGGGCACCTCCACCGCGTTGGGCACGACGACCGGAGCCGCGCCCGTGACGATGCGCGCCGTCTCCGCTGCCGCTTCCGACACCGCGATGCTCTGGCGAGGCGGCAGCAGCGCCGCGCGTAGCCGGAGCGGAACGCCGAGGAGCCCGGGCCGGAAGTGGGCGTGGTGGGTCACCACGAGTGTGTTGCGGGCCGAACGCGCCACCGCATAGGCGACTCCTGGCGTCAGCGGCTCGTGCACGTGGACCAGGTCGGCGCCGTCGATCGCGGCGCGGGCCTTCATCGCCTGATCGGGCAGCACGCCCAGGTGCGCCACTGAGCCGTTGAACGGCAGGCTGACCGCCCTTCCCAGGAGGTGCACGTCGTCGTTCGACGGTCCCGTGCCCGGTGCCACCACGAAGGGCCGGTGGCCACGGCTCCTGAGCCAGGCCGCGAGCCCGAGCACGTGCGTCGCCACGCCGCCCGGCTGGTCCAGCGAGTACGGGCACACGAGCGCGACGCGGAGGCTCACACGAACACCTTGCGCAACATCAGCCAGCTCTCCGGGTGTCGCCGCACGGCATCGGCGAAGACCTCCACGGCACCCGTCATCAGTTCCTCGGCGCTGTCACCCCCGATGGGTTCCGAGACTTCCAGCCTGAGCCGGTCACCGTCGAAATACGTGGTGGTGACCCGGAGATCGGCCCCCGTGCGCCGCGCGAGGAGCGCCGGACCGGCAGGCACGCCCACGAGCGCGTCGGCCCCCGGCCACGGCACTTTGAGCCCACGGGAGGTGAGGTCACGGTCGGCCAGCAGGCAGACCAGCCGGCCGGCCGTCACGTCCTCGGCCAGCAGTCGCATCACGTCCGGTTGGTCGACGGGGTAGATGATCATGCCCATGCCGGCGCGGGCCTCGGCGAAACGCTCGTAGACCCCGTTGGGCAGGCGTTCGGCGACACTGACCACCTTGAGCCCGACCCTGGCCGCCCAGGCACCGGCGAAATCCCAGGAACCCATGTGAGGCAGCGCCAGGACCAACCCAGGACCGGCCACCGACTCTCGCAGCCTCGCCAGGTGGTCGTCGTCGATCGACACGACCCGGAGGATCTCCTCGTCGCTCCACCCCGCAAGGCTCAGTGACCAGAGGTTGTTGCGGATCCAGTTGGCCAACAGACGACGGCGTTGCCCGCTCGTCGGTTTGGCGCCGGTTGCGTGTTCCACCGAATCTGCCCACGCGTCGACGGCCGGCAGCCGCTTCAGCGAGACGAGTGGCCCGGCCAGCCGCGCGAAGGCGTCGCCGAGCCGCCGGGGCACCCGTCGGCCCACCGCCCAGACGACCGTGCTGAGGTCCACGTCAGCGGTGCCAGGCCTCGGCCAGCAGCCTGCGGGCGTCGCCGAGGAGTTGCGGCACGGCCTTGGTCTGAGCGATGACGGGCATGAAGTTCATGTCGCCCTTCCAACGCGGCACGATGTGCTGGTGCAGGTGCATGGCGATGCCCGCCCCCGCCACGTCGCCCTGGTTCATGCCGATGTTGAAGCCGTGCGGCTTCGAGACGCTCCGCACCACGCGCATCGCCTCCTGGGTGAGCTCGGAAACCTCGCGGGTCTCCTCAGGCGTCAGGTCCGTGTAGTCGGCGACGTGCCGGTAGGGGCACACCAGCAGGTGTCCGGGCGAGTACGGGAACAGGTTCATCACCACGTACGCGTGCTCGCCGCGGGCGACGACCAGTCCGTCGTCGTCCGTGCGCTTGGGTGAGGTGCAGAACGGGCAGTCATGGCCGCCCGTCGGCTTGCCCTCCCCCTCGATGTAGACCATGCGGTGGGGCGTCCAGAGCCGCTGGAACGCGTCCGGCACACCTGGCAGCGTGCCGGACGCCTCGAAGTCGTCCATCGTCACTCGCCGGCGGTGGGCGACTCGTTGGAACGCGACGCGATGAAGTCGAGGATGGTGGTCACCGCGTCGTCGACACTCACGGCGTTGCGCTGCGACCCGTCACGGAACCGGAACGACACAGTGCCGCCGTCGCGGTCCTCGCCGCCGGCGATCAGGATGAACGGGGCCTTGCCCTGCGTGGCGTTGCGAATCTTCTTGCCGAACCGGTCGTCCGAGGTGTCGAAGTCCACCCGCACGCCCTCGGCCTGCAGTTGCGCGACGACGCCGCCGAGGTACTCGTCGAACTCCGAGGCCACCGGGATCGCCGTCACCTGGACCGGCGACAGCCAAGCAGGGAACGCGCCCGCGTAGTGCTCGATGAGCACGCCCATGAAGCGCTCGATGGAGCCGAACTTCGCCGAGTGGATCATCACCGGCTGCTGGCGCGAGCCGTCGGAGGCCGTGTAGTGCAGGTTGAAGCGCTCCGGCTGGTTGAAGTCGTACTGGATGGTCGACATCTGCCAGGTGCGCCCGATAGCGTCCTTCGCCTGGATGGAGATCTTCGGACCGTAATAGGCCGCGCCACCAGGGTCGGCCACCACGGGAAGGCCCGATTCGCGGGCGATGCCCTCGAGAATCTCGGTGGCCTCGGCCCACTGCTCGTCGGAGCCGATGAACTTGTCCTTCTTCTTGCCGTCCTCGTCGCGGGTGGAGACCTCCAGCGCGACGTCGGTGAGCCCGAAATCGTTGAGCAGCGACAGGACGAAGCGCAGCAGGTGCCGCACCTCGTCCGGCGCCTGTTCCTTGGTGCAGTAGCTGTGCGAGTCGTCCTGGGTGATGGAACGCACTCGGGTCAGCCCCTGCACCACGCCCGAGGCCTCGTCGCGGTACACGGTGCCGAACTCGAAGAAGCGCAACGGCAGGTCCCGGTAGGAACGGCCCCGCGACGAGAAGATCAAGTTGTGCATCGGGCAGTTCATGGCCTTGAGGCGGTACGCCTGGCCACCCTTGACGACGTTGCCCTGCTCGTCGCGCTCGGCGTCCTCCAAGATGGGGGGGAACATGCCATCGGCGTAGTACGGCAAGTGGCCGGAGGTGTAGAACAGTTCCTCCTTGGCGATGTGCGGCGTGCCGACGTAGTCGAAGCCCTCCTGGATGTGGCGGGTGCGCACGTAATCTTCCATCTCGCGCTTGATCACACCCCCGCGGGGGTGGAACAGCGGGAGGCCGGAGCCCACGATCTCGTGGAAGCTGAACAGGTCGAGTTCGGTGCCGAGCTTGCGGTGGTCACGCTTGGCCGCCTCGTCCAGCCGGGTCTTGTAGGCCTGCAGTTCGTCCTTCGACGGCCACGCGGTGCCGTACACCCGCTGCAGGCCGGCGTTGCGCTGGTCCCCCCGCCAGTAGGCGGCGGACGTGCGGGTGAGCGCCCAGCCGTTGCCGAGGTAGCCGGTGTGCGGGATGTGGGGGCCCCTGCAGAGGTCCTTCCACGCCACCGAGCCGTCGCGGTTCAGGTTGTCGTAGATGGTGAGTTCGCCGGCGCCGACCTCGACGGAGGAACCGTCGTCGTCCGAAGCGCTGGACTTGTCGGAGATGAGTTCGAGCTTGAACGGCTCGTCAGCCAGCTCCGCGCGGGCCTCTTCGTCTGTCACGACGCGGCGCACGAAACGCTGGCGCGCCTTGATGATCTGGCCCATCTTCTTCTCGATGGACTTGAGATCGTCAGGGGTCAGCGGGTCCACCTGGAAGTCGTAGTAGAAGCCGTCGGTGATCGGCGGCCCGATGCCCAGCCGCGCGTCCGCGTGCAGGTCCTGCAGCGCCTGCGCGGTGACGTGGCCGCACGAGTGGCGCAGGATCGAGAGGCCCTCCGGGCTGTCGATCGCGACCGGCTCCACGATGTCGCCGTCGACCAGTTCGCGCTGGAGGTCCAGGAGTTCGCCGGCGACGCGCATGGCGACGACCGTGCGGTCCTCACCGAAGAGATCGAGCCCCGTGGTCGTGGTAGTCAGCTCCACCTGGTCCGCCTGGTCGTTGCGGTGGACGGTGATGACTCCACTCATGGGGCACTCCTTGTGGTGTGGTCGGTTGATCTGACGACCCCCATTGTGCCGCGTGGAGCGCAACCGTGGTAGTTGGGTCCCATCACTGCCGCGCCGTCCTGATCGCGCCGATGGAGGCGACGATGACGCAGGCCATCGCCACCCATTCCGGCCAGCGCAGCCACTCCCCCAGCACCATCCAGGCGAAGAGGGCCGCCGCGGCGGGCTCGAGGCTCATGAGGATCGAGAACGAGGCGGCCTTCAGGGATCGCCTGGCCTGGAGTTCCATGGCATACGGGATCACGGTGCTGAGCAGCGCCACGGCGGCCATCACGCCGAGCACCCTGAGGTCGCCGAACGCGCCGTCGGCCAGCAGAGTGCCCGGAACGATCAGGGCCGCGGCGCCGATGAGGCTGCCGACGGTGAGCCCACTCATGCCCTCCCATCGCCTGCCCACGGGTCCCGCCAACGCGATGTAGGCCGCCCAGAGGGCGCCGGCAGCCAGGGCTAACACCATGCCGAGCCGGTCCACGACGGTGGGGCCCGCGCCCAGCAGCACCACGCCGGTCGCCGCGAGCGAGACCCAGAGGATGTCCAGCCACCTGCGTGAACCGAGCACGGCCAGGGCCAGTGGGCCGACGAATTCGAGCGTGACGGCCAGTCCGATGGGGATGCGCTGGAAGCTGAGGTAGATCAGCATGTTCATCCCCGACAGACACAGGCCATAGGCGACGACGACCAGCCAGTCGCGGGCGCTCCGGCCAGTCACCCGGGGTCGGGAGAAGGCGAGGAAGATGACCGCGCCGATGAGGGCCCGCAGGAACGCGAGGGTGACGGGATGGGCCGAGTCGAAGATGGACTTGGCGATCGCCGCCCCGAACTGGACGGAAGCGATGGCGATCAAGACCAGGACGACGGGGCGGGGCACGGCCCGACTCTACGCTGCCAGTGCGCTCCGGCTACTGGGCGCGGTGCTGGTCGCGGAGCATCGTCAGAGTCCCGAAGCGGCGCTCGGCATGCGGGAGACTCACCTCGCGGAGGTAGTCGGCCACCTCTGCGGGGCCGTGCTGCTCGAAGTGCCGGATGAGGCTGCGGATGTCGTCGGGATGGCGGTTCTGGCTCATTTTGGCCTTCGCCTCGATCCGGTCGATCTCGAGTTCGACGCCGACGATGGCGCGCGACATGAGGCCCAACTTCTCCGCCCCGACGGCGTCGAGCACTTCGGGCTCCTCCATGCGTTCGGTCAGGGCGCTTGCGGCGCGAAGCGCTGCGTCGGGACTCGGGTCGATACGCACGGGGCCCCAGGCATGGATCGTCAGGTAGTCCCATGTGGGGACGTTGGGCAGTTCCTGGTTGGTGGCGTACCAGTGGGGCGAGACGTACGCGTCGGCGATGTCCAAGATGGCCATCCCACGGCCGGTGATCGGGGTCCGGGCCTGGGGGTTGTTGCGCACCAGGTGGGTCACCAGCACGCGGGATCGGCCGCGGGATTCGCAGTGCATGGGGACGAAGGTCGACAGCGGTCCGTCTTCATGGACGGTCACGAGATTGCCGGGACGCACCTCGGCGAGCAGTTGCTGCAGGCGGTCCTCGGGAAGGCTGAAGTGGTCTGGCACGTGCACGCAGCCACCCTAGGCGCTGGCCGTGCTGGCGCCGCCTCCGGGGCGGGTCATTTTCTGTCCACCGCGCCCCGTCCTGCATCATTGTCCTTGCATGAGAGGAGATACGTGCTCACAATTCTCTGGGCGATCGGCATCACTGCGGAGGGAATGACCGGGGCCCTGGCCGCCGGCAGGGAACGCATGGACCTCTTCGGCGTCATCATGGTCGCGCTGGTCACGGCGCTCGGTGGCGGATCCATCCGCGACGTCCTGTTCGGGCACTATCCGCTCACGTGGGTCCGCGATCCCGAGTACGTGTTGCTCGTCGTGCTCGCAGCCGTCATCACCATCTCTATCGCCGGGATCATGAAGTACTTCCGGCAACTGTTCCTCGCACTCGATGGTCTCGGTCTGGTGGTCTTCTCCATCCTCGGAGCGCAGGTGGCCCTCGACATGGAACTGGGCATCATCATCGCGGTCGTCGGTGCCGTGGTGACCGGCGTGGCGGGCGGCATCATGCGGGATCTCTTCTGTGACCGGATCCCGTTGGTGTTCCGGGAGGAGTTGTACGCCTCCGTGTCCGTCATCGCCGCGCTGCTCTTCGTGGGTCTGTTGGAGGTGGGCGTCGCCCACAATGCGGCGGTGGCCGTCACCCTGGCCGTCGGTTTCGCCCTGCGGATGCTGGCCATCAAGTTCCGCTGGCGGTTGCCCGTCTTCGAGTACCAGGATTCAGCGGTCGACGGGCGCAAGGCCCTTCGGAAGGTCGCGCTGAGCCTCCGCAGCCTCCGTCTGCTGCGCCTCCAGGACCGTCGACCCGTCATCGACGACTGAGCGCTACCGCCTCAGTTCACTGACGCGTCGCCCCGTGGAGATGACGTCCAGGTCCCACACGACGCGCTCCGACTCAGTCGTGAGGTCGACGGGGATCAAGCCCACGGAGCCAATGGGGAACCCTCGCGACCCATTTCCGGGAAGAGTCGTCCCCGAACACCACGATTTGAGTGTGGCGCATCAGCCGCAAATAGAAAAGACACCCGGCATGGCCGGGTGTCTTCTGGTGGGCGGTACTGGGTTTGAACCAGCGACCTCTTCCGTGTCAGGGAAGCGCGCTACCACTGCGCCAACCGCCCGAGGTGGAGACGGGATTTGAACCCGTGTACACGGATTTGCAGTCCGTTGCCTCGCCTCTCGGCCACTCCACCGGGTGGAGGGTTACCCTCCCCTTGTGGGTCTGGGAGAGACCTTGATCTCCGAGCGGACGACGAGATTCGAACTCGCGACCCTCACCTTGGCAAGGTGATGCTCTACCAACTGAGCTACGTCCGCTTCGCGCTACCGCTGCTCCCCTTCCGGTTTGCCGCGTTCGGCGCGTAGAGAACATTAGTCCACGGATTCAGCAAAGTGCAAATCGCCGGTTCCTCAGCGCGATCACGCGCTGACCCGTTCACCCAGCCAGTCCGCGATCACCTGCTCCACCCGCTCCAGCTCCCGGCTCAGGGTGTGCGTACCGTCCACGAGGGCGACGCGCCTCGTCGCACCCTCCTCCGGGAGCCCGAACGGGTCTTTCCTGCCTTGGACGACGAGCACCGGGACCGACACGGAGTACAACTCGGACCCCCGGTCCGCGCCCTTGGGCGACACGAGCGGGAAAGCGAGACACAGCACCGCCGAAGCACCCACCTCAGCCGCGGACCGGCACGCCACCCGCGCCCCGAACGAGCGACCACCCACGACCAGGACGCCGCCGGGCACCTGCGGCCGGAGCTGCCCGACTACCTGCACCCACGCCCGCTCGGCGTTGGCGATGGGCGGCGGCAGACTGCGACCGGCGACCCTGTAGGGCTGCTCCACCAGCGCCACGACGAAGCCCGCCTCCAGACCCGCCTTCAGCGCGGCCCTGAGATCTGCGGTCTCCACTCCCCCGCCAGCCCCGTGCCCGAGCACCATGAGGCCCGCGGCGCCTGCCGGATAGGACACGTGAGCCCGCGCATTTCCCGTGGTTGTGGGGACCTCCAGGACCTCAGTTCGCATTCTGGTTTCCGATCCGCTAGAGTTTTTCTTCGCTAGGGCGATTGGCGCAGTGGTAGCGCGCTTCGTTCACACCGAAGAGGTCGGCGGTTCGAAACCGCCATCGCCCACTCTAGTGGGGCTTTCCGACGCTGGTTTTGCCCACCGAGGGCCCGGAGGAATGAGGCGATGACAGCACCCGCGATCGTACTCGTGGCCGACGGCCCCGACGACGAAGCTGTGAACTCCTCCCTGGAGGCCATCCTCGAGGACCTCCGTAGTGCGCGCAGCGACCTCCGGGTCTTCCTCGGCCGCATCGGCGGCCCCGAGCCCCGGCTCGAAGACGTGGTGGCCCAACTCGTCGCGGACGAGGTGGCAGAGGCGGTGCTGATCCCCCTGGACCTCGTTTCCGCAGCAGATCACGCCCCCGTGCTCGACACCTTCCAGCGTTCTCCAGACATCCACCTCGCTGTCAGCCGCCCCGTGGGCCCGGCCAGCGAACTGCTGAACATCCTCGACGAGCGGGTCAGGGAAGCGTTGCACCGCGGCGGCGCCCTCGAGATCGACGGACTCATCCTCGCGGCGCCTGCCGGCGGCGACGTCCGTGGCTCATCGTTGCTGGCCCGTCGCGCCCGCCAATGGTCGGCCCACCACCGGATCCCGGTTCAGTTGGCGGTCGACGAGGGCAGCGGCAGGGCCACCGCGTCCGCGGTCGCCGCCCTGCGCGGACAGGGGCGCCGTCACATCGCCGTCGGAGGCGTCTTCCTGGCCCCCACGCCGGACTACCATGCCCACGCCCATGCGGCGTTGCGCGCCGGGGCCATCGCCGTGACCTCGCCCATCGGCCCCACTCCCCATCTGAGGCAGCTCATCCTCGCCCGCTATGCGTTCGGCGCGATGGAGTTGCTCGACGGCACCCCCACGCAGTTGTCCGCGGAGGTCTTGGAGGGCGAGGAGGACTGATCAGCTTGCGGTGGCGATTATCATCGTCTTCATGACTGACCAGTACGTCCCGAAGCTGATCAAACCGGATACCGAATGGCGCGAGCAGCTCAGCAAGATGGAGTACCACGTCCTTCGCGAGGCCGGCACGGAGCGGCCGTTCACGGGCGAATACACCGACACCGAGGACGAGGGGGTCTACGAATGCCGGGGCTGCGGCGCGGAACTGTTTCGCAGCAATGAGAAGTTCCACTCCAACTGCGGCTGGCCCAGCTTCTTCGCCCCGCTGGCGGAGGAACGCGTCCGCTACATCGAGGACAGGTCGCTGCCCGGTCGCCCCCGCGTCGAGGTGCGGTGCAGCAACTGTGACGGGCATCTGGGCCACGTCTTCGAGGGCGAGGGCTATGAGACGCCCACCGACCTGCGTTTCTGCATCAATTCCGTGTCCCTGAACCTGCGCCGTTCCTGAGCAGGGCTTCTCGGCGCGCCACCACCGAAAAGCGTGGCGCCGCGCTTAGAGTGGCGACGTGCCCGCGAATGTCACCAGCATCACTCCAGAGCCGTTCAGCCGCGCTCTCCGGGAGTTGACGGCGATGAACTGGCGTTCCGGCATCACCGCGGACGAGATCGGCTCTCCCCAGCGCATTGCCCCCTATTCGGTGGCCATCGCCGCCGAGCTGTTGGAGGACGATGAGCCCTTGGCAACGGGGCGCCTGATCCTCCTCCACGACCCGGCGGGCAACGACGCATGGGCCGGCACTTTCCGCCTCGTGACCTACGTCCGCGCCGAGGTGGACCTGGACATGGTGACAGACCCCCTTCTCCCTGAAGTCGCCTGGTCGTGGTTCACCGAAGCGCTGGAGAGCCACGGCTGCGATGCCTCGGCACTGGCCGGAACAGTGACCGCCTCCTACGGTCGAGGCTTCGGCGAGATGGTCCAGGAACCCGACAGGGCGGACGTCGAGCTGCGCTCCTCATGGACGCCCCAACTCGACGGCGCGCACTCGCTCACCCCGCATCTCGCGGCTTGGCAGGATCTGCTCGGCCAGGTGGCCGGGCAACCTCCCCTGCCGCCGGGCGTGGCCACCCTCCCGGTGGGCCGCAACCTATGACCTATGTGAACAGCAGCCGCGAGCCACTCAAGCCCGTCGTCGACACCCCTCAACTCCTGGCGGAGTGCCTCGCGGCCCTGCGCGCCGGCAGAGGGCCGGTGGCCTTCGACACGGAACGTGCGCACGGCCACCGGTACTGGGCGAAGGCCTATCTGCTCCAGATCCGCCGTGAAGGCTCGGGGACGTGGCTGATCGATCCGATCGCCTTCGAGGAGGGCGGGGAACTGGCTGACCTCAGCTCGCTCGTCGACGCGTGCGGCACCGCCACCTGGATCGTCCACGCCGCCACCCAGGACCTGCCCTGCATGCAGGAAATCAACATCATCCCGCCGCGGATCTTCGACACCGAACTCGCCGCGCGCCTCCTCGCAAAACCCGGCGCATCGCTCGGGGCCCTCCTTGAGGCCGAGCTCGGCGTCAAACTCCGCAAGGCACACTCCGCCGACAACTGGTCGCGCAGGCCGCTCCCCGAATCCTGGTTGATCTACGCCGCACTCGACGTGGACTACCTCCTCGAACTGTCCAAGGTGCTGGCCACCCACCTGGTGCTGGCCGGTCGCGAAGAATGGTCCGCGCAGGAGAACGACGACATGCTGGCGCGTTTCAGCACGCCGCCGAAGCCCCGCGAGGACCCCTGGCGGCGCCTCAGCGGCCTCACCACCCTCAGGACGCCGATGCAGTACGCCGTGGCCCGGGAACTATGGCTGGCGCGGGACGAGGTTGCCAGGCGCCGCGACCGGCCGCCAGGCTGGATCCTCCATGATTCGGCGGTGTTGGCGGTCGCCGCCCTGGCCCGCGACGCGGTACCGAGCGCGGCGCAGGTCCAGAACCTCCCGGGCTTCAGCTCCCAGCCGGGGCAGCGCTACGTGCATCACTGGCTGGCTGCACTCGAACGTGTCCGGCGCCTGCCGCCGGAGCAGTACCCTGCCAAACGCCTGCACACCCCCGGCGTGCCGCACCCCAGGTCCTGGGATAAGGCGAATCCGGAGGCAGCGTTGCGCTGGGCAGCGGTGCGGCCCGCCGTCGACGAATTGGCCTGCGACCTGGGGGGGCTCCAGCCCAGCCTGATCGCACCGCCCGCGGTGTTGCAGGAGGCGCTCTACCGTCATTCAGAGGTGACGCGAGAGGTGCTCCTGGAACTGGGCGCCCGGCCGTGGCAGGCTGACTTCCTGGCCCCCGCCATCGCGGAGGCGCTCGGTCAGGCCTGAGCGTCCTCGACGGTGACGTCGACCACCTCGGTAGAGAGCAGGTCACCCAGCACGGACAGCGCCGTGGCGGCGGCGGTGAGCCCGATGCGCTCCAGCACTTCGTCGCGTGAGCCATGCTTCAGGAATTCCTTGGGGATGCCGAAGTTGCGTACCTTCACCGCTGCGTCCTCCATCGCCAACTGTGCCCCCAGCCTCTGGCCGACGCCACCGTCGACGAGGTTGTCCTCCAAGGTGACCACGAGGTCGTAGCCGCTGGCCAGCGACACGAGGTCTGGGCTCACCGGCAGGGCCCACAGCGGGTCGACGACTGCGGCGGACACCCCCTGGTCATCGAGACGCTCGGCGAGATCCATCGCCACCCCCACGAACTGCCCGTATCCAACGATGAGCACCTTCGCCTCTTCGGGCCGGACCAGCACGTCGACGCGGTTGATCCCCTCGCCCACGTGGGCGATCTCCGGCATTTCGTCCGGCAGGCGTTCCTTCGAGTAGCGCACGACGGTGACCGCATCGTCGACCTCCACCGCATGGTCCAGCGCTGCCACCAGACGGGTCTGGTCGCGCGGTGCCGCCAGTTGGAGGTGCGGCACGATGCCCAGGAGCGTCATGTCCCACATGCCGTTGTGGCTGGGCCCGTCCGTGCCGGTCACGCCGGCCCTGTCCAGCACCAGAGTGATGCCGGCCCTGTGCAGCGCCGCGTCCATGAGCACCTGGTCGAAGGCCCGGTTCAGGAACGTGGCGTAGAGGGCGACCACCGGATGCAGGCCGGCGCGTGCCAGGCCGGCCGCGGAGACCACGGCGTGCTGCTCGGCGATACCGACGTCGAAGATCCGGTCCGGGAACGCCGCTGCGAAGCGGCCCAGCCCGGTGGGGTTGAGCATGGCCCCGGTGATGGCCACCAGGTCTGGGCGTCGCTGACCGAGCTGCACGATGGCTTCGGCGAACGCGTCCGTCCAGGTGGCCTGCACCGTCGCCGACAGCGGCTCTCCGGTGAACTCGTTGATCTTGCCGACCGCGTGGAAGCGGTCCTCCTCGTGCTCCTCGGCGGCCTGGAAGCCCCTGCCCTTGCGCGTCACGCAGTGCACGATCACCGGGCCGCCGAACTGGCGTGCCTGTTCCAAGTGGTTGGTGAGGGCCGTGATGTCGTGCCCATCGATGGGGCCGGTGTACTTGATGCCGATGTCCGAGAACATCGTCTGGGGCGCCAGGACGTCCTTCACGCCGGTCTTGAAACCATGCATGAGGTCATAGACCGGCCGCCCGAACACGGGGATGCGGTTCACGCCGCGCTTGATGACGCTCAGCGTCTTCTCGTAGCGGTGATCCGTGCGGAGGCCGGCCAGGTGGTTGGCCAGCCCGCCGACTGTGGGTGTGTAGGAGCGGCCGTTGTCGTTGACGATCACCACGAGGCGCAGGTCGCCGGCGTCAGCGATGTTGTTGAGGGCCTCCCAGGCCATACCGCCGGTCAGCGCTCCGTCGCCGACGACCGCCACGACCGTGCGGTCCTCCCCCTTGATGCGGAACCCCTTGGCCAGACCCTCAGCCCACGAGAGGGCCGATGAGGCGTGCGAGTTGCGCACCCAGTCATGTTCCGATTCGTCAGGTTCCGGGTACCCGGAGATGCCCTCCTGCTGGCGGAGGGTGTCGAAGAGAGGGGCGCGGCCGGTGAGGATCTTGTGGACGTAGCTCTGGTGACCGGTGTCGAAGATGATGGGATCTGACGGCGAATCGAAGACCTTGTGGATGGCCATGGTCAATTCGACGACGCCGAGGTTCGGGCCCAAGTGGCCACCGGTGCGGCTGACCTTCGTGATCAGGAAGCGCCTGATCTCGTCAGCCAACTGCACCAGTTGTTTCCTGGACAGCGCCCGCAGGTCATGGGGGCTGTGCACCGAATCCAACAGAGACATGCCGTCAATAGTAGGCCCTAAGAACCAATGGGCCGGGCCAACGTGCGGGCGGAGGTCACAGCCGGGGGACGAAACGCACGTCCCGGAGTGCCTGTTCGACGAGCTCCACTCCCCTGGCCACCCGGACCAGCCGGGCCTCCTCCTGCTGCAGGACGACCGCAGCCTGATCCACCGTTGCGGTGTCCACCACACCCGACAACGAGGTGCGTACCCCCGCCAGACCGCTGCGCGTCGCCACCAGTTGGGCCGCGACGAACTCCCGCGCCATCCGTGCCAGCACGACAGGGTGACGGCGCAGCACCTGGTACCCCCGGTATTCCGACGGGCAGGAGTCGAGCAGGAAAGATTCCGCCGTCTTCAGCCAGCCGCTGGACCCCGGTGGGCGCACGGCTCCGGGCCAGCCCGGCGGCACGTACACGCGGATGACTTCATCTTCATCGAACATACCTTCTATTGAAGCTCAAGGCCCGGACAAAATCGAGCGCCTGCTCCAATCGACCTCACCTTTCCGCGAGGTCAGAGGTTCAGCTCCGGATCTCCGGCGTCCCCTCCGTGCTCCCCTTCGCGGGGCCAGTGAACAAGCCAACGATCAACGCTGCGACAGCGCCGACCAACACGAAACGCTTCATCGATGCGAACATATGACCCTCCAATCGGTCCCTCCAAGCAGAACCTGACCAGATGACGCGACGCCCACGGCGACGTGAACTGCAGATGTCGGTCGGATGACGATGTTCAAACCCTCCCGGCACGCAGGGCAGGCCGCCCCGCGTCTGCTGTCCCGGCTGAGGGGAAATCGACTTCGGCCCTGGCGGTTCCCGCGAGGCGGTCGCCATGGCGCAGGAACTGGGGGTCGACCGTTAACGACACAAGAACCGGGCCGGCTCCCGAAAGGGGACCGGCCCGGTTCGTCTGCGCTCAGATCAGGCGTTGGCCAGATTACGCAGCACGTACTGCAGGATGCCACCGTGCTGGAAGTAGCTGCGCTCCCCCGGCGTGTCGATGCGGACGAGAGCCTCGAACACGGTCTCCTTGCCGTCGGGGCTCACCGCAGTGACCTTGACGGTCTTCGGCGTCACGTTGTTGTTGAGCTCGGAGATGCCTTCGAAGGAGAAGGTCTCCTCGCCGGTCAGGCCCAGGGAATCGGCGCTCTCGCCGGCCGGGAACTGCAGCGGGAGGACGCCCATGCCGATGAGGTTGGAGCGATGGATGCGCTCGTAGCTCTCAGCGATGACGACCTTGACGCCCAGCAGCGCGGTGCCCTTGGCCGCCCAGTCACGCGAGGAACCGGAGCCGTACTCCTTGCCCGTCAGCACCACGAGCGGGGTGCCCTGCTCTGCGTAGTTGACGGCAGCGTCGTAGACGGTGGTGACGGGGCCGTCGGCCTGGGTGAAGTCACGCGTGAAGCCGCCTTCGGTGCCCGGTGCGATCTGGTTGCGCAGACGGATGTTGGCGAACGTGCCGCGGATCATCACTTCGTGGTTGCCGCGACGGGAACCGTACGAGTTGAAGTCACGACGCTCCACGCCGTTGGCCGTCAGGTACTCGCCCGCGGGCGAGTCCGCCTTGATGGAGCCGGCTGGGGAGATGTGGTCCGTGGTGACCGAGTCGCCCAGCTTGAGCAGCACCCGGGAGCCGGAGACGTCCTCGACGGGCGCCGGGTCGGCCGGCATGCCCTCGAAGTACGGGGGCTTGCGGACGTAGGTGGAGTCGTCCTCCCACTCGAACGTGTCGCCGTCCGGGGTGGGCAGCGAGCGCCAGCGGTCGTCGCCGCTGAACACGTCGGCGTAACGCGAGGAGAACATCTCCGCGCTGATCGACCCGGCGACGACCTCTTCGATCTCCGCCTGGGTGGGCCAGATGTCGGCCATGAACACGTCATTGCCGTCCTGGTCCTGGCCGAGCGGCTCCGAGAAGAGGTCGATGTCCATCGTGCCGGCGAGCGCGTAGACGATGACCAGCATGGGGCTGGCCAGGTAGTTCATCTTCACGTCCGGGTTGATGCGACCCTCGAAGTTGCGGTTGCCCGAGAGCACCGCCGAGACGGCGAGGTCGTGCTCGTTGATGGCCTCGGAGACCTCGGTGATGAGCGGACCGGAGTTGCCGATGCAGGTGACGCAGCCGTAGCCGACGAGGTTGAACCCGATGGCGTCGAGGTACTGCGTGAGGCCGGCCTTCTCGTAGTAGTCCGTGACCACCTGTGACCCCGGCGCCAGCGAGGTCTTGACCCACGGCTTGCGGGTGAGGCCCTTCTCGACGGCCTTCTTGGCCACCAGTGCGGCGCCGATCATCACGCTCGGGTTCGAGGTGTTCGTGCACGAGGTGATCGACGCGATGGTGACAGCGCCGTGATCGAGATCGAAGCTCGAGCCGTCTGCCAGCGTGACGGGCACCTTCTTGACCACACGGTCAGGCGATGCGCCGTTCCCGGCGCCGTGCGGCGCGGGCGAATTGTCCGTCTCGCCGGGAGTGGGCTCGGTGGGGTCCGAGGCGTCCATCGTGGAGTTCACGGCCCTGTCGTAGCCGTTGTAGTCGGCCTCCGGCTCGCCCGCGTAGGCGACCAGTTCCTGATGGAACGCGGTCTTCGACTGGTCCAGCCTGATGCGGTCCTGGGGACGACGGGGACCGGCGATCGACGGGACGACGGTGGAGAGGTCCAGTTCGATGTACTCGGAGTAGACCGGCTCGATCGAGGGGTCGTGCCACAGGCCCTGGGCCTTGGCATAGCTCTCGACGAGGGCGATCTGCTCCTCATCGCGGCCCGTCAGGCGCAGGTAGTCGGTGGTCTTCGCGTCGATCGGGAACACGGCGATGGTCGAGCCGTACTCGGGGCTCATGTTGCCGATGGTCGCGCGGTTGGCGAGCGGAACCTCGGCCACGCCGTCACCGTAGAACTCGACGAACTTGCCGACCACCTTGTGCTCACGCAGCATCTCGGTGATGGTCAGCACGAGGTCGGTGGCGGTGGTGCCTTCGCTCAGCTTGCCGGTCAGCTTGAAGCCGACGACGCGCGGGATGAGCATGGAGACGGGTTGGCCCAGCATGGCCGCCTCGGCCTCGATGCCGCCCACACCCCAGCCGACGACGCCCAGGCCGTTGACCATGGTGGTGTGCGAGTCCGTGCCCACGCAGGTGTCGGGGTAGGCCTGCACCACACCGTCGACGCTGCGGGGGAAGACGACGCGGGCCAGGTGCTCGATGTTGACCTGGTGCACGATGCCGGTGCCGGGCGGGACCACCTTGAAGTTGTCGAACGCGGTCTGGCCCCAGCGGAGGAACTGGTAACGCTCGCGGTTGCGCTGGTATTCGATGTCGGTGTTCTGCTGGAACGCGGTGGGCGTGCCGAAGACGTCGGCGATCACGGAGTGGTCGATGACCATCTCGGCCGGCGACAGCGGGTTGACCTTGGAGGCGTCACCGCCCAGGGCGACGACGGCCTCGCGCATGGTGGCCAGGTCGACGACGCAGGGTACGCCGGTGAAGTCCTGCATGATCACGCGCGCCGGCGTGAACTGGATCTCGTGGTCGGGCTCGGCGTTCGGGTCCCAGTTCCCCAGGAACTCGATGTCTTCCTTGGTGATGTTGGCACCATCTTCGGTGCGCAACAGGTTCTCCAGGAGGACCTTGAGGCTGAAGGGCAACTTCTCGGAGCCCGGCACGGAGTCGAGCCGGAAGATCTCGTACGAGGTGCCGTTGACGTCGAGGCTCGACTTCGCCCCGAAACTGTTGACGCTCATCCTTCTCCTTTACTTGGCTGACGCCAGGTTATCTTGATATCAAGATACCGCACAAGCTGCGGGCGCGCGGCGGCGTCGCCATCCTTCGCCCATCCTAGGGGGTCAGCCGCTGCCTAAGAGGCTGGGTGGAGGATCGCGACGCACTCGACGTGGTGCGTCATCGGGAACAGGTCGAAGCCCCGGATGGAAACGGGCTCGTAGCCCTCAGCGGCGAACGTCTTCAGGTCGCGCGCCAGTGCAGCCGGGTCGCACGCGACGTAGGCGATCGCCCGTGGGCGTCGGGCAGCCACCGCCCGGACCACGCCGGCTCCCGCGCCCTTGCGCGGCGGGTCGAGCACGATCAGGTCCGCCCATTCCGGCAACTGCCGGTCAGCACGCTCGACGGGCAAGGCGTAGAACTCGCCCTCGGGCACGTTGCGCCTGGCGAGTTCAACCGCGCCGCGGCCAGCCTCGACCCCCAGCACCAGGCAGCCGGTGTCGGCCAGCGCCCCGGCGAACAGTCCGACGCCGCAGTAGAGGTCCATGGCCCGCTCCCCCGGCCCGGGACGCAATCCGTCCAGCACGGCTCTGGCCAGGGTTTCGGCGGCGTACGGGTGCACCTGCCAGAATCCGCCGGCGGCGACGGTGTAGGTCCGTCCGAGCACCTTCTGCTGCACGGGATCCGGACCCTTGAGTCGCCGGCCACTGATCATCGTCACGCTCCGGTCCGCCACGGTCACCTCCAGGTCGACGCCGGGATCGGCGAACGCCTGCAGTTCCTCGACGGTGGGCCCGGGGGCGGCGATGAGGCAACCCTGGTCCGGCAGCGGCACGATGTCGTGCGAGCGCCGGGCCCGCAGACCGACCGTGCCGTCGTCGTCGACGGCGTAGCGCACGCGGGTGCGCCAGTCGAGCAGGCCTCCGGGGATCGCCTCGACTTCGCCGTCCCAGGTCAGGCCGGCGAGCCGTTCGAGTTGCTCGGCCACCACGGCCGTCTTGAGGGCGAGTTGCGTGTCGGCATCGGCGTGCTGCCAGTCACAGCCACCGCACCGCCCGGCGATGGGGCAGGGCGGTGCCACGCGCCCGGGCGCCGCGTCGAGCACCTCCGTCACGCGGCCGCGGTCGAACTTGCTGCCGCGGTCCGTGATCTCCAGCCGGACCCGCTCCCCCGGCAAACCGCCGGTGACGAAGACGACCTTCCCCTCGAGCCGCCCGACGATGTATCCGCCATGCGCCACGCGCTCCAACATGACCTCGGTCATCATCTACCGATCCTTGGTTGAGACGCGCGACGGGTCAGGTCGTGGCGCCTGCCCGAACTGCGCAACTGATAGGGCACCGACGTCACCATGACGCCCTGCATGAAGTGCAGCCTGGTGCGGATGAGCAGCGCCGTCTGGTTGTGCAGCAACTGTTCCCACCAGTGTCCAACGACGTACTCGGGGATGTAGACGCTGACGACGTCCCGCGGATTCTCCGAGCGAAGCTCGCTGACGTAGCGGATGAAGGGGCCCGTGATCTCACGGTAGGGAGACGCGATCACCTTGAGCGGGACGCCGAAGTCCTCGTCCTCCCACTCGTCCAGGATCTGCTCCACCTCGTCGTCGTCGATGGCGACGGTCACCGCGGTGAGCGTCGTGGGCCGCGTGGCGCGGGCGAACGCGATGGCCTTGACCGTGGGCAGGTTGACCCGCTGCACCAGGATGACCCCCCGCACCCGGCTCGGGAGGGCGCGATCGGATTCCGGCGTGAGGGCCAGTTCCCTCGACACCGCCTTGTAGTGGTTCGAGATGGCGAGCATGACGAGGAACATCGCGCCCATCGCCACGAGGGCCAGGTACGCGCCGTGCGTGAACTTGGAGATCAGCACCACGAGCAGCACGATCCCGGTGAGGGAGGCGCCGATGAAGTTGATCACCCGGCTCCGCACCATCTGGCGGCGCTCCGCGGGGTCGTGTTCGGTGCGCAGCGCGACGGTCCAGTGCCGCACCATCCCGATTTGCCCCACCGTGAAGGAGATGAATACCCCGACGACGTACAGCTGGATGAGGGCCGTGACCGAGGCGTTGAAGGCCAGCACCAGGGCGATGGCGCCCAGCGACAGCATCACGATTCCGTTGGAGTACGCCAGCCGGTCACCGCGCGAGTGCAGCTGGCGTGGGAGGTACCCGTCCTTGGCCAGGATCGACGCCAGGGAGGGGAACCCGTTGAAGGCGGTGTTGGCCGCGAGGAACAGGATCAGCATGGTGGCTGTGATCATGATGTAGAAGCCGGGCTGGAACCAGTCCATGAACACCACACGGGCCAACTGCCCCGTCACCGTGGTGGCGGCGCTGTGGATGGTGTTGCCCGCGGCGTCGACGTAGTGGGTGCCGGTCAGCTCGTCGATGAGGTGCACCTTGGTGAGGTTGGCCAGCGAGATGAGGCCCACCAGCATGGTGATGGCCATGAGGCCCAGCAGCGCCAACACGGTGGCGGCGTTGCGGCTCTTGGGCGGCCGGAACGCCGGCACTCCGTTACTGATGGCCTCCACGCCGGTCAGCGCCGCGCAACCCGAGGAGAAGGCGCGGGCGAGGATGGCGATCAGGGCCCAGCCGGCCAGGTCGGCCGCGCCGTCCGGGCGCACGACGATCAGGTCTGCGGTCTCCGACTTGAGGTCGTGGCCGAGGACGAAGATGCGCAGGAGACCGATGGCGATCATTGAGAGCATGGAGACCATGAAGACGTAGGTCGGGACGGCGAACGCACTCCCGGACTCGCGCACGCCGCGCAGGTTCACGAGGGTGAGGAACGCGATCACACCGACGGCAGTCCAGGCCTCGTAACCCTCCAGGAACGGCGCCATGGCCTTGGCGTTGATGACGCCGGCGGACACCGACACCGCGACCGTCAGCACGTAATCCACCATGAGGGCCGACGCGACCGTCAGCGCGGCGTGCCGGCCGAGGTTCTCGCGCGCCACTTCATAATCTCCGCCGCCGCTGGGATAGGCATGGACGGTCTGCCGGTACGACGCGACCACGGCCGCGACGACGATGGCGACCAGCACGCCGATCTCCCAGGAGAACAGGAAACCCGCCATGCCTGCCAGGGACAGCGTGATGAGGATCTCGTCAGGCGCATACGCCACGGAGCTCAACGCGTCGGAGGCAAACACGGGCAGCGCGATGCGTTTCGGCAGCAGCGTCTCGCCCATCTGGGCGTTGGCCAGACGTCGTCCCACCACCATGCGCTTGAGCGCCGAGATCACGTTCACAACGCTCAACGTAGACCTGTTCCCCCCAAATGTCATCGGCGCACCCTGGTGCTATGTTCGGATCACACGGGTGCTCATCCCGACCGTCGGAGGAGACAAGGGTGCATATCGTCATCATGGGCTGCGGCCGCGTGGGGGCCATGCTCGCCACGGGTCTCGAGAAGCGGGGCCACAGCGTGGGGGTCATCGACCAGAACCCTGAAGCGTTCCGCCGGCTGGGCAATGACTTCAAGGGACTCACCGTGGAAGGCATCGGGTTCGACCGCGAGGTGCTGGAGGCCGCCGGCATCCGCCGCGCAGACGCCTTCGCTGCGGTCAGCTCCGGCGACAACTCCAACATCCTCTCGGCCCGCGTGGTGCGGGAGAACTACCACGTCGACAACGTGGTGGCCCGCATCTACGACCAGGGCCGCGCCGAGGTGTTCGAACGATTGGGCATCCCCACCGTCGCGACCGTCAAGTGGACCGTGACGCAGATGCTCCGCCGGCTGCTCCCCGCGGGCAGCCAGCCGGTGTGGTCAGACCCCACCGGGGACGCCCGCCTCATGCAGATCCACGTGCACAACGGCTGGGTGGGCCGCCGGGTCAGCGAGCTGTCGGCGGCCGCCGACGCGCCCATCCCGTTCCTCCTGCGGGTGGGACGCGGCCTGGTGCCGGACCGCGACACGATCTATCAGGACGGCGACCTCATCTTCGTCGCCTGCTACACAGAGCGGGTCGATGAACTCGAGACGCTCTTCGCCAACGCCCCCGGCCGGAACTAGGAGGACGAGATGCGCGTCGCCATCGCGGGAGCAGGCAACGTGGGCCGCTCCATCGCCCGTGAACTGATCGCCAACGGTCACCAGGTCCTGCTGATAGAGAAGGATCGCTCCGCCATTCACCGCGGGGCTGTCCCCGGTGCCACCTGGCTCGAGGCTGACGCCTGCGAGCTCAGCTCGCTCGAGGAGGCGGAGCTGGACCGCTACGACGTGGCCATCGCGGCCACTGGTGACGACAAGGCCAACCTCGTCCACTCCCTGCTCGCCAAGACCGAATTCGGCGTGCCCCGCACCGTGGGCCGGGTCAACCACCCGGGCAATGAATGGATGTTCGACGACCAGTGGGGCGTCGACGTCTCCGTCTCCACGCCCCGCCTGATGTCGGCCCTCGTCGAGGAGGCCGTTTCCACCGGCGACCTGGTGCGGCTGCTCACCTTCACCAAGTCGACGACCCATCTCTCTGAGATCCGGCTTCCCGTGGGTTCGCGCTTCATCGGCCACCGCATCCGCGACATCCAACTGCCCGGCGATGCCGTGCTCGTCGCGATCATCCGCGACGGGGCGCCGCTGACGCCAGAACGTGACCGCGCCTTCGAGGCGAGCGATGAACTGCTGTTCCTGGTCACCCAGGAATCGGAGCCGGACCTGGCCGAGCTGTTCGACCCGGATTCCGAGCCTGAGGAGAGCTAGGGGATGATCTCGAAGTCCGGGTTGTAGATCACCGGATTTCCGTCCTCATCGGCGAGCCTGCCCGCGACGCGGATGTGGCGCCCAGGCATGAGGCATTCGAGCCGGCTGCGGCCCATCCAGATCAGGCGAACGGTGCCGGAGCCGTCGTTGACCTCCGCCTCGAGCCAACCGTTCTCGGCATCAGAGGTGATGGAGACGATCTCGCCTCGGAGCTTCACACGGCTGCGCGGCTCGCACCGTGCCAGTTGCTGGGCCCCGCTGTCCTCGGCGCGCTGGATCAGCTCAGTGGCCTCCAACTCCTCGATCGGGGTCACCCAGCGCCGCAGCCGCTCTCGGAGCGACGTACGAGTCATTTCTCAGTCCTCCTGCGCCGCCTGCTGCTGGGCCTGCTGCGGCACCGTCATGGGGAGCAGGCTGCCAGGTGCTGCCGGCGCAGTGCCGCGACGGACGACGAGGGCGCTGAAGAACTCCCGCAGCGCCACCTGGATGTCTTCATTGGTGGGCTCGAACGTTGCCTTGCCGAGGAGAACACCCCGGAGCACCCATCCGGGGCCGGGCACCAACCAGGTGCGCGACACGTGCATGGCGGGATTGCCGTTCGGGTCTGTCATCGGCAACGACCGGCGGACCTCGGCACCGAAGGGGCCCTCGACCAGTTCGATGCGCCCCTTCTGCTGCTGGGTGGCGCGGATAATCTCGGAGCGGATCTCGGGCACCATCGACGACTTTCCGGGGCCGGCGAAGACCGCCACCTCGAGGGCCGACTGGTTACCGTCGCCCACGAGCAGGGACTGCACGATGTTGGTGTCCTTGTTGACCTGCAGCTGCAGTGACATGCCTTCGAAGGGCGTGAGCACGAGCGTTCCCAGGTCCAGGCGCTGCACCTCGTCGGCGTCGGCCTCGAGGTCCACCTCTTCGATGTCGAAGGGGCCCCAGTCACGGTCGAATTCGGCGTCCCACAGGGCCGCCTGGGCCTCGATCGGCGTCACTTCGGGCCGCGCCTCGGCTTCTGCCGGGCGGTCGTCCACTTCTTCCGCGATGCGCTTGTCCACCACTTCAGTAGCCGGCCGGCTCTGTTCGGCCTCAGCGGGGCGCTTCTTGCGTCCGAAAATCACAGGTCTTCCTTCTGATCTCAGGGTGTGGTGAAACCACCAGTTGAACCATACCCACCGATCCCGCGCGAAGTCTCATCGAGATCGTCCACAGGCGTGAAAGAGGCCGTCATGAAAGGCATGATCAGCAACTGCGCGATCCGGTCCCCGGCGCTGAGCCGGATGGGGTCGTGCTGGTCGAGGTTGATGAGGCATACCTTGATCTCGCCGCGGTAGCCGGCGTCGATGACCCCGGGTGAGTTGACGATACTCAGACCGGCCCGCGCCGCGAGACCTGACCGGGGCGTGACCAGCCCGACGTGACCGTCGGGGATGGCCACCGCGACTCCGGTGCCCACGAGGCGGCGCTCCCCCGGCGCCAACACCGCGTCCTCCGTCGTGCGGAGATCAGCGCCGGCGTCGCCCGGGTGCGCGTAGCTGGGGAGGTGCCCGACGGCAGCGACGGTGTTGATGTTCATCGCGCAATCTCGCTGAGCGCTGCGGCGAGTTCGGCGGGGCGCCGGGTGCTGACGAGCCACCGCGAGTGCGGGTCTGCCGGGTCCGCCAACTCCACCCGCACCAAGCCGTCGATGAAGGGTCTGGTGAAGAGGAACTCGCGGTTGTCGGCGCCGGGGCCGAGCGCCTGACGGGCCGCCTCGCCCTCAAGCGCGGTCACTTCGCCGATGTATTCCCGCTCGAGCCTGTTGCGCCCCGCGGTGAAGGCTTCGCCGTCGACGCTCAGGCGGGTGGCGCTGTAGGCGACGAGGCCCAGCCCGACGCCCACGAGGGTCAACGCGACGACGCTGATGGCCAACCACAGTTCGAGGTAAGCGAGCACGGCGACGGCGATACTTGCTACGAACAGGAGGCCGATCACGATCCACCACCAGGGGATGTGCAGGCGTTCGGAATAGCTCACGACAGTCACCTTAACCCGTGGGCATAATGGGCATGGATCTGGTGCCGGCGAAAGGAACCTTCATGGCAATGACCGAGAAGATCATGTGGAAACTCTATGCGGGAGCTGCAGGTGCCGTCACGACGATGGTGGTGCAGAAGACCATCACGAAGGTCTGGGAGGCCGCCACCGGTGAACCGCCGCCGGACCCCAATGATCCGGAGGCCCCGCTGGTCAACGGGCTCATCTGGGCGGCCGCCAGCGGCCTGGGGGTGGGAGTGGCGCAGCTCGTCATGAACCGCTACGTGCATCGCCGCTGGATGGCCAACTACAGCCACAACGGTCCGGGCAAGCTGCGCTCACGCCTCACCTGACCCAGCTGTCAGACGCAGTCGACGCAGTAGTACTGGCCGTTGCGTTCCTCCGCGAGCTGCGGGCGGGCCTTCACGAGGAAGCATGAAGCACACGTGAACTCGTTCGCCTGCCGCGGCAGGACGCGCACGGTCAGTTCTTCGTGGGACAGGTCAGCTCCCGGCAGTTCGAAGGATTCGGCCGCCTCGACCTCGTCCTCGTCAACCTTGCCTGAGTTCTTGTCAGCGCGACGCGACTTCAACTCCTCAAGCGAATCCTCGCTCATCTCCTCGTCGGTCTTGCGGGGAGCGTCGTAGTCCGTTGCCATCCGTGTATGTCCTTTCGTTGCCGCGATCGCGCTATGTGTACCACATCCCGCCAAAATGTGGGATACCCGCTCGGCACCTGTGTTTGCGAATGTGCACTTCCTAGCGCTCTGCCTACCGCGCGACGAGGGCGTACGCTGGTAAGTTGTCCCAGACAGTAGCCAGCCGTACGAGGAGCCCAATGGACCACTCTCTGACCCCACGGGAGATCCAGACCCGTGTCCGTGCGGGTGCCTCCATCGAGGATCTGGTTGCGGAGAGCGGAATGCCGGCCGAGCGCATCGACGCATTCGCCGGCCCAGTGCTCGCCGAACGCGAACATGTCGCCCAGACGGCCCAGGTGTCCACGGTGCGCCGTCGGGGCGAGTCCGGCACGCACAGGCGTCTCGGCGAACTGATCGCCACGAGGCTCCGCACGCGCAGCATCGACGCCGACGACGTCACGTGGGACGCGTGGCGCCAGTCAGACCTCAAGTGGCGCATCGTCGCCCGTCTCACCTCCGACGTGGAGGCGGAGTCCAGGGTGGCCGAGTTCGTGTTCGACCCCAAGGGTCGCTTCTCGGTGGCCCACAACTCCGACGCACGCTGGATGATCGGCGAGGAGGCGCGCGGCGACGCTCCCCCGGAGGAAGAGAACACCATCGACTTCCACGATGAGCTCGCCCTGGTGCGGGCCACGCAACCCGTTTCGCACCCCGGCGACGAGGTCCCTTCGTCGGAGTTGATGCACGACAGCAACGAGGACACCTCCGAACTCGACAGCCTGTATGACATGTTGAGCGGCATCAGCGAAGACTCGGTGCGCATCTACACCGGCATCCTGGACCCTGTGCAGCCGGAGGAGGCCCCAGTAGTCGCTCCCGAGGTGCAGGACGACGAGGAACCCGCCGTGGATGAAGAGGCTGAAGACCTCGCCGCCCCCGAGGAACCCGCCGAGGGGGCACCGCAGGATGAGGTCACGACGGTGATCGAGGACGAGCCGGTGACCGAGGTGGCGAAACCCACCCAGGACGCCCTCGTGGAGGCTGAGGACGAGCAGCCGAAGCCCAGCCGCCGTCGCCGTCGGGCGAAGGTGCCGAGCTGGGACGAGATCATGTTCGGCGGCCCCACCAAGTAGCAGGCGGGGCGCCCACAGCACGAAGGAACCCCCGGGCTTCAAGCGGTTTGCTTGGAGCCCGGGGGTTCTGTTTCAGCTAGTGGGCTGACCGCCTGAGGCGGGCGCGTGAGGCGCCCGGCTCAGGTGAGGGTCAGCCCCGCTTCTCGGGTCCTCCGAACATCACGATGTTGTTGAAGACCCACTCGTTGCCCTGCGAGAAGCTGTACCCACCCGCAGGCTTCGCGGTGGCCGCGTACACCGTCGTCATCGTGTAGGAACGGCACGCGCCCCTCCCCGTGGCCGGGGTGTCGCACTCGGTCTTCCACTGACGACCGGCCGAGGTGAACACGCCCTCGGTGGTTGAATCGATGTCACCCAGCGGGTTGCCCTTCCAGGCCTGACGGGTCATGTACGGCAGGTACGTCAGGTTGTTGAACGCCCACCCGCTCTCGCGGACGAACTGGCCGTTCTCCATCTTGACCACGGTGGCCCAGATCTCCGTGCGGCAACGCTCCGTCTGCGAGTACGCCTCACAGGTCGTGAACCACTGACGGCCGTTGAACTGGTGCTTGCCCGGCAGGGTGTAGGGCACCGTCGGGACGTACTTGTCCGAGGTCGGCGTGGTCGTCGGCCTGCCCGAGGGCGTGACCGTCGGCTTGACCGACGGCTTCACGGAGGGCTTGACCGACGGCGACACCGACGGGCTCGGCGACGGCGTGGCCTTCTGGGCAACGGTCAGCGTGAAGCTGGCCGTCCCCGCGTTGCCCGCCTCATCCGTGACGGTCACCATGACGGTGAACGCACCCGACTCCGAGGGCGTACCGGCGATCAGGCCAGAGACCGGATCGATGGTCATACCGGCCGGGAGCCCGGTGGCCGTGTAGGTGAGCACGCCGGGGCGATCATCGGTGGCTTCCACCTGGATGGACACCGCGGTTCCCACTGTTCCGCTCTCTGCGGCGATGGCCGAGAGCACTGGGTCGGTGACGTCCGGACCACAGGTGACGGGCGGGGCCCACGTCTCCGGCACCGGGGAGACGACCACCGGGGGGTCGGTCCAGTTCGAGCGGAACTCGAGTTCACCGATGGTGGCGAACTGGTCGGCCGTGGCGTAGTTCTCGGTGATCAGGATGCGCACATACCGGGCCTGAAGGTCCAGATCGAAGTTCGTGGCGGTGCGACCACGCGGCAGCGTCTTGGCCTCGGCCTCGGTCCACGTCGCGTTGTCGGTGCTGTACTGGATGGTGAAGTTCGACACCTGACCGTTGTCGCTGCCCTGGCGCGGCACCCACGTGAACCAATCGAGATCCTGGACCTCGCCGAGGTCGACGTTGATGGTGTGCGGCATCGACGCGATGGGGGCCGCCCACCGCGAGTGCCAGAACGTGGCACGATCACCGTCGACCATCGCCTTGGCCACGCCGTTCGGCGCGGTCTCGTTGGTAGCCTCCGACGACGCGGTGACCGAGGCCCCGCTGATGAGGTCGCCGGTGACGGGGATTGCGCTGGAGTCGACCTCGATGACCTGCTCCGTGAAGCGGCCGTCGACGTCGGTGACGCGGAACAGGTACTCGCCGCCCTCGGTCTGGTAGGTGACCGGCATCGTCAGGTGTGCGTTGCCGTCCTCGTCGGTCATGAACCGCCCCTGGATGGATGGGTCCTGGACCTTGGAGTCATTCGGGCCGACAACCTGGATCGGGTCCTTGCTGAACTGGATGGTGGCGAGGCTGTTGGGCGTGAAGCCCGACAGGTCGGCCACCAGTCGCGAGTTGTCGTGCACCCTTGCCTCGGCGTTGACCACGGCGACGCCAGGCGCAACGCACACGTCAGGTGCCCACGCGACAGGCACTGTGTACCCCGCCTCGACGGTGACCTTGCCGGTCACGACGCGGCCGTCAGAGAACGTCACCGTCGCGTCGAAGGAGCCTTCGGCGGCATAGGCATGCTCAGCGCCCACCAGATAGCGCGAGCCTGAGTGCACCGGGGTGCGCTCCTGGACCGGCGTGAAGGTGGCGTCCACCACTGGTGAGCCATCACCGAAGTCCACGGTGGCGGTCAGGGGGGCTGTCAGCTCCGAGTTGCTGCGGCCGTCGGCGTCGTCGACGGTGTCGACCTGGATCGACGTGCCGTCAGCCGAGACCTTGGTTCCCGGGGCTGCGATGGTGGCAGGCTCCACGAGCATTGCGGTGCCCGGGGCTGCCTTGGCGTCCACACCTGCGGCTGCGACGTCCCAAGCAACCTTGGGGCTGTCGTAGAAGTTGGAGTCCTTGGCCAGCAGCCTGGCGCCCATGGGCTCCATCCGCTTCATGAACTGCGTCACGTTGCGCTGTGCCTGCGGGGTCCAGCCGACCTCCGCGTGGGACATGGCGCGCGGGAACATCATGAACTCGTTCTGCGAGCCCCGACGGATGGTCTCGGACCACATCGGTCCCTCCATGCCGAGGAGGTCGTCCTCGGTCACGGCAGGCAGATTTGACTCCGCAGGGGGCTCGACGACCGACAGCGGATCCCAGGTGTAGTAGTGGTCAAGATCGCCGATGCCGGCCCAGGTGAGGCCGATGGGCGTCTTGCTCGAGTACTTCATGTCCAGGTACGCGCGCGTGGACGCGGACACGACCACCTTGGCGCCGGCCTGGATCGCCTCGTAGGTGCGCTGGGTGCCACCCGTCCAGTACTGGACGACGTCGCCCTCGGAGAGACCCGCGTCGGCGAACTCGTTCCAGCCGATGGCGCTCTTGTCGAGGCCGCGGATGATGGTGATCACCTGGCGCACGAACGACTGGTAGTCGGCATGCGGGGTGGCATGGGTCTCGTCCCCACCGACGTGGATGTACTGGCCAGGCGTCATCTCAGCCAACTGGCCGAAGATGTGTTCCAGGGCCGTCCAGGTCTGGGGATTGTTCACGTCGAGGGTGGATTCGCCCACGTTGCCGTTGTTCTGCTCGACGGTGTTGCCGTAGACGGTCGCGAACGGCCGGCTGCCCGTGCTGTTCAACTCCGGCAGGGAGTGCAGCATGGCACCGGTGTGGCCCGGCACGTCGATCTCGGGCACGATCGTGATCTGGCGCTCCGCGGCGTAGGCGACGATGTCGCGGTACTGCTCCTGCGTGTAGTAGCCGTTGCGGCCGAGCTCCTGCCGGTAGCCGAAGTGCTTGCCTGCCTCCGTCTCGGCCATCGACAGGTTCCCGCCGATGCGATGCAGGCGGGTGTAGTCGATCTCGTCACCCTCAGCGCGGCCGTCGTTGGTGATCTCGATGCGCCAGCCCTGGTCGTCTGCCAGGTGCAGGTGGATGCGCGAGATCTTCACCGATGCCAGGGTGTCGATGATGTTCTTCAGGTCGTCGACCTCGATGAAGGACCGGGCGACGTCGATCTGGGTGCCGCGGTGCACGTAGCGGGGGGCGTCCTCAACCGTGACAGCGGGCGCAGTCCATTCGGTGTAGACGGTGTCGGGCGAGTAGATCATCGGCGGCAGCAGTTGGAGGAGGCTCTGAGCGCCGTTCCAGAGTCCGTGCTTGGCCTTGGCGGTGATCGTGGCGCGGCCCTCGGCCGTCACCAGCCTGTAGGGCTCATCCGTGCTCGGGGTAGCAACGGCGGGAACCAGCGCGGGGTCCACCACGAATTCGATCGCGTTGCTGTCTGCAGCAGCCACGATGGGCAGTGCATAGCCAGTGGCGGCCCGCAGTTGCGCGGCGAGCAGTTCGGCGATGGGGGCCGCCTCGCCGGAGGCGACGATCCGGGTGTTCGCGTCGAGCGTGAAGGGCTGGCCGTCGTCCTCAGTCACCTTGACCGGCAACGGAACCAGGTTCACTGCGCCTGACGGTGGGGCCGGCGGAGTGGGTTCGGCACCGTTCCACACCTCGAACTCGTAGAGCGACACGCCCCACTTCGACCCGCCGATGGGCGTACGCTCCTCGGCCTGCATGCGCACGTACTGCCAGGCCTCGCCGACGGTGGCGGCGTTGAGGGTCTGCTTGTCCAGGCCGGCCGTGCCGTCGGGCGGGCACGTGGGCCGGATCGACGAGGTGGCGTCGGTCCAGACCGTCCCGTCATTCGACACCTGCAGTTTGTACTGCGCGGCGCAGGCGGCTTCCCAGTGGATGTTGACGTGATCGACGACGGTGGGTTCCGCCAGCTTGACCTGCAGCCAGGCCTGATCCGAGTGGTTCGAGGACCATCGGGAGGTGAGATCCCCGTCGACGGCCATCTGGTAGGTCCATCGGCCGTCGGAGAGCTCATTGCCGGAAGCCGACACGGTGGATCCGTTCGACGTCAACGCGACGTTGGTTCCGATGTCCTCGGCGGACGCCATCGTCGGCGCCACCATGGCGGCTACGCCGCTGAAGGCGACCGCCAACGCGGACACCAGGGCAGCCAGGCTCCTGGACTTTCTTCGCACGTGCATCATCGCACCCTTATCTCTCGAGGCGCGCCACGCAACTGTGGCACGGTTGCCTGCGATCCTCCCCGACCCATCGGGGCATTGGGAACCGAGGACGCCGTATTGCGAAGAGCGAGTGCGCGTTTGCGCAGTGGGATCAGTGGCTTGTCACAGGGCACTGTCGTCGAAAGGCAACGGATCCGGAGACAGCGTCGCCCGAGCCCTCGTCGCGGTCATCCGCCGCCGGTGGTGCATGCGGCACAGCACCTCGTAGCGCACCTCTTCACCCGCCGCGGTGTCACCCACCACGACCTGCGAACCCTCGGTGACCATCAACCCGTCGACGGTGCGCGCGTTGTGGGTTCCGCGGGCGCCGCACCAGCACAGCGGCCCCAGCGACAGCATCTCGAGCCTGTCTGCCAGCTCCACCAGCCGCTTGGAGCCCGGGAACAACTCCGTGCGGAAATCGGCGAGGATCCCGAACGCGTAGACGTCGAGTTGGAGTTCGTCGACGATCCGCCCCAGCTGGTCGATCTGTTCCGCCGTGTAGAACTGGACCTCGTCACACACCAGGTAGTCGACGATGCGGCCGCTGGTCAGCTCGGTGATGACGTAGCGCCAGAAGTCGAACTCCGCTGAGACCTCGATCGCGCGGGCGCTCAGCCCCAGTCTGGAGGTGATCACGCCCTGCCCCGCCCGGTCCTGAGAACTGAAGACCCGTCCCCGCCGTCCATGGGTGGAATGGACGTGGTCCAGTTGCAGGGCCATCGTGGACTTGCCACAGTCCATCGGTCCGCTGTGGAACACAAGTTCAGCCATGTCTCCTCGGCATCCTGATCGCTTCTTCGTACACCTCGACGTAGGCGTCGGCCATGTCCGGTGGCCGCAACCGCACGTCCACCTCGCGGTATCCCCGGCGCAACGCTGCAAGCCGGCCGGGTTCCGCCATCTCCCGTAGCCCGACGGCCAGCGCCTGCATGTCCGGGGCCACCAGGCGGCTGGTGGCAGGACTCAGTCCGGCGGTCAGCCGGTCGTCGCAGTACAGCACCGGCAACTCCGCGGCGCCGGCCTCGAGGATGACCATGGGCTGCACGTCGAAGCGGTACGAACTGAGCACCATCGCGTCCGCCGTCAGGTACTGCTCGGCCACGGCCTCGCGCTCGGAGAGCGACCCGAGGAACCGCACGCCCGGCCCGGCGAGGGTCTCCAGACGGGAGCGCTGGTCGCCGTCGCCGACAATGACCAGCTCGGCGCCGGGGATCCCGGCCCGGTTGAAGGCCCGGATGGCCACGTCGAGGCGTTTCTCCTTGGCGAGTCTGCCGATGCTCAGGAAGCGCACTGTGCTGCTGTCGGTCCTGCGCGGGGTCTCCACGCCGACGAAGGTGTCGGCCGACGCGTTGCGGATCTCCCGGCCGGCGATGGGCTGCGCGACGGCGGCCTCGATGTTGTCCAGCATGTACTGGGCGGGACTGGTCACGAGATCGACGTGGGCCGCGATCCACCCCAGGGAGCGCCAATCCATCCGCGTGAAGAAGCCGTTGTTGTCCGGTTCTGCCGTGCGGGGCGGCAGCGCCGAAGTGAAGCGGGGCGGCCGTTGTGAGGCCAGCGCCAGCGCGCGGGTGACCAGCACCTCGTAGCCGAGCGACCCGAACACCGCCTTCACCGGCAGTGTGCTGTGGGTGCCGGCGATATTGGCGTGGAAGGTGTGCACGTGAGGGATGTTCTGCAGCCTGGCCAGGCGGGCAGCCAGCACCACCGCTCCCCTCTCCGTCTGGGAATGCACGACGTCGAACGCGGCCTTCGCGGAGATCCTGCGGGCCCGGCGCTCCGTCGGCTGCAGCACACTCAGGTGCGAGGGCAGGCCCTCCTTGTACAGCACGGGGCAGGCGATGGTCCGCACCCCGGCTGGCGGCACCAGGTGCCGGTCCGGCGCGATGAGGGTGACGTCGTGGCCGAGGCGGGTGAGTTCCTCCAGCTGCGTCTGTACGGATCGGGAGATGCCCCCCGAGGCGGGGAAGAAGTCGTCGATCAGGATCGCGATACGCAGGCTCACCGGCCACCCCCGTGCATCAGCAGGGGGACCTCCATCTCGGCCGCAGTGAGGGAGCCGTGCATGCCCACCAGGGAGAACTCGCCGGGCGTGGCGTACGTCATCGCCGCCCAGGTACCGGTCATCGCCGCCACGACGTCCCCGATGCGCGCGGAACTCATGTTGGACACGTTGGGTCCGAACCAGCCCGCCTCAATGGCCTCTTCACGGCGGAGCACCAGCGCCCGCTCACCGAACACCGATTCCCACGCCCAGGCCAGGGCCCGGGGGTCCTCGCCGTAGATGTGGCGGAATCGGGGCTCGCCGCCCAGGTGCGAGTAGCCGGCGAGCCGCGGTTCATCCTCGACTGTGACGCGAGTGTCCTCCGGGACGTTCAGCATGCCGTGGTCGCCGGTGATGAGCAGACACACCGACGGCGGCAGGGCCTCCACGAGGTGGGCGACGTAGTCGTCGATGACGGCCAATCGGTCAAGCCACTGCCAGCTGCCCGTGCCGTGCGAGTGACCGTCCGAGTCGAGGAGCCGTTCGTAGAGGTAGACGACGTCCGATTCGCGCAGCGCTTCGGTCACGTGGCCCGTGATCTCGTCCACATCGCCCTCATTGGCCACCGGGAACAGCCGGGTACCCGCGAAGGCCACCCTGGTGAGTGCGCTGCCGGCGAACCGCCCCAGCGTCACGGCCGCGCTGGGCCGCGCCTGGGAGGCCAGGCGCTGGAACACGGTGGGCTTCTGAGCGAAGCCCTCGATGTCGTCGGGGCCGCCCTCCCAGGTGAGCGAATTGATGACCCGGCCCACCGTCGGCTCATAGAAGCTGTAGCCCATCACCCCGTGCTCACCAGGCGTGGCGCCGCAGCCCAGCGACGTCAGCGAGGTGGCCGTGGTGGACGGCACGGAGCAGGTGAGCCGGTGGCCCCGGTCCAGGAGGCCGGCCATGGTCTCCGCGTGCGCGGCGTGCTCCCTGAGCTGGTGCCAGCCGAGCCCGTCGATCAGCAGCACGACGTACTGCCGGGCCTGGGGGATCTCGATCAGGGGGATCTCACCATCGAGCCGAGCCACGACGCTGGGCAGGAGGTTGGCGAGCGACAGGTCCCCGTAGCGCGGATCCACGAACGTGAACATCAGGCGACCACCAGCTGGAGGGCGGCCCCGAAATCCACGAGTCGCTTGGCGTTCTCACCGTCCGCCGCGGGGCTCATGCGCACGGTGATGTCGTCGGGCTGCAGCACACCCGTGTAGCCATGGTCCGCCTCGCAGGTGGGGTCCTCACACGTGGCCGGGCCCAGGTCGAGCCGACGAGCGGCGCCCCAGACGATCGTCAACCAGGCTTCGTTCAGACCGGAGCGCGTCTCGGGATTGGCCATGGCCCGCGTCACCACGACCGAGTCGATGGCCCGCAGGGCGACGACCTCAGAGGTGGCGAGCGCCTCTGCGCGGCCGCCCTCCCCCTCGTCGATGTGGCAGATCTGCAGCTGCTGCTCCGTGAGCACCAGCACCGTCATGTGCCGGTGCAGTTCGTGCCCCGCGAAGGTCGCCTCGTGTTGCACCAGGTAGTGCAGCACCGGTCGCCCCTGCAATCCCATCAGCACTGTCTCGGCAACGAGGCTGGGATAGAACCCGCATTCGGCGATCTCGTCAATGAGGCCGGTGGGGAGAGTCTGGTTGTCGGCGGTCACCGGGCCATTCTGTCACGGAGCCGGATAGGTTTGGTTCATGGCCTCTCGCCCCTTCATCGCAGCCCGCATGGAAGACCGTCTCAACTCGCTGCTGAACAGCGCGCTCGACCGCAGGGGCTGGCAGGAGTCGATCATCTCCTACACCGGCTACGGCACCAGCGAACAGTTGCGCATCCTCGCCAGGGTCGTGCTGCGCCCCTCGGACACGCTGGGCATCGTGCAGGCAGCCTCTGCCCTCATCTACCGCCGGGGCTGGCGCAACTTCATGGCCGCGGCCAAGGTCAACGCCATGGTCACCGTGGTGATCGGCGACGTCCGTATCCCCGTCCAGGCAGACAGGGGCGGCTTCATCGACGTGCGCGTCCGAAACCCAGGGCTGGCGCCAGGCTGGCACTCAGTGACCCTCGAGGGCGAGGGTGGCGCCTCCGCGCTGGCCAGCGTCCAGGTGATCGGTGACGACGTGGACTTTGGCATCGTCAGCGACATCGACGACACCATCCTCAGCACCTCGCTCCCCCGGCCGATGCTCGCCGCCTGGAACTCGTTCGTGCTGACGGAACAGGCCCGCCAGGCAGTCCCCGGGATGGCGCGGCTGTACCAGCAGCTGCTCGCCCAGCACCCCGGCGCCCCCATCATCTTCATCTCGACGGGGGCATGGAACACGTTCCCCATGATCAAGCGGTTCATCTCCCGGCACGGCATCCCGCAGGGCGCGATGCTGCTGACGGACTGGGGCCCTACCAACACCGGCTGGTTCCGCAGTGGCCCGGACCATAAGCGCCGCTGCCTGCGTGAACTGGCCCGCGACCTCCCCAACATCCGCTGGGTCCTCGTCGGCGACGACGGCCAGCACGATCCGGACCTGTACGCCGAGTTCGCCAGTCTCCAGCCCGAGCATGTCCGCGCCCGCGCCATCCGCCAGTTGACTCCTGGCGAGCACACGTTGGCCCACGGCCTGCCCATGGAGGTGCCGCAGAGCGACGAAAGGTGGGAACCCGACACGGCGCCGGAGGTGCGTGCGCCTGACGGCGACGGTTTGGGCGATAAGCTCTCCAGGTTGCTGTAGTCCCACAACCTGAGGAGAGCGCCCGATGACCAAGCGGACGATCGACGACGAACTGAATGAGGAAGAACACATCCTCGACGTCGACGTCACCCAGGAGATGGAGACCAGCTTCCTGGAATACGCCTACTCGGTCATCTACTCCAGGGCACTGCCGGACGCGCGCGACGGCCTCAAGCCCGTCCAGCGTCGCATCCTCTACTCGATGGACCAGATGGGGGTCCGCCCCAACGTCAGCCACGTCAAGTGCGCCCGTGTCGTGGGCCAGGTCATGGGCCTCCTGCACCCCCACGGCGACACCGCCATCTACGACGCGCTGGTGCGCATGGGGCAGACGTGGTCCGTCCGTCTCCCCCTGATCGACGGCCACGGCAACTTCGGCTCCCTCGACGCCGGACCGGCCGCGATGCGCTACACCGAATGCCGGATGGCGCTGCCCGCGCAGGCCATGACCCGGGGCATCGACGAGAACACCGTCGACTTCAAACCCAACTACGACGGCAAGGAGACCGAGCCGGTCGTCCTGCCGGCCGCGTTCCCCAACCTGCTGGTCAACGGCGCCGCGGGCATCGCCGTCGGAATGGCCACCAACATCGCGCCGCACAACCTCGTCGAGGTGGTCGCGGGCCTCCAGCAGCTCCTGAAGAACCCCGGAATCGAACTCGACGAGCTGATGCGCCACATCCCCGGCCCGGATTTCCCCACGGGCGGCAAGATCGTCGGCCTCGACGGGATCCGCGACGCCTACGCCACCGGCCGCGGTTCCCTCAAGCTGCGTGCGACCACCCGCATCGAGAAGGTCAGCCCCCGGCGCATGGGCATCGTGGTGACCGAACTGCCCTACATGATCGGCCCCGAGCGCATCATCGAGCAGATCAAGAAGGGAGTCCAGGAAAAGAAGCTCACCGGCATCGCCGACGTCAAGGACCTCACGGACCTCGCCCACGGCACCCGCCTGGTCATCGAGGTGAAGAACGGCATCAACCCCGAAGCCCTGCTCGAGCAGCTCTTCAAAGCCACCAAGCTCGAGGACACCTTCGCAATCAACGCAGTGGCCCTCGTCGAAGGCCAGCCGCGCACGCTCACACTGAAGGAGATGCTGGAGGTCTACCTCGACCACCGCCTCGACGTCACCCTGCGCCGCACGAACCACCGGCTCGCCAAGGCCGAAGAACGCATGCACCTGGTGCGTGGTCTCATCATCGCCATCGCCGACATCGACGACGTGATCGCCATCATCCGTTCCTCCGACGACGGCGCCCAGGCGAAGGAACGCCTCATGGGCGCCTTCGACCTGGACGACGCGCAGGCCACCTACATCCTCGATATGCAGTTGCGGCGCCTCACCCGGTTCTCAACCATCGAGTTGGAGAAGGAAGCCGACGAACTGGCCACCACCATCGCCGGCCTGCGCGAGATCATCGAGGACCCGGCGGTGCTCCGCCGTCTCGTCAGCACGGAGCTGGCCGCGATGGCCAAGGAGTTCGGCACCCCGCGTCGCACCATCCTGCTGGCCTCCTCCGGCGTGCCCACCACTGTGAAGGCCGCGCCTCTCGAGGTGCCGGACCATCCCTGCTGGGTGCTCCTGAGCGGCACGGGCCTGGTGGCGCGCACCAGCGACTTCGGCCCGCTCCCCACCGAGGGCCGGGCCGCGCACGACGTGGTCATCGCCCGGGTGAAGACGAGCGCCCACGGCGAATTCGGCGTGTTGACCAACCGCGGCCGCGTCATCCGCTGCCGCGCCATCGAGTTGCCCACCGTCCCGCTGACGGCTTCGGGAACCAGCCTCCAGGGCGGCAGCCTCGCCCACGAACTGTGGCCCCTCGACCCCGGCGAGCGGGCACTGGGCCTGACCACCTTCGACACTGAGTCGCCGGGGCTGGCCATCGGTACCCGCCACGGCATCGTCAAGCGGGTCCGCCCGGATCTCCTGGTGCGCGACTCGTGGGAGGTCATCGCCCTCAAGGACGGCGACGAGGTGGTCGGCGCAGTCGAACTGCACGACGAGTCGAAGCATCTGGCCTTCCTCAGCACCGATGCCCAACTGCTGCATTTCCCAGCGTCCATCGTCAGGCCCCAGGGCCGCACCGGTGGAGGGATGGCCGGCATGAAGCTGTCCCCCGGCGCCACCGCGGTCTGGTTCGGCGTGGTCGACTCCGCCACGGACGACGTGGTCACCATCTCCGGCTCCTCGACCTCCCTGCCCGGTACCGAAACCGGCTTGGCGAAGGTCACGGCGCTGTCCGAGTTCCCGGCCAAGGGCCGAGCCACGGGCGGCGTGCGCGCGCACCGCTTCCTGAAGGGCGAGGACACCCTCCTCATCGCCGCCATCGGCCCACGCCCAGTGGTCGCCGCGGCGTCGAGCGGTTCGCCGGTGGAACTGCCGCGCGAACAGGGCCGACGCGATGGCTCCGGGACTCCGCTGTCTCAGCCGGTGACGATGCTGGCGGGCCGTGATGCAGGCGTCGCTCCCCGGACAGAGCCCGGCGACACCCTCTTCGGGGAGTAACATTTCCGCGACGAAGGGATGCACCTCGCATGAGCGACTTTGACGACCTGATGGCGGCCAACAAAGCCTACGCGGCGGATTTCACTGATGGTTACTTCGACGGCATCGCCAAGGCGGGCGTCTGCATCGTGACCTGCATGGATTCGCGCATCGAGCCACTCGACATGGTCGGGTTGCGGATCGGCGACGCGAAGATCCTGCGCTCCCCCGGGGGACGGGTCACCACGTCGGTGGTCACCGGCTGCGTGCTGAGCGTCCAGCTCCTCCAGGTGGACCGCATCATGGTGGTGCCGCACACCCGCTGCGCCATGGCTTCCGGCACCGATGAGGATCTCCGCAGGGTCATCTCCGCCAAGACCGGCACGGACACGTCCTGGCTCTCGTTCGGGGCCAACCCCGATCAGGCTTCGCGGCTCCGCTCGGACGTGGACATGATCGCCAACCACCCGCTGATCAAGGGTCACGCGGAGGTCGGCGGCTTCATCTACGACGTTGACACCGGCCTTCTGACCCAGGTCCTCTAGCTCGCTGCTCGCCACCTCGGGGGGTGCTGCCTAGCTGAGCGCGGCGAGCGCGTTGCGCACGTGCTCCTCGCTCAGTTGGGCGGCGCGCTCCCCGTCGCCGGTTTCCAGGGCGTCGACGATGTGTACGTGTTCTTGGACCAGCCTGGCGCGCAGTTCCTCCCACTGCGCCAGGCGCTCTTCAGCGCTGAGGATCCTCTCTGCCACCGCCTCGCGGATCGCGATGGTCATGTCGCGGATGAGCCGGTTCTCGCCGGCCGCGGCGATGGCGACGTGGAACGCGGTGTCCAGGTCGTTGAACGCGGCGGGCCGGGTCACGGTGACCATCTCCTCGGCGAGGCGCCTCACTTCTCCCATCGGCTGGCCCACGGCAGCCAGCGCGGCGGCGCGCTCCAGCACCACGCGCGTCTCGGTGATCTCGGCGAAGGAGACTGCCTCCAGCGCGACGTGCAGTTTGAGCATCCGGCCGAAGGCGACCCCCTGCCCCGTCCCGACGGTGGTACCGCCGGCCCGCCCGGTGGCCGAGCTCAGCACGCCTTGGGCCTGCAGCACCTTGATGGCCTCACGGACCGCGCTGCGGCTTGCCCCGAGCTGGCTGGAGAGCTCGCGCTCGTTGGGCAGCCTGTCACCGGCTCCGAAGCGCCCGGCGAGGATCTCGCCCGTCAGGTAGTCGAGCGCGTTCTCAAAGCCGCCGGTGGTCATAGCACCCCATTGTGTCCCATCCAGTTGACAGCCGCGTCTCCAGAGCTTATGGTCTGACCATTAGTAATGGTCAGACCATATGAACGACGGAGTTCACCGATGTTGCTGGAAACCTTCCAACCGGTCACAAACCCCCTGGGGGCCCAATGGCTGTCCGCGCTCGTGGCGGCCGTCCCGGTCATCGCGATGCTCATCACCCTCGGCGCGCTGCGCTGGAAGGCCCATCTCGCCGGCCCCTTCTCCTGGGCCACGGCTGTGCTGGTCGCCGTCACGGCCTTCGGCATGCCGCTGACCACGGCGCTGGCCACCAGCGTGCACGGCTTCGTCTACGGCCTGTTCCCCATCATCTGGATCCTGCTGACCGCCATCTGGATGTACGAGGTCACGGTGGCCTCCGGCCGCTTCGATGACCTGCGACGGACCTTCTTCCTGATCTCCGATGACCCCCGGATCCTCGGCCTCCTCATTGCGTTCAGCTTCGGCGGCCTCCTCGAGGCCCTCGCCGGCTTCGGCGCCCCCGTCGCCATCACCGCCGCCATGCTGATCGCCATCGGCTTCTCGCCCCTGCGCTCTGCGCTCATCGCACTGCTCGCCAACACCGTCCCCGTCGCGTTCGGCGCCGTCGGCCTTCCGGTGCTGATGGCCGCCAAGACGGGCGGGTTCGACGACGTGCTGGCCATCTCCCCCATCACCGGCCGGCTGACCGCACTGCTGTGCCTCGTGGTGCCCTTCCTGCTCCTCGCGGTGATGGACGGAAAGCGCGGCCTCCGTGAGGGCTGGCCCTTCGGCCTGGTCGTCGGCGTCACCTTCGGCATCGCCAAGTGGATCGTGTCCGCCACGCCCCTCTACAACCTCACCGAGGTGTTCGCTGCCGTGAGCAGCGTCATCGTGGCCATCGCCTTCCTCAAGATGTGGCACCCGAGGGGTGGCGCGGAGGCGGCCGAACGGATCGGCATCAAGATCGACCCCGCCGTCGAGAAGGACGCTCCGGTCGATGCCCGCCGCACCTCGGGCGAGGCACTGACCGGAAGCCGGATCATGATGGCACTGGTGCCCTACCTGCTCGTCATCGTGGTGTTCGGACTCGCGGCCCTGCCGCCGGTGAAGGCCGCGCTGGCCGCCACCGACGTGAAGTTCGCCTGGCCCGGCCTGGGCGGGCTACTGGACGTCGCCGGCAACCCGGCCGCTCACCAGTCCTACACGCTCGCCTGGGCGTCGACGCCGGGCATCCTGCTCGCCTTCGTGGCCATCGTCACCGGCCTCATCTACCGGATGGGCATCGGAGAGATCTTCGGCGTGCTGTGGACCAACGCGAAGAAGCTGCGCTTCGCGATGCTCACCATCGGCAGCGTCGTGGCGCTGGCCTACGTGATGGGCGACTCGGGCCAGACCCTGGCGCTCGGCCTCTTCTTCGCAGGCGCCGGCGCCCTCTACCCCTACGTGGCCCCGGTCCTCGGCTGGATCGGCACCTACGTGACCGGCTCCGACACGTCGGCCAACATCCTGTTCTCCAGCCTCCAATCCGGAGTGGGCGCCGAGATCGGCCCAGGCTCGCACCTCGGCACCGAATCGATGCGCGCGCTGCTCGTCGGCTCCAATGCGGCCGGCGGCGTGGTGGGCAAGATGATCTCGCCGCAGTCGCTGACGATCGCCGCCACCGCCATCGGCATCGCCGGCGCCGAGTCCACGATCCTGCGCCGCATCATCGGGTGGAGCTTCGTGCTGCTCGCCCTGCTGTGCCTGCTCTCCGGGCTCATGTCCACCCCCGTGCTCTCCTGGCTGCTCCCCTGATCCCCCGAAAGGCCACTGCCATGAACGCCAGCCCCCACGTCGCGTTGTTCGCCACGTGCATCACCGACACCATGAAGCCGTCGGTGCCCATCGCCACAGTGCGACTCCTCGAGCGCCTCGGTTGCCGCGTCTCGTACCCGGAGCGCCAGACCTGCTGCGGGCAGATCATGACCAACACCGGTTATTGGGACGAGGCGGTGCCCACCGTGCGCAATTACGTGCGCTCGTTCGGGGACTACGACTACATCGTCGCCCCCTCGGGTTCCTGCGTCGGTTCCGTGCGGGAGCAGCACCCGATGCTCGCCCGCCACGCCGGCGATGCCGGCCTCGAACGCGACGCTACGGCGGCTGCGACCCGCACCTACGAGTTGAGCGAGTTCATCGTCGACGTGCTGGGGGTCACCGACGTGGGCGCCTACTTCCCGCACCGCGTGACCTACCACCCCACCTGCCACTCGGTGCGGGTCGCCAAGGTGGGCGACCGCCCCCTGAGGCTGTTGAGGGACGTGCGCGGCATCGACCTGATCGACCTGCCGAAGGCCGAGGAATGCTGCGGCTTCGGCGGCACCTTCTCTCTCAAGAACCCTGACGTGTCCATCGCCATGGCCTCCGACAAGGCCCGCCATGTGCGCACCACCGGCGCCGAGTACCTGGTGGCCGGTGACCACGCGTGCCTGATGAACATCGGTGGCGTGCTGCACCGCGGCCGCTCCGGCGTCAAGACCATCCACCTGGCCGAAGTCTTGGCCGCCACCGAGGAGGACGCGCGATGAACCGCCGCACCCCTGAGCCCGGCTCGTGGCTGGGCATCCCCGAGTTCCCACAGGCAGCGAAGGCGAGCCTGCAGAACGCGGAGCAACGCAAGAACCTCACCCACGCGACGTCGACCATCCGGGCCAAGCGCATCGTCCGCGCCTCGGAGGTGCCCGAATGGGAGGAGTTGCGCACCGCGGCGGCCCAGATCAAGGACCGCGTGGCACGCCACCTCGAGCGCTATCTCCTTCAGGCGGAGGAGACCATGACAGCAGCCGGCATCACCGTGCACTGGGCACGTGACGCAGCTGACGCCAACCGCATCGTCACGGACATCGCCAAGGCCAAGGGCGTCGACGAGGTGGTCAAGATCAAGTCGATGGTCACCCAGGAGATCGACCTCAACGAGCACCTGGAGGCAGAGGGCATCGCCGCCTGGGAGACCGACCTGGCCGAACTCATCGTGCAGTTGGGCCATGACCTGCCCAGCCACATTCTCGTGCCCGCCATCCACCGCAACCGCTCCGAGGTGCGCGAGATCTTCAAGGAGGAGATGGGCCGCTATGGGAGACCCGCCCCCGAGCCCATCTCCGACGACCCGTCCGAACTGGCCGAGGCCGCCCGCCTGCACCTGCGCGAGAAGTTCCTGCGGGCGAAGATGGCGGTCTCCGGCGGCAACTTCATCGTGGCCGACACCGGCACGCTCGTCATCGTCGAATCCGAGGGCAACGGCCGCATGTGCCTGACCCTCCCCGAGACGCTGGTCTCCGTCGTCGGCATCGAGAAGGTGCTCCCGACGCTGGAGGACCTCGAGGTGTTCCTCAAGTTGCTCCCCCGCTCGTCCACCGGCGAGCGCATGAACCCGTACACCTCGATGTGGACGGGCGTGACGCCCGGCGAAGGCCCGCAGGACCTCCACGTGGTGCTGCTCGACAACGGACGCACCGATGTCCTGGCCGATCCCGAGGGCCGCGCTGCGCTGCGCTGCATCCGCTGCTCCGCCTGCCTCAACATCTGCCCCGTGTACGAGCGGGTGGGCGGCCACGCCTACGGGTCGCCGTACCCCGGCCCCATCGGCGCCATCCTCGGCCCGCAGCTGCGCGGCATGGACGACGCGAACACCCGCGCGCTGCCGTTCGCCTCGACGCTGTGCGGCGCCTGCAACGAAGTCTGCCCGGTGCGGATCCCGTTCACCGACATCCTGGTGCACCTGCGCCACAAGGCCGTCGAACACAAGACGGCCAAGCACCCCACCGGTGAGCAACTGCTGATGAAGGGCGCCGGCTGGGTGATGAAGGACGGCCGGAACCTGGCGTCGGTCCAACTCGGTAGCCGCTTCGCTGGCCGCATTTTCCGCGGCAAGTGGCTCGGCCCGATGCCCATCCCCCTGGCCTCGCGCTGGCTGCAGGCCCGCGACGCCGAAGCCCCACCCACGCAGACCTTCCGCCAGTGGTGGAAGGACGAACACGAAGGAGACGCAGAATGAGCGCGCGTGAAGAGGTGCTGCAACGCATCCGGCGAGCCACCAAGGACGTCACCGAGACGGATCCGATGATCGACGTGCCCGTCGACTGGGCCTACGGCCGCCCCCTGGGCACCAAGGACGTGATCGCGGACTTCGTCGAGAAGGTCGAGGACTACAAGGCCGCGGTCCGCCGCTGCGCCCCCGACGGGGCGGCGGCCATGATCGTCGAAGCCCTGGAAGCGTTGGACACGAAGAGCATCGTGGTGCCGGCGGGGTTCCCCGAGGCGTGGGTCGCGGCGCTCCGACATGCCGGCTTCGCGCTGCACCGCGACGACCCGCAGTTGACCCACGCCGAGCTGAACGCCATCGACGCGGTGGTGACGACGGCGGCGGTCGGCATGGCGGATTCGGGCACGATCGCCCTCGACCACAGCGAGGGTCAGGGCCGCCGCGCCCTGACACTGCTCCCGGACCGCCACATCTGCGTGGTGCACGAGTACCAGGTGGTCAGCGACGTTCCCGAGGGCATCGCCCGGCTGGCTCCGGCGATCCGCGAGCGTCGCCCGGTCACGTGGTTGAGCGGCGGCTCAGCGACGAGCGACATCGAGTTGAGCCGGGTCGAGGGCGTCCACGGGCCGCGCCACCTCTCCGTCGTCCTCGTCGCTGATTGACGCTGGCCCGGCGGGCGGGGACCAGCGTCAGGCGTCGATGCGATCCGCTTCGAGCGCGTAAGCACCCTCGATGATGAACTCCTTACGGGGGGCCACGTCGTTGCCCATGAGGACTTCGAAGACACGCTCGGCCGCTTCTGCATCGTCGACGGTGAGCCTGCGCAGCATCCGGTGCTTCGGGCTCATCGTGGTGTCTGCCAGCTGGTCCGCGTCCATTTCGCCCAGGCCCTTGTAGCGCTGCGGCTCCTTGAACTTCTGTCCCCGCTTGGTGAGTTCGAGCGACTTGCGCTGGTACTCGGCATCCGAATACGTGTAGATGTACTTGTCGTAGCCCTTCTTGGGGTTGATCAGCTCGAACCGGTGCAGGGGCGGAACGGCTGAGAACACGCGGCCGGCCTCCACAAGGGGGCGCATGTAGCGGAAGAAGAGCGTGGCGAGCAGGCAGCGGATGTGGGCGCCGTCGGAATCCGCGTCCGCCATGAAGATGACCTTGCCGTAGCGTGCCGAATCCACATCGAAGGAGCGGCCGGAACCGGCGCCGACCACCTGGATGATCGAGGCGCACTCGGCGTTCTTGAGCATGTCGCCGATGGAGGCCTTCTGCACGTTGAGGATCTTGCCGCGGATGGGCAGCAGCGCCTGAAACTCCGAATTGCGGGCCACGTTCGCGGTGCCCAGTGCGGAGTCGCCCTCCACGATGAACAGTTCCGTGCTGTCAACTCCGGTGGAGCGGCAGTCCTTCAGCTTGGGCGGCAACGTTGAGGATTCGAGGGCATTCTTGCGCCGCTGGGTCTCCCGGTGCGCGCGGGCCTGCACGCGCGTGCGCGCGGCCGAGACCACCTTCTCCTGCAGGGTGCGGGCCATCTGGCGCGTCTTGGGGGCGGTGAGGAACTTGCCCATCTCCGACTCCACGACGCGGGCCACCAGCCGGTTGACGGCGGGCGTGCCCAGCACCTCCTTGGTCTGCCCCTCGAACTGCGGCTCGGCGAGACGCACCGTCACGACGGCGGTCATGCCTTCGACACAGTCTTCCTTGACCACCTCTTCGCCGGCCTTCAGGAGCCCGCGGGTGCCCTCGTAGGACTTGACCAGCGCACGGGTGAGGCCCCGCTCGAAGCCCTGCACATGGGTGCCGCCCTTCGGGGTGGCGATGATGTTCACGAACGACTTCAGCACCGTGTCGTAGCCGGTGCCCCAGCGCAGCGCGATGTTCACGTCGAGGTCGCGTTCCACGTCGGTGGGTGTCATCGCGCCACTGGCGTCGAGCATGGGCACGGTCTCCACGAAGGAGTCCCTGCCCTCCAGCCGGATGATTTCGGTGAGCGCGGCGTCAGGCGCCAGGAAATCAGCGAACTCGGCGATCCCGCCCACGTGCAGGAACGTTTCGACGGCGGGTTCGCCGTCGCGCGCATCCGTGACCTCGATCTTGAGGCCGGGCACCAGGAAGGACGTCTGACGCGCGCGGTCGTGAAGGTGGCGGAGGGACAGTTCCGCGTCTGCGAGGAAGATCTGCCGGTCCGGCCAGTACCGCACCCGGGTGCCCGATGTGGCCTTGGCCACCTTCTTGATCTTGCGGATGCCGCTGCTGGGGGTGAAGTCCGCATCGGGGCCTTCGCCGTCGAAGATGCCGGGCACACCGCGGCGGAAGCTCATCTCCCAGGTGCTGCCGTCGCGGTCCACCTGGACATCCAGGCGCGACGACAGGGCGTTGACGACGGAGGCGCCGACACCGTGCAGGCCGCCGGTGGCCGTGTAGGACGAGTTGCCGAACTTGCCGCCGGCATGCAGCTTGGTGAAGACCACTTCGACGCCGCTGAGCCCGGTGCGGGGTTCCTTGTCCACCGGCACACCGCGGGCGTGGTCGTGCACGCTCACGGAACCGTCGGCGCCCAGGGTCACCTCGATCTCCTCGCCGAAGCCAGCCAGCGCCTCGTCCACGGCGTTGTCGATGATCTCCCAGAGGCAGTGCATGAGGCCGCGGGTGTCCGTCGAGCCAATGTACATGGCAGGCCGCTTGCGCACGGCCTCGAGCCCTTCGAGGACGAGAAGGTTCTTCGCCTCGTAATCACGGGACAGCGGTGGGGTCTTCGGGGTCTGCACCCAGACAGGTTACCCGTGCGCACCGACTGACCGTGTCAGTGAAACGCGGCCGCGGCGCCCAGGGAACATTCCGCGCCCCGGGTACGTTGATACATGAGAAGGTAAGAAAGATAAGGCAGGAGGCCATGATGACCGAACTCGCAACGGATCCCACCCTGACCGCTGTCGATCGCTGCGATCGCTGCGGCGCCCAGGCCTACCTGCGCGTATTCCTCCAGTCCGGCGGTGAGTTGCTCTTCTGCGCCCACCACGCCGCTGCCCACAAGGAGAAGCTCCTTGAGGTGGCCACCCGGATCCAGGACGAAACCAGCAGGCTCAACCAGAACTGAGCCAGCGCTGAATGAGGGCCCGCGCAAGCGAGGCCCCAGCAGGGAGGATCACCTCACCCGCAGCCAAGGCGGCGGCGAGATCTGACCGGGTGTAATACGCACCCTCAGAGATCTCGTCGCCGTCCACTGTTATCTGCGCATCTTCGGCACGGGCCTGGAACCCGAGCATCAATGAACGAGGCATGGGCCACGGCTCGGAACCGAAGTACGTCAGGGACGTCAGCCGTGCCCCCACCTCTTCGTGCACCTCGCGGTGCACCGCCTGTTCGACAGACTCACCCGCTTCGATGAACCCTGCGATGACCGAGATGCGTCCGCGCGCCCACTGCGCCTGCCTGGCCAGCAGCAGCCTGTCGTCGGGATCTGTGACCGCCACGATGACGCACGGGTCGATGCGGGGGAACTGCAGTGCTCCGCAGCCGGTGCAGATGCGCCGGGCACCCGCCTGATCCGGCCTGGTGCCCGAACCACAGTTCTCGCACGGCGGCTGCCCGGCGTGCCACCGGGCGAGCGCGACGCCGGTGGCCAACGGGTCCAGTGAATCCGGATTGGTGTCACGCCAACTCATGGCCTCGCCAGAGACTGCGTCGACGCCCCGGGCGAACCAGGCCACACCGTCGACGATGCCCAACAGGATGTCTTCAGGCTGCCGCTCCCCCGGCGACCGGAGGGCGCGCGGGCGTCCCTGCTCCGACGCGATCGCGCCCTCGGCGTCCACCTCGACGACCACGGCGCCCCTCCACAGGGCCTCCACCTCAGCTGCACCGCGCCCGATGGGCAGCCGGTCCAGCGGGGAGCGATCCAGCCACCTGCTCATGAATCAGCAACCTCCAGCGCCCCGTCGACGAGGCCGACGGGGGCCTCCACGAACCGCAACTGGTCCGTCAGCACATGGTAGAACGCCGCACCCACGACAGCCGGGTCCACTCCACGGGCCTCCGCCCAGGCCTGCCGGTACACCGCGAGTTGTAGGGGCTCTGCTGCCTGGTTGGAGGTCTTCCAGTCCACGACGAGGTACTCGAGCCCGTCCCGGGGCCAGGCGTAGACAGCGTCGATGCGACCGCGCAGCACGTGCGGGCCGCGGCGCATGAGGAACGGCACCTCGACGCCCATCGGCATCCGGTGCGCGAACTGACCGGCCTCAAAAGCCTCGATGAGCCTGGTGAGTTCTCCCGTGGCCACCGTGGGTTGCGCCTCCAGTTCCTCCAGCGAGGCGGGGAGTAGGAAGCGTTCCTGAAGCCATTCATGGAACCTGGAGCCCACGCGGGCGGCCGTCGAAGGTCTGCGGGGCATGCGCCGCAGCAGTCCGGCCGCGAACGCGCTTTGGTCCGTCTGCAGGGCGATCAGCGCGGTGGCTGACAGCCCGTCCGGCAGCGCCACCGAGCGGTGTCCGCGGCGCTGGGCCAGTTCGGTGAGGTGCCTGATGCTCTCGTCCCAGGCGGCGACAGTGGCGGCGTCCTCGTCCGCTATGACACCCGACTCCCACGTCCATCTCAACTGGTCCTGTTCGGTGGCATCGGCCAGTTCGGTGGCCCGGGTGATGAGCTCAGCGGCCGACGCGCGCCGCGCGATGCCGGCCTCGTCGAGTTCGACGGGCCAGACGGCCCGGGCCGGCTCTGCCGGGATGGGGTTGGTATCCGACGAGCGGGAGGCGTTGTCGAGGTACGTGCCGGCCGCCTCGCAGAGTTCGCGGATCACGGTGAAGTACGGGGACTCTGCCCGGGGACGGATGTTGCCGGGCGTCCAGAGGTGGGCCGAAGCCAGCAACAGGCGTTTGGCGCGGGTGGCGGCGACGTACGCCAGCCGGTCCTCCGAGAGGCGGTGTTCGTCCTTCAGTGCGTCGCGGTACGCGTCGATGCCCTTCTTGGTGTGCTCCCCCAGTTGCGGAATCGAGCCCGCGTCGCCGCGCAGCGGCGCGGGCAGCACGTCGGCCCGCTGGGGCCACACTCCGGACCTCGACTCCGAGGGGAAGACCTTGTCGACGAGGCTGGGCAGGAACACCGTGTCCCACTCCAGGCCCTTCGCGCGGTGGACGGTCATGAGCTTGACCGAATCCTCCTCGCTGGGCACGGCCTGCATGAGGCCTTCACCGTGTTCGGATTCGGCATCGAGGTAGGCGATCAGACCGGTGAGGCTGCCGTCGCCATCGACGTCGACATAGCTGGCCACCTCTGCGACGAACCTGGCGACCTGCGTGGTGTCGCCTCCGGTAGCGATGAGTTCGGCCTCCAACCCGAGGGTGGCGATCACCCTCGTGACGAGGTCTGCCACCGGCTCGGAGGCATGCCGGCGGAGGGTGGTGATCTCGTGGTGGAAGCGGCCGAGCCGCCGGCGTCCCTCCGCGCTCAGCGGCGCGTCCCCGGGGTCCGCCACTGCGTCGAGCAGACACACCACCTCGCCCGGGTCTGCCTGCGTGACGGCCCTGATGAGGTCGTCGCTCTCCAGGGTGTCGACGGCGGATTGCGTGGCCAGTTCGCGTGCCCGCGCCCCCAGCACCTCCATGTCGGTCAGCCCGAGGTTCCACCGCGGCCCGGTGAGAAGCATGGCGACCTCCGGGTTGGCCGTCACGTCGTCCAGCACGCGGAGGGTCGCGACGATGGGGGCCACTTCGGGGAGGCCCAACAGCCCACCGAGGCCGACGATCTCGACGGGCACGTCGCGGTCACGCAACGCCTCGAAGATGGGCGCCAGCGCCGCGTTGCGCCTGACCAACACGGCCTGGTCCTTCCAGGACCGGCCGTCGTCATGCTGTGCGATGACGGTCTCCGCCATCCAGTCGACCTCGTGGCGGAAGGTGTCGAACATGGCTGCTGCCACCGCTCCGGCCGGCGCCCCCTCGGGAGCCACGAGCGACACACCATCCTCGCCCGGAGCGGCATGCAGCCCGGAAGCCAGCGAGTTGCCCACCTCCAGGATGCGGTGGCCGCTGCGCCGGTTGATGCTGAGCGTCTGGCGTTCGGCGGGGGCACCGTCTGAGCGGCGGAACTGGTAGGAGAACTCGAGGATGTTGCCGGAGGCGGCGCCCCGCCACCCGTAGATGGCCTGGTAGGGGTCTCCGACAGCAGTGACGGGGAAGCCCATCGCATCCGAGTGCACCGGCCCGGTGAAGAGGCGCCGCAGCAGTTCGGCCTGTGCGGAGGACGTGTCCTGGTACTCGTCCAGGAGCACCACCCGGAACCGGTGGCGCAGTTCGCGGCCCACATCCGGGACCTCCGTGACGAGCCGGACGGATTCGCGCAACTGGTCCGCGAACTCTACGACGCCGAGACGGCGCTTGAGTTCCTGGTAGCGCATGACCAGCGAGAGGAGCTCGCGACGCTCCTCGGTCGCGTCCAGCGCCTTCGCCACGTCGCGCATGACCTTTCCCCGGAAGAGCGGCGCTTCGAGAAAGGCCTTTTCGCTCTGCGCCGACTGCTCGAGGATCTGGCGGGGGGTCACCAGGTGGGAGGCCATCTCGGCGTCCAGGGAGAGGACCCGTTCCGGGATGGAGTGGTGACTGAGGCGGCTGATGCTCCGGAACGGCCCCGGCGCATCCGCCACCACCCTGGTGGCGAGGCGGAACCGGCTGGCTCCGGTGATCATGACCGGGTCCCTGTCGATGCCGATGCGCAGACCGAACTCGCTCACCAGGCGGGCGGCGAAGGAATCGTAGGTCATCACCAGTTCGGCGCCCTCGCCCTCCGCGCCGGTCAGCACCCTGGCGCGCGCAAGCGCATCAGCCACCCTGCCGGCCAACTCTGCCGCCGCCTTGCGGGTGAAGGTGAGTCCCAACACCTGTTCCGGACGGACCTGACCGGTGCCCACCAACCAGACCACCCGCGCGGCCATGACGGTGGTCTTCCCACTGCCTGCGCCGGCGATGATCACCGCCGGCTCGAGCGGCGCGGTGATGCACGCCAGCTGCTCGTCCGAGAACGGAATCTCCAGCGCGTCACAGAGTTGCTGAGGATCTGTGAACAGCCGGGAACGGATGGGGTGGATGGTCATCGGTGGCCTACCTTCCCCGGCGCGGCGAGTGCCGGGCACGAAGCCTTGAAGGGGCAATAGCGACAGGCGGCGCACTCGGCCGCCTCGAACCGGCCGCTGCGCAGGATGTCCACGGCGGTGGCGATCCTGTCGTGCACCCAGGTGGGCCCCACTGTGAGTTCCTCCCCCTCGATGGCCGGCACGTCGTCGATGGATGGCTGTTCCACCACCGACGGGAGCGTTTCGCCGCCCCGCAGGAACATCAGAGCGGGCGGCGCGACGCCGGTGCCCCGGCCGGCCACGTCGTTGAAGGCGCCGAGGCTGGCCGCCAACTGATAGATGCCCAGCTGCGGGTTGTCCACCACCTCCGGTGACCGCTGCACTTTCCTGGCCGTCTTGAGGTCCACGACGCGCAGCCTGCCGTCGGCAGTGCGCTCGAGCCTGTCGACGGTGCCCCGGAGCACCACCCGTTCCCCCGCCACCTCCAGCCCCACTTCGAACGACTTCTCGACGGCCAGGAGCTCGTGCGGGTTGGTGGTCTGGTAGTTCGCGAAGCGCTCAAGGGCAGCAAAGATCTCCGAGCGTTCAGTGGCCGACAACCACTCGGTCTCGAACGGGATCTTCTCCCAGACCTCGTCCAGCCTGGCATGCATCTGTGCGGCGGTGAGCCCCTCGGTGGCGGCGTGCTTGGCCACGACGTGGACGACGTCACCCACCGAAGCGCGCGACTGCCGGGACGGCTCCGCCTGGGCTCGCCGCGAGAGGAACCACATGCGCGGGCAACTGAGCAACTGCGCCAGCGAGGACCCGTTGAGGTGGATGGGGCCACGGTGTTCGTGCGCGGTTCCGCTCGTGTCGCGCATCCCCCACCAGGTGCCGGGCGAGGCACCCGGGAAAGCCGACGCCCCGTCGGGGTTCTGCACCGTGGCCATGGCCGCGAGCCGCAGCGCCGCGGCGCGCCGGAGGCCCGGTGCCGCTGTCTCATCCGTCATGACCCGCCGCAGTTCGCCCACCAGGGCTGAAGCGGACAGGAGTTGGCCCGGCCGACCGTTGACGCGGTGGACCTCCACTCCGAGCTCACCGAGGAACCGGGAGGGGCGCCCGCCCTCGCCGTCGACGCCCTGCACCGCCGAGACGTGCAGGCCGGCGCGGGCACGGCTACAGGCGACGTAGAACAGTTGCCGCTCAGAGGACAGGTGTGATGCCTGCCCCGGGGCGGCGAGGCCGTCGGGGCCGAGGCGATCCGGGTCCACGAGCAGCCCGGCCCGGGTGAGGCGGGGCCACAGCCCCTCCTGGACGCCGATCACCCAGACGCGTTCCCACTCGAGGCCACGCGTGCGGTGCGCCGTCACCACCCGGACGCCCCGGCCGCCGATGTCGAGTTCGCGGCCGGTGTCTGCCGGGATCTCCTGCCCGGACAGCTCGGCGATGAAGGTGCGGGCACCGGCGCCACCGCGCAGGTCATCTGCACGGGAGGCCTGTTCGAACAACTCGACCATGGCGTCCAGATCCGCGTCTGCCCGACGGGATCCGCGCAGCGCGCGCTCCTGCAGCTGCTCCGGCCACCCCGTTGCCGACCACAGGTGCCACAGCACCTCCTGCACCTCTGCGCCCCGCTCCGCCAGCGCCGTCCCCTCGGCCAGCAACCCGGCCAACGCAGCGGCCTGGGCCGCTTCTGGGAGGTCGATGCCCTCCAGCAGCGACGGCTCGGAGAGTGACCTGCTGAGGAGCACCGCCGACGTGCCCTCAGCCCGGTGCCGGGCGAGGAGCGCGCGGCCCAGCCGTCGCTGGCCCACGCCGTCGAGGCCGCAGAGCGGCGAAGACATCAGCAGGCGGGTCTCGTCCGCCTCCGGAGCGCCACCGTCGGCGCAGATCCGCAGGGCGAGCAGCAACACGGAAACGGCCGGTTGTTCGGCCAGCGCGATCTCGTCACCGGAGACATCGACGGGGACGCCCAACCTGACGAGTTCCTTGGCCACGGCGCTCAGTTGCGCGCGACCGGCCCGGGTCACCACCACCAGGTCTGCCCAGGACAGACCGTCCTGCGCCACCGCGGACCTCAACTGCGCGGCGACCTGCGCCAGTTCCGCGGATTCGTTGTCGTAGACCGACACCGTGACCACGCCGCCGCCGAGCACGGCCGCGACGGGCGGTGAGGCCAGGCGCTGATCGAGGCGTTGCCGCAGGACCTCCAGCGACTCCGCCAGCGCGGCCCGGCTCCGGAAGCCGCCCGTCAGCTGCGCCCTGCCGGCACCTGGAAGGGCCGCCAGGTCAGCCATTGCGGTGGGGCTGGCGCCGCGGTAGCCACCGATCCGTGAGTGCGGATCCCCCACCGCCAGCACCGGCAGGCCCAACCGCGCGAGGTCTCCGACGAGACCGACCTGTGCATGGTCCGACTCGTGCGCGTCGTCGACGAGGACGGCGTCGAACGCGGCGCGCACTCCCCCGGCGACCGACTGCTCGGTGAGCAGCAGCCGCGTACGGTAGACGAGCTCGGCGTAATCCAGCGTGCCCGCGAAATCTGCGACGGTGAGGTACTCCTCGATGAAACCGGCGGCCGCCCGGAACAGTTCGTCGCCGCCCGCGGTGGCCATGGCCGCGATGGACTCCGCGTCGAGTGACAGCTGGCGCGCCCGCGCCAGCACCTCTCGCAGTTGCCGGGCGAACGCCCGGGTGCCGACCGCGGCCCTGAACTCGTCCGGCCAGGCCTCCGGGCCCATCCCCTCCAGGAGTTCGCGAATCCGGGCCTCCTGCTCCGGCGCCCGGAGCAGGCGCCAGGGGCTGTCCTCGTGGGGCCAGAACCGGCGCAGCAGGCCGAGGGACAGGCCGTGGATGGTGGTGACGTGAGCCTCGGTCTGTGCCCTGTCGAGCCTGCGGGTGATGTCACGGCGAAGCGTCTGCGCCGCGGCACGGGAGTGGGCCAACACGACCAACCGCTCCAGCGTGGACCCCCCCGCGACCCTGGCCGCAGCCGCCTCCGCGATCAGGGTGGTCTTGCCCGAACCGGGCCCACCGAGCACCACCGTCACGCCGTTGGTGGGCGTCGCCAACTCCGCCTGTTCGGCCGTGAGGCCCGGCATGACGACATGGCGGGGCGGCACCACTCGGAAACTCATGGGCACCATGCAACCATCCTGGGGCGACAAATTCACGCCAGCCCATGCCATGCTGGGATCAGGAGGTCGGGCATGAACGAGCGGATCACCACTGAGATCGACGGGTTGACGCTGAACCTGAGCAACCTGCACAAGCCGCTGTTCCCCAGCGGGTTCACCAAGGGCGAACTGATCAACTACTACGTCGAGATCTCCGAGGTCCTCCTCCCGCACCTGCGGGACCGGGCCCTGACCCGGGTGCGCTTTCCCGACGGCACCACCGGCGACTCGTTCTACGAGAAGAACGCCCCCGCCGGCACACCGGCCTTCGTTCAGACCGTGGACGTCGCCACCAGCGCCGGCACGGTCAGCTACGTGACGGCCACCCAGCGGGCGGATCTCGCCTGGTTGGCGAACATCGCGTCGATCGAGCTGCACACCCCGCAGTGGCGCACGACGGAGGCGACCGCCCACGAGGACGGAATCGTGATCGACGGCGAGGACGAACCCCGGGCGACCTCACTGGTTGTCGATCTCGACCCCGGTCCCGGCGTCACGCCGGACGAGATCGCCAAAGGCGCCATCATCGCCGCCACGACGCTGGCGGAGGTAGGGCTCGAGTCGCACCCCAAGAGCTCTGGGAACAAGGGGCTCCAGCTGACGGTGCCCATCGCGCCCACCCCCGCCTCGCAGGTGTACCAGTTCGCCCAGTCCTTGGCCCGGCACCTCTCCCAGCGGCATCCCCAGCGCTTCGTGGCCACCATGGCCAAGAACGCCCGGGCCGGGTTGGTCTTCGTCGACTTCGCCCAGAACCTCGCGGCCCGCAACACGGTGGTCGCCTATTCGGTCCGCGGCCTCGAGGTGCCCTCGGTGGCGACTCCCCTCACCTGGGAAGAGGTGGCGGCCCTGGGCTCCGACACGCCGGTCCGGACACATCCCACCGCCATGCTGGAGCGGGTGCAGAAGCTAGGCGACCTCTGGCAGTCCACGCTGCCAACAGCCACAAGCCCGGCGCTGCCCGGCCCCCTTGCCTGAGAGGATGGTGTCCATGACGGACCAGTCGACACCGCAGCCCCGCTCCGAGCGCGCGCATTACGTGCGTGAGCCCGCCCCCTGGGTGGCCGGGTGCAGCGACACCGGCCGGCGGCACCGCTCCAACCAGGACGCCATGTGCCTGGCGGTCCGGACAGAACCCCGCTCCGAGGCGGTGCTCGCGGTCGCCGACGGTGTCACCACCGCCCATGGTTCCGAACTGGCCTCGTTGGTGGCCACGGAGGCAACGGTCGAGACGCTGATCAACGCGCTGAACGCCGGGACACCGGCCAACGTGGCCTTCGTGCAGGCCTTCGCCGCCGCCAACGACGAGGTGCTCGCCGCGGCTGAAGACCCTTCGGCGTGCACACTCATCGCGGCCGCGATCCTGCCCGGCATGATCGCCGTCGGCAACATCGGCGACTCCCGTGCCTACTGGTTCAGCGACGACGGCTCAACAGACCTCCTCTCGGTCGACGACTCCATGGCGCAGGCGCGCATCATGCTGGGCATGTCCCGCGACGACGCCGAGCAGTCCAACCAGGCCCACGCCATCACCAAGTGGCTGGGTCGCCAAGCCACCAACGTCACGCCGTCGGTCGTCACCCTCCAGCCCCAGAGCAACGGCTGGCTCATGCTCTGTACCGACGGGCTGTGGAACTACGCGAGTTCCCCGGAGGACATGTCGGCGCTCTTCAGCGCCTGCGTCAGCCGCTGCCCGAACCCTCCCGCGCTGGCCGAGTCGCTCGTCGCGTGGGCCAACGAGCAGGGTGGCAAGGACAACATCACCGTGGTGGTCGCACGCATCGAGCAGTGACGCCTGGCCCTTGGCGGCGCCGCTAGAGTTGGCCGCATGGAGATCAAGATCGGCATCACCGACGTCGCCCGCGAAGTCAGCATCGACACCACTTCCTCGTCCGACGAGGTCATTGCGCAGTTGCGGGAAGCGATGGAGAACTCAGGGCTCCTGGAACTGACGGACGTGAAGGGCCGCCGGGTCGTCATCCCCGCCTCGCGCGTCGGCTACATCGACATCGGCAGCGCCAGCACGCGAACCGTAGGCTTCGGAGCGGTCTGAGACACCGGCTGCGGTAGAGTGGGCCCTCGCGGGCGCACTCTGCCCGTCTCCGGTCGCGGCTCCCGCGCCGTGAGCTCACTCGAAAAGGTCAGTACCCTGAGCGACAACGAGATTGCAGGCAGCGACACATTCGCTGACCTCGGCATCCACGAATCCATTACCTCGGCGTTGGCAGAGACGGGCATCGTCCATCCCTTCGCCATCCAGACGCTCGCCATCCCGCTCGCCCTGCAGGGCGCCGACGTGATCGGCCAGGCCCGCACCGGCACCGGCAAGACCCTCGCCTTCGGCGTCAGCCTGTTGCACCGCATGGTCACCCTGTCGGACGGCGAGAAGCCCGCGCACGGCAAGCCCCGTGCCCTCGTCGTGTGTCCCACCCGTGAACTCGCGCTGCAGGTCGGGCGCGACATGGACATGGCAGGCAAGCATCTCAAGATGCGCGTCCTCACCATCTACGGCGGCACCGGCTACGACGAGCAACTCGACACTCTCGCCACGGGCATCGACATCGCCGTCGGCACCCCGGGCCGCCTCCTGGACCTCGCGGACCGCGGGGCGCTCGACCTGGGCAACGTGCAGGTGCTCGTCCTCGACGAAGCCGACGAGATGCTCGACCTGGGCTTCCTGCCCGACATCGAGCGGCTGCTGCGCAAGACGCCCAAGAACCGCCAGACCCTGCTGTTCTCCGCGACCATGCCGGCGCCCATCCTGGCGCTGGCCCGCGCCACGCTGAACAAGCCCATCAACATCCGCGCCGAGGGCCACGACGCAAAGATGACCGTCCCGGACATCGAGCAGTTCGTGTACCAGGCCCACGACCTCGACAAGCCGGAAATGGTCGCCCGCCTGCTCCAGGGCCGCGAGACCACGAAGGTGATGGTCTTCTGCCGCACCAAGCGTGCCGCGCAGCGACTCACCGATGAGCTGGTCGATCGCGGCTTCGCCGCCGCTTCCATCCACGGCGACCTCAACCAACAGGCCCGCGAGCGCGCGTTGAAGAAGTTCCGCTCCGGCACCATCCAGGTGCTGGTGGCCACCGACGTCGCGGCCCGCGGTATCGACATCCCCGACGTGAGCCACGTCGTGAACTACGAATGCCCCGACACGGACGCCACCTACGTGCATCGCATCGGCCGTACCGGCCGCGCGGGCAACAACGGCGTATCCGTGACCCTCGTGGACTGGCAGGATCTGCACCGCTGGAAGATGATCGCCCAGATGCTGGACCTCGAGCTCGCGGAGCCGGCCGAGACCTACTCGTCATCACCGCACTTCTACACGGACCTCGACATCCCCGAGGGCACCAAGGGCCGCGTGCCCGGCACCATCGCGGCCAAGGAGCGGGCTGAGACCAGCCTCCGCGGCACCGGCGAACGTCGGGCCAGCCAGCGCACCGCAGCCGAGGCCGGCGCCCCGCGCCGTCGTCGCCACCGGGCGACGGAGGCGGAGGGCGACCAGCCGGCGGCCCAGCCCGCGGCGGAGCGCAAGCCGCGACGTCGTCGCCGCCGCACCCGCGCCGGGGTTGAGGTCAAGCCCGAGAGCTGAGCCTCAGCTCAGTAGGACATCTGCATCGCCGACCGGACCTCATCGAGGGTCTGGTCGGCGATTGCGTTGGCGCGCGCATTGCCAGCGGCCAGCACTGATTCAAGGTGGCCGGGGTCAGCCTCGAGCTCCGCGCGTCGGGCACGGATGGGGGCGAAGTACTCGTTGACCGCTTCGGTGACGAGCTTCTTCAACCCGCCGCCGCCACCGTCGCCGACCTCGGCCGCGACATCCTCCGGTTCCCTGCCCAGGCAGAGACCCGCGAGGTTGACCAAGTTGGACACCTCCGGACGGTTCGCCGGATCATAGGTGATGTGGCGGTCCGAGTCCGTGACGGCGCGCTTCAGCAGCTTGGCGGTCTCGTCGGCGCTCATCCGCAGCTCGATGGTGTTGCCCTTGGACTTCGACATCTTCGTGCCGTCCAGGCCCAGCACCGTGCCGGACTTCGAGAGCAGCGCCTCGGGCTCCGGGAACACCGGCCTCGACGCGTCCGCCCGGCCGTACCGCTCGTCGAAGCGACGGGCGATCACGCGCGCCTGCTCGATGTGTGGCAACTGGTCCTTGCCCACTGGCACCAGGTTGGCGCGGCAGAAGAGGATGTCGGCCGCCTGGTGCACCGGGTAGGTGAGCATGAGGCCCGACATGGGGCGCTCACCCGTGTCGTCGAGTTCGGACTTCACGGTGGGGTTGCGCCGCAGCTCGGCGTCGGTCACGACGGACAGGAAGGGCAGCATCAACTGGTTGAGGGCGGGCACAGACGAGTGGGTGAAGATCGTCACATCGGCCGGGTCGAGGCCGATGGCCAGGTAATCGGTGAGCAACGAGTAGACCCGCTCGCGCAGGGGGCCCACGCCGTCGCGGTCCGTGATCACCTGGTAGTCGGCGATGATGACAAAGGTCTCCACGCCCTGCTGCGCCAACCGGACGCGGTTCTGCAGCGAACCGAAGAAGTGGCCGATGTGCAGGTGCCCGGTGGGGCGGTCGCCGGTGAGGATGCGGAACTGCGACGGATCCTTGGCGAGGGCCGCTTCGATCTCCTTGCTACGCGCGGTTGAACGTGCGAGCGACGCGTCGATGTCGAGGGAGATCTCTTCGGTGGACATAGGATTAACCTGCCTGGGGTGAGTGGGTGTGGCCCAAGCTTAGCCAACCGTGCCGGGTCAGACGATCTGGCCGCCCCTGCGCCTGATCCTGGCGAGCAGGTCGCGGAAGCCGGACTTCCGCGTCAGGTTGGCGCCGAGTGGGTTGTTCTTCTTGCCCAGGCCGTGGTAATCGCTCGACCCCGTGCGCAGCAGCCCGAGGCGGCCACCCATCTCGAACAGGAGTGAGCGGGCGTCGTCGTCGTGGTCCGGGTGGTCCACCTCGATGCCCTCCAACCCGTAGTCCCGCACGAGCTGCTCCAGGTAGGGCGCGTCGATGACCTCGCGTCCCCTGCGCGCCCACGGATGGGCGATGACGGCGACACCCTTGGCGCCGTGGATCAGTTCGATCGCCCGCTCGAGCGACGCCGCATACCGCTTGACGTAGCCGGGCCGGTCCTCGTCGAGCCACACCTTGAAGGCCTCGTCGCGGTCCGCGATGTAGCCCTTGGCCACCATCGCATCCGCCACGTGGGGACGGCCGATGGCCGGCGCGCCCATCGCCACCCGGTTGACGTCGTCGATGGTCAGTTCCAGACCTGCGGCGTTGAGCTTCTCGATCATCATGGGCAGGCGGTGGCTGCGGCCGTGCCGGATCCGCGCCAGTTCCTCGCCCAGGTCACGGTCGTAGATGTCGCAGCCGTACCCCAGTAGGTGCACCGCGCGACCCTCCACCTCTGTGGACATCTCGATCCCGCACAGGACCTTCAAGCCGATGCGCTTGCCTGCCTCCTGCGCCTCGAGAACTCCGCCGAAGGTGTCGTGGTCTGTCAGCGCGATGGCGTCGAGCCCCGCCTGGAACGCCTTCATCACCAGCGTCGTCGGCGTGTCGGTGCCGTCCGAGACGCGCGAATGAGTGTGCAGGTCGATTCTCATGGCCCTCATCCTAGGGACTGGTGAACCCGGTTTTGGCTGGCCGTGGATAAGTCTCACGGGCAAGTAGTCTGGGGTCATGGATCTGGACTACACCCACACTTATGCCGCAGACCCCGAGCGCGTCGTCGGTCTCCTCCGCAATGAGGACTTCATCGCCGATGTCGCTGTGCACGCCGGTGCCACCGAGCACAGCGTCGACATCACACCGGACGCGACGACGCTGATCATGTCGCTGCCGGTGCCTGCCACCATCGCCAAGTTCATCGGTTCCTCCATGAAGCTCAAGCAGGTGTTCCGCTTCGGCGACGTGGCTGCAGACGGCAGCGTCCGCGGCACCGTGGACGTGGACGTCCCCGGAATGCCCGTGGACGTGACGGCCGACGCCGAGATGCTCCCCCAGGGTGACGGCACCACGCAGGGCCGCTACACGGGGGACCTGAAGGTGAAGATCCCCCTGGTGGGCAAGAAAGTCGAGGCGCAGGTCGAGCCGTACATCCGTGACGCCTTCGCCGGTCTGGAGCGCCGCGCGGCTGATTGGCTCAGCCGCTGACGTGAGACGGCGGCCTCAGCCGGCCTTGCTGGCTGAAGCCTCCTCGCGCCGCCTCTTCGCAGCCTCGACGGAGGCCTTGAGCGCAGACATCAGGTCGATGACGTCGCCCGTGGGTGCGGACCGGTCCGTCTGCTCCGGCACCTCGGCGCCCGCAAGCTTCGCCTCGACGACCTCGAGGAGCGCGGCGCGGTAGGAATCTGTGTACGCCTCCGGGTCGAACTCGCCCTCCAACTGCGCGATGAGGAGCTTGGCCATCTCGATCTCCGCGTCCGAGATCTTGACCTCCTGCGACGGAGCGGCGAACTCGCCGTTGCGCAGTTCATCCGGCCAGTACATGGTGTGCATCAGCAGGAGGTCGCCCTGCGCGCGGATCAGCGCCAGGGATTCGCGGCTGCGCAACGCTACCTTGACCACGGCGACTTTGTTCTCCTTGGCGAGCGCCTCGCGCAGCAGCACGTAGGGCTTCTGGCCTGCTGCCTCCGCCTCAAGGAAGTACGTGCGCTGGAAGAACGTGGGATCCACCTCGTGCTCGTCCACGAACTGCACCACGTCGACGCTCTTGAGCGTGCTGAGCGGGAGGTTCTCGAAATCTTCATCCGTCAGGATGGCAAGGCGCCCGTCTGCAGCCTCATACCCCTTGGCGATGTCCGCGAACTGGACCACCTCGCCGCACTTCTCACACACGCGCTGGTAGCGGATGCGGCCCCCGTCGGTGGAATGCACCTGCCGGAAGCTGATGTCCTTGTCCTCCGTGGCCCCGTAGAGCTTCACCGGGATGGAGACCAACCCGAAGGACACCGAGCCTTTCCAGATTGAGCGCGGCATGTCAGCTACCTCCCTGGTATTCTACCTTGTCATTCCAGAGTAGTTCGTGGTTCTCGAGCAGCGCCTGCACCTGCGGCTGTCCCCAGGCCTGGTCGATGGTGAGCCCCTTGGCGATGGCTGCGGCGTCTGCGACGTCCACCCCTGGCTCCTCGCTGAACCAGGCGATCATGGCGCGTGGCGGGCACTGCGCGAGCACGACCTGGCCGTTGGCCGGGTCCTCGCCGGGCACCACCGCTGCCTCATCGACCTCTGCGACGACGATGGTGCGCTCCCCGTGCTGGGCCAGACCTGCCACCGAGGCGAGCACCATGGCGGCGTGTTCGGCAGCTTCCGACTCGTCCTCGCCGTACTCCAGTTCCGCCAGCAGTTCGGGCGTGTCGGTGTAGGCCGTCCGGTTCTCGACGGCAGGCTCGCCCAGGAGCATGCCGAGCTCGTCAGACGCGATGGGGATGAACACCAGTTGACGCTTCACGGACCCCACCCTAGTCCCGCACTGTGACACAGAGGAGGGGTTTGCTGCGCGGGCCGCGGAATTCGGGGTAGGTTCGTGCTGCCATGAAGCTCTTGTCACGCCTCGTCGTCGCGTTCCTCACTGCCGTCGCGCTGGTCGCCTGCGGCGCGCCGGCCTCCGCTCCCCCGCAGACCATCGAGCTGGAAATCACGGACCCGCCCGCCGCCACCCAACGTATCGAGGTGGCGCTCGGGGCGGAGGTCACGATGCGGATCACGACGGCCATCGCGGACCACGCCCATCTGCACGGCTACGAACTGGAGGAGTTCACGGAGGCGGGACAGACCATCGAGTGGACCTTTACCGCCGACATGGCGGGCAGCTACGAACTCGAGTCCCACACGACCGACAGCATCTGGGCAGACGTGGTGGTGTCGTGATCCCGCTGCACGGGATCGCCTCACGCTCAGACCTGCCCCTCCCGTTCCCTCTGGTCGTGGCCGGCGGGGCCGTCGTGCTGATCATCACATTCTGGGTGGCGATCTTCGCGTGGAAACGGTCCCGTTTCCAGCAACAGCAGGGGCGCGAAATGCCACGGCTCACGCGCTTCGTCGACTCCCCCGTCGTCTCCCGCACGCTGAGGGTCATCGTCGCCCTCATCTGGCTGCTGATGGCTGCGGCGCTGTTCCTGGGGGTCGACCGCATCGACAACCCCGCGCTGGGCTTCGTCTACGTCCTGGTGTGGGTGGGGCTGGTCCCGTTGGCGCTGCTGTTCGGCGACGTTCACCGTCGCACGAACCCTCTGCGTCTCCTCCTCCGCTTCAGGGGCGCCACAGCCCCGGCGCCATTCCAGTCGACGGCATCGGTTCTTCCCGCGGCCCTCGCGCTGCTGGCCTTCCTCTACCTCGAACTGGTCCAGCCCGGTGGCGCGACAGTGCCCGTCCTCCGCTGGTTCGCCGTCGGATGGCTCGTCTGGGTCACTGCAGGCGTGCTGCTGCGGGGCCAGCGCTGGATCCAGCAGGCGGAACCCTTCGAGGCCTATGCGACGACGGTCGCCCACATGTCGCCGTGGGCCCGCAACGCGCGCGGCGTCCTCCTCTGGACCAACCCGGTGCGGAATCTGGCGTCCTGGCGCGCCCCCCGGCACTTGGCGCTCTTGGCCTCCGTGCTGCTGGGCGGCACCCTTTTCGACGCCCTCTCCAACACCGGCCTCTGGGTCCGCGGCACCCAGGAGCTGGACGGATGGCTCTGGCCTGTCAGCACGCTGGCGCTCCTGGCCGCCGTAACGCTCATCTACGGGCTGTTCTGGCTGGGCACCCGGCCGTACCGCGGGCTCTCGATGGATGCGCTCGCTCCCGGGCTCGTCCCGCTGGTGGTGGGCTATGCGCTCTCGCACTACGGCACCATGCTCTACCTCGAGGGCCAGCGCACACTCATCCGGTTCAGTGACCCGTTGGGCCGTGGCTTGAACCTCTTCGGCACCATCGAAGCCGCACCGGACACTGCGCTGTTCATGTACCCGACGTTCATCGCCGTGGCGCAGGTGCTGCTCATCGTCGGCGGGCACGCGCTCGGCGTGCTGGTGACGCACGACATCGCGCTGCGGAGCGCCCCGGCCCAAGTGAGGATCCACCTGCCCCTGCTCACCATGATGGTGGTCTTCACCATGGGCGGACTGCTGCTGATGTTCGGCGGCTGAGCTTCACAGGGTGTTGTCCGACGGGCCCGAGGTGTTGTCCGGATCCAGCCGGGTGTTGTCCGTTGCCAGTGCGGTGTTGTCCGTTGCCCTGAAAGGCGTGACCCGGGAGAGGGCCGCCATCTAGCGTCTCCGGCATGAACTCCTCCAGCATCACGCCCCTGTGTCCGTCCCCCGCCGCCCAGCAGACACCGCCGCAGGCCGTCCGCCTGATCCACGTGCTCCTCGAAGCGATGGCAGGCCGGAGGGCCCTCCATCAGGTGCGGCCGTTGCTGTCCGCCACGTCGTTCATCCGGCTGGCTTCCTACGCCGACACGGGGCTCTTCCGCCGGATGGCTGTCGGGCCGCTCAAGACCCAGATGCCCACGCCCCGCGCGGTGGAGGCGACGGTGTCACTCCTCTGCGCCTCGCGCATCATCAGCTGCGCGATCCGCCTGGACGTGCACCGGGACCGGTGGGTCTGCACGGAACTCGCCGTGCTGCGCCCAGCCGCCATGATGGCGGCCTGAGGATGCCTCAGACCGCTCCGGCGGGCCTGCCGTGGCAGACCTTGTACTTCTTGCCGGAACCGCAGGGGCAGGGCTGGTTGCGGCCCACCTTCGGCTCCGACTTCGTCACGGTCACCCCGGTACGCGTGGCCTCACCGGTCTCGTCCGGCGCAGAGTAGGAGAGGTTCCTGTCGCTCTTGCGCTCGAGGCCCCTGGCCAGTGCGGCCGGGAGTTCCTGCTGGGGCTCCTCAGCCGGGACCTGGATCTTCGGGGTCTTGACCCTGTGGGCCGTCTTGGAGGGGAGGCTCTCGGTGAGGGAATCGACACCGACCGCAGACCCGTCGCCGTCGGTGACCAGGCCCACGTTCAACTGGGGCTCGGCCGCCGGCGCAGCCACCTCGAGGTTGAACAGGTAACCCACGACCTCTTCCATGAAGGCGTCCATCATGGCGTTGAACATGTCGCCACCCTCGCGCTGGTACTCGACCAGCGGGTCGCGCTGTGCCATGGCCCGCAGGCCGATGCCCTCGCGGAGGTAGTCCATCTCGTAGAGGTGCTCACGCCACTTGCGGTCGAGCACCGTCAGGAGGACCTGGCGCTCCAACTCGCGCATGGTGTCCTCACCCAACTGCTCCTCACGCTTCTTGTAGGCGGCGTCCGCGTCCTCGAGGAACATCTCGACCAGTTCGCCCTGCTCGGGCAGGTCGTCGGCGATGTCGTCCATGTCGATGGACACCGGGTACAGCGTCTTGAGTTCGGTGAACATCGTCTCGATGTCCCAGTCCTCCGGGATGCCGACGGTGTGCTGACGCACCACGTCGCTGACGACGCGCTCGGTGGCGGCCTTCAGCTGGGCCGAGACGTCGGCACCGTCCAGCACCTGGCGACGGTCGCCGTAGATGGCGTGGCGCTGGCGGTTCATCACGTCGTCGTACTTGAGGACGTTCTTGCGCATTTCGAAGTTCTGACCCTCGACCTGCTTCTGCGCGCCCTCGATGGACTTCGACACCGACTTCATGTCGATCGGCACGTCGTCGGGGACCTTCATCATGAGCAGCGCGCGCTCGAGCAGCTCCGGGCGGAAGAGGCGCATGAGGTCGTCGCTGAGCGACAGGTAGAACCGCGACTCGCCCGGGTCCCCCTGGCGACCGGAGCGGCCTCGCAACTGGTTGTCGATGCGCCGCGACTCGTGACGCTCAGAGCCGACCACGTACAGACCGCCGAGCTCAACGACCTCTTCGTGCTCCACCTTCACCTGGTCCTCGAGCGCCTTGAGCGTCTCGTTCCATCGGGCTTCGTACTCCTCGGGCGTCTCCTGGGGGTCCAGGCCCTCCTTGCGCAGCTGGAGGTCCGCGAGGAACTCGGGGTTGCCGCCCAGCATGATGTCGGTGCCTCGGCCGGCCATGTTCGTCGAGACAGTGACCGCACCCTTGCGGCCGGCCTCCGCGACGATGGCGGCTTCGCTCTCATGGTGCTTGGCGTTGAGGACCTTGTGCGGGACGTTGGCCTTCTTCAGCAGCGCCGAGAGCACCTCGGACTTCTCGACGGAGGCCGTACCGATGAGAACAGGCTGGCCCTTGGCGTGCCGCTCCGCGATGTCGCGGACGATGGCCTCGTACTTGGCCTCCTGCGTACGGTAGATCAGATCCGCCTGGTCGACGCGTACCATGGGTCGGTTGGTCGGGATCGTGATGACGCCCAGACCGTAGATCTTCTGGAACTCGCCCTCTTCCGTCTTCGCGGTACCGGTCATGCCGGCCAGCTTCTCGTACATGCGGAAGTAGTTCTGCAGCGTGATGGTGGCCAGCGTCTGGTACTCGTCCTTGATCTTGACGCCTTCCTTCGCCTCCAGCGCCTGGTGCAGACCCTCGTTGTAGCGACGGCCGGCCAGCGTGCGGCCGGTGTGCTCGTCGACGATGAGGACCTCGTCGCCCGCGAGGACATAGTCCTTGTCGCGCTTGAACAGTTCCTTGGCCTTGATGGAGTTATTCAGGTAGGAGATGAGCGGCGTGTTGGCCGACTCGTAGAGGTTCTCGATGCCGAGTCGGTCCTCGACCTTCTCGATGCCCGGGGCCAGGACGGCGATGGTGCGCTTCTTCTCGTCCACCTCGTAGTCGACGTCACGGCGCAGCGTCAACGCCATCTCGGCGAACACGGGGTACCACTCGTGGTTGTCCTCGGCGGGGCCGGAGATGATCAGCGGCGTGCGGGCCTCGTCGATCAGGATGGAGTCGACCTCATCCACGACGGCGTAGTGGTGGCCGCGCTGGACCATGTCAGCCTTGCGCAGGGCCATGTTGTCGCGGAGGTAGTCGAAGCCGAACTCGTTGTTCGTGCCGTAGGTGATGTCGCAGTTGTAGGCGGCACGGCGCTGTTCGGGAGTCATCGACGTCAGGATGGCGCCCACTTCCAAGCCGAGGAAGTGGTGAAGGCGGCCCATCTGCTCGGACTGGTACTTGGCGAGGTAGTCGTTCGTGGTGACGACGTGCACGCCCCTGCCGCTGAGGGCATTCAGGTAGGACGGGAGGGTGCCGACAAGGGTCTTGCCCTCACCGGTCTTCATCTCTGCGATGTTGCCCCAGTGGAGGGCGGCGCCGCCCATGATTTGTACGTCGAAGTGACGCTTGTCGAACACGCGGACCGACGCCTCGCGGACGGCAGCGAAGGCTTCCGGCATGATGCGGTCCAGGGACTCCCCGTCCGCGATCCGGTCACGGAACTTCTGCGTCTCTTCGCGCAGCTCCGCGTCTGACATCGCCTGGAACTCTTCTTCGATGGAATTGACCTGGTCGGCCACCTTCCGCAGCTTTCGGAGCTGTGCTCCCGAGCCGAGGCCGCTCAGAAAGTCCATGATTCCCACGGGGCGCATCCTTCGTGTCGCGTTGCGTGCCGGGCCGGTGCCGACTACCGCCAGCCATCCTAACCCCACTCACCAAGGGCCGCAGTACAGCGCTCGCCCCGACTCTTCAGCGGGGGCGAGCGCTGTGGGCCGGTGGCTCAACTCACATCGAGCTGGATGACGCCGTAGTTGTAGGCCTTGCGGCGGTAGACCACAGAGGGACGGCCGGATTCGGCGTCCTGGTACAGGAAGAAGTCGTGGCCGACGAGTTCCATCTCATCCAACGCCTGCGCCAACGTCAGGGGCGCAGTCTCGAAGACCTTCTCGCGCACGACGAGCGGGCCGTCGCCGGTCACCACGAGGCCGGCGACGTTCGTGACGGGCACGCCCTGCTCCTCTTCCTCGGCCGCCTCGGGTGCGGGAGCGAACTCGGGGACGGCGCCGGTGCGCAGGCCACGGTGGGTCTTGCGCCGGTCTGCCGCCCGACGAAGCTGGGACTTCAGTCGGTCGAGGGCTATCTCAAATGCAGCGGTCTTGTCTTCGGCATTGGCTTCGGCACGGATCACGGGTCCCCTGCTCCGCAGAGTCAACTGGACCGTGGTCGCGTCGGACGGGTTCCTCGTCCCCTCGGATGCCTGGAATTCGACTTCAACCCGAATGACCCGGTCACGCAACCGTTCAATGGTTGCCAAGCGCTCGCTGACGAACTCCTTGACCTCGGGGCTGATCGTGCACTGACGACCTGTGACGACGATGTCCATCTTATCCTCCGTCTATCAGGGCTTATGCCCACTGACGACTTACTACACGCCCGGGAGGGATCCCGGCCGGTATGCACAACGCCGCAGGTCGCCCAGCGAGCTGGGCCTGCGGCGTGTCCATGTACCAACGCTACCCTCACCCTCAAGGGTGCGTCACGCGTTTGCAGGTGTGTCCCGGAAGTTTCTCCGCCTGGGCGATCACGGCGCCGCCCAGCACCGGCACGCCCGCCGCCCGCAAGGCGCGGACCGATTCCCGCAGCGAGGCACCCGAGGTGGCGACGTCGTCGACCACGATCACCGGCGACCCGTCTGCCTGCGCCACCATGGAGTGCGCCAGGTTGCTGCTGCGCTGGAGCTTCCCCAACCCTGACTGGTCCTCCCCCGAGCGTGACCGCGACAGCAAGGGCCTCCATGGCATCCCACAGCGCCCGGCGGCCCGGGCCGCGAGCCACCGGGCATGGTCGAATCCCCGCTCCCGCACTGCCGAGGGCCGCGACGGCACGGGCACCAGAACCGCGTCCGGCGGGGGGCCGAGCCCCACCACGGCACGGGCGAGGATGTCTCCCAGCGCGGCGCCCAGGTGCAGGCCGCCATCATCCTTGTACCGGGGGATCACGTGTTCGAGCACAGGGCGGTACTGACATGCCGCCACCAGCGGCACGTCGAGCCCACGGTCGATCAGTTCCGGCGGATCAGAGAGCAATGCGCGGCAACCGGCACACAGCCCCCAGCCCGGGGCCTGACAGCCGGGGCACGATGCTCCGAGGAGCAGATCAGCGGCGGCGTGGAAGAAGGTCAACACACCCCCACTGTGGCCAACGCGGGGGCTGCTCCACCGTTGTCCACAGATCAGCCGGGATAGGCCACCGCGGTCACCTCGTCCGCCAGGCGGGTCCACCGGGTGCGTGCCTCGTAGCGCCAGGTCACGTCCAGGTCGGTCGTGACCGCTATCGGTCCGCCGCCCAGACGCACGTTCGACGCGATGTCGACGATTCCGCCGGTGATCGCGCCCAGGTCCTGCACCACCGAGCCGTCCAGTTGCGCGGTGAAGATCGAGCGCACACCAGCGCTCGTGGCGGCCACCGCCAGGGACGTCTCCGCCTGCCAGGTGGGCGCCACCGGGTCCGTCAGTGCATCACCGGCGGGCGCGACGATCTCCAACGGCCGCCACTGGGTGGCGGTGACCGGGTTGGCCCCCAGGAGGGAGGCCACGCCGAGCGTCGGCACCCCTCCGACGTCTGCCACGATCAGGACCCGTGCGCGGGAGGGCGACACGGAGAAGTCTCTGATCCGGCCCACTCCCACCTCCGCGCTGACCAGTTGCGCCTGGCCCTCACGGTCGATGGTGGCCATGCGGGGGGTCCCGCTCATGTCGTCGCCCAGGAGCCACAGCGCACCCAGCACGAATTGAGGAGAGCGCAGGTTGCTCAGCGGGAGGTCCACCTTCGAGACGGGGCCACCCAGCCCACCTGTGGACAATTCGGTGCGGTCCTCGTTGATGACGGCCATGCTGCCCCCGTCGACGGAGACAGCCACGTCCGCCACCCGGAAGCCGATCTCCGGCATGATCTCGAATTCGTCCTGGCCGGTGATGCGACCCACTCGTGAGCGACGCACGCCGAACAGGTCCGTGGCCGCCGCGCGGGACAGCACCTGGTAGCCCTGTTGCGTGGCCAGTTCGAGCACGCCGTTGGCCGAAGCGCCCGGGATGGGTACCGTCCGGCCGCCCTCTCTCGTGACGATCATGCCCGTGACGCGCGGGATGGACGTGAGCGTCCACAGCAACTGGGCGCCCAGCCGGCGCAGGTCGTCGTCGCCCAGGACCACGGGCAGCCGGGCGAGGTCCACGGTCACCACGCCGCTCTGGTCGATGGTGGCGCCGCCATCGCCGAGCCTGACCCCCCGCGGCAGCGCGTCGATGACCGAGCGGCTGATCTCCTCGGCCGGGCCCCTGAACAGGGCCTGCAGCACGTTGCTGGGGGTGAGGAGCGATTCCGGCAGGTGGATGGGGTCTGGCACCACGTGCGCGCCCACGCGGCTCATGAAATACAGCGTGACGCGCGAATAGTAGCGCTCAAAGTTGTAACGGGTCAGTAGGAGCCCGTCGGGCGGGGCGCCGATCCGCCATTGGCCCTCCTGCTCGACGAGGCCGAAATCATGCTCGAACGGTTCGGTGTGCGCGGTGTAGCGATGGGTCTCGTCCACGTGTCCGATGGCCGTACCGGTGGCCGCCGCGGCATCCATCCCGCCGGTGACTTCGCCGTCGAACACGAGGGCGTCGACGGGGGCCCAGACCGACGCCGCCTCGCTGGTGAGGTACTCCCGGGCGATGGCGTATTCACCGTCGGGGTCTGCCATCGCCTGAAGGAAGCCCTCAACGAGACGCACGGGCGTCATATCCGCGCTCGGCGGCTCCGGGGCGATGTCGATGCCCCGTGGCTGCGCGGCCAGAGGCACCTGCTCGACGGGCCCGGACGTTGCGATCGTGGTGCAACCGGTCAGTGAGAGCAGGAGTGCCGTGAGAGCGGCGACAGCACGTCTCATGCGCTCACCTCCTTGTCATCGGCCGGCACGACGGCCAGCGGCGAACTGGTCAGTTCATGCCCCGATTCCCGGGGCAGTGTCAGCCGGAACTGGGCGCCGCGCCCCGGTCGCCCCCAGGCCGTCAGCCACCCGCGGTGCAGCCGGGCGTCCTCCATCGCAATCGCCAGCCCCAAACCCGTGCCGCCCACCAGCCGGGTGCGGCTGGGATCGGCGCGCCAGAAGCGGTCGAAGACGCGGGCCGCGTCCTCCGCCTTGAAGCCGACGCCGTAGTCGCGCACGGTCACCGCCACCGCGTCATGGTCCGAGGCCACCCTGATCACCACCGGCCTGCCCTCGCCGTGTTCGATGGCATTGGTGATCAGGTTGCGCAGGATCCGCCTGACCCGGCGGGTGTCGACTTCCGCAGTTGTGCCCTCGTCCACCTGTTCGAACCGCAGCTCGACACCCAGGGCCCCAGCCATCGACCGGCTCCCTGCCACCTCTGCGGCGACCAGGGACGCGACGTCGGTCTCGTCCAGGGCGAGCACCGCCGCGCCCGCGTCGAATCGCGAGATTTCCAGGAGATCCGCCAGCATGAGGTCGAACCGGTCGATCTCGAGGCTCATCAGTTCCGCCGAGCGCGCCGTGATGTGGTCGAAATTGCTGCGCGCATCGTGCAACACATCCGCGGCCATCTTGATCGTGGTCATGGGGGTGCGCAGCTCGTGGGACACGTCGCTGACGAAGCGTTGCTGCAGTGTGGACAGCGTCTCGAGCTCACGGATCCGCTGCTGAAGCTCTGCGGCCATCCGGTTCATGGAGGTGGCCAGCACCGCCAGGTCGTCCGTACCGCGGACCAGCATGCGCTCCCCCAGCTGGCCGGAAGCCAGCTGCAGCGCGGTGGTGCTGGCCTTCCGCACCGGCCTCACCACCTGCACCGTGACGAGGTAGGAGATCAACCCGAGTGCTGCCACCAGCGCCACGCCGGCGGCGATGACGGCGCCCTGCAGGGCGCTCAGGGTCTGCAGTTCCGTGGTCATGGGAAAGATGTAGAACACCGGGTAGCGCTCCCCGGTCTCACCGATCAGGGCGGCACCGATGGCCCAGCCGGGTTCCGGCTGCATTGTGGGGTCAGTGAAGACCACCCGCGTCGGGGTGATGAACATGCCCTGGTCCTGCTCCACCCGGTTGCGTAGCTCGACCGGCACGGACTCGGCGCGGATGCCGGTGGAGGTGAGGCTGGAGACCGGCCCCTGGATCACCACCCGGTACTGCGCCGCCTGGGCGTCGGCGAGGTCTGCCAGCCGGCTGAGAGATTCATGGATCGCCGCGCCGCGCGCCTCCGGCGTGCGCAACTGCTCCTGCATGAAGGCATAGACGCCGGAAGCCTCGTTCAGCGCCGCCTGGCGCTTCGTCTCGACGACGCCCGCCGTGGCCTGACGCATCAGGACGACCCCGGCCAGCGTCATCAACGCCATCGACAGGCCGAGCGTCGAGATCAGCACCCGCAGCGGCAGGGAGCCCCACCACAGTGCCTTGAGCCCTCGCGCGGGACGTGCCCGGGTGCTGTCAGTTCTGCGTTTCACCGGCGCGGTATCCAATGCCGCGGACCGTGATCACGATTTCGGGGTGCTCCGGGTCCTTCTCGATCTTCGCCCGCAGCCGCTGTACATGCACATTGACCAGGCGGGTGTCTGCCGAGTTGCGATAGCCCCACACCTCATCGAGGAGGGCCTCGCGGGTGAAGACGTGGGCCGGGCGGCGTGCCAGGGCCAGCAGCAGTTCGAACTCCAGCGGGGTGAGCGGCAGGTGTTCCTCGCCCCGCTTCACGAGGTGGGACGAGACCGAGATCGCCAGATCGCCGATGGTCAGGATGTCCGAGCCCACTTCCCCGCTGGTGCGGCGCAGGCGGGTGCGGATCCGGGCGATGAGTTCCTTCGCCTTGAACGGTTTGGCCACGTAGTCATCGGCCCCCGCCTCGAGGCCGGCCACCACGTCCGAGGTGTCGGACTTGGCGGTCAACATGACGATCGGTACGCCGGATTCGGCGCGGATGTCGCGGCAAACGGAGACTCCGTCGCGCCCCGGCAGCATGAGGTCGAGAAGCACGAGGTCAGGACGGGACTGTCGGAACTCCTGCAACGCCTCGTTGCCCGTCCCGCACCGGACGGTCTCGAACCCCTCCTGGCGCAGGACGATCTGCAGCATCTCTGAGAGCGCCGCGTCATCGTCCACTACCAGTATCCGGGCTTTGCCCTTGGCCTCGGTCACCCCAGCCTCCTTGCTCTGCCGTCAATGGTAGCGAGAGGCCGTGGACGTCACACTGCAGTCATCCGCAGCGGGCCTCCCGGCATGGTGTGCAGCATCCGCAAAGTCTCGGCGTTCTCGTCGAAAATGGTCGCGATCCTCAGCGAAGCGTCTCTCCACCCATCACCGCGGTGCAACGCAGCGTAGCGGGTTTCCAGCTGGCCCAGAGTGGCCTCGACCTTACGCATCCGCCAGTTGCGGGCACGGGGCGACGTGGCCGAGGGCCCTGTCCTGGCGACGGCGCACTGCAACTCGGTGGCGGCGCACATGGTCACCGCCCGCTCCAGCAGCATGTTGGTCACCATCCTGGCCTGCTTGCAACCCGTGACGATGCGTTCGACGCTCTCGGCGAAGGCCAGTTCCTTGCGCTCCTTACGCGTCACGTCCGCCACGTGGCTGTCCTGCCCGTCGCCGGTCCATTCGCTGTTCCGGATCCGGCCCTTGTTCGCGCGGACGGTTGCCACGATCTGTTCCTGCTGCTGCATGACGTTGCCCCACTGGCCCGCCGCCTCCCCGAGGAGATCAGGGGAACGCCTGCTGGCCCCCAGCCAGGCATGGTGGGCGCTGATGGCCGTCAACCGGGAGTTGATGCTGATCCAGAGACCCACCGCCTCCGCTGCGATCCAGGGTGCCCGGATGGTCTGGCCCAGGTTCTCGAGGCGGCTGAGGACGAGGAAGTTCTCCACCACGTCGTTGCGCATCGCCGTCCAGGCGAGGCTGCGCGCGGAGGACAACGAGTTGCTGATCGCGTCATAGCGTGGGCTGCTCACGAGTTCATCCCTCCGAGGCTGTCGGTGGCCTGCGTTTCGTTCTGGTCGTAGTTGTTGGAGGCGGCGTCCAGCGCCATCGCCTGAGCTTCGGCCTCGAGCCCAGCGTCAGAGGCGGCCTGCACGCTGCTCTCCACCGCGGTGCGGTAGGGCGGCACCGCCTCAGTCATCACGCCGAACATGGCTCCGGGCTCCGGCGTGGACATGATCGTGTCCTGCATGGGCTTCGACCGGTCCGCGAGGTCGCTCCAGTTGGTGGATTCCCTGCGCAGTTGATCTGTGTTCACCGAGTAGTCGGAACCACCGGTGGAACTGTACGTGGAGGTGGGCTGCGCGAAGGAGGTGCTGCCCGATGGGCGGGTGCCCGTCTGGCTGCCCGTGCTGGTGTACGTGGGGCTCGTCGAGGTGTTCGTGGTGCCGTCCTGGGGACGCACGCCCGTCTGGTGGCCCCCGTCATACTCGAAACCACCGCCAGACTGCGAGCCCGGCGAGTTGGTGCTGGGATCGGTCTCCGAACCGCTGGCATCCCCGGCGGCCACCGGACCGCCCGGGTAGTAGCCGGTCGACGGGGCCTGGGTGCCACCCGGCCCGCTGCTGCCGGGCAACGTCGTGCCTGGAACGGTGGTGCCTGGAACGGTGGTGCCGGGTGCCGTGGTGCCGGGTGCCGTGGTGCCGGGCGCCATGGCGCCCGGGGCGTAGGAGCCGCTGCCGGGTCCCTGCTGGTAGACCGACTGCAGGCCGGTGGCCTGGACGCCTGCGGTGGGAGCGGTGTTCCTGCCATCCCGCTGGCGGACCTTGCTCAGTGGGGTGTCCGGGACGCCGTCTCCGTCCGTGTCGACGAGCGGGTCCTCGATGATGCGACCGTCACTGTCCACTGCGACCAGCTGATCGAGACCGCTGCGACGGAGGGCCTCCCGGAGCTGCTCCGCGTCCAGAGAGTCCTCCGTGCCGGCTGCCATCAGGCCCCCACCGGGCGCCGTGAAACCGCCAGGGCCGAACATTGCCCCGGACGTACCGGAACCCGACGGTCCGAACAGCGACGGGCCAGCGAGCCTGCCGGCCTGCGCCCCCTGCAGCATGGTGGGGATGCCACCACCTGCGGCGCCGGGGCCGGCCGACATCATCGGCTGCATGGCGCCCGCCCCACCCGGGGCGGCGCCCACGCCACCCACGGTGGCGTTGGGAGGCATCATCGCGGGGGGCATCGCTCCTGCCCCGCCACCCTTCTTCCCACGGGTGCCGGAACCGCGCAGTGCCATCGCGGCGGCCTTCCTCCGTCGACGGTCCTCGCGGTTCTTGTCCGTCTCGGCGCCCGTGACTTCGCCGGGCACGGCGTATTCGTCCTCGTCCAGCGCGCCCCAGGGATCCGGCGCCAGGGGTCCGTCGATCCGGGCATGCAGTTGGGGTGAATCGAAGCGTACTTCGTCGCCCTTGTTGTGGTCCGTCATCGGGTTCCCTTCGCCATGATGGTGAGCAGGTCTCGCTGTGCCTGGAAGAACTCACCGGCCAGCTCCTCGTGTTCGCCGGGCACGAAGTGGGGCGGGTGGTAGTTGGCATACGCGCTGCGTGCTGTCTGCAGCACAGCGGCGGAGATGTGTTCGGGGGTGGCGGTGCGCAACCAGTTCCGGTCGAACCGAACGGCCTCGGCCAGGCCCGACCAGGTGAGCGACACGGAGACGGGACCACGCTGGGCCACCGTCTTCTCACCGTCGATGTCGGCCCACCTGATCTCGTGGTCCGGCCTGTCCCTGAGTGCCGCCTGTCGCTCGCCCAGGGCCACGATGCGCTCCTGCACGGCGTCGAAGTCATCCCACGTGAGGGTCGACTCGGGATCCGGAGTTGGCTCCGGCAGAACGGTGAAGTCCAGCGGATCAGAGGCACCGGCGGATCGTAGCGAAGCGGCGAAGAAGGCCTCTTCGAAGGCGTCCTCCAGCGTGCGGTTGGGTCCGAGGATCTCGCGCCAGCGCGGTGAGACGTGCACCTTCGTGAGTTGCCGGACATCCTCGTCGACCCAGATCCGCACCGCGAGCCGGGCATCGGCGAAACCGTGCGAGGGGTGCCACTCGTGCGAGTCGTCGGCGACGGCGGCTGCCTCAGCGACAACGTCTGTTGGAGGAGCCAGGATCTCGTCGTCGAAGTCGTCGTCGGTCACGAACGGCCCTCCTCGGTAGCGGCATACCCCCGAAGTCTTACATGCGGAGGGGTCACCTCTGTGACCCGCAATGGTCAGTTCAGAGCGGGTTCGTCCGTCCATGTGGACCATCTTCCGGGGAGGCCGCCCATGCGTCGCAGCACGCGGCGCCACAGGCCGTCCGGATTGCCGAACACGTCGTCGGCGCGCACCTCTGTGCGGAACCACGAGCCCCGGATCAGTTCGCCCTCGAGTTGCCCGGGCGACCACGAGGAGAGACCGACGAAGAGCCGCAGACCGACGAAGGAGGATTCGAGCAGTTCGCTCGGGAACCGGAGGTCCACAAGCCCGACATCGCCCGCGAGCCGCTCCCAGCCGGGCGGTTCCACACCTTCTGCGGCCGGCTTGCCCAGGGCCAGCACCACGTCGCTGTTGACCGGGCCTCCTTCGAAGAGGATGCCAGGTGGGCTGAGAAGCGGTGCGAAGTGAGCCGCGGCGGCCTCCGGCGGCATGTCCGAGACCATGTTGAGGCAGACGCCGACGGTGCCCTCGAGGTGGTGCTCGACGATCAGGACGACCGAACGGTCGAAGTAGCCGCCGCGCCCAGGCTGGGTGGCGACGAGCAACTGACCCACGGCGATCGCACCGGTATGCATGCCCACCACCCTAACGGGCCCGCGTGACGAGGGCGGCAAAAAACCTCGTGCCCACCCGCTGGTCAGCGGGTGGGCACGAGGCACAGGGGTGGAGGTGGCGGGAATTGAACCCGCGTCCTCAAGAGATGTTCCAGGACTTCTCCGGGCGCAGCCGACATTGTCGTTTTCTCGGTCCCTGCACTCTTCGTCGGCAAGTCGCAGACAGACCCAGCATCAGTGAAGTCCCGAGTAGCCCCTGATACGCAAGCTACTCAGCAAGCCTTCTAAATGAGGCCAGGTACCGGACCGAAGGCTCGTCCGGGCTGACCCTTCGGTCGCTGATCAGGCAGCGAGAGCGAAGTCAGTGCTGTTGTTGTTGGCACTTATTGGTTTCCACGCAGCGTTTACGAGATAAACGTGGATCCTCGGCCCGCTTCTCCTGGGACTACCGTCCCGAGTCGAAACCAGTCACCCCCTGTTGAGTTGTTCACACCATTCTAGCGCATGTCAGCGAATCGCCTGCTTCGGCCGCTGCGTCCTCGCGAGCAGGAACGGCTCGAGCCGGCCGGTGCCGGACTGTCCGTTGAACGCACGGACGGACGCCCAGATCGTGCCGCCGAACCAGGCCAGCCACGCCAGGAACAGGAAGCCCTCAGCCCCGAACACAATCCCCAACAGGAACGCTGCTGCGGCCACGGCAGCAGCCGTCAGTTGCAGACTCAGGGCCCGGCTCGCCTCCCACCAGACCCGGCTACCCGGCGTGGCCACAGCCTTGACGACGACCGGACCGAGGAACCAAGTGAAGAGCCCGGACAGCTGGGTCAGGCCCGCTCCGAGGTTCTCTGCGGGGGCGGGCTGACCGGGCCTCGGCCTGGTGAGCACAGCGGGAGCGATGCGGGCCAGTCCCACCAGGGACCGGTTCAACTCCACGCGGTCGCGGGCGTTCAACGCGAGGTCCAGACGCCGATCCAGCTCCGCCTCATCGATGGAGCGGTCCGCGTAACAGGCCTGCAGGTGGTCCACTGCACGGTCTCGCTGCTGGTCGGTCACTCCGGGGAACTGCTGGTACTCGCTCATGCATCCATTGTCGTCGGAGGCCCGCCTCTGCAGTACCGGGAAGCACCCTGAAAACGACCCTGGACGGGCCCGGGTCAGGGTCTCAGCGGTTGTTGTACTTGTTGCGGTGCGCCAGTGCCCGCTGCATCTCGCGCTGAGCATCGCGCTCGGCGATGGCGTGGCGTTTGTCCCAGTCCTTCTTGCCCGTGGCGACGGCGATCTCAACCTTCGCGTAGCCGTCCTTGAAGTACAGGGACAACGGGATGAGGGTGCGGCCCGAGTCGTCCGTGGCGCGGGAGAGCTTGTCGATCTCCTTGCGGTGCAACAGTAGCTTTCGGGTACGGCGGGCAGAGTGGTTGCGCCAGGTGCCGAACTCGTACTCCGGGATGTTGGCGTTGATGAGCCACGCCTCGCCCTGCTCATCGACGGTGGCGTACGCCTCCGCGATGGTGGCGCGGCCTGCACGCAGCGTCTTGACCTCGGTACCCGTCAGAACAAGGCCGGCCTCGAACACGTCACCGATGTGGTAATCGTGTCTGGCCTTCCTGTTCTGTGCGACGAGCTTCTTTCCGGTCTCCCTGGGCATCCGGTAATTAAACCACGCCTCAGTTGAACCAGCCGGACAACGGGTTCACGACCCGGCCGTTCTGCCACACCATCAGGTGCAGGTGGCAACCGGTGGAGTAGCCCGTGGAGCCGACATAGCCGATGACCTGGCCCTGCTTCACCCGGGTACCCACGCCCACGATGTAGTGGGTGGCGTGGTTGAAGCCGGTCGTGACATAGGCTCCCCGGACATAGCCGTGGTCAATCATCAGCCGGTTTCCATAGCCGCGGTTGAAGTAGCGCTCCGTCACAACGCCGTCCGCGGGCGCGCGGAGGGGGGCGCCGCACGCGGCGCCGAAGTCGGTACCGTCGTGCAGCTTGCGGTAGCCGAGCACGGGGTGCAGGCGCATGCCGTACCTGGAGGTCAGGCGACCCTCGACGGGTCGGATGAAGACGGAATTGTTGCGAGAGGAGCTGGATGATTTCTTCGGCGCTGAAGCGGCTGCCGCGGCCTGCGGTTTCGGGGCCGGCTTCTTGGCGGCCGCCGCCTTGGCAGCCGCTGTCTGTGCGGCAGCGTCGCGGGCCGCCTTGTCACGGGCAGCCTTGTCGCGGGCAGCCTTCTCGCGAGCGGCCTTTTCTGCGGCGGCCTTCTTCTGCGCTTCGATCCGCTGCTGGATGCGCTTCTCGACGTCGGCGTTCTCGGCCACGAGTTCGCGCTGACGCGTCTCCTCGGCGACGACCTGCAGGCGGGCGCTCTCTTCGGCCTTGTCCCTTGCGGCCACCAGGTCGGCGACCTGGGCCCGCAGTGCCTCGGCCTGCTCCTGAACCGACTGCTTCTCGTCGAGTTGACGAGCGGCGGCCTGCCGGGCCTCGTCGGCGACATCGCGCGCGGCGTCGGCGGCCTGGCGGGCGTCGTCAGCAGCCTGCTGGGCAGCATCGGCCCGGGACTCCGCGTCCTCCAGGGAAAGTCGGCGCATCTCCAGTTCGTCGAGTTGCACCGCCGAGGAGGTCATGAGGTTCTGGGCCAGCTGCGCACGCTGGTTGAGGTTCGACGCGTTGACGTCGGTGAAGATCAGGGCGAGGTTGACCAGGCCGGTGCTGTGCTGGGTGGTGACCAGGATCTCTTCGTTCAGCCGGCCGTTGACCGAGTCGAGGGCGGCCTGGGCTGCTGCGACGTCGGCCCTGGCCTGGTCGAGTTCATGGTTGGCCACTTCGAGCTTCTCGGTGGCGACGTCCAGTTCCTGTTCGGCGACGGCGAGCTCGTCGGCGCGCTGCCTGTCGAGATCCTCCGCGGCGCGGAGTTCCGATTCGGCCTTGGCCAGCTTGGCGCCGGCGTCGGCCAGCTGCGCGCGGGCCGCTCGGGCGTCCTCGACGGCCGAATCCCGCGCGGCTTCAGCGTCGTCGATGACGGAAGCCTGGCGCGCGATCTCGCGCTGGAGGTCTGCCTTGCGATCGGTCAGATCATCAGCCTGGGCTGGTGTCCAACTCGCGAATCCCAGGAGGACTGCCAGCACGCCGGCGACGATGCCACGGGGCAGACCTGAGATCCATGTGCGAACTGCGGGCGGGGGGGGAAGTTCCCGGTTCACGCTCGTCTCCTTATCAGATACGCAGATATCTTCTGGTTGCGAGCAGCGTCGGGATGATGGCGAGGCCAACACCTACCGCTGCAATGGACACAATGGCAGCCGCCAACTCTCCCCAGCCAATCCAGGGTAAAGCGGCGATTGAGGTTCGAGCGTTCTGGTCGATGATGAACCAGTAGCCCAGCGTGAGGGTTGCCGCAGCGATGACGACACCGATGAGGGCGGCGATCAGTGCCTCCAGCAGGAACGGCAGGAGGATGTAGATGTTCGACGCGCCGACAAGCCGCATGATGCCCATCTCTCGCCGCCTCGAGAACGCGGCCATGCGGATGGTGTTGACGATCTGCAACGCAGCGGCCAGCAGGAGCAGCAGGCTCATGGTGATCGTGGCCCACTGCAGGGCGCCGAACCACTTGAAGATGGGCTCCAGGATGGAGTTCTGGTCTTGCACCGCCTGCACGCCCTGGAGCCCGCGAGCCTCACTGGACACGCCTGCGTAGTTCTCCGGGTTGTTGAGCTTCACTCGAAAGGAGTCCTGCATGTCTTCCACGGTGCGGGAGTTGACGGCCGGCGAGTCCCTGAAGACGCGCTGGAACTCGGCAAGGGCCACTTCCTTGGACTCGTAGACCACCTCGGAAACCTCCGGGTTGGCCTCCAGGGTCTGCCGGATGGAGTCGCGCTGCGCGTCGGTGGCGCCCTTGCCGGGCTCGCAGCGGCCGCCCTGGGTGTCCGGAGTGCAGAGGAACACCTGGACGGTGATTTTGTCGTACAGAGTGCGCTTGGTGAGGTCGACTTCCATCGACGTCAGGAGTCCGGCCCCCAGGAGCGCCAGCGAGACGGACATGGTGACGACGACCGCGATCGTCATGGCGATGTTGCGCTTGAGACCGGACCAGGTTTCGCGAAGTGAATGCCGCATGATGTGTGAACTCTCCCCTACGCCGAGCCGTAGATGCCCTTGGCCTGGTCGCGGACGAGTTCCCCGTCGCGCAGTTCCAGGACCCGGCGACGCATCTGGTCGACGATGGACGAATCGTGGGTGGCCATGATGACGGTGGTGTCGACGCGGTTGATCCGGTCGAGCAGTTTCATGATGCCCACCGATGTTTCGGGATCGAGGTTGCCCGTGGGTTCGTCGGCGATGAGGATCTTGGGGCGGTTCACAAAGGCGCGGGCGATGGCGACGCGCTGCTGCTCGCCACCGGAGAGCTCCTCGCAGGGCCGGTCCTCCTTGCCGGCGAGGCCGACCATCTCGAGGGTGTCCGGGACGACGCGGCGGATCTCCCGGCCGGGGCGCCCGATGACCTGCAGCGCGAACGCCACGTTCTCATAGACGGTCTTGCCGGGGAGCAGCCGGAAGTCCTGGAAAACCGTGCCGATCTGGCGACGGAGCCCGGGGACCTTCCACTGCGCGAGCGTGCTGAGGTTCTTCCCGGCGACGTACAGGGTGCCCTTCGTCGGGCGATACTCGCGGAGGATGAGCCGCAGGAAGGTGGACTTGCCGGAACCGGACTGGCCGACGAGGAAGACGAACTCTCCCCGGGCGATCTCGAGGTTGACGTTCCTCAGGGCAGCGCGTTGCTGTCCTGGATAGAACTTCGTGACGTCCTCGAACGTGATCACAGGGGCACTCCGACGGTTGGGGAAGAAGCTGAGAAACTCTCAGCGCGAACGAGTCTAGGTGAGCCGGACTCCCCAGTGCCCAGCGACACGCCGTGGGTCAGGCGCCCGTCTCGGCCTTCTTGCGCCAGCGGATGCCGGCGTCGATGAAACCGTCGATGTCGCCGTCGAACACTGCATCCGGGTTGCCCACTTCGTGCTCAGTGCGCAGGTCCTTGACCATCTGGTATGGGTTCATGACGTAGGAGCGCATCTGCGCACCCCACGAGTTGCCGCCGTCGCTCTTGAGCGCGTTCATCTCCTTCTCGCGCTCCTGACGGACCCGCTCCAGGAGCCTGGACTGGAGGACGCGCAATGCTGCGGCCTTGTTCTGCAGCTGCGACTTCTCGTTCTGACAGCTCACGACGATGCCGGTCGGCAGGTGAGTGATGCGGACTGCGGAGTCAGTGGTGTTGACCGACTGACCACCGGGGCCAGAGGAGCGGAAGACGTCGATGCGCAGATCCGACTCCGGGATGTCGATCGAGTCGGTCTCCTCCGTGACGGGGAGCACCTCCACGCCCGCGAAGGAGGTCTGGCGGCGGCCCTGGTTGTCGAAGGGCGAAATGCGTACGAGCCGGTGGGTGCCCTGTTCGACCGACAGCGTGCCGTAGGCGAAGGGCGCCTTGATGGCGAACGTGGCCGACTTGAGCCCCGCCTCCTCGGCGTAGGACGTGTCGTAGATCTCGGTGGGGTATCCGTGGCGGTCCGCCCAGCGCAGGTACATCCGCATGAGCATCTCGGCGAAGTCTGCGGCGTCGACCCCGCCCGCCTCGGCACGGATGGTGATCAGGGCGTCACGCGGGTCGTAGTCACCCGAGAGCAGCGTGCGGACCTCGAGCGCCTCAATGTCCTTGCCTAGCTTGTCCAACTCACGGAGGACCTCCGCGGTGGTGTCGGCGTCGTTCTCCGCCTCGGCCAGCTCGAGCATCAGTTCCGCGTCGTCGAGACGCGAGCGGAGACCGACGAGCCGGTCCACCTCGCCCTGCTTCGCGGACAGCTGGCTGGTCACGCGCTGGGCGTTCTCCTGGTTGTCCCAGAGGTCCGGGGCCGCCACCTGCTCCTCAAGTTCGGCGATCTCGGCGCGGACCTTGTCAAGGTCGGCGACGGCCTCGATGGAATCGAGGGAATGGCCGAGGTCGGTCAGGCGGGAGGAGAGATCATCATTAGCCACAATCGATCATTCTACCCCGCGACGCCGGTTTCGCGCTGTCCAGCGTGTTTGCCGGGAGCTGGGCCAAGCTCAGGTAAGACTGGAGGCAATGTTTGGGTACGCGCCTGACCAGCGGTTATTGTCACAGCCGACGGCCTGACAGTGACCACACGATGAAGGACGAGACTTGATGAAACGGATCGGCGCAGGACTTGCGGCGTTGCTGACGGCGACGTTGGGCATCGTGGCACTGCCACAGACCGAGGCGGCCGCAGAGGTCGATGTCTACACCACCCCTGGCACCCACATCCTGAACGGACGCGAATGGCGCACCAGCTGCGAGCCCTACTCCTCGACGGTTGACCGCTGCCGGGCCGAGATCAAGGCGACCGTGGTCAAGGTCGAGGCCGGCCAGTTCGTGGAGGTCACCGACTGGGCCTTCAACAACCTCACGTACAAGCCGAGCCCCCGCTCCAATTGGAAGGGCAACCCGCTCGGGGAAGCCGGCGACTACGTCATCGACGGGCGGCAGTGGCGCACGGAGTGCGACACCGCACAGACCGGCAACGACGCGTGCCGCAGCTACATCCTGACCACGGTCTACGGGGTCAAGACCATGACCCCGCGCACCTACGAGCAGTCCAATCAATGGGTGTTCAACAACATCGTGCGCTTCAGCGTCACACCCCCGCCGCCCACGCCGACCGTGCCGCCCAAGCCGACCTTCTGCAACGCCGCCCCGCTGCCGGCCGGTTTCGCGCTCACGGACACGGGTCGCCCCTACGTCATCAAGGCGCCCTACACCCCCGTCGACATGTACAACCCGACCTCGATCAGCAACTTCATCAGGAACACTTCCAGGGCCAGCAACGACGCGACGACCGCCAAGGCGCGTGAGGACCAGAAGTGCCTGGCGCTGCTCGCCGCTGGGCACCTCATGAACGGATCGGAAACCACCCGGAACGCCGCCGGCGAGATCGTGCGCTGGTTCCCGTATATGTTCCGCTTCAGCGCCAACCCGACGACGGACGACCTGACGGCGCCGTGGCATTCCGGCCTCGCGCAGGGCGGCGTCCTGACCACGTTCACGCTCCTGACGGACCTCACCGGTGACCGCTCGTGGCTCACCCGTGGTGCGGAAACATTCCGCAGCTTCGAGGTGCCGGTCTCGGAGCCCGGCGGCATCCTCAACCGCGACACCGAACACGGTTTCCTCTGGTTCGAGGAGTACCCCACCACCAAGGACGGCCAACCGCTGCCCACCACCGTGCTCAACGGCCACATGGAGGCCCTCATCGGGCTCAACCTGTGGCACCGACGCATGGTCGCCGAGCAGTCCGCCGGCCGCACCCCCGTCAGCCAGCCAGCTGAGATCAAGGCCCTCGTCGACGAGGCCCTCAGCACGTTGGAGCCCATGCTCGACCTGCACGAGGTGGACATCGACGGCGGCACACTGACCAGCTACGACGCCGTGCGCGGCTACCCCGCCGCACCGCTGCGGGTCAACGGCGCCTCGACGTTGAAGGTGACCTCAGCCGCCCTGAACAACAAGGCGGTCACCCTCCCCCGCACGTCGGAGACCTGGGATCGCGACGCCTACCTCGTCAACGGCGACTTCGCCACCGTGAAGGACGGCATGCCCGAGGGCTGGACCAGGCTCGGCAGTGCCACGTACTCCGGGCCCACCAGCGGCCACTACCGCATCCGCTCGGGAGGCAACGCCTGGCAGGGGCTGGAGTTCGGCTGGGCGGAGAACCCGAACAAGGGCATTCCGTCGAGCTGGCTGCAGGACATAGCCGGCAAGCCCATGACGTTGACCCTGCGCGCCTCCATCTCCTACCCCAGCGGCAGGGCCGGCGCTTCGGGTCGCATCGCACTGTACGAGCAGTGCGGCACGGACGTGAAGCTCCATTACGAGAACGTACTGCGCGGCAGTGGGCAGTGGGCCGACTACACCTTCGGCTTCAACGCCCCCAAGGCCGGCTGCGACCTGCGGGTTCAGTTCATGGTGAGCCCTTACAACCGCGACGACACCGTCTTCCTCCTCGACGACGTGCAGCTCAGCTCGCAGCAGACCATCGGCTCGTCCCTGAAGCCCGCCTACGACCTGAAGGTCTACCGCACGCCGGAGAACATCCTGTCGCTGACGGGTTCGGGCAAGGCCACGGTTCAGGCCCACTACAACGGTCGCTGGCAGGATTTCGCCACGGTCGACCTGACCGCGGAGCGCGTCGACATCGTGATCCCGGAGCGGTTCACGGGCCGCAACATCCACCTCGGCTACCACGAGACCCACGTCGGTGAACTGATGGCGCTCTACCGCGCCTTCCCGCAGCACGGGTACCTGCTCGAGTACGCCCAGCGCTGGGCGCCCATGGCACCCTCCGTGCACCACACGGTGCCCAGGCCCACCACCACCACCACGTCGAGGGTGGGCACGAGCACCATGAGCATCGAGAGCGTCATCGACGAGGCCTACGAGTACCCGCTTGTCGACCAGTTCACCGGTCTGCCCTACGAGGAACTCGAGATGCTCGACGAACTCGCGAAGCCGGCGAAGTGATGCGGCGCCTCGGCACCATCCTGGTGGCCAGCGTCGTCGCGTTGCTGGGCGTGGTGGTTCCCACTCCCGCTGCGGCCGACGTCGACGTGTACACGACGGAGGGGACGCACAACGTCAACGGCCGCCTGTGGCGCACGGACTGCTCCATGTACTCCACCACCGTCGAGCGGTGCCGCACGGAGATCCAGGCCACGACGGTGACGTTCAGCGGGAGTCGCTACGTCGAGCAGCGGGGATGGGTGTTCAACAACCTCACCTACAAATCCAGCCCTCGGGCCTCGTGGTCCTTCATGAACCCACTGGTCACCCCCGGCGACCACACCGTGAACGGCCGACGGTGGCGCACCGAGTGCGACACCGCCTGGACGGGTTCCGGGGGCTGCCGCTCCCAGCTCATGGCCACCGTGATCGAGAAGGGTCCCACCGGGCAGTACCAGACGGTCAACAAGTACGTGTTCAACAACATCGTGCACGTCACCCCGGTGCCGTGCGTCGTGTCCCAGGCCCAACTGCGGGCGGATGTGAAGATCCCCACCACCGTGCTGCAGGGCTGCACGAAGTCGGCGCAGAACGCCACCTGGGCAGCCGTGGACTTCCCCGTCGTGCTGCCCGACGGCTACCGCTTCATGTCCACCGCGTTCTACCGCCTCTCCGGCAGCACCTGGCGGCTGGCCGTGCGCAGCAGCGCGAACTGGCAGGTCTGCCAGTGGGCCCGCGACAACGGTGCTCCGCAGGACCTGGTCACCAAGCACCTCGCGTTCTGCGCGCGGTGAACCCGGTGTGCGCTGAGCGCGATCGCCTGTCACAATAGGGGTCGCCGTTCGGCGTTTCGGGGCGCATAGCTCAGTTGGTTAGAGCACCTGCCTTACAAGCAGGGAGTCGGGGGTTCGAGTCCCTCTGCGCCCACCATCCCCGACACCGAGACGAGGTTGAGCGATGAACGCCACAGACTTCCCCATCACCCGGTGGACGACGCGGCATTCCGGCACGAACGGCTACGTCTCATCCTGGGGACCCATGCTCTCCGGCGTGACTCCGGTCGCCGTCCCCTAGTCCCGATCGCCCCTGCGGGCCGGTCGGGCGATGTTTTCCTGGCGATCCGACCGAGAGACACCCCCATGGACGACACCCGACGCTTCTTCCCCCGTTACGGCTCCTTCACCGAGGCGCTGCGCATCGGCGCGGTCCTCCGCAAGGAGACCGTCGGCGGCATCCTGCTCGTTGCAGGCGCCGCCCTCGCCATCATCTGGGCCAACTCGCCCGCCGCCGAACACTACTTCGCGCTGCGTGACTTGGAGATCGGCTACGAACCCTGGCACCTGCGCCTCAGCATCGGCGCGTGGGCGGCCGACGGGCTGCTGGCCATCTTCTTCTTCCTGGTCGGGCTCGAGTTGAAACGCGAGTTCGTGGCCGGCGACCTGCGCAGCGTCCGTACGGCCATGGTCCCGATCGCGGCGGCTGCCGGTGGCGTGGTCGTGCCGGCGCTCATCTACGCGGCGATCGTGCGCCCTTATCCGGGGCTCCACCATGGTTGGGCCATCCCGACGGCAACGGACATCGCGTTCGCTGTGGCGGTGCTGGCGATCATCGGATCACACCTTCCCTCCGCCCTGCGCATCTTCCTCTTGACGCTCGCAGTGGTGGACGACCTCCTGGCCATCAGCATCATCGCGATCTTCTACACGGACAGCGTCCACTTCGTGCCGCTGCTGCTCGCGCTGCTCGCCATCGCTGTCTACGGGTTTGTGGCGCAGCGCTACCGGGCGTTCTTCGGCCTGCGACCAGCAGCTGCATGGTTCGTCCTGCTGCCCATCGGCACCGTCGCCTGGGCGCTGATGCATGCCTCGGGCATCCACGCGACCATCGCCGGCGTCCTCCTCGGCTTCACCATCCCGGTGCTGCACCGCAGCAGCGCACCCCCCGAGGTGCAATCGCGCCCCGGCTTGGCCGAGGAGTTCGAACACCGCTTCCGCCCCCTGTCCGCAGGCTTCGCGGTGCCCGTGTTCGCGTTCTTCTCGGCAGGCGTGGCGCTCGGTGGCTGGGACGGCATCAGGGAGGCCGCCACGCATCCCCTGACACTCGGTGTCGCGGCCGCCCTGGTCCTGGGCAAGCCCATCGGCATCGTGACGACGACCTGGCTCATCACGCGGGCCACGCGGACCAGCCTGGACCCGGCGCTCCGATGGACCGACCTGATCGGGGTGGGGCTGTTGGCCGGCATCGGGTTCACGGTGTCGCTGTTGGTGGCCGAGCTGAGTTTCGCGGCGGGCACCGTCGAACACCACACCGCCAAGGTGGCCGTCCTCGGCGCCTCCGTCATCGCCGCCGTCGTGGCCTCCATCCTTCTCAGCGTGCGCAACGGCCGATACAAGAGGATCCAGGCCCGCGACCAGAGGGACGCGGACCGCGATGGCGTGCCCGACGTCTATCAAACGGGACCTGAAGACATCACGTGATGGCACTGAGATTCCCACGCCGAACCGCCCTAGTGTCCGCCGTCGCGGGGCTGGCAGGGGTCGCGACCGGCGCCGGCTTCGAGCCGCTCGGGTGGTGGCCGCTCTCCATCCTGGGAGTGCTCGTGCTCGGCGTCACGGTGCGTCGGGCCCGCACCTTCCCGCAGGGCATCGTGGTGGGATCCGCCTTCGGGCTCGGCCTGGCCGGGCCCACCCTCGCCTGGATGTCCGTCATCAACGTCGCGGCCACCGTCGGGCTGGTCCTCCTCATGGCCTCCTGGTACAGCGCCCTCGGCGCCCTCCTCCATGTCGCCCACCGCACCCGGTGGTGGCCGCTGCTCGCCTCGGGCGCTTGGCTCGCCGTCGAGTACGGTGCAGCGCATTTCCCGTTCGGCGGCTTCGGCTGGCTGCGGCTGGGTTACGCGATGATCGACTCGCCACTGGCGGGCCTGCTCCCCTTGGTCGGCGTCGCCGGAACGAGCCTCGCTGCCGCGCTGCTCGCCAACCTCGCCGCCTGGCTCGTGGCTGGGCTGTCCTGGCGTCGCCTCATCCCCGTCGTGGTGGGAGCCGCGCTCATCGCCACCGCGGCGGCCCTCGGCGGCGCGGTGCCCCCGGCGCCGGCCGATCGCATGGCCGAGGTCGGTTGGGTGCAGGGGGGCGCCCCTGGCGGCGGGGTGTACGGGCTGGGTCCGCTGCGGAGCACGACCAGCAACCATGTCGAGGCCACAACCGACCTCGCCGCCGCGATTGCGGCCGGCAGCGAGAACCGGCCGGATTTCATCGTGTGGCCCGAGAACTCCACAGACCTCGATCCAGGCACCGACCCCGAGACCGGGAAGTTGGTCGAGACGGCGCTCACCACCGTCGGGACGCCCATCCTCGTGGGGGCGATCCTCGATGGGCCAGGCCCTGATCAGCGGCGCACCGCGAGCCTCTGGACGACCCCGGACGGGGAGGTCGGCCCCACCTACGTCAAGCGGTCCATCGTCCCGTTCGGGGAATGGATCCCCTTCCGCGACGTGCTCCTCCCCCTCATCCCGGACCTGCGCTACGTCGGTAGACAGTCGGTGGCGGGGGCGGGTCCGGGGTTGCTGGACGTCCGCCTCGCAGACGGCACCCCGGTGACGCTGGGTGTGCTTGTCTGCTTCGACGTCGCGTTCGACGATGTGGCCCACGACCTCGCCGGGGCAGATCTCCTGGTGGTCCAGAGCAGCAACGCGATGTACCAGGGCACGGCCCAGATCGAGCAGCAGTTCGCAATCACCCGGGCCCGCGCGGCTGAGTTGAGGCGCGAGGTGCTCGTTGTCACCACGAGTGGCGTCTCAGGGGCGATAGACGCCTATGGCCGGGCTACATCGCGGGAGACCGGCCCGGGGGCCGCCTCCGGGGTGGAGAGCCTCCCCGTGCGCAAGGGGACCACCCCGGCCTCGTGGCTGGCCGGTCCGCTCGCCCTCGCGGTGACCTCACTGACCGTCCTGTGGCTTTTCGGCGTGGCCATCGCGCCGAGGAGCAGGGCGTGGAGGAAGGTGTCCCCGGCCAGTTCCGGGTGATAGGTCGCGCCGATGATGGTGCCTTGGCGCACCGCGACCGGCTCGCCGTCCCTGGCGGCGACCACCTCCACGTCGGGCCCGATCTCCTCGATGCGCGGCGCGCGGATGAACACCCCGCGCGCCGTCGCGCCGCCCCGGAGATCCAGGTCCGCCACGCCTGAGGCCAGTTGGGCCCCGTAGGCGTTGCGGCGGACCGTCACGTCCAGGCCGCCCACCGTCGGCAATCCTGCCAGGGCTTCGGGATCGGCCACCCGGTCCGCCAGGAGGATCAGCCCGGCGCAGGTGCCGAGCACGGGCAGACCCTCGTCGGCGCGCCGCCTGATGGCGCTGAGCAGCCCCGATGGACGGGCCAGCCGCGCCATGGCTGTCGACTCTCCCCCGGGCAGGACCAGCGCCCCCACGGCGTCCAGATCCGACGGCGTGCGCACGCGCACGGCGGAGGCTCCGAGCCGTTCGATCAGCTCGACGTGCTCCCGCACTGCGCCCTGAAGGGCGACGACGCCGACGATCACCAGCCGCGCTCCGCGAGGCGGTGGGGTGCGGCGAGGTCGGAGACGTTGATGCCGACCATGGCCTCACCCAGCCCCCGGGAGGCTTCCGCGATCGCCGCGGGATCCTCGAAGTTCGCCGTGACGGCGACGATGGCCCGGGCCCGTTTCTCCGGGTTGCCGGACTTGAAGATGCCGGAGCCGACGAACACTCCGTCGGCGCCCAGCTGCATCATCATGGCGGCGTCCGCCGGCGTGGCCACGCCACCGGCGACGAACAGCACGACGGGCAACTTGCCGGCGCGCGCCACGCTGCGGACCAGTTCGAACGGCGCGGCCAGTTCCTTGGCGGCGACGAACAGCTCGTCCGCGGACTTGGCGCCGAGCTCTCTGATCTGACCCTTGATGGTGCGGAGGTGCTTCATGGCCTCCGAGACGTCGCCGGTGCCGGCCTCGCCCTTGCTACGGATCATCGAGGCGCCCTCGGTGATCCGACGCAGCGCCTCACCCAGGTTGGTGGCGCCGCAGACGAACGGCACGGCGAAGCGCGACTTGTCGATGTGGTGCACGTAGTCGGCCGGCGAGAGCACCTCTGACTCGTCGATGTAGTCGACGCCGAGGCTCTGCAGCACCTGGGCCTCGACGAAGTGTCCGATGCGGGCCTTGGCCATCACGGGGATCGACACGGCGTCGATGATGCCGGAGATCAGGTCCGGGTCGCTCATGCGGGCCACGCCGCCCTGCGCGCGGATGTCGGCGGGTACGCGCTCGAGCGCCATGACGGCGACGGCACCGGCGTCTTCGGCGATGCGGGCCTGCTCCGGGGTGACGACGTCCATGATGACGCCGCCCTTCAGCATCTCGGCGAGGCCCTTGTTGACGGCGGCACGGTCTTCTGTGGTCAGGTTTTCGGTCATGGTGGCAATCGTCGCGGTCCGGAGCTGGCCCAGTCCAGATCCAGTTCCAGCCAGTTGAAGTGGTCCAGTTGTCGGGTGGGCGCGGTCAACGAAGTACATTGGAGCCCGCGCTGGACTTGAGGAGGTGGCATGGCCAACCCGTATGGACGTCGTGGCCTTCCTCCCGAAGAGGCGGTCCCCGCACCGCAACGGCAATCGGCGCCGCCCGCGCGGCCGGCCACCAGGCCGGGCACCCCCCGCCGGGGGATCGTGCCCCAGGATGACGGCCGCGACGGCGACACGCGCCGGGCGTGGTTCACCGTCGCGATCCTCCCGCTGGTGATCGCCGCGGTCGTCGGCGTGTTGTGGCTCGTCTTCGGCGAGCGTGGCGACGGCGGCACGACCGCCCTGCCAGCCCCGGTCAGTTCGAACTCCGAGCAGCGCACACCCAGCGCCACGCAGTCCGAGGAACCTTCGGTGGCGCCGAACGAAGCACCGCACACGCCCGCTGAGGGCGATCCCAGCCCCACACCGGCCGCTGACACGACCACGGCCGCCCCCGCACCGGCGGAGAGCCCGCAGCTCCCGACCGGACCGGAGGAGGAGCCCAGCCCGGTGTCGTCGACCCCAGGGGGCGTCCGGCTCGAACTCAACGGCACCGTCCTCGACATGCCCCCCGGCTGGCAGCTCTACGCGGACGAAGTGGTGCAGGACGAGCGGCGGCTCGTCCGCATCCGTGAACTGGCCACCGACGTGCGGATCCAGGCTGTCAGCCTCACCAATGTCACCGGAGCGCTCGACGAGGCCTGCCTGGAGCTCATCAGCGACCACCGGCAGCTGTTCACCGGCGTCGCCGAGGGCCTACCGGTCACCGTCCCCCTGACCGGCCAGGGCCAGGGCGCCTCCTGCAACTTCACCGGCACCCGCGCCAGCGACGGGGTGCCCAACCGGGTGGAGTTCACCATGTTGCAACTCGACGACGGCACCACGCTCGTGTTCCGCGACACCATCCCCTCCACCGTCCCGGAGGATTCCCCCGCCCTCGCGCAGCTGGTCACCATGGAGTGTGCGGCCGCTGAGAGCTTCGGGATCTCGGTGAATCAGTGCGCGCTCACTCCTGGCCAGGCCGACGGCTGAGCTGGTCGAAGACCGGCCGCAACGCCATCCACCACTGCTCCCGCGGGCGCTGAGCGTCCCAGTCCATCCCATCGGTCACGGTGCGCAGCGGGGCCAACAGCCCCGGGGCCGAACTCGACGCCGCGACATAGTTCGCCTGGCCGGCCCTGAGTTGCTCGTCGACGTTGGACACCGCTGTATAGGCCAGCCGCGTGGCGTTGATCCTGTCGAACGGCGTCGGGCTACCGCCCTGCTGCACGTGCCCGATGACCGCCTGCCGCACGGAGTAGAGCCCCTTGCCCTCGGCCTCGAAGAGCCGAGCCACGACATCTGAGGTGTAGTGCTCGCTGGCTTCCTCGCCCATCACGGCGAGGTAGAACGAGCGTCCGGACTCGAACGCGTCGACGAGCGCCTCCACGTCGGTGGCCAGCTGCTCCAGCGTCAGGCCCGTTTCGGGCAGGTACGCCTTCTCAGCGCCCCCGGCGATGCCGCCCACGAGGGGCAGGAAGCCACAACCCCGGCCCATCGTCTCGACGACGAACGCGCGCTTGCTGGCGGATGCCGACATGCGCACCATGTCGATGGAGTCGACGACAGTGTTGAGCGCGGTGTCGGCGCCCACCGCCATGGGCCAGGAGGGCAGGTTGTTGTCGATGCTGGCCGGCAACAGCGCAATCGGGATGTTGAACGCGGGATAGCGCTTGCGTTCGCGTTCCATCATGTCGACGGTGGCGTAGGCGTGGAAACCGCCCATGACCAGCAGGGCGTCGACGCGGAACTCCTCCAGGGAACGGGCCATGGCGTACAGGTCCGTCTCTGTGGGTACGTAGCGACGCGTGCCGAAGGCGGCGCCCCCGGTGTTGGCCATCCCCTCCACGTCGTGCCAGTAGACCTCGTGCAGGTCACCGGACACCAGGCCGGGAACGCCGCCCTGGACGGCGAGCATGTGGTATCCACGGTCCAGCCCGGAGCGCACCGCCACCCTCGCCAACTGGTTCATGCCGGGGGCGAGCGCCCCGGCATGCATGATCGCGATGCGCTTGGCGTCGGGCGCCATCTCGACGGTGGGCCGGGCCTCTGTCAGCACCCGGTAGATCTCGATCATCGTGGTGAACCCGACGCCACGGGAGCGTACCGCGGAGTCGTACTCCCCCGCCTCGATGAACGCCCCGATCCGGTGCGTGTCCTCCACCGCCTTGAGCAGCGGGACGGCGATCACCCTGTCACGGTGCACACCGACGAGCACCGGCTCGGTGTCCTCGTCAGCCTGCAGGACCTGGCGGACCGCCTCGACGCCACACGCGGTGGCCATCCAGCGGTCGTACGCGGACGGCGTGCCGCCGCGCTGGACGTGGCCCAGGATGGTGATCCGGGCCTCCTCGCCGGTGCGCTCGCGCAGTACCTGCTGGACGCGTTCCGCGGTGATCCGCACACCGTCGCGGTCTGCTGCGCCCTCGGCGACGACGATGATCGAGTCGCGCCGGCCGGCTTCGCGGCCCCGGGCGAGCACCTCCGTCATCCGGTCCTCCCACCCGGCACGCGGCGGCGATTCGGGCAGGAAGGTGTAATCGGCGCCACCCGCGATGGCGGTCATGAGCGCCAGATAGCCGCAGTGCCTGCCCATCACCTCCACGACGAAGGTGCGACGGTGCGACTCCGCGGTGGAGCTGATGGCGTCGATCGCCTCGGTGATGCGGTGCATCGCCGAGTCCGTGCCGATCGTCATGTCGGTGCCCACCATGTCGTTGTCGATGGAGCCGACGAGGCCGGCGATCCGCAACTGACGGTGCGACGTCGCCTGTTCGGCGCTGATGCGCCCAGCGGCCCGCAACTCCTCGACGTACTCCGGCCAGGCCAGGCACAGCGCCCGGCTGCCGGTCAGCGACCCGTCGCCGCCGATGACGATGAGCCTGTCGATGCCGCGCCCGATCAGGTTCTCGACGGCCTTCATCTGGCCCTCGCGGGTCTTGAACTCCATCGAGCGGGCGGTGCCGATGACTGTCCCGCCCTTCGGGAGGATGCCGGAGACGTCGCTCCAACTCATCTGGGTGATGTGTGCACCACCTGCTATGGCGCCCTGCCAGCCCTCCTTGATGGCGAAGACTTCAGCTTCTTCGTGGATGCCCGCCCGCACAATGGCGCGGACTGCGGCATTCATGCCCTGCGCATCGCCGCCAGATGTCATGACGCCGATGCGGGCCGTCATCGACGTCCGCCCTTGGGGCGCACGACCTTGGTGGCCTGCCAATCAGATGCGACGTTCGCCGTACGGGTGAGGGAGAGCCCGGCGATGGTGACTCCTTCGGCCACGGAGGCCGCGTCGATGAAGCCGGAGCGTCCGACCTTGGGGGTGAGCAGCCAGATGTAGCCCTCGTCGCCGAGGTCCGTCATGGCGTCGACGAGGCCGTCAGCCACGTCTCCGTCCTCGTCCCGCCACCACAGAATGGCGACGTCCACTGCCTCCAAGGGGTCTTCGACCATCTCCGCATCAATGGTGTCCATGATGTCGTCACGCAGGTCGGCGTCGACGTCCTCGTCCCAGCCGAGCTCCTGAACGACCATCCCGGGTTCGAGCCCGAGTAGGTCTGCTCCAGCCATCCCTTCGTGCGTGGGGTCCTTGTCTTGTGCGATATCCACGCCCCAAGCCTGCCAGATGCGGCGCGGGATTTCACTTGGGGCTCAGTTGCGATGCAAAGGCGGGACCGGTCTGACCGACCGGCCCCGCCCTTTCTGCGGATGTTCAGGCAGCCTCAGGCGTCGCCACCAGCGTTGCCGGAGGTGCCCGCGGTGACGTCGTTCAGGCGGTACTTGGCGTACGCCTCGATCGCCCACTCCTGCGGGATGTCACCCTGGTGGGCGAGCTGCTGCAGGACGGCCACCGCGACCGACGGACCGTCGATGTGGAAGAAACGACGGGCGGCTGCGCGCGTGTCGGAGAACCCGAACCCGTCGGCGCCCAGCGTGGTGTAGCTGCCCGGTACCCACTGGCGGATCTGGTCCGGCACGGCGCGCATGTAGTCGCTGACCGCCACCACAGGGCCGGGGCGGCCTTCGAGCTTCTGCTCAACCCAGATCTTCTCGTGCTCCGCGAACGGCTCGGTGAACTTCTTCGCTTCGGACTCGAGGCCCTCGCGCCGCAGCTCACCCCAAGACGTGACCGACCAGACGTCGGCGACGATCCCGTAGTCGTGCTTGAGCAGTTCCTGGGCCTCCAGGGCCCACGGGACGCCGACGCCCGAGGCGAGGATCTGAGCACGGCGTGCGTCTTCGCCCACGCCGTCGAAGTTGCCGGGCTTGAGGAGGTACATACCGCGGAGGATGCCCTCCACCTCGACACCCTCAGGCTCAGCCGGCTGCACGAGGGGCTCGTTGTACACCGTCAGGTAGTACATGACGTCCTCGGGCTGCTCGCCGTACATGCGACGCAGGCCGTCCTTGACGATGTGCGCGATCTCGTAACCGTAAGCCGGGTCGTAGCTGAGCACCGCGGTGTTGGTGGAGGCCAGTACCGGGGAATGACCGTCCATGTGCTGGGTGCCCTCACCCGTCAGCGTGGTGCGCCCGGCGGTGGCGCCGATCATGAAGCCGCGCGTCAGCTGGTCTGCAGCGGCCCAGATGGCGTCGCCGGTGCGCTGGAAGCCGAACATCGAGTAGAAGACGTAGATCGGGACCATCGGCTCACCGTGGGTCGAGTAGGACGACCCGGCGGCGGTGAACGCGGCGACCGAGCCGGCCTCGTTGATGCCCGTGTGCAAGATCTGGCCGTTCTTGGCCTCGCGATAGCTCAGGAACAGCTCGTTGTCGACGGGCGTGTAGTTCTGGCCGTGCGGGTTGTAGATCTTGATGGTCGGGAAGAACGCGTCCATGCCGAAGGTGCGCGCCTCGTCAGGGATGATCGGGACGACGCGGGGAGCGAACTCCTTGTCGCGCATGAGGTCCTTCAGCAGACGGACGAACGCCATGGTGGTGGCCACCTGCTGGTTGCCGGAACCCTTGCGGGACGAGTCGTAGCTCTTGTCCGGCGGCAGCGAGATGAACTTGCGGTCGCCGCGACGCTCGGGCAGGTACCCGCCCAGTTCACGGCGGCGGGCCTGGAGGTACTGGATGCGCGGGTCGTCCTGACCGGGGTGCAGGTACGGAGGACGGTACGGATCCTCCTCGAGCTGCGCGTCGGTGATGGGGGCGTCGACGCGGTCCCGGAAGCCCTTGAGGTCGTCGAGCGCGAGCTTCTTCATCTGGTGCGTCGCGTTGCGGCCGGCGAAGTGCTTGCCGAGGAAGTAGCCCTTGATCGTGTGGGCGAGGATGACCGTCGGTGCCCCCGTGAATTCGGTGGCGGCCTTGTAGGCGGAGTACACCTTGGTGTAGTCGTGGCCACCGCGCGAGAGGCGCCAGATCTCGTCGTCGCTCCAGTCCTTGACCATGGCCGCGGTACGCGGGTCACGCTCGAAGAAGTGCTTGCGGACGTAGGCGCCGTCGTTGGCCTTGAAGGTCTGGAAGTCACCGTCGGTGGTGGCGTTCATCAGGTTGACGAGCGCACCCTCGGAGTCGTTGGCCAGCAGCGGGTCCCAGCCGCGGCCCCACACCAGCTTGATGACGTTCCAGCCGGCGCCTCGGAAGAAGGCCTCGAGTTCCTGGACGATCTTGCCGTTGCCGCGCACCGGGCCGTCGAGCCGCTGGAGGTTGCAGTTGACCACGAAGGTGAGGTTGTCGAGTTCCTCGTTGGCAGCCAGTTGCAGGGCGCCACGCGATTCGGGCTCGTCCATCTCGCCGTCGCCGAGGAACGCCCAGACCCGCTGATCCGAGGTGTCCTTGATGCCGCGGTTGTGCAGGTAGCGGTTGAACTGCGCCTGGTAGATGGCGTTGATGGGGCCGATGCCCATCGACACCGTCGGGAACTCCCAGAAATCCGGAAGCTGGTGGGGGTGCGGGTAGCTGGGGAGGGCGCGGAGGTCGCCGTCGACGAAGTGGCTCTTCTCCTGACGGAAGCCGTCGAGGTCGTCCTCGTCGAGGCGGCCCTCGAGGAACGCCCGGGCGTACATGCCGGGCGAGGCGTGGCCCTGGAAGAAGATCTGGTCGCCGCCGCCGGGGTGGTCCTTGCCACGGAAGAAGTGGTTGAAGCCCACTTCATAGAGGGTGGCGGACGAGGCGTAGGAGGCGATGTGGCCGCCGACGCCGACGCCGGGGCGCTGCGCGCGATGCACCATGATGGCGGCGTTCCAGCGGAGCAGACGACGGATGCCGCGCTCGAGCTTCTCGTCACCGGGGAAGGCGGGCTCGCGGCTGGCGGGGATGGTGTTGACGTAATCCGTACCGGTCAACGACGGCACGCCGATGTGGCGCTCACGCGCGCGTTCCAACAGCTTCAGCATCACGTAGCGGGCGCGGTTGCGGCCGCCCGCGTCGATCACACCGTCGAGGGACTCCAGCCATTCGGCGGTCTCCGCGGGGTCGATATCGGGCAGATTGGTGGGCAGCCCATTGAGAATGGGTCCGGCCTCGTTCTGACTCACGAAGTATTCCTCTCGATGTCGGCAGGTCAAGCGCCAGAGGCGCGATGGCTCAACATTACCGCGCAGCGGCGATTGTGATATTCACCCTATCCACGGTTGAGGCTGCCGGTGCCGACCGAGGGCTAACGGTGCCGGTTGGCGTGCCTCAGGAGTTCCTCCGCAGGCCAGGTCGTGATGATGCGGTCCGGGTGGATGCCCGCCTCGGCCGCGCGGGTGGCCCCCAGGGGCAGGTAGCCCAACTGGTCCGGGGCGTGCGCGTCGGTACTGATGGCGAACAGGCAACCGATGTCGTTGGCGAGCTCCAGTAGCTCCAGCCGCGGGTCGGCCCGGTCCGGCCGAGAGTTGACCTCGATGGCGACGCCGAACATTTCGCAGGCAGCGAACACCAGGTCGGCGTCGAACCGCGACTCCCCGCGCCAGGAACCGTCGGATCGCCGCTTGCGGCCGGTGCAGTGGCCCAGCACGGTCGTGTGCGGGTTGGCGATGGCCGCGATCATGCGCCGGGTCATCGTGGCCTCGTCGTCGTCCAGCCTGGAGTGGACGGAGGCGACGACGACGTCCAGCCGGGCGAGGAGGTCCGGCCCCTGGTCCAGGGCCCCGTCAGCGAGCACGTCGACCTCGATGCCCTTGAGGATCCGGATCTCGCGCTGCTCTTGGATCTCGTCGATCTCGTCCCACTGTGCCAGCAGGCGCTCGCGGCTCAGCCCGCGGGCCACCTTGAGCCGCGGCGAATGGTCCGTGATGGCCAGATACTCATGGCCCAGGGCCTCAGCAACGGCGGTCATCTCCGCGAGGCCGGCCCCACCGTCGGACCAGGTGGTGTGGGTGTGGAGGTCGCCGCGCAGTTCCATCCCGCTCACACGCCGATGCCGAGGCCCGCGACGCTACCGAGCACGGTGACGGCCGGGGGCCGGATGCCCGCCTCCGCTGCCAACGCTGCGATGCCGGACGCGTCGCCGCGCACCACCTGCATGGTGGGCAGGCCCGCATCCGCGACCACGGCGGCGGGGGTGTCTGCGGGCAGGCCGGCCGCGATGAGGGCGGTGGTGATCTCCGGCAGGTTCTTCACGCCCATGAGGATGACGATGGTGTTGCCCGCCGTGGCGAGCTTCTCCCACGCCACGTCGTTGCGTTCGTCGTTCGGGCCGACGTGGCCCGCCACGACGGTGAAGCCGGTTGCGACGCCGCGGTGGGTCACGGGGATGCCGGCCAGTTCCGCGGCGGCGATGGACGAGGAGATGCCGGGGATGATCGAGACGGTGATACCAGCATCCTGGAGCGCCAGCCACTCCTCTCCCCCGCGGCCGAACACGAAGGAGTCGCCACCCTTGAACCGCACCACGTCGCGCCCCGCGGATGCCTGTTCGATCAGGATCTCGTTGATCCGCTCTTGCGGCGTGAACGGACCGCGCGGCACCTTCCCCACCTCGATGAGTTCGGCGCCTGCCTTGGCCTCATCGAGCAGTTGTAGCGGGACGAGGCGGTCGTAGACGATCACATCGGCCCGCTGGAGGGCCTTCAGCCCTGCGACGGTGATCAGGTCAGGATCGCCGGGGCCACCGCCGAGCAGTGTGACGTGGCCGGTGCTCGTTTCGTTCATGGGCGCACAGCCTAGTGCGGCGACGCCTCAGGCTTTGACCTGGTCTCCCATGAAGGCGTCCACGTCGGCCTTCGTGGCCCGCAGCTTGGGGTCGTGCTTCAGGTAGTGGGCCGTCTCCCGGGCGATCAGGCCCGAGAGGACGAGCAGGCCGATCAGGTTCGGCAGCGCCATGAGGCCGTTCATGATGTCGGAGAACGACCAGACGATGCCCAGCGGGACGGTGGCGCCGATGTAGACCACGACGGTGAACGCGATGCGGTAGACGATCGTCATCCTCGCCCCGAAGAGGCGCTCGACGCAGCGGTCGCCGTAGTAGGACCAGCCGATGATGGTGGAGAACGCGAACAGGATCACGCCGATGGCCACGACGTAGCCGCCCCACTGGCCGGGAAGCCCGTGGCTGAAGGCCATGGAGGTGAGGACGGCGGGGCTCGCGTCGGCGTCCCACACACCGGTGGTGACCAGGACCAGGCCGGTGCAGGACACGACGATGAGCGTGTCGATGAAGGTCTGCGTCATCGAGACGAGGCCCTGGCGCACCGGGTGCGTGGTCTTGGCCGCGGCCGCGGCGATGGCCGCCGATCCCATGCCGGACTCATTGGAGAAGATGCCGCGGGCCACACCCATCTGGACCGCCAGGATCAGCGAGCCGAACGTTCCACCGGCGATGCCGCTGCCGGTGAACGCCTGCCCGAAGATGAGGCCGAGCGCGGTGGGGAGCTCCGCGAAGTTCACCACCAGGATGTAGAGGGCCCCGAGCACGTAGAACACGATCATGACCGGGACCAGCGCCGCTGTGACGGTGCCGATGACACGGATGCCGCCGAGGATCACGAGCCCCACGAGGACCGCCATCACGATGGCGGAGATGGTGACGGGCACGCCGAACGCGTCGTGCAGGTTGGCGGCGACCGCGTTGCCCTGGGTCATGTTGCCGATGCCGAAGCTGGCCAGCACCGCGAAGACGGCGAAGATGATGCTGAGCGCCACACCCCAGCCACCGGGCAGCGCCTTCTTGAGGTAGTACTGCGGGCCGCCCGACGACTCGCCCTTCGCGTCCACCGTGCGGAAACGCACCGCGAGGAACGCTTCGGAGTACTTCGACGCCATCCCGACCAGGCCGGTGACCCACATCCAGAACAGGGCGCCGGGGCCGCCGATCGCGATGGCCGTGGCGACGCCCACGATGTTGCCGACGCCGACCGTGGCGGCCAGCGCCGTGGTGAGCGCCTGGTATTGCGAGATGTCGCCGTCCTCGGCGTCCTTGTCGTGCCGCTCCAGCAGTGCGAGCCGCAGGGCGGAGCCCAGCGTGCGGAACTGGATGCCGCGCAGCTTGATCGTCAGCCAGAGGCCGGTGAGCAGCAGCAATGGGATGAGGAGCCAGGGTCCCCATACGAACCCCGCGACTGCGTCCAGAATCTCCTGCAGCCGATCCATTGTGGGTCCCTCCGTGTGCGTTTCACCGTTGACGGACAAAAGCTAGCAACCTGCGGGCCCGCCCGGGGGCGAATTCACCGTCGTGTCGCGCAGCGTTTCAGGCAGGCAGGCGGAGGAGGTAGGTGTCGTGCACCCATCCGTGATGCTGCTGGAGTTGGGCGCGCAGCGCCGAGATCTCGTCGATGACCTTCGCCAATGGGCCGTTGGCGAGCACTTCGTCATCCGAGCCGAGGTAGGCCCCCCAGTAGATCTCCAGGTCCGGGAACTCCGCGACGAGCCCACGACAGGCCAGCGCCGGGTCCTCGAACACCACGACGTCACCCAGGTCCGGGCGGTATTCGGCCAATAGGCGCTCACCGGTGGTGAGATGCACGGGCGCACCGTGCAGCGCCAGTTGGTGGGCCGCGGCGAGCACCTGGAGGGCGCTCACCCCCGGGATGACCTTCACCTGCAGGGACATGGAGGCGCGCAGTGCGTCGATCACGCGCAGGATCGAGTCGTACAGCGCCGGGTCCCCCCAGGCGAGGAAACCGACGACCGTGCCGTCCGGCAGGCCGCTGATGATCTGCACGTAGGTGGCCAGCCGCGCGGCGTCGAGGTCGTCGTCGGGGTGCTGGTGGGCGGGGTCGAGCACCGTGATGATGCGGTGCGCGTGCCGCACGTGCCTGCGGATCAGTTCGCTGCGGCGCCAGACGAGATCCGAGCGGTCCTCCCGGTGATCCGCCACCACGAAGGCATCGACGCGGTTCATCGCCTCGACGGCGTCCAGCGTCAGCTGGCCGAAACCGCCGGGACCCATGCCGATGACCAATACCTCGTGACTCACGGGGACCACCCTAGCGACACCACTAGGCTGGCCGGATGGATCCCCGTCCCGGCACCGCCCCTGCGCTCATCTCGTCTGCACGTGCACGCTCAGGGTTGCTGAAACGGCTCGCCGGCGCCACGTCCGAGATGAACACGGCGACGCTGACCGCCCTGGTGGCACGCCACGAGTGGTTCGGACAGCTGGACGCGGAGTCGCGCTCCTGGATCGGTGTCCTCGCCCGCTCCGGCATCGACGGGTTCGTGACCTGGTTCTCGGGCGAACCCTTCGTGCCCGAATCCGTCTTCGACGCCGCCCCCCGCGCCATGGCCCGTCGCATCTCGCTGCAGCAGACGGTGGACCTCGTCCGCACCACGACGGAGGTGGTGGAGGAGCAGATCCAGCACCTCCTCCCCCGCGGCGACCGCCAGCCGCTCCAATTCGGCATCGTCCACTACTCGCGGGAGATCGCCTTCGCGGCCGCCGCCATCTACGCGCGCGCCGCCGAGGCCCGCGGCGCCTGGGATTCCCGCATCGAGGCCACCATCGTCGACGCCGTAGTACGGGCCGAGACCGACGAATCCGTCATGTCGCGGGCCTCGACGCTGGGCTGGGACACGGATTCGAAGGTCGCCGTCGCCATCGGTGGCGCGCCGGAGACCGACGTGCTCGACGGCCTGCGCCGCGCCGCGGCGAAACTCTCGTTGGAAGTGTTGGCCGCGCCGCAGGGCGACCGCCTCGTGTGCATCTTCGGCGGCGACCGGGTCAGTGACCCGGTGGAGGCCTGCGAGCGGATCAGCCAGCTGGAGGAGCATTTCGCGCCGGGCCCCGTCGTCGTCGGCCCCACCGTCGAGAACCTCGCCGGTGCGCCCAAGTCGGCCCGCGCAGCAGCCTCCGGGTACCGCGCCGCCAAGGCCTGGCCGGAGGGCCCCACCACTCTGTTGTCCGAGGACCTGCTCCCCGAGCGTGCGCTGGCCGGCGACGGCCACGCCCGCCGCATCCTGTCCGGCGAGATCTACCCCTCGTTGGCCGCCAGCAAGGAACTCCTCGAGACGTGCGTCGGGTTCCTCGACTGCGGCTCATCGATGGAGGCCACGGCCCGTGCGCTCTTCGTGCACCCCAACACCGTGCGGTACCGCCTCAAGCGCATCCAGGACGTGACCGGCTACAACCCGGCGGATCCGCGCGAGGCCTACGTGCTGCGGCTGGCCATCACCCTCGGCCGCCTCCACGGCTGAATCACCGCCGCGCAATTCACCGCTACCGACAACGCTTCCCCTCGCCACCGCGCGTGCGGGCCGACATGGTGTTGTCGGGAAGTGACAACGGCCGTACGGGGATTTTCGTGACATTCGATCCCGCCTCCCGGACGGCGAGCAGGCAGGGTTGTCATGTGCTTGTGATCGTCGCGCCCGGACAGGGTGCCCAGACCCCCGGATTCCTCGCCCCCTGGATTGCCGACCCCGCGCTCGCTGAGCAGTTGGCGCGGCTGTCCGAGGTGAGCGGCATCGACCTCGCCCACTACGGGACAGAGGCCGACGCCGACACCATCCGCGACACCGCCATCGCCCAGCCCCTCCTGGTCGCCTCGGCGCTGCTGAGCGGCCGGGCGCTGCTCGGCGACGACGCGACCACGGTGGGCATGCTCGCCGGGCACTCCGTCGGCGAACTGGCCGCCATGGCGCTGGCCGGTGCCATCACCGACGAGGACGCGCTCGTGCTGGTGCGCGAGCGGGGCAGGGCCATGGCGGAGGCCTCCGCCGCGCGGCCCACCTCCATGACCGCCGTCATCGGCGGCGACCGCGACGAGGTGCTGGCCGCCATCGAGGCCGCAGGTCTCACCCCGGCGAACAACAACGGTTCGGGCCAGATAGTGGCCGCGGGCACCGTCGAGCAACTCGAGGAACTCGCCGCCAACGCCCCGAAGCGAGCCCGGCTGTTCCCCCTGAGCGTGGCGGGCGCCTTCCACACCGTGCACATGGAGCCCGCCGTCGCCCACCTCACCTCCGTGGCCGCGGGCGTGACCCCCGGTGAGCCCGTGACAGCCCTGCTGTCGAACCGGGACGGGGCCGTCGTCGGCTCGGGCGCCGACGCGCTGCAGCGGATGGTCAACCAGGTGGCCAACCCCGTGCGCTGGGACCTCTGCATGGAGGCCATGGCCGGGCGCGGCGTCACCGGGCTGCTCGAACTCACCCCCGCCGGCACCCTCACAGGCATCGCCAAGCGCAACCTCAAGGGCGTCGAACTGTTCAACCTCAACACCCCAGACCAACTCGACGAGGCACGCAGCTTCGTCCAGAACCACACCGAATCGGAGTGACCCAGTGGCACTGAAGACCGCAACCGGCGCGCAGTACGCGCGAATCCTGGCAGTGGGCGGCGCACGTGGCAGCCGCGTCGTGACCAACGAAGAAATGTGCACGATGATCGACTCCACCCCGGAGTGGATCCAGCAGCGCACCGGCATGACCGAGCGTCGCTGGGCCGCCGACGGTGAGGACGCCGAGACGCTGGGCGTGGAGGCCGCAGCCAAGGCCATCGAGCGCGCCGGGCTCCAGCCGGCCGACATCGACGCCATCATCGTGTCGACGGTGTCCCATTTCATGCAGACCCCTTCGCTGGCCGCCATCATGGCCGCGAAGCTGGGCATGCCCGCCCCCGCCGCGTTCGACATCTCGGCCGCCTGCGCGGGCTTCTGCTACGGCGTCGGCATCGCTGAAGGACTCGTCCGCTCCGGCTCCGCGAAGAACGTCCTCGTCCTGGGCGTCGAGGTCCTCTCTCGCTACACCAACATCGAGGACCGCTCCACCGCGTTCCTGTTCTCCGACGGCGCCGGCGCGGTTGTCATCGGGCCCTCCGACGAACCGGCCATCGGCCCCACCGTGTGGGGATCCAAGCCCGAGGCGCACGACGTCATCGAGATCGACGACTGGCGCACCATCGAGGCCGGCAGCACACCCCACATCCACATGGATGGCCGTGAGGTCTTCAAGTGGGCGACCGGCTCCATCGTCGAGAAGGCCGTGGAGACCCTCGAAGCCTCGGGCCTGACGCCCGAAGAGCTCGACTGCTTCATCCCCCACCAGGCCAACAACCGGATCACCGATTCGATGTTGCGTCACCTCAAGCTGCCCGAGGACGTCGTGGTCGGCCGCGACATCATCCGCATGGGCAATTCGTCTGCGGCTTCGGTTCCGCTGGCGATGGAGGCCCTGCTCGAGTCCGGGCAGGCCAAGAGTGGGGACAGCGCTCTGATCATCGGTTTCGGCGCGGGCCTCGTGTTCGCAGGCCAGACCGTCATCCTGCCCTGACCCCTACACTCAACCCATTCCCACCACCAGAAAGTAAGGAGCCATCATGGCCAGCACTGAAGAGATCCGCGCCGGTATCGCCGAGGTCGTCAACGACATCAACGGCAACGCGGTCGAGGACGTGACCCAGGACAAGTCGTTCGTCGACGACCTCGGTGTCGACTCCCTGTCGATGCTCGAGATCATCAACGACCTCCAGGACAAGTTCGACATGGAGATCCCCGACGAGGACGCCAAGAACCTCAAGACCGTGGGCGACGCTGTCGCCTACATCGAGCGCGGCGCCAACTGACGACGTAGAACCCCGTGAGAGGCCGGTTCCCGGTTTCTCACGGGGTGCACCAACCGGGTGCTGGGTGTCCCGTGAGACGCCGGCTCTGACCCCGCTCCCCTCTCACCCCAACTCATCCCCCGCCTCTGAGGAGAAACATGTCCGACGCGATTGTGATCACTGGCATCGGCGCCACCACGCCGCTGGGCGGCGACGTCGCCAGCACCTGGGAAGGCCTCCTGGCAGGCCGGTCGGGCGTCACCGCCCTCGATGAGGAATGGGCGCAGGACCTCCCCTCCCGCATCGCAGCCAAGGTCGCCGTCGACCCGAGCGAGGTCATCGAGCGGGTCGAGGCGCGCAAGCTCGACCGCTCCACGCAGCTCGTGCTCGTCGCCGGCCTCGCGGCCTGGGCCGACGCCGGCTTCGGTCTGGGCGAGGACAACCCGGTGGACCGCGACCGGTTGGGCGTCGTCTGCGCCACCGGCATCGGCGGTCTCCAGTCGCTGCTCGGCAACTGGGACGGCATGCGCGACAAGGGCCTGCGCGGCGTGTCCCCCTTCACCATCCCCATGCTGATGGCCAACGCCCCGGCCGCCAACCTCGGCCTGAAGCTCGGCGCCCGCGCCGGCATCCACACCCCCGTGTCCGCCTGCGCGTCGTCCAACGAGGCGATCGCCTGGGGCATGGACATGCTCCGGCTGGGCCGGGCGGACATCGTCGTGGTGGGCGGCGGCGAGGCCGTCATCCATCCGCTGCCGCTGGGCGCGTTCGCCAAGATGCAGGCGCTCTCGCGCCGCAACGACGAGCCCACGCGCGCCTCGCGTCCCTGGGACGTGGACCGCGACGGCTTCGTGCTCGCCGAAGGTGCCGCCATCATGGTGCTGGAGCGCCTCGATGCGGCCAAGGCCCGCGGGGCGAAGATCTACGGCACCGTGCGCGGTGCGGGCATGTCCGCCGACGGCCACGACCTGGTGCAGCCGGACCCGGACGGCTACGGCCAGTCCCTCGCCATGACCCGTGGCCTCCAGGAAGCCGGCCTGACGCCGGCCGAGATCGTGCACATCAACGCCCACGGCACCTCGACCCCTCAGGGCGACGTGACGGAGGCGGGCTCGATCCGCAAGGCGCTGGGCAGCCACGTCGACCATGTCGTGGTGAACTCCACCAAGTCGATGACCGGCCACCTGCTCGGTGGCGCCGGTGCGCTCGAGACCCTGGCCACGGTGCTGTCGCTGAAGAACCGCATCGTGCCGGGCACCATCAACGTCGACAACATCGAGCCCGATCTGGGGATCGACGTGGCCACGGAGAACCGCACGCTGCCCGAGGGTGACCTCGCCGCCGTGAACAACTCGTTCGGCTTCGGCGGCCACAACGTGGCCATCGTGGTGAGCAACGAGAACATCACCGACTGACCTCCTGCTGAACCAGTTCGGGCCTGTGCGGCGAAAGCTGCACAGGCCCGAACTGTTCGCTGTCCAGGGTCAGACGACCTGGTGCAGCCAGCGCACGGGGGAATTCTCGGCGGCGTAGCGGAAGACGTCGAGTTCCTCGTCCCAGGGAACGCCGAGCAGCCTGTCGAGCGCGTGGTGGAGGGGCTCGCCGCCCAGGGCGTCGTTCGCCAAGGCGTGGCGCAGGCGGTCCTCGGGCACGAGGATGTCGCCGTGCACACCCACCTGGGCCGTGAAGGCTCCGAGCGAGGGGGTGAAGCAGTATCGCTGGCCGTCCGAGCCCGCCGTCGGTTCCTCGGTCACCTCGAAGCGCAGGTGTCCGATCTGCGCCAGGGTCGACGACAGCACGGCGCCGGAGCCGACGTTGCCCGCCCAGGAGTATTCGGAGCGACGCGCGCCCGCCTCTGCGGGCTGCTGCGTCCAGGAGAGTTCAATGCGGCGGCCGAGCGCCGACCCGAGGGCCCATTCGATGTGCGGGCACAGCGCGGCAGACGCGGAATGGATGAGGATCATCCCCTGCGCCTGGCTACCGGTGTGACGAGCGTTCATCTCGGTTGTACCTCCTGGTTGGGCTGGATTGCCTTCCCCTGCGATCGAGCCCAGCCAGGCGGTGTGCCCCCATTGTGCCCAGGTTTCCAAGCGACACGCAATGCGATAGACAAGACCCATGCGTGCGAGCCTCGAATCCGTACTGAACTACCCGGACGCCATCTCCCAGGTGCAGGCCACCAGGAACGGTGTGCTGTGGCTCGCCACGATCGCCGCTGAGGACGGCCGCGTCACCGTGCGGCAGCGCAGCCACGACGGCGCGGTCAGCGATCTGACCCCGGAGGCCAACGTCCGCTCCCGCACCATGGAGTACGGCGGCGGTGCCTACTCGGCCAACCGCGAACTCCTCGTCTACTGCGACGACCGCACCCGCCGCGTCTGGCTGCTCGACGCCGACGGCACCCGGCGGCCCCTCACCCCGGCGGATTCCCAGTACGTCTACGGGGGCCTGCACCTCAGCGTGGCCAACGGTTTCGTCCTCGCCGTACGCGAGGACCACTCTGCTGAACCCGAGCCCCGCACCGAGATCGTCACCCTCAGCCTGGACGACGACCAGCCGGACGCCGGGCGGGTCATCGCCACGGGCGCCGACTTCTACGCGGGGCCGACGGTGGCGGGGCACTTCGTCGCCTGGTACCAGTGGAACCACCCGGCCATGAGCTGGGACACCGCGGAGGTGTGGCGGGCGCCCATCGGCGACTGGTGGGACGCCGACCTGCTCTACGGGCGCGAGGACGTGTCCGCCCAGCACCCCGTCGGTCTCCCCGAGCTGGAGGCGTGCGCCTACGTCACCGACGAGTCCGGATTCTGGAACTGGCGCGTGCACCACGGCAACGAGTGGCGGGTGGACCGCGACTGCGCCGGCCCCACCTGGGTGCTCAACCGGCCCGTCGCGGCCGTCACGCGCGACAACACGCTGGCAACGGTCCAGTACATCGACGGCAAGGGCACTCTCGCCCTCTGGAACGTCGAGACCGGCGAAGTGACCGAGCCGCTGGTGGGCACCACCGACATCGAATCCATCGCCGCGTACGGCGACTGCCTCTATGTCGTGGCCGAATGGGCTGACCGGCCTGCCACGCTCGTCGAGTTGCGCTCCGGTGGCGGCAACCTCGCGCTCGCGGGGCCGCCAGGCATCGCGGAGGAGTTCGTGGCCGCCCCTTCCGCCATCTGGGCGGAGGGCCCCGCCGGTCCGGTGCACTCCTGGCTGTACCGCCCCGAGCTCACCAACCCGCCCCTGATCGTGCTCACACATGGCGGCCCGACGTCGATGGCCACCGCCTCCTACAACGCCGCCACCCAGTTCTGGGTGTCGCGCGGGTTCGCGGTGCTGGATGTGAACTACTCCGGCTCAACGGGGTTCGGCCGGGAGTACCGCAACCGCCTGCGCGGGCGCTGGGGCGACCTCGACGTCGACGACGTGGCCGCCGCCGTCCGCGAGGTCACCGGCCAGGGGCTGGCAGACCCCGCCCGCGTCGCGATCACCGGCGGCAGCGCCGGCGGCTTCACGACGCTGCGCTCGCTCACCACCACCGACGTCTACGCCGCGGGCGTCAGCCGGTACGGCATCGGGTACCTGCCCACGCTGGCCACCGACACCCACAAGGCGGAGTCGCGCTACCTCGACGGCCTGATCGCCCCGTGGCCGGAGGGCCGCGACCTCTACGAGGAACGCTCCCCCATCAACCACCTCGACAACCTGAGCACCCCCATGCTGGTGCTCCAGGGCCGCGACGACAAGGTGGTGCCGCCCGCCCAGGCGGAGCAGCTCGCCGACGCCGTGCGTGCCAAGGGCCTTCCGCTGGCGCTCGTGATGTTCGACGGCGAGGGCCACGGCTTCCGGGGCATGGCCGCGCGGCGTGCGGCTCTCGAAGCTCAGGTCTCCTTCCTGGAGCAGGTCTTCGGCATGCGCCACAGTAGCGACGTGCCGGTGCTGGAGATCGAGAACCTCGACTGACCCTGTCCTTGTCGGTTCGGCAGTGCCTTCCCTTCTCCCCGTGGGGCGTGGATAATCCCCACAAGGGGCAGGGGGGAACATGCTGCAACGTCCGGAGGAACCACGCGTCCTGGCGGCAGTCAGGCAGGAGCTCGCCGGCACGCACGACGCCGTCGTCGCGCAGCAGGCGGGCGGCGCGCCCCCACTGCACGAGGTGCTGCGGGACCCTGAGGTCCTGGCCACGCTGCTGGAGATGACCCGGGGAACCTGCGCCTACTGCGAACGGCCCGTCGAGGCGCACGGCAGCGATGCGGCGACCACCACGCAGCACCGCCCGGCATGGGGCGCCGTCGGTCTGGACGGTTCGGCCGACCTCGCTGCCTACGGCTGGCTCGCCTACAGCTGGGAGAACCTGTTCCCCGCCTGCCCGGACTGCATCCGCACCCGCGGCACCCGCTTCCCGGTGGTGGGGGCCCGTGCCACGACGCCCGAAGAACTAGTCGACGAGGACGCCCTCCTGCTGGATCCGCTCCTCGACGATCCGGTCATGCATCTGCGGCACGCACCGGACGGCACCGTGCAGCCCCTCACGGAGCGGGGCCGGGTCTCCATCGACCTCCTGGCGCTCAACCGAGAGGCGCTCGTCCGCGCCAGGCGCGCGGTGGGCGAAGGAGAGTGGGACGCCGACGACGAGTCGTTCCGCACGCTGCGTCGACAGACGGGCCGGAGCACGATGCGGCTCGCGATGGCGGAAGCGCCGCCCGTCGGCCCCGAGTTGCCACCGACGCCGAGCCAGGGATACGACCTGAGCTCCGCCGTCGCGGGGCAGGAGCAGTACTTCGGAACGGCGCAGTGGATCGAGCGCGTGGTCATCAGGAACTTCCGGCCCATCCGCGACCTGGACCTCGACTTCTCCAGGTCCACCAGCGGCCGGGGGCCCTGGACGGTGCTGCTCGGCGAGAACGGTTCCGGGAAGAGTTCGGTGCTCCACGCCCTCGCTCTCACGCTGATGGGCGGCGACCAGCGACGCGCCCTGAGCATCGACGCCCGAGCGTACCTGCGGCACGGGGCGCGCAAGGGCTTGGTGCAGGTCTACCTCTCCGGCCGCACCGAACCGCTCGAACTCGCCTGGGCGAAAGGTGACACGGAGTTCACCGGCCCCGAACCCGTCCCCGCCCTGCTGTTGGGGTACGGCGCCACGAGGCTCCTGCCGCGGGGAACGCCACCGGGCCCGGACAACCGGGTGGTGCGGGTCGACAACCTCTTCGACCCACTGCTCCCCCTCACGGACCCCACGGCCTGGCTCCTGACGCTCGACGACGCGACGTTCGGTGATGTCTCCCGTGGCATCCACGGAATGCTCGCGCTGGACCCCTCCTCCGGCCTGGAGCGTCGGCGTGGGCGGGTCATCCTGCGGCAGGGTAGTTCGATCTCCGACCTCGCCTCCCTCAGCGACGGCTACCAGTCCATGGTGGTGATGGCCTGCGACATCCTCCGCAGCGTCCTGCGGCTGTGGAGCCACGCCTCGCTGGCAGAGGGCATCGTCCTGCTCGACGAGATCGGCGCGCACCTGCACCCCCGCTGGCGACTGCGCATCGTCGGCGCCCTCCGTGACCTGCTGCCGCGCGTGCAGTTCGTCGTGACCACGCACGACCCCCTCTGCCTCCGCGGCATCGTCGACGGGGAGGTGGTCGTGGTGCGGCGCAACAACGACGGCGACGTCATCACACTGACCGACCTGCCGCCGGTGACCGGCATGAGCATCGAACAGTTGCTCACCTCGGAACACTTCGGCCTTGGCAGCACCGACGACCCCGAGGTCGCGGAACTGTGGGAGCAGTATTACAGGCTGAAGGCCCTGACGAAGCCCACCGACGAGGAGGCGGCGCGGCTCGAGCGCGTCCGCTCCCGGCTCGACACCCTGGAGCAGCTGGGCACCACCGAGCGTGAACGGCTGCTCCTGGCCTCGGCGGACGACTACATCGCCTCCCGCCGCCAGAGCGGCGACGCGGAGGCACCCACCACGGCTGAGGTCACCGCCCGCCTGACGGCGCTCTGGGATGAACACCTCCCCCGGAGTTGGCGATGAGGCGGGTCAAACGTCCGAAGCCGCCCAAGAGTTCGTCGAGCGTGGAGACGCTCCGGGAGCGCGAGCAGGTCCTGGAGTATTACCAGCGGTGGGACGGCAGGACGCCCTACGCGACCACCGGATTCCGCGCCTACAAGGCCGACGACATCAGGCCCACGCTGACCGAAGCGTTCTTCGGGAAGTGCGCCTACTGCGAGACCTACTACGCCTCCAGCCAGCAGATGGCCATCGAGCACTACCGGCCCAAGGGGGCCGTCACCATCAACGGCACCCTGGTGCCGCCCGGCTACTACTGGCTCGCCAGCGAATGGACCAACCTGCTGCCGTCGTGCACCGACTGCAACAGCGGCCGCAGGCAGGAACTCCCCGGTGCCGAAACGCGCACCGTGGGGAAGGCCAACGCGTTCCCGCTCGCGTCGGAGACCACCCGTGCCACCGCCCCCGGCGAGGAGCGCCGCGAGAAGCGGCTGGTACTGCACCCCTACCTCGACTTTCCGGAGAGGCACCTGACGTTCACCTGGGGCACCGGCACCGTCGAGGACGGCTGGGTCGGGCCACGGCGGGGAAGCAGGAAGGGCGCCGCGACCATCGAGGTCTGCGCCCTGCAGCGTCGCGGCCTCCGTCGTGCCCGGCGCGAGCGGCTGGACCTGCTCCAGGCGCATCTGCGCAGCGCACTGGACGCCCAGCGAAACGTCCAACGCCACCCAGACGACGAGGCCCTCGTGGAACAGTTGCGCCGACGGATCAGCGACATCAGGCAGTTCACCAACGACGACGCACCGTATGCGGCCATGTGCCGTGAAGTGGTCGACGACTTCTTCGAGCATCAACTCGGCATGTGACGACAGGAGCACCATGACCAACGGCTACGGGAACCCCCGCCTCACGTGCGACATCGTGATGAAAGGCGGCATCACCAGCGGCGTGATCTATCCCCGCGCGGTGGCTGAACTCGCCCGCACCTATCGCCTGAGCCAGGTGGGCGGCGCCTCCGCCGGCGCCATCGCCGCCGCGGCCGCAGCGGCCGCCGAGCTGGGGCGGCACACCGGCGGCTTCGAGGAGCTCGACCGGATGCCCGCCGAGCTCGCGGAACCGGGCCCGGGGGGAAGGTCCACGTTGGCGACCTTCTTCCAGCCGACGCGCACCGCCGCGCCTCTGTTCCACGTCCTCTTCGGGGCCGCGGAGGCCACCGGCAACAAGACGTGGGCCATCATCAACGGGCTCCTGCGCCACTTCCCCGCTGCGGCCATCCTGGGGGCGCTGCCCGGGCTGGTGCTCATCGCCCTGGGATGGTTGGGCGACGGCGTCGGCGCCGGGGCCGCGATCGTCGGTGGCGTGCTCGTCCTGCTCGTCGGTGTGGCGGCCGCCGTCGGCTGGGCGGTGCTGCGACGGTTCGGGCGCGTGGCCGCGGACGGCTACGGGATGTGCACCGGGATGCCCGGTGACAACGCGGGTCAGGGCGCCGCGCTCACCCCCTGGCTGCACGCCAAGATCCAGTCGTTGGCCGGCCGCGACCCCGCCGCTCCCCCGGTGACCTTCGGTGACCTGCGACGCGCCGGGGTGACGCTCCGCACGATGACCACGAACCTCACCAGACACCAGCCCATGGCGATGCCCTGGAGCGCCAGGGAGTTCTTCTTCGACCCCGAGGAGTTCCGCGGCCTCTTTCCTGCTGAGGTCGGCGACTGGATGGTCGCGCACCCCGCGCCGGGGGTCACCCCCGTCGCCCAGGAGCATCTCCGGCCGTGGCCGGCCGAGGACGACCTCCCCGTGATCGTCGCAACCAGGATGTCGCTGAGCTTCCCGGTGCTGATCAGCGCGGTACGGCTCTGGGCCGTGGACTACACGGAGCCCGCGAACCAGGAGGCTCCCCGCGAGCAGAGGACCGCGTCGAGCGTCTGGTTCACCGACGGGGGTCTCTGCGCCAACCTCCCCGTCCACTTCTTCGACACGCCGCTGCCGCGGCACCCCACGTTCGCCTTCAACCTGGGCCCGTTCCCACCGGGCCGCGAGAAATCACCAGAGCAGGAGCACAACAGCTACCTGCCGACGAGCAACGTCGGCGGGCTGCAGAGGCCCTGGTTCCCGCTGCCCACCGCCGGGATGGGGGCGTGGCTGTCCTTCGGCGCGCTCATGGTCCACACCGCCCGCGAATGGGTGGACGGGGCCCAGATGGTGATGCCTGGTTACCGCGACCGCATCGTCACCGTGCACCACGACGAGTCCGAGGGCGGCATGAACCTGTCGATGCCGCCCCAGGTGGTATCCGGCCTCGCCGAACGGGGACGGCTCGGTGCCGAGAAACTGGTGCGCACCTTCGCCGGGCCGCAGCCGGGCGTCCTGCCGGCCAAGGGCTGGGACAACCACCGGTGGATCCGGTTCCGGACGGCTGCGGGCGGGCTCGGTCGATGGCTGGTCGCGCTGGAGCGCAACTACCGCGACACCTCCTCCGGAGGCACCCCGTACAGCGAGTTGGCCGGGCCGGGCGCGACGGCTCCGCTGCCGTCCTACCGGCCGAGCGCCGCCGAGCGGGAGGTCATCAACGACCGGGCCGCCGGGATGGTGGCGTTGGCCGACAAGTGGAAGAACAGCGACGCCGGTGCCTCCACTGCGCCGCGCCCCGCGCCGCAACTGAGGCTCGTGCCGGACGACGGCACCGCGTCGGGGCTCGACCTCACTGAGGACGTGGCCGAGGGGTGATCCGCCGGCTCAGGCCGTCAAGCGCGGCCCGAAGACGGCCGTGCCGATGCGCACGCACGTCGAGCCGTGGGCGACTGCAAGCTTGAAGTCGCCCGACATGCCCATGCTGAGTTCGTCGTAGCCACCGCCCAGGGCGTCACGGATCCTGGCCTGCACGTCGAGGAGGTCGCGGAAGCAGGCGGCGACCTCTGCGTCGTCGTCGCTGAAGACCGCCATCGTCATCAGCCCGCGGACGTCCAGCGCCTCGAGGGGCTGCAACTTCCGCGCGAACCCGACGGCGTCCTCAGGCGCGATGCCGGACTTCTGCGCCTCCCCGGAAGTGTTGACCTGCACCAGCACCGGGAGCCGCCTGCCGAGCGCGGCGCAGCGGCGGTTGAGGTTCTCCGCGAGGCTCAGAGAGTCGAGCGACTGGAGTTCTGCGGCGAGTTCCGCCACCGGCTTGGCCTTGTTGGACTGCACGTTCCCGATGATGGCGAACCCGATGCCCTCGTCGGCGAGCTCGGCGTGCTTGCCCACCATCTCCTGCACCCGGTTCTCCCCGAACAGGGTGTAGCCGGCGGCGTGCGCCTCGCGGATCTGGTCCGCGCTTTGGTACTTCGACACCGGCATGATCCGCACCGACGCCGGGTTGCGGCCGGCGGCCCTGGCCACCTCGTCGACTTCGGCGCGGATCCGCTGCAGGTTCTCCGCGATCGTCACGGCCACCTGGCTCCCAGCGAGATGACTCCCAGCGCCGCGAGCACCGCGAAGATGATCGCGAGGCCGGCGTAGCGGTCCGTCACCTCAGCGGGCACCCGCTCGGTGCCGACGGACTGCCGGATGGCGTCGTAGACCTCGTCCAACTGACCGGCGGATTCCGCCGCGTACTTCTTGCCGCCCGAGAGCCTAGCGATCTCACTGAGCTCCCAATGGTCGACGGCCACGCGCTGGCGCTGCCCGTCCTGCTCGACGAAGCCGTTGTCGGTGCCGAACGCGATGGTGTAGACCGGCACGTTCTGTTCCTTGGCCTTCTCCGCGGCGCCGGCCGAGCTGCGTCCGATGTTGGTGGCACCGTCGGAGAGCAGCACGACGGCGGCGGGGGCCACCGCGTCGGGGTCGGACGGGTCCGGCGGCACGAGCTTCAGCGCGTCGAGGCTCTTGTAGACGCCCTCGCCCACCGCAGTCGAGGGCGCGAGCATCAGGGAGTCGATGGCGCGTTGCACCACGCCGCGGTCGATGGTGGGCGGCACGATGAGGTCCGCCGTGCCCGCAAACGAGACGAGGGCCACGTTGAAGCGTTCCGGCAGGGAGTCCACGAACGCCTTGGCCGAATCCTGCGCCGCCTGCAGCCTGTCCGGCTCGACGTCCTGCGCCTCCATGGACCAGGACACGTCGATGGAGACCACGACGGTGGCGCGGTCACGCGGCTTGTCGACATAGTCCTTCGGGATCGCCCAGGCAACGATCAGCGCGGCGAGAGACAGCAGCCCGAGGAGCACGGCCCCGTGCCGCTTCCAGGCGGCGTCCTTGGGCACCACGAAGCGCAGCCGGGAACTCATCGGGCGCGGCTTCGACGTGCGGGCCGACAGCACCACGTACAGGACGGCGATCAGGGGGATGATCACGAGCGCCCACAACCGGTACGGGGCCATGAACTCCATCATCAACGGCATCATCGCGGCCACCTCGCGGCCATGAAGACCGCACCCAGCGCCGCCACGACGGCGAAGCCGAGCGCGATGAACGCATAGGTGGCGGTGATGGGTTTGGCCACGTCCTCGTACCCGATGACCGAGCCGACGTCGCGATAGGCCGTGGCCAGCGCCTCCCTGTCGTCGGCGCCCACGGCACGGGCGCCGGTGATGTCTGCGATCTGTTCAAGCGTGGCCGTGTCCGGCGCGACGTTCTCGCGCTGGCCGTCGATGTCGACGAACCCGTTCTGGGTGCCGTACGCGATGGTGAAGATCGGGATCTCCTCGTTCTTGGCGCGCTTGGCCGGCTCGTCAGGCGTTGGGCCCTCGGTGTTGGTGCCATCTGACAGCATCACGATCATGGCCGGGGCGGGCTCTTCGCCGTCGCCGCCGGGTGGGGCGAGGTCCACCGCGCGCAGGGCGGTGGTGATCGAATCGCCGATGGCGGTGCCGTCGGCCAGTTCCAGTGCGGTGATGGCACGCTCGGTGGCGCCCCGGTCCGTCGTCGGCGGGATGGCGATGGTGGGCCTACCCGACATGGCCACCACGGCGACATTGAAGGAGTCCGGCAGGTCGCGGACGAATTCCACGGCGGCCTGCTTGGCAGCGTCCAGCCTGTTCGGCTCCACGTCCTCAGCCGACATGGAGAGAGACACGTCGACGATCATCACGACGGTGGCGCGCTCGCGCGGCACCTTCTCCGTACCCAGGGGGTTGGCGTACGCCAGACCGAGGGCCACCAGGGAGCACAGCGACATGGCCACGAACACGTGCCGCGTCCACCGACGCTGTGAGCCGACGACGCGGCCCAGCATGCCCGTGTTCGTGAAGCGCAGCGCAACCCGGCCCTTCAGCCGCAGCAGGATCAGGTACACGAGGACCAGCACCGGCAGCAGCGCCAGGGTCCAGAGTCGTCCGGGGTTCGCGAACTCCGGGAGCCAGGACCAGAGCCAGCTCACTTGCTCACCCCCTGCGGGGGCTGGTGCAGCATGCCGGCCACCTTGCGGTAGTGCAGCACGAAGCGCGCGATGTCGGTGACCCAGTCGCGGTCCGTGCGCAGCTGGATGTGGCCGGCGCCGGCCCGGCGCAGCGCGATCTTGATGCGTTCGCGCTGGGCGCGCGTCGCGGCGTCCATGCGGCGCTTGGCCGCGTCGTCGGAGGTGTTGACGTAGCGCGCGAACGAGGTCTCCGGGTCACGGATGAGCATCTCGCCCACGTCCGGGAACTCCAGCTCGTGCCTGTCGATGACCTCGATGCAGAGCACCTGGTTGCGCACCGCCAGCCGACGGATGGCGCGCTCCCACGGGGGCGGCACGTTCGGGTCGAGCTCGGAGTCCCCCGGCGTGAGGAAGTCCGAGACCACCACGCGCATGCCGCGGCGGCGCTGCGAGCGGGTGAGCTGCTCGATGCCGTCCTCCAGCTCGATGGTGCCGGGCGTGTTGTCCGGCACGATCGGCTCCGTGAGGAGCTTGCGCAGCAGCCCGTAGAGCGCGGTGCGCCCGGAGCGGGCGGGCAGCCGCTTGACCTGGTCCGGCAGCATCATCATCCCGCCGAAGCGGTCGCCCATCTTCTGCGAGAGGAACCCGATGGTCGCGATGGCCGCGATGCCGAGGTCGCGCTTGGTGATCCCCTCGGTGCCCCAGTTCATCGACGGCGTGACGTCCAGCAGGGCCCAGACCTCCAGCTCGCGGTCCGCCATCGTGTCGCGCACGTGCGGCACCGTGGTGCGGGCGGTCACGGCCCAGTCCATCTTGCGCACGTCGTCCTGCCCGGGATGGTAGACCCGGGCGTCGTTGGTGTCGGTGCCCGGCCCGGGGAGGAGACCCAGGTGGTCCCCCTGGAGGAAGCCCTCGAGGCGGCGCACGATCGTCAGTTCGAGGCGTCGCAGGGCTGCCTCGGGGGCCAACTTGTTGAGGGGCACCGTCGGCCCGGTGGGCGCGCGCAGCACCGAATATTCGGCCGCCTCAGTGCTGGGCACAGCCAGTGACGGCCCCTTCTGGGGGCCGTCGTAGGTGAAGCCCGGTTGCGTCAAGGATCAGCTCCGGCCGGGCTGGTGGGCGTGCGCCTGGTGGCTGGCCTGCCGCTGCTGTTCGTTCCACACGGGGGTGGGCGCCGGCACCATGGCGAGGATGCGGTCCACCACCTCTGCGGTGCTGACGTTGTCCGCCACTGCGTCGAAGCCCAGCACGATGCGGTGGGCCATGACGTCCTTGGCCACGGCCTGGACGTCCGTGGGCAGGACGTAGTCGCGGCCGTTGATGAGGGCCAGCGCGCGGGCGGCGGCGACCAGGCCCAGCGTGGCGCGCGGCGAGCAGCCGATCTGGATGACCCCTTCAAGGTCCGGCATGTTGAAATCTGCCGGGGTACGCGAGGCGAGCACGAGCCGCACGATGTATTCGGCGACGAGGTTGTGCACGAACACGTTGGAGGCCATGTCCTGGAGATGACGGACGAGATCCGGATTCAGGACCCGCTCCGCGACGGGCGGGCTGACGCTCATCCGGCGCAGGATCTCGAGTTCCTCATTGCCGCGGGGGTAAGGGACGTCGACCTTGACCAGGAAGCGGTCGCGCTGCGCCTCGGGCAGCGGGTAGACGCCCTCGGACTCGATGGGGTTCTGGGTGGCGATCACGATGAACGGCTTCGGCGCCGGGTAGGTGACGCCGCCGATCGAGACCTGCTTCTCAGCCATGAGTTCGAGCATCGCGGACTGCACCTTGGCCGGGGCGCGGTTGATCTCGTCGGCGAGGACGAAGTTGACGAAGACGGGGCCGAGTTCGATCTCGAAGCTCTCCGCCTTGGCCGAGTAGATGCGCGTACCGACGATGTCGGACGGCACCAGATCCGGCGTGAACTGCACGCGGGCGAAGTCGCCTCCCACGACGGTGGCGAACGAGCGCACCGCCAGGGTTTTGGCCACGCCCGGCACGCCCTCCAGCAGGCAGTGTCCCTTGGCCAACAGGGCGACCATCAACTGCTGCACCATGTGCTCCTGGCCGACGATGACCCGCTGCACCTGACTGATCGCCTGGCCCAGCACCCTGGCCGCGTCAGCGACCGTCTCGGGCAACTGGGTGACTGCGGTCGGCTCGCTCACGCGTGACTCCTTCTGGACGGGGATCCGCGCTCAACGATAGCGCTCCGGGGGAAGCACCAACTCTACGCAGACCACGCACGGCCGTCGACGCTGTTGCTTGTCTGAATGTGGTTCGATGGTCACGATGAGCGAGCACGACGACGCCGGCCCGGTGCAGGGTCCCCCTCCCCCTCCGCCCGAGGAACGCGCGGAGGATGAGATGGTGCTCGCCGCGCACCATCCCCTCCGGGAGGAAGACCCGCCCAAGGTGGGCGGCTTCTGGCTCGACGCCAGGCTGACCGCCACCCCGGCGGGCACCACCTTCGTCGCGCACGAGGACGGCGGCGACTCCGTCATGCTCCTCCTGCTCTCAGAGGGCGCGGCGCGCGACGCCGCGGCCCGGGCCCGGTTCTCCGGCGAGATCAACGCCATGCATATCGACACCGTCGTCGCCCGTGGCGGCGAGGATCAGGACGACGGCCGCACCGCCGTCCGGTACCGCAGCGAAGACGACGATCCACACCTCGCCCATCTGCTCCCCCTCGCGCCCTGGGCTGCGCTGGCGTTCGACGGAACGCTCGCGGCCGTCGAGGAGGCGGACAGGGTGCTGCGCGCCGTCGATCTGTCGATGGCGCCGCCGCTGAGCCAGCCGGCGGGCCCCGACTACCGGTTGCACTGGATCGACAAGACCGGCCACGGCGCCACCCGGCTCTGGCCGCTGGCCTGGCCGGGGCGTCGGGACCGTGCCTCCTGGATCACCATCCTGGTGTCCTTCCTGGTGATGGCCCTGTTGTCGGCGCTCGCGCTGCTGATGGCCATCCTCGCCTTCCAGAACCAGCCCCCCGTCGACGCTCCCCCGCCCATCCCTTCGCCCGCGGAGGGCTCCGGCGAGGGGTCAGGCTCGCCTGATCCGGCGTCGGCCTCCCCCCAGTCAGGGGAGCCGCAGAGCGGCGAGCCGTCCAGCCCTTCACCTGGCAGCGACGGCGGACCGTACAGCGACTCGCCCTCGATGGAGGTACCCAGCGACGGCGAATCCGGCCCCGGCGGGCCGAGCGTCAACCCGAAGCTCTGACGCGCCGGTCATGAGCCAGCCCTCCGCCTTCTCAGAGGCCCTCGAACGCCTGTCGCCGGGCTACTTCGCGCTCGTGATGGGCACCGGCATCGTCTCGATCGGCCTGCACGAGATCGGCCTGGAGTCGCTGTCGCTCGCGCTGCTCGTGATCGCCGCCCTGTCCTACGCCGTGCTCTGGGTGCTCTACGTGTGGCGCGCCGTGTCCCACCGTGCCGCGATGCTGCGCGACCTGCGCGGGCCTGAGATGGCGTTCGCCTACTTCACCGTGGTCGCGGGCACCGACGTGCTCGCCGTCCGTCTGCTGGCTGCCGGGTATGTCACCATCGCGCTGCCGCTGATCTTCCTCGGCACCGTGCTCTGGTTCGTCTTCGGGTACGTGTTGCCCTGGCAGGTGCTGATGACCCGCGACGGCAAGCCGATCCTCGCCAGGACCAACGGCACCTGGTTCATCTGGGCGGTCGCCAGCCAGTCGCTGGCCATCGGCATGACCCGCATCATGGGCTTCTTCCCGGATGGGCGGGCGTGGATCGGGATCCTCGCGGTGCTGTCGTGGTCGGTCGGCGTTGCGCTGTACGCGGGCGTCTCCATCCTCGTGCTCCTGCGCATCGTCCACTTCGGCATCACGCCGCGCGAGTTCGAGCCGCCCTACTGGGTGGCCATGGGCGCGATGGCGATCGCGGTCGTCGCGGGCAGCAACATCGTCGCCATGGATTCGACGCCCATGGTCGATGCGACCCGGACGCTGATCGCGGGTACCATCGCCATCTTCTGGAGCTTCTGCCTGTGGCTCATCCCGATCCTGGTCGGCGCAGGAGTGTGGCGGCACTTCGTGCACCGGGTGCCGCTGGTCTACGTGCCCACCTTCTGGTCGATCGTCTTCCCCGTCGGCATGTTCGCCGTCGCCTCGATCAACGTGGGCAGGGTCGACCGACTGCCGTTGGTGGAGGCCATCGGCACTGTGTTCCTGTACGTCGCGCTGGCGGTGTGGGCGGTCGTCTTCGTCGCCATGATGCGCAACGTGGTGATGGTGCTCCTGCCGAGGGCGCGGCCGGGACGGCCACGTGTTGGGCAGGGACAGGCGTAACTGAGTATCCTTCTTCCCCGAGGGGCATTAGCTCAGCCGGTTAGAGCAGCGGACTCATAATCCGCCCGTCGCGGGTTCAAGCCCCGCATGCCCCACCCTCAGGCCAGCGCTGCAGCCAGGTCCCGCAGCCAGGCAGCGACACCGTCGGGCCCCTCCGCCAGCACATCGGCCTGGGCGGCCATCGCCGGCTGTTCCGCAGACCCGCTGATGACGGCGCAGGTGCTGAGACCCCCGTCGCGCAGTTCGCGAAGCACTTCAAAGGCCGGCAGGTCCCCCAGGTCGTCGCCGCACATCGCCACGACGGAGGCCCCGGTCTCGTCGACGAGGGCACGGAGCGCGTCACCCTTGGTCAGCGCTGAAGCACGCAACTCAAGGACGTTGCGGCCGGGCTCCAGAACGAGCCCGTGCCGCTCGGCCACGACAGCCAGCTGCGGCTCCAGGAGCCGGAACGCCGCGTCGGGGTCTGCGCTGCGACGCGTGTGCACGCCGAGCGCGCGGCCCTTGTCCTCCAGCACCACACCGTCGATGGCGCAGCCCGCGATGATCTGCTCCACCGCTGGGCGCGCCGCGGAGACGTTCTCGGGCACCGACGGCGGCGTCTCCTCGCCCGTGGCCGCATCCCAGCGCTCCGCGCCGTACTGGCCCAGGACCACCAGGTTGCCCAGCCCTTCGCGCTCCGCCAGGCGCCCCAGGCGCCGGACCACCGCGACCCCCCGTCCGGTGATGATCGCCACGTGCCCGAGAACGCCGCCCAGCCGGGCGAGGGCCTGGGCCGCGCCGTCGTGCATCCGGGAGTCCTCCGGGTCATCGACGATGGGGGCAAGGGTGCCGTCGAAGTCGAGGGCGAGCAACACCCGGGACGGGTCTGCGGCGGCGGCGGAGAAGAAGCTCCGGGCATGATCGGTCACTGCATTCCAGGTCATGGCACCTACCTTGCCACGTCGGCGTTCTCGGGTCGCCCGACTCATGTGACAGCCTCACTCGGTAAGGTGATAGACGACCTAGGAGGAAAAATGTCCGAGCGCGCACGCTTCGTCGTTGTCGCCAACCGGCTCCCTGTCGACCGCATCACCGCAGATGACGGGAGCGTCGACTGGCGCACGTCACCGGGTGGCCTGGTCACCGCTCTCGAGCCCGTGATGCGCCGCATGGGCGGTGCATGGGTGGGCTGGCACGGCGCGTCGGGTGAGCGCGTCGCGCCCTTCGAACACGAGGGCTACTCCGTCGTGCCGGTACCCCTGAGCGCAGAGGAGTATGAGGAGTACTACGAGGGCTTCTCCAACGCCACCCTCTGGCCGCTGTACCACGACACCGTCGCCTTCCCCGAGTACCACCGCGAGTGGTGGGACGCCTACGTCACGGTCAACCGTCGCTTCGCCGAGGCGACCGCGGAGGTGGCCGACGAGGGCGCCACTGTGTGGGTCCAGGACTACCAGCTTCAACTGGTCCCCAAGATGCTGCGCGAGCTGCGCCCGGATCTGCGGATCGGCTTCTTCCTCCACATCCCGTTCCCTCCCACCGAACTGTTCCAGCAGCTACCGTGGCGCAGTGAGATCCTCGAGGGTCTCCTCGGTGCTGATCTGGTGGGCTTCCAGGTGCCGGGCGGCGCCCAGAACTTCCTGCGGCTCGTGCGCCAGCGCACCGCCCACCGTGTGGAGCGCGACCGGGTGCGCGTATCGGGATCGCACGTGTGCACCGCCCGCGCCTACCCGATCTCCATCGACACGGAGGGCTTCGCGGCCCTGGCCGAGACGCCGGAGGTCATCGCCGAAGCCGAGGCCCTGCTGGAGGAACTGGGGCATCCCAAGCGGATCTTCCTGGGCGTGGACCGGCTGGACTACACGAAGGGCCTGCGGCAGCGCATCCGCGCCATGGGCGAACTCTTCGAGGAGGGCAAACTCGACCCGGCGGACACGGTCTTCCTGCAAGTGGCGACCCCGTCGCGCGAGCGCGTCGACGAGTACAGGCGGCTGCGCGACGATATCGATCTCCTGGTGGGGCGGATCAACTCCGAGGTTGGCGGCGTCGGTCGCCCGGCCATCTCCTATCTCCACGCCGGCTTCCCGCGCACGACGATGGCGGCTATGTACCGCATCGCCGACGTCATGGTCGTGACTCCGCTGCGTGACGGCATGAACCTCGTGGCCAAGGAGTACGTGGCGTGCCGCCCCGACACCAATGGCGCGCTGGTCCTCAGCGAGTTCGCCGGCGCGGCGCAGGAACTCAAGCAGGCCTACCTGGTCAATCCGTACGACCTCAACGGCATGAAAGAGGTCGTCATGCAGGCCGCGACGGACCCGGCCCGGGAACGCCAGCGGCGCATGCGGGCGTTGAAGAAGCAGGTGCACGGCAACACCATCGAGCACTGGGCCGACAATTTCCTGGGTGACCTCCAGAACACCGACGGCTGAAGCGGGTCAGTTCAGCGCCTCGAACTTGCGTGACCAGGCGGAGCGGATCGGGTTCGCGTCAGCCACGAGGGCATCGAAGCGGCGGTCAGCGATGTTGGCCACCTCGCCCACGGTCTTGTGCAGTTCGCGTTCCGGCGAGGCCTCCACGCGCACCCAACTCTGCTCCACCACGGAGTCGAGCGTGGTGGTCGCGTTGAGCGACACCACGAGCGGGAGGCCGAACTTGTCCTGGTACGCGTGCGACACGGCCATGAGACTCTGCCGGTCGTGGTCGTCCATCCTGTCGGCGGCCAGCGATCCGGTCTCGGTGAGCGCGGCGATGTCCGACGGCGTGTGACCAGGGTCCTCGTCGAGGAGGAGGTCGGCGATGTCGCGGTACCTGAGGATCAGGCTCCGCTGTTGGTCGGGGGTGCCGCTCATCAGCGAGTTCTGGAAGGCTCCCCGCAGGTCGGCCGTCGAGTTGAACGGACGCGACTGGTACGCGGCACGGATGGGCCAGGTCTCTTCCGGATAGAGGCTGCGGAAGGTCTCGACGAAACGTTCCTCGTCCATGGCGTTGATCTGCTCGAGGTTGAGCGGGCTCCTGCCTGAGGTCGCGACGTCCGGGCCCCGGCGGCGTCCGACGTGGAAGAACAGCAGGTTGAGCACGATCGCGGTGATCGCGCCGATCGTGACGCCGGAACCGAAGAAGATGTGGAGCCACCCGGGCACAGCCTGGGCAACGGAGGGCTGCAGGGTGACCAGCATCGCCAGCGCCAGCGAGGTGGAGACGATGACCTGGTTGCGGTTGTCGTGCAGGTCGGCCTTGCCCAGCGTCTGGATGCCGACGAAGGCCACGTTGGCGAACATGGCCAGGGAGGCACCGCCCAGAACCGGTCCGGGGATGGCCGCGACGATGGCGCCTGCCTTCGGGAGGAGGCCCAGGATGATCATGAACACGCCGGCCACGGCGACAACCCAGCGCGACTTCACGCGGGTGAGGCGCACGAGGCCGACGTTCTGCGCGAAGCAGGTGTAGGGGAACGAGTTGAGGACACCGCCCAGCGCGGTGGACAGGCCGTCGGCGCGCAACGCGGCGGCGATGTGCTTCGGGGTGATGCGCTTGCCGACGACCTCACCGGTGGCGAACACGTCACCGGTGGTCTCGACGGCCGTGATGGCCATCACGATCAGCATGGAGACGATCGCGGCGAAGGTGAACTTGGGCATCCCGAACCAGAACGGGGTGGTCACGCCCACCCAGGAGGCGTCGGCCACGTGGGTGAACGAGGTGTCGCCCAGGATGACGGCGACAACCGTACCCAGGACCAGACCCATGAGGACGGCGACGGTGGCCATGAAGCCCTTGAAGAAGCGCTGCATCAGCACGATCACGCCGAGCGTGGCCAGCGCGTAGGCCAGGTTGCGTGTCAATTCCGCCCCTGCGGCGTTCCCGCCGCCGGCACCGCGGACGATGTCGCTGGCCGCCACGCCGATGAGGGTGGTGCCCATCACGGTCAGGAGGGTGCCGGTGACCACCGGCGGGAAGAAGCGGATGAGCTTGGAGAAGTAGGGGGCGACGAAGAACGTGGCCAGACCGGCGACGATGATGGAGCCGTAGATCTCCGGCAGGCCCTCCCTGCCACCGCCGGCGGCCAGGCCGATGGCGATGATCGGCGACACGGCCGTGAACGTCACGCCTTGGATGAGCGGGAGCCGCACGCCCACCTTCCAGAAGCCGACGGACTGGATGATCGTCGCGATGCCGCAGGTGAACAGATCGGCGTTGATCAGGTGGATGAGGTCCTGGGTGGACAGGTCCAGCGCGCCGGCGATCACGATGGGGACGATCACCGCGCCGGCGTAGAACGCCAGGACGTGCTGCAGGCCGAGGACGGCCAGCTTGGGCCCCGGTGGAACCTGGTCAACGGGGTGGACGCGGCGCTCCAGCGTGGCGGCGGACATGGGCTGCTCCTGTCACGAAAAATCGACTGGCTAAAGCTACCCCCAGCCCCTCCGATTCGCCATCCGGCAGAATCATCTGCTAACGTTCTTCATCGCGTGGTCATCCACTGACCACCGGTCCCTGGTAGCTCAATTGGCAGAGCATCTGACTGTTAATCAGAGGGTTACTGGTTCGAGTCCAGTCCGGGGAGCTAGAGCAAACACGCTCTGACAAGCTGAACGGCCCTTCCAAGCTCCATTGGAGGGGCCGTTCTTTTTGGCCAACCTCGCGACTCCTCTAGGGGTTCTCGTGGTGCGGCATGCCCACCGGCTTGGATTCCGGGGAGTTCCGCTGCCGGAGGAACACCGCGAAGATCGCCATGGACCCCACTGCAAGGAACTCGGACTGCCAGTTCTGGAACGTCCTGCTCCAGAACTCCGGTTGGAGGAGATAGTCACCCAGGCTGAGCGGATCGAGCAGGTCGCGCAGGCGTTCCTCGTTGTAGGCGACACGACCAGCCACCGCCTGAGCAGCCCAGGACAACACGAAGATGGCGAACATCACGATGGTCAGCGACATCGAGAACACGCTGGTACGCCACCCGCCGACCCGGGCAAGCTGCGGCGAGTCAGGCCGGGCGAACTCCCCCACCATCTCCTCCGAGTCGTCGTGCGGCCCCATCTCCTGGGGCGGCTTGGACTCCGACGAACCCCGCTGGACCAACCAGACGGTGAGCAGGATGAAGAGCGTGAACTGGAGGTACTCGGACTGCCAGTTCTCCGCCACGTCGACGGCGAACGAAGAGGACGTCAGGTAGCGCCACATGTCGATCTCGGCCAGGCCCGCCGTGCGGGCCTCCAGGTTGTAGTGGGCCTGACCGGCGAAGGCCTGGCCGATCAGCGCGAGCAGCAGCAGGATGCCGAAGCCGATGGACAGGGAGTTGTCGCGCAGCGCGGACTGGACTCGTGGATCCTTCACCGTGCCACCGCCGCAATGATGAAGACGGCGAGCAGCCCCAGCAGGATGAACAGCAGGTACGTCCAGAACACAACCCTCGCGAGAATCATGCCTTCACCTCACACTCGTACGGCCAGGCGGGATCCGCCTCTTCACGGACGCATCCCGCTGCGGTCACCAGCCAGCCCTCAGGGAACCGCGCCAGGAACACGACGTCATCCGCGAGTCGCACCTGGGCGCTCTCACCCGCGACCTCCCCGCCCTCCACGTCAGAGGCCGAGGGCAGCCCCAGTTCCTCAAGGACTGCGGCGCAATCGGTGCCCGAGTCCTTCTCCACGCTCTTGCGGGTCTCCGGCGCGAGCATCTCGCACGCCTCCGCCGGAGTGGCTCCCACGAAGGCGCGGGCGGCGTCTTCCACCTCGCCCTCGCGGGCGTCGGCCGAGCAGCCGGCCACTGCCAGACCGGCGATCACCACAGCAGCCATCCAGTTTCTTGCCACGAGTTCAACCTCCTCGAGACAGCGGGGCCCATATCCGGGTGAACCCGTCCGAGAAAGCCGACAGTAGTCCCGGACAGGTGCTTCGAATCACACCCTTGTGGGCTACGACAGTAGGCTTCGCCCATGGCCAAGAAGCAGCACGGCGGCACGGGCACGCCCGCCACCAGCGCCCTGGACCAATCGAAAGTGCCCTACACCATCCACACCTACGACCACGATCCCGCCTCACCCTCCTACGGTCTCGAAGCAGCGGAGGCGCTGGGCAGGCCGGCCGAGGAAGTGTTCAAGACGCTGCTCGTCGATACCGGCGCGGGGCTCGCCGTCGGGGTGGTCCCGGTCCATCTGCAACTGGACCTGAAGGCGCTCGCGGGCGCCCTGGGGGTCAAGCGCCTCACCATGGCCGCTCCTCCCGCGGCCGAACGCTCCAGCGGGATGGTGGTCGGGGGCATCTCCCCCATCGGTCAGCGCAAGCCGCTGCCCACGGTGCTCGACGCGTCGATGCAGGGCAGGGCCACAGTGCTGGTCAGCGGCGGACGACGCGGCCTGGACGTCGAACTCGCCCCTGCTGACCTGGCCCGCCTCACGCGGGCCACCTTCGCAGCCATCGCCAGATAGCCTCACGGCCCGCCCCGCTACCCTGTCCAGCATGGCCTGGTCAGACATCCTCCCCTTCATGGGCGTGTCCATCCGTTGCGGCGACCTCACGCTGAGCGCGATGACGCCCGACGACGTGCCGGAACTGCTCGCCGTCGCGGGCGGCGGCATCGTGCCAGACGGTTCCGGCTACCCGTTCCTCACCGACTGGGCGCTGCTGCCGAAGGCCGAACGCGAGCTGAGTTCACGCAGTTCTACTTCTCGACTTGGAGCGCCGCCCGCCCCGAGCGTTTCGAGCTCCTCATGGTGGCGCGCCAGGGCGACACCATGCTGGGCGCCCAGGACCTTCGGGCGGCCGACTTCGCGGTGCGCCGAACGGGCTTCACCGGGTCCTGGCTGGGCCGGGAGTTCCATGGCAGCGGCATCGGCACCCGCATGCGTCAGATGATCTGCGCCTTCGCCTTCGACGAACTGGGCGCCATCGAGATGCGCACCGAGGCCTATGCCGACAACCCGGCATCGAACAGGGTGAGCCAGAAGACCGGCTACCGGGAGTTCGACCGCGCCCGCGTCAACCGCCTGGGCGAGGCCGCGACCGAGGTGCGCTACAAGCTCACCCGGGAGCAGCTGACCAGGCCGGAGGAGCCGATCAGCTACGACGGCGGCCAGGCCCTGCGCCGATTCCTCGGCATCTCCTGGGTCAGCCCGCGATGAGGCGTTCGTAGTCCTCGCGCATCTCGCCGGGCGGAACCTCGTTCCACACGACGGCCAGCTTGCGGTCCTCGCCGAAGCCCAGGATGTAGCTGCCGTGGTCCACCTCATAGCCACCGGACGGCAACTGCTTGCCCTCGGCGATGTCGATGCCGAGGCTCAGCGCGGCGGGCTTGATCAGGTCGAGGCTGCCGGTGAGCCCGATGAAGGACTCGTCGACCCGACGCAGGTACTCCTTCAGCGCCTCGGGGGTGTCACGGGCCGGGTCCGTCGTGACGACGATGAGCGTGATGTCATCAACGATCTCAGGCGGGAGGCGGCGCTTGGCCGTGGCCATGTCCGCCATGATGCCGGGGCACACGTCTGGGCAGTTGGTGTACCCGAAGAAGAGGGCCAGGGCCTTGGTGGTGACGTCCGTGGCCAGGTTGAACGGGTTGCCGTCCTGGTCCGTCAGGGTCACGTCCGGAACGGGGTTGCCGCCGCCGGACAGGTGCGTGCCGTGCCACTCACCCGCGCCCTCGATGTCGGCAGCAGGCTCGTCGGCGGCGGGGCTGCAGGCAGCCAGCAGCGCGGTGGCACCGGCGCCGAGAAAGAGGCGTCGTCCTATCACCGGCGAGCCCGCTCGACGCCCGCCGCAAGGTCGTCGGCCAGCGCCCGGAGCTTCTGCAGGTCGCCGTGCATGTCCAGCCCGTCCGACGACATACACTTCACCAGCGCCGAGCCGACGATCACCAGATCCGCGAAGCTACCGATCTCGGCCGCCTGGTCCCCGTCGCTGACGCCCAGGCCGATGCCGATGGGCAGCGACGGATCAACGGCGCGGGCGCGCTCCACGATCACGGGGGCCGCGTCGGAGGTCTGGCTCCGCACACCGGTCACGCCCATGACGGACGAGGCGTAGACCCAGCCGCGGCAGGACTCCATGGTGAGTGCGATCCGCTCGTCGGTGGATGACGGGGCGATCAGGAAGACCCGGTCCACATCGTGCGCGTCCGAGGCCTCGAACCACTCCGGGCAGTCGTCCGGCGGCAGGTCGGGCGTGATGACGCCCGCTCCCCCGGCCGCCGACAGGTCCCGGGCGAACGCGTCGACCCCGTAGGCCTCCACGAGGTTCCAGTAGGTCATGACCATCGGCGTGGCACCGGCCGATGCCACGGCCTCGACGGCGAGGAAGGCGTCCCTGGTGCGGACGCCGCGCGCACGGGCCTTGGTGGTGGCGTGCTGGATGACCAGCCCATCCATCAACGGATCCGAGTACGGGATGCCGATCTCGACGATGTCGGCGCCACGGCCCTGCGTCCCCTCGACGAGGGCCTTCACCACGGACAGCGAATCCGGCACCGTGGGGTAGCCCACCGGGTAGTAGCCCACCAGCGCAGGGCGCCCCTCGTCGAGGCAGCGCGCGACAGCGGCACCCGAGTTACCGAGGCGCTTGGGATCTGTGAACTGGCTCATTCGAACGCTCCCACCGTCACGTCAGGCTGGCCTGACAGGCCGAAATACTCGAACGCGGTGGCCACATCCTTGTCGCCCCGCCCGGAGAGGCACACGAGGATCGACGGCGTCGCCGAGGGATCCTGCTGCGCCAGTTGTCGGCCGAGCCGCAGCGCACCGGCCAGGGCGTGAGCCGACTCGATGGCAGGGATGATGCCCTCGGTGCGGGTCAGCAACTTGAAGGCCTCCATGGCCTCCGCGTCGGTGACCGGCTCGTAGACGGCACGGCCCGTGTCCGCCAGGTAGGCGTGCTCCGGCCCGACACCCGGGTAGTCGAGGCCGGCGGAGATGGAGTGCGACTCGATGGTCTGCCCGTCCGCGTCCTGCAGCAGGAAGGTGCGCGCACCGTGCAGCACGCCGGGGGTCCCGGCCGTGATGGTCGCCGCGTGACGGCGGGTCTCGATGCCGTCACCCTCTGCCTCGAAGCCGTACAGGCCGACACCCTCGTCGCCGATGAACTCGTAGAACATGCCGATGGCGTTGGAGCCGCCGCCGACGCAGGCCGCCACGTAGTCCGGCAGGCTGCCGTGGTCGTCGAGCATCTGCTGGCGGGCCTCGACGGAGATGACGCGCTGCAGTTCGCGGACCAGGTACGGGAACGGGTGTGGACCGCCCACGGTGCCGATGAGGTAGTGCGTGTGGTCCACCGTCGTCACCCAGTCGCGCATGGCCTCGTTCATCGCGTCCTTGAGGGTGCGCGAGCCCGCGGCGACCGCGTACACCTCGGCGCCGAGCAGCTGCATGCGGGCGACGTTCAGCGCCTGACGCTGGGTGTCCACCTCCCCCATGTAGACGCGGCACTCAAGGCCCAGCAGCGCAGCCGCAGTGGCTGTGGCCACCCCGTGCTGTCCTGCGCCGGTCTCCGCGATCACGCGGGTCTTGCCCATGCGCTTGGTCAACAGGGCCTGGCCCAGAACGTTGTTGATCTTGTGGGCGCCGGTGTGGTTGAGGTCCTCGCGCTTGAGCAGGATGCGGGCGTTACCCGCATGCTTGGAGAACTCATCGGCGACCGTGATCGGCGTAGGCCGGCCGGCGTAGTCGCGCTGCAACCTGGCCAGCTCCGCGTGGAACGTCGGGTCCGCCCAGGCCTCGTCGAACGCGACGATCAGTTCGTTCAGCGCCGCTTGGAGTGCCTCGGGCACGAAACGGCCGCCGAAGCGGCCGAAGTGTCCCCGGGAATCGGGAAGGCTCATCAGTGCTTTGCCCTTTCTGCGGCAGCCATGAAGCTGCCGATGGCGTGGGTGGGGTCGCCGTGTTTGACGAGCGCCTCCCCCACGAGGATGACGTCTGCCCCCTCGGCCGCGACACGCGCGACGTCGTCGGCGGACTGGATCCCCGACTCCGCCACCTTCACGGCGGCATCGCCGATGCGCTCAGCCAGGCGGCCGAAGGTGGCCGGGTCGACGTCGAGGGTCCTCAGGTTCCGGTTGTTGACGCCGATGAGGCCGGCCCCGGCGGCGAGCGCCCGGTCCACCTCCTCAGCGGTGTGGGTCTCGACCAGCGCGGTCATGCCGAGCTCTGCGGTCAGCCCCAGGAAGCGGGTGAGTTCGTCGTCGGTGAGCGACGCGACGATCAGCAGCACCAGGTCCGCACCGTGGGCGCGGGCCTCGTGGAACTGGTACTCCTCCACCATGAAGTCCTTGCGCAGCACCGGGATGCGGACGCGCTCACGTACGGCGTCGAGATCCGCCAGCGAACCGTTGAACCGGTGCTTCTCCGTGAGAACAGAGATGGCTGCGGCGCCGCCCGCCTCGTAGGAGGCGGCGAGCCCGGCAGGATCCGTGATCATGGCGAGGTCGCCCTTCGACGGCGACTTGCGCTTGACCTCCGAGATCACGGCGATTTCCGGGGTGCGGAACCGCGGCATCGGGTCGATCGCCGGCGCTGCCTGGTGGGCGGCGCGGACGACCTCGTCGATGGAGGTGCGGGCCTTGCGTTCCTCGAGGTCTCGCCGGACGCCGACGATGATGTCGTCGAGGACGGTCACGGCTGACCCAGACCCATGGCCTTCATGATCATGGTGGTCAGTGCCCCGACGAGAATCACGGCTGCACCGACGATGACCCAGAGCCACGCCGGGCCCAGCATGGCGGCCACGCAGGCGATGGTGAAACCGACAGCGGTCAGCACCGATCCGGTCCAGGCGGCAGGGCTCCGACCGTGGTGGTAGTACTTCGGGGTACGTGCCATGAGCGCGACCTTTCTCTGAACGAGGGAGGGTTCAGCCCCCGAGCCTACCCTCTATCAGTCGGGTCGGCACCGTCGTCCATCGCCTTCCAGAGGTCCTCGGGCTGCTCCGCCGACTGCTGTTTCGGGCGGCGCCGTGGCTTCCAGAACCAGAAGAGCAGCGCGCCCGAGGCCAGCACCCCGAGGATGGGCCAGATGACCTCGATCATGCCGTCGCCATGGCCTCTGCACGCCCGATCGCCGCGATGACGGCGCGCGCCTTGTGGGAGCACTCGGCGTCCTCCGTCTCCGGCACTGAATCCGCGACGACGCCGGCGCCCGCCTGCACATAGGCGACACCGTCGGCCAGCACCGCGGTACGGATGGCGATGGCCACGTCGGAGTTGCCGGCGAAGTCGAAGTAGCCCACCACTCCCCCGTACAGGCCGCGCCGCGAGACCTCCAGGCGGTCGATGATCTCCATGGCCCGCACCTTGGGGGCGCCCGACAGGGTGCCCGCGGGGAAGCAGGCCAGCGTGGCGTCGAGGGCGGTGCGGCCCGCGTCCACCCGGCCGGAGACCGCGGCCTCCAGGTGCATGATGTGGCTGTAGCGGCGCACGTTCATGAACTCGTGCACGGTGACCGAACCCGCCTCGCAGATGCGCCCCAGGTCGTTGCGGCCCAGGTCCACGAGCATCAGGTGTTCCGCCTTCTCCTTGGGGTCTGCGAGCAGCTCCTCCGCCATCTGGCGGTCCTCCTCCGGGGTCCGGCCCCGGGGCCGCGAACCGGCGATGGGCCGCGTCGTGGCCACGCCGTCCTGCACCGTGACGAGCGCCTCCGGGCTGGAGCCGACGATGTCGAAGCCCGGCAGGCGCATCAGGTACAGGTAGGGGCTGGGGTTGGTGAGGCGCAGCGCGCGGTACACCTCGAAAGCATCGGCGCTGGTGGGGATGTCGAAGCGCTGCGACACGACGATCTGGAAGGCCTCTCCCGCGCGGATCTCGTCCTTCACCTCGTCCACCATCGCGCGGAACTCCTCCGACGTGCGTTGCCGATGGACCTCGGGCGTGCGCGGTTCGCCCTCCTGGCACACCAGCGCGACGCGGGGTTGGCGCACCTGCTCCGCCATGGTCTCGACGGCGGCCACCGCGTCGCAGTAGGCGCGCTCCGCGCCCTCCGGGGTGCCGTCGTAGTTGATGGCGTTGGCGATGAGCCAGAGTTCGCCGCGGTGGTGGTCCAGCACGGCCAGTTCGGAGCTGAGCATCATGACCAGCTCCGGCAGTTCAAGTTCGTCGACGGTGGTCTCGGGCAGCTTCTCGAGCCGGCGCACCACGTCGTAGCCCAGGTAGCCCACCATGCCCGCGTGGAACGGCGGCAGGCCGGGGGTCGCCGGGGTGGCCAGCTCCGCCAGGGTTTCGCGGAGGACGACGAGCGGGTCGCCGTCGGCGGGGATGCCCACCAGCTCGCGGCCGATCCAGGCCGCCTGGCCGTCGCGCTCGGTGAGCATGGCTGCGGAACGCACGCCCACGAAGGAGTAGCGCGACCAGACACCAGCGTCTGCGGATTCGAACAGGAACGTTCCCTCCCGGGCGCCGCACAGCGCCTGGTAGAGCGCGACGGGGGTGAGGTCGTCTGCGAGCAGCTTGGCGTGCACGCTGATGACGCGACGATGGTTGGCGAGTTCGACGAACTCGTCGAGCGTGGGAGAGACGATCACTGGGCGGTGTCCTGAGCGGTCAGAGGGGTGAAGAAGCAGGTGCGGTTGCCGGTGTGGCAGGCGGCGCCGGTCTGGCGCACCCTGAGCAGGATGGTGTCGCCGTCGCAGTCGACGGTCACGCTCTCGATGGCCTGGTGGTGGCCGGAGGTCTCCCCCTTGACCCAGAATTCCTGCCTGGACCTCGACCAGTAGGTGGCCTTGCCGGTGGTGAGGGTTCGGCGCAGCGCCTCCTCATTCATCCAGGCCATCATCAGGACCTCGCGGGTCTCTGCGTCCTGGGCGATGGCGGGCACCAGCCCGTCGGAGTTGTAGGTCACAGTCGGCATGAGCATCATTGTGCCGCACGTGTCCGAACCCCCTCCTAGACTGCCCACATGAAGTTCGTCCACCGCCAGCGCGCCGCCCTTGCAGACCTGCTCGAAGAACTGGGGCCGTTCGCCCCCACCATGTGTGAGGGCTGGCAGACCCAGGACCTGGCCGCCCACCTGTACGTACGTGAACACCGCCTGGACGCCCTGCCCGGCATCGGCTCCGAGCGTTTCGCCGGGCACACCGAGCGGGTCCAGAACCTCGAGCTGCACCGCCGCGGGTTCCTGCCGCTGGTGGAGGCCGTCCGCAGGCCCGGCTGGATCATGCGGCCGTTGGATCAGCTGGTGAACTCCTCAGAGCTCTTCATCCACCACGAGGACGTCCTGCGGGCCAACGGCCGCTCGCAGACGCTCACCGCCGAGGAGCAGGAGCACCTGTGGCCGTTGGCGAAGGTCCTGGCCAGGCGTGCCCAGATGCGGTTCGGCGGGCGGCTGCTCATGACCCGCACGGACACAGGCTACGAACACCAGATCGGTCAGGGGGACCGCACCGTGCACCTCGCCGGGCTGCCGTCGGAACTGCTCCTGCACCTGAGCCAGCGTGAGGCCGACGTCACGCTCACCGGCGAGACGTCCGCCGTCGACGCCTGGCGTTCCGCGATCAGCCCGTTGTGAGCTTCGCGAGGATCAGTTCGCGCACCTTGGCCGCATCGGCCTGGCCGCGCATGGCCTTCATGATCTGACCGATGAGCGCACCGGCAGCCTGGACCTTGCCGCCGCGGATACGCTCGGCGATGTCCGGGTTGGCGGCGATCGCCTCGTCGACGGCGGCACCCAGGGCGCCTTCATCAGAGACGACGGCGAGGCCACGCTTCTCGAGGACCACGGCGGGTTCCCCTTCGCCGGCGAGCACGCCGTCGATGACCTGCCGAGCGAGCTGGTCGTTGACCTTGCCCTCGTCCACCAGCGCCTGCACCGCAGCCACCTGGACGGGGGTGATGGCGAGGTCCTCCAGCTCGATGCCGGCCTCGTTGGCCCGGCGGGAGAGGTCTGAAACCCACCACTTTCGGGCGGCCGCCGGTGAGGCACCTGCGGCGACGGTGTCCTCCACCAGCCCCAGGGCACCGGCGTTGACGATGCCGCTGAAGTCGATGTCGTTGAAGCCCCACTCGCCCTGGAGGCGGCGACGGTGTTCCGTCGGCGGTTCCGGCAGTGTGGCGCGCAGTTCCTCCACCCATGCACGCGACGGCGCGATCGGCATCAGGTCCGGCTCCGCGAAGTAGCGGTAGTCCTCCGCGTCGGACTTCACGCGGCCGGCCGAGGTGGTGCCGTCGGCCTCATGCCAGTGGCGGGTCTCCTGCACGATGGAGCCACCGGCGTCGAGGATGGCAGCCTGTCGCGTCATCTCGTAGCGCACCGCGCGCTCGATGGAGCGCAGGGAGTTGACGTTCTTCGTCTCGGTGCGGGTGCCGAGCTTGTCGCTCCCGACGGGGGCGATGGACACGTTCGCGTCGCAGCGCAGCGAGCCCTGCTCCATCCGCACGTCGGACACGCCGAGGGCCTTGAGCAGGTCGCGCAGCTGCGCCACGTAGGCGCGTGCCACCTGGGGCGCCTTGTCACCGGCGCCCAGGATGGGCCGGGTGACGATCTCGATGAGGGGCACGCCGGCACGGTTGTAGTCGATGAGCGAATAGTCCGCCCCCTGGATGCGGCCGGAGCCGCCCACGTGCGTCGCCTTGCCTGCGTCCTCCTCCATGTGCGCGCGCTCGATCTCGACGCGGTAGGTCTCGCCGTCGACCTCCACCTCGACCCAGCCGTCGAAGGCGATGGGTTCGTCGTACTGGGAGGTCTGGAAGTTCTTGGTCATGTCCGGGTAGAAGTAGTTCTTCCGGGCCATGCGGCACCACTCGGCGATCTGGCAGTTGAGGGCCAGACCGATGCGGATGGCGGACTCGACGGCCTTGCCGTTGATCACCGGGAGCGAGCCGGGCAGGCCCAGGCACACGGGGCACACGTGGGTGTTCGGGTCGCCGCCGAATTCGTTGGCGCAACCGCAGAACATCTTGGTGTTGGTGTTCAGTTCGACGTGGGTCTCGAGACCCAGCGCAGGCTCATACCGGGTGAGGAGATCGTCGTAATCGACCAGTTCAGTCATCAGTAAACCGCCTTCGATCCCTCGAGCTGAGTCATTTCGCGCCACATCGGGCCGCCCCACTGCGCTTCCAGCGCCCGCTCCAGCACTGCACCGACCCGGTAGACGCGTGCGTCCTCCATGGGCGGGGCCATGATCTGCAGGCCGGTGGGCAGGCCGTCGCTGAGGCCCGACGGGAACGAGCCGGAGGCGTTGCCCGCCATGTTCGACGGGATGGTGCAGAGGTCTGCCATGTACATGCTCATGGGGTCTGTCATCCGTTCCCCCACCTTGAACGCGGTGGTGGGCGTGGTGGGCGAGACCAGCACGTCGACCACCTCGAAGGCGCGGTCGAAATCCGCCTGGATGAGCGAGCGGACCTTCTGCGCCGAGCCGTAGTAGGCGTCGTAGTAGCCCGCGGAGAGTGCGTAGGTGCCGATGATGATGCGGCGCTTGCCCTCGCGGCCGAAGCCGGCCTCGCGGGTGAGGTTCATGACCTCTTCCGCGGAGCGGGAGCCGTCGTCGCCGGCGCGCAGGCCGTAGCGCATGCCGTCGAAGCGGGCCAGGTTCGAGCTGAGCTCCGCCGGCTGGATGAGGTAGTACGCGGGCAGCGCGTAGGTGAATGCCGGGCAGGACACCTCGACGACCTCGGCCCCGGCCTGACGCAGCAGTTCCACCGCCTCGTGGAAGCGCTCGAGCACGCCCTCCTCGTAGCCGTCGCCCCTGAACTCGGTGACGATGCCCACCTTCATGCCCGTGAGGTCGGTGGCCTGCGCCGCCGCCACGAGTTGGGGTACGGGCTGGTCGAGCGACGCGGAGTCCTTCGGGTCGTGGCCGCTGATGATCTCCTGGAGGAGGGCCGCGTCCTCAGCGGTGCGGGCGCAGGGCCCGGGCTGGTCAAGGCTGGAGGCCATGGCCACCAGGCCGAAACGCGACGAGCCGCCGTAGGTGGCCTTCACCCCGACGGTGCCGGTGACGGCACCCGGCTGGCGGATCGAGCCGCCGGTGTCGGAGCCGATCGCCAACGGCACCATGAACGCCGCGACGGCCGCTGCCGAACCGCCGCCGGAACCGCCGGGCACCCTGTCGGTGTCCCACGGGTTGCGGCTGGGGCCGAAAGCGGAGGTCTCGGTCGAGGAGCCCATCGCGAATTCGTCCATGTTGGTCTTGCCGATGATGACCAGGCCGGCATCGCGCAGGCGAGCCACGACGGTGGCGTCGTAGGGCGGCACCCAGCCTTCGAGCATGAGGGAGCCGCACGTCGTCGGGAAGTCGGTGGTGCAGTAGTTGTCCTTCACACCCACGGGCACGCCGGCCAGGGGACCCAGTTCCTCGCCGGCTGCGCGGCGCTGGTCCACGGCGCGTGCCTGCTCGAGCGCGTGCTCAGCGTCGACGGCCAGGAACGCGTTCAGGGCGGGGTTCAAGGCCTCGATCTGCTCGAGGCAGGCGCGGGTGAGTTCCTCGGAGGTCAGTTCCCGGGCGGCCATCAGCCGGCCCAGTTCAGCGGCGGACTTCGTGATCATCTGGCTCAGTCCTCGCTCAGGATCTGGGGCACGCGGAAGCGGCCGTCCTCGTGGTCCGGCGCGCCGGAGAGTGCCTGCTCCTGCGTAAGGCCGGGGGTGACCACGTCGTCGCGGAACACGTTGCTGACAGGGAGGGCGTGGGTTGCCGTCGGCACATCGGGGCGTGCGACCTCCGACACGCTGCGGACGGATTCCAGGATGACGTCCAGCTCGGGGGCAAGCTCCGCGCACTCCTGCTCGGTGAGCTGGATGCGGGCCAGAGCGCCCAGCCGGGCCACGTCGTCGGCGGTGAGACCCACGTCGATACTCCCTCGGTTGGTGCGGTGCCGCAGGATGCGGCCTGCCCCATCTTAGGGGTAGACGGCGGGGGTCATCCCCCGGTGAGGATCAGGTAGAACATGCGCCCCAGGAAGAACAGCCCGGTGGCGATGGCCACGGTGATAACCGGCACGATGATGCGCTGGAACTTCTTCCACCGCGTGCCGGGGACGCCACGGGGGCCCCACGAGCCACGGGCCGGCTGGACCCGGGTGGGCGTCTGGCCGTCGAGGTTCAGGTTGGAGAACATGCGCACCTGCCCAGCTTAGGCGCTGGCGGCGCACTGCCCATCCCCTCAGCCCTGGCCGAGGAGTTCCTCGGTGAGGGAGGCAGCGCGGGCGAGGGCGTCGAACTGCGGCACGACGTCCGTCTGCCGCCACCCGGCCAGCCCGCAGGCAGTGCCGAGCAGCAGGTGGTCGCCGCCCTCTGCCTGGATCGCCCGGAGCACGCGCAGGGCTTCGTTCACCAGGGCATCCACCCCCTGCGGTTGCCCCAGGCCCGTGTCGACGACGCCCAGCACCAGGGTGCGGCGTTCGTCGGCCCACTGCGCCAACTCATCCAGATCCGCCAGGCGGGAATCGACGGCGGCCCCGGCGAACCCGGCGCGCCGGGCCAGTTCCAGCCAGCGGCCGGGCGCGCAGTTGTGCAGGAGGGCACCGTCGGCGAAGGGCTTCAGGGCCTCGACGGCATCAGCCTCCGAGACACTCCTGTGCCTGCTGAAACCGCTAGCGGTGGGGATGTCGCCCCCGACGACGGCGCCGAGCGCCGGTTCGTCCACCTGCACCAGCACGGTCGCGTCGGGCAGGCGCCGGCCGAACTCACCCCGGAGCACGGCCACCGCCTCGACGAGGGCCTCAGCCAACTCCCGACGCGCCCCGTGATCTGCCAGCAGCCAGTCGCCGGTGGGACGCTCGACAGACGAGGCCAGCGTCCACGGCCCTGTGACGGCGACCTTCAGGGTGCCCGCGAAACCCTGCAGGAGTTCTTCCGCATCGTCCAGGTCGTGGCGCCACTGTGCCCTCGCGCGCCGATGCTCGGCGTCCGGGTGGTGGGTGAGCCGCCACCCGGCGGGCTGCAGGTCGAACGCGAGCCCGCCGACGAGGCCCAGCGTGCGCCCGATCATCGCCGAGGCCACTCCCCTGGCGGGCAATTCCGGCAGCGGCAGCACGTCGGGCAGCGCCTCTGCCATCGAGGAGAGGGCGCCTCGGAAATCCGTGCCGGGCAGCGACCCGGCAGCGGTGATCCGCATCACCGCGCCTCGGCAATGACGGCCGAGCCCACCACGCGGTTGCCGTCGTAGACGACGACGGTCTGGCCTGGGGCCACTCCGGAGGCGGGCTCGTCGAGCGCCACCACCAGGTCGCCGTCGAGAAGGGAGATCGTGGCGTCCTGCGGGATGCCGTGCGCCCGGTACTGGGCGTGACCGCGCCAGGGGCCCTCGATGGGCGACTCCGTCCAGGTGGGACGGATGCCGCGCAGGGAACGCACCGCGAGATCCTCGCGGGCACCCACGACGACGGTGTTGCTCACCGGCTCGATGCTCAGCACGTAGCGTGGTTCGCCCGTGGGGGCGGGGACGCGCAGGTCGAGGCCCTTGCGCTGGCCGACGGTGTAGCGGTGGTGGCCCTGGTGTTCGCCGAGCACCTGCCCGTCGGCGTCGATGATCGGGCCCGGCCTGTCGTCGAGGTAGCGCGACAGGAAGCCCTGGGTGTCGCCGTCGGCGATGAAACAGATGTCGTGGCTGTCGGGCTTCTTCGCCACGCCGAAACCGAGCACGGCCGCTTCCTGGCGCACCACGGGCTTCTCCACGTCGTGCAGCGGGAACAGGCAGCGGCTCAACTGCTCCTGGTTCAACATGCCCAGCACGTAGGACTGGTCCTTGGCCGCGTCAGCAGCGCGGTGGAGCGACACCGACCCGTCGTCGTGGCGCTGCAGGTCCGCGTAATGCCCCGTGGCGACGGCGTCGAAGCCCAGCGCAACACCCCTGTCGAGCACGGCGGCGAACTTGATCTTCTCGTTGCACCGCAGACAGGGGTTGGGGGTGCGGCCGGCCTGGTACTCGGCGATGAAGTCCTCGACGACCGCCTCGTGGAACTCCTCAGCGAAATCCCACACGTAGAAGGGGATGTCGAGCTTGTCGGCCACGCGGCGGGCGTCGTGCGAGTCCTCCAGCGAGCAACAGCCGCGGGCTCCGGAGCGGTACGACGCGGGGTTCTTCGAGAGCGCCAGGTGCACGCCCGTCACATCGTGGCCCTCGGCCACGAGGCGCGCGGCGGCGACGGCGGAGTCCACTCCGCCTGACATGGCAACCAGAACCCGCATGGCCCTCCTTCGGTGATCGGCACCCAAGTCTAGGCGCCCATCGCCGTGGCCAGAAAAAGGGCTGCGGGGCCCGTGGGTTGGGACGGCCCCAGCCAGACGGCGTGCAGGTCACGCTCGATGTTGCCGCCGACGATCGGCACCGCCAACAGCCTGCCGGCGACCAACCCGCTGAGGACCGCGTGGATGGAGAGGACTGCGGGCCCCAGCCCCGCCGCCACGGCAGCGACCACCGCGCCGTTGCTCGGGAGTTCCACGAGGGGGGCCACCCGGCGGCCGGGTACCGCCTGATCGAGGAACGACCTGGTGCCCGAGCCGCGTTCCCGTTCCACCAGTGCCGTGACGGCCAGTTCCTCGACGGTGACGCCCCCTCGCCTGTCCCCCCAGGGATGCTCCGGAGCGACCACCACGACGAGCCGGTCGGTGCCGACGCGGACCCGCTGCAGGTCGCCGGGCACTTCCGGGCCCTCCACGAACCCGAGGCCCACCCGCCCGCGGCGCACGTCGTCGACCACGTCGGCCGAGTTGTGGATCACCATGCTGGCCGCGACCCCGGGATAGTCGCGCCGCATGGCGGCCAGCCAACTGGGCGCGAGGTACTCGGCGATCGTCATGCTGGCGGAGACCACCAGGTCGCGGCCCTCGTACTGCAGCGCCCCGACCCCCTGCAGCAGGCGGTCCATCGCCATCACCACGCTCCGCGCCCACTCGACGGTGAGCTCCCCGTCGGCGGTCAGCGTGGAGCCTGCGGCGCTCCGGGTGACGAGCGTGAGCCCGAGCCGCTGCTCCAGGCCGGCCAGGGTCCGGCTCGCGTTCGACTGGGCCATCCCGACAGCCCGGGCTCCGGCACCCAGGCCGCCTTCGTCGGCGACCGCAACCAACAGGCGGAGGGCCGCGACGCCGGGCTCATGGATCAGAGACATATCGGGAGCATATGCCCTCATGTCCGATGCGGGTTACCGCCTCCGGCCAGGCATTCTGCACACTCTTCCTGTGACCACACCAACAGCCGTCAGAACAAGCACGTCCGTTCTCCCCGGGCTCGCCGCAGCCTTCGCGGCAGCACTCCTCGCCGTCGCCGTCGGCCAGGTAGTCCCCACCCTCAGCCCGCTGCTGGTGGCGATCATCCTGGGCGGCCTCTGGCGGAACCTGGCCGGACAACCGGCCTCGTGGGCACCGGGTGTCGCCGTCGCGGGCAAGCGCGTGCTGCGGATCGGCATCGTGCTGCTGGGCTTCCAGGTATCGCTCGTCGAAGTGCTCGGGCTCGGCGCCGGCACGCTCCTGCTGGTGGTGGCCGCCGTCGGCGTCACCTTCTTCACGACGCGACTCCTGGGCAGGCGGCTCGGGTTATCCGTGGCGCAGAGCACCCTGATCGCCGCCGGCTTCTCGATCTGCGGTGCCGCCGCCGTGGTGGGGGTCGAGCCGGTCACCGACGCCGACGAGAACGACACTGCCACCGCCGTCGCCCTGGTGGTGGTGTTCGGCACCCTCCTGATCCCGCTGCTGCCCCTCGCGGTGGCCGCCCTCAACCTCGGCGCCCAGGTGGGCGGCATGTGGGTGGGCGTCTCGACCCACGAGGTGGCGCAGGTGGTGGCTGCCGCCGGCCTGATCGGACCCGAGGCGCTGACGGTGGCAGTCACGGTCAAGCTGGCCCGCGTCCTGTGCCTCGCCCCGATGGTCGCGCTGCTGGCCATGGGGCGCCGCCGGGCGGCCGCCGGCACCGCCTCCGCGCCGCCGCCCATCGTGCCGCTGTTCATCGCCGGCTTCGTACTCGCCATGCTGGCGCGCACCGTCGGCATCCTCCCTCAGGCCGCGTTGGGCGCGATCGCGGTGGGGCAGAAACTGCTCCTCGCCGCCGCGATGTTCGCGCTCGGGCTCGGGGTGCATGTGAAGTCCCTGCTGACAGTGGGCGGCAAGCCGTTCATCCTGGCCACCGTCGCCACCGGCATCATCACCTCGATCGGTTTGGCCGGCGCCCTGGGCCTCGCCTAGAACGCCGCCCGCGCCTGCTGCAGCGCTTCAGGAAGCACCCGGCACACCACGTCGATGTCGGCGTCGGTCGTCGACCAGCCCACCGAGAACCGCAGCGACTGGGTCGCCTCGTCGGGGGTGCGGCCCATCGCCAGCAACACATCGCTGGGCTGGTGCACCCCGGCCTTGCAGGCGGACCCGACGGACGCGTGCACACCCCGCTGGTCCAGCAGGAACAGGAGGTCGTCGGCCCTGATGCCGTCGAAGGTCACGTTGACGATGTGCGGTGCGCCGTCGTGACGGCTGTTGAGCCGGCCACCGGCATCCACCGCCGCCGCTGCGATCCGTCGGCTGAAGCTGCGCAGCCGTTCAGCCTCCTCCTGCAGCGACGCGACAGCGGTGCTCGCGGCCCGCGCGAAGGCCGCCGCCAGGATCACGGGCACCGTCCCCGAGCGAACCTCCCGCTCCTGGCCGCCGCCGAGACCGATGGCCCGCGGCACCACGTCGCGCCTGACGAGCAGCGCGCCGACGCCCACCGGGCCGCCGATCTTGTGCGCGGACAACGACATCAGGTGCGCGCCGCTGGCCGCGAAGTCGACGGGGAGGTGCCCGAGTGACTGCACCGCGTCCACGTGCAGCCACGCGCCCACCTTCGTGGCCGGGCCCCGGATGTCGTCGACCGGCTGCACGATCCCCGTCTCGTTGTTGACCGCCATCACCGAGACGACGCCGACCCGCTCGTCGATCAGCTGCGCAGCCTCCGCGACGTCCACCCACCCCTCCGCCGTGACCGGCATGATTTCTGCGCCCCACTGGACGGCGCCCAGGACGGCTGGATGCTCGACGGCGGACACCAGGCAGCGGTCACGGCCCTCGTCGCGCCGCTTCGCCCAGCCCCCCAGCACGGCGATGCTGTCCGCCTCGGACCCCCCCGACGTGAAGACGACCTCGGTGGGATGGGCACCCACCGCCGCCGCCAGTTCCTCGCGCGCCTCCTCCAGGATCGCGCGCGCACGCTGGCCCGGCCGGTGCAGCGAGGAGGGGTTCCCGACGAGGGAAACGAGCTCCGTGAACACCGTTATACTGTCCCCGCGCATGGGGGACGAAGCGGCGTGATCGAGGTAGACCGACATAACCTCAGCCTAGAGGCGTGGCGCACAGACCAATTCGTCCAAACCCGGCCCCAGTGGCAGAATGAACCGCCGTTCCATCCTCAGATGAAAGACAGCATGATCCCCCAATCGGCACCTGACAGCCGCTCCCTCGGCGCCCACATCACTGATGCCGGAGTCCGCTTCGGGTTGTGGGCACCTCGCGCGACGGCAGTCGAGCTGGTGCTGGTGGACCAGACCAACCATCAGTTCAACCACCACATGGCCGCCGACGACCTAGGGATCTGGAGGGTCGAGATCCCCGGCATCGGCGCCGGTCAGGCCTACGGCTACCGGGTGCACGGCCCGTGGGACCCCAGCGCGGGCAGCCGCTTCAACCCCGCCCGCCTCCTGCTGGACCCTTACGCCCGCGCCATCAGCGGCGGCGTCGACTTCCGTGGCCCCATCCTCGACCACGTGCCGGGCGACCCGTTCACCATCTCCACCAGGGACTCCTTCGGTGCCGTGCCGCTGTCCGTGGTCGTGCAGGACACCCCGCCACCCACGCCCATCGATAAGCGGCGCCCGATGTCCGAGACGATCATCTATGAGACGCACCTGCGCGGCTTCACCAAGATGCACCCCAGCGTGCCGGAGCACCTGCGCGGTTCCTACCTCGGCATGGCGGATCCCGCGGTCATCGCCTACCTCAAGGACCTGGGCGTCACCGCGGTCGAGTTCCTCCCGCTGCAGCACTTCGTCTCCGAGCCGTTCATCGTGGCCAAGGGCCTGCGCAACTACTGGGGCTACAACACGCTCGGCTTCTTCGCCCCGCACGCCTTCTACGCCCCCCGCGGCACCGTCGGTGACCAGGTGTCCCAGTTCAAGGCCATGGTCTCCGCGCTGCACGAGGCCGACATCGAGGTGCTGCTCGACGTGGTCTACAACCACACCGGCGAGGGGGGCCACCAGGGCCCCACTCTGTCCATGCGGGGCATCGACCACGACGCGTACTACCGCCTCACCAACGACCGTCGCAACGACTACGACGTCACAGGCACCGGCAATTCCGTCAACACCGCCCACCCCATGGCCCTGCAGCTGGTGATGGATTCGCTGCGGTACTGGGTCACGGAGATGGGCGTCGACGGCTTCCGCTTCGACCTGGCCACCACCCTGATCCGCGACGCCAACCACCACGTCGACCAGAACCACGCCTTCAAGCAGCTCGTGGCGGCGGACCCCACCTTCGACGGCATCAAGATGATCGCCGAACCGTGGGACGTCGGCCCCTACGGCTACCAGGTGGGTGCGTACGGCCCCGGCTGGTACGAATGGAACGACCGGTTCCGCGACCACGTGCGCGACTACTGGCGCGGCGCCGTGCACGGCGTCCAGGAGCTCGCCACCCGGCTGGCCGGCTCGCCGGACATCTTCGACCAGCCCGGCCGTAAACCCCAGGCGAGCATCAACTTCGTCACCGCCCACGACGGCTTCACGATGCTCGATCTCGTCAGCTATGACGTCAAGCACAACCTCGACAACGGCGAGGCCAACCGCGACGGCAGTGACAACAACCGCTCCTGGAACCATGGCTGGGAGGGTGAGACGCCAGACCCTGAGATCAACGCGCTGCGCCGCCGGCAGGTGCTCAACATGATGGCCACTCAGCTGCTCGCTGCCGGCACGCCCATGCTGACGGCCGGAGACGAATTCGGCCGAACGCAGAAGGGCAACAACAACGCCTATTGCCAGGACTCACCCACCTCCTGGGTGAACTGGGACATCACCCCCGAATGGGAGGCGGTGCGCGACCGCATCCGTGACCTCATCGACATACGGCAGCGGCACTGCGCGTTCCGGCCCGTTGACTACGCCTATCACACAGAGATCATCAACGAGCACGGCGAGAACCTGCAGCGCGTCGACCTCACCTGGATGGACGGCCGCTACGGCGAGATGAGCCAGGACGCCTGGCACGACGGCGCCCGCCGCCTGCTCGGCATGTACGTCTCCAACGACCACGAGGGCTTCCTCACCTGGTTCAACTCGGACCCGGAACCGCAGCGCATCGTGTTGCCGACCATGCCCTGGGGCCACGCCTACGAGGTCATCTGGCATTCCGGCGACGACGGCGAACTGCCCGAGGGCGCGCTGCCCGCGCTCGGCGAATTCGACATCCCCGGCCGCACCGTCGCGCTCATGCGGGTCAGCGTGCCGTTCAACTCCAAGGAGCTGCTCGCGCTCCAGGCCGAGTCGGAGCCCTCGTCGTACGACCTCATTCCGGGCGGCACGTCCACCAGCTAGGCTGGCGGCGTGACTGAGGACATCTCGCCCCGTATCAGCAAGCGCATCGTCCGGACAGACGGAGGCTTCGGCCGCATCCCCGTCACCGGCGTCACTCCCGTCATCGAGGGAGGGGCCTACCCCGTCAAAGCTGTGGTCCATGAACGCATCCTGATCCAGGCCTCCGTCTTCCGTGAGGGCCACGACGCGGTCAACGCATCGGTCATCCTCACCTCCCCCGGCGGCACCCAGCGTCGCGTCGACATGAAACAGGTCGAGCCGATGGGCCTCGACATCTGGCAGGCGCACGTGCGCATGGCCGCCGAGGGCGACTGGACCTACCGCATCGAGGGCTGGTCAGATCCCTGGGGCACCTGGCGCCACGCCGCGGAGAAGAAGCTCCCGGTCGGGGTCGACGTCGAACTGGTGTGCATGGAGGGCCGTGACCTCCTGGAGCGGGCCGCCCAGCACGCGGACCAGCTGCGGGTCGCCGGCGCCGCCCACCTCCTGCGCGGCGCGGCCGAGACGATCACGCCGGAGACGGACATCGAGGAGATCCTCGAGCTGGTCACCTCCGGCCCCATCCAACGGGCCATGGCCCGCTTCGGCCCGCGTGAAATGGTCTCCCCCACCCCCGACTACCCCATCCGGGTCGAGCGTCGGCGCGCGCTGTACTCCTCCTGGTACGAGTTCTTCCCCCGTTCCCAGGGCGCTCATGTGGACGAGCACGGCACCTGGCACTCGGGCACGTTCAATTCTTCGCACGAGCGCCTGGAGGCTGCCGCCGCCATGGGCTTCCACGTGGTCTACCTGCCGCCCATCCACCCCATCGGCACCGCCTTCCGCAAGGGCAAGAACAACTCTCTGGACCCGAGTCCGCAGGATCCCGGTTCCCCGTGGGCGATCGGCTCCCGGGACGGCGGGCACGATGCAATCCACCCGGAACTCGGCGACTTCGAGGACTTCGACAGGTTCGTCGCGAAGGCCCGTTCGCTGGGCCTCGAGGTGGCGCTCGACCTGGCGCTGCAGGCCTCCCCGGACCACCCCTGGGTACAGGACCACCCGGAATGGTTCACCACCCGGCTGGACGGCACCATCGCCTACGCCGAGAACCCCCCGAAGAAGTACCAGGACATCTACCCCGTCAACTTCGACCTCGACCCGGTGGGCATCTACCACGAGGTGCTGCGCATCGTGCGGTTCTGGATCGACCGCGGCGTGAGCATCTTCCGCGTCGACAACCCGCACACCAAGCCCGTCGAGTTCTGGGACTGGCTCATGAGCCGGGTCTACGAGACAAACCCCGAGGTGATCTTCCTCGCAGAGGCGTTCACGAAGCCGCAGATGATGGCCGCGCTCGGCAAGGTGGGATTCCACCAGAGCTACACCTACTTCACCTGGCGCAACGCGAAGTGGGAACTCGAGGAGTACCTCACCGAGCTGTCCTCGGAGATGGCCTCCTTCTACCGGCCCAACTTCTTCGTCAACACCCCGGACATCAACCCGTTCTACCTCCAGTCGGGCAACCCGGCCGCCTTCTCGATCCGGGCGATCCTGGCCGCCACCATGTCCCCCACCTGGGGCGTCTACTCCGGCTTCGAACTCTTCGAGCACGAACCGCTGGCCGAAGGCCGTGAAGAGTACCTCAACTCGGAGAAGTACGAGTACCGGCCGCGTGACTACAACGCGCAGCCCAACCTCAACCTCCTGTTGGGGAGGCTCAACGAGATCCGCGAGCAGCACCCGTCGCTGCAGCAGCTGCGCGACATCCACCTCCACCATGCCGCGCACGACCAGGTCATCGTCTACTCCAAGCGCGACGCCGACGACCTGGTCGTCGTCGTGTGCTCCCTGGACCAGGACGCCACGGTGGAGTCGCCCGTCATGCTCGACTTCGACGCGCTCGGCTTCCCGAACCGCGCCACGGTCAAGGTGCACGACCTGCTGACCGGCGAGGAGTACCAGTGGGGCCGCGAGTCCTTCGTCCGGCTCTACCCCGGCAAGCCCGCCCACATCTTCCACGTGACGGCCGAATGAACGGCACCGATGATCTCTGGAACCTCGCGCTCACGCAGCGGTGGTTCTCCGGGCGCGAAGGGCGTCCCGTCGACGTCGAGTACGGCGATTGGCTCCCCTCGGAGGATGCCGAGGTCCGTCTGCGGCCGGCGGTGCTCGTCGTCGAGTTCGAGGGCGGACGCCGGGAGCGCTTTCTCATCCCGCTGCTGTACCGCGGGGGACAGGACCCCATTGATGCCTGCGACGACGGCGGGGTTCTGCTGGACCTGCTCCGCACCGACGCGCCCGGGTTCGAGCGGCTCCGCGACGTGCCTGAGGGGCTGCCCGCCCGCCGTTACACGGGCGAGCAGTCCAACACGAGCATCTTCTACGGCACGCACCTATTGGTGAAGGTGTTCCGCCGCCTCGAGCCGGGCGTCAACGCCGACGTGGAGGTGCACCGGGCGCTGGCCGGTAGCGGCGTGGTGGCCGAGCTCTATGGCTCGTGGCGGGTCGACGGCACAGACTATGCGGTCTTCCTGGAGGCGCTGAAGGCCCCGCAGGACGGCTACGTCCTCGCCTGTGAGTTCGCCTCGGCTGGCCGCAGTTTCGCAGACCACGCGCAGGCACTGGGCGTCGCGCTGGCCACGGTGCACCATCGCTTGGCCGCGCACTTCCCCACCTCGACGACCGACGGCGCCCGGCTGGCGGATGACTTCAGGCGAAGGTTCCGGGCCGTCGCCTCCGAAGTCGGTGCCGTCGAGCGGTATCTGCCGGCCGCGGAGGCGGTGTTCGGCCAGGTCGCGGACCACGGGGTGCCCACGCAACGCGTGCACGGTGACTGCCACCTCGGCCAGGTCCTCCTCAGCGAGGGCCGGTGGATCTACGTCGACTTCGAGGGTGAGCCCCTGAAGTCGATCGAGGAGCGCAGCCTGCCGGATTCACCGTTGCGCGATGTCGCCGGCATGCTGCGTTCCTTCGCCTACGCCGCAGCAGCCGGCGAAGCTGACGATGCCTGGCTCACCGAGGCCCGAGACGCCTTCCTGCGCGGCTACGGGCGGGACCACATCGACGCGCCGCTGCTGGCGGCCTACGAGATCGACAAGGCGGGCTACGAGGCGACCTATGAATCGCGCTACCGCCCCCACCTGCTCGGCGTCCCCCTGGGCTACCTCGGCACGCTCGGCTGAAGCGCCCCCGCCACTGCCAGCCGGTGCCTCACCAGCACTGCGCGCAGCAACTGGTCGAAACGCGTACGGTCCAGAGCCGGCGCCCCCTGGAGCGGGCGAATCCCGCCGCCCCTGCTCAGCCGGGCCTTGACCGTGTGGATGCCCACCACCTGGTGCACCGCGATCTGCTCGTAGGTCAATCCACAGATGTCGCGCAGCACCAACGCCTCTCTGATGACGACCGGCAGAGACTCCACCACCCCCCGCAGCCGCAGTTCGACCGGATCCGTGCACACGGGCACGGGAAGTGCCGCCTGTCTGAACGGCTCTGGGCTCCGTTGCCGGTGCCAGGCGACGGCCCGGGACGTCCCCGCCGCCACGAGACTCAGCCAGTGGCCGAACGCCACCGCCCCGCTGTAATCAGTTATCGCCCTCCTCGCGTTGCCGAACGTGTGCGCCAACGCATCCATCGCGTCGCGCGGGTCGTTGGTGATCCTCAGACAGACGGACCACAACGTGTGGCGGTGCGGCTCGAGCAGCGTCCCGAACGCCCGCTCATCCCCCGCGCGTGCCGCGTCGATGGCAAAGGTCCTTGCCGCTATGTCGCCCACCGATGTGATCGTCATGTTGTCCCCCCTGAAATCAACGGTGACCTGAGCCATATCCTCGTCCGGCGACTTAAGGGATCCTTAAACTTCCTTACCGGATGGGCTTTGGGAACGCCTCCGTCGTGAAAGCATGTGTTGATGGAGAAGGCTTGCCGGATTCGCCTTCTCGGCCCCGCCCGGGTGCTGGGGGCCGACGGCGCCGGCCCTGTGATGATGAGCGGAACGCGGCAGCGGGTCCTGCTGGCTGCGCTCGCCCTGAGGCCCGGCCGCCCCGTCCCCGTGCCGGACCTCGTTTCCGCGCTCTGGGGGGACGAACCGCCGGACAGCGTGCACAACGCCCTCCAGGTCCACGTCTCAGGGCTACGCAAGGTTCTCGAACCGCTCGGTTTCCCCATCGTCCGCGACGGCGCCACCTACACTCTGGCCTGCGGGATCTCCGACGTCGACGTCGCCATGTTCGAGGCTCTCGTCACCCGCGCCCAGTCCCTCCTCCGCAGCGCCGCCCCGGACCAGGCGCTCGAGGTGCTGGAACGAGCCTTCACGCTCGCTGCCGGCCCGCTGCTGGCGGGGCTGGACCTGACCGCCTGGTTGGAGCAGGCCCGCAGGGCGATCGCCGAGCGGCATGTGGCCGCCCGCCGGGACCACGTCATCGCCCTCTTCCGCAGCGGACGTGCGGAACGGGCGGTGGAGGAGGCCAGGTCGCTGGTGGCCGACGACCCCCTCGACGAGGCGTCCTGGTCACGCCTGATGGCAGCCCAGTACCATGCGGGCCAGCCCGGTGCCGCCCTCGAAACCTTCCACCAGGCCCGACGCACGCTCCTCGACGAACTCGGCGTGGAGCCGTCACCCGAGCTCAGCGCGCTGCAGCGCGACATCCTCAACCACAGGCTCCCGTCCCCGGTCACCCCGCCGACGTTGCAGGGGGCGTCGCTGCCGACGGGCGACCTCATCGGACGTGACGACCTCGTCGCGCGCGTGCTCTCGGCGGTGGGCTCACACCGGCTCGTGACGCTCCACGGTCTCGGAGGGGTGGGCAAGTCCGCCCTCTGCGTCGCGGTGGTGGACAGGCTGAAGGCCGCGGGCCGGCGGGTGGCCACGACGGAGTTCATGCAGGTGTCCACGCCCAGGGACGCGCTGGAATCCTGGTGCCGAGCCCTCCAGTTGCCGATCGGGGACGGGGATCCGACGCAGACGATCGCAAGGACCGGACCGTGCGTCCTCGTGGCGGACAACGCAGAGCAGTTCGACGGCTTCGCAGACCTTGCGCTCGCCCTGCTGTCCGCGGCGCCTGAGGCCACGGTGCTCGTGACCGCCCGCCAGCCGGTCGGGATCGGGCCGGAGGCGGCGATCGTCGTGCCGCCGCTGCCGTCGGATCCCAGCGGCCCCTCGGCAGCCGAGGAGTTGTTCCTCCGCCATTGCCGCCGAGCGAGACCCGGCATCGACCTCGAGGATTCCCGAGACGACATCCGCGAACTGTGCAGGCTGAGCGGCGGCCTGCCGCTGGCGATCGAACTCCTCGCGGCCCGGATCAGGGTCTCGTCCCCAGTGCGGCTGGTCGAGCAACTGCGCCGCTCCCCCGAGGCGCTCGCAGCCCTCACGACGGACCGCGACCCCCGGCGCAGCATCCCCGCCGTCGTCGAGTGGGCGGCCAACGGTTGCTCGCGGGAGGCACGGATGCTGCTGCGTGCCCTGGCCGAGGCGACGGGACTCGTCAGTGGGCGCCTCGTCGACTCCCTCAGCCGCAGCCCCCACGCGCTGATGGAACTGGTGGACGCCGGACTCGTCACGGGACCGACGGACTCTGACCACTTTCTCGTCCTGCCCCCGGTGGCGCAGGCCCTCGGCGACTCCGACGGCCCGACCAGGGACGCGCTGCTGGACGCCGTGACGGATCTGGTGCGGCCTCCCGACGGGTCACAGCCATCGGTGCGGGCCCTCCTGGATGACGAGTCAGCCGTGTTGCGGGCGGTGACGCTCTCCTGCGAGGCAGGGCATCCCGGGGTGCTGTTGCCGTGGCTCGAACCGTTCTGGCTCGCCACGGCCCGTGTGCGCGAGGGCATCCGCGTTCTGCGGGGGGCGGTGGAGAGCGCCCATCCCGACGACAGGGTGGCCCTGCAGGTCTCGCTGGGGCTGTTGGCGATCCTGACCGGCGAAGGCGATGCCGACGCCTTGGAGGGGTCGCTGCGGGAGGCGGAGACCACCCCCTGGCACCACAGTCGGCTCGTCGTCGAGGGCTGGTGCAGCGTCGGGGGTCTCCATGCGGCCGCCCTCCGGCCTGAGGAGGTGACGAGGTGTGCGCAGGAGGCGACCACAGCGGCCGGCCACGACCCGGTGCTGCGCGCCCTGGCGCTGGGCTGCTCTGCGGCCGCCGCCGACGCCGCCGGTGACACTGAGCACGCCGTCGACCTGGGCTTCCGGAGCGTCGCCGAACTCCGACGCCACGGGGACCCCCAGGATCTGGTCGTGGCGCTGGGGCGGTTGGTCGAGCCCCTCGTCCGCCTCGGCCGGGTGGCGCAGGCGCGGGTCAGCGTCGACGAGATGTTGGAGCTGTCGGCCCGGCACCCCATGGGGATGGGAGCTGTGGCGGTCTCGGCAGAGGCGGCCGTCGTCGAGCTCGCGGAGGGCGGGGCCGCCGCCTCGATCGGAATGGCGACCACGGTGCTGGCCAAACTCGACGAAGTGGGGTGCCGCACACGCCACGAGGTGGTGGCGCTGCGTTGCATCGCCCTCGCTCACACGCAACTCGGCCGCCCCGGCCTCGGGGCCCGCTTCCTGGGCGCCGCCGACGAAGTGGCCCACCGTGCCGGCCGGCATCCCGAGGAACCAGGGGCGCTGATGTTCGAATCGACACTGGCCGCGCTGCGGGCCGCCCCCGAATTCGCGGAGAACCGCCTCATCGGCCGATCCGATCCCGACGGTGTGGTCCAGCGCTGGCTGGCAGCCATCGCCAACGCCTGAAACCGGGCACGCAGCCACGGGGTCCGCCAGCGGCGCACCCCTGGGCACGCTAGATTGGCGCGCAGACCTGCACGATGGGAGCAAGACATGGCGCATGACCAGTTCGGCGGACTGACCGGGTGGGACTTCGAGGGTTTCCACAGCGGCGGCGACACAGAACTGTGGCGGCGCCTCGGTAGCAAGGTGGTCAGCGTCAACGACGACGGCCGGGAGGTTACCGGCGTCCGCTTCGCCGTCTGGGCGCCCAACGCGCGCTCGGTCCAGGTGATCGGCGACTTCAACTGGTGGACCGGCGACCAACTCCACCTCGTCCCCGGCACCGGCGTGTGGGCCACCTTCATCCCCGGCCTCGACGAGGGCACGCTCTACAAGTTCCGGATCGAGACGGCCGACGGCCAGTGGCTCGAGAAGGTCGATCCCATGGCCCGCTTCTCCGAGCAGGCACCGGCCAACGCGTCGATCGTCTACGAGTCGAAGTACCTCTGGTCCGACGACGAGTGGATCGCCAAGCGACGCGCCGCGCAGGCCCACGCCGAGCCGATGAGCATCTACGAGGTGCACCTCGGCGGCTGGCGCAAGGGTAAGAGCTACCTGGACCTTGCCGAGGAACTGGTCAGCTACGTCAAGTGGCAGGGCTACACGCACGTCGAGTTGATGCCCGTGGCGGAGCACCCCTTCGAGCCCAGCTGGGGATACCAGGTCACCGGCTACTTCTCCCCCACGTCACGCTTCGGTAAGCCGGATGACCTGCGTTACCTCATCGACCGCCTGCACCAGGCGGGCATCGGCGTGATCATGGACTGGGTGCCCGGTCACTTCCCGAAGGACGCCTGGGCGCTGGGCCGCTTCGACGGCACCGCACTCTACGAGCACGCTGATCCCCGGCAGGGCGAGCACCAGGACTGGGGCACCTACATCTTCAACTACGGCCGCAACGAGGTGAAGAGCTTCCTCGTGTCCAACGCGCTGTACTGGATCCAGGAGTTCCACGTCGACGGGCTGCGCGTCGACGCGGTGGCATCGATGCTCTACCTGGACTACTCGCGCGAGGAGGGCCAGTGGGTACCGAACCAGCACGGCGGCCGCGAGAACCTCGAGGCAATCGACTTCCTGCGCTACGTCAACCGGCACCTCTATGAGCGCGAGCCCGGCGTCCTGATGATCGCTGAAGAGTCGACGAGCTTCGCCGGCGTCACCAAGCCGGTGCACGAGGGTGGTCTGGGCTTCGGCTTCAAGTGGAACATGGGCTGGATGAACGACACGCTGCGCTACCTGCAGCTCGACCCGGTCTACCGCCAGCACGAGCACAACCTGCTCACCTTCGCGATGGTCTACCAGTATTCGGAGAACTTCATCCTGCCGATCAGCCACGACGAGGTCGTGCACGGCAAGGGCTCCATGATCAACAAGGTCCCGCAGGACGACTGGCGCAAGTTCGCGACGCTGCGCGCCTACTACTCCTTCATGTGGAGCTTTCCCGGCAAGCAGCTGGTGTTCATGGGTTGCGAGTTCGGCCAGCGCCCGGAGTTCAACGAGTCCGTCTCGCTCGAGTGGTGGGTCAGCGAGCTGTGGGGGCACGGCGGCCTGCAGCGCCTCTTCCGCGACCTGAACCTCATCTACCGCGCCACCCCCGCCCTCTACGAGCTGGACAGCTCGCCTGACGGCTTCAGCTGGATCAAGGCGGACGACCCCGGGCACAACGCGCTGTCCTGGGTCCGCCACGACTCGCAAGGCAACCATGTCGCCTGCATCGTCAACTTCTCCCCCGTCCCGCTCCAGGATTATGAGATCGGCCTGCCCGTCGACGGCACCTGGGAGGAGATCCTCAACACCGACGCGCCCATCTACGACGGTTCCGGCGAGTTCGGCAACCTCGGCGAGGTGCACGCGATCGACGAGCCGTGGGGCCACTGGCCGGCGCGCGCCAACGTCACGGTGCCCCCGCTCGGATCGGTCTGGTTGCGCAGGGCAGCAGGTCAGTGAGCGAGTTCAGCGTCTCTGTCGACATCACCGGCGGCGTCGGCACGCTCCGGTGGGAGGAGCAACAGGTCGACGTCGACACGCTGAAGCGGGCCATCTCGCTCGCCGCTGACGACGCCATCCTCGCCCACAACCTGCGCCGACTCCAGGTGGAGCTGCCGGAGTGGGACACGGCGGCCCGGGTCTCGCTGCACCGCGCCGGCTTCCGGCTCGAGGGGCGCCTGCGTTCGGTGTTGGAGCCCCAACCGGGCGTCTTCCGCGACATCCTCGTGTACTCGCGCCTCGCCGTCGATCCCGTCTACGGCGAGGTGGGGTTCTCGGGCGTGCTGGATTCGATCCTGCCCACCAAGCGCCTGATCGCCCATGCGTTGTTCCGCGACGCGGAGGGCCGGGTGCTGCTGCTGGAGACGTCCTACAAGGACGACTGGGAGCTGCCCGGCGGTGTCGTCGAGCCCGGGGAGTCGCCCCGCGTCGGCGGCGAACGCGAGTGCCTGGAGGAGCTCGGCATCGAGGTGCGGTTCGGCCAGCCACTGCTCGTCGACTGGATGCCGCCGTACCTCGGCTGGTCGGATGCGCTGGAGCTCATCTTCGACGGCGGGGTGCTCGACGACGACACCATCTCGCGGCTGGGCACCGACGACCCCGAGATCGTCGCCATCCACTGGGTGGCACCGGAGGACGTCGAACCCCACGTCATGGACCTGTCCGCCCGGCGGATCCGTCTGATGCTCGACAGCTACACCGGGCTCACCGAGAACGGCTACCCGGTCCCCGACGCCGGTTGAGCCCCGCGGTCCGCGCGAGGGGTCAGAGGGTGAGGCCGAACATCTGTGCGGTGGCGCGCGCTGAGGGCTGACCCGCTTCGGGATCTGCCCCCGCCTCCAGCAGCGCCGCGATCACGGCCTGTTCCTGTTTGAACACGGCCCCGGCCAGTGGGGACTGGCCCCGGTTGTTCAGGGCGTCCGGATCAGCACCCAGCGCCGCCAGGGCGCGCACGGTTCCGACATGGCCGTGGTAGGCGGCCAACATGAGCAGTGTGTTGCCGTCGGCATCCGTGAGGTCGACCGGCGCGCCCGCCTCGATGTAGGCGCTCAACCGCTGCGTCTCGCCCTGCCGTGCGCGATCGAAGAGCCAGTCGGCCAGCGTCGCAGGGTCCGAACCGTCAGGAATTTCACTCATGGATGGAACCCTAGCCCGCCTATGCTGGAACGCATGGCACGGTCCGCATCCGCCCTTCCCACGTCCACTTACCGCCTTCAGCTGAACGCGGACTTCACCTTCGAGGACGCCACCAGGCAGCTGCCCTATCTGGCCTCCCTGGGCGTCACCCACATCTTCTGCTCCCCCATCCTCCAGGCCGCCCCGGGCTCCATGCACGGCTACGACGTGGTGGACCACTCGCGGATCTCCGTGGAGTGCGGCGGCGAGGACGGGTTCCGCAGGATGGTGGCGGCCGCGCGGGAACTGGAGCTCGGCATCATCGTCGACGTCGTGCCCAACCACATGGCGGTCCCCACCCCGCTGTGGCTCAACCGCGCGCTGTGGGACGTGCTGCGCTCGGGCGCTGACTCGGAGTTCGCCGGCTGGTTCGACATCGACCTCACCCGTTCCCGCGCCATCCTCATGCCGGTGCTCGGCCGGCGCATCGGGGACGAACTGGCAGACAACACGATCCGGCTGGAGAACCGGATGTTCCCCGGCGGCGGCGAGCCGGTCATCGTCTACCACGACCACGTCTTCCCGGTCCGCCCGGGCACTGAGCACCTGCCGCTCATCGAACTCCTCGAGCAGCAGTGGTACCGCCTGGCCTACTGGAAGGTCGGCAACGAGGAACTCAACTACCGGCGCTTCTTCGACGTCGACACGCTCGCGGCCATCCGCGTGGAGGACCCGGAGGTCTTCGAGACGAGCCACGCCAAGCTCATCGAGCTGTTCGACGAGGGGCTGATCGACGGCTTCCGCATCGACCATCCGGACGGCCTGGCCACCCCGCGCGGCTACCTCCAGATGCTGCAGCGCGCCACCGGGGGCTGCTGGGTCGTGGTGGAGAAGATCCTCGAGCCGCACGAGCAGCTGCCGGAGGGCTCCCGGTGCGCGGGCACCACGGGCTACGACGCACTGCTGCGGGTCAACGGCCTCTTCCACGATCCCAGCCAGCTGGCCAGGCTGAACGACCTCTGGGAGCGCACCGCGGACACGTCCGAGGGCTGGTTCGGCCAGGTGCTGCAGCAGGCCAAGGAGGAGCTGGTCAGGACGATGTTGTTCACGGAGGTCAACCGGCTGACCTCGATCGCCGTGGCTGTCTGCGGCTCCGACCTGAGGCTGCGCGACCACACCCGTCGCGACCTGGAGCGGGCGATCCGGAGCCTGCTCGTCCAGATGGACCGCTACAGGGCGTACCTCGAACCCGGGCTGCCGGCCAGCGACGCCGAGCTCGCCGTCGTGCGGGAGGCGGCAGACCGGGCGCGCCCGGACCTGGACGACGACGAGCAGGCCACGCTCGACTTCATCGTGGCCCTCGTCTCGGGCGAAGACCCCACCGGTGAAGGCGGCGGCCCCGAGACCCTGCCCTCGGTGACTGCGCACCCCGTGACCACCGAGCTGCCGGACTCGGCACCTGATGTGGCTGCGCTCCGCGCGGAGTTCATGATCCGCTTCGCCCAGACCTGCGGGCCGGTGATGGCCAAGGCCAAGGAGGACACTGCCTTCTACCGCTGGAACCGCTTCGTCGGTGTCAACGAGGTGGGCAGCGAACCCACCATCGTCGGGATCTCGCCGGATGCCTTCCATGACTTCTGCGAACAGCTGAACCAGCTGTGGCCGGCCACCATGACCACCCTGTCCACGCACGACACCAAGCGCTCCGAGGACGTCCGGGCACGGCTCTCCGCGCTGTTGGAGCACGCCAAGGCCTGGGAGGCGTGCCTGGCCGAACTGCGCGCCGCCACAGAGGAGATCCGCTCGTCGATGGTCGACGGCGCCACCGAACTGCTTGTGTGGCAGACCCTGGCGGCCGTGCGTCCCATCACCGAGGAACGGCTCGACAGGTACCTCACCAAGGCGATGCGCGAGGCGAAGCGGCACACCACCTGGACCGCCCCCGAAGCTTCGTACGAGTCGGCCGTGCTGGACCTCGCGCACGCGGGGCTGAGGAACGACCGGTGCGCCGCGGCCCTGGCAGAGTTCGACGACGTGACCGCGGACACCGTCCGCAGCAACGTGCTGGGCGCTAAGCTGATCCAACTGACCATGCCCGGGGTGCCGGACGTGTACCAGGGCTGCGAGATCGTCAACGTCTCGCTCGTCGACCCCGACAACCGTCGACCGGTGGATTTCGCCCTGCGCGCCAAACTGCTCGCCGAACTCGACGCGATCACCGCACCGGGCTCCCTGGATGCCGAGAAGCTCCTGGTCACGAGCCGCGCACTGCGGCTGCGGCGCCAGAGGGCCGACGCCTTCCGCGGCCCGGGGGCCACCTACGCGCCGGTCCCCACCACCTCCGGTCACGCGGTCGCCTTCGCACGGGGCACCGAAGGCGGCGGCGTGACCGCGGTCACCGTCGCCACCCGGCTCCCCTCTGCACTGGCTGAGCGGGGAGGCTGGGGCGAGCACCTGATCATCCTCCCGGAGGGCCGGTACCGCTGCATGTTCACCGGGCTGGAGATCGACGGCGGCGCGCAACCGCTGGCGAGCCTCCTGACAGAGCTCCCCGTCGCGCTGCTGATGGCGGTGGACGCCTGATGCGCCCAGAGGTCTGGGCGCCCCTGCCCACCGTCGTCGAACTGCAGCTGGTCACCAGCCGCCACCCCATGCGGCCGGACCCCTTCAGGCCCGGATGGTGGGTCGCGGACCATGAGTTCGACGCCGGAAGCCGCTACGGCTTCGTCCCGGACGGCGAGGGCCCCTTCCCGGACCCGCGTTCTCTCAGCCTCCCGGACGGGGTACACGGCCTGAGCCGCGCTGTGGCTCTGCCCAAGCAGCGCCCAACGGGATATCTCGGGACGCCCCTGCGCGGCAAGGTCCTCTACGAACTGCACGTCGGTACGTTCACGGACGAGGGCACCCTCGACGCCGCCGCCGGTCGTCTCGCCGACCTCCTCGAGCTCGGGGTCGAGGCCGTCGAGCTGATGCCGCTCAACGCTTTCGCCGGTGACCGGGGGTGGGGCTACGACGGTGTCGCGCCCTGGTCCGTGCACGCGGCCTACGGCGACCAGGAGGCGCTCGTGCGCTTCGTCGACGCGGCCCATGAACACGGGTTGGCCGTGCTCCTCGACGTGGTGCACAACCACCTCGGCCCCGAGGGGAACTACCTGTCGAAGTTCGGCCCGTACTTCACCGAGCGCCACACCACGCCCTGGGGACCGGCCGTTAACCTGGACGATGTGGGGGCCGCGGAGGTGCGCCGCTATCTGATCGGGTCGGCCCGCCATTTCCTCGTAGACATCGGGATGGACGGGCTGCGCCTCGACGCCGTGCACGCTCTCCGGGACGACTCGGCGCGGCATTTCCTCGCGGAACTCTCCGACGAGGTGGCCGGCTGGGAGGCCGAGACCGGCCGCCCGCTCACCCTGTTCGCGGAGTCAGACCTGAACCGCGCCGAGATGGTCTCCCCCGTCGGCACGTCCCCCGGAGCCAGGGGCATGGACGGGCAGTGGGCCGACGACATCCACCACGCGCTGCACTCATTCTTCGGCAGAGAGACGCAGGGCTACTACGTCGACTACGGCACCCCCGAGATCCTCGTCAAGGCCCTCACCCGGGTGTTCGTGCGCGACGGGGGCATCTCCGCCTTCCGGGGCACGCCGTGGGGGGCGCCCGTGGACCCGACGAGCCCCCACTACGACGGGCACTCTTTCGTGGCCTCGCTGCAGAACCACGATCAGGTGGGCAACCGAGCCGTGGGCGACCGCTTCCACATGCATGCCGGTCACGCCGCCCAGTCGGCCGCCGCGGCGCTGTACCTCCTGGGACCCTTCACTCCGATGCTCTTCATGGGAGAGGAGTGGGCCGCCTCCAGCCCATTCCCCTACTTCAGCCGGCTCGGACCGGAACTCGGGCCGTTGGTGACCGAGGGCCGGGCCCGGGAATTCGCCGCCATGGGGTGGCAGCAACAAACCCCTGACCCCCAGGCTGAGGAGACCTTCCTCAGCGCGAAGCTCCGATGGGAAGAGCGCTCGGAGGGCAAGCACGCCGAGATGCTGGAGTGGTACCGCACGCTGCTGCGCCTGCGCCGCGAACACCCCGAGTTCCGCAGCCCGGACCTCGCGGCCGTCGGTGCCGCGGTGCTCGACGCGGACACCGTGGCGCTGCACCGGGGCCCGTTCATGATCGTGGCCTCCCGCGTGCCGGACCGGGTGGGCGTCCCCCGCGGCGAGGTGCTCGCATCGACCGAGGGCTGCATCATCGTGCGGCGCGGCCGAGCCTGGCAAGATGGAACCCATGACTGATGCGAACTTCACGCGCCCGGGCGCCGTTGACCTCTCCTCACTGACGGATGCCGCACCGACGGTCGGCAGCTACGTCACCTCGGTGACCGAGGCCAGCTTCAACGACCTCGCCGGCACATCGATGCAGCACCCGGTCGTCGTCGAGTTCTTCTCCCCCCGGGACCCGAACGGCCAACAGGTCTCCTCAGCGCTGGCCGAGCTGATCAACGCCGCCCAGGGACGCTTCCTGCTGGGCCGCGTCGACGTCGACGCCGAACCGCGTCTGGCCCAGGCACTGGGCGTGCAGGCGGTGCCCACCGTCGTCGCCCTCATTGGGGGCCAGATGGCCCCGCTGTTCCAGGGCACCAAGTCCCGCGAGGAGATCTCGGCCGTGCTCGACCAGATCGCGCAACTCGCCGTCGGCAACGGCATGACCGGCCGGGCGCAGCCGGTGGGCGGTGCTCCCGCCGGCAACGGCGACGCCGAGCAGCAGCCCGTTGCCAACCCGCGCTTCGCGAAGGCCGACGCCGCCCTGCAGGCGGGCGACTTCGCACAGGCCGTCAAGGAATTCGACGAGCTGCTCAAGGAGACCCCGCACGACGCTGAGGTCATCGCCGGCCGCGCCCAGAGTGCCCTGCTGGAGCGCTCCGCCACCTTCAACCCGGCGGAGATCGTGGAGCGGGCCGCCGCCCAGCCCGACGATGTCGCCGCCCAGCTCGATGCGGCAGACCTCGAGATCATCAACGGTCGCTACGAGGAGGCGTTCGACAGGCTGCTCGGTCTCGCCGCCGAGAGCGACGAGGAGCAGCGCGACGCCATTCGCGTGCGACTGCTGGAGCTCTTCGAGGTCGTCGGTCGCGCCGAAAGGGTCGTCCTGAAGGCACGCCGCAAGCTCGCGTCCGTCCTGTTCTGAATAGGATGACTGGCATGGCACACGAGCGCGCCGGCCTGCCGGCCCAGGAATCAGATCTCATCAACGTCGACGAACTCCTCGCCGCCTACTTCGACCGCACCCCAGATCCGTCCAACCCGGACGAGATGGTCGTCTTCGGCACGTCGGGCCACCGTGGTTCCTCGCTCGACACGGCCTTCAACGAGGCGCACATCGCCGCCACCACCCAGGCGATCGTCGAGTACCGCGCAGCGCAGGGCACCACCGGCCCGCTGTTCATCGGCAAGGACACCCACGCCCTGTCGCTGCCCGCCTGGAAGACGGCGCTCGAGGTGCTGCACGCCAACGGCGTGAAGGTGCTGGCCGAGCGCGAGGACGAGTACACCCCCACACCGGCCGTCTCGCGCGCCATCATCCGGTACAACAACGACGGCAGCGCGGCGCAGGCCGACGGCATCGTCGTCACCCCGTCGCACAACCCGCCGCGCGACGGCGGCTTCAAGTACAACCCCCCCACGGGGGGCCCGGCAGACAGCGACGCCACCAAGGTGATCGCCGCCCGCGCCAACGAACTGCTCTCGGACATGGGCGCCGTCCGGCGCACGCCGTACGAAAAGATCGCCGCAGACATCGAGCGCTACGACTACCGCACGCCCTACTGTGCGGAGTTGGCCCAGGCGCTGAACTTCCCCGCCATCATGTCGGCCGGCCTCACGCACGGCGCTGATCCCATGGGCGGCGCGTCCGTCCAGTACTGGCAGTACCTCGCCGAGCAGGGCCTCCCCATCGAGGTCGTCAACCCGGAGGTGGACCCCACCTGGCGGTTCATGACGCTCGACACCGACGGCAAGATCCGCATGGACTGCTCCTCCCCCAACGCCATGGCCTCGCTCGTCGCCCAGCGCGACAGGTACACCGTCGCCACCGGAAACGACGCAGACTCGGACCGCCACGGCATCGTCACGCCGGACGCCGGCCTGATGAACCCCAACGCCTACCTGGCGGTGGCGATCAACTACCTGTTCGCCCACCGTTCCGGCTGGTCGTCCAGCGCCGGCATCGGCAAGACGCTGGTGTCGAGTTCGTTGATCGACAAGGTGGCCACCAAGCTCGGCCGGCGCCTCGTGGAGGTCCCGGTCGGCTTCAAGTGGTTCGTGCCTGGCCTGATGGGCGGCTCCATCGGCTTCGGCGGTGAGGAATCAGCAGGCGCGTCCTTCCTGACGCTGGACGGCCGCACGTGGACCACGGACAAGGACGGCATCCTCCTGGCGCTGCTGGCGTCCGAAATCATCGCCGTCACCGGCAAGACCCCCAGCGAGCACTATGCGGAACTCGAGGCCGAATTCGGCAGGTCCTACTATGCACGCGTGGACGCCGACGCCAACCGTGAGCAGAAGGCTCGCCTCGGCAGCCTCGGCCGCGCCGACGTGACCGTCGACGAGTTGGCCGGGGAGCCCATCCGCACGGTGCTGTCGCACGCGCCCGGCAACGACGCGCCCATCGGCGGCATCAAGGTCACCACGGACAACGCCTGGTTCGCTGCGCGCCCCTCCGGCACCGAGGACAAGTACAAGATCTACGCCGAGTCGCTGCGGTCCGAGGAACATCTGGCAGAGGTCCAGGTGGCCGCCAAGGCGCTCGTCGATGCCGCGCTGGTGAACTGAGTCCGAGGGCCACCCCGCCGCCGACGGCCGCACCCTCTATGGAAAACTAGGAGCCATGGAAAACTCTGATCTGTTCATCTGCATCGATCACGTCGGCCTGGCCGTCCCGGACCTCGATGAGGCCGTCAAGTTCCACACGGAGGTCTTCGGCTGGCGCGAACTGCACCGCGAGGTCAATGAGGAGCAGGGCGTTGCCGAGGCCATGATGGGCACCGGCGAGCAGGGCGAGGAGAACGCCAAGATCCAGCTGCTGGCCCCGCTGAACGAGAACTCGACCATCGCCAAGTTCATCGATCGCAACGGCGCCGGCATGCAGCAGCTCGCCTACCGCGTGGCGGACCTGGACAAGGTCAGCGAAACCCTCAAGGAACGCGGCATGCGCCTCCTGTTCCCGGAGGCCAAGCGCGGCACCGGCGGCTCCCGCATCAACTTCGTGCACCCCAAGGACGCACGCGGTGTGCTCCTGGAGCTGGTTGAACTGCCCAAGGAGCCTGCAGCGCACTGACGTTGCGTGCTTCCCGGCACAGACGGGGCGGGGCGGTCATCCGCCCCGCCCCCTTCGTGTCGGTTCCGGTGATCTGGCGCGGGCACCGACTAGGCTCTGAAGGAGCGAGATGGAAGGACTGCACGGTGACTGAACCCCAGGACCTCGAAACCGAGGAGACCGGACTCAACCTGTTCGACGACAGGGCCTCGGCGGTGGGCAGCTTCCCCAATTCCATGCTCGGCTACGACAAGCATTCCGTCGACAGTTACGTGCGGGAACTGGAGAACCGCGTCGCCGAACTCAAGATGCAGGTGCGCGAGCAGGCCCGCGAGACCCGCTACGTCCGCGACACCGTCGGCGACACCGACTTCAGCCGGCTGGGCGCCCACGCCGCAGGCCTCCTCAGGTCTGCCGAAGCGCAGGCGGGCGACCTCATCGACCGCGCCCAGCATGAAGCGGAACGGATCAAGACGGAGGCGCGCCGCACCGCGGCCGCGCTGCGCGAGTCCGCGCAGCAGGAAGCAGACGACGTGCGCCTCACCGGCCTCGCTGGGCTGCGCCAACTCCGCCAGGAGCAGGCACAGGCGGGCAAGGCCACGCTCGAAACCGCGCGCCGCGACGCGGACCTCATCCTCGAAGACGCCCGCATCCGGGCCAAGGCAGTGCTCGACGGCGCCACTGCGCGCTCCGAGAGCCTCCTCGAAGCCGGCCGGGCAGAAGCAAACCGGGTGCTCAAGGAGGCGGAGCGCCGGGCCATCGAGCTCAAGCTTGAAACCGAGCGCGCCGCGGAGAAGTCGGCCACGGAACTCGCGGCCCATGCGAAGGCCACAGACGACGCCATCGCTGGGCGCCTCACCCAGGCGGACAAGGACGCTTCGGCGGCTGCGGACCGGGCTCTGAAGGCCCGCGAGGAGGCCCAGGCCATCCGCGCCGAGGCGGTCAAGGCGGCTGAGGACATTCGGCTGACCGCCACCCGCCAGAGCGAGGAGACGCTCACCGTCCTCCGCGAGCGCGTTTCCCGCGCGGAGGCGGAGCTTGAGGAGAAGATCGCCTGGCGCAAGGAACAGTTGGAGCGCGAGATCGCCTCGCTGGAAGCCCGCCGCGCCAACGCGCTCGGGCAACTGAGCAACCTGCGTGCCCTGGCAGAGGAATCCGGCGAGCAGTACGCCGAGACCACCGCGGTCATCGCGACCGCAGATCCGGACAGCGAGACCACCATCATCCGAAACAGCAACGGGCAGCCGTGAGCCACCCCGACGAGGCGTCGCCGGAGACCGGTGTCCCTGGGGCCACCCCCGCTTCCGAGGCACCCGGTCCCGCCCCCGGCATGGCAGCCACGCCCAGGCACGTCGGGGCCGGCCACGCACGGCTGCCCCGCGTCGTCGGCCGCTTCTTCGGCACGACGGCGCGTGGGGCCCGTAAGATGCTCACCCCGCTGCCCGAGGCAGTCATCGAGCCGGTGCCCCCCACTCCGCACGCCGTCGAGGAGCGCCGCTACTCGGCCTTCGGCATGGGCTTCATGGGCGCCATCGGCGTCCTCGTAGCCCTTGCGCTTGCCCAGGCCGTCCTCACCGTGCAGAGCGTGCTCATCCTCGCCGTCCTCGCGCTCTTCCTGGCGCTGGGGCTCAACCCGGCCGTCGAATTCCTGACCCGCCTGCGCGTACCCCGCGGCATCGGGGTGGCGCTGGTGACCCTCCTGCTCCTCGGCGTGCTGGCCCTGGGCGTGGTCGCACTGGTTCCCATCTTCACCGAGCAGACCACCGCGCTCACCACGCAGTTGCCGGAGATGCTGCAGACCCTCCTCAACCATCCGCTCCTGGCGGAGTGGGAGCAACGCGACGAGGTACTGGCGCGGGCGCAGGAGTTCATCACCTCGGGAGCGCTGCTTCAAAACCTCTTCGGTGGGCTGATGGGCGCGGGCCGCCTGGTGGCCAACCTGGTCTTCTCCGTGATCGTCACGTTGGTGCTCACGGTGTACTTCCTGGCCTCACTCCCCACCATCAAGGAGACCATCTACGCCCTCGCCCCGGCCAGCCGGCGCCCCCGTGCGCGCTATCTGGCCGACGGCATCTTCGGCGGCGTCTCCGGCTACATCACCGGAATGTTCGTGATCGTCAGCATCGCGTCGGTGTCTGCGCTGATCTTCATGAACATCGCAGGCCTGGGCGACTACTCACTGGCGCTGGCCTTCGTCGTCGCGATCTTCTGCTTCATCCCGTTGGTCGGCTCCAGCCTGGCCATGATCACGGTCGCCATCGTCGGTTTCGCGGTGGATCCGGCCATCGGCATCGCCACCATCATCTACTTCGTGATCTACCAGCAGTTCGACGCCTACGTCCTCTATCCCAACGTGATGAAGCGCACCGTGAAAGTGCCGGGCGCATTGGTGGTCCTCTCGGCGATCATCGGCGGCATGCTGTTCGGTGTGATCGGGGCCGTCATCGCAATTCCCACCACCGCTGCGGTGCTGCTGCTGTACCGCGAGATCGTCCAGCCGGCGCTCGACGCCTCCTGATCCAGGGAGCAAGCCTGCTAGGTTGGTCGGGTGCGTTTGGTCATTGCGAGGTGCCAGGTTGATTACGTGGGCAGGCTGACCGCCCACCTCCCCCTTGCTACCCGGCTCATCCTGGTGAAGGCTGACGGGTCGGTCTCTATCCACGCGGATGACCGCGCCTACAAGCCGCTCAACTGGATGAGCCCGCCGTGCACCATGCAGATCACGCAGCCGGATCCGGAGGCCTCCGAACGGCTCGGGATCACGGAAGTGTGGCAGGTGCGCGCCAAGGACGGCGACACCCTGCACATCTCCATCGCGGACGTCCTGCACGATTCGGCGCACGAACTCGGAATCGACCCCGGCCTGCAGAAGGACGGTGTGGAGGAGAACCTCCAGGCCCTGCTCGCTGAGCACCCCGGCACGCTGGGCGAAGGCCTCAAGCTCGTGCAGCGCGAATACCTCACGCCCATCGGCCCGGTGGACCTCCTCCTGCGGGAAGGCACCGGCTACGTCGCCGTCGAGGTGAAGCGCCGCGGCGAGATCGACGGCGTGGAACAGCTCACCCGCTACCTCGAACTGATGAACCGCGACCCCCAACTCTCCCCCGTACGCGGCATCTTCGCCGCCCAGCAGATCAAGCCGCAGGCCCGGACGCTCGCCACCGACAGGGGCATCGAGTGCCGCCTGATCGACTACGACGCACTGCGGGGTCTCGACAACGTCGACGAGCGGCTCTTCTGATGGGTCGGCGCCCCTCCAAGCACCTGCGGGCGCCGCGCCCGCTGCTCTCCGGCGGCTCGCAGCGCAGGGTGAGGAAGGGGGGCGTCAGCTACATCGTGCGCGACGTCCCCGCACAGCGGGCGGAGAAGGAGTACCGCTGTCCCGGCTGCCAGCAGACGGTCGCCTCCGGCACCGCGCACGTCGTCGCCTGGCCTGAGAACGGCTCCTACGGGCTCGACACGGGCATCGAGGCCCGACGACATTGGCACACACACTGCTGGGGACAGGCATGACGAACCAACTGCACCACCTCACCATCGGCTCCGGGGAACACACAGCAGTGTTCCTGCACGGGCTCTTCGGTCAAGGCAAGAACTTCGGCTCCATCGCCACCGGGCTGACGGGCGTCGCCACCAGCTACCTGGTGGATCTCCCCAACCACGGCCGCTCGCCGTGGACGGAGACGTTCTCGCTGGACAACCAGGCCGCAGAGGTCGCCGAATGGCTCCACCAGTCGTTCGACGAGCCCGTCGCACTCATCGGACACTCGCTGGGCGGCAAGATCGCCATGCGCGTCGCCCTCCAGGCGCCGGAACTGGTCGAGAAGCTGATGGTGGTGGACATCTCACCCGCCCGCAACGTGGAGGCGGCCCAGTTCGTCAACCTGGTGGCGGCACTACGCTCACTCGACCTGGCTGAAGTGCACAGCCGCACCCAGGCCGAGGAGGCCCTCGAGGAACTCATCCCGGACCGGACGGTGCGCCGCTTCCTGCTGCAGAACCTGCACCACAAGGACCACGTGTGGTTCTGGCTGGCGAACCTGGACCTGCTGGCAGATTCACTCCACGCGGTGGGCGGCTGGCCCCACATCGAGGGCGAGTTCGACGGGCCGGTGTTGTGGGTGACCGGAGGCCGCTCCCCCTACTGCCTGCCTGAGCATGAGGCGCCCATGCAGGCGCTCTTCCCGAGGGTGCGTCAGGTGACGGTGAGGAACGCCGGGCATTGGGTGCACGCCGATGACCCGGAGACCTTCACCAGCATCACCCGGATGTTCCTGACCCAGAACTGAGGAGCGGCGGCACTTCCTGGCTGAGCACGAAGATGCCCATCGCCAACACGAAGATGCCGAACCCCTTGCGCAACGCCTTCTCCGGAACCATCCGGGTCAGGCGGGCACCGATGAGCGCCCCGACCATGGCCGTGGCGCTCACTCCCAGCACGAGCGGCCAGTCGATGCTCACCGTCGTCAGGTAGCCGGCGAGGCCCGCGAACGACTTCATCGAAATCACCAGCAGCGACGTGCCCACGGCCACGGACATGCGCAGGCCCCCGAGCAGCGCCAGCGCAGGAACGACCAGGAACCCGCCCCCGGCGCCCACCAGACCGGTCACGGCGCCGACGACGAGGCCCTCGAGCACGATCTTCGCCACCGGGAGATGGTCGCGCTCCTTCGTCGTCCCTGCTTTTCGGCCGCGGATCATGGCCACCGAGGTGGCGATCATCATCAACGCGAAGAGCAGCATCAGCACGAAGCCCGGGATGCGGCCCCCGGCCAGACCACCGGCGAACGCACCGGCCATGCTGGCCGCGCCGAAGACCAGGCCGGTGCGCCACTGCACGTTGCCGGCGCGCGCGTGCGCGAAGAGGCTCAGCATCGAGGTGGCACCCACGATGAACAGCGAGGAGGCGATCGCCTCCTTGGGCCCCATGCCGGCGACATAGGTCAGCAGGGGCACGGTGAGGATGGACCCGCCGCCGCCGAGGAGGCCCAATGAGAGCCCGACGGCGACGGCGAGGACCAGTACCAGGACTGTGGTGACCACCTAGTTGGCGGCTTCCTGGTAGGCCACCCACCCCAGCCAACTACCGTCCAACTCGGCCACGTCATAGCCCTTCCGACGCAGGGCCGAGGCGGCCACGGAGTTGCGGACCCCGCTGCGGCAGTAGGAGACGATCCTGCCGTCGCGGGGCAGCTCGTCCAGATGCCACAGGACGCGGCCGCCGCTCAGCTGGTACGAACCGTCGATGGCGCCCTCGGCGTGCTCGGTCTTGTTGCGGACATCCAGCAGCATGTCGCGCTCGTAGGACGCGAGCTCGGCCGGCTGGACCACCGTCGGGGTGTACATGGGCAGCCCATCGAGGCTCGTGGTGTAGCCAGCGACCTGGTCGATCCCGACGCGCATGAGGTGCTGCCGGTAGGCGTTGGCCTCGTCGCGGTCCGACGCAAGGAGGACCAGGGACGCTGTGTCGGTCTCGGGATCGTAGACCCAGGAGCCGTAGGTGGCGGACTTGTCCAGGCCGGGCACGTTCACGGAGCCCTTCACCGTCCCGCCATGGACCTCGTCGTGCGGACGCGTGTCGACGAGGATGACCTCCCCGTCGCCGATCTGCGCCGCCAGGGACGCTTTGTCCAGTTCGGGGAGTTCGGCGAGCGGGTGGCCCAGCACGGCCGGTCCGCTCCGGTTCTGACGCTTCATCCGCCCGAAGTAGGCGTGCGCGTCGGGCTGGCCGTCGAGGAGCTCATAGACGAAGCCCTGCTCGTCGTCGGAGGCCAGGAAGGGTGCCCACCAGGCGTAGGTGCGCTCGTAGCCCACCGTGGTGGACGGCAGCGCGCCGAGCGCCTTGCCGCAGGCGCTGCCCGCGCCGTGGGCCGGGTAGACCTGCACGTGGTCGGGGAGCTGGAGGAAGACGTTCTTGAGGCTGGCGAAGAGCTGCCTGGCGCCACCGAAGCGGGTGTCGACTCCGCCGGCGGCCTCGTCGAGCAGGTCGGGGCGGCCGAGGTCGCCGGAGAAGACGAAGTCCCCTGACAGCAGGTAGCCGGGGTCGCTGGCGAAGGCGCCGTCTGTGACGAGGAATGACAGGTGTTCGGGGGTGTGGCCCGGGGTGTGACGGGCCTCGATGGTGATGTTGCCGATGGTGATGGTGTCGCGGTCGTAGAGGCGCTCACCCTCGAAGTCGTATTGCCAGTCCTCGCCGCCCTCACCTGAGACGTAGATCGTGGCGCCCGTGGCGGCGGCAAGTTCGCGGGTGCCGGACAGGTAGTCGGCGTGGATGTGGGTCTCGGTGACGGCCACGATCTTCATGTCGTGCCGGGCGGCCAGCTCGAGGTACTCGTCGATGTCGCGTCGGGGGTCGACGACGACGGCGGTGTTCTCCGCCTGGCATCCGATCAGGTAGCTGGCCTGAGCGAGATCTTCGTCGTAGAAGCGATGCAGCAGCATGGTGATCTTCTCCTCGTGGGTCTGTGATGACACCACCCTAACAGATACCCCCGGGGGTATCCATAACACCGACGAAGTCCGTTGTCAGGTCACTGAACAGTGAATCAGCCGAGCGTGACGGCGGTGATCTTCGCCTCCGCGATGGGCGAGGTCTGGTCCCCCGCGTCCACGCCCTGGGCCGCGATGCCGCCCACCACATCGATGCCGGCCTGGTCCATGGTGCCGAAGACCGTGTAATCCGGCGCCAGCTGCGAATCCGCATAGACCAGGAAGAACTGCGAGCCGTTGGTGTCCGGGCCCGCATTGGCCATAGCGACGGTCCCCGTCGGGTAGGCCGCCTGCCCCAGGTCCTTGACGGGCTCGAGCTCGTCGGCGTAGCTGTAGCCCGGCCCACCCATGCCCGTGGCCGATGGGTCGCCGCACTGCAGCACGAAGATGCCGTAGTCCGTGAGGCGGTGGCACACGGTGTCGTCGAAGTATCCCTGCTCCGCGAGCGAGACGAACGAGTTGACGGTGCACGGGGCCTTGGCCCGGTCCATCGTGATGGTGACGTCACCTGCCGTCAGCTCGAGTGTGGCGGTCACCTCGCCCTGCGTCGGCACCCCTGTGGTGGCTGGCGCATCGACGGCCTTCGCGGGCTCCCCCGCGCTGGGGTACTCGCAGGTGGTGGTGTTCTCGCCCGAGACCGGACCTGTGTTGGTCTGGTTCGCGTCGGTACAGGCGGAGAAGGAAACGAGCGCGGCCGCGCTCAACATGGCAAGGGCTCGAATACGCACGGCTTCACTCTGGCATAGATTGGGACCATGGTCACACTCTCGAAGATCTATACCCGCACCGGCGACGCGGGCACCACCCGCCTGTCAGACAACTCCGAAGTCCGCAAGACCGATCTGCGCGTCGAGGCCTACGGGCACACCGACGAGGCGAACTCCGTCATCGGTGTGGCCGTCGCCCTCGGAGGGTTGCCGGATCGGGTGGTCGAGATGCTCGCCCTCGTCCGCAACGAGCTGTTCGACGTGGGCGCGGACATCTCCAACCCGCTGGACCCGGACCCCAAGTGGCCCCCGCTGCGCATCGAGCAGCCCTCGATCGACCGTCTCGAGGCGTACTGCGACGAGCTCCAAGAGGACCTGCCGGTCCTGCGCAGCTTCATCCTCCCCGGTGGGAGCCCCTCGGGCGCGCAGCTCCATGTGGCCCGCACGGTTGCCCGCCGCGCAGAGCGGGCGGCGTGGGCCTGCGCCGAGGAACACGGCCTGGACGTCGACGGCGGGGTGAACTCGCTGGCGATCAAGTACCTCAACCGCCTCTCGGATCTGCTGTTCATCATGAGCCGCGCCGCCAACGGCACGGAGCATGAAGTCCTCTGGGTACCGGGAACTGACCGCGAGAAGCCGGCGCGAGCCTGACTGCGCCCGGTTTTGGCGAGGCCCCGGAAGATCAGGGGGGCGAATCCGCCGAGGTCGGCAGGTAGTTGGAGCCGGGCGGGGCTGACTCGAGCCAGCTCATCAGTGCCAGCACCTCGTCGCGTGCCATGGAGAGCGACGACGTCGAGCCGGTGAAACGGTCGCGCACCGTGACGATCATGGAGTCCTCGAACAGCGCGATGGCCTCCAGGCCCGCCGGCTGACGCTGGTGCACGTACGCGGTGGCGACGCGGGGGAAGACCCGTTTGGGGCGCAGGTTCAGGGAGAAGGCCCGGAACCATTCGAGGTTCTCGCCCCGGTACCTCCCCATGCCGAGCACCCACCCGGAACCGGGGGTCTTCTCGTTGATCTGATAGGCGCAATCAAAAAGACCGCCTTGGCCAGTGAGCCAGCGGCGGCGGAGGTAAAGCAGCGCGAACGGGAGCAGGACAATGGCAATCACCATCAACGTTGTCCATACGATCTCCCACATCTGCCGGTCTCCTTTCCGCTGCGGGACTTCCCAAGTATGCACTCAGGGCAGCCCCCCGATGGAGGACCGCCCTGAGTGGTGGGTGCTTCTAGTTGCTGGCCGCTCGTTCGCCTGCGCGAACCTGGGCCTTGAGCATCTTGAGCCGGTGGATCTCGGCGTCGTCGGCCTGACCCTGCTGGGCCCTCAGGACGAGCGGCGCGAGTTCCTTACGGGCCTCCTCCAGACTCACCTCGTGACCGAGCGTGGCGAACTGCGCCAGCACCGACACGTGGCCGTGGGCCACCGAGATGAACCCGCCGTCGACCATGAGCGACTCGCTGGCGCCCTCTGCGGTCACGATCTCGACCATGGACGGCTCGAGGACCGCCAGCAGCGGTTCGTGACCGGGCAGGATGCCGATATCGCCCTCGACCGTGCGCGCGATGATGTTGACGGCGTCGCCGGACCAGACCACGCGGTCTGCCGACACGACCTCGACATGCAGCGGTGCGTGCTCCATGGACTCAGCTTTCCTTCTGCATGCGGTCCCAGTTGGCCATGACGTCATCCATGCCGCCGACATTGAAGAACGCCTGCTCAGCGATGTGGTCGACGTCACCGTTGCAGATCATCTGGAACGACTCGATCGTGTCGGCCAGCGGCACCGAGGAGCCCGGGATGTTCGTGAACTTCTCGGCCATGTAGGTGTTCTGCGACAGGAACTGCTGGATGCGACGCGCGCGGTTCACGATGATCTTGTCCTCTTCGGACAGCTCGTCGATACCGAGGATGGCGATGATGTCCTGCAGTTCCTTGTTGCGCTGCAGGATCTGCTTCACGCGCACCGCGGTGTCGTAGTGCTCCTGGCCGATGTACTGCGGGTCCAGGATGCGCGACGACGAGGTGAGCGGGTCCACGGCCGGGTACAGACCACGCGAGGCGATCTCACGGGAGAGTTCCGTGGTGGCGTCCAGGTGGGCGAACGTGGTGGCCGGGGCCGGGTCGGTGTAGTCATCGGCCGGCACGTAGATGGCCTGCATCGACGTGATGGAGTGACCCTTCGTCGAGGTGATGCGCTCCTGGAGCTGCCCCATCTCGTCGGCGAGGTTCGGCTGGTAACCCACCGCGGAGGGCATGCGCCCCAGCAGCGTGGAGACCTCGGAACCGGCCTGCGTGAAGCGGAAGATGTTGTCGATGAACAACAGCACGTCCTGGTTCTGCACATCGCGGAAGTACTCCGCCATGGTCAGGGCCGACAGGGCGACGCGCAGGCGGGTGCCCGGCGGCTCGTCCATCTGGCCGAAGACGAGCGCGGTGTCCTTGAGGACTCCCGCCTCTTCCATTTCGTTGATGAGGTCGTTGCCCTCACGGGTGCGCTCCCCCACGCCGGCGAACACCGAGGTGCCACCGAAGTTGTGGGCGATGCGGTAGATCATCTCCTGGATGAGGACCGTCTTGCCGACGCCCGCACCACCGAAGAGGCCGATCTTGCCGCCCTTCACGTACGGGGTGAGGAGGTCGAGGACCTTGATGCCCGTCTCGAGCATCTCGGTGCGGGACTCCAGCGCGTCGAACGCGGGGGCCGCACGGTGGATGGGCCAGCGCTCGGTGATCTCGATCGACGAGGGGTCGACATTGAGCACGTCACCGGTCACGTTCCAGACGTGGCCCTTGGTCACGTCGCCCACGGGCACCGTGATGGCGTCGCCGGTGTCCGTGACCTCGGCCCCACGGCGCATGCCGTCGGTGGGCTTCAGTGCGATGGCGCGCACCACGTTGTCGCCGACGTGGAGGGCGGTCTCCATGGTCATGGTGCGCTTCTCGCCCATGACCTCGGTCTCAACGGTCAGTGCATTGCCGATGGCCGGGATCTGGTCAGCCGCGAACTCGACGTCCACGACGGGGCCGATGACGCGGGTAACGCGGCCGACACCACCGGTGGTGGCGGGCTGCGTGTCGCTCACAGTGGCAGTCATTTGTTACCTCATTCGTTTCCGGCTGATTCCGCCAGCGCCGAAGCGCCGCCGACGATCTCAGTGATTTCCTGTGTGATGCCCGCCTGGCGAGCCTGGTTCTCGGCGCGGGTCAGCTTCTCGATGAGCTCCTGCGCATTGTCGGTGGCCGACTTCATGGCGCGCTGGCGGTTGGCCAGCTCGGATGCGGCCGACTGCAGGAGCGCCGTGTGGATACGGTTCGCGACGAACAGCGGCAGGAGCCTGTCGAGCACTGTGCGCGCATCGGGCTCGAACTCGTAGAACGGGTGGGTGTCCTCCGCGCTGTCGACGTAGTCGCTCGGGGCGTCCTCGACGACCAGCGGAAGCAGTCGAACCGCAACGGCGGTCTGCGTCATCATCGAGACGAAGCGCGTACCGACGATGTGCAACTGGTCGACCCCACCCTCCTCGTAGGGGCGCAGGAAACGCTCGATGAGGACATCGGCGATCTCCTTGGCGTTGGCATACGTGGGACGATCCGAGAAACCCGTCCACGACTGCTCGATGTGACGGTTGCGGAAATCGAAGTACGCCACACCTTTGTTGCCCGTGATGTACTGGACGTTCTCCTGACCCTCCTGGATGATCTTCGCGTGCAACTGCTCGGCCGCCTTGATGGCATTGGTCGAGTAGGCGCCTGCGAGACCACGGTCAGAGGTGATCAGCAGCATCGCGGAACGACGCGGCTTCTCCACATCGCGCAGCAGCGGGTGGTCGAGATCCTCCACGCTGGCCAGGGCCGATACGGCCTGGGTCAGTTCGCGGGTGTACGGGGCCGCAGCTCTCGCCGCCTGCTGCGCCTTGACGACGCGGGAGGCGGCGATGAGCTCCATGGCTCGGGTGATCTTCTTGGTCGTCGATACGGATCGACGACGCTGGCGAAGCTCACGCAGACTGGATGCCATGCTCTATCAGCCCCGCTTCTGGCGCACGATCGTCGTCTGGGCGATGTCCTCGTCCTCGAGCGGCTTGTGCTCCTCGCGGCCGACGAGCAGCTTGCCCTCGGACGTGCGGAAAACCTTCTTGAACTCACCGATCGCCTGGACGGTGGCTGCCTTGCGGTCGTCGCCGAACTGGAAGTCGCCGGCGATGTCGGTCAGCACCGACGAGTTGTGACGCAGGTAGTCGAGCAGTTCCTGCTCGAACCGCAGCACATCATCGACCGGTACGTCGTCGAAGTGACCCTCGATACCCGACCACACGGAGATGATCTGGTCCTCCACCGGGTACGGCGCGTACTGGCCCTGGCGCAGCAGCTCGGTGAGGCGGGCGCCACGGTCGAGCTGGCGGCGGGTGGTCGCGTCGAGGTCCGAGGCGAACATGGCGAACGCCTGCATGTCGCGGTACTGGGCCAGGCTCAGCTTCAACGAGCCGGACACCTGCTTCATGGCCTTCACCTGAGCGGCGCCGCCGACTCGCGACACCGACACGCCGACGTCGACCGCCGGGCGCTGGTTGGCGTTGAAGAGGTCCGACTGGAGGAAGATCTGGCCGTCGGTGATGGAGATCACGTTGGTCGGGATGTAGGCCGACACGTCGTTGGCCTTCGTCTCGATGATCGGCAGACCGGTCATCGAGCCGCCACCGAGCTCGTTCGACAGCTTCGCGCAACGCTCCAGCAGACGGGAGTGGAGGTAGAACACGTCACCGGGGTAGGCCTCGCGGCCCGGGGGACGACGCAGCAGCAGCGACATCGCACGGTAGGCCTCGGCCTGCTTGGTGAGGTCGTCGAACACGATCAGGACGTGCGCGCCCTGGTACATCCAGTGCTGGCCGATGGCCGAACCGGCGTAGGGCGCGATGTACTTGAAGCCCGCGGGATCTGACGCCGGTGCGTGCACGATGGTGGTGTATTCCATCGCGCCGGCTGCCTCGAGCGTGCCCCTGACCTCGGCGATCGTCGAGCCCTTCTGGCCGATGGCGACGTAGATGCAGCGGACCTGCTTCTTCTTGTCACCGGATTCCCAGTTGGCCTTCTGGTTGATGATCGTGTCGATCGCGATGGCGGTCTTGCCCGTCTTGCGGTCGCCGATGATCAGCTGACGCTGGCCACGGCCGATCGGGATCATCGCGTCGATCGACTTCAGACCGGTCTGCAGCGGCTCGCGCACCTCCTGACGGTCCATGACGCCTGCGGCCTGCAGTTCGAGAGCGCGGCGTCCCTCGATGCCGCTGATCTCGCCGAGACCGTCGATGGGGTTACCCATGGCGTCCACGACGCGGCCGAGGTAGCCGTCGCCGACAGGGACCGAGAGGACGTCGCCCGTGCCGTGCACGGTCGAGCCTTCGTTGATGCCTTCGGAATTGCCCAGGACGACGACGCCGATCTCACGCTCGTCCAGGTTGAGGGCGATGCCGAGGGTGCCGTTCTCGAAGCGCAGCAGTTCGTTGGCCATGGCCGAGGGCAGGCCCTCGACGCGGGCGATGCCGTCGCCCGAGGAGACGACAGTGCCGACCTCGGTGCGGCCGGCGGCCTTGGGCTCGTACGCCTGCACGAAATCGTCCAGGGCGTTGCGGATCTCGTCCGGACTGATGGTGAGTTCAGCCATGTCGTCCTACTCTTTCTTAGGATTCAGAAGGTGGTGAGCTGCCTGCGGGCATCTTCGAGCCGTGCAGCAACGGTTGATTCGATTACGTCATCGCCGATGACCACGCTCATGCCGCCGAGCACAGCGGGGTCGACCTCGATCTGCAGGTTGACGGGACCGCCCACCTGCCTCTCCAGAGCGGACTTCAGGCGGGCGACACGTTGGGGGTCGAGCGGCCGTGCGACCGTGACCAGGGCCATCTCTTCGCCTGCGATCTCGGCACCCATCTCCACGTACGACTTCGCCGTGAGGGCGAAGGTGCGCTTGCGGGCCTTTGCCGCGCGCGATGCGAGCATCGCGGTGGCGGGGTGGACCTTGCCCGAGACGAGCCTGTTGATGAGGTCGCGTTTGCCTTCCAGCGGATACTGCGCGTTGCGCAGTGCTCCGGCCAGTTCGCGGTTCGCATCCACGGTCACGGACAACTGGTAGAGATCACCCGTGACGTCGTCGATGCGACCCTCGCGGTGCGCACTGCGCAGCACCAGGCGAATGCCCTGCCGCTCGAGAGCGCCGACCAGCCTGTTACCGCTGTTCCACGAGTGCTTGACGATCGCCACGACGACGTCGAGCGCCGCCTGCGAGATCTTCCCGCCGAGCAACCGCTCGGCGAGGTGCGCACGGTTGGCGTCGGAGGCTGAAGGATCCGAAAGGCTTCGACGCAGCGTCGGCTGACCGTCGAGCAGATCGACGACGGCGAACAACTCTTCCGCGGTGCCGGCATCAGTGCTGATGCCGTCCACCTCGGAGTCGAGCGCAGCGTAGGCAACGTCGCGGGCCGTCATCGATCCGATCCTGCCGTCTCGAGCTCAGCCAGGAAACGATCGATGGTGCGTATGGCACGCTCGTCGTCCGTGAGGGACTCACCGACGATCTTGCCGGCGAGAACGGTGGCCAGGCCGCCGACCTCACCGCGAAGATCCTGAACCAGCTGTGAACGCTCCGCCTCGAGCTGCGCACGGCCCGACTGCAGAATCCGCTGAGATTCCTTGCCGGCCTTGTCGCGAGCCTCGGCGAGGATCGTGGCGGACTGGTTCTTCGCATCCTCGCGGATACGGGCGGCTTCCTCACGAGCAGCATTGAGCTGGTCGTTGTACTCAGCGAGCGCAGCTTCGGCCTTCGCCTCCGCGGCTGCAGCGCGTTGCATGCCACCTTCGATCTTGTTCGAGCGCTCTTCGTACATCTTCTCGAATGCCGGAACGACAACCTTCCACATGATGAGGAAGATGATCAGCATCAAGCCGATGCCCGCGAACACCTCCGACCAGTGGTGGGGTGCAAGGGGCCCAAGGATGTCTTGCGCCCCTTCCAAGGGGACCACAGGATGCCTCAGAGAACGAACGCGAGAGCGATGGCGATGATGGCGAGAGCCTCAACAACGGCGAAGCCGATGAAGGCGGTGCTCATCATGGCGCCACGGGCCTCCGGCTGACGGGCAGTGCCGTTGATGACCGACGCGAAGATCCAGGCAACGCCGAGGGCGGGGGCGATCGTGGCGATCGCGTAACCGATCATGTTCAGGTTGCCGGTGATTTCGAGGAGGGACATGTGTTTCCTTTCGGATGACTACCCAGGCGGTCGACCTGGGGAGGGTTTTCGGTGCTTTAGTGCGCCTCGGCGATCGAGGTCGACACGTACTGGGCGGTGAGGACGGTGAAGATGTAGGCCTGCAGGGCGCCGATGAACAGTTCCAGCAGCATGATGATGAGGCTGAAGAGGATCGAGACGCCGCCGGAGATGTTGTAGAACAGGTTGTCCTGCTGTGTGAGGAGCCAGCCGCCGCCGACCACGAACACCATGACTACGAGGTGGCCCGCGAACAGGTTGGCGAAGAGACGCAGGGCCAGCGTGATGGGGCGCGTGATGAACGTGGCCAGGAATTCCAGCGGAATGACCAGCGGCAGCAGGTACACCGGCACGCCGTCGGGGACGAGCGCCTTCTTGAGGAAGCCGCCGAAGCCCCACTTGGCGAAGCCTGCGCCGACGTAGACCAGCCAGGAGAGGATGGCCAGGCCATAGGCGTAGCCGACGTTGGAGAACGCCGGGTACATGAAGAAGAAGAACTGGCCGAACCAGTTGTTCACCAGCAGGAAGGTGAAGAGGCCGAGCAGGTACGGCAGGAACTTGCGGAAGTCAGAGTGCAAGATGTCGCGCGCGATGCCGTTGCGGACGAACTCGTAGAGGTACTCCGCGAAGAACTGACCCTTCGTGGGCCGCACCTTCAGCTTGCGGGACGCAATCACCCACAGGGTGATGACCAGGAGGGCGCCGATGACCGCCTGGAGGAGGGGCTTGTTGACCCAGTCGGGGAGGACGCCCGGCATGATGGATCCCCAGAGGAAGTCCTCGGTGCCAGGTGGCTCGTAGTCGCCGCCGGTCTCCAGCGGAAGAAGGCCCAGAGTCACGTACCACTCCCATATCGTTTGATGATCAGATACAAGCTACTGACAAGTCCTACGATGAGTCCGAGTGGCAGTAACCATGTTGTCTCGAGGAAATGATCACCGACCCACCCGAGGCCCCCGTAGAAGATCAACCCTGCGAGGATGTAGGCGAGAACGGCCATGCCGTCCTCATGCCCGGTGGGGCCAGAACGCTCTGACCCGTCGCCTGGCGTAGGTGAAGTGCCCATAACGTGGTTGAGCCTAGCGGAAATAGCAGGTTGTTACACATCGGGAACTCCCTGTCCCAAAAACCTGCGCCTCAACCGGAGGACGGCGGCTCGTACTCGTGGTCGTACACCGGCACGCGCTGCCGTGAGGCCACGAACACGACGCCGATCAGCCAGGCCAACACTGTGCCCGCCACGCTCAGGAGCAGCCATCCCTTGGAGACGTGCGGCGCGACGGCGGGCAGGCTCAGCAGGGCCCACAGGCCGGCCGCGATGCCCACGACCCGGACGCCGTAACTCACCAGCACCAGGCTGAGCCCCTGGAAGGGTTCGAGTTCGGAGGCGACCACCTCGAGCGCCTGCCCGATCGAATAGAAGATGACGACGGCGGCGAAGCCGAGGGCGGCCGTCAGGGCGGCGCTGGGGCCGTCGACGGCCAGGGCGAGGCCGAGGACGGTGAGACCCACGACGTGACCTGCGATCACGCCGCCAATCATCATCTCCTTGGCCCGTCGGGTGGCTCCGGTCACCCGACGGCGTGGTTCAGTCATCGACGCTCAACCTGTCGACGACCTCGGCCTCGCGGCCGCCGATGAAGCTCGGGGCTGTGCGCACCGGCCAGAGCGTGAGCACCAGCACGGTCACCAGGCTTCCCGCCACCAGCCACACCGCGGTGGAGCGGTTGGTGAGGGCGATCAGCACCAGCCCCACCGAGACGACGGCGGACCAGCCGTACATGAGCAGCACGGCCCCCCAGTGGGAGTGCCCCCGGGCCAGCAGGCGGTGATGCAGGTGCTGCTTGTCCGCCTGGAAAGGGTGCTGGCCGTTCCAGGCCCGCCGCACCCAGGCGAGCATCAGGTCGAGGAGCGGCAGCGCCAGCGCCGCCACCGGCAGCAGGATGGGCAGGATGGCGGGCAGCACGTCGCTGCCCTGCGCCAGCGCGCTGGGGTCGAGCTGTCCCGTGAAGGAGATGGCGCTCATGGCCATCAGCAGGCCGAGCAGCATCGCGCCGGAGTCGCCCATGAACATCTTCGCGGGGTGCCAGTTGTGGAACAGGAACCCCACGGCGATGCCACAGGTGGCCACCGTGATGAGGCTCGCCGTCGTGGCGCGGGCGAGTTCCTGTTCGTAGGCCAATACGTAGGTGTAGCTGAAGAAGGCGCCGGACCCGATCGCGACCACCCCGGCGGCCAGGCCGTCGAGGCCGTCGACGAAGTTCACGGCGTTGACACAGATGGCGATGATCAGGACGGTCACCATGATGCTGGTGGTGTCGTCGAGCCCGACGATCCGGTTCGGCAGCGGGATCCAGTAGATGCGCACGCCCTGCATGACGGCAACGCCGGCGGCCAGCACCTGACCGCCGAGCTTCACCAACGCCGGCATGTCGTACTTGTCGTCCAGCACGCCCACGATGCAGATGACCAGGCCGGCCCACAGCACTGCGGAGGCATCGTGCTCGACGGTGGTGTACCGGCCGAGGAACGGCATCTGGACGGCGAGAAGCATGGCGATGACCAGGCCGCCGAACATCGCCATGCCGCCGAAGTACGGGATGGGATGGGTGTGGACGTCACGGTTACGGACCGTGGCGAGGGCTCCCGTGCGCACCGCGATGGTCCGGGCCAACCCCGACAGGAGGTAGGTGGCACCGGCTGCGACGAACAGCACCAGGAGGTATTCGCGCACTAGTGACCCGGTTCCTCGGGTTTGCCCTCGACCGTGACGTCGGGCTCCGGCTCGGACTCGGGCGCGGATTCGGTTTCAGGTTCGGGTTCCGTCGGCAGGCTGAGGACCTGGGGGGCGAATTCGTGGAGCTGCGCCAGGCTCAGCGCCCCTTCCCTCAGGACACGGCCCTCGGGTGATGAGGCGAAGTCGACGATGGTGGAGGCGACTCCCCCGGCGGCGGGACCGGCGTCGAGGTACACGGCGACGCGGTCGCCCAGCTGATCGACAGCCTCCTGGGCCGTCACCGCGGCGGGCTGGCCGTGGACGTTGGCTGAGCTGACCGCGAGCGGGCCGGTGTGGCGCAGCAAGGCTCGCGCGCCCTCATGGTCCGGTACGCGCACGGCCACCGTGCCGCCGGTCTCCCCCAGCTGCATGCCGGAGCGGGGCTGGGCGCGCAGGATCAGGGTGAGCGCACCGGGCCAGAAGGCCTTCGCCAGCGCAGCCGCACCCTCTGGCACCTCGTCGGCGACCGCGCGCAGCATGGAGGGCTCCGCGACCAGGACCGGCGGGGGCATGTCGCGCCCGCGCTCCTTGGCGTTGAGCAGCCGCTGCACGGCGTCCGCGTCGAAGGCGTCTGCCCCGATGCCGTAGACGGTGTCGGTGGGCAGCACGATGCACTGGCCCTCGCGGACGGCTGCGGCGGCCTCACGGAGCCCGGTGTCGCCGTCGGCGTCGAGGTTGAAGACGCGTGGGGATTGAGTCACAGCCCAATCCTGCCATCATCCGCCGGTGCCGTGGCAGTGACGAACCGCGGGCGGCCCGTCAGATCGTTGTGTGAGACCACGTCGGCGAACCCGGCCTCCCCAAGCAGGCGCACGACGGCGGGAGCATGGGAGTCGTCGTGCTCCGTCGCGAGGAGCCCGCCGGGGCGCAGCAGGCGCGTGGCGACCTCTGAAACGACCCGCAGCGCGTCGAGGCCGTCCCGGCCTGAGAACAGGGCCATCTCGGGGTCCTGCAGCACGTCGGTGGGCAGCAGTTGTCGGTGCGGCTCCGGAATGTACGGGGGGTTGACGATCACGAGGTCAACGGTGCCGTCGAGTTCGTGGAACGCCTCCGCCATGTCGCCGAGCACGACGTCGACGGCCAGCCCGTGGAGGTTGCGCACGAGATACGCGTGCGCTTCGGGCGAGAGTTCGACGGCGTGGAGCTCCACCTGCCCCAACTCGTGCCCGATGGCCGCTGTGATGGCACCCGAGCCGGCGCACAACTCCACGACACGGCGCCGACCGACGGGCCGCGCGGCCAGCCGCTGCAGTGCCCAGGTGACCATCTCCTCGGTCTCCGGACGCGGGACGAACACGCCGGGGCCGACCTCAAGGGTCTCGTACCGGAAGTAGGCGACTCCGGTCAGGTGCTGCAGCGGCGCACCCTCGGCACGGAGGTCGACGAGCTGGTCGACGACGGCGCGCTGCCTGGGCGAGACGCTCGCCACCAGCAACTGCGCCGGCTCGATACCGAGCACATGCGCCACCAGGGTGCGCGCCTCGGGGCCGGGGCTGGGCGAGCCGCAGCGGGTCAGGCGTTCGGCGACCTCGTGGGCGACGTCGCTGGCCCTCACCCGCCCACTCCGGCGAGGCGCTCGGCCAGATCCTGCTCCGCCAGCGCGTCGAGCAGTGGGGTGAGCGCCCCCTCAAGCACGGCATCGAGGTTGTGGGCCTTGAAGCCGATCCGGTGGTCGGTGATCCGGTTCTCCGGGAAGTTGTAGGTGCGGATGCGCTCCGAACGGTCCACGGTGCGCACCTGCGACTTACGGGCGTCGGAGGCCGCCGCAGCGGCCTCCGCCTCAGCGCGCTGGGTGAGGCGGGCGCGCAGCATCCGCATGGCGGATTCGCGGTTCTGCAGTTGGGAGCGTTCGTTCTGGCAGCTCACCACCACGCCCGTCGGGAGGTGCGTGATGCGCACGGCGGAGTCTGTGGTGTTGACGCCCTGGCCGCCGGGGCCGGAGGAGCGGTACACGTCGATGCGGAGGTCGTCGTCGTTGATCTCCACCTCGTCGGCCTCCACGTCCGGCATCACCAGGACGCCAGCGGCCGAGGTGTGGATGCGGCCCTGCGATTCCGTGACCGGCACCCGCTGGACGCGGTGCACGCCACCCTCGAACTTGAGCCGGCCGTAGGGCCCGAACCCCAGGCTGCTGCCGCCCTTGACCGCGACGGTGACCGACTTGTACCCGCCCAGGTCTGTGTCCTGCGCATCGAGGATCTCGATCTTCCAACCGAGGTCCTCGGCGTAGCGGGTGTACATGCGCAACAGGTCGCCTGCGAACAGGGCGGACTCGTCGCCGCCTTCGCCGGACTTGATCTCGACGAGGGCGTCGGCGTCGTCGTTGGGGTCGCGCGGGGCGAGCAGCCGGGTGAGCTTGGCCGTGGCCGTCTCGATCTCGGCGTCCAGTTCCGCGACCTCGTCGGCGAACGCGGGGTCGTCGGCCGCCAACTCAGCGGCCGCGCCGCGGTCGCCGGTCAGCCGGCGGTACTCCTCGATGCCCTCGACGACGGGCCGCAGCGCGGCGTAGCGACGCCCGACCCTGCGCGAGCGGGCCATGTCGGAGTGCAGTTCGGGGTCTGAGAGCTGTTTCTCCAGATCGCGGAACTCGTCGATCAGAGGCTGTGCGTTGTCGAACATGGCTGGCTCCTGGGCACGGTGGATCGAGGGCAAAAAGAAACGAACGCCGGTCCGGGCACTGCCCGGATCACGGCGTTCGTCTGCTTGGCTACTTCTTGGCGTAACGCTTCGCGAAGCGCGCCACGCGGCCACCGGTGTCAAGAATCTTCTGCTTGCCGGTGTAGAACGGGTGGCATTCGGCGCACACGTCGGCGTTCAGCGTTGCCTTGGTGCTGTGGGTGGTGTACGTGTTGCCGCAGGTGCAGGTGACCTGGGCCTCGACGTAATCAGGGTGAATTCCCTGCTTCATGATGGACTCCTAGGGGTGTGGGTTTCGGCCGGGTCGCCTGGAGGCGGCGTGAACCGGCACATCTACGTATTATGCCACGCGCAACCGGTGCGGCCTAACCGTCCTGGGCCGGGGTGGTCTTGAGCACGCTGAGCAGGAAGTCGTGGTTGCTGGCGGTCTTCGTCATCCGCGACTTCAGCGTCTCCAACGCGGCCTGGTTGTCCAGACCGGAGAGCGCACGACGCAGCTTCCAGATGATCTGCAGTTCGTCGCGGTTGAGGAGGAGATCTTCGCGACGGGTACCGGAGGCGTCGACGTCGATGGCCGGGAAGATGCGCTTGTCCGCGAGCTCGCGACGCAGGCGCAGTTCCATGTTGCCCGTGCCCTTGAACTCCTCGAAGATGACCTCGTCCATCTTGGAGCCGGTCTCGATGAGAGCGGTGGCCAGGATGGTCAGCGAGCCACCGTTCTCGATGTTGCGGGCGGCGCCGAAGAACTTCTTCGGCGGGTACAGCGCCGCCGAGTCCACGCCACCGGACAGGATTCGGCCCGACGCTGGGGCTGCCAGGTTGTAGGCACGGCCCAGGCGGGTGATGCCGTCCAGCAGCACGACGACGTCGTGGCCCAGCTCCACGAGGCGCTTGGCGCGCTCGATGGCCAGCTCCGAGATCATGGTGTGGTCCTCGGCGGGGCGGTCGAACGTCGAGGCGATGACCTCGCCGGAGACCGTGCGCTGGAAGTCGGTGACCTCTTCAGGACGCTCGTCGACCAGGACGACCATGAGGTGCACCTCGGGGTTGTTCGCGGCGATCGCGTTGGCGATGGACTGCATGATCATCGTCTTGCCGGCCTTCGGCGGGGACACGATGAGGCCGCGCTGGCCCTTGCCGATGGGCGAGACCATGTCGATGATGCGGCCGGTGAGGTTGTTCTGCACCGTCTCGAGGCGCAGTCGCTCCTGCGGGTACAGCGGGGTGAGCTTCTGGAACTCTGGACGGCCCTTGGCCTTCTCCGGGTCGTCGCCGTTCACGGAGTCGATGCGCACGAGCGGCTGGAACTTGTCCTTGCGCTCCCCCTCGCGGGCGACGCGCACGGCGCCGCTGATCACGTCGCCACGACGCAGGCCGTAGCGGCGGACGGTGGCCATGGACAGGTAGGCGTCCGCCGGGCCGGGCAGGTAGCCCGTCGTCCGGACGAAGGCGTAGTTGTCGTTGATGTCGACAATGCCGGAGATGTTGGCCAGCTCGTCGTCGTCTGCGACGGTGACCTCGGCGTCCATGCGGTCCATGCCTTGGCCGCCACGGGTTGGGCGGCGCTGGTTGCGGTCGCGGTCGCGGCTGCGGCGACGGCGACCGCGGCGGGAACCACCCTGGTCGTCGTCATAGCTGGCGGGCTCGACGTTCACGGAGCGGGACTGGGCCGGCTGCTGCTCCCGCTGCTGTTGCTGCGGCTGCTGCTGGCCGCCGGCTGCCGGCTGCGTTCCGCCCATGGCGGCCTCCAGGAGCTCGCCCACCACTTCGATGGTCTCCGGGTTGGGCTGACGCTCGCGGTCACGGCCGCGGCGACGGCGGGTGCGGGTGCCGTCACCCTGCTGCTGGTCGCCACGCTGTTGGTCTCCACGCGACTGCTGATCGCGCTGCGGCTGCTGATCGCGCTGCTGGCGCTGTTCGCGGGGCTGCTGGTCACGCTGTTCGCGTGGCTGCTGGTCGCGGGACGACTCGCCATCGCGCGGCTGCTCCGGGGCGGAGGATCCGTTCTTCGGCTGCGCCTCGGTGAGGAGCTCCGCCTGCGCGGGACGCTCGGCGCTGCGCTGGCGCGCCGGCCTGCCGCCTCCCTGGTTCTGGATGGCGGCAACCAGATCGGCCTTCCGCATGGCGGAGATGCCCTTGATGCCCAGCCCTGTGGCCACCTGCTTCAGGTCGACCAGTTTCATGCTGGACAGGTCAGCGGATTCGCTCAACGAGATTCCTTCCCAAGAGCCGACGCGCCGAAAATGGATTCAGGAGGCGCCGCCGGCGTCAGAATGATGGGACCCACTCAGCAGCTGAAGTACTGCGGCAGATTTGCCGCGAACAGCGCCTTCTTCGGTGGGCCACTCATCAGGTTAGCAATGACCCGGCCCAGATACCAAAGTTTCCGGCTAAAACAGTTCCACGCCCCCGGCGGGACGCAGGTGGCGCACGGTGAAACCCGTGACATCGACGGCGTCGACACCTGCCAGTTGCTCGTTGAGGCCGACGGCGATCACCGTGGGCCCGGCACCGGAGATCGCGGCCGGCGCCCCGGCCCCACGCAGGCGCAGCACCAGGTCGTAGCTCGAGGGCATCATCGGCGCGCGGTACTGCTGGTGCAGGCGGTCCGACGTCGCGTCGAAGAGCAGATCGGGTCGCTTCGTGAGAGCCAGCGGCAGGGCGGCCGCGGCGATGGCCTGGGCGACGGCGTCGGCACGCGTCACGGTGTCCGGCAGCACGGCGCGCGCGTCGTCGGTCTTCGACTCGAAATCCGGCACGAACGCCACCGCGCGGAAATCCTCCGGCAGCGGCAACTGCACCAGCGAAACCTTCTCATCACGGGCCCACGCCAGGATCGCGCCTCCCCAGACGGCGGCACCGGCGTTGTCGGGATGGCCCTCGGCTTCGTGGGCCAGCCGCGTGATGGCGGAACGGTCGATGGGTTCGCCGGGGCGGGCGATGCCCCACGCCAGCGTCAGGCCGGCCACGATGGCGGCCGCCGAGGAGCCGAGTCCCCGCGAGTGCGGAATGGTGTTGTGCGCCGTCAGGCGGAACCCGGGCACCTCAGCGCCCCAGGCGGCCAGGCCCCGGTGGATGGACCGCACCACGAGATGGCTCGCGTCCGTCGGTACCTGGAGGGCGCCCTCCCCCGTCACCGCAACCTCGAGGCCGGGCTCCTCCAACAGGTCCAGCGTCAGTTCGTCGTACCAGTCGAAGGCCATGCCGACGCAGTCGAACCCGGAACCCAGGTTCGCCGTCGTGGCCGGCACCCGCACAGTCAGGCGTCGGGCCACCTCAGAAGCCTACGACGCGCATGACGCGCACCTGGGAGCCCACGAAATCAGATTCGCACAGTTGCTTGACGACGGCCGCCAGCGACGACTCCTGCGTGATGTGCGTCATGACGCCGAGGCGGGCGGGGAAGCCCTCCACGTGCGCCTCGTCCTCGAGATAGGACTGCTGCACCACGCGCAGCGACACGTTGTGGTCGCCGAACACCGCGGCACACCTGGCGAGCACGCCCGGGCGGTCCTCCACCTCGAAGCTGACGTAGAACTGCGTCCAGGACTCTCCGACGGGCGCCACCTGGCGGCGGGTGTAGCCCGAGCCGATGTGGGCGGCGGTGCCGCGGTGGCGGTTGCGGCCCACGGTGACGACGTCGCCCATCACTGCGCTGGCCGTCGGGGCCCCGCCTGCGCCGGCGCCGAGGAACATCAGTTCCCCGGCCTCGCGCGAGTTCACGAAGATGGCGTTGTAGGCGCCGCGCACCGCCGCCAACGGGTGCTTGTTGGCCACCATGGCCGGGTGCACCTTGACGATGATGCGGTCGTCGTCGGTCAGCTTGGCGACCGCGAGGAGCTTGACGGTGCAGTCCATCGACTCGGCCGCGGCGATGTCGGCCTCGGTCACGCCTGTGATGCCCTCGGTGAAGACCTCCTGGCCCTTGACCTCGGTGTGGAACGCCAGCCCGGCGAGGATGGCGGCCTTCGCCGCCGCGTCGTGGCCGCCGACGTCGGCGGTGGGATCAGCTTCGGCGTAGCCCAGTTGCTGGGCTTCAGCGAGCGCCGAGTCGAAGCTGACGCCGTCTGTGACCATCTTGTCGAGGATGAAGTTGGTGGTGCCGTTGACGATGCCCATCACCTCGGTGATGTCGTCGCCCACCAACGACTCGCGCAGTGGCCGGATGATCGGGATGGCGCCGGCGACGGCAGCCTCGTAGTAGAGGTCGACGCCCTTCTCCTCCGCGATGCGGGACAGTTCGCCCAGGTCCTCCGCCAGGAGGGCCTTGTTGGCGGAGATCACCGAGGCGCCCTTCTGGAGGGCCGTGCGCACCAGTTCACGGGCGGGGTCGAGGCCGCCGATGAGTTCGATGACGATGTCGAGGTCGTCGCGGGCGACGAGGGACTCGAGGTCTGTGGTCAGCAGCGCCGGGTCGATGCCGGGCCGCTCGACGTCCATGCGCCGGACGCCGATGCCCACGAGTTCGAGGCGGCGGCCGATGCGGGCCTCGAGGGTGTCACCCTCGTTGAGGATGATGCGTGCCACCTGGCTACCGACGACGCCGGCCCCCAACAGCACAACCTTCAGCGGCTTGCTCACTTACCCACGTCCAATCTCATGAGGTCATCCAGCGTTTCGCGGCGCAGCATCACGTCGGTGACACCGTCCTTCGCGCTGACGACAGGGGGCTTCGGGATCTGATTGTAGTTATTGGCCATGCTGCGTGCGTAGGCGCCGGATCCCGGGACGGCGATGAGGTCGCCGATGCGCACGTCCGAGGGGAGGAAGACGTCGCGGATGAGGATGTCGCCACCCTCGCAGTGCTTGCCCACGACACGGCACAGGACGGGCTGCGCATCGGAGGCACGGTTGGCGATCGCGCCGGAATACTCGGCGGCGTACAGGGCCGGGCGGATGTTGTCGCTCATGCCGCCGTCGACACTGACGTACATTCGCGAGCGGCCCCCCTCGAGTTCGACCTGCTTGACGGTGCCGACCTCATAGACGGCCACACCGGACGGGCCACAGATGGCGCGGCCGGGCTCGATGCTCAGGTGCGGGCGGTTGATGCCGAACGCGCGGCACTCGTGGTCGATCATCTCCTCGAAGGAGGACGCGAGTTCCGTGGTCGTCGACGGCGTGTCGGCCGCGGTGTAGGCGATACCGAAGCCGCCGCCGAGGTCCAGCTCCGGCAGTTCGACACCGGTGGCTTGGCGGAACTGCGAGGCCAGCTTCAGCGTGCGGCGGATCGCCACCTCGAAGCCGTGGGTATCGAAGATCTGAGAGCCGATATGGCTGTGGATGCCGCGCAGCTCGAGGAACCTCGACGAGTGGCAGCGCACCAACGCGGTCAGCGCCGCGCCACCCATGATGCTGAGGCCGAACTTCTGGTCCTCGTGCGCGGTGGCGATGTACTCGTGGGTGTGCGCCTCGACGCCGGTGGTGACGCGGATCAGGACATTGGCGGTGTGACCGCCGTCGGCGCACGCCCGCTCCAGGCGGTTGATCTCGTCGAAGGAGTCGACGATGATCCGCCCCACGCCCTGCTCGAGGGCGAACGCGATCTCGTCGTCGGACTTGTTGTTGCCGTGCAGACCGAGCCGCTCGGCCGGCATCCCGCCGGCCAGCGCGATGCGCATCTCGCCCATGGTCGTGACGTCGAGGTTGAGCCCCTCCTCGGCCGCCCACCGTGCGACGCGCCGCGTCAGCAGCGCCTTGCCCGCGTAGTAGACCGACCAGCCGGGGAAGGCCGTGATGAAGTCATGGGCCCTCGAGCGGAAGTCGTCCTCGTCGATCAGGTAGACGGGCGTGCCGTGCTCAGCGACGGCGTCGGGCAGCGCCACACCTGCCACGACGATGCGGCCCTGGTCGTCGCGGTGGGTGCCGCGGGGCCAGAGCTTGAGGTCGAGCTCGTTGAGGTCGTCCGGCACGGTGAGCCACTGGGGCCCGCCCTGCACGGCGTCCGCGTGGATCGAGCCGGCGATGTGCATGTGCGTCATGGGGTCAAGCCTGCCAGAGCGCGGTTGGCAATCGGTATTTCGCTCAGCTGGTGGCCACGACCTGGATCTCCCTGGCATCACGCAGGAGCACCTGGGCAGGCTCGCCGTCCACGACCTCGCCGTCGACCCTGACCTCGAGCGAGCCGCAGGCGGCACCGAGGCAGCCGGCGCCGAACCTCACACCCCACAGCGCAAAGAAGTGACCCAGGGTGGATTCCCTGTTCGCCCCTCCCTCCAGCCACACTTCACCGCCGGCATCGTGGGTGTGCACCGGCGCCTGGATGGCTCGCGGCCTGTCGATCCCGATGTAGGCCGGAATCTCGACGGGTGCGCCGTCGACCATGATCGCCAGGTCGAGGATCCACGGGTCCGCGTCGTCGCCGAGGGCCAGTTCGCGCAGTCCAGCCGCACGGATGTAGGAGACGGCGTCACGAGGAGCATCCCAGGGCGGAGCGGTGTCGCGCAGCACCGCAGGAGCGGGCTCCGGGCGCGAGACGCACCCCACGAGCAGCGCCGCACTGACCACCAAGACGAGCAACCTACGCACGCCGCAACCATAACGGCAGGCGGTGGTGGTGTTGACGACCGTTTCGAGGTGCTAACCTTTCACCGGTCGCCTTCGGGTAACTGGCCCCCGTAGCTCAGGGGATAGAGCACCGCCCTCCGGAGGCGGGAGCCGAGGTTCGAATCCTCGCGGGGGCGCAAGCCGTTCACAGGGGAGGCCAGAAGATGACCGGAGCCGGGCGCGCGCCAGGTGGCCCGACTTTCCGAGACATCCTCGTACCTGTGCTGTTGGTGGCACTCTTCGCCGCCACCCGGTTTCTCATCCTGCTATCGCTCAAGCTCGAGCAGGTGGCGTTCATCGCCAACGACGTGAGCTACTACGCCTTCTACCTCAACAAGCTGGACATGGGCGAGACGGGCATCATGCTCGAATACCCGATCCCCGCCGTGTGGCTCCTGCAGATCATCTACGCCCTGGGCGGCGGCTGGGAGACCTGGACCCCGGTGTACGTCGGCTGCTTCCTCGCGCTCGACGCCCTGGTGGCGATCCTCATGTACCGACGCGGCAATGCTGCGGGGACGCTCTTCTGGATCCTGTTCACCGGCGCGCAGGGTGCGGTGCTCTGGTACCGCTTCGACCTCATTCCTGCGGCCCTGGTCGCCGTCGCCTGCGTGTACGCGCTGAGGTTCCCGAAGATCGCTGGCGGCGCCATCGGGCTGGGCGCGGCCGTGAAGCTGTGGCCGGCGCTGCTGATCGGGCCCCTGCTGGCTCCCAACCCGCTGCGCAGGGGGGGCGCCCGTTCGCGTCTCATCGGCTTCATCGTGGTGGGCTTCGGCCTGGCCGCCGCGTCGCTGATCACGAGCGGCTGGACCCGTTCGGCCTCCCCGCTGACGTGGCAGAGCGACCGCGGCCTACAGATCGAATCCGTGCCCGCCACCCCCCTGATGTTCCTGCGCACGTTCACCCACAACGAGAGCTGGCTCATCGAGTTGTCGCAGTACAACGCGCTCGAGATCGTCACCGGCCCGGGCATCAACCAGCTGCTGACGGTGTCGACGGTGCTGACCGCCGCGTCGGTGCTGCTGACCATCTGGCTGAGCTACCGCCTCATCCGGCTCTTCCGCGAACAGGACCACCGTCTCCACGAGGCCATGCTGCTGGCTGTGCTGGCGATCGTGCTGGCCACGGTGATCGCCAACAAGACGCTGTCGCCGCAGTACATCGTGTGGCTCGGCGGCCCCGTCGCCGCCCTCCTGGTGGTGCAGCGCAGCGAGTGGTTGCTGCGCCACACCACGGTGATAGCCGTGGCGCTGGTGATCGTCGGGGGCCTCACCCAGTTCACCTATCCGTGGGGCGCGTACGGGATTATGGCGATCCCCCAGGGCGCCGGCCCGGAGACCTCCGTGCTCATCCTGCGCAACCTCGCGCTCGTGGCACTGACGACCTACTCCGTCGTCCTGACTCTGAAGGCGACCCGACGCTCCACGTCCTGAGAGTGGTCGGGACGGATGCCCATTATTGGGTAAGCTCAGTGAAGCAGCCGCAGACGTCTGCGGCCTCCGTCCAAATAGAGGGGAAAGTGGCTTCTGCCACGGAACATGTCAGCACCTGACTCGAATGACCTTTTCGGTGCCAACACCTGGCTGATCGACGAAAAGCGGGAGGCGTATGACGCAGACCCGCAGTCAGTGGACGCCACCTGGCGTGAGTTCTTCGCTGCCGAGGGTGCACCTCCGCAGCCCGCAGCGGTGGAGTCCGCCGCTCCGCCGACGAGTCGTGCCCCCGAGAAACCGCAGGCCACGCCCCAGGCCGAGACGAAGCCGGCCCCGAAGGCCGAGACGAAGCCGGAAGCCAAGTCGGAGCGCCCGAAGTCGCCTGAGGCGAAGCAGCGCGAAGCGGCCTCCGGCCTGTCTGACGCGCCCGCCCCCAAGCCGGCTGCGGCGAAGACGGAGAGCAAGCCCACCGTCGAAAAGGTGACGACGGGCCGCAACGCGCCGCACAACCCCGGCACCGGTGCCGGTCTCAGCGCCAACACCCCCAACCCGAACGTGCGTCCCGAGCCCACTGCTGCCCAGCCCAAGTACACGGTCCTGCGCGGTGCCCCCATGCGCACGGCCAAGAACATGGACACCTCCCTCACCGTCCCCACGGCCACGTCCGTGCGCTCGGTGCCGATGAAGCTGGTCATCGACCAGCGGGTGCTGATCAACAACTTCCTGCGCCAGTCAAAGGGCGGCAAGGTCTCGTTCACCCACCTCATCGGCTACGCCATGGTGCAGGCGCTCAAGGCCATGCCCGAGATGAACAACGCCTACGACATGGTGGACGGCAAGCCCAACCTGATCGAGAACCCCTCGATCAACCTCGGCATCGCCATCGACATCCAGAAGGGCGACACCCGCCAGCTCCTGGTGCCCAACATCAAGGGCTGCGAGAACTTCAACTTCTTCCAGTTCTGGTCCGCCTACGAGCAGGTGGTGCGCAAGACCCGCGCCGGTGACCTGCAGGTGTCGGACTTCGCCGGCACGACGGCGTCGCTCACCAACCCGGGCGGCATCGGCACCAACCACTCGGTGCCCCGGCTGATGACCGGTCAGGGCATGATCCTGGGCGTCGGCAACATCGACTACCCGGCCGAGTTCCAGGGCATGAGCGAGTCCAAGATGACAGACCTCGCCGTGTCCAAGGTCACCACCCTGACCTCTACCTACGACCACCGCGTGATCCAGGGCGCCACCTCCGGCGAGTTCCTGAAGACGATGCACGGGTTGCTGCTCGGCGAGAACGGCTTCTACGACGAGATCTTCGAAGCGCTGCGCATCCCCTACGAGCCCCTCCGCTGGGCCGGCGACATCTCCGCGCACCGCGACAACCAGGTCTCCAAGACCGCCCGGGTACTGGAGCTGATCAACTCCTACCGCGCGTTCGGCCACCTGGTCGCCGACACGGACCCGCTGGAGTACCGCCAACGTTCCCATGAGGACCTGCGCCTCGAGACGCACGGGCTCTCCATCTGGGATCTGGACCGCCAGTTCGCGGTGGGCACCTTCGGTGGCTCCGAGCGCACCTACCTGACGCTCCGCGACATCATCTCGACGTTGCAGGATTCGTACTGCCGCACCGTGGGCATCGAGTACATGCACATCCCGGATCCGCGGCAGCGCCGCTGGTTCCAGCAGCGCATGGAGAAGCCGCACCAGGCGCTGACGCACGACGAGCACATGCACGCGCTGGACAAGCTCAACGAGGCGGAGATCTTCGAGACGTTCCTGCAGACGAAGTTCGTCGGGCAGAAGCGCTTCTCCCTCGAGGGTGGCGAGTCCGTCATCGTGCTGCTCGACGAGATCGCGCAGCAGGCGGCCAACGACTCCGTCGACGAGGTCTGCATCGGCATGCCGCACCGCGGCCGGCTCAACGTGCTGGCCAACATCGTCGGTAAGAGCTACGGCCAGATCTTCCGCGAGTTCGACGGCCAGGTCGACAGGTCGGGCACGGGTGACGTGAAGTACCACCTGGGTGCGGAAGGCACCTTCGTCGCCTCGAACGGCGCCACCGTCAAGACGTCCGTGGCCGCCAACCCGTCCCACCTGGAGGCCGTGAACCCGGTGCTCCAGGGCATCGCCCGCGCCAAGCAGGACATGCTGCGCCAGAGCGACTACCCGGTGCTCCCCCTGACCATGCACGGCGACGCGTCGTTCGCGGGCCAGGGCGTGGTCTTCGAGACGCTGCAGATGTCGCAGCTACGCGGCTACAAGACCGGTGGCACGATCCACGTCGTGGTCAACAACCAGGTGGGCTTCACCACGGCCCCCACGGAGTCCCGTTCCTCGACATACTCCACCGACGTGGCGAAGTCCATCTCCGCCCCCGTGCTGCACGTCAACGGCGATGACCCGGATTCGTGCATCCGCGCGGCACGCATCGCGTTCGAGTACCGACAGACGTTCCACAAGGACGTCGTCATCGACATGGTCTGCTACCGGCGTCGTGGCCACAACGAGGGCGACGACCCGAGCTTCACGCAGCCGAACATGTACGACCTCATCGAGCAGAAGCGCTCCACGCGCCGGCTCTACACCGAGTCGCTGATCGGCCGTGGTGACATCTCCATGGCCGACGCCGAGGACGTCATGAACCGCTTCCGCGCCCGCCTCGAGAACGTGTTCCGCGAGGTGCGCGACTCCAAGGGCGCGCCGGACGAGTACCGCAAGGTGCCGTACTACCCCACCAAGCCTGAGGAGCGGCTCACGGAGATCACCACGGAGATGCTCCAGCGGATCGCCAATGTGCACACGCAGTTCCCGGAGGGGTTCGCCGTGCATCCCAAGGTGCAGCCGCAGCTTGAACGCCGCGCCGAGGCGATCATGAACGGCCCCATCGACTGGGCCACCGCTGAGATGATCGCCATCGGTTCGCTGCTCATCGAGGGTCGCCCGGTGCGCATGGCCGGCCAGGATTCGAGGCGGGGCACGTTCTCGCAGCGCTTCGCCGCCATCGTGGACCGGGTCACCAACGAGGCGTGGGTGCCGCTGAAGCACCTCACCGAGGACCAGGCCACCTTCGAGGTGTGGGATTCGCTGCTGAGCGAATACGCCGCCCTCGGATTCGAGTACGGCTACTCGGTGGCGCGTCCCGACGCGTTGGTGCTGTGGGAGGCGCAGTTCGGCGACTTCGTCAACGGCGCTCAGATCATCTCGGACGAGTTCGTCGCCTCGGGCAACGCCAAGTGGGGCCAGAAGTCGGGCGTGTGCCTGCTGCTACCCCACGGCTACGAGGGTCAGGGGCCAGACCACTCGTCGGCCCGCATCGAGCGCTGGCTGCAACTCTGCGCCGAAGGCGCGCTCGCGGTGTGCCAGCCGTCGACTCCGGCGAACCACTTCCACCTGCTGCGCCAGCACGCCTACGTCAACTGGCACCGCCCCGTCGTGATCGCCACCCCGAAGTCGATGCTGCGCAACAAGCTGGCGACGTCGACGCCGGAGGAGTTCACCTCGGGCCGCTGGCACCCCGCCCTCGACGATCCCACCATCGAGGACCCGTCGAAGGTGGAGCGCATCGTGTTGTGCTCCGGCAAGGTCCGTTGGGACCTGGTGGCCCGCCGCCAGAAGAACGGTCACGACGGGAAGATCGCGATCATCGCCCTGGAGCGCCTCTACCCGCTCCCGGCCGAGGAACTCGTGGCCATCCTGCGTCGGTACTCGCACGTCAGCGACATCCGCTTCGTGCAGGACGAGCCGGAGAACCAGGGAGCGTGGCCGTTCATGTCGGTGCACCTGCCCGGAGCAGTCAGGGAACTGTTCCCCGAATTCGACCTGAAGATGACCCCGGTGACCCGTCCGTGGTCCTCGGCGCCGTCCGTGGGTTCGATGGCGGTGCACAAGCAGCAGGAGGAGGACCTGCTGCGCGCAGCCCTGGGCTGAGGCCCTAAGCTTTCGGTCATGTATTTCACTGACCGCGGGCTGGAAGAGCTGGTTGATCGGCGCGGCCACGAGGAGGTCTCCTTCGAGTGGCTCGCCGAACAGCTGCGCACCTTCGTCGACCTCAATCCCGAATTCGAAACCCCCGTGGAGCGTCTGGCCTCATGGCTCGCGCGTCTCGACGACGACGAGGAGGAGTGATGCCGGATCTCGATGCGCTGAGGGAACGCTACCGCGCTGCGGTGGGCAGTGAGCCCGAGGGCCTGTGGTTCGCGCCGGGCCGGGTGAACCTCATCGGTGAGCACACCGACTACAACGACGGGTTCGTCCTGCCGTTCGCCCTCGACAAGAAGGCGGTCATCGCGGGCGGTCGTCGCGACGACGACGAGCTCATGATGGTCTCGCTCGAACTCGACGACGAGGTGCGCCTGAGGATCGAGGACCTGGCCCCCGGCACCGAGGGCTGGTCCTCCTACCTCGCCGGCGTCGTCTGGGCGCTGCGCGAGGCCGGCCACGCCGTGGGCGGGGCCAACCTGGTGATGAGCTCGGACGTGCCCCTCGGTGCGGGCCTGTCGAGCTCCGCCGCCATCGAGTGCGCCACCGTCGCGGTACTCACAGACCTGTACGGGCTCGACATCGAGCCCATCGACCGGGCCAAGCTCGCCCGCGTGGCCGAGAACGCCTACGTGGGCGCGCCCACGGGCCTCCTGGACCAGGCCGCCAGCACCCTCTGCGAGGCCGAGCACGGCCTGTTCCTGGACTGCCGCACGCTGGAGACAGAGCAGGTTCCCCTCCCGATGGCCGAGCAGGGCTACGAGATGCTGGTGCTCGACACGAAGACCCCGCACAGCCACGTCGACGGCGAATACGGCACCCGCCGGGCCTCCTGCGAGCAGGCGGCCGCCATACTGGGCGTCCCGGCGCTGCGCGACGTCACAGACCTGGACGAGGCCATCCAGAAGCTCGACGACCCCACCATGGTGAAGCGGGTGCGGCACGTCGTCACGGAGAATGAGCGAGTGCTGAACGCCTTCGAACTGACACGCTCAGCAGATCTCGCGGAGTTGGCGCCGCTGCTGGATGCCTCGCACGCCTCGATGCGTGACGACTACGAGATGACGGTGCCCACCGTCGATCTAGCCGTGGACACGGCGAAGCAGGCCGGCGCCCTGGGTGCGCGCATGACGGGTGGCGGCTTCGGCGGCTGCATCATCGCGCTCACGAAGGCGGGCGAGGCGGACCGGATCGGTCAGGCCATCGCCACCGCTTTCGCCGACGCGGGCTTCGGCGCCCCGGAATGGTTCACCGCCACGCCGGCTGCCGGAGCAGGGCGGCTCGCCTAGAGCTTCTCCAGCTCGCCACGGCCCACGGCCACCACGGAGGTGACGACCGTGACGAGGATGAATGGGGCCACGACGAGGGCACCGATGAACTGCGCGCGGTCATCGGTGCCCAGCAGGCTGTAGACGACCATGGCGTGCAGCAGGGAGGACGCCACGATCAGGCCCAGCGCCCACCGCCGGCCGCGCACCACCAGCCAGGCAAAGGCGATCAGGGCGATGCCGTAGATCGAGAGCATCGTCGCCACGCCGATCCCGAACATCCTGCTGTTGGCCACCAGCGTGCCGACGGCGACGCCCAGGATGGCCAGCCCGGTCAGGGCGGTCAGGATCACAGGGATCGCCAGCAAGGGATGTCGCAGCGCAGCAGTCACCCGTTCAGCGTGCCCGAGGCCGCAATTCTCGGCAACTCTTGGGATCGACCGGCGCGGTATACAACACGCAGCCACAGCTATTGCTTATCGTTGCTGCCAAGGGTAATCTGCATGAGCTTGCGGAGAATTCCGCGGCGGAAATTCCCCCCGACAGAAGGAGTACAACTATGGATTGGCGCCACCGGGCTGCCTGCCTCACTGAGGATCCGGAGTTGTTCTTTCCCGTCGGCAACACGGGGCCGGCCTTGGCTCAAATCGAAGAGGCCAAAAAGATCTGCGCCCGTTGTGTCGTCAAGGACCAGTGCCTCTCGTGGGCACTCGAAGCCGGTCAGGACCACGGCGTCTGGGGCGGTCTGAGCGAAGACGAGCGTCGCGCGATCAAGCGCCGCGCCGCCCGCTCCCGCCTCCGCAACAACTGACCCGACCCGCCATCGTGAGCCCTCTCGGGGGCTGGCGCTGCGCGTCCTGAGTCTCTGCACACCGCCACCCGTTCAGCACCTCACGGAACGGGCAGCACGATGTGCGCCACGGCGCCCTGGCCGTCGTCCCTGTTCCTCAGCGTGAAGGTGCCGTCCAGGTCGTGGATCAGCGTCGAGATGATCGACAGCCCCAACGACTTCTGCGACCCCATCCGGAATCCGTCGGGAAGGCCGTTGCCGCCGTCGAGGATGTCGATCTTCAGCGTGCCACCGTCGCGGTGGGGCCGCACCTCCACGAGCCCTGAGGCGCTGTCCAATCCGTGCTCGACGGCGTTCTGGCAGAGCTCGGTGATGACCATCGAGAGCGAGGTGGCCATCTCCGCCGGGATCACCCCGAACGTGCCGCGCCGCGTGGCCCGTACCGTGCCGGCTGAGGCGGCCAGGTCTCCCACCATCTCGAGGATCTTGTCGCAGACGCCGTCGAAGGCCACCTCCTCCACCAGCGAGTAGCTGAGGGTCTCGTGGACCATCGCGATCGACGACACGCGGCGCATGGCGTCGCGAAGGGCCTCCCTGCCCTCCTCCGACTTCAACCGCCGCGACTGCATGCGCAGCAGCGCGGCCACCGTCTGCAGGTTGTTCTTCACCCGGTGGTGGATCTCGCGGATGGTGGCGTCCTTGGTCACGAGCATCCGGTCGCGGCGCCGCAGGTCTGTGGTGTCGCGGCACAGGACGAGCATGCCGGCCGTGGTGAACTCCAGCCACAGCGGCAACACCACGAAGCGCATGGAGGCGCCCCGAGCCTCGACGTCGAACTCCAGGGTGAGCCTGCCGTCGATGTCCGCGCTCACCGTCTGCCCCATGGACTCGACGCCCTGCCGGACACGGCGGGTGAGTTCCCGGAACCGCTCCCCCTCGATGTCGCCGATGGCGCCCAACCTGCGGTAGCCGGTGATGGCGTTGGGGCTGGCGTACGAGATCACCCCGTCCGGCTGCACCCTGAGCACGCCGTCGGCCACTCGTGGCATCAACGCCTTGTCCGACGGGGGCACCAGCGGGAACTCGCCGCGCATCAGCATCTGCGTGAGGATCTCCGCCGCCTCGAGGTAGTTCTCCTCGAGGGCACCGGTGGCCCGCATACCCATCTGGTTGGTGTGGCGCTCGATCACCGCGACCGGGCGGTCGTGTCTCAGCACCGGGATGGCCCAGACGTCGACGGGGATGCCGGCGGAAATGGCGTTGTCCGTGGTTTCGGCGATCTCGTGCGTCATGAAGGCGACGGTCACCTGGTGGTCCGGCTCATACTCGATGAGTTCGCCCACGATGTCCTCCTCGAGGGCTGTGGGGCCCGTCACCGGCCTCACCTGGGCGGTGCAGGCAAAGATGTCGCCTTCTTCGGTGAGGGGCTTCCAGAGGACCAGGTCAGAGAAACTCAGGTCTGCCAGCATCTGCCAGCCGGAAACGAACGCGTCGAGCCATTCGTCGTCGCTCATCAGGTCTACGTCTCGGGTCACAGGCTCCACTCTGCCACGGACACCCTTTTCCGTGCAGCCGGGTCCTTCTGGCACAATGGGGCGTCACCTGAATAGACATAAGCAGACCTAAGGAGGCCCAACATGGGTAAGCGTGGCCGTAAGCGCAAGGCTCGTCGTAAGAACGGCGCCAACCACGGTAAGCGTCCCAACGCCTGACCGGAGAAACCACAAAGCCCCCGCCTGGTGCGGGGGCTTGTTGTTTCTCAGAACTGTTCGGCTTGTCCTCAGCCGGTCCGGGAGATGCGGATGGTCTGGATGCGGGCCGTCAACGTCGACGGTGCCGTCTTCTGCGGCAGGCTGCGCTGGATCATCTCGGTGATGGTGGATTCGATTTCGAAGTTCTCCATACATCGTTCACAGGCGTGGAGGTGGTGACGGATCATGTCCGCGTCGGCGTCGAGGAGTTCGTTGTGCAGGAAGGCGTGCACCCTGGCGAGGGCCTGGACGCATTCGTCCATCTCGTCGTGCGCATGGGAGAACATGTCGCTTTCACTCATCACCGGCCCCCCGCCTTCCGGCCGATGCCCCGCTCGAGGGCGTAGTCTGCAAGCAGCTCGCGCAGTTGGGCGCGGCCGCGGTTCAGTCTGCTCATCACGGTGCCCAGCGGGGTGTCCATGATCTCTGCGATCTCCTTGTAGGAGAACCCTTCAACGTCTGCGAGGAGAACTGCCATGCGGAAGTTCTCCGGGAGCGCCGCGATCGCGTTGGCGACGGCCGCATCCGGCGTCTGGTCGAGCGCTTCCATCTCCGCGCTGCGCAGACCGGTGGAGTCGTGCGAGGCGGCCCGGGCGAGCTGCCAATCGGTGACGTCCTCGTCGCCGCTGGTCTGCGGCGAGCGCTGCGCCTTGCGGTAGGCGTTGATGTAGGTGTTGGTGAGGATGCGGTAGAGCCAGGCCTTGAGGTTGGTACCGGGCTGGAACGTGTGCCGCGAGGCGAAGGCCCGCGCGTAGGCGTCCTGGACGACATCTTCGGCGTCTGCCGGGTTGCGCGTCATGCGCAGCGCTGCGGCGTAGAGGCGGTCGAGATGGCTCAGCGCTTCCTCCTCGAACGCCGCGGCGGCCGCGACGTCGAGTTCGGCGTCAGTTGACGCATCGAGAAGTTCCTTGTCCATCACGACAGAGAATAGCGCGAGAAGCACGATGGCCCGCACTGAGCCCACTGGCACCGCAGTGGTGCAGCGCTTCGAGGCTGGCATCGTGGTCATGTGCTGTGTAACGCTCCGCATGCGTGAGTTATTCCCACCGAAGGACTTTGTGCCGCCGGCATCTGTCCCCGCCTCCCCGCCTCCCAGCCAACGGTCGAGAAGAGACAGAGACGCCCCGCTCCCTGACGGGACGGGGCGTCTCTGGGTGGCGGGATCAGTTGCCGACGGGCTGCGGTTCGCGCGTCTCGGCGGCGACACCGGCCGAGCGGGAGAGGATCATCGCGTCGACGGAGTAGCGACCGGCACCGGCAACGCCGACCGCGAGCGCGGCGGCGGCGATCACGCCGACCAGTTCCCAACCGTTGGCGGCGACGAACACGCCGCCGGACAGGTGCACGAGCACGGCGGCGCCGGCCATCTCGACGGCGACGATCAGGCCGGCGATCGCAGAGAAGGCACCGACGAGCAGCAGGAGGCCACCCACGAGCTCGACGAACGCGGCGACGGTGGCAGACAGCTGCGGGGCGGGGACGCCCATCTGCTCGAACGCCGCGCCGGTACCGGCGAGGGTCCACTCGCTGAACTTCTGAACGCCGTGCGCGATGAGCACCGTGCCGAGGATGACGCGGGCGATGAGCAGGGCGACGTTGCGGGCCGCGGCGGGGAAGGCGATGAGGCTCTTCATGAGGGAACTCCTGGTTTCAGACGTGGAGGCGGCATCGGTCGACCCACCTGGTTGATTGTTCAACTTTACATATTAGTTGAAGCTTCCACAACATGGGACCCGCCCGGGACAGCAGAAGGGGACCTGCCCAGTGGACAGGTCCCCTTCGGTGAGGAGTGGTTGGACCCTCAGCCGGCGGTGCGCACCGGGAGGGTCTTCGGCTTGAACGACGGACGGGTGGCCTCGTAGGCCGAGATCGTGTCCGCATCCTGCAGGGTCAACGAGATGTCGTCGAGGCCGTTGAGCAGACGGTGCTTCGTGTACTCGTCGATCTCGAACCTCACTGTGAGGCTACCGCGCACGATCGTCTGCGACTCGAGGTCCACCGTCGTCTCGACGTTGGGGTCCGCCTCGATGGCGGCCCACAGCAGGTCGCGGTCCGCGTCGGAGACGAGCGCCACGAGCAGGCCGGCTTTGCCGGAGTTCGAGCGGAAGATGTCGCCGAAGCGGGTACCGATGACCACGCGGAAGCCGTAGTTCTGCAGGGCCCACACCGCGTGTTCGCGCGAGGAACCGGTGCCGAAGTCGGGGCCGGGGATCAGAATGGTGCCCGAGGTGAACGGTTCCTTGTTCAGGACGAACTCGGGATCGTTGCGCCATGCGGAGAACAGGCCGTCCTCGAAGCCGGTGCGCGTGATGCGCTTGAGGTACACCGCCGGAATGATCTGGTCGGTGTCGACGTTCGAGCGCTGCAGCGGAACGGCGATGCCGGTGTGGGTCTTGAAGGGTTCCATTGGTCAGGCTCCAATCAGGTCGGCAGGGGCGGCCAGGTGGCCGACGATGGCGGTGGCGGCGGCGACGGCCGGCGACACGAGGTGGGTGCGCCCACCCTTGCCCTGCCGTCCTTCGAAGTTGCGGTTCGAGGTAGACGCGGCGCGCTCCCCCGGTGCCAACTGGTCCGGGTTCATGCCGAGGCACATCGAGCAGCCGGCGGCACGCCACTCGGCACCGAAGTCGAGGAACACCTGGTGCAGGCCCTCGGTCTCGGCCTGGAGGCGTACCCGCGCCGAGCCCGGCACGACCAGCATGCGGACGCCCTCGGCGATGTGCTGGCCCTGCAGCACGGAGGCGGCGAGGCGCAGGTCCTCGATGCGGCCGTTGGTGCAGGAGCCCAGGAAGACGGTGTCGACGGTGATGTCGCGCATGGGGGTGCCAGGCACGAGGTCCATGTATTCGAGGGCGCGCTTCGCGGTGGCCTGCTCGACATCGGACTCGAAGTCCTCGGGGGCCGGCACGACGCCGCCCAGCGGGACGCCGTGACCCGGATTCGTGCCCCAGGTGACGAACGGCGTCAGTTGCGTGGCGTCGATGTCCACCTCGACGTCGAACGTGGCGTCGTCGTCGGTGCGGAGGGTCTTCCAGTACTCGACGGCGGCATCCCACTCTTCGCCCTCAGGCGCGTGGGGGCGACCCTTGAGGTAGGCGAACGTGGTCTCGTCCGGCGCCATCATCCCGGCCTTGGCGCCCCACTCGATGGACATGTTGCAGATCGTCATGCGGCCTTCCATCGAGAGGTTCTCGATGGTGGAGCCGCGGTACTCGACGATGTGGCCCTGGCCGCCGCCGGTGCCGACCTTGGCGATCAGCGCCAGGACGACGTCCTTGGCTGTGACGCCATCGGGAAGTTCGCCGTTGATGTTGACGGCCATGGTCTTCGGCTTGGCCTGGTTCAGCGTCTGCGTGGCGAGCACGTGCTCGACCTCGGAGGTACCGATACCGAATGCGAGCGCGCCGAAGGCGCCGTGCGTGGAGGTGTGGGAGTCGCCGCAGACGATCGTCATGCCCGGCTGGGTGACACCCAACTGGGGGCCGATGATGTGCACGACGCCCTGGTCCTTGTCGCCCAGCGAGTGGATGCGGATCCCGAAGGCCGCGGCATTCTCACGCAGGGTCTCGACCTGCTTGCGTGAGACCGGATCCGCGATCGGCGCGAGGATGTTCAGGGTGGGGGTGTTGTGGTCCTCGGTCGCGAGCGTGAGGTCCGGGCGACGGACGGCGCGGCCGGCCAGGCGCAGGCCCTCGAAGGCTTGGGGGCTGGTCACCTCGTGGACGAGATGGAGGTCAATGTAGAGCAGGTCCGGCTCTCCCTCGGCGGCGCGGACGACGTGTGCGTCCCATACCTTTTCGCTCAGGGTCTTACCCATGGCTCCTCGCTTCGCAGAACTTGGATCGTTCGTGTGTGAACTCACCGCAAGTATGCAGGAATCGCCGCAACTTCCCCGTTTGCTTGTCCAGCATGTGGATTGATAATCTCACCATATGGACGACACTTCTGGCGTTGGAGTACTCGACAAAGCGAGCCTGGTGCTGGCCGCTCTCGAGCGCAACCCCCTCACCCTCGCGGGCCTGGTCACGGCCACCGGACTGGCCCGACCGACCGCCCACCGTCTCGCGGTGGCGCTTGAGCACCACCGGTTCGTGGGGCGCGACCTCCAAGGCCGCTTCGTGCTGGGCCCCCGCCTGATCGAGCTGGCCGAATCCGCCGGTGAAGACCCCCTCCTCGCCACTGCCGGGCCCATCCTGCAGCGCCTCCGCGACATCACGGGCGAATCCGTCCAGTTGTTCCGCCGTCAGGGCGACTTGCGCGTGTGCGTGGCCTCGGTGGAACGCCCCACGGGTCTGCGCGACACCGTCCCCGTCGGCGCGCAACTGTCGATGTCCGCCGGCTCCGCCGCCCAGGTGCTGCTGGCCTGGGAGGAACCGGACAAGCTGGACAAGCTGCTCGACGCGGCGTCGTTCACCATGGCCACGCTGCAGACCGTGCGCCGCCGCGGCTGGTCCCAGTCGGTGGCGGAGCGCGAGGCCGGCGTCGCGTCCGTCTCTGCCCCGGTGCTGGCACCTTCCGGCAAGCTCATCGCGGCAGTGTCGGTCTCCGGCCCCATCGAGCGGCTGACCCGCTCCCCCGGTCGTCTGCACGCGCCCGCGGTGCTGGCGGCGGCGGAGCGCCTGAGCGAGGTTCTCCGCAGGAGCGGCGCCCCTGAATGAGACAACCAGAAACATCCCCCGGCACCGGGGGACGTTTCTGTCGCCTAAAGGCCGGCCAGCGCCCTGAAGACCTGCTTGACGCGCGGTTCGGTCTGTACCCGGTTGGTCACCTCGGCCCACGCCCTGTAGTGGTCGGTCTGCTTGTGGGCGTCCAGCGCACCCTCATCGACGTAGGCCTCGGCCAGCGTGAACCTGGTGGGGTCGTCGTCGTGCTGGAGAACGTCGAACCGGAGGCAGCCCGGTTCCTGGAGTGAGGCGGCGCTGTTGGCCGCCGTCACGGCGACGAACTCCTCCTCGGCTTCTGGATGGATGGTCACGACTACCTGGAAGACGTACATGGGCCTCAACATAACTCCCCGGGGTGGCTCGGGGGGCCTCGACCCGGGCACCGACAGGGGGCGGGTCCGGGCTGATCCGGATACCCTCGGCGCCGCTGCCTCCCTACGCTTGAAACATGACCTACCACTATTCCGATGCCCGGGCCGCGCGGAGCGACGAGCGCTCCATGGCGGTCCTCGCCCACCTCTCCGCGATCATCGCCATGGTCCTCAGCGCCGGCTGGCTGAGCTTCGCCGGTCCTCTGATCGTCTGGTTCCTCTACAAGGACCGCAGCGGCTACGTCCGCCGTGCGGCCGCCGGTTCGTTCAACTTCAACATCTGGGCCTGGCTGATGAACGCCATCGCCTGGGTCTGCCTGTTCACGGTGGTCCTGATCCCAGTGTCGATCGTGCTCTGGGCGATCGCCGGCATCATGACCCTCTGGTGCCACATCCACGGCGCGGTGCGCGCCTCCAACGGCCGGACCTACGACTACCCGGCGTCCATCCGCATCCTGGACTGACCATTGGTCGCTCAGCTCTGGGCACACAAAAAAGCAGCCTGGTCAACAGATGTTGACCAGGCTGCTCGCTTGGTAGCCCCGACGGGATTCGAACCCGCGCTACCGCCTTGAGAGGGCGACGTGCTAGGCCGCTACACAACGGGGCCCCTAACGCGTGGGAGAGCTTAACACTCTCTCCTGCTGGATGGCTAATCGCCATCCGCAGGGGTACCAGGACTCGAACCTAGACTAACGGAACCAGAAACCGTCGGGCTGCCAATTACCCCATACCCCTAGTTACTCGGCTACCCGAGCACGAGAAGAAACACTACACCACCCTCAGCCAGCACCACAAATTCGGCGTGCGCGCCGGTTCAGGGCGTGGTGGTCGCGAGATTGAGGCGCCGGGCAAGCCACCAGGCAGCGAGCCCGAAGAGCACGAACGCCAAGATGTTCCAGCCGGCCTCCGCCCATGTGATACCCGTTGTGGCCCGCAGCTCCTCGAGCCCGATGCTGAAGAGCGCGTACACGTAGCTCGAGATGTTGTTCACGATGTGCGCCCCGATGGCCGCCTCGAGCCCCCCGGTCACCAGCACGAGCGAGCCGGCCACCAGGCCGAATACCAGGCGGTGCGCGAAGAGAGCGGGGTTCTGCAGCCCGTGCATGAGCGCGAACAGCAGCGCCGAGCCGACGACGCCCACCCAGGCGCGACCCGTCGCCGAGCCGATGGCTTGCAGCAGGTAGCCCCGGAAGAAGAACTCCTCAGCAGCGGCCTGCAACGGCGAGGAAAGCACGATCAGCACCAGGAAGCCCTGCCACCCCGGCTGGCCATCAGTGAACGGGGACAACTGCCCGAGCGCCCACTGCGCCCACACGACGGCGTTGAGGAGCACGGCGGCCACCACCAGCGTCATCAGCAGATAGCGCCACCGCATCCCCGGTTGGACGGAGGCCAGCCAGCGGGGTTTCAGGCCGTGCACGTAGCGCATCAGCAGCAGCGAGATGGGGATGAGCAACGCGAGCGCCAACTGCCCCGCCACGGGGCCGTCGGGAAGACGGTAACTGGCCGCGTCCGCCAGGTAGGCCGACCAGCCGCCGCCCCCGCGCACCAGGAATCCAAGGCCCAGGAAGGCCTGGTTCGCCAGCGGGATCAGCAGCGCGTAGGCCGAGAAGCCCAGCAGAATGCCGAGGGTCACCGTCATGCCCAGGAACGGGACCGTGGGCAGCACCCTCGGGTACGGCATCCCCGGCGGCGGATCCACCGCCTCCCCTGGATGGAACAGCGCGAGCGGCGTGGGAGGCTGGGTCACGCGTCGACGACGGGGTTGCTGAGCGTGCCGAGGCCGTCGATGCTGACATGCACCTCGTCGCCGGGCTGCATCTCCCCCACTCCGGCGGGGGTGCCGGTCAGGATGAGATCGCCCGGGAGCAAGGTGATGGACTGCGAGATGTGGCTCACCAGCTCGGCGATGCCGCGCACCATCTGAGAGGTGTTGCCGCTCTGGCGGACCTCCTCGCCGAGCCTGGTCTCGATGGGCAGGTGGCCGGCCTCGTCGATGGTGAGATGCGTATTCATCCACGGCCCCAGCGGGAGGAACGTGTCCGCGCCCTTGGCGCGGGCCCACTGGCCGTCCGAAGCCTGCCAATCACGCGCGGTGACGTCATTGGCGATGGTGTAGCCGAAGATCACCTCGGGCACCCGCTCGACGGGCACCTGCTTGCAGATCCGGCCGATCACGACGGCGAGCTCACCCTCGAAATGCAGCGACTCCACTCCGTCGGGCCGGATGATCGATTCGTTGGGCCCGATCACCGAGGTGTTCGGCTTCAGGAACAGCAGCGGCGCGGGCGGCACCTCCCCGCCCATCTCCTTGGCGTGGTCCGCGTAGTTCTTCCCGACGCCGACCACCTTGGAGCGAGGGATGACCGGCGACAGCAGCCGCACGTCGTCGAGCTCGTGCCGCTCCCCCGTGTAGTTGACGGGGACGCCGGCCAGCGGATCTCCGGTCAGCGTGGCGATGGTGTCGGGGTGGTCACCCCCGTCGACAGCGAGTTCGATGACCCCGTAAGCGGGGTCCTGTCCGGCGGTGGCGAAACGTGCGATGCGCATGAGGCACAGAGTAGTGGACCCCTGCTGCGCACTAGTGCGCGTAGGTCATGAGTCCGTAGGCGAGGGCGTCGCGCAGCGCCTCCCACGAGGCCTCGATGACGTTGGTGCCCACACCCACCGTCGTCCAGGCGTACCCGTTGTACGCGGTGTCGATCAGCGTGCGGACGATGGCGTCGGTGCCGTGACCCTCGTCGAGGATGCGGACGCGGTAGTCCGTGAGCTCGAACTGGGCCACCTGCGGGAACGTCGGCTGCAGCGCCGAGCGCAACGCATGGTCCAGGGCGTTGACCGGCCCGTTGCCCTCGCCCACGACCATGAAACGGCCGCCGTTGGCGGTGAGCTTCACGGTGGCCTCGGAGAGGTCCTCGCCGGCGCGCTCCTCGGTGAAGACGCGCCAGCTCTGCACCTGGAACGGCAGCTCGAGGATGCCGAGTTCGTCGCGCAGGAGCATCTCGAAGCTGGCGTCGGCCGACTCATAGGAGTAGCCCTCGGCCTCGCGCTTCTTGACGCGATCCGTGACTCGCGCGGCCAGTTCGCGGTCGTTCAGGTCGAAGCCGAGCTGCTCGCCCTTGATCTGGATGTTGGCGCGGCCGGCCATGTCGGAGACCAGCATGCGCATGTCGTTGCCCACCAGGCTGGGGTCGATGTGCTGATAGAGATTCTCGTCCACCTTGATGGCCGAGGCGTGGAGCCCCGCCTTGTGCGCGAACGACGACTGTCCGACGTAGGGCTGGCGACCCACGAGCGGCTGATGCGCCACCAGCGCGATGGCGTGTGCGACCCGGGTGAGCTCCGCCAGGTTTTCAGCCGGCAGCACGTCCCAGCCGTACTTGAGCTGGAGGTTGGGGATGAGGGCGGACAGATCGGCGTTGCCGGTGCGCTCCCCGTAACCGTTGAACGTGCCCTGCACGTGCATCACGCCCGCCTCGACGGCCGCCATGGTGTTGGCGACGGCGCAGGCCGTGTCGTTGTGGCAGTGGATGCCCAGGTTCGCGCCGGTCGACGCGGCCGCCTGAACGACTTCGGCCATCCAGCTGGGCAGCATGCCGCCGTTGGTGTCGCACAGGACCACGACGTCGGCGCCGGCCTCGTGGGCGGTGCGTACCACCTGCAGCGCGTACTCGGGATTGGCGCGGTAACCGTCGAAGAAGTGCTCGCAGTCGACGAAGACGCGCTTGCCCTGGCTGCAGAGGTATTCGACGGTGTCGCGGACCATCTCGAGGTTCTCCTCGAGCGTGGTGCGCAGCGCGCGGAAGACGTGCTCGTCATGCGACTTGGCCACGATGCAGATGTAATCAGTACCCGCATCGACGAGGGCCTTCGTCAGGGCGTCCTCAGAGGCGGTGGCTCCGGCCTTGCGGGTGGCGCCGAAGGCGACCAACCGGGAGCGCTGCAGGTCGAGCTCTTTGGCTGCACGCTGGAAGAACTCCGTGTCGTTGGGGTTGGCCCCCGGCCAGCCACCCTCGATGAAGTGCACCCCCAGTTCGTCGAGGTAACCCGCGATCTTCAACTTGTCGTTGACGGACAGGTGCATGCCCTCCTGCTGCGCGCCGTCGCGCAGGGAGGTGTCGAAGACGTGGAACTCGGCGGGCTGCACCGGCACGGTCGGCATGGTCTCTCCAGTCGGTTGGGGAATCTGGGGGAACAATACGCTGTCCAGCGCCTGCCCGGACGTCTCAGCCAGTGGACGGACACCTGAGACACCCACCGCCACCGGAGACGCCTCGCGTAGGGTTTCCGCCATGACTTCAGCGAAGATCGCCGTGATCGGCGGAGACGGTATCGGCCCCGAGGTGACCACGGAGGCGCTCAAGGCGCTGACCGCCGCGGCTGGACCGGACACTTTCGAGTTCGTCGACTACGACCTGGGCGCCGAGCGCTGGCAGCGCACCGGTGAGGTCCTGCCGGACTCCGTCCTTGAAGAACTGAAGTCCGTCGACGCCATCGTGCTCGGCGCTGTCGGTGCGGCCCCCGGTTCGAAGGCCATCCCCAGCGGCCTCCTGGAGCGGGGCCTCCTGCTGAAGCTGCGCTTCGCCTTCGACCACGCCGTCAACCTCCGCCCCTCCAAGCTCTACCCGGGCGTCCCCACCCCCCTGGCGCCGCACATCGTCGAGGGGCGCACCATCGACTTCGTCGTCGTGCGCGAAGGCACGGAGGGCCTCTACTGCGGCAACGGCGGCTCGGTCCGCGCCGGCACCCCGCAGGAGCTGGCCACCGAGGTCTCCGTCAACACCGCCTACGGCGTGGAGCGCGTGGTGCGTGACGCCTACCGCCGCGCCCAGTCGCGTCGTGGCCACCTCACGCTGCTGCACAAGCACAACGTGCTGGTCAACGCCGGCAGCCTCTGGAACCGCGTCTTCACGGAAGTCGGCCAGGAATTCCCGGACGTCGAGACGAAGTATTTGCACATCGACGCGGCGATGATCGCCATGGTTGTGGACCCCGCGCAGTTCGACGTGATCGTCACCGACAACCTCTTCGGCGACATCGTCACGGATCTCGCCGCAGCGGTCACCGGCGGCATCGGGCTGGCGGCCTCGGCCAACATCAACCCCACGGGCGAATTCCCGTCGATGTTCGAGCCCGTGCACGGCTCCGCCCCCGACATCGCGGGCAAGGGCATCGCCGACCCGACGGCGGCCATCTCATCGATGGCACTGCTGCTCGACCACCTGGGCAGGCCGGAACTCGCCAAGAAGATCGACGACGCGGTCACCGCCGACATCGGCGCCCGCGGCGCCGACAAGTTCTCGACCACCGAGATCGGCGACCGGATCGCGGCCAAGCTCTCCTGACCCGGCACCACACTGGAAAGGCGTGGCCCCGGCACCTCCGGGGTCACGCCCACCGCGGCTCACACGCCGAGGACGGCCTTGGCGATGAGGAAGTAGATGACCAGGCCCGTGGCGTCGACCAGGGTCGTGACCAGCGGCGCCGACACCACGGCCGGGTCGATCCCCATCTTCCGTGCCAGCAGCGGCATGGCGCCGCCGATGGTGGCCGCCCACGCACAGATCAGCACGAGCGAGATGGCCACCACCAGAGCGATGCCGGGGCCGACGAAGAAGGTGCCGACCACGAGCCCGAGGATCGCCAGCATCAGGCCCAGCAACAGCCCCACGCGCAACTCGCGCCAGGCGACGGTGGGCAGGTCGCGGAACCTCAACTCGCCGATGGCCAACGCCCGCACCGACGCGGTCGCGGCTTGGGCCCCGGCGTTGCCGCCGGCGCCGATCAGCATGGGGATGAAGAGCGCGAGGGCGGCCACCTGTTCCAGCGTCGCCTCGAAGGCCTGGGTCACCGAGACCGTCAGCGTGGCGGCCACCAGCAGCAGAGACAGCCACATCGCCCGGTAGCGGGCCAGCCGGAACACTCCGACCGCCATGTAGTGGCCGGCCCACGGCGCCGAGCCGGACTGGAGGGCCGTGTCCTCGTTGTCGGCCTCCTCGATGACCTCGATGGCGTCGTCGAGCGAGAGCATGCCCACCAGGCGACCCTCGCTGTCGACCACCAGCATGTTGTACGCGTTGGTCTCGCGCATCAACCGTGAGGCGTCCTCGGCGCTCTCGGTCGCCGGCACGACGACGGCGTCCGGGTCCAACAGTTCCCCGACTCGGGTCCCGGGCGCTGAGAGCACCAGCGTCCCCAACTCCAGGACCCCCACCAGATGGCGCGTCGCGTCCACTGCTGCCAGGGTGTAGACGTTCTCCGCCTGGGGCCCCTTCCGCTGCACGGCCAGGAGGGCCTCCCCTGCCGTCGCCCCGGCCGGCACGGTGAGCACCTCCGGCGTCATCACGCGGCCGACGGAGCCCTTGGGGTAACCGAGCAGGGTGGCGGTCATGGCGCGTTCGGTGGGGCTCAGGCCGCCCAGGACGCGCCGCACGACCTTGGCCGGGGCCTCGTTGAGCATTCGGGCGCGGTCGTCCGGGTCCATCCCCTCGACGACCTCCTGGAAGGCCTCATCACGCAGCGACTCGAGCAGCCTCTGTTGGTCGAACGGCTCGAGTTCTTCGAACACCTCGATGCCCGTGTCCTTGGGGAGCAGGCGGAACGCGATGGCCATCGGCACGTCGTCGAGCCGGGCAAGTTCACCGGCGATGACATGGTCCGGTTGCTCGCCCAGCAACCTGGCAGCTTCAGGCAACCGCATCTCGTCGATCAGCTTGGTCAGTTCCCGGGCGTAGTCCTGGGTCGCCGTCCCGTCATCGCGCGCCATCTCACCCCTCACCCTCGGTAACCGACCGAAGTCTAGCCGGGCATCTGTCACGGGCCATTGCCATCCTGACCGCCCCTGGCGGGCAGGACGTCGCGACTGCGCAGCTCAACAGTCCCGCACGCTGACCGCCACCCACCACAGCCCCACCCTGCGGGGTGGGCCCAGCGCCCCTTCCCTGGTCCTGCACGCCTCGGATGGGTAGCGTCGGGGTAAGACCCACAGGAAGGTTGTGACCATGACCTACATCAAGACCTATCTTCGGGACCACCACGGCGGAGCCGCCGCCGGCGTCGACGCCTTTCACCGCGTCGCGGAGGGCCACGGCGACCAGAGCGTGCGCGACACCGTCGCCCGCATCGCCGTCGACATCGAGGCAGCGCACGAGGAACTGCAGCACATCATGGAGCGCTTCGGGGCGCAGCCCAACAGCGCGAAGGACTTCGTGGCGAAGATGGCCGAAAAGGCGAGCAGGCTGAAGCTCAACCGCGAGGTGGTGCGCCGCTCCCCGCTCTCAGACCTGGTCGAGCTCGAGGCGTTGATGGACGCCGTGCACGCGCAGTCCAGGATGTGGCAGATCCTGCTGCAGCTCGACGACACCCGCCTCGACCGTCGGCAGCTCACCGACCTCTTCTCCCGGGCGCGGCAGCACGAGAGCGAGCTTGAAGAGCTCTGGCTGAGGCAGGCCCCCAAACTGCTCGAGCGCGACGAACAGCCCGGGTGAGACGAAGAGGCCCCAGTGACCGGTGCGGTCACTGGGGCTTCTCAGGCCGGCCCGGATCAGCGGGCGGCGGTGCCTTCGGTGTAGTCGGCATCGTCCGAGGCGACCCAGCTCATGAGCTTGCGCAGCTCACGGCCGGTGGCCTCGATGGGGTGCGCCTCACCCTTGGCGCGCAGTTCCTTGAACTCCGGCGCGCCGGCGTCCTGGTCGTCGATGAAGCGCTTGGCGAAGTTCCCGTTCTGGATGTCCGCGAGGACGCCCTTCATGTTCTCCTTGACGCGCTCGTCGATGACACGGGGGCCCGACACGTAGTCGCCGTACTCGGCCGTGTCGGAGACGCTCCAGCGCTGCTTGGCGATGCCGCCCTCGTACATGAGGTCGACGATGAGCTTCAGCTCGTGGAGGCACTCGAAGTAGGCGACCTCAGGCTGGTAACCGGCCTCGGTCAGCACCTCGAAGCCGGCCTGCACGAGAGCCGACGCGCCGCCGCACAGCACGGCCTGCTCGCCGAACAGATCGGTCTCGGTCTCTTCGGTGAAGGTGGTCTTGATGCCGCCCGCGCGCAGCGAGCCGATGCCCTTGGCGTAGCTCAGCGCGAGCTCCCAGGCCTTGCCGGACTCGTCCTTCTCCACGGCGATGATCGCGGGCACGCCACGGCCGTCCGCGTATTCGCGACGCACGAGGTGCCCGGGGCCCTTGGGAGCCACCATGCACACGTCGACGCCCTGCGGCGGCGTGATGTAGCCGTAGCGGATGTTGAAGCCGTGCGCGAAGAACAGCGCGTCGCCCTCGGCGAGGTGCGGCTCGATCTCCTCCCTGTAGAGGGTGCGCTGCGCCTGGTCCGGCGCCAGGATCATGATGAGGTCAGCCTCTTCGACAGCCTCGGCCACGGACACGACGCGCAGGCCCTCGGCCTCCGCCTTCGCACGCGACGGCGAGCCTTCGCGCAGGCCGACCCGCACGTCGACGCCGGAGTCACGCAGCGAAAGGGCGTGCGCGTGGCCCTGCGAGCCGTAGCCGATGACGGCGACGTGGCGACCCTGGATGATCGACAGGTCGGCGTCTTTGTCGTAGAACATCTCTGCCATGGGAATCCTTCTTTGATGTAGCGATGTGGGGGTGAGTCTATTGGTTACTTGGCTTTGCTCTGCGAGAGCGTCTTAGCACCGCGGCCCAGCGCGACCTGGCCCGACTGGACCAGCTCGATGATGCCGTGCGGAGTCAGCATCTCCAGCAGGGCGGCGAGCTTCTCGTCGCTGCCGGTGGCCTCGACCGTGATCGATTCGGCCGACACGTCCACTGCCTTGCCGCGGAACAGGCTGACCACGTCGATGACCTGGCTGCGGGTGTTCACGTCTGCACGCACCTTCACCAGCATCATTTCGCGACGCACCGCCGAGACACTGAGTTCGAGCACCTTGCGCACCTCGATCAGCTTGTTGAGCTGCTTGACGATCTGCTCGAGCGCCGCCTCGTCGTCGACCTGCGCCACGACAGTCATGCGCGACAGGTCCTCGGACTCGGTGGGACCGACGGCCAGGGACTGGATGTTGAAGCCACGGCGCGAGAACAACGCGGCGACGCGCGTCAGGACGCCGGGACGGTTGTCGACCAGGATGGACAGGGTCTGGGTCTTCACAGGACTTCCTCTTCCCACTCGGGAGCCATGTCGCGGGCGACGCGGATCTCATCGTTGCTGACACCGGCGGGCACCATCGGCCAGACCATGGCGTCCTTGTGCACGACGAATTCGATGACCACGGGGCGGTCGTTGATCTCCAGGGCCTGCTGGATGGCCGCCTCCGCCTCCACCTCGTTGGTGGCGCGCAGCCCGACGCAGCCCATCGATTCCGCGAGCATCGGGAAATTGGGCAGCGACTCGGTCATCAGGTCGGTGTTGGAGTAGCGGCCCTCGTAGAACAGGGACTGCCACTGGCGCACCATGCCGAGGGCGTGGTTGTTGATGATCGCGATCTTGATCGGGATGTTGTTGAGCGCGCAGGTGACGAGTTCCTGGTTGGTCATCTGGAAGCAGCCGTCGCCGTCGATCCCCCACACCGTGGTGTCCGGGTTGGCGACCTTGGCTCCCATCGCCGCAGGGACACAGAAGCCCATGGTGCCGGCGCCGCCGGAGTTGAGCCACGAGTTCGGCTTCTCGTGCGGCAGGAAGTGCGCTGCCCACATCTGGTGCTGGCCGACGCCGACAGCGTAGATGCTGTCCGCGGGGCTCAGCTGGCCGATGCGTTGGATGACCTCCTGCGGGGAGAGCTGCCCGTCAGGAGCGGCATCCCACCGTGGCTGGTAGCGCGCCTTCATCGTGCCCAGCTGACGACGCCACGCGTCGATCTGGGGCATCTCATAGGCCTCGATCGCCTCGTTGAGCTGGACGAGCGTCTGCCTGACGTCGCCCACGATGGGGATGTCAACCGGCTTGTTCTTGCCGATCTCGGCCGGGTCCACGTCGGCGTGGATGATCTTGGCCCCCATGGCGAAGCTGTCCAGCTTGCCGGTGACGCGGTCGTCGAACCGGGTACCCAGCGCGATCAGGAGATCGGCCTTCTGGAGCGCGCCCACGGCGGCGACCGTGCCGTGCATCCCGGGCATCCCCATGTTGAGCTCGTGCGAATCCGGCAACGCACCGCGTGCCATCAGCGTGGTCACGACGGGGATGCGGGTCTTCTCGACGAACTCGGCAAGCTCCTCGTGGGCTCGGGAAAGGGTGACGCCGCCACCGATGTAGAGCACGGGGCGCTTGGCGTCGGAGATCATCTTCGCCGCCGCCCGGATCTGCCGCGAATGCGGGCGGATCGTGGGCTTGTAGCCGGGCAGGTCGAGCGTCTCCGGCCAGATGAACGGCGCCGAGTTGGTCAGCGCGTCCTTGGCGATGTCGACGAGCACCGGCCCCGGACGTCCCGTGGCGGCGATGTGGAAGGCCTCCTGGATCGCGCGCGGGATCCCGCCGACCTCCTTGACCAGGTAGCTGTGCTTCGTGATCGGCATCGTGATGCCGCGGATGTCTGCTTCCTGGAACGCGTCGGTGCCGATCGAGTGGCTGTTGACCTGTCCGGTGATCGCCACGATCGGGGTCGAATCCATGTACGCGTTGGCGATGGGGGTCACGAGGTTCGTGGCGCCGGGACCCGACGTGGCGATGCAGACGCCGACGCGGCCGGACGAGATCGCGTACCCCTCGGCCGCGTGGCCGGCGCCCTGCTCGTGCCGCACCAGGATGTGGCGGATCTTGGAGTCGTAGAGCGGGTCGTAGGCAGGCAGAATGGCGCCACCGGGAATACCGAAAGCTACATCGACACCCATTCGTTCGAGTGACTCAACGAGAGCCTGGGCCCCCGTCATGAGCTGACCGTCTGTCTGCGCCATTGCCTCTCCCTTCTCATGTGCAGTGGCTCGTGGACTTCGTCTTCCAAGAAAAAACCCCCGCTGCCCACTTGGGCACACGAGGGAGCGCTTCGGATCTGAGATCGCTAAGCGCTAGAAGTCAATTACGAGCCAGCTGGTGTTGGGCATGGGTCAACCCTCGCGTTTGGCGCCGTGACTGTCAAGCGATTCGGCGGTGTGGTCCGAAATGTAAGACGGCGGACCGGGAAAATCCCGGTCCGCCGCCTCACGAGCGCTCAGAGGTGGGCGATCACGCCTCCACGCGGCCGACGACCGGGCGGATGGTGGTCAGGGCCCAACCGATGAGGGCGAACAGGATGCCGAGACCGATCACCAGGGCGGCGACGCCGAAGGCGACGACCGAGGTGAACAGCGAGGCGCGGAGGAAGGAACCGTTCATGACGGTGTTGCGCTGCTTGTTGAACTCCTCAGCGGCGGCGGTGTCGCCGGCGGCCTCGGCCTCACGGGCGAGCGAGCCGAGCTCGGCGTAGGTCTTGCCCTCGGAGCCGGCCAGGGCGTGCATGTTGATCGTGTCTGCCTGAGCGAACGCGCTCAGCGGGCCGGTGACTTCCTTGCCCGCGTAGGCGCCGTTCATGAACGTCGAATCGCCCGGCACGGTGATGTTCTCAGCCTTGAGCTGCGACGACACCTGGGTCCAGGTGACGGCGCCGGCGACGATGAGGACAACGCCGGCGATGATCGACAGGATGCCGACAAGTTTGGTGGCCTTCATGGAAGCCCTCTTTCTATCTGTTCTGGGTGCGCTTGCACCCTGGGACTGTGTCTCGGGACCCACTGGAGTGAGGGCTCCGGCCGTTACCTTACGGGGGTTCGGTATTTACGACAATTGGTAGTATGCACCCCTGTGGTTAGCCTGTCCTAATCGGGGGTCACTTAAGGCTTCAGTGCCGCGTGGACATCGTCCAGATCAACGTCGATCACGCCCCGCATGTTAGTGATTCCGGGGTTGTCGGCATAGCGCGGAATCACGTGCACGTGGGTGTGGAACACCTCCTGGCCCGACACGCCCCCGACGTTGGCGAGCACGTTGAAACCGTCCGCCCCCAGGCCCTCCTTGAGGAGCCGACCGACCCGAGCCACGGCGTGCCCGATCTCGGCGAGCACGTCGTCGTCCTCCAGGATGTCGACGGTGTGCCGCTTGGGCACCACGAGGCTGTGACCCTTCTGCCAGGGCGAGATGTCGAGGAACGCGAAGGCCACGTCGTCCTCATAGATCTTCTTCGAGGGGATGTCGCCGTTGATGATCTTGCAGAACAGGCAGTCCATGAAGAGTTCCTTCGGTTGTCAGCGGACTTCGAGCCCGGCCTCACGGAGGCCGGCCTTCACTTGGTCGACGGTGAGGGCACCGTAGTGGAACACGCTCGCCGCGAGCACCGCGTCGGCGCCGGCACGGGCCGCGTCGACGAAATGCTGCACCGTGCCCGCCCCACCGGAGGCGATGAGGGGCACGTCGACGGTCTCTCGCACGGCGCGCAACATCTCGAGGTCGAAACCGTCCGTGGTGCCGTCGGCGTCCATCGAGTTGAGCAGGATCTCTCCCACGCCGCGGTTGCAGGCCTCCCTGGCCCACGCCAGCGCGTCGACCCCCGCCGACTTCTTCCCCCCGTGGGTGGTGACCCCGTAGCCCGACGGCATCCCCTCTTCGCGGCGGGCGTCCACTGAGAGCACGAGCACCTGGTTGCCGAAGGCTCTGGCGATCTCGTCGATCACCCCGGGGCGGGCCAGCGCACCGGTGTTGATGCCCACCTTGTCGGCACCTGAGCGCAACAACGCGTCGACGTCGGCGACCGAGCGCACTCCCCCGCCCACCGTCAGCGGGATGAACACCGTCTCGGCGCAGCGGGCGACCATCTCACGGGTGGTCGCCCGGCCCTCGACAGAGGCGGAGATGTCCAGGAAGGTGAGTTCGTCCGCCCCCTGGGCGGAGTATTTCGCGGCCAGCTCGACGGGGTCGCCCGCGTCGCGGAGGTTCTGGAAGTTGACCCCCTTGACCACCCGGCCGTCGTGGACGTCGAGGCAGGGAATGACACGCAGAGCTACTGACACGGGGAAATCCTACTGTTCTTTCGCCGGACACACGCTCGCTCCCACGGCCGCAGCGGGACGCGGTCAGTCCTCCGTCAGGTCCGTGGCGACGACCCCGCGGCGCATCGAATCCGCCACTGCGTGGCAGGTACGACGCAGGTCACCGGGACCGACGGCGGTGGCCAGCTGGCCCGCAAGGTCCACGACCTGGCGCACCCAGCGCACGAAGTCCCCGGCCGACAGGCTGGTGGTGGCGAGCACCTTCGACAGGTCCTGGCCGGACGACCAGCGCCACGCGGCCTCGGCGAACCCGATGTCCGGCTCCCTGCCCCGGTCACGCTTGTGCTGGCGCTCCAGCCTGCCCACCTCTCGCCACACGTCACGCAGCGCGGACTGCGCGCGCTCCGACTCGGCGTCCGGCATGCGCGGCAGCACAGCGTCGCGCGAGGGCCGCGACTCGTAGACCAGCGTCGATAGCACCGCGGCCAACTGGGGAGGGGTGAGCCCGGCGAAGACGTCGCGGCGGATGCATTCGGCGGCGACGAGATCGAGTTCGTTGTAGATGCGGCGCAGCATGCGTCCGGCATCCGTGAGCGTGTCGTCGTCGAGGTAGCCCAGTTCCTCGAGCACCGCCAGCACGCGCTCGAACTGCACCGCCAACGAATTCGCGCGACCGGTGATCTGTGACTCGATCCGCTCCGCCTCACGCTCCAGCCGGATGACGCGCGCAGCCTCGACGGCATGGACCTCCCGATCCGGGCACTCGTGGCAGGGATGGGCCTTGAGTTCGCCGCGCAGCTGCCGGATCTCGCGCTGCACCTGGTCGTCGGACGGCGGCGCGGTGTCCGGGATCTCCGGGTCTGCGGAGGCGATCTTGCTGCTCATGGCCGACAGCAGAGAACGCCTGTCCGCGCGGTCACGCACCGAGAAGTTGCGCGGCACGCGCACCCGGCCGACCGGCTGGACAGGGCCGCGGAGGTCGTGGGCCTGCAGCTTGAGGACCGTGTGATCGCCGGAGATGATCTGCGCCCAGGGCTCGGCCTGCCGCCCCTGCTGGCCCACACGCAGCACCACGGCCCACCCCTGGCGCGGTACGTGCACGATGTCCCCGGGCATCAGCGTGGTCAGGGAGTGCCCGACGAGCTCCGACTGCTCAGCCTTGCGGGCCTTCGAGGACACCGCCTCCAACCTGGAGATCTCGTCGCGCAGCCGCGCATAGCTCATGAAGTCGCCCAGGTGGCACTCCACCGCCTCGCGTGCGACGGCGAGATCAGCGCGCGTCGAGCGGGAGGTGCGGGTGGCCTTCACCACCGACTTGTCAGTCTGGAACTGCGCGAACGACTGGTTGAGCAGGTCACTGGCCCGCTCGCGGCCCAGCGTGGCCATCAGATTGACGGCCATGTTGTAGGTGGGGGCGAAGCTGGACACCAGTGGATACGTGCGCCTCGAGGCGAGGCCGGCGACCGCACGGGGATCCATACCGGACTGCCACAGCACGACGGCGTGCCCCTCGACGTCGATGCCGCGTCGGCCGGCACGCCCGGTCAGCTGGGTGTACTCCCCCGGCGTGATGTCGACGTGCGACTCGCCGTTGTACTTGACCAACTTCTCAATGATGACGGTGCGCGCCGGCATGTTGATGCCCAGCGCGAGCGTCTCCGTGGCGAAGACCAGCTTGAGGGCACCCGTGGCGAAACCCTCTTCGACGATCGCCTTGTAGGCGGGCAACTGGCCGGCATGGTGCGCGGCCACCCCTGCCATCAGCGCCTCCCGGAACCGGTCGTAGCCCAGCGCGTCCAGGTCTGCCCACGACAGCCCCTTGACGTGCTTGTCGGCGATGTCGCCGAGCAGCGCCGCCTCGGACCGGTTCGTCAGCGTGATGCCGGCGTCGAAGACCTGGCCGACCGCCGCGTCGCAGCCGACCCTGGAGAAGATGAAACAGATGGCCGGCAGCAGCTGCGCCCTGTCCAGCACGACGGCGATCTCGCCGCGGCTCGTGCGGTGCTCGCGGAAGCGCTCGTGCGCAGCGCCACCGTACCGGCCGGAACCCTGCGTCACCTCACGCTTGCCACGCCCGGACCTGCCGCGCGGCCTGCGGGCGTCGTCGCGCACCTTGGTGGCCTCACCCTTCGAGACCCGCAGCAGCTCACGGTTGACCTTCGACGCGCGCGCCTCCGGCAGTTCCTGCGCCGTGGGTGCCACCCCTTCGAACAGGTCCATCAGCTTGCGGCCCACCAACACGTGCTGGAACAACGGGACCGGCCGCCGCTCGGACACGACGATGGAGAACTCACCGCGCACGGTGCGGAGCCACTCGCCGAAGTCCTCCACGTTGCTCACCGTCGCCGACAGCGCCACGATCTGCACCGAATCCGACAGGCCGAGGATGACCTCTTCCCACACCGCGCCGCGGAACCGGTCCGCCAGGTAGTGCACCTCGTCCATCACGACGAAGCCGAGGTTGGCCAACGTCGGGGAGCCCGCGTAGATCATGTTGCGCAGCACCTCGGTGGTCATCACCACGATCTGCGCCTCGGAGTTGATGGAGGTGTCGCCCGTCAGGAGACCCACCCGGTCTGACCCGTAGCGCTCCACCAGGTCGTGGTACTTCTGGTTCGAGAGCGCCTTGATGGGCGTGGTGTAGAAGCACTTGCGGGAGGTCTCAACCGCGAGGAAGACCGCGAACTCACCCACGACGGTCTTGCCGGCGCCGGTGGGGGCGGCCACGAGCACGCCGCGGCCCTCCGCCAGCTCGCGGCATCCGTCGAGTTGGTAGTCGTCGAGCTGGTACGGGTAGAGCGCACTGAACTCGGAGAGTTGGTCGAGAACGTTGTCCGTCATTTGCGTATCACGTTACCGCACGCGTTTGGGCAGGGTGGGGACCTCGGGGGCGCGGAGCCTCAGCCCGCGTCCCCGACGATGACCTTCAGGCAGCCAGGGACGCAGGTCACGGTGGCGGGCACGTCGCCCATCTCCTCGCCGTCGCCCATCAGGAACAGACCGTCACCGTCCACCTCGACGGTGCGCGCACGGAGGCGCTCCACCACCGGGTCCGTGACGAAACCACCCGTGTAGACCGAGGGCAGGAGGCGCAACAGCTTGCCGCGTGAGGCCTCATGGATGATCGTGACATCGAGCATGCCATCGGCGACGTCCGCGTCCGGCGCAATCTGCATGCCACCGCCGAACACCGCGGTGTTCGCGACCGCCACCATCATGGCGCGCAGTTCGCGGGGCTGGCCGTCGATGACCAGGCGGTACTCCAGGGGCGCGAAGGAGGCCAGCTCCCGCAGCGCGATCCAGCCGTAACTCAGCGCCCCGAAGCGCAGCCGGATGTCGTTGGTGGCACGGTTGACCCGCGCGTCGTAGCCGCTGGAGACGACCGCGCCGACGAAACGCGCGCCGGAGTCGTTGGTGAGCTTGCTGAGGTCCATCACGCGGACGACGCCGGCCACGACGGCCTCCACAGACTGCCGGATGGATTTGGGAATGCCCGCGCCGCGGGCGAAATCGTTGCCGGTGCCGGCGGGGATGACCGCGAGCGTCGCATCGGTTTCGGCGCAGGCGTTGAGGCCCAGATGGGCCATGCCGTCGCCACCCATGACCGCGACCACGTCCCCGGGACGGGCCTGCAGGGCGAGCGAACGCGTCAGGTCCCGGGCCTGCTCGTAGGACGTGGAGGTGACGATGTGCAGGTCTGCGCCGGTGAGGCCGTCGCGCAACTGGCGGGCGACGCCGGGAAGGGCACGGCCGGCACGACCGCCGCCGGAGGCTTCGTTGCACACGACGCTGACGAGGCGGCGTTTGGCAACCTCACCGGTCACTGGCCGTCTTCCAGGTCGATCGCGTATTCGGCGACCGTTTCCTCGGTGATGCCCTTACGTTTGTCTGAAATCCGGCAGATCAGCTCCGCGATCAGGAACATGCCGGACACCGGCAGCGCCAGCGACAGCATCGAGAAGGGATCTGTGGTGGGCGTGGCCACGGCCGCGAGCACGACGCTGCCGAACATCACGAACTTGCGGGCCCTCTTGAGCTGGTAGCCCCGCACGACGTTGGCCATGTTCAGCGCCACGACGACCACGGGCAGCAGGAAGCTCAGGCCGAAGACCAGAATGATCTGGATCTCCATCTTGAGGAACTCCGCCATGTCCTGCATGTTGGTGATGCCCATGTCCTGTGGCGTGAAGCTCAACAGCACCTCGATACCCTTGGGCCAGATGTAGTAACCGAGTGCGCACCCGCCGAGGAACAGCGGAGTGGCAGCGCCGATGAACCCGAGCGCGTACTTCTTCTCCTTGGCCACCAGGCCGGGGGCTACGAAGGCCCACAGCTGGTAGACCCAGATGGGGGTGGACAGGATGATGCCGGCCACCACGCACAGCACCACGGCGAAGGTGAAGGAACTGGTCACGCCGTTGTTGACCACCATGAGGCTGGCTCCGGGCCTGGCCTCTTCGAGGGCGGTGCGGGCCCGGTTCCAGGGCGCCATGATCAGCAGCACCAGCTGCTTGTAGAAGATGATCGAGAAGGAACCGGCGAGGACGATCGCGATGGCGGCAATGGTGACCCGGTAGCGGAGTTCCCGCAGGTGGTCCCAGATCGACATCGTCCCGCCGGGGCCACCCTTCGGTGGCCGCAGCCAGGCGAACCGGCCCTCGGTGGCTGGCTCAGCAGTTGCGGCCGACATGATCAGCTTTCGCGCGGCTTCCGGTCGTGATCGATCTCAGGCTGGACGATCTCGGCGTCGACGACCTCGTCGTGACGCGTTGCACCACCCTCGCCCTCGACACCCTTGACCTCTTCCTTGAATTCGCGGATGGAGCGTCCCATGCCCTTACCGACACCGGCAAGACGCGAGCCGCCGAAAAGCAGCAGCGCGACAACGAGAATGATCACCCATTCCCAGCCGCCCATGAACAACAACGTAGGCATTGGTCCCTTTCTTAGGCGACGGGAGGCGTCGCCTGTTCTGCCCTCACAGTCTAGTCGCGCTGTGCAGGGGTTCTCTCAAGCTGACCGAGCAGCGTGCGCAGTTCGGCGCGCCGCTCGTTCAACACGGTGACCTCGGCCTTGACGTCTGCGGCCTTGTGGCCCAGCGACACGGCGTGGATGACCAGCGCCACCACACCTGCGAGGGCGAGCGCGCCGACAACAACAACCCAGATCACGGGCGAAATGCTACCGGACGACCTCGGGATATCCAGCAAGGGCCCTGCCTGCCTTCACCCTGGCCGCCTGGGCGACCCTGTCGTCGGACACGTCCAGCACCGCGCCGCCGAGGCGCAGGATGAGCGACACGGCCCAGTCGTGCGAGGCGACGGGGAACGTGACGGCCACCCTGTCGCCCAGATCCTCGACGCCCACCGTCGGGAAGTACTCGGCGATCCAGCGGGCCGAGGGCTGCACCGTCAGCGTCAGCCGGTCCGGCACGTCGTCGAACCAGCCGTCCGGGGGTGCCCCGTGGTCGCCGGCCGCCTGGTCGAGCACCTCGACGGCGACGACCCGGTCCAGCCGGTAGCTGCGCCAGGCCTCGCGTGACCTGCTCCACGCGTCGAGATAGGTGTAGCCGTCCACCAGGTTCAGCCTGGCGGGCTCGACCACGGCAGTGGTGGTCCCCTGCCTGCCGGTGGTGCGGTACTCCAGTTGCACTGCGCGTCGCTGTTCGACGGCCCGGCTCAGCGCCGCGCGCCGCTGCGGATCCGTCGACTCCACCGCCACGCTGACGTGGGCGTCGGCCTCCCCCACGGCCGCCTCCAGCTTCTTCAACGCGCTCGCGGCCGCGTCAGACCTGCCCGCGACGTCGACGACGAGCCGCAGTGCGGCCAAGAGGCCCGCGGCCTCCGCCGGGCGCAACCGCAGCGGCCGGGCCAGGACGTCGGCGTTGCGGAAGTCGATGTGTCCCTCCTCGCGCACCACGTCGATGTCGACGTCGAAGAGGTCGTCGAAGTACCCGCCCGGGAGGCCGCAGAACTGCAGCACCTCGAGGTCCCTGATCACCTGGCGTGGCGTCACGCCGAACTCCTCAGCCACCTTCGCCACCTCGATACCGGGGTGGGAGGACAGGTACGGCACCAACCGCAGGAGCCGCGCAAGCTGTTCCTCGGACCTCACGATGCCACCGCCCGCAGTCGCTCGATCACAGCGGCGCGGAGCTCCGGCGGATCGAGGAGGATCATGTCTGGGCCCGCCGCGGCCACCTCGCCGACGATCGCGTCATCGGTGGAGAGGCTGACCCGGAAGGCGCTGTAGCCCTCGGGGACTCCCGCGTGGGCCACGGCCTCCGGGTGGGGGAAGTCGTGCGGGGCGCCTTCGCGCACTGCCACGACTGCGGTGCTGGCGCCGGGCGGCGCGAGCCGTTGGGCGCGCTCCCCCACGTCATCAGGGACGGTGTAGGCACCCGCCTTGCCGTGGGCCACGGCCTCGCCGGTGAAGCGCGACAATTTGAAGAAGCGGTCCGCCTGGCGGTCCGGATCGAACCCGAACACGTACCAGTGGCCGCGGCGCTGCAGCATCTTCCAGGGCTGCAGCCGACGCTCCTCCCCGGCATAGCCGAACGTCACCTCGACGCGACGCAGGATGGCGTCGTAGAGCACGTCGAAGCTCGGCTCTGCCACGGCCAGGAGAGGGCGCATCCGGGGCACCAGGGTGGGGTCCGGTGCCGCGCCGCCGGCACGCAGCGCCTCGAAGGCCTGGGCCGTGTGGTCCGCCGCCACCGTGTCCTGCCAGACCTGACCGGCGAGGCCGAGCGCGGAGAGTTCCTCGGGCGTGAAATCCAGCGGCGGGAGTTCGAACTCTGACCGATTGATCCGGTACCCCTCCTCGTCGTCGAAGAACGGATCGTTGGAGCCGGTTTCGATCAGCACCCCGATGTTGCGCAGTTCTTCCTTGTCACGCTCGAACTGGCGTTCAAAGGCGCTGTCGCTCGCGGAGAGCCGATAGCCCTCAACCGTCCCACGCAGTTCCTGTTTGGTCAGGAACCGACGGGTACTGAGCAGCGCTATGAGCAGGTTGACAAGCCGCTCCGATTTCCTCGCTGACATGCGGCTCAGGGTACCGGGTGCGGAGGCGGCATCATGGACCCCATGCCACATGTCGACCGATACGCGCCGAGCCCCACCTCGGACCTCCACCTCGGGAACCTGCGCACCGCCCTGGCCGGCTGGCTGCTCGCCCGTTCCGTGGGCGGCCGGTGGCTGATGCGTGTCGAGGACCTGGATGCGGAGCGGGTGCGGGCCGCCGACGGCGTGGAGGCACGGAACCTGGCAGACCTGCTGGCCCTGGGGTTGGAGTGGGACGGCGAGGTGGTACGCCAGTCCGAGCGGCTGGACCTGTACCGCGATGCCGTGCGCAGCCTGCCCACCTACGAATGTTTCTGCAGTCGCCGCGAGATCGCGGAGGCTGCCTCCGCGCCGCACGACGGGTACCGCGCCTACCCCGGCACCTGTCGGCGGTTGACCGCCTGGGAACGCGCCGAGCGCCGCGCCACCCGGAGGCCCGCCCTGCGGGTGGATTCCGGGGGCGCCACGTTCACCGTCGAGGATGTGCACGCTGGCCGGGTGGAGGGCGTCGTCGACGACTTCGTGCTGGTGCGCGGTGACGGCGCCTTCGCCTACAACCTGGCGGTGGTGGTCGACGACCTCGGGATGGGGGTCACCCACATCACCAGGGGCGACGACCTCCTCAGCTCGGCCCCCCGGCAGGCGTGGCTCACCCGCCAACTAGGCGGCACGCCGGCCACGTACGCGCACATCGGGCTGGTGGTCAACGAGGAGGGGCAACGGCTCGCCAAGCGCGACGGTGCGGTCGCCCTCGCCGACCTGGCCCCGCTCAAACCCGCAGACGTCCTGGCGCGGCTCAGCAGCTCTCTCGGGCTCGGTGCCTGCCGGACAACAGAAGAAGCGCTGGCCGCCATGCCGGGCGATCAGCGCTTCTTCTCGGGTGCCGTGTGGCGGTCCTCCGACCGGGCCTTGGCGCCCGGCGAGGCCGTGGCGGACTAGTTCTGCACGTCCAGGATGTCGATCACGTAGACCAGCGTCTGGCCGGCCTCGAGCGGAGGGGTGGCCTCCGGGAGTCCGTCGGGGAACGCCAGCGCGGGGGGCACGACGAGCAGCACGCGGGAGCCGGCCGTCTTGCCGACGAGGCCCTGCTTCCAGCCCTCGATGAGGCTGGAGAGCTTGCCCGACTGCGGCGCCCAGGCGTCCTGCCAGATCGTGCCGTCGGCATAGTTGAACGCGCGGTACTGGACCTGGACGGTCGACTCTGCGGTGATGGCGGCACCCGGGCCGGTGATCAGCGGCTGGGCGCGCAGCTCTGTGGGAGCCGCAACTCCGGCCGGGACGGCGATCTCGGGCTTGCCGTCCTTCATCGTGACGGTGGGCATGCCCTCGGCCGGGGGAACCTCTTCGCCCACGGCCTCGGAGAAGTTCGCCGAGATGATGTCGACGAGGAAGACCAACGACGTGCCTGCTTCGATGCCGGCGCCGGGGTTGCCTTCGCCGTAGCCGTCCTCGGGAACCATGCCGATCAGCACGCGGGAGCCGACCTTCTGGCCGGAGAGCCCCTTCTGGAACCCGGGCACGACCTGCTCGAGCGAGAAGGTGGCGGGCTCGCCGCGCTCGTACGAGCTGTCGAACACCTCACCGGTGGTGCCGTTGACGCCCATGTAGTTGATGGTGACCACCGACGTGTCGGTGAGCGTCTGCGCGCTCTCACCCTCCTTCAGCACGTCCGCCTGGGTCTTCTCGATGCCCCACGGCGCGGGGACCTTGACCTCGGGGACCTCGCCGTCGACGACCTCGACGGCGCTCAGGTCCGCGGAGGGGGTAATGGTGGGCTGGGGGCTCTCTTCGACGCTCGGTGATGCCTCTGCGCTCGGCGACGCCTCCGCACTGGGCTCAGCGGAGACCGACGCCGAGGGCGACACCTCCGGCTCAGTGGTGGGGTCGTCGGAGCCACAGGCGGACAGGGTGATCAGCGAGGCGATACCGACGGCGGCCAGCATGCGACGCAGCGTTTTGGCGGAGAAAGTCACGGGGGAATCGTAGCCGACCCCGACAAGACCGCTGAAACCACGGTGAAGCCTGGGCGTAGTCTTCTGCGCATGTGGGCGGCACTGCAGGGATTCACGACGATCGGCATCGTCGTCGCCGTCGGATATCTGCTGGCCCGCACCCGGGTCACCGGCCGCTCGGCGCAGAAGGTGCTGGGCGACGTGGCGTTCTACGTGGGCCAGCCCGCCCTCGTGTTGGTGGCCGTGGCGGGGGCGGATCTCGACCTGCTGATCGGCCCCCACGTGCTGGCCTTCGGGCTGGCCTGTGTCCTCACCGGCCTGGCCTTCTCCATCACGATGGTGCGACGGTGGGGCGCCACCCGTGCGGAGGGTGCCGTCGCATATCTGGCCACGAGCTACGTCAACGCCGGCAACCTGGGCATCTCCATCGCCGCCTACGTGCTGGGCGACGCAGCGTGGGCGGCTCCCGCGATGCTACTCCAGGTGCTGGTCCTGCAACCCACTGCGGTGGCGGTGCTCGAGTCGACGCCGGCGGGCCGTGGCCGTTCGGTGGTTCGCAGCTTCCTCACCCATCCCCTGGTACTGGGGGGAGTCATCGGCCTGGCGCTGAACCTCAGTGCTTGGCAACCACCCATCGTCCTCTGGGATCCCCTGGTGCTGATGGCAGAGCTGGGTATCCCCGCCATGCTGCTGGCCTTCGGCATGTCGTTCCACTCCACTCCCCTGCCCGCCCTGAACAGGCTGCCCCGGCTGACCGTGGCCGCCATCGCGACGAAGTCTTTCGTGGTGCCGGGGGTGGCGCTCGGCCTGTCCCTGCTGTTCGGCCTCACCGGCACGCCGCTACGCGCCGCCGTCGTCCTGGCTGCGCTACCCACGGCCCAGGTCGTCTTCGTGCACGCCATGCGTTACCGCACCGCCCTCCCGCTGGTGCAGGCGACGACCCTGTGGACCACTCTGCTGAGCGTGCCGGTGATCGTGGCCGCCGGTGCCTTCCTCAACTGAACAGATACACTGGCGGAGCCCCATCCCCCTCGCAGCACCAGGAGAGCCGTGTTTGATCCCACCACCTGGGACGCCCCGTTCGCGGTCGTGGTGGTGGCGCTCTTCGGGATCGTGATGCTGCGGGCCAACGCCACCTACTGGTTGGGGCGCGGCATCGCCGCAGGGGCCCGGCGGACGCGGCTCGCCAAGCTGATGGAGTCGCGGCACTACGCCACGGGGGCCCGCTGGCTGAACCGGTGGGGCGCCCCCGCGGTGTCCATCTCGTTCCTGACCATCGGGATCCAGACCATGGTCAACCTGGCCGCGGGTGTCACGCGGATGCCGTTGCGTCGCTACCTGCCCGCCGTCACCCTCGGCTGCATCATGTGGGCCTTCCTGTACGGCACCATCGGCATGATCGGCTTCAAGGCGATCGGGATCCTCTGGACCCGTTCCCCCTGGCTCGTGCTGGCCGTGGCGCTCGTGGCCGCCGCGCTGGTCATCTGGATCGTGCGTCGACGCGACGTGGCCCCCGACGCTGCGACACACTAGGGGCCATGACCCAGCCGCGCCCCACCTCGATCGTCGATGCCGGCTTCTACGTCGATGGGCGGCGGATCGCGTCGCCCACCACGTTCGACCAGAGCTTCAACCTGCTCGACGAGCACGCCGACGGTTTCGTGTGGATCGGCCTGTACCGGCCCACCCACGCTGAGATGGCGCTGTTGGCCGAGGAGTTCAAGCTGAGCCCCCTGCTGGTCGAAGACACCATCACCGCACATCAGCGGCCCAAGTTCGAGCGATACGGTGACACACTGTTCCTCGTGCTCCACGCCGCGAGGTACGTGGACCGCACCGAGACGGTGGACTTCGGCGAGGTGCACGCCATCGCCGGCGACCGCTTCGTCATCACGGTGCGCCACTCGGAGACACCTGACCTCACAGTTGTCCGGCGCGACCTCGAATCGGCGCCGGAGACCCTGGGGATCGGGCCCAGCGTGGTGCTGGAGCAGCTCCTCGACAACATCGTCGACGATTACGGCCCGGTGGTGCTGGGCATCGAGAACGACATCGATGAGATCGAAACCCAGGTGTTCAGCGGGTCGGCCCGGGTGTCGCGGCGCATCTACCAGTTGTCACGCGAGGTGATGTACCTCCAGCGCGCGGTACGCCCCCTCAAACCCATCCTCGACTCCGTGCGCCGCGACAGGGTCTTCCTGATGGCCGGCGAGCACCGTCGGCAGGAACTGCGCGACATCGAGGATCACGCCATCCACATCACCGAGCACGTCGAGGTGCTCCGCGAGACGCTGAAGGGCACCCTGGACCTCAACATATCGCTGCAGACGCAGCGGCAGAACGAGGAGGCCAGGAACATGACCTCAGCCAGCCTGAAGCAGACAGAGGACTCACGCCGCATCGCGGCATGGGCCGGTGTGCTGTTCGTGCCCAGCCTGGTGACGGGCACCTATGGGATGAACTTCCACACCATGCCCGAACTGGACTGGCCGTTCGGCTACCCCTTCGCCCTGCTCCTCATGGTGGGCACGGGCGTCGCGATGTACCTGGTCTTCAAGTCCAAGAAGTGGCTATAGGGCCTGGTTGAGCTTGCGCGCGGCGCCCTTGTCGGCCGACTGCGCGAGCATCCCGTAGATCTTCAAGGCCGTCGACACGGCACGCCGGCGCTGTTGCGCCGGCTGCCACCCCTTCGCGTCACGCGCGGCGCGCCGGGCGGCGAGGGTCTCGTCGTCGACCTCGAGGTGCAGCGAGCGGTCCGGGATCGAGATGGTGATCTTGTCGCCGTCCTCGATCAGCCCGATGGCGCCGCCACTGGCGGCCTCCGGCGACACGTGCCCGATGGAGAGGCCCGAGGATCCGCCGGAGAAGCGGCCGTCGGTGATCAGCGCACACTCTTGGCCGAGGCCGAGCGCCTTGAGGTAGGACGTGGGGTACAGCATCTCCTGCATGCCGGGACCGCCCTTGGGCCCTTCGTAGCGGACGATGACGATGTCGCCGGGCTTCACCACCTTGCCGAGGATGGCTTCCACAGCCGCGTCCTGCGACTCCGTGACCACCGCGGTACCGGTGAAGTGCCACTGCGACTCCGGAACACCAGCCGTCTTGACGATGGCACCGTCGGGCGCGAGGTTGCCGGTGAGCACCGCCAGCCCGCCGTCGACCGTGTAGGGGTTGGCGGTGGAGCGGATACACCCGTTGTCGGAATCGGTGTCCAGGCTCTCCCACCGGTTGGTGCTGGAGAACGCCTCGGTGGTGCGGACCCCACCGGGAGCCGCGTGGAACAGTTCGATGGCCTCCGGCTTCGTCTTGCCGCTGCGGATGTCCCAGTCGTCGAGCCACTGCTGGAGCGTCGGGGTGTGCACAGAGGTGACCGCTTCGTTGAGCTTGCCGCCGCGGTGCAGTTCGCCCAGGATCGCCGGCACGCCGCCGGCGCGGTGCACGTCCTCCATGTAGTAACGCTCGGAGTTGGGCGCCACCTTGGCCAGGCACGGGGTGACCCGCGAGATCGCGTCGATGTCGGCCATGGTGAAGTCGACGTCACCCTCCTGGGCCGCGGCGAGCAGGTGCAGCACGGTGTTGGTGGAGCCGCCCATGGCGACGTCGAGCTTGATGGCGTTCTCGAACGCGGGCTTCTGGGCGATGGACCTGGGCAGCACCGAGTCGTCGTCGTCCCCGTAGTAGCGCTGACACAGTTCGACGATGAGGCGCCCGGCCTCCTGGAACAGGCCCTTGCGCGCCGCCGCGGTGGCCAGCGTGGAGCCGTTGCCCGGCAGCGCCAGGCCGATGGCCTCGAGCAGGCAGTTCATCGAGTTGGCCGTGAACATTCCGGAGCAGGAGCCACATGTGGGGCAGGCGTTCTCTTCGATCCGGCCCAGTTCGGCGTCGCTGACGTTGGGGTCCACCGCAGCGACCATGGCGTTGACCAGGTCCAGCGAGCTCTCGACGGTACCGCCGTCCTTGATGACGGCCTTGCCGGCCTCCATGGGGCCACCGGAGACGAACACTGTGGGGATGTTCAACCGCAGCGCGGCCAGGAACATGCCGGGTGTGATCTTGTCGCAGTTGGAGATGCACACCATGGCGTCGGCGCAGTGCGCATTGACCATGTACTCGACGGAGTCGGCGATCAGCTCGCGGCTCGGCAGCGAGTAGAGCATGCCGTCGTGGCCCATGGCGATGCCGTCGTCGACGGCGATGGTGTTGAACTCGCGGCCCACGCCGCCCGCTTCCGCGATGGACTCGGAGACGAGCTTGCCCATGTCCCGCAGGTGCACGTGGCCCGGCACGAACTGCGTGAACGAGTTGACCACCGCGATGATCGGCTTGCCCCAGTCGTTGTCCGTGACGCCGGTGGCACGCCAGAGCGCGCGGGCGCCTGCCATGTTGCGGCCGTGGGTGGTGGTGCGGGAGCGAAGCGCCGGCATGGTGTGGATACCTCCAAGGGATTTGTGCTCACAACACAATAGCGGCCCGCTCCGTTGGCTCAGCTTGCGGTACGTACCGTGAGCAATTGGATGGGGTCGTCGGGCGACACGCCGAGAAAACGGCTCGGAACCACACGTGACCCCATCCAATTGCTCATGATCCACTCAGGCGAGGTCGATCCAGCGCGACTCCATCGGCTCGAGGTCCAACTGCAGCGCAGTGATGTCGCCGTCGGAGACAAGGCCACCCACGCGGCCGGACACCGCCGTCGACGTCGCGACCGTGAGGTTGTTCATGACGAAGGCTCTGCCGGCGTCGGGGAACACTGCAATCTCGACCCCGGGGTTCGACGGGATCCAGTGGGCGTCGAAGTCGTCCTCGCGGCCCGCGGCCCAGTAGATGGCGCGGTGCAGCAACCGGGCGTTGTCGTGGCTGTAGGGCAGCCCAGCCGCGTAGACGGCCCGGCCGTTGCCGGTCTCCTTGGCCGCCAGATCGACGGACTTATCGGTGAGGCGCAGGATCCGGGTGTCGTCGTTCAGGGCAAAGATGTCGCCGGCCCCTTCGCCCACGTCGACCTTGGTGGACTCGTCGAGGTGGGCCGTGATGAAGTGCTGGGGCTTCTCCACCGGGTAGCGGTCGGTCGACTGGCTGAGCCCCAGTTCCTTGTCGACGCCGAAAACGTCGGACAGCTGGAAGAAGGCCCCGTTGGCCAGCACCGCGGTCGGTTCACCCACACCGATGAGGCCGCCGCCCTGGTGGACGTACCGGCGCAGCGCCACAACCAGGGCTTCGTCGAGCCATTCGCTGCCGCCCGAGAACGCCGTCTCGGCCGCGCCGACGTTCAGCACCACGTCGAGGTCGGCCAGCTTGCCGTCGCGGGCCTCGTCGAAGCTGACGAACTTCAGGTCGAACGGGAGCCCGGCGAGGGCCTCCATGACCCCGAGGTAGGAGTAGATCTGCTTGTACCAGAGCGCGTGCGCCACCATGTGCGTCTGCCAGGTGCGCAGGCTCCCCCAGGCGTTGAGCACGCCGATGCGGATGGGCGCATTCTCAGGACGCTTGCCCTGGCCCTCGTCGTGGATGGAGCGGAACTCGTCGCAGATCTGTTCGACCCGCGCCATGAAGTCGGGGAACTGCACAGCCAACGACAGGTAGCCGCCGTATCCGATGCGGTCGAGCGGCGTGCGGGCGATGGCGCGGCGGGCCAGGAGCCAACTTTCGTTCGCCTCGCCGAGGGGGTCGCCGCCGGGGCGGAACACGTCGGGGAAGAAGTACGGGAGGAACCGGCCCTCGGTGAACTTCACGCCGGGGATGTCCGAGATCATGCGGCACGTGACAGAGGATCCGACGGAGCCCACGACACCGTCGATCCCGGTGCCGGCGAACAGCTCACCGTACGGTTCGGTGCCCATCCAGTTGTCGCCGAGGAACATGAGGGCTTCCTTGCCGTACTCGTGCACGATGTCGACGAGTTCCTTGACGCGGGAGCAGACGAAGCGGGTGGTGAACTCGATCCAATCGCGGAACACCTTCGACGGCACCCGGAAGGATGAGTTGTAGTAGCCCTGATCCACGAAGTCCTCGGCGCGCAACCGGTAGCCGTACTCCTCCTCGAAGGCCTCCATCGCGATGGGATTGACGGAGGTGGAGTAGCCGAACCAGTCGACGTACTTCTCCTTGCCGAGGTCGTTGAAGACGAGGGTGAAGTGATAGAAGAACGTGGTGAAGCGCACCACGTCGACCTCGGTGCGCTCCTCACACCACTGGCGCAGGGACGACTTCATGAACTCCCACGCGACGGGGTGGCGGGCGTCGTAGCCGATCTCCCGTACGCGCGACTCGTCGTCCCACCAGTTGTTGGTGGTGTAGTTGTACATCTGCGTGGAGTCCCAGACCTGCCAGGCCAGGAAGTTCACCGTGTACACGTGGAACGGCACAGGCTCAGCGACGGTGACCGACACGTCGGTTCCCTGCCCCCCGACAGTCCAGCCGTCCACGGGCACGACCTCGCCGGTGGTGCGGTCAATGACCTCCCACCACCGCCGCACATTTCCCTGGTCCGGCTCGACCTGGAGCTCGTAGTAGCCCTTCATGATGTCGATGGACAGCGGGCCCTCGGCCGGAGCGGCCACGCGCTCACTCATCAGATAGAAGCGTGGGCGGGCGTCAAGGTTGGCTTCGGCAAACGCCTGGTGACCGCGCGCCGGGAAATACGTCTCGTAGACCTTCACCCCCAACTGGGGTGTGATCTCAGGCAGCCAGGTCCCGTCCGAGTTGCGCACGGCGTCGGCGCCGAGCCGTGCCAGGATGCCGGGCAACTGGTCGTCCATGCCCTGTTCGATCGGGAGGGTCACTCGCCCCTTTGCGTTCATGCAGAGTCCTTCGCAGGTGTGTTGGTAAAGCGGTGTAGGTCGGAGACGAGTCTGGCACCGACCTGAGCGGTTCCGCACGTTGCGTGCAGATGCGCCGTCCACTCTGCGCGATTGCTCACTCCCCGACGGCGACGGGCCTCTCGGTGCCGCTGTACTGCGACCATGAACCCGGGTACAGGCGGCCCCGTCCGAGTCCCGCGTACTCCATCGCAATGAGGTTGTGACAGGCGGTGATGCCGGACCCGCAATAGGAGATGGTCTTAGCCGCATCGTCGATCCCGCGGAAGCGTTCGCGCAACTCCACCGGGCCCAGGAAGTGGCCATCCTGCGTGAGGTTGTCCGTGAGCGGAAAGCTACGTGCACCGGGAATGTGTCCGGCCTTCGCGTCGATCGGCTCGGTCTCGCCACGGAAACGCTCAGCACCACGGGCATCGATGACGATGGACCCGCGCGCGGCCTCCTCGATGGTGGCCAGCGCCTCGTCCGGCCACGGCGTGACGGTGAAGGTGGCAGGAGCCGGGTCAGGGACCACCGTGGTGAGTTCCCCGTCATAGGCGGCCATTCCGCCGTCGAGCAGGGCTGCGTCGCGGCCCAGCATGCGCAGGAGCCACACCAGGCGTCCGGCCATCGAGCCCCCCGCGTCGTCATAGGCCACGACGGTGGAGTCGTCGCCGATTCCGACGGCGGCGAGCCCCTCAGCGAAGCGCTGCGGGGTGGGCAGCGGATGGCGGCCCAACTCAGTCGTGGGGGGATCCGCCAGCACCTCGTCCATCGGGACATGGACGGCGCCGGGAAGATGCCCGTGCTCATAGGCCCGGGCGCCGGAGCGACCGTCGAGGTAGTGCCGCACATCCGCGAGCACCACGTGGGGATGGGCCTGGAGCCAGGTCGCGTCGACTACTGGAGGAATCACCCGTCCAGCGTAACGTGGCTGAAGTCTGGCAACATTCCGTTCTCCAGCCCCCACCGCACGGCCTGCGAGCGTCGTTCGACCCCGATCTTGCGGTAGGCGGAGCGGATGTAGGACTTCACCGAGTTGATGCTCAGGTAGCTGCGGCTGGCGATGTCCTGGTTGGTGAGACCACGGGTGATGAGCGCCAGGACCTCGGATTCCCGCGCTGTGAGGCCGAAGTGCGCCCCCGGCCAGGCCAGGTCCTCAGGCGAGGTGAGGGTGTGCCCGTCGTGGTCCGCGTTCGGCTCTGAGATCACGACTTCACCTCGGGCGATGGCCTCGAGCGACTCCACCAGCTGGGCGGCGGACATCGACTTGTCGAGGTACCCCCGGCACCCTCTGGCGACGGCCTGCGCCGCGAGGTCGGGGTGCATGGTCCAGGTGTAGATCACCAGCGCCCCCGTCCCCCGCGTGCCAATCAGGCCCTGAATGTCGGGGTCATCTTCGTGGCTCTGGCTGAACGTGTCGTAGAGGGTGACATCCACCGGTTCCTCCACGTGTGCGCGGGGACCCATGTCGACGATCTCCACCCGATCCTCGAAGGGCGCGAGCATGCTACGGAGGCCGTGCACGACCACTTCATAGTCGTTGAGGATTGCGATACGCAGCCGCTTGTCAGTCACGAGAGTCAATATACGCACCAAACTGTGCAAAAGGCGGTAAACGCCGCGAAACTCGACCTGACTACCATTTCAGCCTCATCCGAAAGGGTGAGGCGGGGGTTTCCAGCGTCCACCGACGGTGCTCCACAGCGCCCATCCGAGAGCGCCTACCAGGTAGGTGACGAGGACGGCCCAGAAGGCCCCTGAGAAGCCCGGCTGCCCCGCGGCGACCCTGCCCACCTGGTCCAGGGCGAAACCGACGAAGGCGATGGTCGCGGCCCCGAACCACCCCATGTCGTCAGCGATCATCCCACGCGTCCGAGGGAGGTTCTCCGGCCTCAGCCAGTAGTCACGGTGTGGGAGGTTGACGGCTTCGACCGGCAACCGGCCGATCAGTCTGGGGGCGAACCACATCGCCAGGAACAGCCCCAGGCCGGCCAGGCAGGCCATCAGCACGTGGGTGGGGCGGTCGGACCATCTGGCGACCTCCCCGCCGGGCCCGATCTGTCCAGGCACCCGGTCCGGCAGCGTGTAGGCCTGGTAGACGACGAGCACCGCGTATCCGGCGGCTGCGGCGAGCAGTGCGGCTCGAGCCCGCGAGAGACCGGTAGCCGGCGGCTCGTTCATTTCCATCACAGGGACAGCCTAAGCCCGGCACCAACGCGGACAGGGCCGCCCCGGTTGCGCCCGAGGCGGCCCTGCGGTTCCACATCGTGCTGGTCAGCTGCAACCGCTGGTGGAGCCGCAGCCCTCGCAGACATAGCAGCTGCCCGACGGGCGCATCTTGGTGCCGCAGGTCATGCACAGCGGCGCGTCGATTGCGGCGACGCCCATGGCCTCCATCAACTCCGCGGTCGTGTGCGCGTCGATCAGCGAAGGCTGACGGGCGCCGTCCACGTTGAAGTCGTCGAACTCGTCGTTGCGGAGCTGCTCGGCCTCGGGCATCCGGGCCTCGTCCTCCTCCGACAGGTAGCTGCCGGTCTCGACGTAGCGGGCACGCTCACCGGCGGTGTAGATGCCGAGCTCGGCGCGGTCGTCGAACGTGAGGTAGTCCAGGGCCAGGCGGCGAAAGATGTAGTCCATGAAGGACTGCGCGATCCGGATGTCGGGGTCGTCCGTCATGCCAGCGGGCTCGAACTTCAGGTTGGTGAACTTCTGCACGAAGCTCTCCAGCGGCACGCCGTACTGCAGGCCGATCGACACCGCGATGGAGAACGCGTCCATCACGCCCGACAGGGTGGAGCCCTGCTTGCCCAGCTTGAGGAACACCTCGCCGAGGCGGCCGTCGTCGTAGGCACCCGACGTCATGTAGCCCTCGGCACCGCTCACAGAGAAGCTCGTGGTGCGCGAAGCACGCGACTTGGGCAGGCGGCGGCGCTTGGGACGGTACTCGATGCGCACCTCGGGCTGCGGGGCTTCCTTCGCCTCGTCGGCGGTCTTCTTCTTGCCGTCGGAGAGGGGCTGGCCGACCTTGCAGTTGTCGCGGTAGACGGCGAGCGCCTTGAGACCGAGCTTCCAGCCCTGCAGGTAGACGTCCGCGATCTCCTCGACCGTGGCGTCCTCCGGGAGGTTGACCGTCTTGGAGATGGCGCCGGAGAGGAAGGGCTGCACGGCGGCCATCATGCGCACGTGACCCATGGGCTTGATGGCCCGGGTCCCCATGGCGGTGTCGAAGACCTCGTAGTGCTCAGCGGCCAGGCCGGGCGCCCCGATCACGTGACCGTGGGTGCCGATGAACTCGACGATGGCGTCGATGTCCTCGGACTTGTAGCCGAGGCGCTTGAGCGCACGTGGGACCGTCTGGTTGACGATCTGCATCGAGCCGCCGCCGACGAGCTTCTTGAACTTCACGAGCGAGAAGTCCGGCTCGACGCCGGTGGTGTCACAGTCCATCATGAAGCCGATGGTGCCGGTGGGGGCCAGCACGGAGGCCTGCGCGTTGCGGAAGCCGTTCTTGGCGCCCAGCGAGACCACGTGGTCCCACTCGCGGGTGGCGACGGCGTGCAGCTGGCGATCGTCTGCCAGCACGCGCAGGTCGTCGTTGGCGGCCTGATGCTTGCGCATCACGCGCTGGTGGGCCTCCGCGTTGACGGCGTAGCCGTTGTACGGGCCGACGATGGCGGCGAGCTCAGCCGAGCGGCGGTACGAGGTGCCCGTCATGACCGACGTGATCGCGGCGGCGGTGGAGCGGCCACCATCCGTGTCGTAGCCCTTGCCCATGGCCATCAGCAGCGCCCCGAGGTTGGCGTAGCCGATGCCCAACTGGCGGAAGTTGCGGGTGGTCTCCCCGATCGACTCGGTGGGGAAATCCGCGAAACAGATCGAGATGTCCATCGCGGTGATGATCAGCTCGACCGCCTTGACGAACGTCTCCGCGTCGAAGGTGCCGTCGGCCTTGAGGAACTTCAGCAGGTTGAGCGAGGCCAGGTTGCACGACGAGTTATCGAGGCTCATGTACTCGGAGCAGGGGTTCGACGCCGTGATGGGGCCGGTCACCGGGTTAGTGTGCCAGTCATTGATGGTGTCGTTGTACTGAATGCCCGGATCCGCACACTCCCAGGCCGCCTTGGCCATCTTCTGGAACAGGTCCTTGGCGTCGACCTCCTCGATCACTGAACCGTCGCTGCGGGACCGCAGCCCGAAGGCGCCACCGTTCTCGACGGCGGTCATGAACTCGTCGCTGACGCGAACGGAGTTGTTGGCGTTCTGGTACTGCACCGAGGTGATGTCCTTGCCGCCCAGGTCCATGTCGAACCCGGCGTCGCGCAGGGCGCGGATCTTGTCCTCTTCGCGCGCCTTGGTCTCGATGAACTCCACGATGTCCGGGTGGTCCACGTCGAGCACCACCATCTTGGCGGCCCTACGGGTGGCGCCGCCCGACTTGATGGTGCCGGCCGAGGCATCGGCGCCGCGCATGAAGGACACGGGACCCGAGGCGGTGCCTCCGGAACTCAGGAGTTCCTTGGACGAACGGATGCGGGAGAGGTTGAGGCCGGCGCCGGAGCCGCCCTTGAAGATGAAGCCCTCCTCCCGGTACCAGTTGAGGATGGACTCCATGGAGTCGTCGACCGAGAGGATGAAGCAGGCGCTGACCTGCTGCGGCGAGGGGGTGCCGACGTTGAACCACACGGGCGAGTTGAAGGAGAAGTACTGGTTGAGCAGCATCCACGTGAGTTCGTGGCCGAAGATCTCCGCGTCGGTGTCTGTGGCGAAGTAGCCGTAGTCGCTCCCGGCCTTGACGTAGCTCGTCACCACGCGGTCGATGAGGGTGCGCAGCGAGTCTTCCCGCTCGGGGGTGCCGACGGCGCCACGGAAGTACTTCGTGGTGACGATGGTGGAGGCGTTGACGCTCCAGGACGACGGGAACTCCACGCCGTGCTGCTCGAAGACGGTCTCACCGGTACGCCAGTTCGTCTGAACCACGTCGCGGCGGTCCCACTCGACTTCGTCGTACGGATGCACGCCCGGCTTGGTGAAGACGCGGTCGATGACGAGACCCGTGGCCTCTGTCTCCGAGGACTTGCGGCGGGAGGCCCGCGCTGCGGTCGCTGTCATGGTCAAAACCCCTCTGATTCTCTTGCTGCGTTTGATTCGATGTGAAGCTGATGTGTTGCTCAGCCCAGGAGCGGCTCTTGGGCGGTGAGCTGTTGGAAGGCCGCTCCGCCCTCGGGTGCCGGCTTCCGGGTGGTTGCGCTGAGGCGCAGGGCGTCGATCTCGCGTTGGAAATCGTCGACCGACTCGTAGTTCTTGTAGACGCTGGCGAAACGGAGGTACGCGACGGAGTCGAGTTCCTCCAATGGGCCGAGGATGGCCACGCCGATCTGTTCCGAAGGGATCTCCGCTTGGCCGGAGGCCCGGAGGGACTCCTCCACACGCTGGGCGAGGGCGGCCAACTGCGCCGGTGTCACGGGACGGCCCTTGCAGGCCTTCGACACGCCGCGCATGACCTTCTCGCGGCTGAACGATTCGACGACGCCGGACCGCTTCACCACCGTCAGAATGATCTGTTCGATCGTGGTGAACTTACGCTCGCACATGGGGCACATCCGACGGCGCCGGATGGCGGAGCCGTCCTCGGTCGCGCGCGAATCCGACACCTTGGTGTCGCAGTGGCGGCAGAACGGGCAGTGCACGGCGCGGGCCTTCCTCGAGCGATGGAGCGAGTGGACAACAGTGCCACACCGGAGCGGTTCCTCACAAGTGGCGAATCACGTTCGAATCACAACTTGTAGGGGAATCACATCAGTGCAACCACTAGATGTAGGGATCACACTAGGCGCGGCCCATCAGGAAGGCAAGAGACACGCCGAGGGGAATTCGACGTGTCCCAGTAGAGGAATCAGGGCTGCGAGACGTGCGCCCAGGCTGGGTCACCGGCGACATAACCCATCGCCGGATCAGGGGACACGAGGCCGCCCACCAACTGAGCGGCGGAGACGGCGCCACCGGCCAGCGCCAACAGCGACACAACCGCGACCTTGGCCGCCAGCCAGGGGGAGCGGCGCTCCGGGCTCACGACGCGGCACGAGGCAGCAGCACCAGTGCGTCCGGGACCGACGGGACGCGTGGGGCTGATGCGGGGCAGATGGAGATCAGGACGGCCGGCCGGGGACACGGTGACGACCCGACGACCGGGCGTGCCGACGATCTGGAAGCGAACTGCGCTCGACGTGGTCATGACTGACCTCTTTCATTCCTAGAACAAGTGTTCGATTGAAACGCTACCGCATGTGCGGATCAGATTCAAACATTTGTTCGAAGCCTGCTGTGCGCCACGGGATTTGTGACGTGCACCACTCAACAGGAGCCCACTGACAAAATTCGTCGACCATCGACACGCCTGCGCATTTCGAACACCTGTTCCAGCTAATGGCTACCATGGGGCCATGGCTGACAAGACGAACCGCCCGCGCCGTGGCCGCCCCAGCAACGCAGAGATCGAGGCGCAGCTGGCAGGCTTCCCCATTCCCGAGGGACCGGATTACGGGCTCTCCCGCAGGCAACTGGCGCTGGTGCACGTCATCAAGGACGCCATCGAGGACCTGGGCTACCCCCCCAGCATCCGCGAGGTGGCGGACAGGGCGGGGCTGGCGTCGACGTCATCGGTGACCTACCAGCTGCGCATGCTGGAGCAGAAGGGCTTCATCCGCCGGGACCCCAACCGGCCGCGGGCCGTCGTGCTGACACTGCCTGATGTGCCCAAGCTCCCCGAGGAGCTGGATTCGGCGCAGGGATGGGATGCACGTCCCTCAGCCGTAGCCGCGCCCGTGTTGGGCCGGATCGCCGCCGGCGGGCCGATTCTGGCCGAGGAGCACATCGAGGACGTGTTCGCGCTGCCGAAGCAGATCGTCGGCGACGGCCAGCTCTTCCTCCTGGAGGTCAAGGGCGACTCCATGATCGACGCCGCAATCTGCGACGGCGACTGGGTGGTGGTACGCCAGCAGAAGGACGCCACCAACGGCGACATCGTTGCCGCGTTGCTCGACGACGAGGCCACCGTCAAGACCTACAAGCTGCAGCAGGGCAAGGTGTGGCTGCTGCCGCACAACGAGCGCTACTCCCCCATCGACGGCACCCACGCCAGCATCATGGGCAAGGTCGTGGCACTACTCCGCAAGGTGTGAGCCCGCCATAGGTCACTCAATGTCGCCGCGGAGGCGGCGTAGTGCCGACACGGCCACATCGCCATCCGTGGTGGCCCAGAAATCCGGTAACGACGCGGTGAGGAAGGATCCGTACCGCGCGGTGGCCAACCGGGGGTCGAGCATGGCCACCACTCCCCTGTCCTCGGAGCGCCGGATCAGCCTGCCGGCCCCCTGCGCCAGGAGCAGTGCAGCATGGGCGGCGGCCACACTCATGAAACCGTTGCCCCCTGCGTCGTCGACCGCCTTCTTCCTGGCCTGCATCAGCGGGTCGTCCGGCCTCGGGAACGGGATCTTGTCGATGATGACGAGCTGGCACGATTCGCCCGGGACATCGACGCCCTGCCACAGCGACATGGTGCCGAACAGGGCGGTGGTGGGCTCGTCGAGGAAGCGTCTGGTGAGCTCTGACAGTTGGGCGTCGCCCTGGGCCAGGATGGTCAGGTCCGGTAGTTCCCGCCGGCAGTAGTCGGCGGCCTGGTCGGCAGCCCTGCGCGAAGCGAACAGCCCCAGCGCACGGCCCTCGGCCGCCCAGACCAACTGCGCGATCTCGGCGAGGGTCTTTTCGTGCATCCCGTCACGGCCCGGCGGCGGCAGCCGGCGGGCCACGTACAGGATGCCCTGTTTGCGGTAGTCGAACGGCGAGCCGACGTCGATGCCGCGCCACGCGAACTCGTTGTCCCCCTCGCCCTCGCCCTCGGCCTCAAGCCGGTCTGCCGCGCGCAGCCCGACGGCGCCCGCAGCCGGTTCGAACGCCCCGCCCAACGTGAGCGTGGCGGAGGTCAGCACGGTTGGCCCCTGGCCGAAGACCTGGTCCCTGAGGAGGCCCGACACGTTGAGCGGCGCCACGTACGCGGCGCGCCCCATGAGGTCGGACTCTGTCACCCACACCACGTCCTGTGGTTTCAGAGCGGCGATCCGCTCCGCGATGTCGAAGATCTCCCTGACCGACGAGGTGGCCTGTTGACGGTCCGGGTCGTCGGTCACCTTGCCGAGCGCGCTCACCACACGACGGGAGACGTCGCGCAGCGCTGCCGCAGCGTACGGCAGCGGCGCGGAGGACTCCGTGATGCGGGTGAGTTCTGATTCGTCCAGGGCCTCGCGCAACGTGTCCACCTGGTCGAGGAAATCCACGCCCAGGTCGTCGTCGAGCCAGGTGAGTGCCCGCCGGGCGGCGCGATCCACGATGCCGGGGGTCAGTTCATCCGTCGCCGCCGTCGTGATGCGGCTGACCAGTTCGTGCGCCTCATCCACGACGAGCGCTGCGTGTTCCGGCAGCGCGGTGCCACCGTGCATGGCGTTGATCGCCAGCAGCGCGTGATTGGTGACGATGAGATCCGCCTCGCGGGCGACCTCGCGGGACTTCTCGACGAAGCACTCCGCCCCGAACGGGCAGGCCGACACCCCCAGACACTCCCTCGTGGGGATCGACACCTGCGACCAGCCGCGGGCGGTGTGCGTGGGGGCATCGTCGCGGTCTGCCAGGCCGCCGCTCTCCGCCTCCCCCTCGATCCACTCGCGCAGCGCCAGCACCTCGGCGCCGAGCCTGCCGACATCGTCCGCCTTCGACGTGGCCGCCGTCTCCGCCATGGCGGAGGCGCCGATCAGGGAGTCCTGGTCGAGGTCTGAGCCCTGGCGGGCCCGGTAGAGGCAGGCGTAGTTGGTGCGGCCCTTCAGGATGGCCGCCTTGGGCCGCTGGCCGGTGACCTCCTCCACTGCGTCGAGCGCCGTGGGGATGTCCTTGGTCGCCAACTGGGCCTGGAGCGCCAGGGTGGCCGTGGCCACGACCACGACCTCGCCGGTACTCACGCTCCGGGCGAGCGCGGGTGCGAGGTAGCCGAGCGACTTGCCGGTGCCCGTACCCGCCTGCACCAGGAGGTGCGTGTCATCCTCGAATGCCGCGGCCACGGCGTCTGCCATGGCCTGCTGACCGGGGCGTGCCTCGCCCCCGATGTCACCGACCGCGGCCGCCAGAATGGCTCCGTGATCAGTCACGTACGAACTCGGCCAGCTCATCGGCAAGATCAGGGCGCACCCGCGCGCTGATCAGCGTGCCGTCGCCGGTGTGCTCGAGCGAATCGATCACGGCCGTCTTGTGGACCTTGTCCACCAGATCCCCGCGGTTGTACGGCACCAGAGCGGTGAGCGCGACCTCGGGGCGCGGGAGCCTCTGCTCGAGGGCCTCACGCAGCGCCTCGAGGCCGCGGCCCGTCCGCGCGGAGATGACGACGGCATCCGGGTGCTTTGCACGCAACGCCATGATGCTGGCGGCATCCGCGACGTCCGCCTTGTTGAGGACCAGCAGTTCCGGCACCGAGGCTGCGCCGATCTCTGACAACACGGTGCGGACGGCCCTGATCTGCCCCTCAGGATCCGGGTCTGCGGCGTCCACCACGTGGAGCAGCAGGTCTGCCTGGGCCGACTCCTCCAATGTGGAGCGGAACGCCTCGACGAGGTCGTGGGGGAGATGGCGGACGAAGCCGACGGTATCTGTGAGCGTGAACACGCGGCCGTCGTCAGTCTCCGAGCGGCGGGTAGTGGGGTCCAGGGTGGCGAACAGCGCGTCCTCCACGAGCACCCCGGCTCCCGTGAGCCGGTTGAGCAACGACGACTTGCCCGCGTTGGTGTACCCGACGATGGCGACGGAAGGAACCTGGTGACGACGCCGCTCCGCTCGCTTGGATTCGCGGGTGGCGTCCATCTCGCGCAGCTTCCGGCGCAACTGCGAGATCCGGGTGTGGATGCGGCGGCGGTCTGTCTCGATGCGGGTCTCACCGGGGCCTCGGCCACCGATACCTGCACCGCCGGCGACGCGGCCACCCGCCTGGCGCGACAGGTTGCCGCCCCAGCCGCGGAGGCGCTGCTTGAGGTACTGCAACTGGGCCAGTTCGACCTGGGCCTTACCTTCGGCGCTCTTGGCGTGCTGGGCGAAGATGTCGAGGATCAATGCTGTGCGGTCCACCACCTTGACCTTGATCCGGTCTTCGAGGTTTCGCAACTGCGCGGGTTCGAGTTCACCGTCGCAGATGACGGTGTCTGCGCCCGTGGCGCGCACCACCTCCGCGACTTCCAGCACCTTGCCGCGGCCGATGTAGGTTGCCGGGTCCGGGTGGGAGCGACGCTGGACCAGCGCGTCGAGCACCTCTGAGCCGGCGGTCTCCGCCAGCAGCTTCAGCTCGTCCATCGCGTTGTCGGCGTCTTCCTGTGAGCCTGTGGTCCAGACACTGACCAGCACCACGCGCTCGAGCCGCAGTTCGCGGTACTCGACCTCTGTGATGTCCTCGAGTTCGGTGCGCAGGCCGGCGACGCGGCGCAACGAATGGCGCGCCGCCAGGTCTTCCTGATCACCGTCGTAGTCAGGCTCCAACTCGTCGTCGTCGTAGTCGAGCAGGTCTTCGTCAGAATTAGTCATCGTCTGCCCATTCTTCCAGCCCAGCCCCTGACATCCAAGGGACGGGTACGGGCTGTGGATAATCGAGTCAGATCCAGAATTCCCCACGCCCGATGATCACCGCGGGCCCGGTCAGGCGGGCCGCGTCACCGTCGAAATCGACCGTGAGGTCGCCACCGGGAACGGTCACGTCGACGCTGCCGTCATGCTGAGCGCGCCGGCGATAGGCCGCCGCGGTGGCCACCACGCCGGTGCCGCAGCTCTGGGTCTCCCCCACGCCGCGCTCGAAGACCCGCATGGACAGCTTGCCTGGCTCGTCGACCCGGACGAACTCGACATTGACGCCCTCGGGGAAGGCACTCACCGGTTCCCAGGTGGGGGCGTCGTACAGATTGAGGGAGTCGAGGTCCTCGTCCTGAAGGAACACCACGGCGTGGGGGTTGCCGACATCCACCTTCGTCGCCGGCCACTCCCGCCCGCCGAGCCGGACGGTGACGTCCTCATCGGACACGGTCGCGTCCCCCATGGTGGTGCGGATCAGCCCGTGCCTGGCCACTTCGACGCGGCGGAGGCCCGCCCGGGTTGCCACGTCGAACTCCCCGTTGTCGACCAGCTGCTCGTTGATCAGGTGGCGGGCGAACACCCGCAACCCGTTGCCGCACATCTCGGCGATGGATCCGTCGGCGTTGTAGTAGTCCATGAACCAGAGCGAGCTGTCGCCCTCCCAGCCGCGGATGCTGGAGGCCCGGACCACGCGGATCACGCCGTCGGCGCCGATGCCGCTGTGCCGGTCACAGACCATCTGGATGAAGTCGGGATGCATCTCGTGCATGCCGTAGGAGTCATCCAGGATGATGAAGTCGTTGCGGGTGCCGTGACCCTTGTGGAAGCTGAACCGACGCATCACGCCCTCCTGAGTTTCACAAGTCTATCCCTGTGAGCACGCTTTGGACCGCCGTCGGGGAGGTTGCGTCCAGCCATGTGATGCGGGGGTCGCGCCGGTACCAACCGAGTTGGCGACGGAAGAACCGCCTGGTGGCCCGCTGCACCTCACCGCGGGCCTCCGCTTCGGTGAGTTCGCCGTCGAGGAAGGCGACCACCTGCCGGTAGCCGATCGCCCGGATCGCGGTGACGCCCTCACGCAGGCCCCGCGCCAGGAGGGCCGTGACCTCCTCAACGAGGCCCTGTTCCCACATCTGTTCGACGCGCAGGTCGATCCGCCGGTCCAGCTCCGCCCGGTCCAGGTTCAGCCCGAACTGGTGCACGTCTTCCAGTTCGTAGGTCCACTCGGGGATGACGGGGGCGTGGCCCCCTGTCAGCTCGAGCACCTCGAGGGCCCGGACGATCCGGCGGCCGTTGGCGGGCTCGATGGCGGCCGCCGACTCAGGCGCCAGTTCGGCGAGCCGACGGTGCAGCGCATGCGGCCCGCCCTGGTCGAGTTCCTGCTCCCAACGCGCCCGGACGGCCGCGTCCGAGGCCGGGAACTCGAAGCGGTCGGTGATCGCACGGGTGTAGAGCGCCGAGCCGCCCACCAGGATCGGGATGACCCCCCTGGCCCGCAGGTCGGCGATCGTGGCGCGGGCGAGCCGCTGGAAGTCTGCCACCGACGCCCGTTCGGTGACCTCCGTGATGTCGATCAGGTGGTGGGGCACCCCGCGCCGCTCCTCGACGGTGGGCTTGGCCGTGCCGATGTCCATCCCCCGGTAGACGAGCATCGAGTCTGCGTTCACCACTTCGGCGGGATGGCCGCGCTCTGCCAACGCCAGCGCGAGATCGACCGCGAGGCCCGATTTGCCTGTGGCCGTGGGGCCGACGAGAACGATCAAGGGAAGGGACACGCTACCAGTGTGCCAAACACCTTCCGTGCTGGCCTCTCGGCTGTGCATGATGGGGACCTCACCCCACCACCCGAAGGACATGACATGGGACTCTTCGACAACCTCGATGACCTGGCCAAGCAGCACGAGACGCAGATCGAGGAGGGCATCGAGCGGGCCGGCGACTTCGTCGACGACAAGACCGACGGCAAGTACGCCGGTCACGTGGACAAGGCGCAGGACTTCGGCAACGACCAGCTCGACAAGCTCACGGGCGACCAGCCCGAGCGCCCGGCCGATCAGCCCAGGCGCCCAGCCGACCAGCCCTGATCAGTTGCAGCCGGTGGCGGCGGGCAGCGGCGCGGGCTTCTCCAACGTGGGCATGCCCAGCCCGACGCCCGCCGGCCTGGCGCCTCCCTGCGCCGCCTCCCACGCGTCCCCTCCGCGGGTACGCCTGAGGTTGGTGGGCAGGAGGTCCGAGTTCAGGTGGTGCGGCGCCGCATGCGTGATCGACACCGTGGCGATGTCGCCCGGCCGGGGCCGCAGCGCCGGGTCCTCCGGAACCACCACGTGGACCAGGCGGTTGTCCCGCGCCCGGCCGCTCATGCGGTGGGTCTCGGCATCCTTGCGGCCCTCACCGGTGGCGAACATGACCTCGATCTCCTGGCCGGCGAACGTCTTGTTCTCCTCCCAGGCCAGGTCATTGACCAGGTCGACGAGGCGCAGGTAGCGCTCCTGCACGATCTCCTTCGGCACCTGGTCAGGCATGGTGGCCGCAGGCGTGCCGGGGCGGATCGAGTACTGGAAGGTGAAGGCGGCGGAGAACCGCGAGCGACGCACGACGTCCATCGTCGCCTGGAAGTCCTCTTCGGTCTCGCCGGGGAATCCCACGATGATGTCGGTGGTGATGGCGGCGTGCGGCATGGCCGTCCTGACCCTGTCGAGGATGCCCAGGTAGCGCTCCGCCCGGTAGGAGCGACGCATCGACTTCAGGATCCGGTCCGAGCCGGACTGCAGCGGCATGTGGAGCTGGGGCATCACGTTGTGCGTCTCGGCCATGGCCTCGATCACGTCGTCGGTGAAGTCCTTGGGGTGGGGTGAGGTGAAGCGCACGCGCTCCAGCCCGTCGACGGTGCCGCAGGCCCGCAGCAGCTTCGCGAAGGCCTGCCTGTCGCCGAATTCCACGCCGTAGGCGTTGACGTTCTGGCCCAGCAGGGTGATCTCCTGGACGCCCTGACTGACCAGCATCTCGATCTCCGCGAGGATGTCGCCCGGGCGGCGGTCGGTCTCCTTGCCGCGCAGGGCCGGCACGATGCAGAAGGTGCAGGTGTTGTTACAGCCCACGGAGACCGACACCCAGGCCGAGTAGGGCGATTCACGGCGCGTCGGGAGGTTGCTGGGGAATGTCTCGAGGGCTTCCTTGATCTCGATCTGCGCCTCGCGCTCCACCCGGGCCCGCTCCAGCAGCCTGGGGAGGGAACCGACGTTGTGCGTACCGAAGACGACGTCCACCCACGGCGCCTTCTTCAGGATGGTGTCGCGGTCCTTCTGCGCCATGCAGCCGCCCACGGCGATCTGCAGCCCGGGGTGGACGGCTTTGATGCTGGCCATGTGGCCGAGGTTGCCGTAGAGGCGGTTGTCTGCGTTCTCGCGCACGGCGCACGTGTTGAACACCACGACGTCGGCACCTGCACCGAGCGCGTCGTTGCCCGGCGCGGCGCGGTGCATCCCGGCCTCCTCGAGCAGGCCGCTGATGCGTTCGGAGTCGTGGACGTTCATCTGACACCCGTAGGTGATGACGTGATATGTGCGCGGATCAGTCATAGCCCGACCATGTTACCCATTAGGGTTCGAGACATGAACATCCTGCCTACCGGCCAACAATTCCTCATCGAGTCCGGGCCGTACACCGCGGTCGTGACCGAGGTGGGCTCGACGCTGCGCAGCCTCACCCGCGACGGTGTGGAGTTGCTGCACACGTTCCCTGAGGACGGGTCGCCGAGTTCCTCCATGGGCCGCCAGTTGGTGCCGTGGCCCAACCGCATCCGCGACGGCCGCTACACGTTCAACGGGGTGGAGCAGCAGCTCCCGATCAGCGAGGTGCCGCGGAACAATGCCATTCACGGCCTGGGGTCTGACCATGCGTGGCGGCTCCTGAGCCACGACCCCGACGAGGTGGTGTTGACCACCGTCATCTACCCGCAGTCCGGATGGGACGGCGTGCTGGAGGTCGAGATCAGTCACGCGCTGGACGACGGCGGGCTCACCGTCACGGTGACGGCGCGCAATGCGGGGCAGGAGGCGCTCCCCTACGGCTACGGCACCCACCCGTACCTGGCCGTCGACACCACCGCCGTGCTCACCTCGCCGTTCCCCTATGAACTGGCCGTCGACGACCGGCTGCTCCCGGTGGAACTGACCGACGTGACCGCTGAGCACGACTTCCGGGAGCCCCGGGAGATCGGCAGCACGGAGTTCGACAGCGCGTTCCGGATCGACGAGGGACCATGGGAGCTGACGGTGGCCGACGGCACCCGCACGGTCGCCATGTGGGCCGACGCGACGCTTCCGTGGTGCCAGATCTACGTGCCCCCGACGCGCAACGCGATCGCCGTGGAGCCGATGACGTGCGCGGCCGACGCGTTCAACGAAGGCCCCACCCACGAATCGCTCATCGTGCTGCAGCCCGGCGCCGAGACGTCGTCGCGTTGGGGCATCCGGGTGGACGCCGTCGAGAACTGATCAGTGGGCGGTCTCCGTGGCGCGGGACTCCCGCACCACGGTGATCCGGATCTGTCCCGGGTAGCTCAGGGTCTTCTCGACCTCTGCGGCGATGTCGCGGGCCAGCGCGTGCGCCCCGGCGTCGTCGATGTGGTCCGGTGAGACCATGACGCGCACCTCGCGCCCGGCCTGCATGGCGTAGGCGCGCACCACGCCTTCGTGTTTCGTGGCGATGTGCTCGAGGTTCTCCATCCGCTCGACGTAGGCCTCGAGCGACTCGCGCCGGGCACCCGGACGGGAGCCGGAGATGGCGTCGGCGGCCTGCGTAAGCACCGCTTCAACCGTGCGCGGCTCGACCTCGTTGTGGTGCGCCTCCACCGCATGAGCGATGTCCTCGTGCTCGCCGTACTTGCGCAGCAACTCCGCCCCGATGATGGCGTGCGGACCCTCCACCTCATGGGTGAGCGCCTTGCCGATGTCGTGCAGGAAGGCGGCCCGCTTGCAGACCGTCACGCTGAGCCCCAACTCCGCCGCCATCACGCCTGCGAGATGGGCACACTCGACGAGGTGCCGCAGCACGTTCTGCCCATAAGAGGTGCGGAACGCCAGCGCCCCGACGATGGGCACCAGATCAGGGTGCAGGTCCACGATGCCCACCTCTGCCAGGGCGTCCTCGCCGGCGCGCAGCACGCGGTCGTTGATGCGGCGCAGGCTGCGCTCGTGCACCTCTTCGATGCGGGCGGGATGGATCCGCCCGTCGGCGATGAGGTCGACGAGCGTGAGGCGCGCGGTTTCGCGGCGCACCGGGTCGAAGCTGCTGAGGAGCACGGATTCGGGGGTGTCGTCGATGAGGACGTTGACTCCCGTGATCTGTTCGAAAGCGCGGATGTTGCGCCCTTCACGGCCGATGATGCGGCCCTTCATGTCATCGCTGGGCAGGTCCACCGTGCTGACCACGGACTCCGACGTCTGCTCTGAGGCGACCCGCTGGATGGCGGTGGTGATGACGCGCCGGGCGATCTGGTCCGCCTCGCGCTTCGCCGTCGCCTCGATGTCGCGGGCGATGGAGGTGGCGGTCAGTTTGGCCTGCTTCTCCGCCGCCGCCAAGACCTCCTTGCGGGCTTCCTCTACCGACAGCCCTGCAATACGTTCGAGTTCGAGGGCAAGCCGCTCCTCCTGCGCCTGGAGCTCCTCCCGCTGCTCCCGCAGCTGGATCCGCTGGGCATCCAGCCTCTCAGCGCGCGCGACAAGGCCCTCGGCCTCAGCCGAGAGGCGGTCCTCGCGCTCATGGAGGCGGGATTCACGACGCTCCTGCGCCGCCCTCGCCTCCCGCAACTCCTGGCGCTGCCCCGTGAGCACGGCTTCCATCTCTCCTCGACGCCGCTCAGCGTCCTCGAGAGCTTCGCGGGCGCGCTCCTCGATGACGCTCGCCGCGGCCTGGGCTGTGGCACGCACGGAGGCCACATCGTCCTTGGACCGGCGCTCCCACGAAAGTCGCTCCGCGGTGGCTTCGGCCGTTCGGCGCCGCAGGAGAAGGCCCAACATGATGAGCCCGACCAACGCGGCTCCTGCAATGATCCAACCGAGCTCGGGCACGGCGCCTCCTCATATCCGGACAGTCCGGCCACGGCACCGCACAAGGTGGTTGGCAACAATGTCGCTAGGGACGACAAGCCCCTGCGGCCAGAAGGCCGCAGCGGCAAAAGTCGAATGTCATCTTCTAGGTGTTGTCAGTGAAGTTTCAGGTTTCAATGCCCCAGCCAGGCCGGGGCGGTTCATGCGGGGCCAAGGGCCTTGCCGACGAGCCTATTGCTCACCTGTGGAAAACTCAACCGGTTCGTCGTCCCAGCCCTTGCCCAGCACCTCTTCGAGCACACCGCTGACGATGCCACCGGAGAAGCCCCTGCGGGCCAGCACACCGGCCAACCGGCGGCGCGCGACATGCCGTTCGAGCCCCGCCAGCGAGCGCACCCTACGGCGGGCCAACGTCAGCGCCGCGTCACGCTCGTCCTCCGGGTCCAGTTGGGCCAGTACCTCGTCGGTGATCTCGCGGTCTATGCCCTTGGCCTGCAGTTCCTGCCGGATGCGGACCCTCCCCCGCAGCCCGAACTCCGCGCGCGTCAAGGTGAGCGACTGAGCGAAGGCCGCGTCGTCGATGAGCCCCACCTCGGTGAAGCGCTCGATGATCTCGTCTGCGACGTCGGCAGGGACGTTGCGCCGCTTCATGACGGTACGCAACTCCTGCTCCGAGCGTGCCCGTGTGGCCAACTGGTCGAGCGCGATCTTGCGGGCCACCTCCACCTGGGTGGCCCGCTCCTCCGCACTGCGATCAGAAGTCAACTTCTCCGGTCTCCGGGTTCACGCCTTCCGGCACCGCCTCCTTGTCGATGCCGAGGTGGACGCGGATGCGACGCTCGATGTCGTTGGCGACCTCGGGGTTGTTCTTGAGGAAGGTGCGGGCGTTCTCCTTGCCCTGGCCCAGCTGATCCGACTCGTAGGTGAACCAGGCGCCGGCCTTACGCACGATGCCGGCATCCACGCCCATGTCGATCAGCGAGCCCTCGCGAGAGATGCCCTGGCCGTAGATGATGTCGAACTCGGCCTGCTTGAAGGGCGGGGCCACCTTGTTTTTGACCACCTTGACGCGGGTGCGGTTGCCCACCATCTCCGTGCCGTCCTTCAGTGTCTCGATGCGGCGTACATCCAGGCGGACCGAGGAGTAGAACTTCAGCGCGCGACCACCCGTGGTGGTTTCGGGGCTGCCGAACATCACGCCGATCTTCTCGCGGAGTTGGTTGATGAAGATGGCCGTGGTGTTGGAAGTCTTGAGCGCACCGGTCATCTTTCGCAGCGCCTGCGACATGAGGCGGGCCTGCAGACCTACGTGCGAATCGCCCATCTCGCCTTCAATCTCGGCGCGGGGCGTCAGCGCGGCGACGGAGTCGATGACGACGAGGGAGAGGGCTCCCGAGCGCACCAGCGTGTCGGCGATCTCCAGAGCCTGTTCGCCGTTGTCCGGTTGCGAGACAAGCAGCTCGTCGGTGTCGACTCCGAGCTTCTGGGCGTAATCAGGGTCCAGCGCGTGCTCCGCGTCGATGAAGGCGCAGATCCCGCCGTCGCGCTGGGCGTTGGCGATGGCGTGCAGCGCGACGGTGGTCTTGCCGCTCGACTCCGGCCCGTAGATCTCGACGACGCGGCCACGGGGCAGCCCGCCGATGCCGAGCGCCACATCCAGCGCGACGGAGCCGGTGGGGATCACGTCGATGGGCTGGCGATTGTCCTCGCCCAGCTTCATGACGGAGCCCTTGCCATGGGCCTTCTCGATCTGGGCGAGCGCCGCCTCCAGCGCCTTGTTACGGTCCGATGAGGCCATCAGGATTTCCTTCCAGGAACCGGCTGATGCCGGAGGTTTCGATGTCGCTGTCACTGTAGGTAGCGGGCCCGACAATTTTCGACGAGCCGGTTCCGCTGTGGACAACCGCCGAATTCAAGATAGGCGAACAGGCGTTCTAATGCGAACCGACACGCCGCGTCTCAGCGTAGTCGCGCGGGCAGTTCCAGTTGTCGCCAGACGGCGCGCCAGATCGTCTTGCAGGGGATTCCTGTGGCGAGGGCTTCGTGGACCGTGCGACCCCCCAGATCCTCGAGGACGACGGACTCCGCCCAGCTCGCGGCATATCCAGCGGGCAGAGCGTCGTTCATTCGTTCCCAGAGTTCAGCTTCGCGCACGCGCCAACGGTACACGCAGCGCGATGATGGGCATTCGCGCAGGTTCTTGTGTCAAAACTGGCCCCGCTGCGCACTGGAAGTGAGCAAGGGCTAGAATCTCGCTCAACATTTGTGCGTATGTTGCACAACAGGCCACTTAGGCGCAAAGGAGCCCCCACGGATGAATGCACCCGGCACGCCCTCCCATAAGCGATCGGACCGGATGGTCGCGCTTTTGGCACTTCTGACGGAGCAGGGCCAGCTGCCACTGTCCTATCTGGCGGACCAACTGGGGGCGTCGGCCGCAACGATCCGACGCGACGTCGCTCTCCTGGCGACCCAGGGCCTCCTCGAGCGGACCCACGGCGGCGCCCGGCCCATGAAGGGCAACAGGGAACTGCCGGTGCGGCTGCGCGACGGCCGGAACCAGGACGCAAAGCGCAGGATCGCCCGGACAGTGGCCGGCATCATCCCCGCCGGCAAGCACGCCATCGGGCTGACAGGCGGAACCACAACAGCCGAGGTGCTGCGCGCCCTCAGGCACCGCGAGGACCTGACGATCATCACGAACTCACTCAGCATCGGCCTCGAGGCGGCGGAGCAGGGCCAGGCCCGCGTCCTGATCGCCGGCGGCGTGCTGCGCTCCAGCTCGTTGGAACTGGTCGGTTCGCTGGCCGAATCAACCATGAAACTGGTCAACGTCGGCACAGCGGTGGTGGGCGCCGACGGTGTCAGCGCGACCGGGGGCCTGACGACGCACGATGAGATCGAGGCCCGCACCAACCTTGCCATGATCGAGCGGGCCCAGCGCGTCATCGTCGCGATCGACTCGACGAAGATCGGTCACACCACCCTGGCCAAGGTGGCGGACATCAAGGACATCCACGTGCTTGTGACAGACGCCGGGGCCCCGGAGGCTGAACTTCAGCGGATCCGGGACGCCGGCGTCGAGGTGCACGTTGTGGAGGGGCCGCGTCACCGCTGACGGGTCAGGCGGCGACCGCCACCCGGGGCATGCGCTGGGCCTCGAGGGTGGCGAGCTTGCCACTGATGGAGATCATCAGATCTGACAGGGACACATCGAGCGCGGATGCGATGGCGAAGAGCACTTCGCTGGAGGCTTCCTTGTGACCGCGCTCAATCTCCGAGAGGTAGCCGAGCGAAACCATGCTGGCCATGGAGACCTCTCGCAGGGTCATGCCGGCGCGCATCCGGAGTTCCCGGAGTGTCTCGCCCATCACCTTACGAATCAGAATCGTCTTCACGGCTGTTTCCTATCTGACCACGGGCCGAGTGCCCGCTGTCGATAGGTCCAACCGCGAAGGTGGGCGGTTTGTTCCCGATCAGCGAAAAGTTTCTCCAGGTTCGTCTAGAGAACCCTCAGCAACATCTCGAACGCGTGCTCCGTGGCCGCACGTCGGACGGCCTCCCGGTCCCCGTCGAAGGTACGCAGTTCGGTGTACTGCGGCGGGGACGACATGCCCACCCGTGGGCCCACCACGGCGAACCAGACGGTGCCGACCTTGACGCCGTCCGTCTCCGTGGGGCCGGCGACCCCGGTGGTGGCGACTGCCCAATCCGAGTCACAGCGGCGTTGCGCACCGAGCGCCATCTGCAACGCGGTCAGTTCGTTGACCACGCCCTCGCGCTCGATCAACTGCTCGTCGACGCCGGCCAGGTGGTGCTTCAGGTCTCGCGCATAGGTGATCAATCCACCCCGGTACACCTGGGAGGCCCCGGGCACTGAGGTCAGTTCGGCCCCGATGCCGCCACCGGTCACGGATTCGCACGTGGCCAGGGTGACCGAGCGGTGGGTGAGCTTCTTGATCAGTTCGGCGGCCAGCGTCATGCCCGCAAGGCTACCTGCTCACGCCTGCTGGGCGCGGCCCTTCCGGCGGATGACCCAGGCGTGCCGCAGGTAGTCGAAGCCGGTGACGACGGTGAGGAGGAGCGCCGCAATCATCAGCACCCAACCGAGGACGGCGACCGGACCGGGAAGCATCTCCAAACCGAGGCTGAAGATGATCAGCGCGAAGGTCTGGGTGAGCGTCTTCAGCTTCCCGCCCTTGTTCGCGGCCATGATCCCGTACTTGGCGATGGCCGCGCGCACCCAGGTGATCCCCCATTCGCGCACGAGGATGATGATGGTGAAGTACCACGGCAGTTCGCCCAGGATGCTCAGGGAGACGAAGGCCGCGCCTGTCAGCGCCTTGTCCGCCACCGGGTCCCAGAGTTTGCCGAAGTCTGTCACGAGGTTGTACTTGCGGGCGATGTGCCCGTCGGCCAGGTCCGTGAGCATCGCCACGACGAACACGATGGTGGCCCAGAGCCGCCAGGTGAAGTCCTGCGGACCGATGAAGAGGAAGGCCACGTACACCGGCACCAGGAGGATCCGGATGACCGTGAGGATGTTCGGGATGTTCCAGTTGCTGGCCGCCCCGTCCGACGCCGCACGGCGGGGCCGGCCGCTCACGCTCTCACTCACAGTGCCTCCGCAATCAGATCGATGCCCTCAGAGTCCACGACCCGGGCGGTCACGAGGCTACCGACGGGTGCCCCACGGTCCACAATCACCGCACCGTCCGTCTCAGGAGCCTGGTGTTCGGCCCGGCCGGTTGTTTCGCCGTCCTCGTTGCTTTCGACCAGCACGACGACGGTGTCGCCGATGCGCTCGGCCGCGCGGGCCTCGGCGACATCCACCGCCAGATCGGCGAGCATGGCGCGCCGTTCCTCGATGACGTCCTCAGGAAGGTGGTCCGGCAGCGACACGCCCTCGGTCCCCTCCTCGTCGGAGTAGCCGAAGACGCCCAGCACGTCGAGTTGGGCGGCGATGATGAAGTCGCGCAGCGTCTGCACGTCCTCGTCGGTCTCCCCGGGGAAGCCGGCGATGACATTGCTGCGGATGCCCGCCTCCGGGGCCATGGCGCGGATCCGGCCGATCAGGTCCAGGAAGCTGTCGGGGTCACCGAAGCGGCGCATGCGGCGCAGCACGGCGCGCGACGCGTGCTGGAAGCTCAGGTCGAAGTACGGCACCACCTTGTCGATGCCGAGCATCGACTCGACGAAGCCAGGGCGGATCTCGGCGGGCTGGAGGTAGCTGACGCGGATCCAGTCGAGGCCGTCTACCCGCGAGAGCCGGTCGAGCAACTGCTCGAGCCGCACGTCGGCGCCCATGTCCTTGCCGTAGCTGGAGGTGTTCTCGGAGACCAGGAAGAGTTCCTTGGCACCCTCCTGCACCAGCCAGCGGGCCTCCGCCTCGAGTTCGTCGATGGGCCGGGAGAGGTAGGAGCCGCGGAAGGCTGGAATCGCGCAGAAGGCGCAGCGTCGGTCACACCCGGAGGCGATCTTCAGCGACGCGCTGGGGCCGCCCATCAGACGACGGCGGGCGCCGGGCAACCAGACGTGGCCCGGCACGGCGACCTCGGGTGCTGCCGCAGGGCGGGCAGACGGGGTGAGCGGGAGCAGCTTGCGCCGGTCGCGGGGGACGTGCGAGATGGACTGTTCGCCGTCGAGGATGCCGCGCAGCCGCTCCGCGATGTCGGCGTAGGCGTCGAAGCCCAGGACGGCGTCCGCTTCTGGCAGCTCAGCGGCCAACTCGACGCCGTAGCGCTCAGCCATGCAGCCCACCGCGACGACAGACTTGACCGTGCCGCCATCCTTGAGGTCTGCGGCGGCGAGCAGGGTGTCGATCGAGTCCTTCTTCGCCTGGGCCACGAAGCCGCAGGTGTTGACCACCACCGTCTCTGCCGTCTCCGGGTCGTCGACGAGGGTGAACCCGCCGTGTTCGAGGCGGGCGGCGAGTTCCTCGGAGTCGACGTCGTTGCGAGCGCAGCCGAGGGAGGCGATGTGGACCGAGTGGGTAGTCATGGTGGGCCTAGTATCCCACCATCAGCCGGCGGCGAGGTTGGCGAGGACCTCGTCCAGGTCGTCGGGCTTGACCAGCACCTCGCGGGCCTTGGAACCTTCGGACGGTCCCACCACGCCCCTGCTCTCCAGGATGTCCATCAGGCGGCCGGCCTTCGCGAAGCCGACGCGGAGCTTGCGTTGCAGCATCGACGTGGAGCCGAGCTGCAGTTCGACCACCAGGCGGCAGGCGTCGAGGACGAGGTCCAGGTCGTCGCCGATGTCGTCGACGACCTTCTTGTCGCTCCCCGCCGCGACCGCGACGTCCTCGCGGTAGTTGGGCTGGAGCTGCTGGCTGATGAAGGCCACGACGTCGCGGATCTCGGACTCGTTGACCCAGGCACCCTGGACGCGGATGGGCTTGGAGGAGCCCATGGGCAGGAAGAGCCCGTCGCCCTTGCCGACGAGTTTTTCGGCGCCGGGCTGGTCGAGGATGACGCGGGAGTCCGTCATCGACGACGTGGCGAACGCGAGCCTGGAGGGCACGTTGGCCTTGATCAGGCCGGTCACGACGTCTGTGGACGGGCGCTGTGTTGCCAACACCAGGTGGATGCCTGCGGCGCGGGCCAGCTGGGTGATGCGCACGACGGAGTCTTCCACGTCGCGCGGGGCCACCATCATGAGGTCGGCGAGCTCGTCGACCACCACCAGGAGGTACGGGTAGGGCGTGAGCTTGCGCTCCGAACCGTCGGGGACCTTCACCTGCCCAGCGCGGACGGCCTTGTTGAAGTCGTCGACGTGGCGGAACCCGAAGGCGGCAAGGTCGTCGTAGCGCATGTCCATCTCGCGCACCACCCAGGCGAGCGCCTCGGCGGCCTTCTTCGGGCTGGTGATGATGGGGGTGACCAGGTGCGGGATGCCCTCGTACTGGTTGAGTTCCACGCGCTTGGGGTCGACCAGGAGCAGGCGAACCTCGTCCGGCGTGGCGCGCATCATCACCGAGGTGATCAGCGAGTTGATGAAGCTGGACTTGCCGGAGCCGGTGGCGCCCGCCACCAGAAGGTGGGGCATCTTCGCCATGTTGGCGACCACGAACCCGCCCTCGACGTCCTTGCCGAGCCCGACCGTCATGGGGTGGTGGTCGTTCTTGGCGCGGTTGGAGCGCAGGACGTCGCCGAGCGAGACGACCTCCTTGTCCAGGTTGGGGATCTCGATGCCGATGGCGGACTTGCCGGGGATGGGCGTGAGGATGCGGATCTCGTTGGAGCCGACCGCGTAGGCGATGTTGTCAGCCAGGCCGGTGACCTTGCTGACCTTGATCGCGGAACCCAGCTCGACCTCGTACCGGGTGACCGTGGGGCCGCGGGTGTAGCCGGTGACCCGGGCGTCGATCTCGAACTCGCGCAGCACGGCACCCAGTTGACGCACCACCTTGTCGGACGCCTCCGTGCGCGCCTTGGGCTTGGAGCCCGGCGCGAGCGTCTGGTCGTCCGGGAGCTGGTACATGACGTCGCCGCTCAGCTGGAGTTGCTCGGCCGGGCCGGGGGGCGTGGAATGCTGCGGCGGCTCCGGTTCGCGGGCCTCGGCGTTCTTCGGACGGCCCGGCACCTGCCGGGGTTCCGCCGGCACGGCCGGGACCGGGTCAGGCTCGGCGTAGGAGTCGCCGAGATAGTCGAAGACCTCGGCATCGTAGGAATCCTCGACCTCGGGATCCTCGACCGGGTCGTCGATGAGGGGGCTGTCGTAGGGCACGGCCACGCCGAGCTTGAGCTTGTCCTTCGGCGTGGGGTCGCCGTCGTGTTCGACGAGCGCGCCGAAGAGACGCGAGACGCCGGCGCCCAGTTCGCGGATGGGGCGGCCGATGACCAGCAGCGCTCCGAGCAGCGTCATGACGATGAGCAGCGGCACGGACGCCCAGACCGTGAGCAGGTCCGAGGGGATGGAGGAGGAGACGTAGCCGAGCACGCCGCCGGCCGCGCGGACCGCCTGCATGCCGTCGGTGTTGGGGCGCGGCAGTCCTGCCCCGATGTGCACGAGGCCGAGCGAACCGAGCGTGATGAGGAACCAACCCAGGCCGGTGCGGGGGGCGGCGTCGACGTCGTGCGGGTGCCGCAGGACGCGCCACGCGCCATAGAGCAGCACCGCGGGGACGACCACCGACAGCGAGCCGAAGACGGTACTGACGCCCGTCTGGAGCCACTGGCCGACTGGGCCGTCGAGGTAGAACCAGAAGCGGGCGGCCACCGCGGCGCCGAGCGTGAGGAGCACCAGCCCCCAGCCGTCGCGGCGGAGCTCGGGGGCCACGTCGTCGGAATTGCCCCCGACGCTGCGGGCCATCCAGCCGACGCTGCCCGCGATACCGCGGAAGATCGCGGCGATGCCCCTGCCGATCCCGCCGACGATGGTCACACCGATGCCCGGGCCCTGCTGCTGCGGCTTCGCGGGAGCGGCCTTGCTGGCTGCCGGCCTGCGGGTTTTCGCCGTCGAGGTGGTGGCCCGGGACCGTGTGGAGCCCGAGCTGGAGGTACGTTGCTTGGCACCACCGGAAGAAGACGCGCGCGCCTTGGTGGTGCTTCGCGAAGGGGAAGATCCGCGAGTCGCCATGGTCGTCACCCTAGCTGACGAGGCGGACGTCGCCGTCATCCCACTCCCACGCGCGGCGGGTTTCCCGCCGGTTTCAGCCGAAGTGGTCCCAGCCCATGGAGCCCTCGTACGGCTCGCCGTCGACGGTGATCCCGGTGCCGGCGCTGACCTCGCCGACGCGTACCCAACCCTCTGGAAGGGTCGTACCGAACGGGAAGGTCGCCGCGAGCGCATGATCCTCTCCCCCTGCCAGGATCATGCCGAGGGCGGGCTTGCCGGTGGCGGCGGCCACGCGGGCCACCGGGTCCGGGATGCTCAGCAGACCGGTCACGACGTCGATCGAGACCCCGGAGCCTTCCGAGATGTGCCCGAGGTCTGCGAGCAGCCCGTCGGAGATGTCGATCATGGCGGTGGCCCCCGCCTCAGCGGCGACCCTGCCCTGGCCGTACGGGACGTGGGGTGTCTGGTGCTCCAGGACGGCGTCCTTCGGGGACCCGAAACCGCGCTGCAACGCGATCAGGCCCGCCGCGGAGAGGCCGAGGTTGCCGCGGACGGCGACGATGTCGCCCGGCTGGGCGCCGTTACGGGTGACGGGAGCGCGGCCCATGGTGTCGCCGATCGCCGTGACACAGGCGACGATGTGCTCAGAGCTGGACATGTCACCGCCGATGAGGCTCACCCCGGCGGTGCGGCACTCGGCACGCACGCCTGCCTCGAAGTCGTCGACCCACTTGGGGTCGAGGTCCTTCGGGAACGCGAGGGCCACCACGATGGCCGACGGGCGGCAGCCCATGGCCTCGAGATCCGAGACGTTGACCGCCACGGATTTGCGCCCGACGGCGTGCGCCGGACTCCACTGCTGCTTGAAGTGGACGTTCTCGATGAGGATGTCGGTGCAGACGACGGTGTCGCCCTGGAGGGAGACGACGGCGGCGTCGTCGCCGACGGACAGTTCGACGTCGGAGTTGACCTCGAGGCCCTGGGTGACGCGGGCGATGAGTTCGAATTCGCCGATCATCGCAGCCCCACCGGCCGGGACATCGCCAGGCTGATGAGTTGGTCCACGAGTTCGGGGTACGTCATCCCGCTCTCCTGCCACAGTGTGGGGTACATGGAGATCTCGGTGAAACCGGGCATCGTGTTGACCTCATTGATCCAGGCGCCGTCATTCGTGACGAAGAAATCGGCGCGGACCAGGCCCTCGGCGTCGACGGCGTGGTAGGCCCGCACGGCGAGGGCGCGAAGCCGGGCGGCGAGGTCGTCGTCGAGCTGGGCGGGGGCGTCGAGAGCGGCGCCGTCCTCGTCGAAGTACTTAGCCTCGTAGTCGTAGAAGCCGTCCTCGGCCTGCACGCGGATCTCGCCGACCACGGAGGTGCGGCAGCCGTCCGTGCCGTCGGGGTCGCCGAGGACCGCGACCTCGAGTTCGCGTGCGCCGACGAAGCCCTGCTCCACGACGATCTTCGGATCCCACTTCTGGGCCTCGGCGATGGCGTCGTCGAGCTCGGCGGGATCCGTGATGCGGACGATGCCGATGGAGGAACCACCGCGGGCCGGCTTGATGAACAGGGGGTACTCGAGGCGGTTGATCTCCTCGAGCACGGCCGCTCTGTCGTGGGTGAGGCGGTGGGCGGAGGCGACGACGTAGGGCCACACGGGCAGCCCTGCAGCCTCGAAGGCCACCTTCATGAAGTGCTTGTCCATGCCGACGGCCGAGGCCGTGACGCCTGAACCGACGTAGCGGATCCCCATCATCTCGAACATGCCCTGGAGCGTGCCGTCCTCGCCGAAGGGACCGTGCAGGAGCGCGAAGGCGACATCGATGCGGTGGATGTCGACGAGCTTCTCACCGGACCGGGTGGCGACCTCACAGCCGTCCTCCCCCACCATCCACACCGCGTCGTGCTGCGGCTCGGCGACCTGGGGCGCCTGGCCGTCGACGATGCGATAGGCCTCGATGACCTCGAGCGGCACCTGGGTCCAGCGCCCGGTGCGGGAAATGCCGATGCCGTGGACGTCGTAGCGCCCCTTGTCGATGGCCTTCAGTACCGAGGCGGCCGTCAGGCACGAAATGCCGTGCTCCGACGACTGGCCGCCGAAGATCAGTGCGACCCGGGTGCGTTCACTCACATGTCCTCCTAGTGCGTCGAGGAGTCTACGCGTCTTCCCGCTCGCATGTCCCAACGCCCCTCGGGCGGCTCCTCGCCTCGCAGGTCCGCGACCATCGCGGTCAGCACGTCCAGGAAGTGGTCCGTGACCTGGTCGAGGAGTTCCTTCGGGGCCTCCCCGCCGTCGGGGTTCTGAGCGGCGAAGGCGCTGAGATCAAGGGGTGTACCGGCCTGGATGTGCACGTCCCGGCGACCACCGAAGAGTTTCCTCCATTCGAGGTGTTTGCGACCGAGGATCTGGTCCGCCCCGACCTGGGCGACGGGCATCACGGTGACCCCTGTCTCCAGGGCGAGTTGAGCGGCTCCGCGGCGCCCGGTCATCGGCCACCCGTCGGGGTCCGCGGTGATGGTGCCCTCCGGGTAGATGATCACGCACTTGCCGCGCTCGAGCGCGCGGCGCGCATGGATGAGGGAGTCGCGGGCCTGTTCCGTGTTCCGGTACACGGGGATCTGCTCACACTTGCGGGCGATCCAGCCCAGCACGGGTACCTTCCAGATCTCGGACTTGCCGAGGAAACGGGGCCAGCGGCCGCTGTAGATGAGGTACTCGCCCAACACGATGGGATCGAAGTTGGAGAGGTGGTTCGCCACCACGAGCAGGCCGCCGTCCTGGGGGACGTGGTGCTGACCCGCCCAATGTCGCCTGGCCACCAGCGGGATCACGAGCCGGACGAACCCCAGCACGAGATGCCGGTAGACCCACGGACCGTGCTCGCGGTTGACCTCGCTCAGCGGGAGCCGCCACGGTTTGCGGCGGCGCTCGAGCGTGCTCACGGCGTCACCCTGCGTGCCGGGACGGCGAGCCCGAGAAATGCGGGAGGCAACCAGCGGTGGGACATGCCGCAACTTTAGCCGTGTCGGCGACGGCTAGGGCCGCGGAGCCCTGCGACGCGTGACCACGATGGCGTCCGTGACGAACAACAGGACAGCGACCCAGATCAGGGCGAAACCCGCCCAGCGGCTGGGTGGCATCGGCTCGCCGAAGTACAGCCAGCCCAGGAGGAACTGCCCGATCGGCGCGATGTACTGAAGGATCGCGATGGTCACCATGGAGACGCGGCGCGCCGCGGCAGCGAAGAGCAGCAGCGGGATCGCCGTCACGATGCCGGTGGTGGTCAAGAGCGCGCTGTAGCCGCCGGTGGCCGTCGACTGGCCGGTGACGGCGAGATAGATGAGGAAGCCGATGGCGATGGGTGCCACGGCGCCCGTCTCGATGGCGAGGCCGGGCAGAGCGCCGACGGAGCGCCCGGCGAGCTTCTTGACCAGCGAGTAGGTGCCGAAGGAGGCGGCGAGTGTGAGGGCCGCCCACGGCACCTGGCCGTAGGCGACCACCATGACGATGACGGAGGCCAGGCCGAAGCACATTGCCGTCCACTGGAGCGGACGCAGCCACTCGCCCAGCACCAGGATGCCGAGGCCCGCCACGGCCAGCGGGTTGATGAAGTAGCCCAGCGCCGTCTCGAGGGTGTGGCCCGTGAGCACCGCGAAGACGTAGGTGGACCAGTTGACGACGATCAACACGCCGGCGACGGCCAGCGACAGGACGGTGCGACGATCAGCGAAGGCTTTCTTCAGATGGCGCCACTGCCCGAGGACGGTCAGCAACACGGCGCAGAAGACCAGCGACCAAACTGCCCGGTGGGCCACCACCTCCAGCGCCCCTGAGCGCTCGAACAACACGAAGTAGAGCGGGAACAGGCCCCACAAACCGTAGGCGGCCAGACCATAGCCCAGCCCCTTGTTGGAGTCCGTCATCTCACCTGTCCTTCAACCGGCCGCGTGCGCATCGTCGCACGCCGCCGGCCAGGGAACCGTACCGCTAGTCCAGCGTCTCCAAGAAGTCGAGGACATCCATGTTCCATTCGCGGGCATGCGAATCGTTGAGCCCGTGCGGGCCGCCCTCGATGACCGCGAGCTGTGCCTGGGGGATGTACTGGTGCATCCGCTCGCTCGACTTGCTGATCGGCACGTTGAGGTCACCGTCGCCATGGATCACGAGGGTGGGGACGTCGATGGCGCGGCAGTCGTCGCGCAGGTCGGCCGCCCAGATCAGGATGGTCTCCACCGCGGCGTGGGGATCGGACTGCCTGGCGATCTCCAGAGCGCCCAGCCGGACGTCGTCGTCGACCTGCAGGCCACGTTCCTCGGTCGAGTAGAACCAGCCGATGAACTTCTCCAGGAAGCCGTCGCGGTCGTCGCGGCACTGGTCCGCCATCCCCCTGAAGCCCTCCATCGGCATGGCACCGTCCGGGTTGTCGTCCGTGATGCACAGCGCGGGGGTGACCGAGCCGGAGAAGATGGTGCCGGCCACCCTGTCGGAGCCGTACCTGCCCACGTAGCGGGCGACCTCTCCCCCGCCCATCGAGAAGCCGAGGAGCACGGCGCCGTGGAGGTCGAGTTCATCGAGCAGCGACTTGAGGTCGTCGGCCAGGGTGTCGTAGTCGTAGCCGTCCGCAGGCTTGTCGGATTTGCCGAAGCCACGTCGGTCGTAGGTGATGACGCGGTGACCCGCCTCTTCGAAGCGCGGAATGTTGCGGGCGAAGGCCTCCCCGGAGAGGGGCCAGCCGTGGATCAGCACCAGCGGCCGGCCTGCGCCGCCGGTGTCGGTGTAGTTGAGGGTGACGCCGTCGGCAGTGGTGACAGTGGGCATGTCTCGCCTCCTTGGGCTGTGGTGTGTCCTGCCGCCCAGGCTAGTCCGCGAACGGGTTGCCGGACGGTCAGCCGCGGAAGTCATCCGGGTCGACGGTGTCCAGGAACTCGCTGAACTGCTCGACCTGTGCCTCTTCCTCGGCCTCAGACAGTTCGCCCTCGTGGATGCCGGCCTCGCGCAGCACTTCCTCCGCGACGAAGATGGGCGCACCCACCCGCAGCGCGAGCGCGATGGAGTCCGACGGCCTGGCGTCGATCACCTTGGGACCCTCAGCCGTGCCGAGGGTGATCTCCGCATAGAAGGTTCCCGCCTCGAGCCGCGTGACCGCCACCCTGTCCACCGTGGCATCCATCGCCTCCAGGAGCCGGGACATCAGGTCGTAGGACATGGGCCGGGCCAGGACGGCTCCCTCGAGCGCGACCATGATGGCCGTGGCCTCCTGCCCACCGATCCAGATGGGCAGGAACACCTTGAGGTCTTCGCGTGGCACGCTGGGCTTCAACAGCACCACCGGAAGCCCACGAGCATCGATAGCCATACTGGTGAGGTCGACTTGGATCATGGCGGACCACCTCCGGGATCGGGGTCCCTCCCCAGTCTATCCGTGGGCGCAGAGACCGTCAGAGGTTGTAACCGATGGCCCGCAACTGCTCGCGGCCGTCCTCGGTGATCATCTCGAGCGTCCACGGCGGCAGCCACACCCAGTTGATGGCCACGGAGTTCGCCAGGCCGTCGAGCACGTACTTCGTGTCGTATTCGATCTTGTCGGTCAGCGGGCAGGTGGGCGACGTCAGCGTCATGTCGATGGTGACGTTGGCCTCGTCGTCGACCTGGGCGCCGTACACCAGGCCGAGGTCCACCACGTTGACCATCAGTTCGGGGTCGACGACGTCCTTCATGGCCTCGAGCACCTCGTCGACCGAGGGCACCGCGGTGCCGCCGGCCGGCTTCTCGATGTCGACGTCGGGCAAGGTGTCCTTCACCAGGTCGCTGGGTCGGGGTTCAGTCATATCGGGATCCTTTGTTGAAACGATGATCAGGCCGTGGCCTGGAGGGCAGCGTCGCGCATGGCCGACCAGCCGAGCAGCGCACACTTGACGCGGGCGGGGAACTTGGACACGCCCGCGAAGGCGATGGCGTCCTCGAAGACGTCCTCGTCGGGGACGATGGCGCCCTGGCTGTGCATGACCGCCAGGAACTGGTCGTGCATCTCCATCGCGTGCTCGACGGGGGTGCCGATCAGCAGGTCCGTCATGATCGACACGGACGCCTGTGAGATCGAGCAACCTTCGGCGTCGTACGAGATGTCGGTCACCTTGCCGTCGTCGATCTGCACGCGGAGCGTCAGTTCGTCGCCACAGGAGGGGTTCACGTGGTGGACCTCCGCCTGGAACGGCTCGCGCAGCCCCGCGTGGTGCTTCTCGCGGTAGTGATCGAGGATGATCGTCTGGTACAGCTCGTCGATGTTCATGTCTCAGCCCTTCAGCTTCGGGGCGAAGTAGTTGCTGGTGAAGACCAGCGCGTCAGCCAACGCGTCGATCTCCGCAGGGGTGGTGTACAGGTACGACGACGCACGTGTCGAGCTCTGGTGTCCCAGGCGCTTGTGCAACGGGCGGGCGCAGTGGTGGCCACCCCGGATGGCGACCCCGCGCGAGTCCAGCACCTGCATCACGTCGTGCGGATGCACGTTGGCGATGTTGAACGAGATGGCGCTGCCGCGATCCTCGGCGACAGTCGGGCCGAGGATCCTCAGACCCTCGATGGCCGTCAGCTTGGCGAGAGCGTACTTGGTGATCTCGTGCTCATGCTCGGCGATGGCATCCATGCCGACGCGCGTCAGGTAGTCGACGGCAGCTCCCAGACCCACGGCCTGAGCGATCGGCGGGGTGCCGGCCTCGAACCGGTGCGGCGGCGCCGCGTAGGTCGAGCGTTCCATCTCGACGATCTCGATCATCTCGCCGCCACCCAGGAACGGCGGCATGTTGGCGAGCAGCTCGTAGCGGCCCCACAGCACGCCGACGCCCGTCGGGCCGAGCATCTTGTGCGCCGTGAAGGCCAACAGGTCGGCGCCCATGGTCGACACGTCGGTGACCTGGTGCGGAACCGACTGCGAACCGTCGACCACCAGCAGCGCCCCGACGGCGTGCGCCTTCTCAGCGAGGAGCGTCACCGGGTTGTGCGTGCCCAACACGTTGCTCACGGCCGTGATCGACACGATCCTGGTGCGCTCGTTGATGAGATTGTCGCGTGCGGCGGCCTCGAGGTCGAGGCGGCCCTCCTCCGTGATGTCGAACCAGCGCAGCGTGGCGCCGGAACGCTGGCAGGCCATCTGCCAGGGCACGATGTTGGAGTGGTGCTCCATGACGGAGATGACCACCTCATCGCCGGGCTTGAGCCCGGCGCCCAGGGAGTTGGCCACCAGGTTGAGCGCCTCGGAGGCGTTCTTGGTGAAGACGATCTCCTCGCCACGGGACGCACCGATGAACCGGGCCACCTTCCCCCGCGCATTCTCGAACGCCTCGGTCGCCTCAGCACCCAGGAGGTGCATGGCGCGCGCCACGTTCGCGTTGTGCTGCAGGTAGTGCTCGGCCACGGCGTCGACCACCTGGCGCGGCTTCTGCGAGGTGTTCGCCGAGTCGAGGTAGGCCAACGGGGACTCCCCCACCCTGCGCCGCAGGATGGGGAAGTCGGCCCGGATCAGGTTGGTGTCCAGCATCAGGCGTTGGCAGCTTCCTTGATGTACTTCTCGTAGCCCTCGGCCTCGAGGTTCTCGGCCAGTTCCTTGCCCCCCTCGGCCACGATGCGGCCGTCGACGAAGACGTGCACGAACGTGGGCTCGATGTAGCGCAGGATGCGGGTGTAGTGGGTGATGAGGACGACGGCGCGGTCACCCTGCGCCGAGTACTTGTTCACGCCCTCGGAGACGATGCGCAGCGCATCGATGTCGAGGCCCGAATCGGTCTCGTCGAGGATGGCCGCCTTGGGGTTGAGCAGCTGGAGCTGGGCGATTTCGTGACGCTTCTTCTCACCGCCGGAGAAGCCCTCGTTCACCGAGCGGCCAGAGAAGGACTTGTCGAGCTGCAGCTCGGAGAGCGTCTGCTCGACCTCCTTGACCCAGGTGCGGACCTTGGGGGCCTCACCGTCGATGGCGGTCTTGGCGGTGCGCAGGAAGTTGGCGACGGACACGCCGGGCACTTCGACGGGGTACTGCATGGCGAGGAAGAGGCCAGCGCGGGCGCGCTCGTCGACCGACAGAGCGGTGAGGTCCTCACCGTCGAGGGTGACGGTGCCCTGGGTGATCGTGTACTTGGGGTGACCGGCGATGGCGTAGGCCAGCGTGGACTTGCCCGAGCCGTTGGGGCCCATGAGGGCGTGGATCTCACCGGGGTTGATGGTGAGGTTGACGCCCTTGAGGATCTGCTTCGGGCCGTCCTCGGTCTGGATGTCGACGTGCAGGTCGGAGATGACGAGGGTTGACATGGTTGCTGTTTCTCCTGAGTGAATCTATTGGGGGGTGCGGGGGCGTACCCCCCGTGTGTCAGTACTGGGTGACGGTGGCGTGGACGTCGATCAGGACGTCGTCGCCTTCGATGTGGCACGCGAACACGCGCACCGGCTCCGTGGCGGGCAGGTTGAGCGGGCGGCCGGTGGCCAGGTCGAAGACCGATCCGTGCAGGTAGCACTCGATCGTGTCGTCGACGACGTCTCCCTCGGAGAGAGCCACCTTGCCGTGGCTGCACTCGTCCTCGATCGCGTAGATCTTCCCGCCGTGGCGGACGATGGCGACGGTGAGCTCATCGTCCACCTCCACGGCGAAAGGGACGTCCGTCGTCAGGTCCGTGACCTTGCAGACCGCCTGGGGGCTCACTGCTCGTCGGCCTTCGTGGTGGTGGAGCCGTGCACCAGGTCGAGCTCGCGCTCGATCGTGGTGAGCAGACGCGCCTCGATCTCCGGGATGCCGACCCTGCGGATGATGTCGGCGAAGAAGCCGTGCGCCACCAGACGACGGGCATCCACCTCCGGGATACCGCGGGCCATCAGGTAGAACAGCTGCTCGTCGTCGAACCGGCCGGTGGACGAGGAGTGGCCGGCGCCGGCGATCTCGCCGGTCTCGATCTCCAGGTTGGGGACCGAATCAGCCTGGCAGCCGTCCGTCAGGACGAGGTTCTTGTTCGACTCGTAGGTGTCGATGCCCTCAGCGATCTTGCGGATCAGCACGTCGCCGATCCACACCGAGTGCGCACCCTTGCCGCGCAGCGCACCGCGGTAGTCCACGTTGGACTTGGTGTGCGGCGCGTTGTGGTCCACGAACAGCCGGTGCTGGATGTGCTGGTTCTCGTCGGCGAAGTAGAGGCCGTAGGCCTCCAGCTCGCCGCCGGGGCCGTTGTAGGTCGAGTTCTCCTGAAGCCGGACGTTGCCGCCCAGCGACGCGGTGACCGTCTTGACGTGGGCGTCGCGGCCGATGGCGACGGTGCGCTGACCGCCGTGCACCGAACCGGTGTCCCAGTCCTGCAGGGTGACGAAGTTCACTTTGGCGCCGTCGCCGACGATGACGTCGGTCTTCTCGGCATAGTTGGCCGAGCCGACGTACCGGAACACGATGGTGGCGCGGGAGTTGGCACCGACGGTGACCACCACGTGGTCGCGGGCCTCCCCGCCGTTGCCCTGTCCGGTGAACACGATGGGCTCGGTGAGCTCCGTGTCGGCCGCGATCCGGATGTGCGTGCGGTGGAGGGACTGGAAGGCCGCCAACGCCGAGATCCGGTCCGTGGGCGCCTCGTTGGCCAGTGCGTGGGCCTGCTCAGCGGTGATCGACTCGACGGTCACGCTGTCGGGGAACTCGCCGCTCCACTCCAGCGAACCCAGGCCCTCAGCCACAGGGTTGAGGAGGGTCTTGAACCGCTTGAGCGGGGTGAAACGCCAGATCTCCTCACGTCCGGTGGGCAGTGGGTGATCCTCGACGGCCCACGACGGGGTGGGGTGGAGGTGCGACTCGACGGTTTCGATGGCTGCGGCCACGTTCGGGGCCTCAGTGATGGTGGTCAATTCTTCTTCCTTCAAATGGTGTGGGCGGGCGGGCTGGGACGGCATCAGCCGACCGCGCCCTCCATCTGCAGCTCGATGAGGCGGTTCAACTCAAGGGCGTATTCCATGGGCAGCTCGCGGGCGATGGGCTCCACGAAACCGCGCACGATCATGGCCATGGCCTCGATCTCACCCATGCCACGGCTCATGAGGTAGAAGAGCTGGTCCTCGGAGACCTTGGACACGGTGGCCTCGTGGGCCATCGAGACGTCCTCTTCACGCACGTCGACGTAGGGGTAGGTGTCGGAACGCGAGATGGTGTCCACCAGCAGCGCGTCGCACATGACCGACGACGCGGAGTGACGGGCACCCGGATCCACCTGGACGAGGCCGCGGTACGAGGAACGGCCGCCGCCACGGGCCACCGACTTCGACACGATGGAGCTCTGCGTGTTGGGCGCGCAGTGCACCATCTTGGAACCGGCGTCCTGGTGCTGACCCTCGCCCGCGAAGGCGATCGACAGCGTCTCACCGCGGGCGTGCTCGCCCATCAGGTAGACGGCGGGGTACTTCATGGTGACCTTGGAACCGATGTTGCCGTCGATCCACTCCATCAGGGCGCCCTCTTCACAGGTGGCGCGCTTGGTGACCAGGTTGTAGACGTTGGTCGACCAGTTCTGGATGGTGGTGTAGCGGCAGCGCGCGTTCTTCTTCACGATGATCTCGACGACGGCGCTGTGCAGCGAATCCGACGAGTAGATCGGGGCGGTGCAACCCTCGACGTAGTGCACTGAGGCGCCCTCGTCGACGATGATCAGCGTGCGCTCGAACTGGCCCATGTTCTCCGTGTTGATGCGGAAGTAGGCCTGCAGCGGGATGGTCACCTCGACGCCCTTGGGAACGTAGATGAACGAGCCACCCGACCACACGGCGGTGTTGAGCGATGCGAACTTGTTGTCGCCGACCGGGATGACCGTGCCGAAGTACTCCTGGAAGAGCTCCGGGTGCTCCTTCAGCGCGGTGTCGGTGTCGAGGAAGATGACACCCTGCCGCTCGAGTTCCTCGTTGATCTTGTGGTAGACGACCTCGGACTCGTACTGCGCGGCGACGCCGGCGACGAGGCGGGCCTTCTCAGCCTCCGGGATACCGAGGCGGTCATAGGTGTTCTTGATGTCTTCGGGCAGGTCTTCCCAGGTCTGGGCCTGACGCTCGGTGGAGCGCACGAAGTACTTGATGTTGTCGAAGTCGATGCCGGAGAGGTCCGCGCCCCACGTGGGCATGGGCTTCTTGTCGAACAACTTGAGGCCCTTGAGGCGGAGGTCGAGCATCCACTCGGGCTCGCTCTTCAGGCCGGAGATGTTGCGGACAACGGCCTCGCTGAGGCCGCGCGCGGCGGTGGCGCCGGCGAGGTCGGAGTCGTGCCAGCCGTACTCGTACGTCGAGAGCGCCTCGAGGTGCTCGTCCTGAGTGGCTCCCAGTCCTGGTGCCTTGGGTGCGGTCTGCGTCATATCGATCGTCTCCGTCACTTTCTTTTCGGGATCTGCGGGGTGGGTAGTCGGTGGGGGACGTGCGTCGTGCACACGCCGTCGCCGTGGGCGATGGTGGCGAGCCGTTGGACATGGCTGTCCAGCAGCCGCGAGAACAGCTGGGTCTCGATCTCACAGAGGATGGGGAACTCAGCGGCCACGTGGGCGACCGGGCAGTGGTGCTGAAGGAGTTGCTCGCCCGTCCGGAGGGGGCGCGCAGAGGCGGCGTAACCGTCGAGGCCGAGCACTTCGACGAGCGCATCCAGTGGCCTCACCCCAGGATTCTCCGCGTGCAGTTGCAGGTAGCGCTGCTCGATCTCCGCCACGCGGTCGTGGGCCAGCTCGCGCACGGCGTTGGGCCCTGCGACGGCTTGGAGGCGGCGTAGTGCGGCGATCGCCAGGTCGTCGTAGGCCTGGGTGAATTCGGCCCTGCCCGCGTCTGTCAGGACGAACACCTTCGAGGGACGCCCGCGGCCCCTCGGGCCGTAGACGCGCTCCTCGCGGGACGCGAGGATCCCGTCGTCCAGCAGCGAGGCCAGGTGGCGCCGCACGGCCGCAGGGGTGAGCGCGAGCCTGTCGGCGAGTTGCTTGGCGGTCTGCGGCCCTTCCGCCAGGATCAGGTCCACCACTCTCTGGCGGGTCGGCGTTTCGACGACTTCTGCTTGCATCATGTCCACCTCCCTGACCCAACGCCACGAATTAGCTTACAGATATGTTTCCAAAGTCAATCCCAATCTCGTTCGGGATTCAAGCAAGGCTTGCCTAACCATCCAGATGATGAGACAGCCGGTCGCAAAGGCCGACCGGGGCGCCCCGGCCACTCTCCTATAGGCTGTCGGACGTGTCCGTCCTGACCGCCCGCGAGCTCCGCCTGTCCTTCGGTAAGAAACAGGCCCTCGCCGGGCTCTCCCTGAACGCCGAGGCCGGCAGGATCACTGCCCTGCTCGGCCCCAACGGGGCAGGCAAAACAAGCTTCATCCGATGCTGCACCGGCCTGGCGGTCCCGGACGGGGGCACGCTGTCGCTGTTCGGCGGCGCGCCCGGCTCCGCCGAGGTGCTGCCCCGCATCGGCCTCATGCCGCAGACCACCGGAGCCTGGTCCGGCATCACGGCGTCCCGGCTGTTGACCTACCTGGAGCGCCTGTACGCAAACCCGCAGCCGGTTGACCAGTTGATGGCACTGCTCGGGATCGATGACTACGCGACCACGCCGTACCGTCGGCTGTCCGGAGGCCAACAGCAGGCGGTCAACCTGGCCGGTGCCCTCGTGGGCAGGCCGGATCTCGTGTTCCTGGACGAACCGTCCGCTGGGCTGGACCCGCGGAGTCGCCGTTCCATCTGGGACCTCCTCGCCCGCATCCGCGCCGACGGCGTGGGCATCCTGCTCACCACGCACGACATGCACGAGGCGGAAGCCCTGGCAGACCACGTCTTCATCGTCGACCGCGGCCGGGTCACCGCCGAAGGCACCGTGGCGGCGCTGACTGTGAACGGCTCCCTCGAGGACGCGTTCCTGACCCACACGACCGGAGACCTGGCATGACCGCCCTGAACTTCGCGCCCGACGCCGGCGCCGCTCCGTTCGGAGCCCGGGTGTGGGCGCAGGCCACCACCGAGGCGAGCCTCATTCTCCGCAACGGGGAGCAGGCCATCCTCGCCATCGTCATCCCGGTCGCCGTGCTCATCGGCAGCCGGATCTTCGGGGACGCGCTGGGTCTGGAACTCCAGCAGATGGCACCCTCGGTCATCGGCCTGGTGATCTGGAGCTCCTGCCTCACCACGCTCGCCATCGCCACCGGCTTCGAGCGTCGCTACAACGTCCTCGAGCGCATCGCCGCCACGCCCCTGGGTAAACCCGGCATCCTGCTGGGCAAGGGCCTCGGCATCACACTGATCACCGTGGGCCAAATCGCCGTTCTGGCGGTGATCGCGCTCGCCGTGGGCTGGCGCCCGTCGTTCACCGTCGCGTCGTTCCTGCTGACAGGGCTGGTCGCCTTCCTGTCGATGGGCGCGTTCACGGGGCTGGCGCTCGCCATCTCCGGCGCACTGCGCCCGGAGGCGACGCTGGCCGTCGCCAACCTGCTCTACCTGGTGGGCATGCCGTTGGGCATCCTGCTGCCGTTGGACCGTTTCCCCGGGTGGGCCGCCACCGCCATCGCGTTCCTTCCCACCGGCGCTCTCGGGGAGGCCCTGCGACACGGCTCCCAGGGCGTGGTTCCGGGCTGGCCGCTGTTGGTGGCAGCTCTCTGGTGCGCGGCCACCCTGCTGCTGGCACGAAAGGTGTTCACGTGGACCTCGTGAAGAAGCTGTTCGACGGCGACCGCGCGCTGCGCACCTGGTTGTGGATCTCGCTGGTCTGCAACATGGGCATCATCGTCACCGGCGCTGTGGTGCGCCTGACCGCCTCCGGGCTGGGCTGCTCCGAGTGGCCCCGGTGCACGCCGGACACCTGGACGAACACCCCTGAGGCCGGCATCCACGGCATCATCGAGTTCGGCAACCGATTGCTCACGTTCGTGCTCGCCGCCGCGGCGCTCGGCGCGTTCATCGCCGCCTGGCGCAACCGCGGCCGCCTGAGCCGTCTGTGGTGGTTGACACTCGGAGTGGGCATCGGCATCCCCTTCCAAGGCGTCATCGGAGGCTTCACGGTGTGGAGCGGCCTCAACCCCTTCGTCGTGGCCCTCCATCTGCTGCTGTCCGTGCTGTTGATCGTCCTCTGTGTGTGGGCCCTCACGCTCGGCTACCGCGTCCACCCCACTCCCTTGGCCCCCGGAGCCAGATGGCTGGTGGTCGTGACGTTCACCGCCACCATGGTGTCGATCTGGCTCGGCACGGTCGTGACGGGCTCCGGCCCGCACGCCGGCGACTCCACGGCCCCGCGCACGGGGTTCGACCTCGAGTTCGTCTCGCGCCTCCATGCGCTGTCGGCCTGGCTCGTCGTCAGCCTGGCCATCGTGTGTCTGGTGGTCTTCGCCCGCTCCCGCCGGGAACAGCCGCGCAAGGCCGCCCGCCTGCTGTTGGTGACCGTGGCGCTGCAGGGTGTCATCGGCTACGTCCAGTACTTCTTCGGCCTGCCCATCGGCGTCGTCGCCCTGCACATGGTGGGCCTCACCCTGCTGACCGTCGCTGCCGCCTGGCTGTTGTTCTCCACCCGATCAGGGGATCCGACCGCCTAGCTGTACCTAGCGCCCGGGGAGGCGCCTAGGCTGTAGGCCATGTCGATCAACCCCGTTCTCACCACCGAACTGCCCTTCTCGCTGCCCGATTTCGCCAACGCCACCCCCCGTGACTACCACGTGGCCATCGAGGAGGGCATGCGCACCCAACTGGGTGCCCTGGCCAAGCTGCGCAGTGACGGTTCACCCGCCACCGTGGCCAACGTGCTGGCCGAATGGGATGCGGCCCAGGATGTGCTCCTCCGGGCGATGAACGCCTTCTTCGCGGTCTACGCGTCGGACGCCACCGACGAGATGATCGCCATCGAGGAGGAGATCGCGCCGCGCCTCGCCGAGCACAGCGACGCCATCTACCTCGATCGTGACCTCTACGCCCGCCTGCAGTCCCTCGAGGCCCGCATCGCCGGCGGTGAAACCGAGGCGGACGCGCAGGACCGCTATGCACTCGACGAACTGCTCCGTTCGTTCCGCCGCGCCGGCGTCGCGCTCACCGACGAGGAGCAGACGCGCCTCCGCGCGATGAACAAGCGGCTCGCGGAGTTGTCCAGCCGCTTCGAGACGCTGAACCGCGAGGCCCGCGTCGCAGGCGGTTTCGCCGTGACCGAGGCGGAACTCACGGGGCTCACCGACGACGAGAAGGCTGCGTTGAAAACCGACGACGGATACCGGATCGAGTTGGTGAACACGACCCAACAGCCGCTGGCAGCCAAGCTCGCCGACGCCGGCGTGCGCCGTCGGCTGCTGGAGGCCTCCACCTCCCGCGCCCTGTCCGGGGACTTCGACACCCGCGAGGTCGTCGTCGAGATCGCCCGCCTCCGCGCTGAGCGCGCCACGCTCCTCGGGTACCCGAACCATGCGGCCATCGTCGCCGAGGCCGGTACCGCCAAGACGGTCGACGCCATCCTGGGGATGCTCGGTCCCCTGGCCCAGGCCGCTCTGGCCAAGGCCGTCGAGGAGGGCAGGGACCTCCGCGAGCGGTACGCCCAGCTGAATCCTGGGGCCGAGTTCACGGCCGCCGACTGGTCCTTCGTGGAGGCGATCGTGCGTCGGGAGCGCTTCGCCTTCGACGAGGCCGAGCTGGGCGAATACCTGCAGGTGGACAAGGTGCTGAAGGCCGTCTACGCGGCGGCCGAGGAACTCTACGGACTCACCTTCACGCTGCGCGCGGACCTGGGCGGACACGTTCCCGGCACCCAGACCTACGAGGTGCACGACGACGAGGGCATCATCGGCCTGTTCGTGATGGACTTCTGGGCCCGCCCGACGAAGAACGGCGGCGCCTGGATGAGCAACCTCGTCGACCAGTCGGACCGCACCGGCGATCTGCCGGTGGTGACGAACAACTGCAACTACACCCCGACGACCACGGCCATCTCCTGGGATGACGTGATCACCATGTTCCACGAGTTCGGCCACGCGCTGCACGGCCTGTTGGCCAGTTCGCGCTACGCGGGGCGCTCCGGCGCCAACACCCCGCGCGACTTCGTCGAGTTCCCCAGCCAGGTCAACGAACATTGGGCCTGGACCCCTGGCCGGGTGCTGCCGGCCGAGTGGATCACCAAGCTCGAAGAGGCCTCCACGTTCGGTCAGGGCTACGCCACCGCCGAGACAGAGCTCGCCTCGTTGCTCGACCTGGTGTGGCACACCACCCCGCTGGAGGAACTCCCCACGTCGGCAGACGAGGTGGAGGGCTTCGAGCGCCGCGCCCTCGAGAAGTACGGCCTCGTCAACGAGCTGGTCCCCCCGCGCTACCGCACGCAGTACTTCGCCCATATCTGGGGCGGCGGCTACGCGGCAAGCTACTACGGCTACGCGTGGGCGAAGGTGATGGACGCCGACGCGGTGGCCTGGTTCAAGGAGAACACCGAGGGCCACTCCCCGGCCATGACGCTGCGCCAGGCCGGCGAACACTTCCGTCGCACGCTGCTGGCGCCCGGCGGCTCCGTCGATCCGATGGAGACCTACCGGAGCTTCCGCGGGCGCGACCCGGAACTCGCACCACTGCTCGCCCGCCTCGGCCTGACGATTTGAGAGGCTCCGGCATGGATATCAAAGCCGCACTGCACCGGCAGCTTCGTCTGCAGCGTGAGGCGCTCCTGTGGAAGGCGGAGGGACTGGACGAGCGCGACCTGCGTCTGCCCCGCACCCCCACCGGCACCAACCTGCTGGGGCTGATCAAGCACTGTCTGGCCGTCGAGCACGGCTATTTCGTGACCAGCATGGGGCGAGCTTCCCAGCTCAAGCTGCCCGAAATCGACTTCGAGCAGGATCCGAACGGCGACTTCTACGCCACCGAGGATGAGCGCGCCGACGAACTCATCGAGCTGTACCGGGCCGTGGCGGTCGAGGTGGACCAGGCGATCGACGAGTTGGAGCTCGACGCGCCCGGCACGGTCGAATGGTGGGGCGAGCGCGGCGCCACCACGCTGGGCTTCCTGCTCGCGCACGTGCTCGGCGACATCGCACGCCACGCCGGCCACGCCGACATCCTCCGTGAGGGGATCGACGGCCGGCTCGGCGTCACGGTGGACAACTCCAACATGTGGGAGCCGGACGGGGGCTGGGACACCCACGTCCTGCGGCTCACCGGCATCGCCGAGGGCTTCAGCCCGCAGTGACCTCGTGGGCTTCTTCCTCCGGTTTGCGGAGGAACAAGCCGGCGATCAACGCCGCCGTCCACACTGCGCCCGCCCCCAGGAACGCCCAGTGCGCTCCCTGCAACATGGCCGCGGCCTCCGTCGGGGCCGTGTTGCGGGCGGCCGCTGTCTGCATCGCGAAGATCGTCACGAACAGCGCTGTGCCCGTGGCCCCGGCCACCTGCTGCACGGTGCCGATGACCGCAGAACCGTGCGAGTAGAGGCTCTTCGGCAGCGAGCCCAGCGCAACGGTGAACAGCGGCGTGAAGATGCCGGCGAACGAGACCGACATGGCGGTGTGCGCCAGCATGATGCCCCACCACGGCATGGCCGGGTTGATCGTCGACAGGTACAGGAACACCCCCAGCACCACGAAGCTGGCAGGGACCACCAGCACCCGGGGGCCGACCCGGTCGTACAGCCGGCCGATCAACGGGGACAGCAGACCCATCGCGACGCCGCCGGGCAGCAGGATGAGGCCCACCTGGAGCGCTTCCATCCCGAACGCGCGCTGCAGCAGGAGCGGCAGCATGATGATGGTGCCGAACAGCGCCATCATCGCGATGCTCATCATCAACACCGCAACGGTGAACGTGGGGTACGCGAACGTGCGCAGATCGAGCAGCGCGGCGTCACGGGCCTGCAGCACGAACTGGCGGGCCATGAACGCGGCGAGCCCGCCCACGCCGACGCCGATGGCGAGCATGGGGACCCAGAAGGCGACATCCTCGGCCCCGACGAGGCTCAAACCGTAGACCAGGGGCCCGAAGGCGACCAGCGTCAACACCACGGAGACCGCATCGAGCGGCGTGCGCTTCTCCTCCCCCACGTCGGCCAGCTTCCAGTGCCCCAGCGCCAGCATCAACAGCGCGATGGGCAGCATGACCCAGAAGATCAGCCGCCAGGAGCCCACCTCCAGGATGAAGCCGGACAGCGTGGGGCCGACGGCGGGGGCCACGGAGATGACCATCGAGATGTTGCCCATGGTCCGGCCCCGCTGGTTGGGGGGCACGAGTTGCATGATGGTGGTCATCAGCAGCGGCATCATCATGGCGGTGCCGGACGCCTGGACCACCCGGCCCACGAGCAGCGAAGCGAACGTCGGTGACACGGCCGCGATGAGGGTACCCAGGCTGAACAGCGACATGGCCACCTGGAACACCCGACGGGTGGGCAACCGGTCGAGCAACCAGCCGGTGACGGGGATGACCACTGCCATCGTCAGCATGAAGGCCGTGGTGAGCCACTGCGCCGTGCGCTCCGTCACACCGAGGTCGGCCATGATGGAACTGAGGGCGACGTTCATCGTCGTCTCGTTGAGGATGACGACGAATGCTGCGACGAGGAGGATGGGAATGACCCCGCGGTTGGTGCGGGGAGGGCTGTCCACGAGCATGGCTGCCTTTCGTGTGACGGCGCGGTCTGCCGCGCCGCACGAGCGTAGACGATCCGGCTGGATCGGACAATCAGCTGACCCGTGAACTCGACACCTCTGTCAGCGGGAATAGCGCAGCGGGTTGGGTGCGCAGGAGGCCTCCGTCGCGATCCTCAGGTCCGCGGCGATCAGTCCGCTCTCCCGAAGCGGATAGAGCGCTGAGGCCACCCGGTCGCGGATCGTGGCGGGGCTGAGGGTGTTCAGGTAGATCTTCGTGGCGCCCTCGAACCCGGCCAGCGTCGACACTCGCCACTTCAGCATCACCCGCCACGGCATGGCCAGGTTCACGTCGATGGGCCGGTAGTGCCACTCCTCGTTGGAGGGCACCCGCGCTCCGGTGGCGGCATGCATGGCGTGGATCAGGTCGGACATCCCCCTGATCTCGTCCGGGTGCTGTTCCCAGGGGTCCGAGTGCTGTGACCGGGAATAGATCTCAACCGTCGGGTACCGGTGGCCGAACCCGGCGAACGCGAGGGCGTGTTCGTTCTCCGCGATGATCAGGTTGCGCCGCGAGGCGTAGTTGGCTGCGGCGTCGTTGAAGATGTTGGGGTTCTCGCGCAGCCTGACCAGCTCCGCCTCCTGCTGGTGGCCGCGGTCGTCGATGGAGACCAACTGCTTGTGGAGGTGGTCGAACGACGCGCCGGCAGGCCTCAGCCAGTTCTGGAACACCGCCACGTAGCGGGCGTACGGGTTGACCTCGAACGCCATCCTCGTGCAGTCGACGGTGTAGGCGATGAACTGCGCATGCTCCTCCGGGGTGAGCGTGCCTGAGGCGGCCAACTCCGAGTCGTCGGTGGCCGCAGCGACGAAGTGTCGCCGGGCGATGACCAGGTCGTGGCCCCCACCGAAGAAGCCCGACGCGGTCTGCAGCTTCTCCTCGTGGCTGAGGGCGGCCACCTCCGCGTCGGTCAGGCCACGGGCATAGAGCTTCGCCTCTGCCACCCGCATCACGTGGTCGAGGCCCGCCGGCGACGCCAGATAGGCTGCCCGGCGCTCGGCCACGGGGGCCGGCAACTCGAACCCGTAGTTCTTGTGCCAGTAGTCGTAGCTCAGGATCTCGAAGAGGTTCGGCACCCTCCGGAACTCCGCGACGGTGGTGAACAGCTCTTCAGCCGGCGTGAGGTAAAGGGTCGCCCAGGAACCGTCGTCGCGACGGACGACACGGGACTTCTCGGGCGGGGTCTCCATGTAGCGCTGCTCGCAGAAGGGGCAGTGGCGGCCCCGCTCGTCGTCGCGGATGGGCAGCGGATGGGGAGCGATGAGGCCGAGCGGCCGGTCCCCCCGACCGGGTACGGTCCACACCTCGGTGCCCGTGAACGGGTTGAGCTGCTTGACCGTCCCGTCGCGCAGATCGGTGATGTACTCGGGTTCGCGCACGAGCGGTGCCATGTTCCGACATTAGCCGCGGCAGGCGTGGCAAGGTGGAAGTCATGACAGACCTCTCGCATCCCACCACCGAGGAGCACGCTTCCCCCTGGTTCGATCTCGACGCCTACGTGTCGCTGCCCCGCCTCGGCGCCCTCAGTCTCAGCCCCGACGGCGAGACCCTGGTGTGCTCCGTCCAGGGAGTCACCGCAGACAGGACGGAATACGCCAGCGCCCTGTGGCGGGTGGACCCGCACGGCGAGCGGGCCGCCACCCGCTACACACGCTCCGTGCAGGGCGAGTCCGCCGCAGGATTCCTGCCCGACGGTTCCCTGCTGTTCACCTCCAAGCGCGACGTACCGGCCGTCGGCGAGGACGAGCCGAAGAAGTCGACGACCGCCCTGTGGTGCCTGCCTGCCAACGGTGGCGAGGCCTACGTGCTCGCCCGCCGCGACGGCGGCTGGGGCGACGTCCTCACCAGCCCGCTGTCCGACACCGTCGTGCTCGGCGTGCTGATGCACGCGGGAGTCGAGGACGAGGAGGCCGACGCGGCCAAGCGTGAGGCCCGCAGCAAGAGGAAGATCTCAGCGATCCTGCACGACGGCTACCCCGTGCGCTTCTGGGACAAGGACCTCGGCCCCGAGACGACGCGGCTGAAGGCCGCCACCGTCGGCGGCGACGGAGACCGCGCCTTGGAGGACCTGCGCGATCTGACCGGTGACGTCGGCCGCTCGGTGCGCGAGGCCGTGCTCTCCCGCGACGGCGCAGCGCTCGCCGTCGTCTGGGGCGTGCCCCGCCGTGCGGGCGAGACCATGTCGCAGCTCGAGCTGATCGACGTGGCCAGCGGCCAGCGCCGCACCCTGGCCGCCGACGACGGGCACGAGTACGGCAGCCCCATCTTCACCGACGACGGCGCCACCGTCGCCTGCGTTCGCACGGCCCGCTCCACCGCTGAGCGCGCTCCGCGGCCGACCCTCTGGCTGATCGACGTCGCATCCGGCGAGGGACACGAGGTCGCCGGCGGTTGGGACCGGTGGGCGACCCCCGTCGCCTTCGCACCCGACGGCCTTACGCTGTACGCGACCGCGGATGACGATGGCGACTGCCCGATCTTCGCCATCGACGTCGCCTCCGGCGAGGTGCGCCGGCTCACCGGCGACGGCTCCCACTCGTCAGTGCTGCGCAGCCCTGACGGCACCACGCTGTACGCCCTCCGGGCCTCGTACGCGAGCCCGGGCGAGATCGTCGCGGTCGAGACCGCCTCTGGCACCGCCACAGTGCTGCGTGCCCCCGTCGAGTACCCGCCGCTCCCCGGCCGCCTCGAGCGCGTCGAGACGGAGGCGTCCGACGGCACCCGCGTCCCCGGCTGGCTCATCCTCCCCGAAGGCGCCTCCCCCGATCAGCCCGCCCCCCTCACGCTGTGGGTGCACGGCGGTCCGCTGAACTCATGGAACTCGTGGTCCTGGCGCTGGTGCCCCTGGCTGCTCGTGTCAAGGGGGCAGGCGGTGTTGCTGCCCGACCCTGCCCTGTCGACCGGCTACGGCCAGAGCTACATCCAGCGCGGCTGGGGCCGGTGGGGCGCCGAACCCTTCACCGACGTGATGGCGCTGACCGACGCGGCCGAGGCCCGCGACGACATCCGCAGCGATGCCTCGGTGATGATGGGCGGCTCCTTCGGTGGCTACATGGCCAACTGGATCGCCACCCAGACGGACCGGTTCACGGCGATCGTCAGTCACGCCTCGCTCTGGAACCTCGGCAACTTCGGACCCACCACCGACGCGGCCTGGTACTGGAAGCGTGAGATGACGCCGGAGATGCAGGCGAAGTTCTCGCCCCACCAGTTCGCCGCGCAGATCACGACGCCCATGCTGGTCATCCATGGAGACAAGGACTACCGCGTCCCGATCGGCGAGGGACTCGCGCTTTGGTGGGCCCTGGCGAGCGTCTTCGACGGCGACCCCGCGGACCTGCCGCACCGGTTCCTGTACTTCCCGAACGAGAACCACTGGATCCTCACGCCGCAGCACGCCAGGGTCTGGTACGACACGGTGCTGGAGTTCGTGGCCGCGCGACGCGAGGGGCGCCCGATGGGGGTCGTGGAGAACCTGTGAGGATCCTTCGTCACGCCGTCAGAAGAGCAGCGGGTCGATCGCGACGGCGAGGAAGAGGAGGGCGAGGTAGGTGTTGGAGTAGTGGAAGAGCTTCATCGCCTTGAGCTGCGCGCCCTCCATGCCCGCACGGGCGCGTCGCCAGAGCTGGAGCGCCTCCCACAGGAAGATCAGGCCGGTGACCAGCGCGACGGCCGGGTACAGCCATCCGGTGGGCGTCACGGGCCACAGGAGCAGCGACATCACGACGGTGGCCACGGAGTACCAGAAGATCTGGTTCCCCACCTGCGGTGCGGTGCGCACCACTGGGAGCATGGGCACGTCGGCGGCGGCGTAGTCGTCCTTGTACCGGAACGCCAACGCCCACGTGTGGGGCGGGGTCCAGAGGAACACCACGCCGAACAGGATGAACGGCGCCCAGGCGACGGAACCGGTCACGGCGGTCCATCCGATGAGCGGCGGGAAGCAGCCGGCGATACCGCCCCAGACGATGTTCTGGGAGGTGCGGCGCTTGAGCCACATGGTGTAGACGAAGACGTAGAAGGCGTTCGCCACCAGCGCCAGGATGGCGGAGAGCCAGTTGGCCCCGAAGCCCAGCACCAGGGTGGCCAGCATGCCCAGCACGATGCCGAAGACCAGGGCGTTGCGCGTGGAGATCTGGTGGCGGGGCACAGGACGACGGCGGGTGCGGCGCATGATCTCGTCGATGTCGGCGTCGATCACACAGTTGAAGGTGTTGGCCGAGGCGGCGGCGAACATGCCGCCGAACATCGTCCAGATGATCAGCTGCCACGGGGGCAGCCCACCGGCGGCCAGGAACATGGCGGGCACGGTGGTCACGAGCAGCAACTCGATGATCCGGGGTTTAGTCAGTGCCACATATGCCCGGATGACGTCGCCGAAGCGAGCCTCCGTAGGCTGGGCCTGAGCCTGGACCGCCACACGCACCCCGATTCTCGTCTTCGCGATTTCCGGAGCAGTCTACCCGCCCGCCCGCCGGGCACCTAAGCGACGATTCCCGGTGCCCGGCCAGGGGACGAACGATTGCTTCCCCACCCCGCCGGGTGCGTCTAGTGTTGGTCCCGATGAACGCCTACACCAATCCCCTGCGTGATCCCCAGGACCGCCGCCTGCCTCGCATCGCCGGACCCTGCGTCCTGGTCATCTTCGGTGTGACGGGTGACCTGTCGCGCAAGAAGCTGATGCCCGCCGTCTACGACCTGGCCAACCGCGGCCTGTTGCCGCCCGGTTTCGCGCTGGTCGGCTTCGCGCGCCGCGACTGGGCGAACCAGGACTTCGCCCAGGTGGTGCACGACGCGGTGAAGGAGAATGCCCGCACGCCGTTCCGTGAAGAGGTCTGGGAACAACTCCTGGAAGGCATCCGGTTCGTCTCCGGCTCCTTCAACGACGACGCCTCGTTCGAGCGCCTCGGAGCCACCATCCGCGAACTGGACACCACCCGGGGCACCGGCGGCAACCACGCGTTCTACCTGTCCATCCCCCCGTCGGGCTTCGAGCCGGTCATGACGATGCTGCGCAAGCACGGCCTGACGGAGCGCGGCGCGGACGACAACTGGAACCGCGTGGTCATCGAGAAGCCCTTCGGCCACGACCTGGCTTCCGCGAAGGAACTCGACGCGGTGGTCAGCTCCCTGTTCCAACCGCACGAGGTGTTCCGGATCGACCACTACCTGGGCAAGGAAACCGTCCAGAACATGCTGGCGCTGCGCTTCGCGAACCAGATGTTCGAGCCCATCTGGAACAACCACTACGTCAGCCACGTGGAGATCACGATGGCCGAGGACATCGGCATCGGTGGCCGCGCCGGCTACTTCGACGGCATCGGCATCGCCCGCGACGTCATGCAGAACCACCTCCTCCAGCTCCTGGCGCTCACCGCCATGGAGGAGCCCACCAGTTTCGAGGCCTCGCAGTTGCGCACCGAGAAGAAGAAGGTGCTCGCCGCCGCCCGCGTGCCGGAGCGCTACGACCTCCACACCGCCCGCGGCCAGTACGCCGCCGGTTGGCAGGGCGGCAAGCAGGTCATCGGCTACCTGCAGGAGGACGGCGTCGCGGAGGGCTCCGCCACGGAGACCTACGCCGCGATCCGCGTCGACATCGACAACCGACGGTGGGCCGGGGTCCCGTTCTACCTCCGCACTGCCAAGCGGATGCCGCGCCGCGTGACCGAGGTGGCGCTCAGCTTCAAGCGTGCGCCGCACCTGCCGTTCACCGCCACGGACACCGAGGAACTGGGCACCAACGCGCTGGTCATGCGGATCCAGCCCGACGAGGGCGTCACGCTCCGCTTCGGCGCGAAGGTGCCGGGTACCCAGATGGAGATCCGCGAGGTCTCGATGGACTTCGGGTACGGCGGCTCCTTCACGGAGTCCTCGCCGGAGGCCTACGAGCGCCTCATCCTCGACGTCCTGCTGGGCGACCCACCCCTCTTCCCCCAACAGGAGGAAGTGGAGCTGAGCTGGCGGATCCTGGACCCGGTCATCGAATACTGGGCGTCCCTGGACGGGCAACCCGAACAGTACGAGTCCGGCACCTGGGGCCCTGAGTCGGGGCACAAGATGCTGGCCCGTGACGGCTTCAAGTGGCGTCGGCCGTAAGGGAGACAGAGAACTCATGATCATCGACCTGACTGATACCTCGGCACGCGACATCGCGGCTGCCCTGATCAACGCGCGCCGCACCGTGGGCAGCGCCTCCGGCCTGGTGCTGACCCTGATCGTGGTCACAGACGACGACCACTTCGACGAGGTGCTCCGGGCCGCCCAGGCCTCCGCCACCGCACACCCCTCGCGGGTCATCGTCGTGACCTACGTCGACGGTGACGAGCCGTTCCTCGACGCCGAGATCCAGGTGGGCGAGGGCCACCCCGGCGACCTGCTGATCCTGCGGCTCCATGGCTCGCTCCGCGAACACGGCGACTCCATCTGCCTCCCGCTGCTGCTGCCGGACTCCCCCACCATCGTGTGGTGGCCCAACACGGCGCCGGACCACCTGGCAGAGGATCCCATCGGCTCCCTGGCAGACCGCCGCATCACCGACGCCGCGGGAGACCCCGATCCACAGCAGGCCCTGGTGCGTCGCGCCCGCAACCACGCCGACGGCGACACAGACCTCACCTGGACGCGCCTCACCCGGTGGCGCGCGCTCCTGACTGCGTCGCTCGACCAGACCCAGTCCGTCGTGACCGGGGCCTGTGTGCGTTCCGCGCCGGACAACGCGCCCGCCACGCTGCTCGCAGCCTGGCTGAGCGAGCGCCTCGGCGTCGACGTCCACCGCGTCGACGGTGACCACCCGGGCGTCAACGAGGTCGTACTCAACACGGAGAAGGGCGACATCGTCCTCAGCCGCGTCCGCGAGGGGGCCGCCCACTACCGCGTGCCCGGTGAGCCCGACCGCACCGTCGCGCTGCGCCGTCGTCCGCTGACGGACCTCATCACTGAGGAACTCCAGCGGATGGACGCCGACGACATCTTCGAGGCAGCGGTCCAACGGGTGGTCAAGGATTCGGAGGCGAGCTAGATGTACACGCGGGTGGTTCGGCTGGAGACGGCGGCGGACGTGAGCCGGGTGGTCGCGGCACAGTTGCTGGCCAAGATCATCGAGCTGCAGCGCACGCAGGACACCGTGCACCTCTGTCTGACGGGAGGCAACGCGGCCAACGCCATGTATGAGCAGTTCGCCGAACTGGCCGACGGCTCAGCCCTGGACGCGTCGAAGCTGCAGTTGTGGTGGGGCAACGAGCACTTCGTGCCCACCACCGACCCGGCCCGCAACTCGCTCCAAGCCATCAGCAGGCTGGCCCGCACCGTCTCGATCAAGTCCGCCGACACCCACATGATGGCGGCCAAGGACGGCCGCAAGGACAGCCAGGAGTCAGCGGCGGAATACGAGGAGGAGTTGGGCGACACCCGCTTCGACATCACCCTGCTCGGCATCGGCAACGACGGCCATGTCGCGTCGATCTTCCCCGGCCATCCCAGTTTCGACCCGACGACGAGCCGTGCCGTGATCGGAGTTGAAGACAGCCCCATGGCGCCGTCGGAACGCATCTCCCTCACCATCCCCACTCTCAACCGGGGAGCGGAGATGTGGATCATGGCCGCGGGCGCGGCCAAGGCGGACGCGGTCCGGCGTTCGCTCGAGGGCGATGAAAGCATTCCGGCCGCGCATGTGCGCGGCCGGAATGCGACTCTGTGGTTCCTCGATGCGGCTGCCTCGGCCGGTCTCCCGGCGCAGTACACCTGCACCTTCTGAGGGCACCTCCTCAGCGGTGTCCGCTCAGTAGATGACCTCGCCCGCCGCGCGGCGGGCCCGCAGCGCGGAGATCGCCTCTTCGAGGATCTGCGCTGCTTCGGCGTCGGTGCGACGCTCCTTCACATACGCAAGGTGGGTCTTGTAGGGAATGATCTTCGGCGGCGGAGGAGGATTCTCCGCATCCATGTTGGCCGGGAGGCCGCAGCGCGGGCAGTCCCACGACTCGGGAATCTGGGCTTCGGCTGCAAACGCCGGCGTGGTCACATGACCACTGGCGCAGAAGTACGAAACGTGCATACGGGGCGCTGCTTCGCCACGTTCTGCCTCGCCCATGGGACCGGCGCCTACACGGCTGCCGCGAATGGCGTTGCCACCTGCCACTTTGCTGTTCTCCTACTACGAGAAGTGATGGATTGAAAGGGGATGAGAATGCGTGATCAGGCGCCGATGCGATACAGCACCAGGAGGCCGACGATCGTCAGCAGCCACACGACGGCGAGTACCACCGTGATCCGGTCAAGACGACGCTCAGCGGTGGACACGCCACCCATGGAGGTCGACATGCCGCCGCCGAACAGATCTGACATTCCGCCGCCACGGCCTTTGTGGAGCAGAACGGTGGCCGCAAGGAGGATGCTGAGGATCACGACGATCACAGACAGCGTGGTAATGGGCCATGAAACCAAGGGGACAATCACGCGGTACAGCCTAACCGACAGCGCCGGATAATCCACATCCGGTACCCCGTGGTGAGCACTTTCGCCCCGCCCGGTTGCTCGGAAAGGAGAAACCCCCAAAAGCCCGGGAAACTCGCCCGGACTATTGGGGGCTTCAGGCGGGCACGCCCTCCTGACAGGGGTCAGGAGAGCGCCCGGCCAGCGATCAGAACTGGTAGAAGCGGACGATGGCCGCGAACTCCTCGGGCTGGAGGCTCGCGCCGCCGACCAGGGCGCCGTCGATGTCCGGCTGGCTCATGATCTGGGCCACGTTGCCGGACTTGACGGAACCGCCGTACTGGATGCGCACCGACTCGGCGGTGGGACCGTCGTACAGTTCGGCGACCTCCTTGCGGATGGCGCCACACACCTCCTGGGCGTTCTCCGGGGTGGCGACCTCGCCGGTGCCGATGGCCCAGACGGGCTCATAGGCGATCACGAGACCGGCGACCTGCTCGGCCGTCAGGCCGGCCAGCGTGCCGCGCACCTGGTTGAGGGTGTACTCGACGTGTTCCCCCGCCTTGCGGATGTCAAGGCCCTCGCCCACGCAGACGATCGGGGTCATGCCCGCGGCCAGGACCTTGGCGGCCTTGGCGTTGATGAGGGCATCGTCCTCCCCGTAGTACTCGCGGCGCTCGGAGTGGCCGACGATGACGTACTGCACGCCGAGCTTCGACAGCATGGCCGTCGAGATCTCACCGGTGTAGGCGCCGTTGTCGTGCTGCGAGACATTCTGGGCCCCGAGGCCGAACTTCAGGCGGTCACCGTCGATGAGGGTGCGCACGGTGCGCAGGTCCGTGAAGGGGACGCAGAGCACCGCGTCGGACTTCTCCGGATCCCATTCCTTGTCGACGAGGGTGTAATGCAGCTTCTCCACCAGGCCGGTGGCCTCGATGTGGTCGACGTTCATCTTCCAGTTGCCGGCCATGATGGGCTTGCGTGTCATCAGTTGTCCCCTTCCAGAACAGCGATACCGGGCAGTTCCTTGCCCTCGAGGAACTCGAGGGAGGCGCCGCCGCCCGTCGAGATGTGGCCGAACTCGTCGTCGGCGTGGCCGAGGACGCGCACGGCGGCCGCGGAGTCACCGCCGCCGACGACGGAGAGGCCGTCGACTTCGGTGAGGGCCTTGGCGACCGCAGCGGTGCCCTGGGCGAATGCCGGGATCTCGAACACGCCCATAGGGCCGTTCCAGAACACGGTCTTGGCGCCCTTGATCGCCTCCGCGAACAACGCCTCGGTCTCGGGGCCGATGTCGAGGCCCATCTTGCCCTCGGGGATGGCGTGGGCAGCGACGACCTCGACCTGGCCCTTGGCTTCGCGGGCGTCGAAATCCATGCCGTCGGCGACGCGGACGTCGACCGGCAGCAGGATCGTCTTGCCGGCGGCCTCAGCCTGCGCCAGGTAGTCGCGGCAGGTCTGGAGGTTGTCCTCGTCGAGCAGCGAGGAGCCGATGTTCATGCCCTGCGCCTTGAGGAAGGTGAACAGCATGCCGCCACCGATGACCAGGGTGTCGGCGACCTTCAGCAGGTTGTCGATGACCTGGAGCTTGTCGGCGACCTTGGCGCCACCCAGCACGACGACATAGGGCCGCTCGGGGTTCTCGGTCAGCTGCTTGAGGACGCCGACCTCCTTGGCGACCAGCGAACCGGCGGCGTTGGGCAGCAGCGAGGCCACGTCGTAGACGGAGGCCTGCTTGCGGTGCACGACGCCGAAGCCGTCGGAGACGAAGATGTCGCCGAACGCGGCGTACTTCTCAGCCAGCGCCTTGCGCGCGGCTTCGTCCTTGGACTCCTCGGCGGGCTCGTAGCGGACGTTCTCCAGCAGGGCGACGTCGCCGTCGGCGAGCGAGGCGACGGTGGCCTGGGCGGATTCGCCGACCACGTCGGTGGCCAGCTTGACCTCGGAACCGAGCAGTTCGGCGAGGCGGGCCGCGACGGGGGCCAGGGAGTACTTGGGGTTGGCCTCACCCTTCGGGCGGCCGAGGTGGGCCATGATGACGACACGGGCGCCGGCGTCGCGCAGGGCGGTCAGCGTGGGCAGCGCGGCGCGGATGCGGCCGTCGTCGGTGATGTTCTTGTCTGCGTCCAGCGGGACGTTGAAATCGCAGCGGATGAGTACCCGCTTGCCGGACAGATCGCCCAGCTCAGCAACGGACTTCACTTCGGTCCTCTTTCTTCTCAGATTTCTTCTTCGGCGACAACGGCCCTGCGGCCCCAGGCGGGGCCACAGGGCCGTTGTCTCAGACCACGTGGGTGGTGGTGATCAGAGCTTCGAGCCGACCAGGACGGTCAGGTCGACGAGACGGTTGGAGTAGCCCCACTCGTTGTCGTACCAGCCGAGAACCTTGACCTGGTTGCCGATCACCTTGGTGAGCTTGGCGTCGAAGATGCAGGAAGCCGGATCGGTCTCGATGTCCTTGGAGACGATCTCGTCTTCGGTGTAGACGAGGACCTTGCCGTCGGCGGCCTTCTTGACGATCTCGTTGATCTCCTCGACGGAGGTCTCACGGGAGGCCTCGAAGGTGAGGTCGGTGGCGGAACCGGTGGGGGTGGGGACGCGCATGGCGTAGCCGTCGAGCTTGCCCTTGAGTTCGGGCAGCACGAGGGACACGGCCTTGGCGGCACCTGTGGTGGTGGGAACCATGTTCAGGGCGGCGGCGCGCGAGCGACGCAGGTCCTTGTGGGGGCCGTCCTGCAGGTTCTGGTCCGCGGTGTAGGCGTGGATGGTGGTCATGAGGCCCTTGACGATACCGATGCCGTCGTTGAGCGCCTTGGCCATGGGGGCGAGGCAGTTGGTGGTGCACGACGCGTTCGAGATGATGTTGTGCTTCTCGGTGTCGTACAGCTCGTCGTTGACGCCCATGACGATGGTGATGTCCTCGTTCTTGGCGGGAGCCGAGATGAGCACCTTCTTGGCGCCGGCCTGGATGTGGGCCTGGGCCTTGGTGGCGTCGGTGAAGAAACCGGTGGACTCGATGACGATGTCGACGCCGAGGTCCTTCCACGGCAGCGCGGCGGGGTCCTTCTCCGCGAACGCCTTGATCTCCTTGCCGTCGACGGTCAGGGCGTCGTCGTCGTAGCTGATCTCACCGGGGAAACGGCCCAGGATCGAGTCGTACTTCAGCAGGTGGGCCAGCGTCTTGTTATCGGTCAGGTCGTTGACGGCAACCACGTCGAGGTCGGCCCCCGCAGCGACGAGCGCGCGGTAGAAGTTACGGCCGATGCGGCCGAAGCCGTTGATTGCAACCTTTACGGTCATGAGGAATTCGATCCCTTTCGAGCTACCGAGCGCACGGATGCGCGGATGGACATCCTCATCCTAACGACTTGAGCATCTCGAGCAAGCGTGGGGTCGTTTTAGTGAGCGTTACCTCAGCTGTCCTGGAGGTCTGCCGGGAGGCTGGCTTCCGTCGTGGGAACTCCGCGTTCCTCGGCGACCTTGTCCGCCGTGGCGAGGAGGCGTCGGATCCGTCCAGCGATGGCGTCCTTGGTCAGCGGCGGCTCATGCAGCTGACCCAGTTCCTCGAGGCTGGCCTGGCGGTGCTGGAGCCGCAGGTTGCCGGCTTCTCGCAGGTGCTCGGGCACCTCGTCGCCGAGGATCTCCATGGCGCGCTCCACGCGGGCGCTGGCGGCGACGGCGGCCCGGGCCGAGCGGCGCAGGTTGGCGTCGTCGAAGTTGGCCAGCCGGTTCACCGAGGCACGCACCTCCCGGCGGCGGCGGCGTTCCTCCCAGAGGATCCGCGTCTCAGGAGCCCCCATGCGGGTCAGCAGTTCCGCGATGGAGTCGCCGTCGCGGATGACCACCCGCTCCACCCCGCGCACCTCACGGGACTTCACGGCGATGCCCAGGCGGCGGGCCGCGCCGACGAGGGCGAGGGCCGCTTCAGAGCCGGGGCAGGTGATCTCCAGCGACATCGAGCGGCCGGGCTCCGTCAACGAGCCGCGTGCCAGGAACGCGCCGCGCCACACAGCCACGGCGTCCGCCGCGGAACCGCCGACGACGATGGGGGGCAGGCCGCGCACGGGCCTGCGCTGCTGGTCGACCAACCCCGTCATGCGGGCCAGTTGTTCGCCGCCCTGCACAGCGCGCACGGAGTACCGGGGGCCGCGGCGCACGCCGGAGGCATTGATCACGAGCAGGTCTGTGTCGATGGTGTAGAGGTCGCTGATGAAACTGCGCAGCCGTCGAGCCGCTCCCCCGGTGTCGAGTTCCGCCTCCACGACGATGCGGCCACCCACCAGATGGAGGCCGCCGGCGAAGCGCAACATCGCCGCCACCTCGGCCCGTCGCACAGACGGATGGGGCGCGACGACGGAGGCCAGTTCGGCCTTCACCTTCTGCGTCAGAGCCATGGGGCGAAGTCTGCCATACGGGGACGGCCATGCACGGGGGTCAGGATCCTCACCCGGTGATCACTTCGCTGAACACCGACGCGAGGCGGTGCCGGTCATGGGTGGACGAGCCGTCGCGGGACGCGACGTCGGCCCGCACGAGGCGGCCCCCCATGGACTGGACGTAACCCTCGATGTGCTCGTCGTCCGCGGTGAAGCGGCTGTCGGCGATGACCACGTCGAGGCGGAGGTTCGGGGCATGCTCCGCAAGCGTCTCGATGTGGCGGGCGGCGGAGAAGCCGTCGGTCTCCGCCGCCGCGGTGATGTTGAGGACGAGGATGCGCTGCGCCTTCGTCGTGACGATCGCCTCGGCGAGCTCCGGCACGAGGAGGTGCGGCAGCACTGAGGTGAACCACGAACCCGGACCGAGCACGACGGCGTCGGCCGCCATGATCGCCGCCACCGCTTCGGGCCTGGCCGGGGGCTGGTCCGGCACGAGCCTGACGCGCTGCACCTCCGCCCGGGTCTTGGCGACGGTGGCCTGGCCGCTCAGGGTGCACACCTCATCGGGCGCGAAGGGGTCGAGACCCAACACGTCGGCCTCGATCTCGAGCGGCACGGAACTCATGGGCAGCACGCGGCCCCGGGTGCGCAGCAGGTCGCCGACCATGTCGAGCCCCTGGACCGGGTCCTCGAACTGCTGCCAGAGCCCGGCGATCAGCAGGTTGCCGATGGCGTGCCCGCCGAGCGGGCCGTCACCCGTGAACCGCGACTGCAGCACGTTCGCCCAGGTGCGGCCGGCGTGGTCGTCGGAGCAGAGCGCCGCCAGCGCCATGCGGAGGTCTCCGGGCGGGAGGCAGTTGAACTCCTGGCGCAGCCGCCCCGAGGAGCCCCCGTCGTCCGCGACCGTCACCACGGCGGTGAGCTGGTCCGTGACGCGGCGCAGCGCCGTCAGTGACGCGGCGAGGCCGTGGCCGCCGCCGAGAGCGACCACCTTGGGCAGGGAGGTGATGGTCATTCCTTCCCCAGATCCCGGTGCAGCACCGTGGTCGGGAAACCGTGTTCACGCAGCCTCATGGACAGCTCTTCGCTCATGCTGGTGGAGCGGTGCTTGCCGCCGGTGCAGCCGATCGCGACGGTGACCTGGCGCTTGCCCTCGTTGAGGTAGCCGGGCGCGACCGTGGCCAGCAGCTCCACCATGTGATCCTGGAACCGCTGTGCCGCCTGCTGCTTGAGCACGTACTGCGCCACGTCCTTGCTGAGCCCGGACTTGGGCCTCAGTTCCGGGATCCAGTACGGGTTGGGCAGGAAGCGCACGTCGAACACCATGTCGGCGTCGACCGGCACGCCGTTCTTGAAGCCGAAGGAGATCAGCGCGATCTTGAGCTTGTCGGTGGCCTCGTCGCCGAAGTGGTTGGCGACGCGCTGCACCAGTTGGCGGGCGGAGAGGCGGGTGGTGTCGACGACGATGTCAGCGGTGGCCCGGATGTCGGCCAACAGGCGCCGTTCGCGCGCGATGCCCTCGATCAACCGGTCGCCGCCCTGCAACGGCAGCGGGCGACGGTTGGATTCCTGACGCTGCACGATGATGTCGTCGTCGGCCTCGATGAACACCGTCGTGATGCGGCCCCCGGCCTCCTCGAGGGCGGCCAGCGCGGCCGGCAGCTGCTCGAACTGCTCGCGGCTGCGGACGTCGGCGACCACCGCGACCCTGTACACGCCATCCTGGAGCAGGGTGCGGGCCAGGCCGGGCAGCATCACGGGCGGCAGGTTGTCGACGGTGAACCAGCCCAGGTCCTCCATGGCGTGCGCCGCCGTGCGTCGCCCCGCACCGGACAGGCCGGTGATGATGGCGAACTCCTGGTGCGGCGCGTCGGTCATGGCGCCCACCCTACTGGCCTCGGGCCGGCGCATCGCCTAGGCCGGGTCCTCCGGCAGCCCCCGCGCCTGCAGCGCCTCACCGGTGCGCTGCGCATACGAAACTGCGTTCACGACGGCGGGTGTGAGCAACAGCGCCAGGTTGCGCTCCTTGCCCCTGGCGCGTGCCGCCGCGCGCGCGTCCTCGATGGACCCGGCCAGGAACGGGATCGAGCGCACCATCAGCGCCACCATGAGCGCAACCGCGTCCGGATTGATCCGCACGTGACGCAGCACGCGGAGACCGCGGCTGAGGGCGTCGAGCAGGTCGGCCGTCGAGGTGGTGAGGGTCAGCATGCGCGCCGCCAGGACAGCCAGCAGCATGTTGCCCGCAGTCACGAACGCGGCCTCCCACCGGAGCCCGATGACCTGGTACATCGCCAACAGCCCGAGGAAGAACCAGATGTACCAACCGAAGGCGAAGATCCTGCGCAGCCCCAGAGCCGAGGTCAGAAGGATGACGAGCACCAGCACCAACCCGGCAAGCGTGGCCCACCACTGGAAGATGAAGATGGGCGGCACGGCCAGCGCCAGGAGGATGAGGTACTTCGCGCCGACAGGCAGCCGGAAGAGCCATCCGTCGCCCGGCTCGAAGGTGCCCAGGACGCTGGTGTGCGCGCTCACGAGCGGACCTGATCCGCCATGATCCGCGTGTAGAAGTCGACCGTCTCGCGCGGGGTGCCGTCGGCGACGATACGGCCACCGTCGACGACGATGACCCGCCCGGCGTCCATCGCCACGTCGAGGTCGTGGGTGGAGAAGATCACCTGCTGTTCCAGTTCGGCAAGGACCTGTCGCAGCAGGTGCTTGTTGCGCAGGTCGAGCAGCGTGGTGGGCTCGTCGGCCACCAGGATGGCCGGGTCGACCGCGAGCACGCTGGTGAGCGCGACGAGTTGGCGCTCACCGCCGCTGAGGTCATAGATCGACTGGTGCGCGACGTGGCCGATCCCCCGCTGCTCCAGCAGCGCGTGGGCCCGGGCGGTGCGCTCGGCACGGTTCCCGATCTTCGAGCGGAGGCTCAGCTCCACGTCCTCCACAGGGGTGGACATCAGCAGTTGGGCGAGCGGGTCGGTGAAGATGAAGCCCACCTTCTGCCGCACCGCCTTGCCGTCGCGGTCTGCGTCGAGGCCGTCCACGAGCACCCGGCCCGAGGTGACGGTGCGCAGGCCGTTGAGCAGTCGGAGCAGGGTCGACTTTCCGGAGCCGTTGGCGCCGATGACGGCGACGCGCCGCTCGGCGAGGTCCAGTGTCACCCCCGCGAGCAATACCCGGTCCGGGTCGCCCTGCCGGGGGGCGGGGACGACCACGCGGGCGTCGCGGAACTGGATCATCGGCCGAGGAGCCTCGGGAACGCCTTGTGCACGGCCACCGCGATGAGGACCGCGAGCAGGCTCTTGGCGGCGTCCCAGACCCAGAACGGCATGTCGATGGTGACCAACGCCTCGACGAAGGGCTTGTCGAGGTAGGCGGCGAGCCAGGCGACGCCGATGGGCAGCACCACGAGGTAGCGGGCGGCGAGGCAACCGAGGAAGAACCACACCGGGGTCATCGCAGACAGGCCCTTGCGCAGGGCCCACTTGGCCACGAGGCCGATCGCCACGGCGCCGACGACGAAGGAGAGGAGGTAGCCGCCGGTGGGGCCGAGGAACGCGGAGAGACCCGCCTTGCCCCCGGCGAAGACCGGCAGGCCGGCGACGCCGACGACGATGTAGAGCAGCACCGCGGTCGCGCCGCGCCAAGGGCCGAGGACGAGCGCCGTCAGGGCGACGCCGAGGGTCTGCAGCGTGAAGGGCACCGGCCCGAGGGACACGGTGATCTGGGACAGCGCCGAGAGCAGGCCGGCGAACACGGCGATGTACGCGAGGTCGGCGGGCGCGAAGGCCTTCGTGCGCGGCGCGTCGACAGCGGTGCTGGTGGACATCGGTCACTCCTTGGGTCGATGAGTGAGCACAATTTAAGCACCTTGTTTGAACACTGTTCAACTCGGGCCGTCGTTCAGCGTGAGGTCTCACTCATCGGGCCGACACGTGGCGCCACACGTCGCAGTACGGGCCGGGTGGGTTGCGTAGTGCAAGAAGTTGCACCGACGTCGGTGCCAGAACCGACACCACGACGACGGCCCGAGCCGTCCTGCCACTTCTGCCACCATCCCGACAGCACCGCCAACCCCGAAGCGTCCGACGGCCGCCACCACCCGTGTCGTTGCCATCCACAGCAACCACGCACCACCCGCAACCCGCCAACGGGTGACGCGCACCGACTCGCCATGGACCCCGTACGTGGATACCTCCGGCTGCCAAGCAAACCGGCAGCCCTACTGGCTCAGGAAACGACACGTGTCAGGTCTCGAGAACCTCGCCGGTGGTCAGGTTGATCGCCTCTCCCCCGGTGTCGGCGACGGCGGCCTTGACCGAGGCGGCCAGCCGCGGGCCGAAACCGGGCACCTCTGCGATTTCCTCGACGGTGGCCTGGCGCAGCTTCCGCATGGAACCGAAGTACTTCAGCAGCGCCTTCCTGCGGAGCTCCCCCAGGCCGGGGACGCCGTCGAGCACGGATTCCACCACCGTCTTCGCACGCCGCGAACGATGGTGCGTGATGGCGAAGCGGTGGGCCTCGTCGCGCAACCGCTGCAGCAGGTACAGCCCCTCCGCGGCCCGCGGCAGGATCAGCGGGTATTCCTCGCCGGGGATCCACACCTCCTCGAGCCGCTTGGCCAGCCCGCAGAGCGCGATCTCGGCGTCGAAGCCGAACTCCTTCAGCACCGCCGCGGCGGCGTTGACCTGCGGCAGGCCGCCGTCCACCACGATCAGCGCCGGGGCGTACGAGAAGCGGGCCGCCTCCCCCGTCGTGGCGTCCACCTTGACGTCGGACTGGCGTTCGTCCGCCAGCCTCCGCAGGCGCCGGCTGAGCACCTCGGTCATGGCGGCGATGTCGTTGGACCCCTCGAAGCTCTTGATGATGAAACGGCGGTACTCGCTCTTGCGCGGGATCCCGTCCTCGAACACCACCATGGAGCCGACGGTCTCGGTGCCCATGGTGTGCGAGATGTCGTAGCACTCGATCCGCAGCGGCGGTTCCTCCAGACCCAGCGCCTCGGAGATCTCGTCCAGCGCCTGCGAACGGGCGGTGAGGTCCGTGGAGCGACGCAGCTTCGCCTGGTCGAGCGCCATGTCGGCGTTGCGGACGACGGTGTCGAGCAGCGCCCGCTTCTCGCCCCGCAGCGGCACCCTGATGTCGACCTTGCTGCCGCGGCGCGTCGACAGGTGCGCGATGAGCGTGTCCTCCGCCTCCACGGAGCTGAGGATGTACGGCGGGATCTCCAGGTCGTCGGTGTACAACTGTTCGAGGAAGGCCTCCAGCAGTTCCGTGAGCGAACGGTCGTCGGCGCGGTCGGCGATCCAGCCGCGTTCGCCCCGGATGCGCCCGTCGACGATGTGGAACACCTGGACGGCCACTTGGTGGCCGTTGTCGGAGAGGCCCACGATGTCGGCGCGCAGCCCGTCGCTGAGCACCACAGAGTTCTTCTCCTGTACCTTGCGCAGGGCGGTCAGCGAGTCCCGCAGGACGGCGGCGCGCTCGAAGTTCATCTCCGCCGAGGCGTCGTACATCGCGCGCTCGATGCGGCCGATGATTCCGCCGGTGTTGCCGGCCATGAAGGAACAGAAGTCCTCGGCGATCGCACGGTGCTCCTCCGGGCTCACCCGTCCGACGCAGGGGGCGCTGCACTTGCCGATGTCACCGAGGAGGCACGGCCTGCCGGAGGAACGCGCCCGGTTGAAGACCCCCTGCGTGCAGGAGCGCATGGGGAACACCCGCAGCAGCAGGTCGACGGTCTCGCGGATGGCCCACGCCTGGCCGAACGGACCGAAGTACCGCACGCCACGCTTCTTGGCGCCGCGCCCCACGAACACCCGGGGGTACTCCTCGTTCATGGTGACCGCCAGCCACGGATAGGACTTGTCGTCGCGGTACTTGACGTTGAACCGGGGGTCGAACTGCTGGATCCAGGTGTACTCGAGCTGCAGCGCCTCCAACTCGTTGCGCACCACCGTCCACTCCACCTTCGCCGCAGTGCGCACCATCGTCTGGGTGCGGAAGTGCAGCGCGGCGGGGTCCGCGAAGTACGAGTTGAGCCGCTGGCGCAGATTCTTCGCCTTGCCGACGTACAGGACGTGGCCGAACGCGTCGAAGAACCGGTAGACCCCGGGGTCTGTGGGGATGCTGCCCGGACGGGGGCGGTAGCTCGCGGGATCGGCCATGTCTGCAGCCTACTCAGCCGCGGAATCCGGGCTTATCCTTGAGGCATGACCACGAGTCACACAGAGACTTCCTTGTCGGCCCGCGAGGAGCTCGTCCTACAGATGCGTGCCTGGCGCAAGCGCCGTCGCATCGCCTTCGTCGTGCAGGTGGTCACCATCATCGCGGCGCTGGCGTTGGCGGCACCCGCCGCAGCGCTGTTGCTCGGCCAGTTCACCGGCATGCGCGACGACTACGTGCCCCAGCGGCACGTGCCTGGCACTGACGGCTCCATCACGATCACGTCGGCGGATTCCTACGTGCTGATCCGTCACGAGGCCGAACTTCCTCCCTGCACCATCACGGATGCGGAGGGCTACGAACTCCTGCAGGAGCCGTGGCGCTACGCGTCCGATCCGCCCACCGTCGGCACGTCCTTCTACGCCGAGCCCGGCCGCTATCAGGTCGCCTGTGAGGGCGGTCAGGACGGCGTGGTGGCCCTGAACCGGGTGCAGTACATCAACTCCCTACGGGGTCCGTGGGACCCCCGCAAGCCCGCCCTGCCGCTGTTCGGCGCGGCGCTGCTCATCTACTTCGCCGGTAGATGGTCCGCCGGGCGCATCGCGCCCGAGTCGCTGCGCCCGCTCTACCCCGCGTGATCCGGGCGGTCCCGCCGGGGTGCCGCGGGACTTCCGGTCACAGCAGCTTCCTCAGGAACTCGCCGGTGGCTGAGCCCGCCGTCGCCGCGACCTCCTCGGGAGTGCCGGTCGCGATGACGGTGCCACCGCGCGTCCCCCCGTCGGGCCCCATGTCGATCACCCAGTCCGTGCTCTTGATCACGTCGAGGTTGTGCTCGATCGTCACGACGGTGTTGCCCTGGTCGACGAGCCGCTGCAGCACGGCCAACAGGCGGCGGATGTCCTCGAAGTGGAGGCCGGTGGTCGGCTCATCGAGGACGTAGAGGGTGCGACCGGTGGAGCGCTTCTGCAACTCCGCCGCGAGCTTCACGCGCTGCGCCTCGCCGCCCGACAGCGTCGTGGCCGGCTGGCCCAAGCGGACGTAGCCGAGGCCCACCTCCTCCAGCGTCTTGAGGTACCGGGCGATGGACGAGATCGACTCGAAGAAGACCGCCGCCTCACTGATGGGCATGTCGAGCACCTCGGCGATGGTCTTGCCCTTGTAGTGCACCTCGAGCGTCTCGCGGTTGTATCGGGCCCCGTGGCAGACCTCGCACGGCACGTAGACGTCCGGCAGGAAGTTCATCTCGATCTTGATGGTGCCGTCGCCCATGCAGTTCTCGCACCGGCCGCCCTTGACGTTGAACGAGAAGCGGCCTGGCATGTAGCCGCGGACCTTCGCCTCGGGCGTCTTGGCGAACAGGGCCCGGACCTTGTCGAACACGCCGGTGTAGGTGGCCGGGTTCGACCGGGGGGTGCGTCCGATCGGCGACTGGTCCACCGAGATCACCTTGTCGAGGTGTTCAAGCCCGTCGAGCGACTTGTGCCGCCCGGGCACGGCCTTCGCGCCGTAGATGGCCTTCGCGGCGGCCGTGTACAGGATGGAGTTGACCAGCGACGACTTGCCCGAGCCGGAGACCCCGGTCACGGCGATGAACTGCCCCAGGTTGAAGCTCACGTCGATGTTGCGCAGGTTGTGCTCACGGGCCCCCTTGACGACGAGCTGCAGCCCGTTCCCCGGGCGCCGCACGGCCGGTACCGGGATCTCGAGCCGGCCGGACAGGTAGGCGCCGGTCTTGGACTCGGGGTGGTTGAGCAGTTCCTCCACGGTGCCGCTGATGACGACCTCGCCGCCACCCTCGCCCGCCCCTGGGCCGATGTCGACCGCCCAGTCCGCGGCCCGGATGGTGTCTTCGTCGTGCTCGACGACGATCAGCGTGTTGCCGAGGTCGCGGAGCCGGTGCAGCGTCTCGATGAGGCGCAGGTTGTCGCGCTGGTGGAGGCCGATGCTCGGCTCGTCGAGCACGTACAGGACGCCCACGAGGCCGGACCCGATCTGGGTGGCGAGACGGATCCGCTGCGCCTCGCCGCCCGACAACGTGCCGGCAGCGCGCGAGAGCGAGAGGTAGTCGAGCCCCACGTCGAGCAGGAAGCGCAGCCTCAGGTTGATCTCCTTGATGAGCCGCTCCGCGATGGCAGCCTCCCGCTCCGACAGTTGCAGCGCGCCGAGGAACTCCGCGGCCTCACCGATCGACAGGTTGGCCAGCTGGGAGATGTTGCGCTCCGCCACGGTGACCGCGAGCGACGCGGCCTTGAGCCTGGCGCCCTCGCAGCGCGCGCAGTCGATCTCGCGCATGTAGCCGCCCCACCGGTCCCGCGCCGCGTCCGTCTCGGCCTCGTCGAACCGCCGCCGGATGAAGGGGATGACGCCCTCATACTTCTGAGAGAACGCCCGCACCCGGCCGAACCGGTTGCGGTACTTGACCACCACGTTGCCCTTGGCTCCGTGCAGCAGCAGCTTGCGGGTGGCTGCGGACAGGTCCTTCCAGGGAGTGGTCAGGGAGAAGTCGTGTTCCTCGCCCAGCGACTCGAGGACGCGGGCGTAGTGCTGCTTGATCGTCGGCGTGGTCCAGGGCGCGATGGCGCCGTCCTCCACCGAGAGGTCGTCGTTGGGGATGATCAGCTCGGGGTCCGGGTCCAGCAGCGTGCCGAGGCCCGAGCACTCGGGGCAGGCCCCCCATGGGCCGTTGAACGAGAACTGCCGCGGCTCGAGTTCGTCGATGTTGACGTCGTGCTCGTTGGGGCAGCCCATCTTCTCCGAGAAGCGACGCTCGCGCTCCGGGTCTCCCTCAGGGCGGTCCACGAAGTCGATCGTGACCACGCCACCGGCGAGGTTGAGGGCCGTCTCAATGGATTCGGTGATCCGCTGCTTGGCGTTGGGCCGCACCACCGCGCGATCCACCACCACGTCGATGTCGTGCTTGTAGGTCTTGGCCACGGCTGGCAGTTCCGTCAACGAATAGGTCTCGCCGTCGATGCGGACGCGGGCATACCCGTCGCCGATCATTTGGCGGAACAGGTCGGCGTGCTCGCCCTTGCGACCGCGCACCAGCGGAGCCAGGATCTGGAAGCGGGTGCCCTCCTCCTCGCCCATCATGCGGTCCACGATCTGCTGCGGGGTCTGCTTGCCGATCACGGCGCCACACACCTCGCAGTGCGGGACGCCGATGCGCGCGTAGAGCAGGCGCAGGTAGTCGTAGACCTCCGTGATGGTGCCCACCGTGGAGCGGGGGTTGCGCGACGTCGACTTCTGGTCGATCGACACCGCCGGCGAGAGCCCCTCGATGAAGTCGACGTCCGGCTTGTCCATCTGGCCCAGGAACATGCGGGCATAGGCCGACAGCGACTCGACGTAGCGCCGCTGCCCCTCAGCGAAGATCGTGTCGAACGCCAACGACGATTTTCCCGATCCGCTGAGTCCGGTGAACACGATGAGTGAGTCGCGGGGCAGGTCGACGGAGACATTCTTGAGGTTGTGTACGCGTGCGCCACGCACAATGAGCCGATCATTCACGCCCGTAATGGTACGTCTTTGCTAGTTTGGGGCACATGCCGATGAACCGCCTGCCGTTCGGCGACGTGGTGAGCGCCGTGCGCGAGCACACGTCGCTGCTACTCGGAACGACCATCGGCTTCACCGACGAAGACTGGGCCGGCCCCACGAAGTTGAGCGGCTGGTCACGCAGCCACGTGGCCGCGCACCTCGCCGAGGGGGCCCGTGCGATGGTCCGGGTGATCGGCGAACTCCAGGAGGGCGTGCAGAGCGAGATGTACGGCTCGCGCGGCGAAGACCACCAGGCCATCGAGCTGGGCGCTATCTCCGGCGGCCTCGCGCTGCAGATCGACCTCGACACCAGCGCCAGCGAACTCCAGGAGCTCCTCCCGGAACTGGAGGGCGACCAGCGGGAGATCAGGCTCCGCGACGGCCACCACATCCCCGCCCGCCACGTCCCGCTCGCCCGGCTCAGCGAGGTGGTGCTCCACCATCTCGACCTCGACGCCCACTTCACGCCGTCCGTGCTGGCCCCGGACATCGCCCTGGCGCTCCTGGCCTTCCAGGTGGAGCGCATCGGGCACCGCGACGATTACCCTCCGCTGCGCCTCGTGGCGGATGAGGGCTACGAGGGCACCGTGGGCCGCACGGTGGATCCGGCCACCTTCCACGGCCCGGCCGCCGATCTGCTCGCCTGGCTGATGCGGGGCGTGGAGTGCTCGCGCATCTACCGCGAGGACGAAACCGACTGAGCCCACCCACGACCGTCGACTCGTCCTGGCCTCGGCATGCGACCCTTCGGCAACACGATGCTGTCAGGGCCCGCGACTACTCTGTGTCTCATGCGTCCCATCGAAGAACTGCAGCGCCAGGTGGCCCCGTTGGAGGTCATCTCGGAGTTCTCGCCGTCCGGTGACCAGCCCAGGGCCATCGCGGACCTCGAGAAGCGGATCAACGCCGGCCAGCAGGACGTCGTGCTGCTGGGCGCCACCGGTACCGGCAAGACGGCGACGGTGGCGTGGCTGGCAGAGCGGCTGCAGCGCCCCATCCTCGTGATGCAGCCCAACAAGACCCTGGCCGCGCAGTTCGCCAACGAGCTGCGCGACCTGATGCCCAACAACGCCATCGAATACTTCGTCTCGTACTACGACTACTACCAGCCCGAGGCCTATCTCCCCCAGACGGACACCTACATCGAGAAGGACTCCTCGCTCAACGAGGAGGTGGAGCGGATGCGGCACGCTGCCACGTCGTCGCTGCTCACCCGAAGGGATTGCATCGTCGTGGCAACGGTGTCGGCCATCTACGGCTTGGGCACGCCGGAGGAGTACCTCAAGCAGCGGGTCACGCTCCGCGTCGGAGACGAGTACGAACGCGACAACCTGCTGCGCCATCTGGTGGACATCCAGTACGCCCGCAACGACATCGGCGGCGGACGCGGCACCTTCCGGGTGAAGGGCGACACCCTCGAGGTGTTCCCCATGTACGAGGAGAACGCGCTGCGCGTGGAGTTCTTCGGCGACGAGGTGGAGCGCATCGTCACCATGCACCCGTTGACGGGCAACGTGATCCACGAGGAGAGCGAGGCCTACATCTTCCCCGCCACCCACTACTCCGCAGGCGCAGACCGCATGGAGCGCGCCATCGCTGGCATCGAGCGTGAGCTGGAGCTGCGGCTCGCCGAGTTCGAGGCGCAGGGCAAGCTGCTCGAAGCGCAGCGCCTCCGGATGCGCACCCACTACGACATCGAGATGATGCGCCAGATCGGCACCTGCTCCGGCATCGAGAACTACTCGCGCCACGTTGACGGCCGCGCCCCCGGGTCCGCACCGTCCTGCCTGCTGGACTACTTCCCCGAAGACTTCCTGCTAGTGGTCGACGAGTCGCACGTCACCATCCCCCAGATCGGCGGCATGTACGAGGGCGACGCCTCCCGCAAGCGCACCCTCGTCGAGCACGGGTTCCGGTTGCCCAGCGCCATCGACAACCGGCCGCTGAAGTTCGACGAGTTCGTGGAGCGCATCGGGCAGTCCGTCTACCTGTCGGCCACGCCCGGCCCGTACGAGATGGAACGGGCCGACGGCGTGGTGGAGCAGATCATCCGCCCCACCGGTCTGGTGGATCCGGAGGTCATCCTCAAGCCCACGCGTGGGCAGATCGACGACCTCATGGGCGAGGTGAAGCTCCGCGTGGAGCGCAACGAACGGGTGCTCGTCACCACGCTCACCAAGAAGATGGCCGAGGACCTCACGGACTACCTGATGGACCACGGCATCCGCACCCGCTACCTTCACTCCGACATCGACACCATCCGCCGCATCGAGCTGCTGCGCGAGCTGCGCCTCGGCGAGTACGACGTGCTGGTGGGCATCAACCTGCTCCGCGAGGGCCTCGACCTCCCGGAGGTGTCGCTCGTGGCCATCCTGGACGCCGACAAGGAGGGCTTCCTGCGCTCCGAGCGGTCCCTCATCCAGACCATCGGCCGTGCCGCGCGAAACGTCGCCGGCCAGGTGCACATGTACGCGGACAAGATCACGCCGTCGATGGAGGCCGCCATCGGCGAGACCAACCGTCGACGCGCCGTCCAGGTGGCGTACAACACCGAGCACGGCATAGACCCGCAACCGCTGCGCAAGCGCATCGGCGACGTCTCGGAGATGCTCGCCCGCGAGGACGCGGACACCACCGAACTGCTCGAGGAGGCGGCCTCCGGTGGCCGACGCAAGGGCCGCGGCCTGGATGCCACCGCCATGGCCCAGGAGGAACTCGCCAAGCTCATCGAGGACCTCACCGCCCAGATGCACCAGGCGGCGGCGGAGTTGCAGTTCGAGGTGGCCGCCCGCCACCGCGACGAGATCGTGGACCTGAAGCGGGACCTGCGCGGCATGATCGAGGCCACGCGCTGACGCTGCGCGGATTCCCCCGTTCCCCGCACCGCGGCACTGGTGCGCAGCTAGCCTGGATGCGTTGTCCAACCGTCGGCACGCGTGCCGGGAAGGGGCCCGACGTCGATGAAGACCACGGCGCTGCACGAACTCCACACCCAGTTGGGCGCCAAGCTCGTCGACTTCGCAGGCTGGGACATGCCCGTCCAGTTCGAGGGCGGCCTCAAGGAACACCAGCACACCCGCACTGCGGCGTCACTGTTCGACGTCTCCCACATGGGCCAGGTCCTCATCCGCCCACGCTCAGGAAACATGGCGGACGCGGCGGCAGCGCTGGAGACCCTCATCCCGGCGAGCGTCGCGGGGCTTGAGGAGGGCCGGCAGCGCTACGGCCTGCTGACCAACGACGCCGGCGGCGTGGTGGACGACCTGATGTTCGCCCACCACGGAGACCGGTTCTTCCTGGTCCTCAACGCATCGCGCACCGACGTGGACCTGGCTCTGCTCCAGAGGCTGGAGGGCGTCACCGTCGAGCACCTGACGGACAGGTCGCTGCTGGCGCTGCAGGGGCCGAAGGCCGAGGAGTCGCTGGCCACCCTGCTGCCCGAAGTCGTCGCCATGCGCTTCATGGATTCCCTCGTGCTGGATGCCCCGGGACAGGTTGGGGGCGAGCTGTGGATCTCGCGCTCGGGGTACACCGGTGAGGACGGCTTCGAGATATCCCTCCCCAACGAGCAGGTGGAGGCCTTCGCCCGCGCGCTGCTGGCGCTGGACGACGTGGCCCCGGCCGGTCTGGCCGCCCGCGACTCCCTCCGACTGGAGGCCAGCATGTGCCTCTACGGCCACGAGCTCGCTGAGGACATCACCCCTGTCGAGGCCGGGATCGCCTGGGCCATCCCGAAGGTCCGCCGCTCCGGCGGCTCCAGGGCCGGCGGCTTCCCCGGCGCGGAGGTCATCCTCCGACAACTCGACGAGGGTGCCGCACGTGAGCGGGTGGGCCTGCGCCCCGAGGGCAGGGCCGTGGCCCGCGAGGGTGCTCCCCTGTTCGTCGACGAGCAGGGCACCGAACAGGTCGGCGTCATCACCTCGGGCGGCTTCGGCGCGACCGCCGGCGGCCCCGTCGCCATGGGTTTGGTGCCCACCGGCGCCACGGCCGGAACAACCTTCTACACCCAGGTCCGGGGCAAGGCCCTGCCGCTCACCGTCACGGAACTGCCGTTCGTCCCCCACCAGTACAAGCGCTAGAGGAGCACCATGATCAAGTTCACCAAGGAACACGAATGGGTCGACACCGATACGTTCGCCGTCGGGATCACCGACCACGCCGCCTCGGAACTCGGCGACATCGTCTTCATCGACCTGCCCGACGCCGGCACCACGGTCACCGCGGGTGAGGAGATCGTGGGCATCGACTCCGCCAAGGCCGTCTCCGGCATCAACGCCCCCTACGACGGTGAAATCACCGAGGTCAACGAGTCCCTGGCGGACTCCCCCGAATCGGTGACGCCGGATTCCGCGATGCAGACCTGGTTCATCAAGATCCGCCCTTCGGATTCCGCCGCGGCGGAATCGCTGATGGACGAGGACGCCTACCGCTCGATGATCGGGTAGGGCACCGATGACCACGTGGGACAGCCCGGACGTGCAGCCGGACGACTTCGCGACGCTGCGCCACATCGGCCCCAGCCGCATCGAGATAGCCTCGATGCTGGAGGCCGTGGGCGTCGGCTCGCTCGACGAACTCATCGAGCAGACCGTCCCCAGTGGTCTCCACCAGACGCGGCCGCTGAGCTGGGAGCCCCTCACGGAACACCAGGTCACGCAGAAGCTCCGCGAAGTGGCCGCGAAGAACACCGTGCTGACCTCACTCATCGGCCAGGGCTACTACGGCACGGTCACCCCACCGGTCATCCAGCGCAACGTGTTCGAGAACCCCGCCTGGTACACGGCCTACACGCCGTACCAGCCGGAGATCTCACAGGGCAGGCTGGAGGCGCTCCTGAACTTCCAGACGATGGTGGCGGACCTCACCGGGCTCCCCCTCGCCAACGCCAGCCTCCTCGACGAGCCCACCGCCGCCGCGGAGGCGATGGCCATGGCGAAACGCACCGCCAAAGCCACCTCGCGCCGGTTCTTCGCCGCCGACGACCTCCACCCCCAGACGATCGCAGTGCTGGCCACGCGCGCCGAGCCGCTCGGCATCGACCTCGTGGTGGGCCCCGTGGCCGACTTCGTCGCAGACGACTTCTTCGGCGCCATCTTCGCCCACCCCGGCACCTACGGACACGTCCGCAACCTCACGGACCAGTGTCGCGCCGTCAAGGACAGCGGCGGCATCGCGGTCATCGCCACGGACCTGCTCGCCCTGTGCCTGATCAAGGACCCCGGTTCGATGGGCGCCGACATCGCCATCGGCTCCTCACAGCGCTTCGGCGTGCCCATGGGCTTCGGCGGGCCGCACGCGGCGTTCATGTCGTGTCGTGACGAGCTCAAGCGCGCGCTGCCCGGCCGTCTGGTCGGGGTCTCCAAGGACGCCCGGGGCAACCGCGCCTACCGGCTCGCGCTCCAAACCCGCGAGCAGCACATCCGCCGCGAGAAGGCCACGTCCAACGTCTGCACGGCCCAGGCCCTGTTGGCGGTGATGGCGTCGTTCTACGCCGTCTTCCACGGGCCCAAGGGCCTGCGCTCCATCGCCCAGCGCACCCACCTCACTGCCGCCACGCTTGCCGCCGCCCTCCGCGACGGCGGCGCCGCCGTCGAACCCGAGGTCTTCTTCGACACCATCACCGTCGACGTCGGCGTGGGCCAGGCGGGGATCATCGCCGCCGCCGAGCACCGCGGGATCAACCTGCGCCGCATCGGCCGGCACCGCGTCGGCATCTCCGTCGACGAGACCACGGACCTGGACATCGTCGCCCGCGTGCTCGACGCGTTCGGGATCGACGAGCGCCCCGGGCTGACCGTCGTCCCCGCGCTGCCGGACGACCTGCTCCGCACCACCGACTACCTCACCCACCCGGTGTTCCACCTCAACCGGGCCGAGTCGGAGATGATGCGCTACATGCGCCGCCTGTCGGACCGCGACCTGGCGCTCGACCGCGCCATGATCCCGCTGGGCTCGTGCACCATGAAGCTCAACGCGGCCGTCGAGATGCGGCCCCTGAGCTGGCCCGGGTTCGCCGAACTGCACCCCTACGCACCGGCCCACCAGACGCAGGGCTACGCCGAACTGATCGCCGACCTCGAGGCCAAGCTCTGCGAGATCACGGGCTACGACGCGTTCTCCATGCAGCCCAACTCCGGCGCGCAGGGCGAGTATGCGGGCCTGCTCACCATCGCGGCCTACCACAGGGCCAACGGCGACGACCGGGACGTGTGCCTGATCCCCACCTCCGCCCATGGCACCAACCCGGCCTCCGCCCAGATGGCCGGCATGAAGGTGACGGCGGTGAAGGCGACGGCCGACGGTGAGATCGACCTCGACGACTTCCGCGCCAAGGCCGCCGAGGCGGGCGGCAGGCTCGCGGCGGTGATGATCACCTACCCGTCCACGCACGGCGTCTTCGAGGAGACGGTGCGCCAGGTCTGCGACATCACCCACGAGCACGGCGGCCAGGTCTACATCGACGGCGCCAACCTCAACGCCATGGTGGGTCTGGTCAGGCCGGGCGAGATCGGCGGCGATGTCAGCCACCTCAATCTGCACAAGACCTTCGCCATCCCGCACGGCGGCGGCGGGCCCGGCATGGGGCCGATCGGCGTGCAGCGCCACCTGGCCCCGTTCCTCCCGTCCGACCCGCAGGCGGGCGCCCCCGGTGCCGTCTCCGGCGCCAACCACGGGTCCGCGTCGATCCTGCTGGTTTCGTGGGCCTACGTGCTGCTCATGGGCGGCGCCGGTCTCACCCAGGCCACCAAGGTGGCCATCCTCTCGGCCAACTACCTCGCGAGCAGGCTCGCCGAGGCGTACCCCATCCTGTACACCGGCGCCCGCGGCCGCGTGGCCCATGAGTGCATCGTGGATCCGCGCGGCTGGTCGAAGTCCGGCGTGACCGTCGACGACATCGCCAAGCGGCTCATCGACCACGGCTTCCACGCGCCCACCATGAGCTTCCCGGTGGCCGGCACGTTGATGTTCGAGCCGACGGAGTCGGAGCCCCTTGCGGAGCTGGATCGCTTCGTCGCCGCCATGCTGGACATCGCCCGCGAGGCCCGGCAGGTGATCGACGGGGAGGTCAGCGCCGCCGAGTCGCCGCTCCGGCACGCCCCACACACCGTCGAGGACCTCGTGGCCGACTGGGAGCGCTCCTACTCGCGTGAGCAGGGCTGCTTCCCGGCGGGCGCGTTCCGCGTCGACAAGTACTGGCCAGCGGTGGGACGCATCGACAACGCCTACGGCGACCGCAATCTCGTCTGCAGCTGCCCGCCCTGGGGCGAGGAGTAGGAGCGGCGCTCAGGTCGCAGAGTTGCTGAGTTTCTCCCACAACTGCTCGACCTGGCGGACGGTAGACGCCTGGTCACCGTCGTTGTCGATGACCTGGGTGGCTGCCGCGCACCGCTCCACGCGGGAGGCCTGTGCCATGATCCGCTGGCAGGCCTCGTCGCGGCTCAGGTTGTTGCGGTGCATGAGGCGCAGCACCTGGGTGTTGACCGGCACGTCCACGACGACCACCTCGTCGAACAGGTCCTGCTGGCCGGTCTCCACCAGCAACGGGATCACGTGGACGACGACGGCGTCCACAGGCGCCTTCTGCTCCAGTTCCGCGCTCCTGGCGCGCACGAGCGGGTGGACGATGGCGTTGAGGTCCGCGCGCGCAGCGTCGTCGGCGAAGACGAGCCGGCCGAGCCGTGGCCGGTCGAGCATCCCCTCCGGCGTCAGGATGTCTTCGCCGAACCGCTCGACGACGGCTGCCAGACCCGGGGTGCCCGGCTGCACCACTTCCCGTGCGAGCAGATCCGAATCGATGAGCACCGCGCCGCGGGCTTGGAGTTCGTCCGCGACGAACGACTTCCCGGAGGCGATACCCCCTGTCAGGCCAACCCTTACCACCGCCCCCACCTCCCTGTAGGCTGAACCGAACCCGAACCTGACAACGGCATGAAAGGAAACCTCATGGCACGCATCCTGTGGATCGTTCTCGTCGTGGTGGTCATTCTATGGCTGCTCGGCTTCCTCCTGAAGGTGGGCGGCGCCTTCATCCACATTCTGCTGGTGATCGCGCTCATCGTCCTGATCGTCAACCTCGTGACCGGGCGCCGCGGCGTCTGAGCCGCCTGACACCGGAACCAACAAGGCCCGCCCCCATTCGGGGGCGGGCCTTGTTGGTGACGCGGGATCAGTTACCGGCGAGCTTGTCGCGCAGAGCCTGCAGCGACTCATCGGAAGCCAGCGAGCCGGCTCCGTCGGTCTCGACGTCGGTCGAGGTGTAACCGGCGGCAGCCTCGACGGTGGCATCGCGTTCGGCAGTCTCGGCGGACTCCACCTGAGCCTTGTGGGCCTCCCACAGAGCGTGCGCCTGGGCGTACTGGGCCTCCCAAGCAGCGCGCTGCTCGTCGAAGCCTTCCTTCCAGTCGTTCGTCTCGGGGTCGAAGCCCTCGGGGTAGATGTAGTTACCCTGCTCGTCGTAGGACGCCTGCATGCCGTAGAGAGCCGGGTCGAAGTCGATTGCGGCGACGTCGATGCCCTCGTTGGCCTGCTTCAGCGACAGCGAGACGCGGCGACGCTCGAGGTCGATGTCGATGACCTTGACCATGCGGTCGTCACCGACGGCGACAACCTGCTCCGGGATCTCGACGTGACGCTCAGCGAGCTCGGACACGTGGACCAGGCCCTCGATGCCCTCGCCGACGCGGACGAACGCACCGAACGGAACCAGCTTGGTGACCTTGCCGGGCACGATCTGACCGATCTGGTGCAGACGCGCGAAGGTCTGCCACGGGTCTTCCTGGGTGGCCTTGAGCGACAGGGAGACGCGCTCGCGGTCCATGTCCACCTCGAGCACCTCGACGGTGACGGCCATGCCGACCTCGACGACCTCGTTCGGGTGGTCGATGTGCTTCCAGCTGAGCTCCGAGACGTGCACGAGGCCGTCCACGCCGCCGAGATCGACGAACGCGCCGAAGTTGACGATGGAGGACACGACACCCTTGCGGATCTGGCCCTTCTGGAGCTGCGTGAGGAAGGTCTGACGGACCTCCGACTGGGTCTGCTCGAGGTAGGCGCGACGCGACAGGACCACGTTGTTGCGGTTCTTGTCGAGTTCGATGATCTTGGCCTCGAGCTCCATGCCCACGTAGGGCTGGAGGTCGCGGACGCGACGCATCTCGACCAGCGACGCGGGCAGGAAGCCACGCAGGCCGATGTCGACGATCAGGCCGCCCTTGACAACCTCGATGACGGAGCCGGTGACAACGCCGTCCTCTTCCTTGATCTTCTCGATCGTGCCCCAGGCGCGCTCGTACTGTGCGCGCTTCTTGGACAGGATGAGGCGGCCTTCCTTGTCCTCCTTGGTCTGGACGAGGGCCTCGATCACATCACCCACCTGGACGACGTCGAATGGATCGACGTCGTGCTTGATGGAGAGCTCCTTCGAGGGGATGACGCCTTCGGTCTTGTAACCGATGTCGAGCAGGACCTCGTCCCGGTCAACCTTGACGACGGTGCCGGAGACGATGTCCCCGTCGTTGAAAGAAATGATGGTGGCGTCAACCGCAGCGAGGAAATCTTCGCGGGTGCCAATGTCATCGACTGCGACAGTCGAGGCCTCAGTGGAGGAGGTCATGTAGTAGGGCTCCGAAATAGTGGATGAAAATGGATGCACTGCGCCCGTGACGAATCACCGCTCTCTACTCCGTCCGAGAGAACGCAGGCCACAGTGCCCGCTCAGCGTACCGCTCTTCGTCGAGCAACGGCAACCTGAAGTCGAAATCGGGGCCAACCGGAGAACACTAGCGGTTATGGTCCGATCCGGCCAATGCCTATGCTTGCCCACGTGTCGCAGACCCCTGAACCGCAGAGCCGGCGCTCCACGCGCCTCCTCGTCCTGTTGGCCGCCGTCGTCGGGGTGATCGCGCTGCTGGTCTTCGCGCTCACCCGCGGCGGTGCACCCGCGGCCGGGCCGGCGGCCCCAGCCGCTTCGTCCCCCGCCCCGGCCTCCACCACCGCGCTACCGTCGCCGGCTCCGGCGACGACCTCGGCGTCACCTGGCGGCCAGGCCACGCCGTCGGGCAACCCGGCCCTCGCAGAGTGCACGGCGGTCGCGGACGGCTTCGTGCCACAGCGGTTCACGATCGAGTCGTTGGGCGCCGACGAGCGGGTCATTACGCTGAACCTGGACAAGGACGGCAACATCGCCGCTCCCCCGTTCGACCAGCCCCGTACCGCCTCCTGGTGGAGCGGCGGCCCCAAGCCCGGCGCGGCCAACGGCAAGGCCGTCCTGTCCATCCACACCTACAACCCCAGCCTGCCGCCCGCCCTCGGCAACGAGATGTACGAAGGCGGCAGGTCCCAGTTGGAACCCGGCGACGTGATCAAGCTGTACGGCAGCGACGGTCAGGTGCAGTGCTACCAATACACGGAGGCCGTGAAGGTGTGGGTCGAGGACTATGACCCTAATTCCAACGTGATGGTCGACTTCGAGGGCGCGCCCCAGCTGGCCATCGTGATCTGCTGGGACTACGAGGCGAGCACCAAGGCGTGGGATTCCCGGATCCTGTTCTACGCAGACCCGGTGGTCCCCGCCACCTGAGGGCTAGTGGGCGGCAGACTGCCAGCTGTCGCCCACGCCGATCGACACCTCGAGCGGCACCAGCAGCTTCGCGGCCCCGCCCATCTCGCGCGCCACCAGTTCGGTGACGGTCTGGCGCTCGCCCGGGGCGATCTCGAGGACCAGTTCGTCGTGCACCTGCAGCAACATCCGGCTGGTCAGCCCCGCGTCGTCCAGCGCGCGGCCGACGTTGATCATGGCGACCTTGATGACATCTGCCGCGGATCCCTGGATGGGTGAGTTGAGCGCCGCCCGCTCCGCCATCTCCCGCCGCTGCCTGTTGGTCGTGGTGAGGTCCGGCAGGTACCGGCGACGGCCCAGCATGGTTTCGGTGTAGCCCACGCGGCGGGCCTCCTCGACGATGGCCGCCAGGTACTGGCGCACGCCGCCGACGCGGGAGAAGTAGTCGTCCATGAGGTCGCGCGCCTCACCGACAGAGATCTTCAGCTGGTTGGACAGGCCGAAGGCGCTCAGCCCGTAGGCCAGGCCGTAGTTCATCGCCTTGATCTTCGCCCGCATCTCCTGCGTGACACCGCCGGGTTCGACGCCGAACACCAGGGACGCCATCTCGCCGTGGAAGTCGCGGCCGGACTCGAAGGCCTCGATCAGCCCCGGGTCCTTGCTGCCGTGCGCCATGATGCGCATCTCGATCTGCGAGTAGTCCGCCGACATCAGCGACTCGTACCCGTCCCCCGGCACGAACGCGGCCCGGATCTGGCGGCCCACCGACGTGCGGATGGGGATGTTCTGCAGGTTCGGGTCTGTCGACGAGAGGCGCCCCGTCGCGGCGATCGCCTGCATGTAGCTGGTGTGGATGCGGCCGTCCGGCCGCACCGTGGCCAGCAGTCCGTCGACGGTCTGGCGCAGCCTGATCCGGTCCCGGTGGGCCAGCAGGTGCCCGAGGAACGGGTGCTCCGTCTTCTCGAAGAGCTGTTCGAGGGCCTCGGCGTTGGTCGTGTAGCCGGATTTGGTGCGCTTGGTCTTGGGCATCCCCAGTTCGTCGAACAGGACCCCCTGCAGCTGCGTGGGCGAGCCGAGGTTCACCTCGTGCCCGAGCACGTCGAAAGCGGCCTGCTGGGCGTCCTGCACGGCGCGGTCGAACTCGTCGCGCAGGGTGTGCAGCCGGTCCACGTCGACCGCGATGCCGAGCTTCTCCATGGTGGCCAGCGTCCGCTGCAGGGGCAGTTCGACCCCCGTCATGAGGGCGGCCGCGTTGCGTTCGGCGAGTTGCTCGGACAGCACCTCTGCCAGGTCGTGCACGGCCCGCGCGTGCAGCAGGGCGGATTCGACGGCGGAGTCGTCCTCGTCGCCGAAGTCCAGCGCCAGTTGCGCGTCGTCGTCGGTCTGCTGCTGCACGGCGAGGTCGCGGTGCAGGTAGCGCACCACCAGGTCAGAGAGGTCGTAGGTGCGCTGGTCCGGGCGCAGCAGGTACGCGGCCAGCAACGTGTCGAGCTGCACGCCGTCCAGGTCCCAGCCCCTGCTCCAGCACGCCAGGGTGGGGCCCTTGGCCTCGTGGATCAGTTTGGGCCGAGAGCGGTCGGCCAGCCACTCCGCGAGGGATTTGTCGTCCTCCGGGGTGAGGTCCGCCGTGTCGACGTACGCCCCCGAGTTGTCCGCCGCGGCCAGCGCCAGGGCGGTCAGGTCGCCCTCGCCGGCACCCCAGGTGCCGACGAAGTGGACGGCGGTTGTCTGCTGGGCGTGCGCTGCGAGCCAGGCGGCCACCTCGCCCTGCTCGAGGCGCGCGCCCTCCACCGCGAAGCTCTCGGTCGCCACCGGCTCAGCGGAGGCGGCCAACTCCAGCAGCCGCTCGCGGAGGACCCTGAACTCGAGGGCGTCGAACAGTTCGTGTACGCGCTCCCGGTCCCAGTCCACGCGGACGGTGTCCGGCAGCGCCAAGTCGATATCGAGGTCGCAGACGAGCGCGTTGAGGCGGCGGTTGCGCACCACGTCGCCCAGGTGCGCGCGCAGCGACTCCCCCGCCTTGCCGGGGATCTGCTCGGCGCGGGCGACGATGTTGTCCAGCCCGTCGAACTGGGCGATCCACTTCGCGGCGGTCTTGGGGCCCACGCCGGGCACGCCCGGGAGGTTGTCGCTCGTCTCCCCCACCAGGGCGGCGATCTCGGGGTACCGGGCGGGCGGCACCAGGTACTTCTCCTCCACCGCGGCCGGCGTCATGCGGGCCAGGTCCGAGACGCCCCGGCGGGGGTAGAGCAGGGTGACGTGCTCGTTCACGAGCTGCATGGCGTCGCGGTCGCCGGAGACGATGTAGGTGTCGAAGCCCTCACTGGCGGCACGGGTGGAGAGCGTCGCGATCAGGTCATCGGCCTCGTAGCCGGCCATCTCGACGAACGGGATCCGCAGCGCGTCGAGCACGTCCTTGACGAGGGCCACCTGGCCCTTGAACTCGTCTGGGGACTTCGAGCGGTTCGCCTTGTACTCCGGGTACTGCTCGGTACGGAAGGATTCACGCGCCACGTCGAAGGCGACGGCGACGTGCGTGGGCTGCTCGTCGCGCAGCACGTTGATCAGCATGGACGTGAAGCCGAAGACCGCGTTGGTGTGCTGGCCGGTACGGGTGGCGAAACTCTCCACCGGCAGGGCGAAGAACGCCCGATAGGCCACGGAATGTCCGTCGATCAGCAGCAGTTTCTTCACGTCAGTCACAGCTCAAGAGCCTACCGTGGCAGAGTGAGGCCCCATGAACTCCATCCCTGCCTGGCTCGCTGACCAGTTCTCCCCGCTCGACGACAAACTGGGCCTGACCATCACCGAACTGACGCCGGAACGCGTCGTGGGATGGATCCCGGTGGAGGGCAACGAACAGCCGTTCGGGCTCCTCCACGGCGGCGCCAGCGGGGTCGTGGTCGAGACCCTCGCGTCGATGGGGGCCATGGCACACGGCTGGCCGGACCGGGTGGGCGTGGGCGTCGATCTCAACGTCACCCACCTGAGGGCGGCGACCAGGGGCCGGGTGACCGGTACCGCCACCGCCCTGCACCTCGGCCGCAACATGGTGACCTACTCCGTCGACATCATCGACGAACAGGGCAGGCTCACCGCTACCGGGCGGTTGACCTGCCACATGATCAACCGCCGCTGAGCCTGCCCGGCAGGGATCGCCGGCAGGCTCAGGGCGGGCGCTACTTCTTCTTGTGGGAGATGACGCCCTCGGCGACGTCGCGCATGGACTTACGCATGTCCATGGCGGTCTTCTGGATCCAGCGGAACGCCTCCGGCTCCGTGAGGCCCAGGTCCTGCTGCAGGATGCCCTTGGCCTGGTCGATGATCTTGCGCGACTCGAGGCGGTCCTCGAGGCTGGCGAGCTCATCCTCGATGGCGGCGATCTCCTGGAAGCGACCCATGGCGATCTCTATGGCCGGAACCACGTCGGAGGCGCCGAACGGTTTCACGACATAGGCCATGGCGCCGGCGTCACGCGCGCGCTCCACGAGGTCGCGCTGGCTGAACGCGGTGAGCATGACGATGGGCGCGATCCGCTCCTCCGCGATGATCTCTGCGGCCGTGATGCCGTCCATCTTGGGCATCTTCACGTCCATGATCACGAGGTCGGGTACGAGCTCGCGGGCGAGCTTGACGGCTTCTTCACCGTCGCCGGCTTCGCCGACCACGTCGTATCCCTCCTCGGTGAGGAGCTCGACCAGGTCGAGGCGGATCAGCGCCTCGTCCTCGGCGACAATCACAGTGGGCTTCTTCTTCGTCATATCTAGTGGCACTTTTCCCTCGCCGCGGGAGGCGAGCTTCGTCGGTCAACCTGCCCAGATACTACTCCCGTAGCGGGCAAAGTGCCCACTCACGCCCGCAATGCATGATGCGGGCGGTCTATGGCACAATAAGTGAGGCCCGCCCGGGTGGCGGAATGGTATACGCGGACGGCTCAAACCCGTCTGGTCGAAAGGCCGTAGGGGTTCGAGTCCCCTCCCGGGCACACACAGCAACACCCCGCCAGGATCGCTCCCGGCGGGGTGTTTCACTTGCGGTCAGGGCCGCCGGCGGGTCAGTGGGACTCGCCGAGTTCCTTGATCTTGTGGACGCGCAGGTTGTTGGTCTTGCCGGGGATGCCCATGGGCGAACCCGAGACGATGACGATGCGCTCGCCGACCTCGATCATGCCGCGGTCACGCAGGTGACGGTCAACGGCCTCCACGACCTCTTCCTGGGAGTTGAACTCAGGGGTCACCTGGGTGTCGACGCCCCACGACAGGGTCATGGTCTGGCGGGTGGCCTTCTCCGGGGAGAACACCAGCATCGGGATGGGGGAACGCAGACGCGAGATGCGCCGGCCGGTGTCACCGGACTTGGTGAAGGCCACCAGGTAGCGGGCGCCGATACGCTCGGCGACCTCGGCGGCGGCCTTCGCCAGGATGCCACCCGTGGTGTGCGGGTCCCAGTCGATGATGTGGATCTCGGCGTGGCCTTCGCGCTCGGTCTTCTCGACGATGCGGGCCATGGTGGCCACGGTCTCGACAGGGAAGTCACCGACGGAGGTCTCGCCCGAGAGCATGACCGCGTCGGCGCCATCGAGGATGGCGTTGGCGACGTCGGAGGTCTCGGCGCGCGTGGGGCGCGGGTTCGAGATCATCGACTCGAGCATCTGCGTGGCGACGATCACCGGCTTGGCCCACTTGCGGGCCGCGCGGATGATCTTCTTCTGGACCAGCGGGACCTCTTCGAGCGGCAGTTCGACGCCCAGGTCACCGCGGGCGACCATGAACGCGTCGAACGCGTCGATGATGTCCTGCAGGTTGGCGATCGCCTGGGGCTTCTCAAGCTTGGCGATGACGGGCAGGTGGCGACCCTCCTCGTCCATGATCTCGTGGACGCGCTTGATGTCGTCGGCCGAGCGCACGAAGGACAGGGCGATCATGTCGACGTCCTGGTGCAGCGCCCAGCGCAGGTCGTTCTCGTCCTTCTCGGACAGCGCGGGGACGGACACGGCGACACCGGGCAGGTTGATGCCCTTGTTGTTCGACACGGGACCGGGGACGGTCACCTCGCACACGACGTCACGCTCGGTGACCTCGATGGCGCGGAGGCCGACCTTGCCGTCGTCGATGAGGATGGGGTCCCCCACGTTGACGTCGCCGGTCAGGCCCTTGTAGGTCGTGGAGCAGCGCTCCTTGTTGCCGAGAATGTCGTCGATGGTGATGGTGAACCGGTCACCCACCTCGAGGTACTGCTTCTCGTCGTTCTCGAAGCGCCCCAGACGGATCTTGGGGCCCTGCAGGTCGGCGAAAACGCCAACGGTCTTGCCGGTCAGCTCAGCTGCTTCCCGGACGTTCTTGATTCGGTTGCCGTGCTCGTTGTAGTCGCCATGGCTCATATTGAGACGGGCGACGTTCATGCCGGCATTAAGGAGCTCCACAAGGCGCTCGACGGATTCAGCAGACGGGCCGAGGGTACATACGATCTTTGCTCTACGCACGGGCCAAGACTACTGCAAGGGCCGCCTCAGGCACATCGGGGTGCCCCGATGGATCATCGTGGCTGGGCGATCCCCTCGCGCACCAGCTCCAGCGCCCGCGCCAGATCCTCGGGGTACGGGGAGGTGAAGCGCACCTCGTCACCCTTGGTGGGATGCGTAAAGCCCAACTCGACGGCGTGCAGCCACTGCCTGATCAGGCCGAGGCGCTCCGCCATGGTGGGGTCCGCCCCGTAGAGGGGGTCGCCCACGCAGGGGTGGCCGATGGCCGCCATGTGGACTCGGATCTGGTGGGTGCGGCCGGTCTCGAGGTGGACCTCGAGAAGGGTTGCGGCGCGGTGCGCCTCCAACGTCTCGTAATGCGTGACCGAATGACGGCCACCCTCGATGATGGCCATCTTCCAGTCGGCGCCCGGGTGCCGCGCGATGGGCGCCTCGATGGTGCCCGTGAACGGGTCCGGGTGACCCTGCACCAGCGCGTGGTAGATCTTGTCGACGGTGCGGTCGCGGAAGGCCTGCTTCAGCACGCTGTAGGCGACCTCCGACTTGGCCACCACCATCAGGCCGCTGGTGCCGACGTCGAGGCGCTGCACGATGCCCTGGCGCTCGGCCGCACCGGAGGTGGCCACCTGCACGCCGGCGGCAGCCAGGTGCTCCACGACGGAGGGCCCCTCCCAGCCGAGGCTGGGATGCGCCGCCACACCGACGGGCTTGTCGACGACGACGAGGTCTGCGTCCTCGAACACGATACGCACACCGTCTGCCAACTGCGCCCGGACCTGCACGCCCACGGGGGCGGAGTCGTCGAGGTCGAGCAGTTCACCGCCGCGGACCTTCTGGGAGCCCTTCGTCACGACAGCCCCGCCCAGCCGGAGGTGGCCGTCGGCGATCATCGTCTCGATGCGCGACCTCGAGTAGCCGGAGATGCGGGCGGCCGCGGCGTCGAGGCGCTCGCCGGCGAGCGCGTCCGGAATCAGGAAGACGCTCATGCGGGCACCTTCCGGGGACTCCGCTCCCGCAGCTCGGCCAGGATGCCGGCCACGATGATGAGACCCGCGGCCACCGTGATGCAGACGTCGGCCCAGTTGAAGATGGCGAAGTTCGGCACCTGGAACATGTCGATCACGTGGCCGTGCAGCGCCGCGGGCGGCTGGGTGATCCGGTCCACCAGGTTGCCGGTGATGCCGCCGAAGAGCAGGCCCAGGGCGACGGCGTGCCAGAGCGCTGTGATCCGCGTGAGCGCCACGAGGCAGCCGACGGTGGCGAGGATGGCGAACACGCTGAAGACGATCGTGACCCCAGAACCCATGCCGAAGGCCGCCCCGGGGTTACGGATGAGGTTGAGGCTCAGCAGTTCCCCCACGACGGGCACACGCTCGCCAGGGGTCAGATGCGTGACAGAGGCGATCTTGATCAGTTGGTCCGCGGCGAGCATCGTCAGGCCGAGGCCCGCGGCGAGCAGACCCACCCCCAAGCGCTGCTTGTTCAGCGCCGTTCCTCGCGCTGCTTGCAGGTCACACACATCGTGGCACGGGGGAACACCTGGAGGCGGCCCTTGCCGATCGGCTGGCCGCAGACCTCACAGAAGCCGTACTCGCCGTTGTCGAACAGGTGGAGCGCGAGGCGGGCCTGCTCTGCCATCTCACGCACGTTCTGCACGAGCGAGAGTTCCTGGTCGCGTTCGAAGTTGCTGGAACCCACGTCGACCGGGTCACGACCGGCTCCGTCGATACCGCCCCGCATCAGGGAGTCCAGTTCGGCCTCGGTCTGCTCGATGCGGCGTTCCATGCGCTGGATCTCATCGACGAGCTCGGCGCGTTGCTCCGCCACCTCTTCGGGAGTCCACGGCTCCTCGCCCTCAAGCACGGGGAGGACCACCTGGGTCTCAGGGGTCTTTTTCGTCGTCGGCATGGCTGCTCTTTCTCGCAGTGGTGTTCTGGTTGGGGAAGGCTACACCAGGATGGGGGCAACGCAACAGGCCGACCCACTCACGGATCGGCCTGCGCTCAGAAAGGTTGTTGACTACTGCTGATCCCCACCGGCCAGCGCATCGAGACGGGGGGTCTCGGAGTGGCGCTGCTGGGCCAGTTCAGGAACGTCGTGCGGCTCCGGGCGGTCGTCCTTGATGGACGCCAGGAGACGCTGCAGCGAACCGGTCATGTTCTCGCGGTAGCTCGTCTCGAACGAACGCAGGGCATCCACCTTGACGGTGAGGTCCGCCTGCTCGCGCTCGAGGGAGGAGAACAGCTCGTGGCGACGCTCGGTGGCCTGACGGTCGATGTCGCTGGCGCGCGACTCAGCTTCCTTGGTCATCTGCTCCGCGTTCACCCGGGCCTCGGACTCGACACGCTCGGCCTTGGTGCGGGCGTCGGTCTTGATCTCGGTGGCGCGCTGCTCGGCCTCGGCGATCTTGCGCTGGGCCTCAGCCTGCGCCTCGTTGACGAGGGTGGTGGCCTGGTCCGTGGCCATCTGCAGGAGCCGCGTGACGGCGGGGGCGGCCTCTTCGGAGCTGGTCACGACGATGTTCTCTGTGCCGCCGACCTGCGTCACACGCTCGGAACGGGCGCGGTCGTACTCGGCGCGCACCTTCTCGAGCTGGTTGCGCAACTGCTCGTTCTCGGCGGACAACTCGCGCACGCGCTCCTCGGCGGCCGCCTGGTGCGCGGCGCTGGAATCGCCACTGCTGTTCAGCGCCGACTTGAGCCGGTCGACCTCGCCACGGAGCGCGGAGATCTCGTGGTCCTTGTCCTGGAGTGCGGAATGCAGTTCCGAGTCGTCCACGACGGCGGGCTGCACGCTGGTGGACTGCACTGAGTCAAGCTCGCGGCGGAGGCGTTCGCGCTCCTTGTCGAACTCGTCGAACGTCAGCTCGACCTTGTCGATGAAGGTGTCGACGTCACCGACCTGGTAACCCGTCTCGCCACGCCGGGACATGCGGAATCGGATCTGGCGCACCTCGTCGAGTGTCAGACTCATGTTGGCTCCATATCGAAAGATGATCAATCAACCGGCCGGAACCGGATTATCTGAGGCTAGCGTAGCCCCATGGGCACCTGCCAACACCTCAAGCGGGGGTGAAGGGTTCAAAAGGGCAGGTAGACCAGCACCAGCTGCCCGATGATCTGCAGCAGGATGAACAGCACCAGCACGCTGAGGTCCAGCGAGGCGTTGCCCAGCCGCACCGGTTTGATCCACCGGCGGAGGAAACGCACCGGCGGATCAGTCAGGCTGTAGATGGTCTCCACTATGACCAGCACGAAACCCTTCGGGTGCCAGCCGGGAGCGAACATGGGCACCCACGAGAGAATGACGCGGGCGAGGAGGACCCAGATGTAGAGGTTGATCAGCCACCAGAGGATGTATGCGACCACTGTGCTCAACTCTGGTTGAAGAAGCCACCAGAAACGATGCGCTCCTTGTCTTCGGGGCCCACGACCAGATTCTGCGGGCAGAGCAGGAACACCTTGCTGGAGACGCGCTCGATGTTGCCCTGGAGCCCGAAGACGAGGCCGGCAGCGAAGTCGACCAGGCGCTTCTCATCGCCGTCCTCCATGTCCGACAGGTTCATGATCACGGGGATCTGGTCCCGGAAGTTCTCACCGATGACCCGCGCCTCGTTGTACGAGCGGGGACGGACGCTGACGATTCTGCTCAAGTCGGCCACCTCCTTCTGCGGCTGCGCCACGGGCGTCACCGGCTTGGGGCGGCGCTGCGGCAGGGCCTGCACGCGGCTGACTTCCGCGCTGGGCTCGTCTTCCTCAACGTAGACGTCGTCCGTGAGTTCGTCTGCGTCGTCGATGTCGTCATCCCGATAGCGACCGTCTTCGACGAGTCCCATCCACGCGGCAAGCTTCCGAACGCCCACGAGAGTCTCCTTCTGGTTAATACACGAAGGCTAGCGCGCCGCACCAGGGTTACCGGATCCGACGCACCGACGCGCCGTGATCACTTCATGAAGTCGGGGACATCCAGGTCGTCGTCGTAGTCCGGCCCGGGCTGGGGCGCGGCGGGACGCTGCGTCGGCATGGGGCTGGCCTGCTGGGCGCGGTACTGCTGGTGGCCCGGGTTGGTGGGCTCCGCCTCGAACTGCGGCTGCTGCTGCGGCCGCGGCTGGGGGGCGGGCTGCTGCTGCGTCTGCGGCTTGGGGGCGACGCGGGCCTGCGGCCGGCGCTGCGGCATGCCACCGTCGAAGCCGGCGGCGATGACGGTGATGCGCACCTCGTCGCCCAGGGCGTCGTCGATGACGGTACCGAAGATGATGTTGGCCTCGTCGTGCGCGGCCTGCTCGATGAGCTGGGCCGCGGCGGAGACCTCGAACAGGCCCAGGTCTGAACCACCGGCGATGGAGAGCAGGACGCCGTGGGCGCCGTCGATGCTGGCTTCCAGCAGCGGCGACGAGATGGCCATCTCCGCTGCGGCGCGTGCACGGTCCTCGCCGCGGGCCGAACCGATACCCATGAGGGCGGAGCCGGCCTGGCTCATGATGGACTTCACGTCGGCGAAGTCGAGGTTGATGAGACCCGGGGTGGTGATGAGGTCCGTGATGCCGGACACGCCCTGCATCAGCACCTGGTCCGCCTGCTTGAACGCATCGAGGATGGCCACCTGGTGGTCCGTCATCTGGAGCAGCTTGTCGTTGGGGATGACGATGAGGGTGTCAACCTCTTCGCGGAGCTGCTCGATGCCCACCTCCGCCTGGGAGGCGCGGCGCTTGCCCTCGAAGGAGAACGGACGCGTCACGACGCCGATGGTCAGGGCGCCCAGCGAGCGGGCGATCTTCGCGACGATGGGAGCGGCGCCGGTACCGGTGCCGCCTCCCTCACCCGCGGTGACGAAGACCATGTCGGCCCCCTTGAGGGCCTCCTCGATCTCGTCGGAGTGGTCGTCCGCGGCCTGCCGGCCCTTCGCGGGGTCAGCTCCCGCGCCGAGACCGCGGGTCAGTTCGCGGCCGATGTCGAGCTTGACGTCCGCGTCGCTCATCAGCAATGCCTGCGCATCTGTGTTGACGGCGATGAACTCCACGCCGCGGAGCCCCGCTTCGATCATGCGGTTGACGGCGTTGACGCCGCCGCCGCCGACACCGACGACTTTGATCACCGCGAGGTAGTTCTGAGATGCGCTTGCCATGGGCTAGAGACTATGGGGGCGGCCAAGGCCAGTCCAACGGCACGGCCCAAACCCTCAATAATCACCTCAAGTGCTACTTCAGGGTTTGGTTGAGCCTCGGCCCGTCCACCTACTTCGTCGTGGGATGTCCCGGTGCCGACACGTCGTAAACGGTGGCCTCGACGCTCAGTAGAGCACTCACCACGTCGGCCTTCAACTCGGATTCGTCCGCACTTCCCCATACGACGGTGCGCCCGCCCTCGAGGGAGAGGGAGATCCGGTCCACGGCCTCCGCCGAGATCGCGACGACGGCCGGCCTGAGGTCCGCCGGGATGTGGTTGGCGACGGTGGCGACATCCGCCAGCAACCGTTGCTGGTCCTCCACGGTGGCCACTGTGGCCGGCAGGTCCCGCGGGCCGAGCGCGGCGGTGCGGTGGAAGGCCACGCCCTCCTCATCGATCCAGTCGTACTGGCCGTCGCGTTCGCGCAGGAAGGCGGCGGTGCGCTCGGTGACCTCGATCACGACGGTGTCCGGCAGTTGCCGCGACACCTCGACCGAGCGAACCGCGGGCAGGTCGTTGACCCGTTGGGTCACGGCGCCCAGGTCCTGCGTGAGCAGCGGCTCGCCCATCGGCACCTCGGCGGCGGTGATGATCTGGTCCGTCGTCAACAGCGACACGCCGGTGACCGACACCCGCTGGGCCGCGAAGACCGTCGAGAAGAAGGCCAGCCACACGCCGAGGGCCACCAGCAGCACAGCAGCTGCGAGACCGCCTCGGAACCACCACCTGCGGCGGCGCTCCGCGTTGCGTTTGTCCTGGAGGGCCCTGGCGAACTCGCCCGGGGTCAGCGCTTCGCTCACTTCGCGGTGGGCCGCTGCTTCAGGAGATCAGCAAGTAGCGGGCCGACGATGGTGACGTCGCCACAGCCCAGGGTGATGATGAGGTCACCCGGTTCTGCGATGTCGTTGAGGGCTGCGGGAAGGTCGTACTTCTCCTTGACGTAGACCAGGTTCTCCTGGCCGTGCCTCCGTGCCGCGTCGACGACGAGTTCGCCGGTGACGCCGGGCACCGGGTCTTCCCGGGCGCCGCAGATGTCGTTGATGACCGCGATGTCCGCCAGCGTCATCACCTCACCGAACTCGTCGGCGAAGTCCAGTGTCCGGCTGTAGAGATGGGGCTGGAAGCAGGCGATCAACCGGCCGGTGAGCCCCGTGGCCTCGTTGCCGGCCGACGTGGCGCGCCGGGCCGCAGTCAGCGCGGCGCGGATCTCCGTGGGGTGGTGCGCGTAGTCGTCGAAGACGCGGATACCGGCGGTGTCCGTGATGAGCTGGAAACGCCGCAGCGTGCCCTCGAACCGGCCGAGCGCGTCCACAGCCTCGTTGTGGCTGAGCCCGAGCACGCGGCCCACGGCGTAGGCGGCTGACGCGTTGGCCAGATTGTGGTTGCCCGGCACCTGGAGCACGATCCGGCCGGAATCATCCCCGTAGGTGATGGTGGCGGCGACCCCGTTGCCGTGGGCCTCCACCTCTGTGATGCGTACGTCGGCGTCCTCGGATTCGCCGTAGCGGATGATGTGCGGGGTCTCCCCCACCAACTCCTCCGCCAGCGTGCGGGAGCCGGCATCGTCGACATTGATGACCACGTGCTGGACGTGCGGCCTGGTGGCGAAGGCGCGGAAGCCGTCGGCGTAGGCCTCAGCGGTGCCCCAGTTGACCAGGTGGTCCGCCTCCACGTTGGTGATGACGGCGATCTCCGTGGGGTACTGCAGGAACGAGGCATCTGATTCGTCGGCCTCGACGACGAACGACTCACCGGCGCCGACGGCGGAGCTCGCCCCCGTCGTCGACAGCGGGCCGCCGATGACGTAGCTGGGATCCCTGCCGGCCTCGCTGAGCATGACGGCCGTCATGGCCGTCGTGGTCGTCTTGCCGTGTGTGCCCGCGACGGAGACGCCGCGCTTGCCCTTCATCAGGGCGGCGAGGGCCGCCGAGCGGTGCCAGATCCGCAGGCCGCGTCTGCGGGCCTCCACGAGTTCCACGTTGTCGGCGCGGATGGCCGAGGAGATCACGACGGTCTTCGCGTCGCCGACCTGGGAGGCGTCGTGTCCCACATAGGTGGTCACTCCGGCTCGTTGGAGGCCACGGAGCGCCGTCGAATCAGACTGGTCCGAACCGGAGGTCTTGATGCCGAGTTCGGCGTAGAGGCTGGCGATGCCGCTCATGCCGGAGCCGCCTGCTGCGATGAAATGGACCGGCCCCACCTCGTCGGCGGGCACCACCTCGATGGGATTGAGGAGCATGGGTTGTGATCGACCTTTCTCAGACGGCGTCGATGATGGCGGCTGCGAGGACCTCGGCCGCATCGGCCGGATACATGTCGCGGCACGTGGCCGACATCTGCGCGAGGCGCTGCCGATCTCCGAGGATCTCGGTCACGACATCGACCAGTCTAGTCCGGCTGATCTCACCGTCGGGCACCAGAACGCCGCCGCCGGAGGCGACCAGTTCCGCCGCGTTCCTCCCCTGCTCCCCGTTGCCCCAGGGCAGCGGCACGAACACGACGGGGAGGCCGCTGACGGCGGTCTCCATCACGGTGCCGGCGCCCGCCCGGCCGACCATGAGGTCTGCGGCGGCGTAGGCCACGGCCATGTCCGAGACGAACGCCACCGGCCGGTATTCCGCGCCCGAGGCACCCGTGACAACGGTGTGCACGGTGTCGTCGAAGTTCTTCGGCCCCAGCACATGCAGGATCTGGATCCCGGCGGCGAGCAACTCGTCGCGCGCCTCCGCGACGGCGTCGTTGATGCGCACCGCTCCCTGCGAGCCGCCGCTGACCAGGAGCGTGGGGCGCTCCTGGTCGAGCCCGAACCGGGACCGCGCCTCTTGGGCGCCCACCGACGGGTGGGTGATCGAGCGGCTCATCGGCATGCCGACGAGCACGCCTCCGGGCAGTTGGGTCTCGCGGAACGTCGTGCCGACGAACTTCGCTGAACGGGCACCGATCTTGTTGGCGATACCGGGGAGCTTGTTGGCCTCGTGCACCACCACGGGCACCCGCGCGAGCCTGGCCGCCAGGTACACCGGGATGGAGACGTAGCCGCCGAAACCAACGACCACATCGGCCCGCGCCCGGCGGATGACGCTGCGGGCCTCCATCACCGACCGGGTCAGCGTGTAGGGCAGCTTGACGAGATCCAGGGTCAGCGTGCGCGGAAGCGGCACCGGGGTGATCAGTTCCAGATCGAGACCCGCCTCAGGGATCACGCGGGTCTCCAGCCCCCTGGCCGTACCGACGCACACGATGGTGGTGTCGGGCCGGGCCGCGAGGAGCGCTTTGGCGGTGGCGATGAGCGGCGACGTGTGGCCGGCGGTACCACCGCCGGCGAGCACCACACTGGTCACGAGTCCTCCCTGCCTGCCGCCATGACGCTCGTCATGCGCGGTCTCGCAGGGACCTTACGCGATGCCAGGTACGCCCGCGCCCCCGGAGTGTCACGGCCCAGGCAGAGCAGGACGCCGACGCCCATGAGGCTGGCGATGAGCGCCGAGCCGCCGGATGAAACGAACGGTAGCGGCACGCCGAGGACCGGAAGGAGGTGCATCACGACGAAGATGTTGATGGTGGCCTGGCCGAGGAACCAGGCGGTGATGCCGGCCGCGACGACGCGGTTGAACATCTTGTCCGACCGGATGGCGATCTCCAGCCCCGCCCAGCCGAGCAGGGCGAACATCGCGATGATCAGCAGCACCCCGAACAGCCCGAGCTCCTCGCCGATGACGGCGAAGATGAAGTCTGTGTGGGCGCCGTCCTTGAGCCCGCCCCACTTCTGTTTCGAGGCGCCGAGGCCGAGCCCCCACCAGCCGCCCGAGGCCAGCGCATACAGCGCTGCCATGGGTTGCGACGAGAGGTCCGTGTTGGACTGCGGGTCGAGGAACACGCTGATGCGGCTCATGCGGTTGCCCGAGCCGTAGACCAGCAGCAGCGCCAGCCCGGTCACGGCCGCACCCAGGGGCAGCAGCACCCGCAGCGACGTGCCGATGAACCACATCACCGCAACGAGGATGAGGCCGATGATGAGGCCGGTGCCCAGGTCGCGGCCGGCCAGCACGAGGGCCAGGATGAGCCCTCCGAGCGGCACGAACGGGACGGCCAACTGCCACGGTTCGTGCAGCCTACCGCGCTTCACGTGGAAGATCGTGCCGCACCACACGACGAGGGCCAGCTTGGCGAACTCCGAGGGCTGGAACTGGCTGCCTCCGATGAGGAGCCAGTTGCGGTTGCCGTTGACGAGCACGCCGAGGCCCGGGATCTGGACGGCGATCAGGAGGCCGACGGCGATCACCCAGAACAGCCAGCCGAACCTTCGCAACAGGGAGGACGGCAGGCGGCTGAGTATCACGAGGAACACCAGGCCGACGGCGAGAAAGGCAAGCTGCCTGAGGGCGTAGTGGTAGGGGCCGTCCTGGGTGGACTGAGCCAGCGCTGCCGAGGAACTGAGCACCATCAATGGGCCGATGCCGATCAGCACGGTGACGCTCGCGGCGACGAAATAGTACGGGGCCATCGGCGAGGCTGCGAGTGCCCGCACCTGGGACCAGATGGTGAACCGCGCCGTGGGGGAAGTGGCTGCGTCGGACGCCATGGTCGTGATCCCTCCTGTCCTGTACCTACCCGAGATACCGCTGTGCCGCCTCGGCGAACGCGTCCCCGCGTGCCGAGTAGCTGTCGAACATGTCCAGGCTGGCACAGCCCGGGGAGAGCAGCACCGCGTCGCCGGGGCGGGCGAACTGCCCAGCCAGAGCGACGACCTCGTCCATCACCCCAGTGTCGCTGCTGTCCAGCACCCGGACGGGGACGTCGGGCGCGTGTCGGGCAAGCGTGTCGGCGATGAGGTGCCGGTCCACGCCGATGACGACGGCGGCCCGCAGCTTGCCGCGGTGCCGTTCGATCAGCTCGTCGAAGGTGGTGCCCTTGGCCTGGCCGCCGGCGATCCATACGAAGGAGTCGAAGGCCTGCATGGCGGAGTTGGCGGCGTGGGGGTTGGTGGCCTTGGAGTCGTCGATCCACCGGATGCCGTCGGCCTGGGCGATCTGCTGGATGCGGTGACCGCCCAACTGGAGCCGCTGGAGACCCTTGGCGACGGAGGTGTGGTGCACGCCGTAGCTGCGCGCCAGCGCCGCAGCCGCCAGGGCGTTGGCGACGTTGTGCGGAGCGGCCGGCTGCACGTCCGAGACTTTGGCCAGCTCGAGGGCCGAATCGCGGCGCTGTTCGACGAAGGCCCGGTCGACGAGGAGGTCGTCGACGACGCCGAGCATGGAGATGGCGGGGGTGCCGAGCGTGAAGCCGATGGCGCGGGCGCCCTCGACGACCTCCGCCTCCTCGACCATCCGCTCCGTCACGGGCTCATCGACGTTGTACACGCACGCGTGTGTCACGCCCTCGTAGATCTTGGCCTTCTCCGCGGAGTAGCGCTCCATGGCGTCGGGCACGCCCTCGTACCACTCGAGGTGGTCGGGGTGCACGTTGAGCACCACAGCGGCGTGCAGGTTGATGTTGTTCATCCAGTGGAGTTGGAAGCTGCTGAGCTCGACGGCGAACACGTCGTACTCGACGTCGTCGAGGATGGCCTCGATGATGGGCCGGCCGATGTTGCCCACCGCTGCGGCCTTCCGGCCGTCGGCGATCAGCATCGACTCGACCATCTGGGTGGTGGTGGTCTTGCCGTTGGTGCCGGTGACGCCCAACCACGGGATGACCCTGTCGGGCTGCATCATGCGCCAGGCCAGTTCCGTCTCGCCCCAGATGGGCACGCCGGCGGCTGCCGCCTGGCGCAGCAGCGGCGCGGAGGGGCGCCATCCGGGTGAGGTGACGACGAGGTCCGTGCCGGGCGGCAGCTCCGCCGTCGACCCTGGGCCGAGCCGCACGGTCACGTCGAGCTTCTCGAGGAGTTCGGCCTTGTCAGCATGCGCGGTGGACTCGTCGAGGACGATGATCTTCGCGCCGAGCGACATCAGGCCGTCGGCCGCGGCGAAGCCAGACACACCGAGGCCGGCGACGACGACCTGCGCGGAGGGCCATTCGGAAAGCCGGGTGGCGGTGGGGATCCAATCCAGGGTCACGAGCCCGTCACCCACTCCGCGTAGAACACGCCCATGCCGGCGGCCACGCACAGGCCGCAGATGATCCAGAAGCGGATGACGACGGTGACCTCATCCCAGCCCTTCAGCTCGAAGTGGTGGTGGATGGGCGACATCTTGAAGATGCGCTTGCCCTTGGTCGCCTTGAAGTAGCTCACCTGCAGCGCCACCGAGCCGACCTCGAGGACGAACAGCAGACCGAGCACGACGAGCAGCAGTTCGGTGCGGGTCATCACCGACAGACCGGCGAGTGTGGCGCCGATCGCCATGGACCCGGTGTCACCCATGAAGATCTTGGCGGGCTTGGCGTTCCACCACAGGAAGCCGAAGGTGGCTCCGGCGAAGGCGATGGCCAGTACCGCGAGGTCGTTGGGGTCGCGCACCTCGTAGCAGCGTGCCGCCATTGATCGGGCCACCGAGGGCCGCGAGCACCACTGGTTGAACTGCCAGATGTTGACGATGGTGTACGCGGCGAAGACCAGGGTGGCGGAGCCGGCGGCGAGCCCGTCGAGGCCGTCGGTGATGTTGACGGCATTGGACCAGGCAGCGATCAGGAAGACGATGAACAGCACCGCCAGCACCAGGGGCATCGTGAGCCACGGGATGTCGCGCAGGAAGGAGATGGCCGGCGACGCCGGTGTGATGCCGCGGTGATTCGGCAGCGTCAGTGCGGCGACGGCGAACCCGCCGCCGATGAGCGCCTGGCCGATGAGCTTGCCGCGCGGGGTGAGCCCCAGGCTGCGCTCCTTGGAGATCTTCGACCAGTCGTCGAGGAAGCCCAGGAAGCCCATGCCGACCGCCAGCCCGATGAGCAGCAGGCCCGACACCGTCGGCGCCTGCCAGCGCACCAGGTGCGTGACGGTGTAGGCGAGGACGACCGCGACGATGATCACCAGGCCGCCCATGGTGGGGGTGCCACGCTTGACGTGGTGCGTGGTGGGGCCGTCCTCGCGGATGAACTGACCGTACTGTCGCCTGGTCAGGAACTTGATCAGCAGAGGAGTGCCGATCAGGGAGAACAGCAACGACAGCGAACCTGCCGTGAGGATGTTGATCACTTCGCCGCTCCGTCCTTACCGGCCAGTGCGGCCGCCACCGTTTCGAGACCCACGCCGCGGGATCCCTTGATGAGCACGACGTCGCCGGGATTCAGCGTAAGGGAGTCCACGACCTCATCGCGATTCGCCGTCCGCGCGGTGATGCCCTCACCGGTGGCGCCGGCCACGATCCTGTCGGCCAGGTCACCGACAGCGACCACCTCGGCGACACCGAGGTCCGCGGCGAGCCTGCCCACCTCCTCGTGGAGGTCGTCCGCCAGCGGGCCGAGCTCGAGCATGTCGCCGAGCACCGCCACGACCCGCGCGTCGGGATGTTCGCCGCGTGTGCCGTGCACCAGTTCGACGGCGGTCGCGAGCGCGGCGGCCATGGAATCCGGGTTGGCGTTGTAGGAGTCGTTCAGCACGAGCACGCCGTCGGGACGCGGGATGAGTTCCATCCGCCAACTCGAGCGCTGCACGGCCCCGGAGAGGGCCCGCGCCACCAGATCGATGTCGAGGCCCACCGCGAGGGCGGCGGCGGCGGCGGCGAGCGCGTTGGGCACCTGGTGCCGGCCGATCACGCCGAGCGAGACCTGCGCGGTGCGTTCACCGTCGGAGTCCATCGCGACGAGTTCGAAGCTGGGCTGGCTCAGGGCGTTCATGGTGACGTTGCGGGCGCTGACCCGGAGGTCGCCGCCGTCCAGCTGGCCCTCGCCGAACCAGGCGATGCGAGCCTTGGTGACGGCGGCCATGCCCGCGACGGCGGGGTCGTCGGCGTTGAGCACGGCCCAGCCGTCCTCCGCCAGATCCGCCACGATCTCGGACTTGGCGACGGCGGTGGCCTCCACTCCCCCGAACTCGCCGACGTGGGCGCGGCCCACATTGAGGCACACGCCGACGTCGAGCCCGACGATCGAGGTGAGCCAGGCGATGTGCCCCTTGCCGCGGGCGCCCATCTCCGAGATGAGGTACCGGGTGTCGGCGTCGACGCGGCACGCGGTCAGCGGCACGCCGACCTCATTGTTCTGGGAACCGACGGGGGCCACCGTCGGGCCGGCGGCCTCGAAGACCTGGGCCATCAGGTCCTTGGTGCTGGTCTTGCCTGAGCTGCCGGTGATGCCGATGGAGACCATGCCGCGGGCACGTTCCTCACGGACGATGCCGCGGGCGAGCCAGCTCATGGCCGTGATGGAGTCTTCCGCGAGGATGTGCGGCACCTCTGCGGCCGTGCCGTACATCCCGATGATGCCGCGCGCGCCCGCCTCGACGGCTGCCGCTGCATAATCGTGTCCGTCGGCGCGCTCGCCTGGAATGGCGACGAAGAGCGACCCCTCGGTGGCCTCACGGTTGTCGATGACGACGTCAGGGCCCACCTCCACGTCGGTGTCGTCGCCGAACAGCTCGACGGGGGCCGGTTGGATCAACTCCACCAACTCAAACATCGTGCGCACGCGCATGCGGATCTCCTTCCTCACCGCCGCGGCCCCAGGCACGGGCCGCCTCCTCGACATCATCGAAGTCGACGGTGCGGTCTGCCAGGATCTGGCCACGTTCGTGCCCCTTGCCGAGGATCGCCACCACAGTATCGCCACCGGCCCGCCCCAAGGCGGTCTCTATGGCGGCGCGCCGCCCGGGTACCTCCAGCACCTCGGTGCCCGGCCGCTGGGCACGACGTGCGCCCGCCATGACCTCGGCGCGGATCGCGGCCGGGTCCTCGGAGCGGGGGTTGTCGTCGGTGATGATCGTCACATCGCTGAGCCTGGCCGCCACGGCGCCCATGTCCGGACGCTTCTCTGCATCCCGGTCGCCGCCGCAGCCCAGCACGCACACGAGCGTGCCGATTCCCTGGAGGGACCGGAGGGCAGCCTCGACCGCCTGCGGGGTGTGGGCGAAGTCCACGACCGTCAACGGCGCATCGGGGCCCAGGTGGACCCGCTGCATCCGCCCGGGGATCTGGGCGGTGGCCAGGCCACGCAGCGCGGCCTCCACGGGCACGCCGACCGCTTCCAGCATGGCGAGCGCCACCACGGCGTCGATCATGTTGTAGACACCCGGCAGGCTCAGCTCCAGGGTCAGGTCCTCGCCCCGACGGGTCACCGTGGCGACGCCGCCGAGGGGATGGACGGGGCGGTAGTCGCTCATCCGGTAGTCGACCTGTGGTCCGGTGCCGGCGGTGATCAGCCGGCTCTGCCCGTGTCCGGCGACCCGGCCGGCGATCTCGACGCCGGCGCTGTCGTCGGTCCAGACCACGCTGGTGCGGGCGCGGCCCGGCTCGAAAAGCCTGGACTTGGCCGCGAGGTACTCCTCCAGAGTGTGGTGGAAGTCGAGGTGGTCACGGCCCAGGTTGAGGAACGCGGCCACGTCGAACTCGATGGCGTCGACCCGGCTGAGGGCCATCGCGTGCGAGCTCACCTCCACGGCCACCGAATCGGCTCCGCGCTCCTCCATCACCGCCAGCAGCGCCTGCAGGTCCGGCGACTCCGGGGTGGTCACCGTCGACCTGCTGGAGTTCAACTCCTCGCCGCCCAGGCCGAAGCCGATGGTGCCGATCGTGCCGGCCACCCGCCCAGCGGCCATCAGCCCGGCCTTGATGAGCGCGACGGTGGTCGTCTTGCCGTTCGTGCCGGTCACGCCCAGCGTCGTGAGGCGCCGTGCGGGTTCACCGAAGACCCGCGCTGAGACGACCGCCATGGCCGCGCGCACGTCGCCAGCCACGAGCACCGGCACCTCGAGCCCGGTCAGCCGGGCGGCCCCCTCGTCGTCTGTGAGCACTGCGGCGGCGCCGGCGTCGACGGCGGCCCGGGCGAAGTCCGCGCCGTGCCGCTGCCTGCCGGGCAACGCCACGTACAGCCAGCCGGGCAGGATCTCCTGCGAACTGAGACTGATGCCGGTGATGAGCGTCGAGCTGCCGATGTCGCCGACGAGGCCGAGCCCCGCCACCAGTTCGGTGAGCGGGGCCGCCGTGGTCTCGGTGGGCCGGATCGATGTCATGTCAGTCAAAAGTGGTGGGCAGATCGGGTGCCTCCGTGGTTGAGGGTGCCACGTTATAGCGTGGCAGCGCCAGCGAGAGGATGTTGTTCGTCACGGGCAGGGCCAGTCGGCTGCCGAGGTTGCCGTTGCGCGGTCGGTCGAGGACCACATAGACCAGCAGCTGCGGGTCCTCGGCGGGCGCCACGTTCACGAACGAGGCGGTGTAGCCGTTGTAGCACTTGCATTGCGGGTCGAAGCGCTGGGCGGTGCCGGACTTGCCCGCGGTCCGGTACCCCGGGATCCGGCGGTTGTCGTTGAGCGTGATCACCGATTCCATCATCTCGACCACGGACGCGGAGGCCTCGTCCGAGATGACGCGGCGGCTCTCGGGCTGCGGCAGTTCGATCTCGGTGCCGTCAGCCGCCGTCGCGGACTTGATGATCACCGGCTGGTGGTAGGTGCCGCCGTTGGTCACGGCGGCGACCGCCGCGGCCATCTGCACCGCGTTCACGCTGAGGCCCTGGCCGAACGAGATCTGGTCGCGCGTGTAGTCCGGCATGTCCTTGGTGGGGATCTGGCCGGTGGACTCGCCGGGCAGGCCGGTGCCGGGCTTGGCGCCGAGCCCGAACGACGAGAGGTAGTCGCTGATGGTCTGCTTCTCGAGGTCACGCGTGAGCATGATCATGCCGACGTTCGACGACTGCGCGACGATCCCGCGGGCCGTCAGCTTGAGGTCGCCGTGCGAGAAGGAGTCGCGGACCACGCCGCCGCCGGAGGCGATGCTCCCGGGCACGACCCGCTTGGTGTCGGGGGTCACCAGACCCTGGTCCGCCAGGGCGGCCATCGTCAGGACCTTCTGCACCGAGCCGGGCTCGTAGACCTCGGTCACCGCGCGGTTGCCGAGGTTGTCGCCGTCTGCGGCGCTGGGGTTGGCGGAATCGAAGCTCGGGCCGTTGGCCAGCGCGAGGATCTCGCCGGTGTGGATGTTCATCACGACAGCAGTGCCGGTCTTGGCCTGGGCCTGCCGCATGCCGTCTGCCAGGGCCTGTTCCGTCATCCACTGCAGGTCCGAATCCAGCGTCAACTCGTACGAGGCGCCGTCCACCGGCGGGGTCATGATGTTGGTGCCCAGCGGGATGCGGCCGTAGGTGGAGGCGTCGTAGACCTGCTCACCGGGGGTGCCCTCGAGGTGCTCGTCGAGCGCGTATTCCAGGCCGGCCGCGCCGTCGCCCTCGGCGTTGACGAAGCCCACCACGTTGGAGGCGACCGACCGGTTGGGGTAGACGCGGATGGGATCAGGGGTGCCGAAGACGCCGTACCAGCGACGCTTCCCTTCGCCGTTCAGGCCGGCCTTCATGTCCGCCTCGATGGCACTGAAGGTTGCCGCGGGGACCCGTCGGGCGACGATCTCGTAGCGGGAGTCGGGCGTGTCGATCAGCGTGAGGTACTTCTCCTTGCGGCCGCCGAGGTGCTTGGCGAGGATCTCGGCCACCGCGTTGGGCGCCAGCTCGGTCTCCTCCAGCTTCCGCTTGCTCATGGCGTAGCGCTTGTCGGCCCCGTTGGTGCGCACCATGTCGGGATCGATGGACACGAGCATGGCCGGCTCCGTGCTGGCCAGAACCACACCGTTGCGGTCGAGGATCTCGCCGCGCGTGGCCGGCAACTCCCGCTTCGACTGCATCTTGGCGGCGGCCTCGGCAGCGAACGCCTGGGAATCGAGGCCCTGGAGCTGGACGGCCCGCACCCCCGCCACGCCGAGCAGGAGGGCGAACACCAGCATGAACACGCGGATCCGCACGGATGACCGCCCCACGGGCAGGCGCACCGTCTTGCGGTAGGTCCGGGGTGCTCCGGCTGGTTTGGAGGTGCGCAGCTTCGGCTTGGCGGCCGGCTTCGCCGCGGTCGTGCGGCTGGAAGCCTGCTTCTTGACCGCCTGCTTCTTGGCTGACTGCTTCTGCGTGGTCCGCTGCTGGGCCGGGCGCTTCTGGGCCGGGCGCTTCTGGGCGGGAGGCTGCTCGGCGGGCCGCCTCTGGCGGGGCCGCTTCTCCCCGCTCACTGCTGGGCTCCAGGCGCTCCGACTGCCACCAGTTCGCTGTCCGCACCGGGGTCGACGGGTTGCGCCGCCGGGGTCGGGGTGGGCAGCGCAGGAGCCGGGACGGGCTTGGTGGCGATGCCGCGCAGGAAGGGCATCTCGTCCTCGGTGGCAGGGGTGGGCACGCCGGTCACGGTCCCGTCGGCCAGGTTGATGAAGGCGGGATACGGGTTGGGCACCATGCCGAGTTCGCTGGCGCGCAGGGCGAGCGCATTGGCGCTGGACATCCGCTGGATGTGCGACTCGAGCGCGGCCGCCGTGTAGCTGAGCTCCGTCGCATCGCGGCGAAGGCTCGAGAGCTCACGCGACTGAGCCCCCACATTGGTGGTCACGATCGTCACGCCGGCCAGACCGACGGCGATCAGGCCGAGGAGGATGCTGACGAAGCCCACCGTCGAGACGGTGGCCCCGACGGACTGCGGAACCAGCCCCAGCCTGGGCCGGGCGGGCGCGGCCGCGACCGGATCGTCGGTGGTGATGGGCTCGGCGCTCATGCTGCCTCCTTGATTCGTTCGGCCACGCGGAGTCGCGCGGAGGCCGCCCTGGGGTTGGCGGCCGTCTCTTCGGGGGTGGGCTTCTCGGCGCCGCGGGTGAGCAGGGCCAGTTCTGCCTTGAGGTGGTCAGGAACCAACGGCATGTCGCGGGGTCCGCGGTCGGTGGCCTTGGCGGCGAAGGCCCGCTTGACGGCGCGGTCCTCGAGCGAGTGGTAGCTCAGCACCGCCATCCGGCCGCCCAGGGCGAGCGCGTCGATGGCCGCCGGCAACACGCCGTTGAGGGCCTCGAGTTCGCGGTTGACCTCGATGCGCAACGCCTGGAAGGTGCGCTTGGCCGGGTGGCCGCCGGTGTGGCGGGCCGCGGCGGGGATGGCACCAGAGATGGTCTCCACCAACCTGGCGGAGGTCTCGAACGGGCGGTGCTCGACGATGGCCCGGGCGATGCGGTCCGCGAAGCGTTCCTCGCCGTAGCGCGACAGGATCCGGGAGAGGTCGCGGGCCGGGTAGGTGTTGAGCACGTCGGCGGCGGTCGGGCCCTCCGTCGGGTTCATCCGCATGTCGAGGGGTGCGTCGACCCGATAGGCGAAGCCCCGCTCGGTGCGGTCGATCTGGAGGGAGCTGAGGCCGAGGTCCAGCAGGATGGCGTCAACGCTCTCGATCCCGAGGTCGTCGAGCACCTCGGGCAGTTCGTCGTAGACGGCGTGCACCAGGGTGGCGCGCTCCGCCAGGTCACCGAGTCGTTCGCGGGCGACGGCATGCGCGTCGAGGTCGCGGTCGATGCCGATCAACCGGGCCTCGGGGCAGGCCTCGAGGATCGCGATGGCGTGCCCGGCGAGACCGAGGGTGCCGTCGACGTAGATGGCGCCCGGCCGTGACAGTGCCGGGCGCAGCAGATCGACGATGCGGTCGCGCATGACCGGATCGTGCACGTCTGTGAAGCCCTGCATGATGCTGTTTCGACCCTTCTTCAAAGCTGTTGTCCTGGTGGGTGACCCCTCCAGTGGTTCCCTTCCGGGCCGGACCTGACATCGGGGAAGTGAGATCAGGGCCTGACCGGCCGGGAGCCACCGGTTGGGTCACAAGCCGGTGAGTGCGACGAATTCGTCATCCATCTCGGAGAAACCCTCCTCGCTGGCCTGGGAGTACTCGTGCCATGCCTGGGCGTCCCAGATCTCGGCGCGTTCTCCGGCGCCGATCACCACGACCTCGCGATCCAGATTCGCGTACTCGCGCAGCGGGGGCGGGATGGTGATGCGCCCCTGCTTGTCTGGAACTTCATCGCTGGCCCCGGCCATCAACATGCGCTGGTAGTCACGGACCTGCTTCACGGTGCTGGGGGCGCTCATGAGGGCGGACATCTTGGCCTCGAAGGTGGCCCTCGGGTACACCGCAAGCGACCTGTCCTGCGCCCTGGTGACGACCAGGCCATCCTCGAGCGCGTCGCGGAACTTGGCGGGAAGGATCAGCCGGCCCTTCTCGTCGAGTTTCGGTGTGTACGTCCCCATGAAAAACATGCGATGCCAGGCCTCCTTCCCCCACTTGTCATCCACTTTGCCCCACTGCGCACCACGGTACCCCACTTTCCCCCACCGGCCCACCACTTTTTGTCGGTGGGTTGTGCTTGTTCGCCTTTTTCCGCTCGAGAGGGGTCCGGGGGCACACCTGTCCTCCATCTGGCGGGAAGTGGGTAGGTTGTCGAGCGATACGCGTGCCCGCTTCCGGGCGCGGTTAGTCTTGGTTTGCTTGCCGCACGAACATCGAGGAGCCTCCGGTGAACCAGCCCGCCACACCGTCACTGCATGAGGTGTCCCAACTCGCCAGCCGCATCGCCGCGGAGATGGCGCGCGTGATCGAGGGCAAGCCCCATCAGATCCGCATGGCCGTGATCGTGCTCCTGGCGGAGGGACACCTTCTTATAGAGGACGTCCCGGGCGTGGGGAAGACGGTCCTGGCGAAGTCGCTCGGACGCGCCATCTCCGGTGACGTCAAGCGCATCCAGTTCACGCCGGACCTGTTGCCCAGCGACGTCACCGGCGTGTCGGTGTTCAACCAGTCGACGCGCGAATTCGAGTTCAAGCCCGGCGGGATCTTCGCCCACATCGTGCTGGGGGACGAGATCAACCGCGCCTCCCCCAAGACGCAGTCGGCCCTGCTCGAGGCGATGGCGGAGAGCCAGGTTTCGGCAGACGGCAAGACCTACCAACTGCGTCAACCGTTCATGGTCATCGCCACCCAGAACCCCATTGAGATGGAGGGCACCTATCCCCTCCCCGAGGCCCAGCGGGACCGCTTCATGGCCCGCATCACCATGGGGTACCCGGCCCGCGCCGCCGAGGTGGCGATGCTCACCCACCACGCCAGCGGTGACCAGCTCGCCACGGTCAGCGCCGTCACGGACGCCGCCTCCGTCGCCGCCGCCATCGACGCCATCCGGGGCGTGTTCGTGGCCCCGGTGATCAACGACTACATCGTCAGCATCGTCGAGGCCACGCGCCAGCACCCTGATCTCCGGCTCGGCGCCAGCCCCCGCGCCTCCCTGCACCTCATGCGAGCGGCGCGCGTGGAGGCGGCTCTCGGTGGGCGCGACTACGTCATCCCCGAGGACGTGCGCTCCCTCGCCGCCGAGGTGCTCTCCCACCGGGTGCTGCCCACTGTGGAGGCCCAGGTGGCACGCCGTGACCCGGCAGACGTCATCACGTCCGTGCTGGCCTCGGTGCCCACCCCTGCCAGGAGCTGACCGGTGCGTCGAGGCACCCGGCTGACCGGACGCGGCGCCACGCTGCTGCTGAGCGGGGCGCTGGTCATCGGCGGCGCCGCCTACATCGGTGAGGTCGACGTGCTGTGGGTCGGCCTGGTCATGGCTGCGCTGCCGCTGCTGGCGCTGGGCTACCTCGTCCTCGCGCGTCCCCTCGTGACCCATGAACGCTCCCTGACCCCACCCACCATCCCCGTCGGCACGTCCACCAGGGTGGTGCTCCACGTGCTGAACCAGTCGCCTGCCCAGGCGTCGGCGCTGCGGTTCCACGATGCCGCCGACGCGTCGCTGGGCGGCGGCGCGTCCTTCGTCATCGCGCGCGGCTTCGGCGAATGGAGCCAGGCGGTGGGCTACACCGTCGAGGCGCTGCGCCGCGGCCGGTTCAGCGTCGGCCCCCTCTGGGCCCAGGCCGGCGACCCGCTCGGGCTGGCGCTGCGCGGCTTCATCGCCAAGGGACGCGATTCCGTGCTCCGCGTCACGCCGCGCATCTGGCGGCTCGACGACCTGGCCGGGGGCGCCGGGCTCGGCAGCGCCGGCGACGCCACCCCCCAGCGGATCGGCTCCGCAGGCGCCGACGACGTCCTCGTGCGTGAACACCGGCACGGCGACGACATGCGCCGCGTGCACTGGAAGATGACGGCCAAGAAGGACGACCTCATGGTGCGGCTCGAGGAGCACCCGTGGGACCCGTCGAGCACCCTCATCGTGGACACCCGCCGCAGCGCGCACCTGGGCGACGGCGCCGACGGCTCCCTCGAGTGGGCCGTCTCCGCGGTCACCTCCGTGGCCGCCCTCCTGAGTGAGGGCCGCCACAAGCTCGCCATCATCGCCCCCTCGGGCCGCGTCTTCGAGACGGGGCACAGCGTGGGCGAGGCCTCGCGCCAGTTGATGATCGAGGCGATGACGGACCTTCCCACCTCGGAGGAGACGTGGCTCGGCTCCGCCGTCGACGACCCTGAGCTGCTGACCTCGGTGGCCTCGCTCGTGGCCGTGACCGGCCTCCTGTCGAACGCGGACGCGGCCGCCCTCGCCGCCGCAGGCGGACGGGCGCGCAGCCTGATCGCCCTGGCGCCGGACGCCTCAGCCTGGGACGCCGAGCACGACGAGCACCGCGAGGCGCTCAGGTTCCTGCTCGGCCGGGGGTGGCGCGTCGAGACGTTCCGCCCGGGCGAGCCCGTTCCGCAGGTGTGGCAGCGGGTGACGACATGAGGTTCACCCACCACCCGTTCTCGCACGTGATCGTGGCCGCTGCCGTGTGGTTGTCGATGCTGCCGTTGTCCACGCTGGTCTCCGACACCCAGCAGGTGTGGGCGCACGCCTGGTTCATCCTGGGCGCGGCCGGCACCGTCGGGCTCGTCATGGGGCTGCTGCGGGCGCCGCGGGCGCTGGTCCTCTTCGTCCAGCTGCTCGTGATCCTCGGCGTGCTCGCCTGGCGCGGGTTGGCGCTGGCGCCCCGGGGGGATCCCCTGGTTTCGCTCCGGGCGCTCACCGCAGACGGTGTCGAGGTGATCCGCACCGGCGTGCCGCCACTGCAGCCGGAACCCGGGTTGGTGTGGCTCTGCCTCATCCTCGCGGCCCTGCTGGTGATCATCGTCGAACTGCTGGTCAACGGTCTCGAGCAGCCCGCCTGGACGATCGCGCCCCTGGCGTTGACCTACGGCGTCGCGGCGCTCGTGCGCATCGACGACCTCGACTGGCTGCTGCTCGTGCCCGTCGTCGTCGGCTTCATCGCCATCCTGTTGAGCTCCACGGGCGCGGGCGAAGCGGCGGGCAAGGCCTCCCGTGCGAGCTCCCACCACCTGTCGCGGGTCTCCGTCGGGTTGGCGTTCGGCGCTGCCGCGCTGGTGGTGGCGATCCTGGTGTCGGCCATGGTGCCCCTGGGAGACAAGCGTCCCTGGACGGAGGGCGGCCAGGACGGCCCCATCCAGCTCAGCGACCCCACCGTGCGGCTCGACCAGGACCTGCGCCGCCCCACGGACAGCCCTGTGCTGACGTACCGCACGAGCACCGGCGGGCCGGTGTACATGCGCACCGTGGCGCTTCCCAACCTCAGTTCCTCCGGCGCCGGACTGGTGCCGATGTCGCTCAGCCGCTCGGGGCTGGACGCCGACCACGACTTCCCCGGCGAGCAGGTGACGGTCGACGTGCAGATGGATGCGGTGCCGTCCGAGTACCTGCCGGCCCCGTTCGCGGCGGCCTCCTACGAGGCCGAGGGAGCGTGGAGCCACGACCCGGACACGCTCGCGATCGTCGCCTCGGGCCCGAACCGCACGCAGCAGACGGTCAACCTGGGCTACCGCGTCGAGTCCACGCTGCCCTCCCCCACGCGCGAGGAGGTGTCGCAGGCGAGCCCCGGCAGCCTGCCCAGCGCCGTCACACGTGAGGTCCCCGCCGGCCTCAGCCCCGCCGTCACCGCCCTGACCAGCGACGTGGTCGCCGGCGCGACCACCGCGGGCGAGAAGGCCCTGGCCATTCAGCGATTCCTGCGCTCCGACGCCTTCCGCTACACGCTCGAGGCCCCCAACACCGCAGGGACGGACACGATCTCGAGCTTCCTGCTGGAGGCCCGCTCGGGTTACTGCATCCACTTCGCCGCCGCGATGATCACCATGGCGAGGATCGAAGGCATCGACGCCCGGATGGCCGTCGGGTTCGTCCCCGGTGAACAGCAGGCGGACGGCAGCTACCTGGTGACCTCGCACGACGCCCACTCGTGGCCCGAGCTGTACTTCGAGGGCCTGGGCTGGGTGCCGTTCGAGCCCACCCCCGCGTACCAGGGCGACCCGGAGTACGTGGACCCCTCGGCGATGCAGCCTGCCACGAGCCCGTCGCCGTCGCCCACGCCCAGCGCGGTGCCCACCCCGCAGCCCACCACGGTGCCGCCCACCATGCAGCCGGTACCGACGGCGCCGACAGCGGTGGACGAGAGCCCGGGGCCGGTGGTCCGGGGGCTGCTGATCGCCCTGCTGGTGCTGCTGGCGCTCGCCCTGCCCGCCCTAGTCCGCCTGGGGCTGCGCGCCTCGCGTCTGCGGTCCGACGGCGACCCCGGCCAGGCGACCGACCGGGCTTGGCGGGAGGTGCAGGCCATGTTCGCCGACTACGGCCTGCGCTGGCCCGAGGGTTCACCCGGACCGGCCGGCCGGGAGGCGGCGGAACAGTTGTCACCCCGGGGCGCGGAGTCGCTCGCCGCCATCGCCGCGACGGTGGAGCGCAGCCGGTACTCCCGCGACGGCGCGCCCGTCACCGAGCTCCCTGCGGAGGTGGGCACGCTACGCAAGGCGCTTGCCGGCCAGGCCACCCGGGGAGCGCGCCTGCGTGCCGTGCTGCTGCCCGCGTCGCTGTGGCGGCTGGGCCGGTAGCCAGATTGCTCTTGGGGTTGGGGATTCCCCGGCATAGAATGGTCGCCACCGGTAGTAAGGGAGAAGGCCATGGCGCTGTCTGAACAGGAACAGAGGCTGCTAGAACAGCTTGAGGCGTCGTTGAAGGCTGAGGACCCGAAGCTTGCCGACGCACTCAGCGGCACCACGCAGGTCAAGTTGCACCGTCGTCGCGCCGCCATCGCAGGGCTCGTGTTCATCGTGGGCGTCGTGGTGCTTCTCGTGGGTGTGCAGGTCCATCCGGCCGTCAGTATCGGCGGCTTCCTGTTGATGCTCGGCGGCGCCCTCGTGGGAATCAGTTCCTGGCGGCGCGTGTCTGACGACGCGCAGCCCAGTCGGCCCCGTTCAGGCGGCCCCCGCACCTCCCCCGGTGCGGGATCCAGCCAGGACTTCATGGACAAGCTCGAGGAGCGCTGGCGTCGACGTCAGCAGGGCGACCTCTGAGACTCAGACCAGCTGCATCGTGGTGATGCAGGTGGGGTCTTCGACGCCGGTGGAGATCTCCTGCGTGGCGGACTTCCCGTCATGGCCCACCGTGATGGTGGCCTGGATGCCTGCGGGTAGCCAGAAACCGGCGAACCCGTTGTCGTAGGTGGTGACCGTCTCATCGACGAGTTGCTCACCCTCTGCCGTGACGATGGACACCTCGATCTCCTGACCGGCCAGCTCACCCTGGCATGAGGCCAGGTTGTGGTTGTAGCACTCGTGGGTCTGCGTCAGGTAGGGCGCCACGGAGAGATAGAAGCCTTCGTCGACGGGCAGCGTGACCTCAGCGCCGGTGTCGTCACTCAGAACGAGCTCTCCCGGGCGGACGGAGCCGTAGGGGCCGGCCTCCCGGTCATCGTTGGTGGCGTCGAGGCTTTCAACGATCTCGCGTACCGACCTGCCGTCGAGGTTGTGCTCCGCAAGGAATTCCGACTCGGCGGACGCCGACGTCGCGGTGGTGCCAACAGGTTCCGGGGCGCCGGAGCAGGCCGCGACGACGGGCAGCAGTGCGACTGTGGCCAGGGCGATCAGGGTCTTCTTCACTTAGGGTCCTCACATCTGATGGTGGTGCCAACGCTATACCGGGGCGGGGTACCGGGATTCGCGGGGGTGCGTTAGTGGTCACGAGGCGTGGAGCGCGGGCCGGCGGGTGAGTCTGGCCCGCTGCACCGCCTTCGGGCCGAAGCGCAGCACCGCCCTGTCCACCGCCTGTTCCGCTTCGCTCCACCCGTGCGCCGGCTCGTCGAGGGCGGGCTGCTCGTAGGTGGTGGCCTTCGGCACGAGTTTCTCCATCCGCACACCCACCCGCCGGACGCGGGCGCGCTGCAGGTTGAGTTTGCCGTAGAGCCGCATGGCCTCCGCGTAGACGTCGTTGGTGCGGTCCGTGAACGCCTTGAGCGTGCCGGTACGGGTGATGGTGGTGAAGTCTGCGAACCGGACCGACAACGTCACCGTGCGGCTCACCATCTCCTGCGCCCGCATGCGGGCGGCGGTGCGTTCCGCCATCCGCAGGATCTCTGTGGCGACGATGGCGGCGTCGTCGGTGTCTCGGGCGAACGTCTCCTGCGAGCCGACGCTGTGCTCCGCGGGTTGACGGGCCAGCACCGAGCGCTCGTCGCGGCCCCAGGAGAGGTCGAACAGCATGGCACCGAGGTGGTCGCCCATGGCGCGCTGCAGTGTGGCCCGGGGCGTGTTCGCCAGGTCCCGTACGGTCTCCAGCCCCAGCTTGCGCAGTTTGCCGGCAGTGACCTCACCCACTCCCCAGATGGCATCGACGGGCAGCGGGTGCAGGAACGCGATCACGTCCTGGGCCTGCACCAGGCGCAAACCGTCCGGCTTGGCCTGCTTCGAGGCCAGTTTGGCGATGAACTTGTTGGGGCCGATGCCGACGGAGCAGGCCACGCCCTGTTCGTCCATCACCTGCGCGCGCAACTGCTCCCCGACGGTGACCGGGTCCTCACCGAGGCGGCGCATGGCGGTGGTGAGGTCGATGAACGCCTCATCGATGGAGGCCATTTCCACCTTGTCCGTGAACGTGTCGAAGATCTCCCCGATGCCGGTGGAGACCGCACCGTAGTGGTCGTGGTCAGGGTGCACGACGGCCACCTGGGGGCAGAGCCGCCGGGCCCTGCTCGACGGCATGCCGGCGGTGATGCCGTAGCGGCGTGCCGGGTAGTTGGCCGACAGCACCACGCCCCGGGTGGAGCCGCCGACGAACATGGGCACGTCGCGCAGCTCGGGGTGGCGCGCCATCTCGACCGAGGCGTAGAACGCGTCCATGTCCACGTGCACGACGACCTGCGGGAGGCCGCCCGTGGAGGCTTGGCTGCGGGTGGTACGCATGGGGATCACCTTCCTGAGCTTCCGGGGCTGGAGTGCCACAGTTTGCGCGGGGCATCCGCGGCACCGGTGCCCGCCGGTTTGATGTCTGAGTAGGGGGACTGCTTGAACCCGCTGGCATGCACCAGCACCCGTCTCCGACCCATCCCGCCGGCCCGGGTGTGGTTCTGCGGATCCGGCGGCGGTTCCTCGCCGTCGGCCGGGAGCGGGGGCTCTGGCGCGGCTTGGGGTTTCTCAGCCGGCTTCCACTCCCCCACCAACGAGTAGCCCTCGGGCACCTCGTCGAGGATGGCCGTCACTGCGGCGACGGCCTCAGCCTCTGTCGCCCCCTGGTCCAGCGCAGCGCGCCAGGCCGCGTCCAGAGTGCCCAGGTCCCAGGCACCGGTGGCTCGGATGGAGAGGCCGCGGGTGCCGGTGCGCCGGATGAGCCCCCGCACCAACAGGATCCACGACGCGAACACCGTGGCCGCGTACGGGCCCTGGACGTCCTCGAAGAAGGTGGTGTCCACCGGGCCGGTGGAGTCGTCGAGGGTGAGGAAGATCACCCGCCGGCCCGAGCGCACCGGAGGGGTCTGGGTGGCCACCTTCACCCCCGCGACGAGCACCTCGGCGCGGTTGCGGCGCTGCAGCAGCGTGCGGGAACTGGCCGCACCGATGGCGCGCAGCAACGGAAGGTAGCGCTCCATGATGTGGTGGCTGGCGTCCAGCCCGAGGATCTCGAGTTCGGCCTTGAGCCGCTGCTCGTCGTCCATCTCCGCCAAGCCGGTGGGCACCACGTCCGTGGTGGGTTCGGCCTCCTCGTCGCCGAAGCTGAAGGCGCCCTGCAGCGCCCCCACCCGGCTGTCGGCGCGGCGTTCGCGGTGGAGGTCTGCCAGCGCCAGCAGGAGGTCACGCCGGGTCACCTGGGTGCGCCGCTGGACGGGGGCGCGCCGTCCGATGCCGTAGAGGCGGTCGAACGCGCCGGCCAGGATGAGCCGCTCCACGACGGGTTCCGAGACGTTCGCGCGGGACCAGAAATCCGTGAGCGACGTGTAGGGCCGGGCGGCCACGATCTGGCGCATCTCCTCCTCCGAGATGCCCTTCACATCAGACAGCGACAGCCTGATCCCCCAGCCCTCCACCAGGGGCAGGCCGTCCCCGTCGGGACCGGGGTGCTCGTGGGCACTGAGCGGCTGCGCTGAGGGATGCTCCATCGCCAGGTTCTCCGGGAGCCGCACCGTCTCATCGGTTCCGGCCACGTCGTCGAGCGGTTCCGCCCGGTAGTCCTGCACGCTGCGGTTGACGTCGAGGCCCAGCACGGCGATGTTCATCCGGCGTGCCTCCTCCAACAGCAACCGCTTGGGGTACATCCCCGGGTCATGCGTGAGGATCCCGGCCAGGAAATGCGCGGGATAGTGCCGCTTCAACCACGCCGACTGGTACGTGGGCAGCGCGAAGGCAGCCGCGTGCGCCTTGCAGAACCCGAACGAGGCGAACGCCTCGAGGATGGCCCAGATCTCCTCACACATCGGCTCCGGGTAGCCGTTGGCCAGAGCCTTCGGCACGAACCACTTCTTGACCTTCACCTGGCCCTCGCGATCTCCCAGCGCGCGGCGCACCTCGTCGCCCTGGGCCAGCGAGCAGCCGGTGACGATGGAGATGATCTGGATGATCTGTTCGTGGAAGACCACCACCCCGAAGGTCTGCTCGAGGGCGGGGACGAGGCTGGGGTGGAGGTACTCCGGTTCCGTCCAGCCCTGCCGGGCCTCGAGGAACGGGGTGACCATGTCCGACTTAACGGGGCCGGGCCGGAACAGGGAGATGTCGACGATGATGTCGTGGAACGTCTCCGGCCCGAACTTGCCCACCAGTTCCCGCTGGCCGGGCGATTCGATCTGGAAGCAGCCCAGCGTGGCGCGGTGGGCGATCATGTCGTACACCTCCCCGTCGTCGAACGGGGCGAGCGCGTCGATGTCCGGCGCCGGGCCGGCGGTGCGGCTGATCTCCGTGAGCGCGTGGGCCATGGCCGACTGCATGCGGATGCCGAGCACGTCGAGTTTGAGCAGGCCGAGGTCTTCGACGTCGTCCTTGTCGAACTGGCTCATGGGGTAGCCACCGAAGCTGCGCTCCAGCGGGGTGCGCTGGCCGAGCGAGGAGTCGCTGAGGATCACGCCGCAGGGGTGCAGCGCGATGTGCCGGGGTAGCCCGTCGAGCGATTCGACCAGGGAGAACAGCATGTCGAGACGCTCCTCCCCCAGCCCCGCGGCCCGGAGTTCCGGGAGGTCGCGCAGCGCCGCCCGGGCGTCGCGGGCACGGATGTGCGGGAAGGCCTTCGCCATGGCGTCAATCTCCACCGGCGGGAGGCTGAGCGCCGCGCCGACATCGCGCACGGCGTGGCGCACGCGGTAGGTCTCGATCATCGCCACGCACGCCACGCGCTGCTCGCCGAAGGTGGCCAGGATCTTGTCGTAGACCTCCGTGCGGCGCGCCGATTCGACGTCGAGGTCGATGTCGGGCAGCGCCACGCGCAGCGGCGACAGGAACCTCTCCATGATGAGCCCGTACTTGATGGGGTCCACCCCGGAGACGCCCAACGCGTAGTTGACGAGGCTCCCCGCTCCGGACCCGCGAGCGGCGCAGCGGATACCCAGGTCCCGGATGAGGCCCACCACGTCTGCCACCGTGAGGAAGTACGACTCGAACCCCAGCTTGCCGATGACGGTGAGTTCGTCGTCGAGGCGTTCCAGAGCCTGCCTGTCCAGCGTGCCGTAGCGCTCGGTGAGGCCGGCCTGGCAGCGGGCGCGCAACACGCCGGCCGCCTCCTCGGCGGTGGTGCCGAGGGTCTCGAACTCCGGCAGCCGGATCTCGCCCAGGCCGATGTCGCCGATGGGGTCCAGCATGCACCGCTCCGCCAGGCCGCGGGTGGCTGCCAACAACGCCGATGCATCAGGGCGCCCGGCCAGCAGCGCGGCCTCCCCCGCGGCCAGCGTCATGGCGTCGGTGCCCTTGAGGTGGCCCTCCGCATTGCGGCGGTCGATGTTGCGCACGTCCAGTGGGACGAGGCGGCGTGCTGCGTCGAGCACATCGACGGTGGCGGCCTGCTCCCGCCGGGCCATCCGCACCATGTTGGTCAGCACCACGGGGACTCCCAAGCCGTCCCCCAGCCTGATGAGGCCGGCGGCCTGGTGCGCCGAGGCGACTCCGCGCCCACCGGTCTGGTGGTTGGTGGCGGCGAGGAACAGCCCGTCCCCCAGCTCCGTGCGCCACTTCCGCACCTCGTCGGCGGCATCGGCGGGCCGACCGGCGACGAGCAGCTCACCCGGTTGCGAATCCGCGCCCAGGAGCACCACCACGTCGTGGCCGGCGCAGTGCTGCGCGATGATCTCGCGGGTCACCACCGGGTCTGCCCGTTCCCCGGCCTGCTGGGCCGCGGTGATGAGCTGGCACAGCGTGCCCCACCCCGAGCGGGAGGTGGCCAGCACGACGGCGCGCGGGAGTCTCTCGTCGCGCAATTGGCCACCCCGCACCGCAGTGGGCCGGCGGCGGGCCAGCCAGCCGTCGGGTCGCACCGCGAGATCCACGCCGACGATGGGCGCGATGCCCGCGGACAGGCACGCCTTGGCGAAGCGGACGGCCCCGTAGAGGCCACCGCGGTCTGTGATGGCGAGCGCGTCCATGCCGTGGGCGACGGCTTCCGCCACCAGCGCGCTGGGGTGGGAGGCGCCGTACTGGAAGGAGTAGCCGGAGGCCACCCTGAGGTGGGGGAACATCAGTCGAGCACCGCCTGGAGCACCCAGTTCTCCGCGCCGACGGTACGGGCCAGTTCGTAGACGCCCCGGTGGCGTCCGTTGCCCGCCTCGACGCGCCAGACCTCCAACTCTCCGAGGAGATCCGACCCCACCGCCTGGTCGACGCTCTCGCCGCGGGCGGCGCGGGCCTGCTGACCCGCCCACCACGGCGTGGCGCGGCTCCACCGGGCCTGCACCTCTTTGACCAGCAACAGCTTGTCGCGCCAGATGAACTGCCTGGGCTCTTCTCTGAACAACACGAAAATGGGGTCGTCGTACCTGCGCATGGGGCCACCTCCCGGGGAACACTCGAATAGAACACATCATGCTTTTCGACCCGGGAACCCCGGCCCGGCGCAGGGGTCGAAGCCGCGCCAGGCCGGGGTGGCCCCTCACCTCACGCTTGATACGGACCAGAGCTTCCCCGAACTAATCGAACAAGCGTGCGGTGATCTTCACTATAGATCGACCGTCCGACAAAAGAAAAGGGGCGCCGGAGATCCGTGCGCAACTCCCCCGGCGCCCGGTCGGAGGGGCGCTGCCAGCCCTGGCGCGAAGCCCTACGATCGGTCCTATGCTCATCGTCAGAGGCGCCACGCTGGCCGGCCTGGCTGCCGCCGCGCGGCTCGCCAGGCTCGGGCATGAGGTGACCCTGGACGCGGCCGGGCACACCGTCGACCCGCTGCCGCAGACCATCGTGCTGCCCGCCACCTGGCGTGACCTGTTCAAGAAATCCGGCGCCCACCTGGTCACCGCGCTCAACGGCGCGGGGCTGGCCCTCACCGAGGCGCCACCGCGCCGCCACCACCTCAGCGACGGCACCACGCTCGACCTCCCCGCAGAGCGGGGCGCGCAGTATCACGCCTTGTCCGCCACTTTCGGCCCGGAGGAGGCGGCGCGCTGGCGTGACCTGCTCGACGACCTGCTGCCGGTATGGGAGGCCTTCCGCCGGCACGCCCTGGAGGGCACGGAGCCGGTGCGCACCAGGCAACAACGCGCCTCGCTCTGGCTCGACCGCAGCGTCACCGACCTGGCCGGCAGGCTCCGGACCCCACTGTCAGAGGTGGTGCTCTCCCTAGGCCCGGAGGAGCCGGGCACGGCCGCGCTCCCGCTGCTGCTGGAACGGATGTTCGGCCGCTGGCAGGTGACCGACGACGCCGGGTCCCCCCAGCTGGCCGAGCGCCTCGTCGACCTGCTGCGCCAGCGGGTGGCAGAGCGGGGGGTGCACACCGTCGAATCGCACGACGGGCCGGCCGACATCGACTGTCGGCCCCACGTGCTGAGGACCCACTGGTGGCAGCGCCGACCACCCCTGGGCACCCCGATCGACGACGGCCGGCATCTGCGCGCCTCCGCCGCCTCACCCGCGGGCGCCGCCCCCTGGGGGCAGCTGGCGAGCGCCGCCCTGGCCGTCTACGAGCTGCATGAGCGGCTCACCGGCGAGGACCCCCGCCCGACCAACAAGGCGTTCACGCTGCCCCGGCTGGGGCGCCCGACCCGGGGCTAGGACCGCGTCGGCCGGCGCAGCCAACCCCACAGCAGCAGACCCGCCACCACCACGACGGCCCCGACGACGGCGAGGTCGGGGATCCGGAGGCCCACCTCGCGCAGCCAGGACTCGAGGTGGAACTGCTGCGTTGCGTCGAGGATGCCACCGATGGCCGTGGTCGCATCCGTGGTGATGAACAGCACCCCGACGCCGACGAACAGCAGGCCGGAAACGAGACCCAGCACCGAGGTGGCGAACGTGCCGATCCTGACGGGACGGGGCCGGAGCCGCTCGCCCAGCCGCAGCCGGTCCCACAACAGCGCCAGGATCACCAGCGGCGCCACCATCCCCGCGCCGAACAGCGCGAGCAGCAGGCCGCCCCGCACGGCGTTACCCCCGACTGCGGCGACGGTGAGCACCGCGCCCAGCAGCGGTCCGGTGCAGGCGCCGGCCAGCCCGTACGTCATGCCGAGCAGGACCGCGCCGACCGGGCCCTTGGGGTCGCCGCGTTGCGCCAGCCCGGGGATCGGCAGCCGGATGCCGAGCGCCATGACGAGGCCGAAGATGATGAGCACGACGCCGCCGACGAGCGCGAGGGTGTCGCGGTGCCTGGTGAGCAGGCCGCCCAACGCCCCGGCAGCCAGCCCCAGCGGCACGAGCGTCAGCAGCAGGCCCACGTAGAACAGCGCGGTGCGCCCGATGAGCCGGGCCCGCTGATCCCCGAAGGCATAGGCGAAGAAGGCGGGCAGCACCAACGCCGCGCAGGGGCTGAGGATCGCCGCGATGCCGCCGAGGAATGCCCCCGCATAACCGATCGTCATCCGAGCGTGGCGGCCTCGGCCTCGATGACGCGCTCGAACTCGGCGATCGGCTGCGCGCCGGTGAAGAACTGGGTGCCGACGACGAAGGCCGGCGTGGCCGACACGCCCATGCCCTGCGCCTCCTGAGAATCCGTGAGCACGGCCTGGCGCAGTGCGGGCTGCGCCCAGTCCGTCTCGAACTGGGCCGCGTCGAGGCCCAGGTCTGCGACGATGCCCATCACCAGATCGTCGGGGATGTCGGGGTGTCCCTGGTTCGGGGTGGCGGCGAAGATGGCGTGCTGAAACTCAAAGTACTTCCCCTGCAGGCCGGCAGCGCGCGCCGCCGTGGCGGCCTTGACCGACTCGTCGCCGAACAGCGCCAGGTCGCGGAACTCGATGCGGAGCGTGCCGTCGTCGATGTACTTCTGCAGCAGGGGCAGCGTCTCCTCGGCGAAGACGGAGCAGAACGGGCAGCGGTAATCGGCCCACTCGGTCAACACGACGGGGGCGTCCAGTGCGCCCATTGCCATGGGGTCACCCTCCAGGCGGCGGGGGAACTCATCGCGCACCCACTGCTCGTACCCGGCCTGGTCGGCACCGGCGTCGGTGCCCTCCTCCGGCGGCGGGGCGGCGGCCGGATCCTCCTGGGCGGGAGCCTCCGTGGCCGGCAGTTCCGCCACCGGAGCCTCCGTGGTGGGAGTGCCGGCCGCCGGCGCCTCAGCGCCGGGGACCGCCGCGGGAGCCGCGCTCTGCTCGAGCGGCCGAGTCTGCGAGAACGCGATCAGCGCGACCACCAGCACCAGGAACAAGCTCAGCACGATCCACTTGTCCTTCGTCATGGTCATGCGTCCGGTCTGCGGGGGGCTGTTCATGGCTCACTCAAATCACTCTGGCATCACTGTGTTCGCCCCCACTCTGCCCCATCCCCCGGAAGGCATCCAATCCAGGGTCGGCTCCGCGGGCGGCCCGCCGCTGTCCGGACGGTTCAGGTGGCGTTCATACGGGGGTAGTAGGGTTGACTGTCTGTCTTTCACGGAGGAAGGTCTGATTTGACCACCACATCGCGCGCTGACCTGGAACGCGAAATCGCCCTGGAACAGGCTCACGTCGACAGGGTCTACGCCAATCTGACCACCGCGACGGCGAGCGCCAAGAACCTGGCCCAGCAGGGCAGGGAGATCTTCATCTCCGACCGCACCGATTTCCTCCGCGAGGAGGACGGCACGGCGTTGTTCGAGCGCGACGCGTTCGCCTACCAGGCCGCCAAGCGGCTGGCGATCCTCGACGCGGAACACGAAGGCCTCGTCTTCGGACGCATCGACCTCACCACCGACGAGGTCCGCTACATCGGCCGCATCGGCGTGCGCGACGAGGACTACGAACCGCTGGTGATCGACTGGCGCGCGCCCGCGGCGGAACCGTTCTACCGCGCCACGCCGGCCGAACCCATGAAGGTCATCCGCCGGCGCGTGCTGCGCTGCCGCGACGACAAGGTGGTCGGCCTCGAGGACGACCTGCTGGATTCGTCTGCCGCGACCGACCTGCCCATCCTCGGTGAAGGCGCCCTGATGGCGGCCCTCAGCCGGGCCCGGGGCCGCACCATGCGCGACATCGTGGCCACCATCCAGGCCGAACAGGACGAGGCGATCCGCGCGCCGTACCAGGGGGTCACGATCATCGCCGGCGGCCCCGGCACCGGCAAGACCGTGGTCGCACTGCACCGCGCCGCCTACCTCCTCTACACCAACAGGGCGCGGCTCGAGAAGGGCGGCGTGCTCGTCGTCGGCCCCTCCAGCGTCTTCATGAACTACATCGAGCGGGTGCTGCCCAGCCTCGGCGAGGACTCCGTGACGCTGAAGGCCATCGGCTCGGTGGCCTCCGACGTGTTGGGCTTCAGCACCGAACGCGTCGACGAGGCGGCAGCCGCCACCATCAAGGGGTCGCTCGCGATGCAGAAGGTCCTCAAGCAGCTCGTGCGCGCCCCGCTACCGGAACACGACGTGGACTCCGTCCGGGTCACGGTCAAGGGTGAAGTACTCGGGCTGGGCGCGAGGGAGCTGCAGCGGATCCGCGAACAGGTGCTCTCCAGCGTCAAGCTCAACAAGGGCCGCCGCATGGCGACCGACCTGGTCGCGGCCGCACTCATCCGCAAGTTCCCGGGCGATGTGGAGATCGAGCCACAGGAACTGGAGGCACAGGTGCGCGAACACCCCAGCCTCCACGCCTTCATGCCCCGGTGGTGGCCCCTGCTCAGCGCGACCCGGGTGTTGGCCCGACTGGCCGACCCCGCCGTCGTGGCAGAGGTCGCCGCCGGCGAGCTCGACGAGGACCAGCGTGCCCGCCTCGTCTCCTCCTACCGCTGGCTCGAGGCGGCTGACGAGGGCGACGAAATCGTGCGCGGCTGGTCCGTGGCCGACATCGCACTGCTGGACGAGCTGATCCACATCCTGGGCGTGCCGCCCGAGGATGTCGACAAGGAACTCGACGTCTTCCTCGAGGGCGGCGCTGTCGCCGAGGTGCTCACGACGGCGGACCTGCTGCGGCACGAGAGGCACGTGGATCCGGATGAGGACCCGCACAACACCTACGCCCACATCCTCGTCGACGAAGGCCAGGACGTGACGCCCATGCAGTGGCGGATGCTGCGCAGACGGGGGCCGCAGTCGTCGTGGACCATCGTCGGCGACCCCGCCCAGAGCTCCTACCCCAACCAGGAGGAGACCACCCGGGCCCTCAACGAGGTCGTGGGGCGGGCGGCCAGCCGCACCTTCACGCTCTCGACGAACTACCGCTCCCCCAGCGAGGTGTTCGAGTTCGCCGCCAAGGTCATCACGAAGGTCTTCCCGGACGCGGACCTGCCCAAGGCGGTGCGCTCCACCGGCGTGGAGCCCAGCGTCGAGGCGACCACCACGGAGGCCCTGCCACTGGCGCTGCGCGAGCACCTCCTGTCGGTCGCGGCGAAGGTCAACGGAACCATCGGCGTGATCGTCCCCCCGTCGCGGTTGCGTGCCGTGCAGCTGGGCGTGTTCCAGGATCCCCGCCTCGCGGCGTTCGAGGACCGCCTCATCGTGGTGACGGCGCTCCAGGCCAAGGGCCTCGAATACGACGGTGTGCTGGTGGTCTCGCCGGACGAGATCATCGCGGAGTCGCCGGGCGGCGCCCGCGTCCTCTATGTGGCGCTGACCAGGGCCACGCAGAAGATGATCACCCTCGACGTCGACACTTCCCAGTGGCGGGCTCTGCTGGACTAGGTGTCCAGTTCAGGAGAGGTGCTTCAGCTCTGCCAGGATCTCGCGCGTGGCCTTGCTGCGGTTCTGCGTGAAGAACTGCAGCCCGGGCGCGCCGGCGTCCAGCAGCGTGCGGCACAACTCGAGGCACGTGGCCATCCCGATCTCGCGCACCTCCTCCTTGGAGGCGGCCGAGCGGAGTGCTGCGACGAACTTCTCCGGCAGCGGGCGGCCCGACAGCCCGGCGAAACGCTCGATCTGGGAGATCACGGTCAGCGGCATGATGCCCGGGATGATCGGGATGCTGCAGCCCAGCGCCCGCACGCGGCGCACCAGGTCGATGTAGCTCTGCGCGTCGAAGAACAGCTGGGTGATGGCGAACTCCGCACCCGCCTCCACCTTGGCCAACAGGATGCGGTCGTCGAGTTCAGGGTCGTCGGTGGTCTCGTGGGGGTTGGCGAAGGCGGCGACGCCCACGCAGAAATCGCCCTGGTCCTTGATGAAGCGCACCAGCTCGGTGGCGTTGGCCAGGCCGTCTGCGTGCCGCACCCATTCGCCGCCGCCCGGCATGTCGCCCCGGATGGCCAGGATGTTGGTGACGCCCACGTCGCGGTAGGCGGCCAACGCCTCGGCGATGTCGGCCTTCGACTGGTCCACGCAGGTCAGGTGCCCCACGGTCAGCGGACCGTTCTCCGTGGCGATGCGGCGGGTGGCGTGGATGGTGCGGTCGCGACGCGAGCCCGTGGCCCCGTACGTGACCGACACGAAATCAGGCTCCAGTGGCGTCAGCGCCTCGACGGCGCGCCACAGGATGGGCTCTTCCTCCTCGGAGCGGGGAGGGTAGAACTCGAAGGAGAAAAGGGGACCCTGTGCGGCGGAGAGCAGCTCCCCCACCGTCGTGGGCCGTGAGATCGTCGACGCCATGTACCCACCATAGGGAACGCCGCAACGCCTCGACTAAGCTGCCCACGTGAGCACCCCGTTTGACCCGAGCTCCCCGCTGAGCGCGCCACTGCTGTCCGCCATCGGCGGAACCATCGACCGGTTCCTCGACGGGCAGGAGGAGTTGCTGGACACCATCGGTTCCTCGGACCTGCTCCCCGTCGCGCGTGCCGCAACCGCCGGTGGCAAGCGGCTGAGGCCCGCCTACTGTTACTGGAGCTACGTGGCCGCCGCGGGGCAGCCGACGCAGGGCCAGTCACTCCTCGACGTCGCGAGCTCACTGGACCTGCTCCACGTGTCGGCGCTGGTGCACGACGACCTCATCGACGCCGCCGACACCCGCCGGGGGCTGCCGTCGGCCCACAAGCAGTTCGAGTCGCTGCACGCGGCGCGCGGCGGCCGGGGGTCGGCCACCGACTTCGGGGTGTCGTCGGCCATCCTGCTGGGCGACCTCCTCCTCATGTGGAGCATCGAGCTCGCGGACGGTTCCGGCGCCCCGGGCCTCGATCGCGCCCGGCCGCTCCTCAGCGCCATGCGGGCAGAGGTGACCGCCGGGCAGTTCCTCGACGTGAGCGCGCAGTACCGCGTCACCGGGGCCACGACCGTGGCCGATGAGCTCGATGTCGCCCGCCGAGTGCTCGAATACAAGACGGCCAGCTACTCCATCCGGCGCCCCTCCCAGATCGGCGCTGCGCTCGGTGGTGCTGACGCCCAACTCCAGGGCGCCCTGGCGGAGTTCGGTTCCGTGATCGGTCGCGCCTTCCAACTGCGCGACGACGTGCTCGGCGTCTACGGCCGGCCGGAGATCACGGGCAAGCCCTACGGTGGCGACATCCATGAGGGCAAGCGCACGGTTCTGGTGCTCACGGCCCTGTCCCACGCCTCACCCGACGAGGCCCGCGAACTCGGTGGAATGCTGGGGGCCGAGGGCCTCACGGACACCGACGTCGATCGGGCCGCCGAGCTGATCGAAGCCTCAGGCGCCCTGGCCCACGTGGAGGCCGTGATCGAGGAGAACATGCGCCACGCCCTGGCCGTCCTCGACGACACCCAGATGACCGCGGACGGCCGCACCGCTCTGGCGGGGCTCGCCGAGCGGAGCGTCAGACGTGCCCACTGAGCTCTCCGGGCTCACCTCCACCGAGGTCGCTGAACGCGTCTCATCCGGCCGGGTCAACCACCTGCCCTCGCGGTCCGGGCGCAGCACCGCAGACATCGTGCGCGCCAACGTGCTCACCCGGGTCAACGCCATCCTCTTCGTGCTGTTCTGTCTGGTGCTGGTCACGGGCAACCTGCTCCAGGGAGCGTTCGGCCTGCTCATCATCGCCAACTCCGTCGTGGGCATCGTGCAGGAACTGCGCGCCAAGCGCACGCTGGACAACCTGGCCGTGGTGGGCGAGGCCCACCCCATCGTCGTGCGGGACGGCGAACGCACCCGGGTCGCCAGGGACGAGGTGGTCCTCGACGACCTCATCGCGGTGGGCCCCGGCGAACAGATCGTCGTCGACGGCTCCGTGGTGGCGGCCGACTACCTCGAGGTCGACGAATCGCTGCTCACCGGCGAGGCCGACCCGGTGGCCAAGCAGCCGGGCGACGAGGTGCTCTCGGGGGCCTACGTCATCTCCGGCACCGGGCTGTACCACGCGGAAAAGGTGGGGGCCGACGCCTACGCGGCGCAACTGACGGCTCAGGCCGCCAGGTTCACCCTCGTCTCCTCTGAGCTGCGCCAGGGCATCAACCGGATCCTCCGCTGGGTCACCTATCTGTTGGTCCCGGTCGCCGCGCTGTCCATCTTCGTCCAGTTCAACCAGCCGGACACCACCTGGCAGGAGTCGGTGCTGCGGATGGTGGCCGTCTTGGTGCCGATGGTGCCAGAGGGCCTCGTGCTGCTCACTTCGATGGCCTTCGCGCTGGGCGTGATCAGGCTGGGCCGGCGCCAGTGCCTGGTCAACGAACTCCCCGCGATCGAGGGCCTGGCCCGCGTCGACGTGGTGTGCGCCGACAAGACCGGCACGCTCACCCAGCACGCCATGACGCTGGGCGAACTCCTCGACCTCACCGACGACCCGGCCCACACCCGCCTGGTCCTGTCGCAACTGGTGGCTGCCGACGACGCCCCGAACGCCTCCATGCAGGCCATCGCCGCGGCGATCGAGGCCGCCGACGAGCCCTGGGCCGTCGAGACGCGGGCCCCGTTCACCTCCGCCAGGAAGTGGTCCGGCGTCAGCTTCGCCGGCGACCGTGGGCACTGGGTGCTGGGAGCGCCGGAGGTGCTCGCAGGCCATGACGAACTCGCCCGACGCGCCGAGCAGATCGGCGCCACCGGCCGGCGGGTCCTGCTGCTCGCCCGGACGAAACAGCGCGTCGACTCCCCTCAGGCGCCCGGCGAACTGAGCCCCGTCGCGCTCCTGGTCCTCGACCAGCTCATCCGGCCGGACGCTGCGGAGACGCTCACCTACTTCCAGGAGCAGGGCGTGGCACTCAAGGTCATCTCGGGCGACAACGCCGCGTCGGTGGCCGCCGTCACGCGCTCGCTGGGCGTCGCCATCGGCGACGTCATCGACGCCCGGACGCTGCCCGGGGCGGGCGAGCAGTTCGACGACGCCGTCGACGCCGTCGATGTGTTCGGCCGCGTCACGCCTGAGCAGAAGCGCCAGATGGTGGGTGCCCTGCAGGGCCGCGGCCACACCGTCGCCATGACCGGCGACGGCGTCAACGACGTGCTGGCGCTCAAGGATGCCGATCTCGGCGTGGCGATGGGCTCGGGTGCGCCGGCCACCCGTTCCGTCGCGCAGATCGTGCTGCTCGACGACAAGTTCGCCACCCTCCCCCACGTCGTCGCCGAGGGGCGCCGGGTGATCGGCAACGTGGAACGCGTCGCCAAGCTCTTCCTCACGAAGACTGTCTACGCCATCGCGCTCGCCCTGGTCCTCGGGCTGATGGGCCTCCCCAACCCGTTCCTGCCGCTGCAGATGACGGTGGTGGGGTGGTTCACGATCGGCATCCCGGCATTCCTGTTGAGCCTCGCGCCGAACCGCGAGCGGGCGAGGCCCGGGTTCGTCTGGCGGACCCTCTCCGTGGCGATCCCTTGTGGCCTCATCGTGGCCGGCGTGACCATCGCCACCTACGTCACCGCCCGCGGCTTCGGCGTGGTGCCGGATCCACACCAGGAGCAGGCCTCCACCGCGACGCTCATCGCGCTCATCCTGACGGCCACCTGGGTGCTGGCCGTGGTGGCGCGGCCCTACTACTGGTGGCGGGTGGGCCTGGTGGGGTTCGCGTACGCGTTCTACTTCCTGGTGTTCGCGCTGCCCTCCCCCCGCCGCGCGCTGGGGCTGGACATCACGAACACGGCGGAGATCACCTTCGGCGTCGTCGCCGGGCTGATCGGGATGGCGTTGGTGGAGGTCACCTGGTGGGTCACCAAGATCGTGCGCCGGGAGCGTGCCGACGTCTGGGGTCAGCCGAAGGCGGCGCTCCCGTAGTCTGCGGAGCCGGGGTCCGCCGTCCAGGCGGCCTTCAGCGCGCCTGCGATGGCCTGCGACTCCACGAACGGATCTGCCGCCGTGAACACGGCCGTCGAGACGACGGCGCGGCGCGCGCCGGCGGCGAGCACGGCGTCGACGTTGCCCGACGAGATGCCCCCGGCCGCGAACCACACCGGGCCGGCGGGCAGTGCCAGTGGCGGGTACTGGGCCGCCATCTCCGCGACGGCGTTGCCGGCGTTCTCCCCGTCCATGGCCGGGCCGACGAAGGCGAAGTTCCACGGGTCACCGTCGATCTTGTCGGCGTCGCCGGCACCGTCGATGGAGCGCCCGAGCAGGGCGAACTCATGGGGCCGCTTGACCCCGAACGGACGCCACCCGGGGCGCTTGAGGAAAACCACGTCAGCGCCGCTGGCCTCGGCGACGTCGAGATGGTCCGCCGCGATGAGCGTCTGCAGGCCGAACAGCCGGTTGCGGGCCACGCGGATCCCCTCCGCTGCTTCCTCGACCGAGCGCTCGCCCCTGGTCAGGACCAGCAGGTCGGCCCCGTGGGCGGCGAAGTCTGCGGCCTCCGGGCCGGAACGATCCGGTGGCACCACCAGGGCGAGACGGGCCAGGCGCAGTCTGGTGTGAAGAGACAAGGGTGCGGTCACAAGGGCAATGTACTTCGTCGGGGAGTCCACCGGAAGGAGTTCGGCGAGGTGCCCGCGCGCCGGTCGCGGACGCTTCGGCCGGGCAGCCTACAATCAGGAGAGCAAACGGGCCCACGGCCTCCTTCCCCGACCGTGCTTGGAGTGGCATGAACAGCACTTTCGACCCGTTGGTCGGCCAAGTGCTCGACGGTCGCTACGAAATCGTGGCGAAAGTCGCCCGCGGTGGCATGGCCACGGTGTATCGCGCGCGTGACCGACGTCTGTCGCGCGTCGTCGCGGTCAAGGTCATGCGCAGCGACCTCGGGGAGGACGACGAATTCGCCGCCAAGTTCGACCGCGAGGCCAGGTCCGCGGCCGTCCTCTCTCACCCGAGCGTGGTGTCGATCTTCGACCAGGGCTCCTCCCAGGGCAAGCCGTACATCGTCATGGAGTTCATCGAGGGCGAGACGATGCGCCGGATGATCAGCCGCGACTCCCCCATGCCGCCGGACAGGGCGCTCGAGCTGTTCGAGCAGGTCGCGGCCGCGCTGGCCGCCGCCCACGAGGCGGGCGTGGTGCACCGCGACATCAAACCCGAGAACGTGATGATCACCCGCCGTGGCCAGGTCAAGGTCGCGGATTTCGGGCTCGCCCGCCAGGTGGGCTCCCCCCAGATGACCGCCACGGGCATCCTGGTGGGCACCGCCAGCTACCTCCCGCCGGAACTCGTGACGCACTCGCGCCCGGACGGCCGCAGCGACGTGTACTCCGCGGGCGTGGTGCTCTTCGAGCTGCTCACCGGCAAGAAACCGCACACGGGCGAGAACAACTACCAGATCGCCTACCGCCACGTGAACGTCGACATCGAGCGACCCTCCGAGCGGCTCGCGGAGATCGGGCACAGCGCCGACTGGGAGATCCCGGACTACCTCGACACCCTCGTTCTCGCCGCCACCCGACGCGACCCTCGGGCCCGCATCTCTGACGGCCGGGAACTGCTCAGCGCGGTGCGCCGCGCGCGACGCGAACTCGCGCGCACCGGCGGCCATGACAACCCCACCCTCGCCGCCGCCCTGCTTCCCGAGAGTCCCGCGGAGGATGAGACCGAACACCTGCCCACACGTTCCTCCGAACGGCCGCGCCCCCTGTCCTCGGGCTCGCCCCCCACCGTCGTGCTCCGCCGCGACGAATGGCGCCCGGCGCAGAAGAAACCACGCCCGGACCCGGTCCCCGTCGCCGAACCCGTGTCGCCACGGCCCGTGGCCACCACCTCGCAGCCGCGCAGTCAGCGCACGCCCGTGTTCCCGCACCTGCACATCTCCGACGACCCGGTCCACCGGCGCCGTCGCGTCGTCGCGCTCGTCCTGGTGGTGCTCCTCCTGGCCGGCGCCGCGGGCGTCGGCTCGTGGTGGTGGCTCGACGGGCGCTTCACCACCGTGCCCGCGATGAGCACGCTCAACGAGACCAAAGCCCGGGAGGCCGCAGCAGCCAACGCCCTCAAGGTCAACCGCACCGAGCAGTACTCGGAGACCGTACCGGCGGGGGTCGTGATCACCACGGACCCCACCGCGGGCGAACGCCTCTTCCGGGGCTCCGACGTCACGTTGGTGTTGTCGAAGGGGCCGGAGCGCTACCCCATGCCCGCGGTGGTCGGGATCCCGCTCGAGACGGCGTCCCAGGCACTGACCGCCGGGCGGCTCGCCGTCGGGACCGTCACGGAGCAGTTCTCGGAGACGGTCGCCGAGGGCATCGTGCTGACCGCCTCGCAGGAGGAGGGTGCGCAGTTGAAGCCGGACACCCCCGTCGACCTGAGCGTCTCCAAGGGCCGCGAACCCATCCGCGTCCCGGACCATGTGGGCGGGAGCGCAGACAAGGCCGTGAAGGAACTGGAGAAGCTGGGCTTCACGGTGGCGATCGAGGAGGAGAACTCCGCGGAGGTCGGAGCCGGCCGAGTCATCAGGCAGGACCCGCGCGGCGGGAGCGGCCACCGCGGCGACACCGTCACCCTGGTCAAGTCCCTCGGTCCCGTGATGGTGACGGTCCCCGACGTCTGGATGAAGAGCACGGACGAGGCCACCAAGCTGCTTGAGGACCTCGACCTGGTGGTCAAGGTGGAGCGCAGTTCGAACTTCCCGATCCCGCTGGACATCGCCAACAGCACAGACCCGGCGGCGGGTACCGAGGTCGCCGTGGGGACGAAGGTCACGCTCTACGTCGCCTGATCGCGATCGCTGGCACACTGGTGGCCGGAGGTGGGGGATCGTGCCCGATTTCATGGTGGTCGTGCTCATTGTGCTGGCGGTGGCCGCCGTCGGCTTCGGCATCTGGGGGCTGCTGCGGCACCGCTATGTGCAGTCGCTGCGGGCCAAGGGCTGGGAGTTCATCACGTCTCCCCCGCTGTCCATCACCCACGGCCTGAACGTGCCGCCGTTCGGCCTGGGTTTCGACCGGCGCGTCGACGACCAACTGCTCGGCGTCGCGAAGGACTCAACGCCGTTCACGGCCTTCCGTTACTCGTGCGACGCCTGGCGCAGCGCCGGGTACGTGGCGACCATGCCCCTGCCGAAGTCGCTCCCGGCGGCTGAGGTCCTCCATGTCACCGACGACCGGCTGCCCAGGCTGGGCGAGCCCGTCGAACTAGGCGAACTGCGCGCGGCCGCGCCGTCGCGCCGCTATGCCGAGGAGTTGCTCACGGCGGTGGGCGCCCACCTCCGCGGGCCGTACCGGATCAGCATCGACCACGACAACCTGGTCCTGGTCGACGCGCCCCGCGAGGCGGACCCCCTCGAGGACGCCATCGAGCAGTTGGCAGCCGTGCGCGCCGCGCTGCTCACCACCGCGATCACCCAGTACAGCGGGCCCCCCGCCCCTGCGGGCCTGAGTTTCCACGGCCGCCCGGGCTGGTCCTACCTCCCCCGCGACGACGCCTACCTGGGCGCCGTGAGCAGCACCGGCGGCGGCTTCGACCACCAGGCCCACGACATCATCACCTCGTCCAACGACGGGCTGCCCTTCGTCCGCCTGAAGCACACCTGGAAGACCAGGCACACCCGCAGGGACTCCGAGGGCAGGACCCACACAGAGATCCGCAACCACGACGAGATCCTCTGTGAGTTCCGCACCACATTCCCGTTCGAGGACCTGTCCGTGAACTGGGGCCTGTTCGGGCGGTCGCAGAAGTTCGAGTGGGAGGACTTCAACCGGCGCTTCACCGTGCGCACCGGCAACGCCAGGTTCGGCTCTGACGTCATGCACCAGCGCCAGATGGAGTACCTGATGCTGGCCGATGCGCCGAAGTTCGAGATCTCGGCAGGGGTCATCCGGGTGGGCGACGGCGACGACTGGCTGCCGGCAGACCTGGACCGCACGTCGCGGTTCCTCCACGGGTTCTTCGCGCGGGTGCCCAACTTCGTCTGGCAGGAACTGGGCGCATGGCCGCGCCCGATCGCGGAGCTGGAACCCCGTTAGCCACAGGCTGCAAAACGGAGAGCCGCCATGCTGAGTCCAGCGGGAAGATCTGATCGACATATGACGGCTCGAACTGCATCTCCGCGCTGCGGATCGGCGTCGCTCACCTGACGTGCCCAGTTCACGCTCGGCCAGTATAGAGCCCCTCTCTGTTCACTACGGTTCGTAGTACTCTCGGCATCGCGCCACCCCCATTAGCGCTCGTCTAGCACCGCGCGCTTCAGTCGATGGAGACACCTATGATTTCGCACAAATGGAGCTTAAGCATTCTCCTCGCGATCGGGATAAGCCTCTTTTCGGGAGTGGCTGTGGCGGACGATCCTACGCACGGCGCATCGGTTGGCCCCGGTGTTTCCGATCCTCGGATCGACGAGATACTGTCTGTGAATCCCGGCGTTAGTTCGAAGGAACTCGCCGAGTCCATTGCAGATCACGCGATCAACCGAGGAATCAGCGAGGAAGATGTAGTCGCGATGCTGTATGAAGATTCGAGCGAGGCTAGAGCAGCGCACATTCCGAAAGCAACAGAACTGTCCACGAACAGCACAGGTGAAGGCACCGCTGTCAAGCTAGGTTGCGCAGCCGCTGGATACTTCACGTACTCTTACTCTAAGACCCTCACCGTGGCCCATGGGCACAACACTCTCTTCACAGGCCAGTGTGAGGCAGTGCACATGCCGGGCAGAGACATCCCGAGCATCCGGCGCATCACTAGTACCTACACCGGGCTTCGAACGCATGCAAGTTATCCTGCTCATCTTCGTCGAGTCGACGGTGCGTCCATCAACATGAACGACCGCGCAGGGCAGTTCGGCATCAATCGGTTGAGCGCTAACGTCCAGTACGAGTCCGATTTCTCATTCAACAAACATCCTCTTTGGCCTTTCGCTTCCCTCGACGACCAGGTGTGGAAGTCGACATACAACTGCTCGAGTCTGGTTTGGGCAGCTTGGATGTATGCATCGACCTACAACGTCGACCTGGATCGCAATGGCGGGCCTGGTGTATATCCGGAGGACCTCTGGAAGTCGCCGCTGACCGTCCTGAGTCGCTACCTTGAGCGAGCCTAAGTGCGACGGAGGTCATTCCTAGCGGGAGGCTTGGCGCTCTGCGCCGCGTCTGCCAGCGGTTGCAGCGCAGATCCGTGGATTGAAAGCCCTGCAGAGTCGGAGGGCGAGTTCGATCCCACTGCCAGCGGTTACGCGCTGGGGTTCTCCAACTACGGCGCTGGTGATGAACCTTCGACCCGTAAAGGAGTGGTGCTTCGTCTCAGTGACGACGGCCGCAGTCGTGATGTGACGGAGTTCACCCCGATCGATAATGCCCGCTTGATCGGCTGCAACGGTGCCGTCGCATGGCTCTCGAACGACCGGGCCCACTATTGGGATCAACAACACCGCACATGGGAACTCCCTGTACGCGGCGGAGCAATCGACACTCTTTCGCCGGCGGGAGACCATGTGCTCGCGGTCATCAACTACGGCACTCAAGACCTGAGTAGATACGACTCCGCGCTCCTGTTGTTCAATGGGACCGATCATCATTATTGGGACCATCATGGATTCCTCGGAGCGGGGAGCGGTTGGAACGGGGGACGCACGTTCGCCTTCTCCGCATCAGGATTGTCTCCCGAAGTCCACCTCACCGACCTGACATCCGACGCAGTCTCGAGCTTTGGACCCGCTGCAGAGGTGTCTTCGGTGTGGGGCGAGCGGATGGCTACTTTGGATCGGTTCAGTTACGCCTTCGTGGCGAGGTCACCTGATGCCCAGTCAACAATAGACATTTGGCGGATAGATCCGGAGGCACGCTCAGTCACCCCCCTCCCTCTCACTGGCCCCGGCGCCAGCGTAGCCCAGTGGCAGTCCGAGGGCGGACCGACCACGCTCACAGCGCTCGGCAGGTCCCTCTACTGGTTAGCTACTGGAAGTCTGTGGACAGCGGATCCCCAGACCGGGGTTTCTCGCGAAGTTGTGAGCTTGTCAAGGGAAAGCAGCTGGTTCCTGGGGCCATCGGGAGTGGTAGGAGTTCGACCTGCTGGTCTGGGCTGGTCGTTGGAACATCGCTCGGTCACTGATGGAGAAGTCGTTCACCAGCTGGAAGACATCATGATTCCTGATGTGCCAGGTCTGCACCCTTTTGGTGCTGTCTATACGGGAGGGACTCTCCCCACGGGCCGGGGGTAATTGTCCCTTTTAGCGGAGTGAAACCCCTTGTGGTGAGGAGCCGCCTTGCCCGGCGGGCGAGCACACCGGGCGCGACTCGAAGGCAAGGCACCCACCGCCATCGTCACGAGATCCTCGCCGAATCGAGCACCGCGTGACTGTTCGCCAACCCGCCGCGAACGAGAGCCCTTGGTTCATGGCCGCGCTCGACGGCAGAAATCGAGCCGCGTCAGCGCAGTGCCCAGGCGACACGTTGGCCCGCTTCGGCACACTGCTCCCCAGTGACATCGAGGTGCGTCACGGCGCGCAGCGCCCGCGGGCCCAGGACGCTGACCAACACACCCTTGTCCTTCAGCCGTGCGGCGACTCCCGGCGCATCCGGGGTGGAGATCAGCACGATGTTGGTCACCACCGACTCGACGGTGACGACGCCGGGCCGGGCCGCGTCGATGGTCTCGGCCAGGACGCGCGCCGCGGTGTGGTCCTCCACGACGCGGGCGAGGTTGTGGTCCAGCGCGTAGAGCCCGGCGGCGGCGAGCACGCCGGCCTGGCGCCAGCCGGCACCCAACCGCTTGCGCTGCACGCGGGCGCGGGCCATCTGCTCCGCGCTGCCGACGAGCACGCTGCCCACCGGTGCGCCGAGCCCCTTGGAGAGGCAGATGCTGACGGTGTCGAACAGCGAGCCGTACTCGGCGAACGAGCGACCGGTCACAGCAGCGGCGTTGGCGAGCCGGGCGCCGTCGAGATGCGTGGCGATGCCGAGCGCACGGGCGCCCTCGGAGACCATGCCGAGTTCGTCGAAGTCCTGCACGGTCCCGCCACCGAAGTTGTGGCTGTCCTCCACCTCGATGCAGGCCGTCTCCACCAGGTACGGGCCGCAGTCGACCGCCACCATCGCCAGGGCGTCGTCGGCCACGAGCCGCCCGCGATCCGAGCCCCAGGTGCGCATGGTCACTCCGCCGACGGCGCCGTGGGCGCCCATCTCCGCCCGGGCGATGTGCGCCTGCGCGTCGCAGAGCACTTCGGTGCCGGGCGGGGTGTGCAGCCAGATGCCGAGCTGGTTGGCCAGGGACCCGGTCGCGCAGAAGAGCGCGTCCTCCTTGCCGAATATCCCGGCCACTCGGCGCTCCAGCTCCGCGACGGTGGGGTCCTCGCCGTAGACGTCGTCCCCGACGGGGGCCTCCACCATGGCGGCCAGCATCCCGGCCGAGGGCCGGGTCACCGTGTCGCTGCGGAGATCGATCACAGGTCCTTGGCCTGGAACCACTGGACCGGGTTTTCGCGGTTAAGGCGGCCCGAGCGGAGGCGGCGGGCCACGAGGAAGGCCAGTTCGAGCGACTGGTTGCGGTTCAGGCGGGGGTCGCAGACCGTCTCATAGCGGTTGGCGAGATCGTTCTCGTCGAGGTTGTAGACGCCGCCCACGCATTCTGTGACGTCGTCGCCCGTCATCTCCACGTGCAGGCCGCCGGGCCAGGTGCCGAGTTGCTCGTGGACGTCGAAGAAGCCGTTGACCTCATCGGCGACATCCGCGAACGAGCGGGTCTTGTAGCCGTTCTTCGCCTCGAAGGTGTTGCCGTGCATGGGGTCACAGACCCAGGCGACCTTGCGGCCGCTGGCCTCGACAGCCTCGATGACGGCGGGCAGCACGTCGCGGACCTTCTTGGCGCCCATCCGGGTGATGAACGTCAGGCGCCCCGGGACGTGGTGGGGATCAAGCTTGTCTGCCAGCGCGAGCGCATCGGCGACGCTGGTGGAGGGGCCGAGCTTGACCCCGAGCGGGTTCTGCACGCGGCTGAACAGCTCCACGTGGGCGCCGTCGAGCTGGCGGGTGCGCTCCCCGATCCAGAGCATGTGGCCGGAGCAACCGTACAGCTCCTGCGAGCGGGAGTCGACGCGGGTGAGGGCGCGCTCGTACTCGAGCAGCAGCGCCTCGTGGCTGGCGTAGAAGTCGACGGTGCTGAGCGAGTCGTCCTTCACGCCGCAGGCGACCATGAAGGCCAGCGCGCGGTCGATCTCGGAGGCGAGCTCCTCGTACTCCGCCTCGACCTGCGAGTCGCGGACGAATTCGGCGTTCCAGCTGTGCACTCCACGCAGGTCGGCGAAGCCGCCCTTGACGAAGGCGCGCACGAGGTTCAGCGTGGCCGCGGAAGCGTTGTAGACGCGGAGGAGGCGCTGGGGATCGTGTTCCCGCGACTCCTGCGTGAAGTCGAAGCCGTTGATGGCGTCGCCGCGGTAGGAGGGCAACGACAGGTCGCCCCGGGTCTCCACACCGTTCGAGCGCGGCTTGGCGTACTGACCCGCGATGCGGCCGACCTTGACCACCGGGACCTGCGCGGCGTAGGTCATGACCACTGCCATCGAGAGCTGCACGAGCAGCTTGCTCTTGATGGCCTGGGCGGTGACCCCGGAGAACGTCTCCGCGCAGTCGCCGCCCTGCAGGAGGAACGCCCGGCCGTCGGCGACATCGGCCATCTTGAGACGCAGGTCGTCACACTCCCCAGCGAAAACCAGCGGGGGCAGCTTCTCCAGCGCGTCGATGGTCCGATCGAGGGCCGCGGGATCCGGGTACGACGGCTGCTGGACGTAGGGCAGCGCGCGTAGTTCTTCCCGGGAAATGATGCTCGACATGCGCGTTAGGTTACCCCACCCCGCACAGCGCCCTCACCGGTCGACGAGCCGGTGGACGGCCTCACTCGTTGGGATCGTGCAGGCCCTTGTCGATCGCGTAGAGCGTCAGTTCCACCCGGTTGTGGAGTTGCAGCTTGCGCAGCACGTTCTGCACATGGTTCTGCACGGTGCGGTGGGACACGAACAGTTCGTCGGCGATCTCCTTGTAGGCCATGCCCTTCGCGACGCGGCGGAGCACTTCGATCTCCCGGCTGGTCAGCACCGGGCCCTCTTCGTTGTGGGAGCGGGCCACGTTCACCATCCGGCGGAACTCGCCCAGCACCAGCCCGGCCAGACCCGGCGTGAACACGGCATCGCCGACAGCCGTGCGGCGCACGCCGTCGATGAGTTCCTCCTTGGACGCCGACTTCACCAGGTAGCCCTTCGCACCGGCCTTCATGGCGCGGAGCACGTCGTCGCGTTCACCGGAGGCCGACATCACGAGGACGTGCATGTCCGGGAACTCCTGCAGCAGGATCTCGATGCAGGTGGCGCCGTCCGGCTCGGGGATCTGCAGGTCCATCACCATGACCTCCGGACGGGCCGCGCGCGCCCTGTCCAGGCACTCCCGGCCGTTCTTGGCCACGGCCACGATCTCGAAACCCACCTCGGTGAGGTCCTCGCTCAGCGCGTCGATCCACATGGGGTGGTCGTCGACCAGCATGACCCGCTTCCGCTCCAACTTCGCAACCACTCAACTCTCCATCGCGTCGACGTCGATCGGGAACCTGAGTTCCCATTCTGCCCCAGCACCGGGCGAGGATTTCAGGATCGCCGAACCGCCCAGGGCCGCCATGCGGCCCACGATCGAGTCGCGGATGCCCATCCGGCCATTGGCTGCGGCGGCCTCCACCTGCTGGGCGCTCATGCCGACGCCATTGTCGCGGACCCAGAGGATCACCTCGTCGCACATCTCCTGGTCCAGCAGGATCCAGACCCGGGCGTCCGGGCCGGCGTGTTCCTCCACGTTGTTGAGGATCTCCGCCAGCGCGGCCTCGATCTCGTCCGCCAGGGGCCGCGGGATCTCCACGAGGCTGGCCATGGTGGCGACGGTGACCTTGGATGATTCGTACTTGTCGAGGACGGCCGCCAGGTCGACGGTGGTGGTGGGCTCGACGTCGAGCACGTCGCGGTCCTGCAGGTGCGAGCGCAGCTGCATCTCGGACTCACGCGCCAGCGCCGCGAGCCGGATGCCGCGGGGCCCGAGCGACGGGCCTTCCCGCTCGACGAGGGCCAGCACCTGGAGGGCGCCGTCGTGCACGAGCCTGGAGAGCCGCTCCCGTTCGCCGAGGGCCGCCGAGCGGACGCGCTCCTGCTCCTGCTCCACGATCGTGGCCCGGAACTGGGAGATCAACACGCCCAGGCAGGCCGTGAACAGGATCATGACGAAGCTGCTCCCGAGCCGTTCGAGGCTGAAGTGCGAGGGCACCATCAACGTCGAACCGGCGATGACGACGGAAAACACCACGCCGTAACGGACGCTGTTGAACAGGGCGGCATAGGCAGCCGCGCCGCCCGCCCAGTAGCCCGCCAGCGTCAGCGGCGCCCCTCCGGGCGGTAGGACCAGGGAGGTGAAGAGCACGATCGTCACGGTGACGCCCAGATCTGCCAGATGCGCGGCGCGGGTGCGCTTCGACGGCTTGCGCATCCGCAGCGAGATGAAGATGTGCCAGAACACGAGCGCCATCGTGGCCACGATCACGCCCAGCCGGTTGTCGGCGCGGGGCAACACGAGCAGGAAGTTCACCAGCACCACGTGGAGGCCCAACAGACCCCGGGCCACCTCCACGACGGTGTAGACCCTGCTCAGCACGTCGTGCCGGTCGCGGTACCAGAGGGTGAACGGGCGCAGGCCCCGTGCTGCCTGCGCCTCGTTCCACTGTGTGTCAGGCATCAGAGGCGGCCTGCTCCACCGGGGGCCCCTCCCCACCGGGGCGGGGCCGCACGAACTCGTCGGAACCGATGTCCCTGAGATCGCCGTGCTTCACCCGCGTGGCGTACACGTCTGCGTATTCCTGGCCGGTGAGTTGCTGGATCGCGGCCAGGGTCTCGTCCGTCACCCAGCGCAGCAGCGCCGTGTTGGGCTTCGCGGTGGCGTGGGCGGAGAAGTCGAGGGGCTTGCCGATGATCACGACGGGGCGGCGCACCCACGGCAGGCCGAAGGGACCCTTGAAGGACTTGGTGCCGGTGACGCCCACCGGGATCACGGGCACATTGTTGCTGAGCGCCATGCGGGCCATGCCCGTCTTTCCCTTGTACAGGCGGCCGTCGGGCGAGCGCGTGCCCTCGGGGTAGATGCCCACCACGTTGCCCTCGGCGAGCACGGAGGTGATGCTGCCGAGCGCCTGCGCGCTGGCGCGGCCTCCGCTGCGGTCCATGGGCACCATGCCCACGTTCTTCAGGAACCAGGCCACGATCTTGCTGCCCAGCCCGCCCTCGCCGGAGAACAGTTCCGCCTTGGCGGGGAAGATGATCCGGCGCGGCATGCTGGCGGGCAGCACCAGGGAATCGAAGGCGGCGATGTGGTTGCTGGCCAGGATCGCGCCGCCCTGCCTGGGGAAGTTCTCCTTCCCGATCACCTTCGTGCCATAGCCGTACTTCACCATGGGCGTGAAGATGACGTACTTGAAGAACTGGTACCACATGGGCGGCAGTCTAATCTCTGTCATCGTAGGAAGATGACTACCTCCTACAGCGTCCGGAATGAGGCGCGCACGTTCCGGGGTGGACAGGGCGACATCGGTGTCGTCATGTGCCACGGATTCACCGGGACCGTCGGAAGCCTGCGACCCTGGGCCGAAGGGCTGGCTGAGCCCGACGGCGACTGGCCCGGGGTCCGGGTCCTGGCCCCGCGGCTCCCTGGCCACGGGACACATTGGCGCGACCTGGCACGCACCAGGTGGTGGGACTGGTACAACGACGTCGAGGACGCGTACGTCGACCTGGCCTCCACCTGCAGCACGGTGTTCGTCGCCGGCCTCTCGATGGGCGGCGCGCTGGCGCTGCAGCTGGCCGCAGCCCACCCTGTGGGTGGCACCCTGCTGGTGAACCCCTCCCTCGGCACCAGGGACCGCCGCGTCGCCCCAGCGGTGAAGATCCACCGGCTGCTGCCGCCTCAGCGCGGCATCGCCTCCGACATCGCGCTGGCCGGGGTGGAGGAGCCGGCCTACTCGCGCTTCTCCGTGACCAGCCTCGCCACGATGGCCGAGCTGTGGGCAGACACCCGGGCGAAGCTGCACCGGATCCCCGGCCCGGTGCTCCTGATGGCCTCGACGGTGGACCACGTCGTGGACGGCCTCAGCCGCGAGGTGATCCGCCGGGACATGGCGGAGGTCGTGGATGTCGAACTGACGCGCAGCTACCACGTCGCCACCCTCGACCACGACGCCGGCCGGATCGTCGCCGAATCCCGCCGCTTCATCACGGGGCGCGCAGCCGCCTAGAACTCCAGGACGGTACGGCCGGGCAGGGCCGTGCCTTCGAGCTTGGCCAGCACGTCGTTGACGTCGTCGAGGCGCGCCGGGTGCACCGTCGCCTCGATCTTCGCCTGCGCCGCGAGCGCGAGCGCCCGGTCCAGGTCGTACCGGGTGCCCACGATGGAGCCGCGCAGCGTGATGGCGCGCATCACCATGTCGTAGATGTTGATCGGGAAATCGCCCGGAGGCAGTCCGTTGAGCACCACGGTGCCGCCCGGCCGCATCATCGCCACGGACTGGCCGAATGCCGCCGGCGAGACGGCCGTGACCAGCGCCGCGTGCGCGCCTCCGATGATCCGGCGGACGTAGCTCACCGGGTCCGCCTCCCGCACGTTGATGGTGAGGTTCGCGCCCAGGCGGGCCGCCAGCGTCAGCTTCGCGTCGTCGATGTCGGTGGCCACCACCTGCAGGCCCATGGCACGGGCGTATTGCACGGCCAGGTGGCCCAGCCCGCCCACGCCCGAGACCACGACCCAGTCCCCGGGGTCCGATTCGGTCATCATGAGGCCCTTGTACACGGTGAGCCCCGCGCACATGAGCGGCGCCGCCTGCTCATACGGCAGGCCGGCCGGCAACTTCACCGCGAAATCAGCCTTGGCCACCACGAAATCCGCGAACCCACCGTCCACGTCGTAGCCGGTGCGTCGCTGCTTGGCGCACAGCGTCTCCCACCCCGACATGCACTGCTCGCACCGGCCGCACGCCTCGTGCAGCCACGGCACTCCGACGCGGTCGCCCACCTGGTGCAGTTCGACGCCGGGGCCGACCGCCGCCACCTCGCCCACGGCCTCGTGGCCGGGGATGCGGGGCAACGCGGGCTTGTCGGGCCAGTCGCCGTGGATGGCGTGCAGGTCGGTGTGGCACACGCCACAGGCCCTGACGCGGACGAGGACCTCTCCCCACCGCGGTTCGGGGACGGGCACCTCGCGCAGTTCGAGGGGGGTGCGGAACCTCGTGACGACGGCGGCCCGCATGGTGTCGGTCATGGCTGCTTCCCTGCCTGGATGGCGGTGATGGCGACGGTGTTGACGATGTCGGAGACCAGCGCGCCCCGCGAGAGGTCGTTGACCGGCTTGTTGAGGCCCTGAAGGACGGGCCCGATCGCCAGCGCACCGGCGCTGCGCTGGACTGCCTTGTAGGTGTTGTTGCCCGTCTGCAGGTCCGGGAAGACCAGCACGGTCGCCCGTCCGGCGACCCGGGACTCCGGTGCCTTGGTGCGGGCCACGGCCGGTTCGACGGCCGCGTCGTACTGCAGTGGCCCGTCGACGGGGAGCCCGGGCGCGCGCTCGCGCACGAGCCGGGTCGCCTCGACGGTCTGTTCCACGTCCGGCCCCGTTCCGGAGGCGCCGGTCGAATAGGACAGCATCGCGACGCGGGGCTCGATCCCGAACTGCCGGGCGGTCTCGGCGGAGCTGAGCGCGATCTCGGCCACCTGGTCCGGCGTGGGGTTCGGGTTGACCGCGCAGTCGCCGAACACGAGCACCCGGTCCGCCAGGCACATGAGGAACACCGACGACACCACGGTGATCCCCGGCCTGGTCCTGATGATCTGCAGCGCTGGGCGGATGGTGTGCGCCGTGGTGTGCACCGCCCCTGAGACCATCCCGTCGGCGAGGGACTCGTGAACCATCATGGTGCCGAAGTAGCTGACGTCCTTCATGGTCTCGCGTGCCTGCTCCAGGGTGACGCCCTTCTGGGCGCGAAGCCGGGCATAGCTCTGCGCAAACTCCTCGCGCAACGGGCTCGTGGCGGGGTCGATGAGCTGGGCGGCACCGATGGCGAGGTCGAGTTCCTGCGCCTTCGCCCTGACGACCCCGGGGTCGCCGAGCAGGGTGAGCCGGCAGATCCCCTGATCGAGGAGGCGGTGCGCGGCACGGAGGATGCGCTCCTCCTCTCCCTCGGGCAGCACGATGTGGCGGTCGGCGGCGCGGGCCGCCTCCAACAGCCGGTGCTCGAACATCAGCGGCGTCACCACGTCCTCGCGTCCCACCACCCGAACGCCGCGCAGAAGTTGTCCAGCGTCGGCGTCGCGGGCGAAGACGTCGCGGGCCTCCCGCAGTTGGCGGGCGTTGAGCTGGGCGGGTACCCGCTCGTAGTCACCCAACGCGAGATAGACCTGCTCGATGGTGCTGCTGGTGCGCAACAAGGGCGCGCCCGGCGTCAGCCGCTGCCAGAAGGCGCCGACTGCGGGGTCGAGCGGCCACGGTCCGGCGGCGATGGCCGCCGCAGCGGCGGGGAACCGCCCGGTCGCGGCCGCCAACGGCAGTCCGACGCCGATCTCCGTCCGGTCGGCGGAGAAGATCACCAGCGACTCGGGACGCACCTGGGGCAGGAGGTTGGACAGGCTCATGTCGGCGATCAGCAGCGCGCGCCGGGTGGTCACCGCGGCGAGGTCCCCCTCCCCCGCGACCGGCTCTGCACCGATCGCCACAAGCGCACCCTCGAGGCCGCTCACGGCCCCAGTCACCTCGGGCACGACGAACGCGGGCACCGGCAGTTCGCCGAGGTCCGCGGCACTCAGTTGCTGGCCCTCGCCCCTCGGCGCGAGCACACCGACCACCTGCGCGAAATTGCGGGTCGCCTCGTCCAGGGCGACGTCGATGCGTTCGCGGGTGAGTTCCGCTCCCCCGCCGGACGGCACGACGAGCACCATGGGCACGTCGATGTTGGCCGAGACGCGGGTGTTCCAGGCGAATTCGATGGGGGCCAGCGAACAGTCGTATTCGCTGCCCAGCACCAGCACGGCGTCGTGCCGTTGTGCGCAATCGGCGTAGCGCGCGATGATCTGCGCCATCGCCGCCGTCGAGTTGTGCAGCACCTCGTCGGCAGTGGCGCCCCACCGGGGCTCCGGCCCGTCGTCAGCCGCGAGTTCCAGCAGCGCGCCGAGCACCCGATCGGTGGGTTCCGCCACGATCGGCCGGAACACGCCGACGGATGCATGCCGCGAGCCCAGGTCGTCGAGCAGGCCCACAGCGAACTGCAGGAGGTGGGGGCAGTGCTCGGTCGGACAAAGGTAGATCGATGCGCCGCGCACGTCGGTGCCGGGGCTCACGGCGTTACTTCTTGAGGGCCTTGTTGATGGCGCTGTCCAACCCGTCGGGCTCATAGCCGAGGGCGGCCACGACGGCCTTGCGCACCTCCGCACCCACCCCGGTGGAGCCCGAGGACTGTGGCGGGGGCTGCGCCGCCGGCGAATGGGCGGACGGCGCCGCCGCCGCAGGGGCGGGCACGAGCCGCAGCCCGTGGTCGAGGGCGTACTCCTTGGCGAGCGCGGTCACGATGTCGCCGGGCGCGAGCCGGACCTCCGTGGTGCCGGAGGCGAGCAGTTGGTCGATGGATTCCTTGGTGAGTACGCGGCGAGCCATGGCGTGTTCCTTACTGTCCCGTGACGGCTTCGATGGCGGTGATGGCGGCCGCGCGGGCCGCTTCGATGTCGGCCTCCGTGCCGGAGATCCACATCCGGCCGTAGATGCCCACGGAGCTCATGTGGTTGAGGAAGATCGGTGAGGCCTTCTCGGCCTCGTTGGCGGCCAGCGTGATGTAGGCGGCGGGTTCGACCTCCAGCACCAGCATGGTGTGGCCGCCCTCGATCATCGTGCCCATGTTCATCCGGTTCAGGACCTGGGCCTGGAGGGGATGCACGTTGGTGATGATCTGCTCGGAGGCGATCTTGGGGGCGATGCGTGCCTCCAAGGGCCGGCCCAACGACTCCAGGACCACCTCGCCGGCGCGGAGCACCTCGGACTGGTTGTCGGAGTGCACCTCGAACATCCCGAACTGGCGCTCGACCACCTGGGCGCCCGGCTTCACGTCAACGGCCTTCAGCACGGTGTCGACCACCCTGAAGACCCAGTTGCCCGGCGCCATCTCGACGTAGAGACTGCTCATGCCCTCCACCGGCGGGGAACCGGCCGCGATCTTCCCCGTGAACGCGGCGAACTGGGGCTGGATGCGGTCGAGATGGCAGTAGGCCCGCAGCTGGAAATCGGACTGATCGGCCATGTCAATGGCCTCCCTTCTGGGCGATGGGCTCGGCGAAGCTCGCGACCCCGAGCGGGGTGACGAGCATGGGTTCGGGGGCCACGACGGTGCGGATACCGGTGATGTCGGCCATGATGTCGGCGATGCCGAGGAAGGCGGCGGTGCCTCCCACCAGGTGGATCACGTCGACGTCGTGGCCCGCCACGGCTGCGCGGACGATGGTGGAGATCTTCTCGAGGGTGGGATGGACCAGGGGCAGCAACGCCTCCTGCTCGCGCTTCCTGACCTTGCGTTTCTCCGCTTCGGCCAAGGGGATCTTCAGCGCGCCGGCGATGACCAGCGACAGGTGGGTGCCACCGGTCGGCTCATCGATGTTGGCGATGACCTCGCCGCCGCGCAGGATGGCGACCCCCGTGGTGCCGCCCCCGATGTCGACGACCGCGCCGTCGGTGATCCCGAGGACCGCGTTGGCGGCGGTGGTCTCGTCGACGACGGCGGTGCACTCGATCCCTGCGCCCTCCAGGACGTAGCCGTGCGCGCGGTGGTCAGCTGTGCCGACCGCCGGCGGGATGGTCACGGCACCCTGGGTGAGCGTGCGCCCGGTGGCGGCCTCGACCTCGTTGCGGAGTTCACGGATCACGGCCTGGGCGCCGGCGAAGTCCCACACCACACCGTCGCGCACCACGTCGGCGAACCTCGTGGCGGCGGCGAGCGGGGCGCCGTCGCGATCGGTGACCATGACGACGCTGAACGCGGTGCCGAGATCGACCCCCACCCTGATCGGGGTGTGGGGCGCGATCCGCTGGGGCTGCCGCAGCGCCGCCTTGGCCGCCTTCATGGTGCGTCTGACCGGCGCCGGGGAACTCGGCGTGGGGTCCGACGCAGCCGCGGACACGTGCATGTTCAGAGCCCTTCCTCCCAGTTGGCCGGGAAGGTGACGTAGATGAACTTGGCCCACGACGGCGTGCCGAACGTGATCGACGACCCCTTGGGCACGTAGAGGATGTCGCCGGGGCGGCCGATCTGGCCGCCCCCGTCGCCACCCAGGTGGAGCTCACCTTCGAGGACGATCTGAATCTCGTCGTAGGTGAGGGTCCAGGGGAACGACCCCTTGGTGAGGGTGAGATAGCCCGCCGCCATGGGCGCACCGTCGTCGGCCGTGACCACGTCGCCTGCGGTGACGGCCATGGACGGGGGCGGCCCCGGGTACGGGAACGGTTCGAGCCGCGCGTCGGCCTGGCGGGCCAGTTTGACGCGTGGCCGGGCGGTGGAGGCGGCGAGCGCGCCCCCACCCGACCCCAGCATGGAGGTGACGATCGTGCGGATCTGCGTCATGAGAGCGTCATCGGCCCGCGGCGCTTCCTCCGCGGCACCTCCCCGCACAATGCTGACGCCCCGGTCCTTCGCCACGTCCCGCGCGAGCGGGGTGACGATGGCATCGGCGGGCACCACGAGGCGGTCACCCGAGGCCGCTTGGACCTCGGCTGCTGTGATGACGCTCCTACCCATGACGGCTCACTCCTTCCGGTTCACGATCGTCTTCGGTGGTCAGTCGCGGTGCGGGAGGATGAGTTCCACGTCGCCGTGCGGGCGCGGGATCACGTGGACCGACACGAGCTCGCCGACGCGGCCCGCAGCCGCTGCGCCGGCGTCGGTGGCGGCCTTGACCGCGCCGACGTCGCCGCGCACGAACACGGTGACCAGACCGGCACCGATCTGTTCCTTGCCGATGAGCCGGACGTTGGCGGCCTTGACCATCGCGTCAGCGGCCTCGATGGCGCCGACGAGGCCCTTGGTCTCGACCATGCCGAGAGCGATCATCTGGACATCTGCCATGGGAGTTCTCCTTTGAGTGGGTGTTTCCGGGGTGTGGGGTGTGGTTTCGGATTGTTGTTCCGGTTGTGGTGACGGCGTCGACGGTGGTGGGGCCTCTTCAGTGGCCTGCACCGCGGTCTCTGCCGTGGCTTCGGGGTTCTTCCCGTTGCCGGGTCTGCGCCTCGGCGGCACATTGGTTGGTTGATCGGTCATTGGCTACCTCCTCGCGGACCTCATTTCTGCATTTCTGTGAGTATCTGGCGCACCAGCTTCTCGATCAGCGCCGCGTCCGCGTCCTGACCGGACGCCTCTGCGGTCTGCGCCGTGTCGTCGGTGTCGCCGACGGCCGGCGTCATGCCGTCGAGCCGTCCTCCGTGCGCGCGGGCCACATCGGGCGCCGGGCGCAGGTGGTAGGCGAGCCGCTTGACGTTGAGCACGTGCTCGACGGTGATGTTGTCGCTGACGACCGCCCCGCCGATGCCACCGGGCGCGAGCGTCATGGACGGCCGTACCCCCGTTGTCGCTCCGACGCCACCCAGGCTGCCCCAGGTGTTGACGAGGACGCGGAAGGCGGGCTTCTCGATACCGAACTGGAGGATGGACTCCTCGTCGCGCGAGTGGATGACCATCGAGTGGCCGTCGCCACCGAACCTGAGCACCTGGATGGCCCGGTCGCAGCCGGCTTTCCACCCGTCCTCCACCATCCACCCGAGCACGGTGGTGAGCTTCTCGCGCGACAGTGGGTACTTCGGCCCCACCCCGTCGAGGGGCGCCACGAGGATGCGGGTGCTCGCGGGGACCTGGATCCCGGCCATCCGGCCGAGCTCCTGGGGCGTGCGCCCCACGTACTCCGCGTACATCATCCCGTTGGGACGGAACATGGCTCCTGCGAGCTTGTCCGACTCCTCCGCGGAGAGCCACTGGGCGCCCCGCTGCTGCATCTCGGTCTTGAGTCGCTCTGCGATCGGCCGGTCGGCGATGACCACCTGTTCGGTGGCGCAGATCGTGGAGCAGTCGAACGACTTCGACTCCACGATCATCTGGGCGGCCTTCACGATGTGCGCCGTGCGGTCGACGTAGGCCGGCACGTTGCCGGGCCCGACTCCCAGCGCGGGCTTTCCGCAACTGTGCGCCGCCTTGACCATGCCCGGGCCTCCGGTGGCCAGGATCATGGAGGTGGCGTAGTGGTTCATCAGCTCGTTGGTGCCGTCGAGGCTGAGTTCGGTCATGCAACTGACCAGGCCCTTGGGCATCCCCGCAGCCTCGCCCGCCTCGGCCATGACGCGCACCGCCTCGGCGGTGCAGTTCCGGGCCGAGGGGTGCGGCGCCACGACCACCGCGTTGCGGGCCTTGACGCCGATCAGCACCTTGAAGATGGCGGTGGAGGTGGGGTTGGTCGAGGGGGTCAGTGCGCACAGCACGCCCACCGGCCAGCCGATCTCCACGATGCCCCGGCTCTCGTCGCGACGGAGCACGCCACAGGTGGGGATGTCCTTGATGGAATCCCACACCCCCTGCGCGGCGAACTCGTTCTTGACCTGTTTGTGCGCCGGGTATCCGAAGCCGGTCTCGTCGTGGGCCATCTGGCCCAGCCGGCCGGCTTCCCGCATCGCTGCCGCGACCATGGCCGCACAGATCTTGTCCACCTGCGCCTGGGAGGCGAACTGGAAGGACCGCATCGCCTCCCTCGCCGCCACGGCCAGGTCCCTGGCCTGCTGGATGGACCTCAGATCCGAGTCCATGTTGTTCGGGCTCATGACTCAGTGCTCCTAGAGGCGCTTCGGGTTGGCCGCGACTTCGAGCACGCCGTCCTGGAAGGCAGCACAGGCCGCCCGGCAGGCACTCTGTGAGCCGGTGAGCAGACCGCCGGCGAAGTTGGTCTCGCTCGGCGGTGCGAAGTACTCCTGCACCGAGACGTCCGCTGCTTTGACCGCGAGGTCCAGCGCGTAGGTGGCTTCCAGCGGCGGTGCGATCAGGTACGCCAGGGGCTCGCCCTGGCGGATGCCCGCGCCCTCCGAGAGGTAGCTGCCGGTGCTGGAGATCAGGTGCGCGAAGAAGTTGAGCTCACCAGCCTCGTCCGCGGTGTAGAACCACGCCTCCTCCTCGGCGTAGGAGATGGCGGCGTCCACCCCGGCGCGCACTTCGGCCGGGGTGGGCCCGGCCAGCATGCCGATGATCTCACCGGACAGCGGGCCCGAGGGGTAGCCCGAGCCTGCATAGAAGCTCTTGGCGTAGACGACGTCGACCTCGGCGTACTTCGTGGCGTCGTCGAGCGCCACGTAGAGCGAGTCGTCGATGTCGCACGTGATGAGGCCGAGCGAGCGTTGGTTGTCCGCCAGCCCCAACTTCTCCGCGAAGCCACGATCGACGTTCGCGATGATGCGCACGGCCAGGATGGTCGGCTTGACCGGTTCCAGGATTGCCATGTCAGTTACCTTCCGTCAGTCTTTCGCGACCTCGCGGAGCTTGACTCCGCTGGCGCTGTACTTGAGCATCCGCTTGATGAATTCGACGATGTAGGCGCCGGCCTCGAGGGGGTTGGTGCCACCGTGGGTGGTGATCATGCAGATCAGGTCCCGGTCGGCGTCGGATTTGCCGGGCTGCGGGTCGAAGCCCATGTAGGCGCTCATGGCGTCGGCGATGCCGAGGCCGGGGCGTTCGCCGATGAGCAGGACGACGACCTTGGCCTTGACGATCGTGTTGATGTCGTTCATGAGACCCACCCGGCCGTTCTCGATGAAGAACGGGGTGCCAACGGAGACCCCACCGGATTTGAGCCCCTGCTCGATCACCGGGTAGATGTCGCGCAGGTTGTTGTCGATGGCGGCCGCCGAGAGGCCGTCGACAACACACAGCTGCACGTCGGGCCCCTTGACGCACTTCTCCTCGATGAGCTTCTTGGCGTCGTCGTTGAGCAGGCGTCCGAGGTCCGGCCGGAGCAGGTACTCGGCCCGGTCCTCCACCCTGGTGGTCACGGTGAACAGGTTGAACTGGTCCCTGATCTCCTGGGACACGACGCCGTAGATGGCGTCCTGGGTCACTCCGTGATCGGCCTGGAACAGCAACGCGGTGGCTGTCTTCGGGCGCGGCCCGGCCCTACCGACACCCAGCCGTGCACTGGTGGTGGCCATCAGGTTGCGCAGCCCGTCCGCGTCGGCGGGATTGTCCACCAACATCGCGTGGCGCGCTTCATCCAGCGTGGGGTCTGCCAGGTCGATGACCAGGTCACCACCGTCACGCTTGATGACGGACTCCGAACGCTGTTTCACGTTGTCCTTGGGCTCGAAGCCCTCGGCCTTCAGTTCCGCCAGTACCCTGGCGACGATCTCCTCAATCTTCTGGTTCATCAGTTCACCTCTTCAGGAAGAAGGACGCGTCGCCGGCGATTTCGGTGAGCTGGCCGTCCTTCCACAGGCCCACCTCTTCCATCCAGGCCTCGAACTCGGGCAACGGGCGCACTCCGAGTGCCTGGCGGAGCGCCGCGGCCTCGTGGAAGCTCGTCGTCTGGTAGCTGAGCATCGCGTCGTCGCCCATGGGAACACCCATGATGAAGTTGGCGCCGGCCGAGGCCAGGAGTACAGCCAGGTTGTCGTTGCTGTTCTGATCAGACTTGGCGTGGTTGGTGTAACACACGTCGCAGCCCATCGAGATGCCGCTCAGCTTGCCCATGAAGTGGTCTTCCAGGCCGGCGCGGATGATCTGCACTGAGTCGTAGAGGTACTCGGGGCCGATGAATCCGACGACAGTGTTGACCTGGTAGGGCTTCCACCGACGCGCGATGGCGTAGTTGCGGGCCTCCAGCACGAGCTGGTCCGCACCGTGGTGCGCGTCGGCAGAGAGCGCTGAACCCTGCCCGGTCTCGAAATACATGTAGTTCGGGCCGGCGGTGACGCAGTACTTCTGCGCGAGTGCATAGGCCTCATCGAGGAGGTCCACGGAGATACCGAAGCTCTCCATCGCCTTCTGCGAGCCTGCGATCGACTGGAAGACCAGACCGACCGGCGCGCCGCGCTTCATCGCATCCATCTGCGTCGAGACGTGCGCGAGCACGCAGTTCTGCGTGGGCACTTCCCAGCGGGTGATGACTTCGTGGGTCATCTCCAACAGTCGGCTCACCGAGCCGACGGAGTCGTCGGCCGGGTTGATGCCGATGACCGAGTCGCCCGAGCCGAACGACAGGCCCTCGTAGATCGAGGCGCGGATGCCGTCGACCGAATCCGTCGGGTGGTTGGGCTGGAGCCGTGAGGCGAACGTGCCTGGCAGCCCCATGGTGTTGGCGCAGTGCGTCACCACCCGGATCTTCTTGGCCGCGACGATGAGGTCGAGGTTGCCCATCAGTTTGGTGACGGCCGCCACCATCTCGCCGGTGAGCGAGTGGCTGATGCGCGCGATGTCGTCGCCGGTGGTCTTGTTGGACAGGATCCACTCGCGGAAGTCGCCGACGCTCCACCCCTTGATCTCGTTGTAGATCGTCTCGTTGATGCCGTCGTCGATGGCGCGGGTGACTTCGTCCTCGTCGTACGGCACGACGGGGTTCTCACGTAGCGCGCTCAGTGGCACCTCTGCCAGCACATGTCGTGCCGCGACACGTTCGGCAGCAGATTCGGCAGCAATACCGGCCTGCTGATCGCCCGACTTCTCCTCGTTGGCCTTGGCCAACAGATCCTTGATGTCGGCGAACTCGTAGGTGTGGCCGAACAACTTTGTCCGCAACAGCATCGAAGTCACCTCCTGGCTTTCTTTTCCACGGTCAGCTCCCTGTCTTTCCGGCTGATGTCTGATGGTTGTGTTTTTCTGTTTCTGCCGCTTGATAAAAGATGAGTGTCTTCACTGACACCGGGACGACTCTTCCGTCGAAGAGCGGCTCCCCGATATCGATGAAATCGCCTTCCCCGAGGTGAATCTGGTCGACGACGATGAGCGGCACTTCGGGCAGGTCCTGCTTGATTGTCTGGCCCAGCACCTGGGCATAGTCGGCCTCGGTGACCAGCACCAGCGGACGGCCGGGGGGAAGGTGTCGCACGGCGAAACTGCAAATGCCCCTGGCCAGCGCTGTGACCTGCGGATACGTGAGTCGCTGCGGCAGGTCGAGGGAGACGGCGAAGTCTCCCTCTGCGCCATCGCCCCGGTCCCAGCGCTCCACGGCTACCCCGAGCGCCTCGGCGATGGCGGGGCCGTCGTCGAGCCCGGGCACCGAGTCCTGCAACCTCGGCTCGATGACCGGCGCGTTGCGCAACGGCAGGTGCGAGTCCTCCGCCCAGATGGTGGACCCGGACAGGGTGACCTGCTGGCTGGCCGCCCCCAGGACGGTGGCCCGCAGCGTCTGTTCGGGCTGCTCGACCCGCAACGCGGACCAGCGTGCATTCCTCCGTAACGAGTCCGCGAGCAGCGGTCCGACGTCCCCCCAACGGATGACTTCGGACAGCGTGCGCGCGGGCGCCTTGTCGTAATAGAGGGCACCGACCCCGCCGGAGACGAAGTAGGCGCCGACGCTGCCGTCGACGGCGAGGGGCGGGCTCAGGGCCGCCTCGGCGGCCAGCGGCGAGGTCTCCCCCAGGCAGAGTTCGACGATGATCTCCGCCATGGCATCGGTGAGCCTGCGCAGTTCTTCGAGCCGCGGCACCGACCCTTCGCGTAGGTCGAGCCCGAGTTCCCGAGTCAGCATCCGGCCGATCGGGGCCAGGTGGGTGAGCACACCCGAGGACGCGTCGAGCACCGCCTGGCGCCCGCCCACCATGGACGCGGCCGAAGCCACGTGCCCACCTGAGCGGAACAGGGCGGCGTTCGAGGAGCCGCCACCGATGTCGACGTTGATCACGGTGGCATAGTTGGCCGCCGACCACTGCGCGGCGCCGGAGCCTCGGCCCGCGATCTGCGACTCGAGGTTCGGGCCGGCCACGGTCACCACGAACTCGCCGGCCAGGTCGCCCAACCCGCGCAGGATCTCCTCCGCGTTGCGGGCGCGGGCCGTCTCGCCCGTGATGATGACGGCGCCGGTCTCGACCTGGCTCGGTTCGACCCCGGCGCGCCGGTACTCGGCACGGATGAGTTCGACGAGCCGCTCGACGTCGACCTCGTCGGCGGTGTGCAACGGGGTCAGGTGCGGTTCGCTCTGGTAGAGCACCCGGCGGGCGTCGATGTCCAGCCGGGGCACCAGGCCCGCGCGGGCCTGGTTACTCACCGTCAGCTCGGAGAGGACCAGTTGGCTCGTCGTGGTCCCGACGTCGATCCCGACGGAGAGCATGTCCCGGCTGTCCATCACACCTCCTTCCTCATGCGTAGTCCTGATGTCTGTCAGCTCTTGCGGAACGTGGTGTCGCCGCCGACCTCGAGCGAGTCGAGGATGGCGAGGATCACGGCGTCCACCGGGGCCTCCGCGGTCAGCGGGGTATGGCGCGCCGCGCTCCCCTCGCTGATCAGGACGAGTTCGCCCTGGCCGGCACCGATCGCGTCGACCGCGACGAACACCTCGTCGCCGATCAGCTCATCAGCGGTGGAGGCCGTCTGCACCACGAGCAGTTTGGTGCCGCGCAACGTCTCCGCCTTGATGGTGGACACGGCCGATCCGATGACCCTGGCGATCCGCATGTCAGGCCTCCGCCGGGTCCCTCGGGTCGTCGCGCAGCGGTGGGCGGGCATCCGGCTCGTGCTCCGGCTCGAGGTCGATGACCGGTTCGTGCACGCGCTTGCCGGTGGGCTCGTGGGGAGCCGCTGCAGGAAGCGACCTGCGGAACAGGAAGTACGCGAGCGCGACGGCGAGGATGCCTGCCGTGAGCTTGCCGGCCATCATCGGCGCGATCATGCTGCGCTCGACGCCGGCCGTGAAGCCGAGGTGGTCACCCAGGACGAAGGCTGCCGAGACGGCGAACGCGCTGTTGAGCACCTTGCCGCGGGGGTCCATGTCCTTCATGAGCTGGAACATCGGGATGTTGTTGGCGAGGGTGGCCACCATGCCGCCGGCAGCAGCCTCGTTCATGCCGAGGAGGCCACCGACCTTGGACAGCGGCTTCGCCGCGTACTTGACGATGAGCGCGACGGCCGGGAACGCGCCGAGGAGCATCATGCCGATCTGGGCGACTGTGGCCAGGCCGTCGGTGGGCGGTGCGAGTTCCCATCCCGCCGGCATGATCTGGACGCCTGTCATGTACTCGAACACACCGATGATGAGGCCGATGGTGATGACGAACACCAGGCCCTTGCCGAAGGCCTCGAAGCCCCGGGTCATGCCGTCGGGGATCAGCCACAGGCCGACCGCGATGAGGATGGCCGCAACCAGCACGGGGATGAGGTTCACCAGCACGAACCCGACGGGAAAACCTGCGGCCACGCCACCGACGAAGACGCCGATGGGGATGGTCACGATGCCGGCGAGGATGCCTTTGGCGAGGTAGCCGCGGTCCTCCTTGCTGATGATGCTCAACGCGACCGGGATCGTGAAGACGATGGTCGGGCCCATCATGGAGCCCAGGATCAGGCCGGACAACTGTGCGGCCATGAGGTTGTCGGTCATCTGTTCAGCCAGCGGCCAGCCGCCCATGTCGTTGGCGAGCAACGTGCCCGCGAACATGGCGGGATCAGCACCGACCACGCCATACAACGGGCTGATGATGGGGCTGAGCAACTTTTCCAGAACAGGGGCGAGCGAGGTCACGCCGACCATTGCCAGGGCCAGGGGGCCGAGGGCGTTGAAGCCTTCCTCAAAGTGCTCGCCGAGGCCGAACTTGTTGCCGATTGCTCGGTCGAGACCGCCGAGCACCATGCAGATCATCAGGATCCACACAATGATTTCGTTGATGTCCATTGTTCCCCTCACCATTGAGGCCGCCCCTCGACGTTGAGGGTGCGGTTCCTTTGGACTCTAGCGAGGGTGGAACAGTTCTGCTTCGGAATGCATGAAATGCACGCCTAGGTCAACTTACTCGGGATCCGTCCACTGATCGGGACGCGGACATAGGGCCTGATCGCGTCAGCCGATGACCCGGCGGGCGCCGGTGAAGGGCATCGAATTGAGGCCGGCCACCCGTACGCCGGAGCGCGGGTTGGCGGCGTCGACGATCTTGCCGTTGCCGATGTAGATGCCCACGTGGCTCACGGGGCTGTAGTAGAAGACGAGGTCTCCCGGCTGGAGTTCCGACTTCGACACCTTGTAGCCGGCCGAACTCCACTGCGTGCGCGAGGAGCGCGACAGGTTGACGCCCACCTGGCGGTAGGCCCAGCTGGTGAGGCCGGAGCAGTCGAACGTGTTTTCACCCGAGGTGCCCCACACGTAACGCTTGCCGACCTTGCTGAGCGCCGCGTTGACGACGTCCTGTGCACGACCGGAGGCGGCAGGTGCGGGGGCGGCCGGCTCGGCGGGCGCCGCTGCTGCGGGTGCGGCCGGCGCTGCACCTGGCGCCGCGGGAGCCGCCGCGGCTGTCTGCGCACGGGCCGCGCGCAGTTCGGCGCGGCGCTGCGCTTCTTCCGCCTGGCGGACCCGCTCGGCCTCCAGCCTGGCGAGGCGCTCGCGCTCCTCAGCGGAGAGGCGCTTGTAGACAGCCTCCGCCTCAGCCTCCTTGGCGTCGTAGTCTTCGGCCAGCTCCACCTTGGCGGCGTGTTCCTTCTTCAGGGCGGCCTCGGTGGTGGCGGCGTCCTCGCGCAGGGTGGTGAGCTTCGCCTGGACGAGTTGCAGCTGCTGGATCCCGGCGTTGCTGCGGTCCACTTCGCTGTGCAGGGTGGCCAGGCCGCTGAGGAAATTGTCTGAGGAGCTGCTGAGCAGCAGCTGCGCCGTGAGGGAGACCGAATCGTGCTGCAGTTGGAATGCGGCCACGTCGCCGAGTTCCGAGGACAGCTTCCCGACCTTCTCCTCCTGCGTCTGCACGTCGGTCTTCAGCCGCGCCAGCTTCTTCTCCGCCTGCGCAGCGCGGTCATGGGACTCGATGATCTGCTGGTCGATGGCCGAGGACTCCTGCTGGATGCGCTCCAGCTCCGCCCGGGCCTGTTCGACGGCTTGGGGGTCCGCGCTGGCCACGACGGTTCCGGTGAGGATGACAGCTGAGGTGAGTACAGCGGCGACGGCGGCACGAACTCGGTTCACGGAAGCTCCAGTGGTGGCGGACAGCAAATCTGAGAGAATCCTAAGCTCTTTTCAGGCTTTCTCAAAGTCCTGTCCACGGACTCGCTTAATGGGGTGCGGGATTTGTCGGCACCGGCGATTATCGTCTCCCTCATGTCTGCCACCGCCTTCTCCCAGCCGTCCTTCGAGGACCTCGGCGTACCGCTCCCGGACGTCACCTTCGTCGTGGTGGACCTGGAGACCACCGGCGGGGCGGCAGATTCCGAGATCACCGAGTTCGGCGCGGTCAAGGTCCGTGGCGGCGAGGTGCTCGGGGAGTTCCAGACGCTCGTGCGCCCCTCGGCACCCATCCCGCCCATGATCCAGGTGCTCACCGGCATCACCAATCAGATGGTGGCGGGCGCCCCTCCCCTGTCCCAGGTGCTGCCGGCCTTCGCGGAGTTCGCCGCCGGCGCGGCACTGGTGGCCCACAACGCGCGTTTCGACACCGGCTTCCTGCGCCGCGGCTACGAGCAACTGGGCATGACCTGGCCACGCCCCACCGTGATCGACACGGTCGCGGTGGCCCGCACGGCGCTCATGCGCGACGAGGTGCCCAACTGCAAGCTCGCCACGTTGGCGCGCTACTTCCGCGCCACCACCGAGCCCAACCACCGGGCGCTCAGCGATGCCCGGGCCACCGTCGACGTGCTGCACGGGCTGCTGGCCCGCGTGGGCAACCTCGGCGTGCACACTCTGGAGGACCTCACGGAGTTCGCCCTCCAGGTCTCGCCGGACAGGCGGGCCAAGCGGGTCTGGGCCCAGGACGCCCCGGAGACGGCCGGCGTCTACTTCTTCGTGACGGATTCGACGGCGGCAGACGGCAGCCCGAAGCGCGAAGTGCTCTACGTGGGTAAGTCCAACAACCTCAAGCGGAGGGTGCGGTCCTACTTCTCGGCGGCTGAGAAGCGCGGCCGCATCCACGAGATGGTCCGGGTGGCCACCGGCGTCGAGTTCATCTCCTGCGCCACGGACCTGGAGGCGGAGGTGCGGGAGCTGCGCATGATCGAGTCGCTGGCGCCCCGGTACAACCGGCGGTCGAAGAACCAGCGCAAGCTCACCTGGCTGAAGCTCACCGACGAGGCGTTCCCCCGGCTGTCCGTCGTCACCTCGGTGCGCGACGGCGCGCCGCACTTCGGGCCGTTCCGCAGCCGCGACGCCGCCAACGAAGCAGCGCTCACGCTGTACGACGCCTTCAAGTTGCGGCGCTGCACGCCGCGCCTCTCCAGGAAGACGGCGTCGGCATCGTGCGCCCTCGCGGAGATGGGCCGCTGCCTTGCCCCCTGCGAACTCGGGGCAGGCGCTGAGGGCTACGGCGCCGTGGTGGAGGAGGTGCGCAGCAGTTGGGAGACCGACGTGCGCCCCGTGCTCCGCAGCGTGCGGGGCCGTCTGAGCAAGCTCGTCGGGCAGGAACGCTACGAGGAGGCCGGCGAGGTGGCGGAGCGGCTCACCGCGTACTACCGCACCTCCCTGCGGTTCCACCGCGTGCGGTCGCTGGCCAGGTGCCGCCAGTTGGTGGCCGCCGTCCCCTCGGCGGCGGGCTGGGACATCCACGTCATCCGCTACGGACGGTTGGCCGCGGCCACCACGGCGCCCTCGCCCCGGGCACGGGCCGCGGCGGAGGAAGCCGTCGCGCTGGCGGAGACGGTGCTGCCCGTTACGGGGGGCTGGCCCGCCGCCAGCATCGAGGAGGCGGAGCGGGTCGCCTCCTGGCTTGAGCTGCCCGGGGTCCGCCTCATCGAGACGGACGGGAGCTGGGAATGGCCGCTGAACGCGGGCCTCCCCGAGGGCGCCCTCCCCCGGGAACTACTCGGCGAGCAGCCCCTCTCGGAACTGCTCGCCTCGTGATCGCTGGTTGAACCGGCGAGGGGTCAGGAGATCTCGACGGTCTCGATCACGACGGGCTCGACCGGACGGTCGCCGGAGCCGGTGCGCGTGGTGGAGATGGAGTCGACCACCTTCTGGCTGGCCGGGTCCTTGACCTCACCGAAGATGGTGTGGCGGTTGTTCAGGTGCGGAGTGGGGCCGGCCGTGATGAAGAACTGCGAGCCGTTGGTGCCGGGGCCCGCGTTGGCCATGGCCAGGAGGTAGGGGCGGTTGAACTGCAGCTCGGGGTGGAACTCGTCGGCGAACGTGTAGCCGGGGCCGCCACGGCCGTCACCGCGGGGGCAGCCACCCTGGATCATGAAGCCGTCGATCACGCGGTGGAAGGTCAGCCCGTCGTAGTACTTGCCCGTGGTGGTCTCACCGGTCTTGGCGTCGGCGTATTCCTTGGTGCCGTTGGCGAGGCCGACGAAGTTCTCGACGGTCTTGGGGGCGTGGTTGTCGAAGAGTTCGATGACGATGTCACCGTGGTTGGTCTTGAGGGTAGCGGTGGTCACGCGCTGTCCTTTCTGAGGATTCACTGGAGGCCCAGTCTGTCAGACGGGCCGAAACGACTGCGAAGCGCCGGGTGAAGTTGGGCCAATCGTCTTGAGTGGACCCTACAAGCAGGTAGCGTGGAATCTGCTCGATCACGAGCCACAACCATGGGAGGAACTTGTGAGAAGGTCACAAGAACTGAAGAAGGCCGCCGCAGAGACAGCTTCTGCCGCCGCCGTGTATTCAACCGCCGCTCTGAAGGAGGGCCTGGACCGCGCCCAGATCATGCTGGCGGATCTTCAGAAGCAGGCCGCACCCGTCCTGCACGACGCCAAGATCCGCACCGCGGATTACGCGGCCAAGCGTCTCGACGATTTCGAGCCGCACCTGAAGGACGCCATGAGCAAGGTGGCCCCGGCCATCGAAGTCGCGCGGGAGCGGGTCGAGGACGATCTGCTGCCCAAGGTCCAGGGGTTCCTGCACCATGCCGCTGAGCTCCCCGTCGTCGTCGAGGGCGGCAAGCGGGGCAAGGCAGCCCTGAAGGCGCTGAAGGGTGAGTTGGAGCCCGCTCCCAAGAAGAGCGGCTGGCGCACGTTCGGCAAGGTCCTCGCCATCGGCGCCATCGTGGCCGGTGCAGCCGCGGCGGTGCGCCACTTCCTATCCCCGAAGGACGATGGCTGGACGGCCCATGAACCCTCCAAGGCCTACGTGAACAACAACGACACGTTCTCCAACGCGGCCAAGTTCGCCTCGGACACCGTCGAACCCACCGACGAGGTCGCCGAGCCGGCTGAGGACGAGGTGCAGGCCCAGGACGTGACCACCGAGACCACGCCTCCGGCGTCGGTGGTAGAGGACGCCGCGGCGCCCGGCACTGCCGCCGCCGGCTACGGCGACGGCTCCTACGTGGGCACCGAGCCCCCCGCAGGGTTCACCATCAAGGGCAACGAGCGCTCGAAGAAGTACCACGTCGAAGGCAGCGGCGGCTACGACCGCACCATCGCCGAGGTCTGGTTCAACTCGGAGGAGGCGGCTGAGGCTGCCGGCTTCACGAGGGCGCAGCGCTGACGGCACTGCTCTGACCCCGCCGGGCGCCGACGCATTGTCGGCGCCCGGTTCTATTGTGTAGCCCATGCCCCGCCGTCTGAGTCCCGCCGCCGCACGGCGCATCGCCGTCGACGCCCAGGGCCTGGGACGGCCCCGGAAGGCAGCGGTGGGTCCGGCCGCGCTACGGGCGGTCGTCGCGCGGCTCGGGGTGCTGCAACTGGACACCGTCAACGTCTTCGAGCGGAGCCACTATCTGCCGCTCCTCTCCCGCCTCGGCCCGTATGACCGCGCGGTGCTGGACCGGCTCGTCCACCACGACCAGCGCGCCACCCGGCTGGGCAGCTTCACCGAATACCTCTCCCATGAGGCGGCCATCATGCCCGTGGCAGACTGGCCCCTGTGGGCGTGGCACCGGGCGCGACCCGAACGGCCCGGCTGGGAGCGCTGGGCGCAGGAGAACGGGCGCCTCATCGACGAGGTGCTGGCCGAGTTCCACCTGTCCGGCCCAATGAGGGTCCGAGACCTCCACCACCCGCTGAACGCCCCCACCAGCGGGGGCTGGTGGAACAAGAACGACGTCTACTGGGCAGCGTCCAGGCTCTTTCGCAAGGGCGACATCGTCGTCGTGGGGCGTGACCGGTTCGAACGGGTCTATGGGGTCGCCGGCGACGTGCTCCCGCCAGAAGCGCGGGTCGCGGTGCCGGAGGACGAGGCCGTCATCGAACTCGTCCGCAGGGCCTCCGTCGCCCACGGTGTGGCCACCCTCGAGGACCTGGCGGATTATCCGCGGATCAAGCGGGCTCCTGCACAGAGGGCGGTCGATGTGCTGGTGGCGCGCGGAGAGCTCGAGCCGGTCGAGGTCGACGGCTGGGCCCGCACGGCGTGGTTGGCCACGGGTCAACGGGTACCACGCTCCGTGACAGCGGCCGCGTTGCTGTCGCCGTTCGACCCCCTGGTGTGGTTCCGCCCGCGCGCCGAGCGGGTGTTCGGTTTCCGCTACCGCATCTCCATCTACACGCCGGCAGAGCAGCGCGAGCACGGCTACTACGTGCTGCCCGTGCTGGTCGACGACGAACTCGTCGGCCGCGTCGATCTCAAGGCCGACAGGCAGGCCGGCGTCCTGCGGGTCCAGCATGCGCATGTGGAGCCGGCCAGCGCCCACCGGCGAGAGGAACTGGCCGCCCGGGTGGCGCCGCTGCTGGCAGAGGCCGCCGAATGGCAGGGTCTGGGCTCCGTGTCGTTCACGGGCCCCGGCACCTGGGTCGCTGCGCTGAAGCCCCACTTCTGAGTTGTCCACAGGAGCCGCCGGCCTGACCCTGTGCGCTCCCTAGTCTCAGGCCATGACCTGGTTCATGGCCCTTGCCACAGCGGCCTCAGCAGGCGCCGTCTGGTGGCTGATCGTTCCGCGGCTGCGCGTCGACGATCCCGACGCGCCGGATTTCGCCGCCCTCGTGTCTTGGCGCACCATGCTGGGCGTGCTCGGCACGGCCGGTGCGGCGTCGGGCGTGCTGTGGCTGGTGCCCACGCACCACCACTGGCTGTGGGTGCCCTACCTGGCCGTGGGTGTACCGCTGGTCGCCATCGACCTGCTCAGTACGTTCCTGCCGAAACGGCTCAACGCCCTCGCCGCCGCGCTGATGGCGGCGGGGCTGGCCGCCACGGCGATCACCGACTGGCGCGGGGCAGCGGCCGCAGCTCTGGGCGCGGCGGCCGCGTTCGTGTTCTTCTACCTGGCCTGGCGGCTCTCGGCGAGCCTGGGCTTCGGCGACGTGCGGCTCGCGCTGCTGATCGGCGCCGTCAGCGGACTGGCCGGTGTGGGTACGTGGACGACGGCGCTGCTGACGGGCACGGCCCTGGGCGCCGTGCACGGCATCGGCCATGCGCTGTGGGCCCGGCGCGACGCCGGCCGCCCAAGGCACTTCCCCTTCGGCCCGGCCCTGTGGCTGGGCCCGTTGGCGGCGGCCACGCTGCAGGTCACCGCTGGGTAGCGGCGACCCACTTCTCCAGCGTCTGCGCGGCGTTCCCCGAATCGATCGCCTCTTGGGCTGCGGCCAGCGTGGGGCGCAGCTGGTCGATGAGCTCGGTGACCGTCGAGATGCCCCGGTAGGCCAGCAGGGCCGCCGCGGCGTTCAGGGCGACGATGTCGCGTACCGGGCCCGGCTTACCGGCCACCAGATCGCGCACCACCTGGGCGTTGTGCGCTGGCGGCCCGCCCTGCAGCTCGAAGGAGGAGGCCGGCTCAAGGCCGAGGTCCCGCGGGTCGAGCACGGTGCGGAAGACCCGGCCCTCGGAGATGAGCCACACATCGGATTCCGACGTCGTGGTGAGCTCGTCGAGGCCGTCGTAGCCGCGGAAGACCATGCCACGGGTGCCGCGCTCCGCCAGCACTCGGGCGATCACCGGCGCGATGTCGTCGTTCGCCACGCCCAGCGCCATGGCCCGGGGCCGGGCCGGGTTGGCCAGCGGGCCGAGGAAGTTGAACGTGGTCTGGATGCCCAGCGCCTTGCGCACGCCGGCCACGTTCTTCATGGCGGGGTGGTAGAGCTGCGCGAAAAGGAAGGCGATGCCGGTCTCTGCCAGGATGCCGGCCTGTTTGGCGGGCTCGACGTCGAGTTTGACGCCCAGCGCCTCCAGCGTGTCGGCGGTGCCGGCCTGGGACGATGCCGCGCGGGACCCGTGCTTGATCACCTTGGCGCCGGCGCCCGCAGCGACGATCGCGGCCATCGTCGAGATGTTGACCGTGTTGGCACGGTCGCCGCCGGTACCGACGACGTCCACCGCGTCGGGGTCGAGCGAGATCGGCGTTGAGTTGGCCAGCATGGCGTCGGCCAGTCCGGAGATCTCGTCCTCGCTCTCCCCCTTGGCGCGCAGCGCGGTCAGCATCGCCGCGATCTGCACCTCCGAGGCACGCCCGGCGAGGATCTCGTTGAGGGCCCATGTGGCCGCGGTCGCCTCAAGACCCTCCCTCCGGACGAGACCGGTCAGGATGTCCGGCCAGGTGTAGCTCGTCGACATCAAGCGACCTGCGCCAGGCGCGCACGGATGAGGTGGGCGGCCTGCTCAGGCATGGTGACCGGATCGATCGGGAAGGGGGTCACCGCCTCGGCGCGGGACCAGGAGGCCAGCCAGGCGTCAGCCTCACGCTTGACCAGCAGCATGATGGGGGCGCTGTCGGCGTACTCCTCCTTGACCTGGTGGGCCAGCCCGAAGCCGCCCGACGGCTGCGCGTCGCCGTCGAAGATCATCAGAGCGTAATCGGTGCCTGCGTCCAGGGTGCGCAGCAGTGCGCCCTGCGTCGCGACCTCGAAGACCTCGATCTGCGGCAGGTCCATGGCCACGCGGCGCCCCAGCGTCAGGCGGATCTGCTCACGCACCAGTCGGTCATCGGAGAACACCAGCACCTTCACGGTCGCATCGCTCATTATCGGTCTTCCTTCGCGTTGTCGCTGTCGACGGTGGGTTGAGATTGTTTCTGGGGGTCATGGTAGCCAAGTCCTTGCGCCCGGGCGCGCCGGGCCTCCTCGCGGTCCAGCGCCCGGTCCACCCGCCGGGCCTCCCTGTTGGAGTCCTTGATCCATTGGATGAAGATCGTGATCATCGCCGCGAACATCGTGAGATCCCCCGTGGCCCACATCAGCGCGCCGGCCCACTCCTGGTCCTGCATGGGCGACAGCCCCCAGGTCCGATCAAAGGAGAGGTACCACTCCTCCGCGATGAGCCGGCTCGAACCCATGATCGTCACCCCGAGGAAGGCGTGGAACGGCATGGTGATGAAGAACAACAGGATCCGGATGGGGTACGGCATCTTGATGGGCACCGGGTCCACGCCCAGGAGCGGGAAGAAGAACAGCACCCCCATGGTCACCAGGAACAGGTGGAGTAGGTCGTGCGCGACGTCGTTGGTGAGGGTGATCTCGTAGAGGCCGCTCATGTAGAGGCCGAAGGGGTAGATGACCATCAGGCCCGTGGTGAGCGGGGGGAACATCACGACCTTCCCGAACCAGGAATGCAGCACCTTCAGCAACAGCGCCCGCGACCCCTTGGGCAGGGCGCGCAGCGCAAGCGTCACGGGCGCCCCGAAGACGATGAAGACCGGCGCGATCATGCTGAACAACATGTGCTGCACCATGTGCGACCAGAACAGGACGGTGTCGTATACCCCGAGGAAAGAGAAGGTGCCCACCGCGATGGACCCCAGGCCCAGCACGACGAAGCTGATGGTGCGCATCAGGGGCCACTTGTCGCCGCGCCGCCTCAGCCGCTGCACTCCCCACAGGTACAGGCCGCCCGCGACGAGCAGTCCGATGACGGCGCCGAGGGGGAATTCCCAGGCGGTGAAGAACCGGGCTCCGACGAGGGGAATGATGTCGTCGTCGGGCTTGGCGTGCATCGGCAGGAGTGCCAAGGAGCCGGTAAACATGTGGCGCATTATCGCATAGCCGCTTTCGAGGATTCGGTGGGGGTGGTCCCAATGTTCGTGCCTGGCGTGACCTATGGGGCTTTTGAGGCAATAATGACCCCGTGGCCACGAATCATGAACTCATCCAAGCACCATCGGAGCTGCCGACCGGCGCCATCCATCAGGTGCCGCCTGCCCGGCTGAACAAGCCCTACGGACGTCCCGACGTGACCGCCATCGGCGTGATCGTGTGGCTGGCGAGCGAACTGATGTTCTTCGGCGCCATCTTCGCCGCCTACTTCTGGACCCGCTCCATGGCGGCGGACGCCGCCGCAGCCGCCGGCGTCCCGTCCATGTGGGCCACGGAGAGTGCGCACCTCGACCTGCTGTTCGCCAGCATCAACACCACCATCCTGGTGCTGAGCTCGGTGACCATCCAGCTGGGCGCCAACGCCGCCGAGGCAGGCCGGGTCAACGGTTCCTGGGTGAACCCGCTGAAGTGGGGCGTGCGCCAAGGCTTCATCATCTCGGCCATCCTCGGCTCGATCTTCGTCGCCGGCCAGGTCTGGGAGTACTTCACCCTCTTCAACGAGGGCATCAGCATCTCCACCAACCAGTACTGGTCGCTGTTCTTCATCGCAACCGGTATCCACGGCATCCACGTGTTCGGTGGCGTCGTGGCCATGTGGTACGTGCTGGCCCGCTCCTACATGACCCGCATCCACACCCACGAGCAGACGGTCCACGCCCACGTCGTGTCCTACTACTGGCACTTCGTCGACGTCATCTGGATCGCCCTGTTCGGCGTCCTCTACTTCCTCCGCTAAGACCGAGACCGGGAGTTTCATTTCAGTGAAGAAATCAACCAACCTCAGGCGGCATGCTGCAGCGCGGCCACTGCTGCTGATCTTGGCCCTCCTCGTCGTCGGCCTCAGCTACTCGGTCGTGAGCCCGCCACGCTCCTCGGCGGAGACGGAGACCACCCTGCAGATCGAGCAGGGCAAGGACATCTACATGACCACTTGCTCCTCCTGCCACGGTCTGGGCGGCGAGGGCACGACGCAGGGCCCCAGCCTCATCGGCGTGGGCGCGGCCTCGGTCGACTTCCAGATGGGGACCGGCCGCATGCCGGCCTCCCGCCTCGAAGCACAGATCCGCGCGCGCAAGGTCAACTACACGCAGGAGCAGATCGAAGCGGTGGCGGCCTATGTCGCCTCGCTCGGCGCAGGCCCGGCCATTCCCGAGGAGTCGCAGTACTCCCTCGACGCGCTGAACCAGGGCGACGACGAGAAGGCGCTGGCAGTGGCTCGCGGCGGCGCCCTGTTCCGCGCGAACTGCTCTGCCTGCCACGGTGTCGTCGGCGGCGGCGGCGCCATGCCCGAAGGCAAGTTCGCCCCCAACCTGACGGAAACGGCACCCGTGCACATCTACGAAGCGGTCCGCACCGGCCCGCAGCAGATGCCGTCGTTCTCCAAGGACGTCCTCACGGACGAGAGCGTGAGTGAGATCATCGCTTACCTCGAGGCTGCCGACGAGCAGCCCAACTACGGCGGTCTGACCATGGGCGACGCCGGCCCTGTCTCCGAGGGCTGGTGGATCTTCATCATCGGCATCGGCGGCCTCTCGATTGTTGCCCTGTGGATTGCACGGAAGGGGGCTCGCGCCCGATGAGCTGGAAGAATCTGCCCGTCCAGGATCCTGACCGGGGTCACAGCGTCACTGATCCCGGCATGGAGGAGCACATCGAGCGCTTCACCGACGCCGACAAGGGCGCCGGTAACCGTGCCTACCTGGCCATCCTCGCCATGCTCGGCCTCGTCCCCGTGCTGGCGATCGCCTTCGTGGTGATCTACTTCGCCGTCCCGCGCCGGGCCTACATCGACTTCGGCTGGCTGAAGGCCAGCGCGATGAACGTCGGCCTGGGCGTCACCGCCGGCCTCGCCGTGCTGCTCATCGGCCTGGCCGTCATCCAGTGGTCCCGCGTCCTGATGGGCGACCACGAGTCCGTGGATCCCCGGCACAGCGCCGCCACCTCCCCGGAGGACCGCGCGATCGTCGCCCAGAACTGGCGCGACGGCGTGGAGCAGTCGGCCATCAAGCGTCGCCCGCTCATCCTCGGCGCCCTGGGCGGTGCCCTCGGCATCGCCGTGGTGCCGGCCGTCGTGTTGCTGGCCGACATGGGGCCGCACCCCACCCGCCGCGTCCGCGAGCAGACCATCGAGAAGACCATCTGGGCCAACCAGGTGCGCCTCGTCAACGACGAGAACTGGGTGGAGCTGCGCCCGGAGCACCTCGAGGTCGGCCAACTGGTCAACGCCCAGCCCGCCACGCTGCGCGAGCTGGAGGGCGTCGAGGCCCACCAGGCGAAGGCCAAGGCCGCGATCATCGTGGTGCGCATGGATCCCCAGTCGATCACCATCCCGCCGTCGCGGCAGGACTGGCAGGTGTCGGGCATCCTGGCGTACTCGAAGATCTGCACCCACGTCGGCTGCCCCATCTCGCTGTGGGAGCGCCAGACCCACCATCTGCTGTGCCCCTGCCACCAGTCGACCTTCGACCTCGGCAACAGCGGCACCGTCGTGTTCGGCCCCGCGGCCCGCTCGCTCCCCCAGCTGCCCATCTCCGTGGACGACGAGGGCTACCTCATCGCGACGAGCGACTTCACGGTGCCTGTCGGGCCGAGCTACTTCGAGCGCGACTCGCGCAATGACTTCCAGGACGGAGACCAGTAATGGCCAAGCCAACGAGCGTCGTCGACACGTCGTCCTCGGTCGAGGCCCACGAGGCCCCCACCCAGAAGACCAACAGCACCCCTGGCGTCCTCGGCTGGGCCGACGACCGGCTGGGGCTGGGCAAGCTGGGCCGCACCGGCCTGCGCAAGGTCTTCCCGGACCACTGGTCGTTCCTGCTGGGCGAGATCGCCCTGTACTCGTTCATCGTGCTGCTGCTGACCGGTGTCTTCCTGACCATCTGGTTCAAGCCCTCGATGGCGGAGATCCACTACGACGGCTCCTACCAGCTGATGAAGGGCATGCCGATCTCGGAGGCCTTCGCCTCAACGCTGAACATCTCGTTCGACGTGCGCGGCGGCCTCCTGGTCCGTCAGATCCACCACTGGGCAGCACTGCTGTTCGTGGCGGCCTCGACGGTGCACATGCTGCGCGTGTTCTTCACGGGCGCGTTCCGCAAGCCGCGTGAGATCAACTGGCTCATCGGCGTCGGCCTGCTGTCCATGGGCCTGATGGCAGGCTTCACCGGTTACTCGCTGCCCGATGACCTCCTCTCGGGCACCGGCCTGCGCTTCGTCGACGGCCTGATCCGCTCGATCCCGGTCATCGGTACGTGGGCGGAGTTCTTCGTCTTCGGCGGCGAGTTCCCCGGCAGCCTCATCATCCCCCGCCTGTACATGGCGCACATCCTGCTGATCCCCGGCCTGCTGCTCGGCCTCATCTCCGCGCACCTGGCGCTCGTGGTCTACCACAAGCACACCCAGTACCCCGGCCCCGGCCGCACGGAGAACAACGTCGTCGGCTACCCGCTGTTCCCGGTCTACATGGCCAAGGCCGGCGGCTTCTTCTTCATCGTGTTCGGGTTCCTCGTGCTCATGGGCGGCCTGTTCCAGATCAACCCGGTGTGGGCCTACGGCCCGTACGACCCGGCCAAGGTCACCGCGGGTTCGCAGCCTGACTGGTACATGGGCTTCGTCGAGGGCGCGCTGCGCCTCATCCCGCCCTTCTGGGAATCACACTGGGGCGGCACCACCTGGACCTGGGGCGTGTTCCTCCCCGGTGTGGGCATGATGGGCATCCTGTTCACGCTGCTGGGTGTCTGGCCGTTCGTCGAACGCTGGCTCACAGGAGACGACCGCGAACACCACCTGCTGGACCGCCCGCGCAACGCGCCGACGCGGACCGCGCTCGGTGTGGCAGGCATGGCGGCCTACGGGCTGTTCTGGATCGGCGGCGCCAACGACATCATCGCCACCCGGTTCTCCCTGAGCCTCAACGCGATCACGATCTTCCTGCGCGTCGCCGTGTTCCTCGGGCCGATCATCGCGTTCATCATCACCAAGCGCATCTGCCTGGGTCTCCAGCGCGCTGACCGCGAACGGGCCCTCCACGGCTCTGAGGACGGCGTCATCGTCCGGAGCCCGGACGGCGGCTACTCGGAGTCGCACGTCCCCGTCGGCACGCATGAGCAGTTCGCGCTCACGCAGCACCTGCAGCACCCGGTGCTCGCGCCCGGCGGCGACACGGATGCGTCGGGGGTCGCCCGCAAGGGCGGTATCAGCAGGCTGCGCGCGCGGTTGTCCCGCTGGTACCTCGGCCATGAGATCGCCAAGCCCACGGCCGTTGAACTCACGGACGGCCACCACGGCGAACTCGAGGTCGGGCGCCACGGGGAGCTCCCGGCGCACGACGATGACGACGACCGCGACACCCCGGTGCTCGAAGGCTCGACGCGTCACTGACCGCACCACCCACAGAATCGGGGGCGCCCCCCCCGGGGGGGCCGCCTGGGGGGTGGCCCCGCGCGGAGGTGGGTGAACGGGGGCGCTACGGCTCCCCGCGTCACTGACCGCACCCCCCCCACACCCGGCGCCCCCCCCCCGGGCGGCGCCGATTCTGTTCTCCCCTGCCGCGAAGGTAGAATCCAGGCGTGCGATTTCTCCATGGCGACCCCTCGTATGACCTGACTTACAGCGACGTCTTCATGGTCCCGAGCCGCTCCGGCGTGAGTTCCCGCCTCGACGTGGACCTCACCTCCTCAGACGGCCTCGCCACCCCCACCCCGCTGGTGGCCGCCAACATGACGGCGGTCTCCGGTCGCCGCATGGCAGAGACGATGGCCCGCCGCGGCGGCCTCGCGATCTTCCCGCAGGACATCCCCACCGACGTGGTGGCCGAGTCCATCACCAAGGTGAAGGATTCCCACCTGGTGTTCGACACTGCGGTTACCGTGTCGCTCTCCACCACCGTCGGCATGATTCTTCAGCTCATCCCCAAGCGGTCCCACGGTGTCGCGGTCGTCGTCGACTCCAACCGCAAGGTGCTCGGTGTGGTGCACCCGCGGGCGGCTGAGGACTCAGACCGCTTCGCGCAGGCCCGCGACGTGATGACCACCGACGTGACTGTCCTGTCGGCGGACACCGCTGCGTCGGACGTGTTCGCCACCCTCTCCGAGCACCACCAGAAGGTCGCGATCGCCGTCGACTCGGAGGAGCGCCTCGTCGGCGTGATGACCCCCGAGGGCGCGCTGCGTTCCGGCATCTACTCCCCCGCCGTGGACCACGAGGGCAGGCTCCGCGCCGGCGTCGCCGTCGGCATCAACGGCGACATCGCCGCCAAGGTCCGTGCCGCGCTGGACGCCCGGGCGGACGTGCTCGTCATGGACACCGCGCACGGCCATCAGGAGAAGATGATCAGCGCCCTGAGCACCGCCCGCGGAGAGCGCGACCGCTTCGAGGCGGAGACGGGCCGACGCATCCTGATCGTGGCCGGCAACGTGGTCACCACGGACGGCTGCCACGACCTCATCGAGGCTGGCGCCGACATCCTCAAGGTGGGCGTCGGGCCCGGCGCCATGTGCACCACCCGCATGCAGACGGGCGTGGGCCGCCCGCAGTTCTCCGCCGTCCTGGAGTGCGCAGCCGCCGCGCGCGAGCACGGGAAGTCCATCTGGGCCGACGGCGGGGTCCGCCACCCGCGCGACGTCGCACTGGCGCTGGCGGCCGACGCCGGTTCGGTGATGATCGGCTCCTGGTTCGCCGGCACGCACGAGTCCACCGGCGACCACCTCGTCGACTCCGAGGGCAAGATGTTCAAGGAGTCTTTCGGCATGGCCTCGGCCCGCGCGGTGCGCAACCGCACCCGTGAGCAGTCCGCCTACCAGCGGGCCCGCGCGGCGATGTTCGAGGAGGGCATCTCGGCCTCGCGCATGTACCTCGACCCCCGCCGTCCGGGCGTCGAGGACCTCATCGACTGGATCACGAGCGGCGTGCGCTCGTCGTGCACGTACGCGGGTGCCCGCAGCCTGCACGAGTTCGCCGAGCGCGCCGTCGTCGGCGTCCAGAGCGGGAGCGGCTACGAGGAAGGCCGCCCGCTCGACCGGAGCTGGTGACCCTGACGGGGCGTCAGCGCTGACGACGGCGGAAGCGCGGCTTGAGGCGGATGTCCGGCAGGGGCGGTGCCTCCAACTTCCGTAGGGCGCCGCGGTAACCGCGGACCCCGCCGAAGCGGTCGTCGTCGCGCTGCCAGGCGTCGCGCAACTCGACGATCTCCTCGTGGCTGCGCCCGATGAAGTTCCACCACATGACGATCCCCTCCTCGAACGGGGTGCCACCCAGCAGCATCACGCGCGCCGGCTTGTCGCTCGGGTTCGACAGCCGGAGGTGGTTCAGGCCGGCGTCGCGGACGCCCATGACGTCCTTGTTGATCTCCACGCCGTCCATCTCCACCACGCCCGAATCCACCAGCACACCGTGCTCGAACGAGCGGTCCACCTCGAACTCCCAGTCGGCGCCCGGACGCAGGATGATCTCCGCACCGAGCAGCGGCGTCTCCGTGGAGATGGGCGACGCGTCGCCCACCAGCGAACCCACCATCACCTTGGCCGTGCCGCCGGGGATGTCGAGGAGTTCCGGGCGGTGGTGCTGGAAACCACGGTGCGTGTCCTTGGCGTGCTCCGGAAGAACCACCCACAACTGCACACCGTGCAGGAACTCCGTTTTGGGGGTCGACACCTCGGAGTGCGAGATGCCGTGCCCGGACGTCATCAGGTTCACCTCGCCGGGCCGCACCAGGTCATGGACGCCGCCCGAGTCGCGATGCTCGATCTCGCCGTCGAACAGCCAGCTCACCGTCTGCAGCGAGGTGTGCGGATGGGGGGCCACGTCCATGCCGCAGGTGGCCTCCACCAGGTTGGGGCCGTAGTGGTCCGCGAAACACCACGCGCCGACGAACGAGCGTTCGAGTTGAGGGATGGTGCGTCGCACCGTCATGGCGCTGGGGCCCTCGCCCAGGCTCACCATCCGGGGCTGGAGTTGCTGGATCTCGGTGGGTCCGTGGTCCTCGTGCCCGCAGCCCAGCAGTTGGGGAGAGGTCTCGGTGTTGCTCATGAAGCCACGTTACCCGTCGCCCCCGGGCCCCAGCCCTAGACTGCTGGACATGGTTGACGCGATCCGGGCATTCTTCGGCATGGATGAGGACTACGTCAGGCCCTCCCCCACGCGGCCCGCGTTCGGCGACATAGCCGTGGCCTCGCTGCTCTGCATCATCTCGATGGCCACGGTGATGGTGTACTCAGAGATCGACGACATCAAGGACCACGTCGACGTGTGGCCGTCGCTGGGCGCCATCGCGCTGGCGGGGGTGTTGCTCGCGTACCGGCGGGTCTTCCCGATCACGGTCATGCTGCTGCTCACCGGCGTGCATTTCATCGTCGTGGGCAGCCTGTGGCCGGTCGTGTCCAGCACCCCGAGCATGCAGATCGTCTACTTCCTCGGCATCTACACCGCGCTGGCCTATGCGAAGCGCCGCGACACCCTCGCGCTCGCCGCCGGCGCCGTGGTCTTGGCCATGACGGTGTGGCTGATCGTGGACGACAGCTACAACCGCTCCATCAGTCCAGCCGAGTTCCATCCGACGGCGTGGTATTACGCGGCCACCCTGCTGATCAACGCTGCGTACTTCGGCGGCGCCATGTGGTTGGGCCGCAATGCCTGGCGGCAGGCCCGCGACGCCCACGACCTGGATGAGTCCAAGGCGCTGGTCACGCAGCAGGCACATCAACTTGCCGACCAGGCGGTGCTGGCGGAACGGCTGCGGATCGCCCGTGACCTGCACGATTCGGTCGCGCACCACATCTCGCTGATCGGTATCCAGACCGCCGCTGCCCGCCGGGCGATGGACGCCAAGCCGGAGTTGGCCGCCGAGGCGCTCGTCGAGGTCGAGGAGATGTCCCGCAGCGCCGTTTCGGAGCTGCGCACCCTGCTGGGCTCGCTCCGCGACGTCTCTCCCACCGCGGGGGCCGGCAGCTCCCTGGAGGCCCTCGAGGCGCTGTGTGAGGAGGCCTCGGGCGAGGGTCTCGACGTGAGCTACGAACTCGTCGGCGACCCCTCGCGGGCCGCCGAGCTCACCACCACCCAGAGCGGCGCCCTCCTGCGCATCGCACAGGAGGCCCTCACCAACGTCCGTCGGCATTCGACGGCGGACCACGCCCGCGTGGTGGTCCGGCTCGGCGACACCACTGAAGTCGAGATCACCGACGACGGGATGCCCGTGCACTGCACCGCCGGCTCGGGCCTCGGCCACGTCGGCATGCGCGAGCGGATCGCCGCCCTGGGCGGCACGATCGACATCGGCCCCCGGGCCACCCGTGGCTACCGCGTCCACGCCGTCCTCCCACGAAGGGTTTGATCACCACCATGATCCGAGTCGCACTCGTCGACGACCAGGCGCTCGTGCGCCGCGCCTTCTCCCTGATGCTGAGCGTGGAGGACGACCTCGAACTCGTCGGGCAGGCGGCCGATGGGCAGGCCGCCGTCGAGCTGGCCACCGCCACCTCCCCACATGTCATGTTGATGGACATCGAGATGCCGCGGATGAACGGGCTCGAGGCCACCCGCGCCGTGCGCGCCGCGGGCGACACCCAGGTGATCATCCTGACCACCTTCGACCGCGACGACTACCTGTTCGAGGCCCTCGACGCGGGGGCCGCCGGGTTCCTGCTCAAGAACTGCGAACCTGAGCGCCTGCTGGAGGCCATCCGCACCGTCGCCGACGGCGGGGCGCTGCTCGCGCCGGAGGTCACCCGCCGCGTCATCGAGCAGGCCGTGCAGGTCGTGCACCACCTCACCGAACCCCATCCTGCCGTCGCGCGGTTGACCCAACGGGAGCTGGATGTGCTGGCCGCCTTGGCGCAGGGGCTGAGCAACGCGGAGATCGCGCGCGACCTGTATGTGAGCGAGGCCACCGTGAAGAGCCACGTCTCCAGCTGCCTCGCCAAGCTCGGCGTGCGGGACCGGGTGCAGGCCGTCATCTTCGCGTTCGAGCATGGCCTGACCCGATCTCATCCGAAGGGATGAGGGCTGCCGACGAAGATGTGGCCGCGCGGGCGATGTCCTGACAACCGGACATCCGGCAGGCTGGTGCCATGCTCGAAATCCACTCTGTCACCCGAACATTCGGTGATCTCACGGCCCTGAACAACGTGTCGTTCAGCGTCCCCGACGGCCGGTTCACCGGCTTCGTCGGGGGCAACGGCGCCGGCAAGACCACCACCATGCGCATCATCATGGGGGTGCTATCCCCCACCTCCGGCGAGGTCATGTGGGATGGCCACCCCATCACCGCCGACGACCGCGCGCAGTTCGGCTACATGCCCGAAGAGCGTGGGCTCTACCCCAAGCAACCCATCCTCGGGCAGCTCGCCTACCTCGGGGAGCTCCACGGCATGACGGCCGCCGACGCAAAGGCCGCCGCCCGGCAACTGCTGGAGCGGTTCAACCTCGGCGAGAGGACCGGCGACAAGCTGGAGAAGCTGTCGCTGGGCAATCAGCAGCGGGTCCAGATCGCGGGCGCCGTGATCGCCTCACCCAAGGCCCTCGTGCTGGACGAGCCGTTCAGCGGCCTGGACCCTGAGGCGGTCGACGAGATGTTCGCGCTCCTCACTGAGTTCACCAAGCGCGGCGTGCCGGTGCTGTTCTCGTCGCACCAGCTCGAACTGGTGGAGCGGTTGTGCCACCAGATCGTGATCCTGCGCAAGGGAGAGGTGATCGCCTCCGGCAGCGTGGAGGCGCTGCGTTCGGCCGGGCCGAAGCACCATCGGATCCTGGCCGGCGCGGACCTGGGCTGGCTCCGCCACGAGGGCGGCGTCACCGTCATCGACCTCGACGGCCCGCAGGCGGAGGTTGCCTTCGCCGACGACAGCGTGGCCCAGCGCGTGCTCGCTGAGGCCATCAGCAGGGGGAGCGTCCATTCCTTCGGGCCGATCGTGCGGCCCCTCAGCGAGTACTACCGAGAGGTTTCCCGATGACCGACACCCCCCGCACCCGCACCTCACCCTGGATCATCGTCGCCAAGCGCGAGATCCTGGTGCAGCTGACGGACCGCGCTTTCTGGATCGGCACGCTCACCACCATCGCCCTCATCGCACTCGGCTTCATCTTCGGCGGGTTGCTCGGGGGCGATTCCTCCGAGACCAAGGTGGCCGTGTCCTCCGACGCCGCTGCCACCGTCGTGGCGATGGCGCAGGAGGAGGGAAGCGGCAACTACACCGCCCTGCGCGTGCCGGAGGCCGATGTCATGGCCACCGTCGAGGAGGGCGATGCCTCGGCCGCGCTGACCCATTCGGAGGCCGACGGCTGGCAGCTCACCGTCAAGGACCTCTTCGAGGCACCGGATCTCCGCGCCGCCGTCGCTGACTACCAGATGGGCGTCAACGCCGCCGAGCACAACCTGGATCTGGCCGCGATCAGCGCGGGCACCGAGCTCGAACTCGTGACGATGGAAGACGAGGAGGGCCAGGGGATGGCCGTCATCATCTCCACCATCGCCTTCGCCCTGCTCTTCATGATGTCGGCAATGACGTTCGGCATGCAGATCGCCAACTCGGTGGTCACGGAGAAAGAGTCGCGCATTGTCGAGATCCTCGCCGCCGCCATCCCCACCCGGCAGCTGCTCCTCGGCAAGGTGGTGGGCAGCACGATCATGGCGCTGGCCCAGGTGGTGTTGATCGCCGCCACGGCCCTCGTCGGCCTCTCGCTGTCCGAATGGAGCAGCATGGTGGGCCTCGTCACGCCCGTCGTCGGCTGGTTCGTCCTGTTCTTCCTGGTTGGCTTCGCGTCGTTGGCGTGCCTGTGGGCCGCTGCCGGCGCCATGGCGACCCGCCATCAGGACCTCAACCAGACCACCACGCCCCTGATGACGATCGTGATGCTGGTCTACATGGCCGGCTTCCTCGCACGTGGCGACGTGGCGCACGTCCTCAGCTACGTGCCGATCGCCTCCACCGTATCGATGCCCGGCCGCCTCCTCAGCGGGGAGTCCACCTGGCTCGACGCTGGTCTGGCGATGGTCGTGGCCGTGGCGTTCATGGCGCTGTGCATCTGGCTCGGCTCGAAGATCTACCGCCGGGCCCTGATGCAGACCGGCTCCGTCCTGTCCTGGAAGGACGCCCTCCGGCGCCAAGCCGCCTGAGGCTCTTCCCCGGGCACAAGCACGAAGCCCGCCCCCAGCAGGGGGCGGGCTTTCTCGTCGTTTCAGGGGCGCGGGGCTCAGTGCTTGTAGTCGCCGCGGTAGAACTCGAGAACCCAACCGGACGTGGCCCAGATACCCAGCCCGAGGAACAGGATCGTGATCCAGGCCTGGTGCAGTGCGGGGCCGAGGCAGATGCCGGCCGTGACGACCGCGGCCCAGAAGGGCCAGATCGACTTGGGGGCGAAGAAGCCCATGTCGCCGGCGCCCTCGATGACGTCGGCATCCTCACGGTCCTCCGGGCGGGCGTCGAAGTTGCGCGCCTGGAGCGTCAGGAAGGCGGCGATGAAGCCGCCGAGGAACCCGGTGGCCCCCAGCACGAACGTGCCCGCGATCTCACCCGACACGAACCAGTAGATGGGCGTGACGATCGCGAAGAAGACGAAGATGAACCAGAAAGAGTACTTCTCGGGCTTCACTTGGCGGAACCTTCCAGCTCGGGATCGTGCGTGTCGTCGTCGAGCAGTTCGCCCGGGTCATCGTGGTGGCGCGCTGCCAGCTCCGGACGGGCCGCATCCAGCGCGGGGCTGTTGGACCGCACGCGGGGCAGCGAGTCGAAGTTGTGACGGGGCGGCGGGCAGGAGGTGGCCCACTCGAGCGAGCGGCCCCAGCCCCACGGGTCGTTGACGTTGACCAGCGGCGCCTTGCGCGTGATCCACACATTCCAGAGGAACGGCAGCATCGAGACACCGAGCAGGAACGCGCCGAACGTCGACAGCTGGTTCAGGAAGGTGAAGCCCTCCCAGGCGCCGTAGTCCGCGATGCGCCGCTGCATGCCGCCGACACCCAGCCAGTGCTGCACGAGGAACGTGGTGTGGAAGCCGACGAAGAGGGTCCAGAAGTGGATCTTGCCCCAGGTCTCGTTGAGAATTCTGCCGGTGAACTTCGGCCACCAGTAGTAGAAGCCGGCGAACATCGCGAACACGACGGTGCCGAACAGCACGTAGTGGAAGTGGGCCACGACGAAATAGGTGTCCGTGACCTGGAAGTCCAGTGCGGGAGAAGCCAGGATGATGCCGGTCAGGCCGCCGAAGAGGAACGTGACGAGGAACCCGATGGCGAAGGACATCGACGTGTTCAATGTCAACGATCCTCGCCAGATCGTGCCCACCCAGTTGAAGAACTTCACGCCCGTGGGCACGGCGATGAGGAACGTCATGAAGGCGAAGAACGGGAGGTTCACCGCGCCGGTGGCGAACATGTGGTGGGCCCAGACGGACACCGAGAGCGCGCCGATCGCCAGCGTGGCGAACACGAGCCCGTAGTAGCCGAAGACCGGCTTGCGGCTGAAGGCGCTGAGCACCTCCGTGATCACGCCGAAGAACGGCAGGGCGATGATGTAGACCTCTGGGTGACCGAAGAACCAGAACAGGTGCTGCCACAGGATGGGTCCACCCGACGACGGGTCGAGCACGTGCGAGCCCAGCACACGGTCCGACTCGAGCACGAGGAGGCCGACGGCGAGCACCGGGAACGCGATCAGCACCATGATGGAGGTGACCAGGATGTTCCAGGAGAAGATCGGCATGCGGAACATGGTGAGACCGGGCGCGCGCATGGTGATGACGGTGGTGATGAAGTTCACCGCGCCCAGGATCGACGAGAGACCCAGCAGGTAGAGGCCCATGATCCAGAGGTCGTGGCCCATGCCGGGCGAGTGGATCGAGTTCGACAACGGCGCGTAGGCGAACCAACCGAAGCTGGCCGCGCCACCGGGCATCACGAAGCCCGTGCAGGCCATCACGGCGCCGAACACGTACAGCCAGAAGGCGTAACCGTTCATGCGAGGGAAGGCCACGTCGGGGGCCCCGAGTTGCAGCGGCAGGATGGCGTTGGCGAACCCGGAGAACATGGGGGTGGCGAACATCAGCAGCATGATCGTGCCGTGCATGGTGAAGAACTGGTTGAAGGTCTCGTAGTTCATGTAGTCCATGCCGGGGCTGGCCAACTCGGCACGGATGCCGAGGGCGAGCACGCCGCCGATCATGAAGAAGATGAACGCCGTGACGAAGTACATGTTGCCGATGACCTTGTGATCGGTCGTGGTCAGGTACTTCATGACGCGAGCACCGAGGCGGTGCGACTCCACCCCGACGGGCGCCTGCGCCGCGTCGGTGACGGTGGTGCGTTGGGTGACTGTGAAGCTACTCACTTCTGCTCCTCAGGTGCGGTGGTCTGGAGGACCGCCTGCTTGGCTGGTTCGAGCTTGCGCTCACCGGCGTTACCGCTCTCCGCCAGTTCACGAATCTTGGCTTCGTACTCCTCTTCGGAGACAACGTGCACCTTGAACAACATCAGCGAGTGGAACTCGCCGCACAGCTCGGCGCACTTGCCGTCGTAGGTGCCGAGCTTGTTCGGCGTGGCGTCGAAAGAGTTGAGATGGCCGGGGATGACGTCCAACTTGAAATAGAACGAGGGGACCCAGAACGAGTGGATGACGTCTGCCGAGTTGAGGTTGAACCGCACCCGCTTGTTGACGGGGAGGTACAGGTCCGGGATTCTCTCCAGGGTGCCGATCTCGTGGGCAACGCCGACGTCGGGGTTACCCTCCTCCATGTAGTTGAAGGTCCAGGACCATTTCTGCCCGATGACGTTGATCACGACGTCCGGCTCGGTCTCCTGCTCGACCATCGCGTCCTGCGCCTTGATCGTGTAGAAGAACAGCACGCCGACGATCAGGAACGGCACCAACGTGTACAGCAGTTCCAGCGGCAGGTGGTAGGTGGTCTGGCGGGGAGCCGGGGCGTCGCCCTCACGGCGGCGGTACCGGATGATCGCCCAGATGATCAGGCCCCAGACGATGCCGCCGACGGCGAACGACGCGATCCACGCTCCGAGCCACAGGTTGCCGACGTGGGGGGCCTGCTCCGTTGCGGCCTCCGGCAGGCCCAGGCGCGCGGCGCCTTCAGAGCATGCGGTCAGGGCGACCAGCGCCACGGGAAGCCCAGCTGCCAGGGCCCCTCGGACCCATCGTCTCGACGGCGCAGTTTTGCCACTCACAAGTTGCCCTTCCGTTCTACCTTTTCGGGCCCCTGTCCCCCGTCGGGAGAGCCGGGACCTGCACTGCTGCAGCCACCTTAACGCATAAAAGCCACCCCGGGTGATGCGTCTCCAGCGGGGTGGCGTAGAATCGCGCGACTCGCGCGCGACTGGTATATGCGAGGCTCAGTGGAACGAGTCGCCGCAGGCGCACGAGCCGCCGGCGTTGGGGTTGTCGATCGTGAAGCCCTGCTTCTCGATCGAGTCCATGAAGTCGATGCTCGCACCGCCCAGGTAGGGGGCGCTCATCTTGTCGGTGACGACGGTGACGCCGTCGTAGTCGGTGGCCACGTCGCCGTCGAGCGAGCGGTCGTCGAAGTAGAGCTGGTAGCGGAGGCCGGAGCAGCCACCGGGCTGCACGGCGATCCGCAGCGAGAGGTCATCGCGGCCCTCAGCGTCGAGTAGGGCGCGAACCTTCTGCACGGCGACATCGGTGAGGACAACGCCCTGAGTGGTCTGAGTATCGGTCACGGCTGTTTCTCCAAGTGGTTGGGTTAAGTGAGTCCTCGCCGATTCTACGCCGGACTTGCCGGAAACCCCAGAGGACCGTCCGCCCCCGGGATTCGCCTCCGGCGAACTACCAGGCCCAGGAGGCGGCGAGCCGGCTCGCGGCGGCCGCGAGCTCCTCCGGCGTCGACTCGTCCTCGGCCGCACCTTCGCGCAGCGCATGGGCGGTTTCGAGCCCGGCGATCCGCAGTTCACGCGACGAGACGTAGTTGCGGCCCGCAATGGCGATGGCCGGGCGCAACTGCTCCTCCGCCCAGCTGACGACCTTCTTCACAACGGGGCCACCGACGGCGTGGAACTCCATCAGTTCGGCCCCGGTGACCACCAGGTCTGCCTGCGCCACCGTGCCCGCGAGACCGTAGCGTTCGGCCAGCCAGGAGAGCGGGTCCAGGACGCGGCCCCCGAGGGCGGTGACGATGAGCCCCACACCCCCGGCCGCGCCGGCACCCGGGCCCTGTTCCAGGCCGAGCTCAGCCAGCCACCTCTCGGCGCGCGCGTCGAAGGTGAGGACCTCCTGCAGCGTGGCGCCGGCAGAACGCAGGGCCGTCGATGCGTGACCTTCCAGACCGGTCAGCGGCCGGCTCACCTGGTCTGCGGGCACCAGCGCGACCAGTTGCCTGCCGACCCAGGCGGCCCGGGCCGCGATGAGCCCCTCCACCGGGTCGTCGGCGAAGCGCGCCAGGATGGCGGCGCCGAGGTCGTCGACCTCGCAGTCGGTGAGGTCCACCACCACGTCGGCCTCCGCGCCCGGGCGCGACAAGGCCTCCACTACGTCGGTCGTGAAGTGAGCCGAGATGAACAGTGCCTCGGGAGCCGCGATCGAGGCCGCCTCGGCGAGGGCCTCGCCGTCGACCCCGAGGGGCACGACGGCGACCTCGGCCCCCTTGGCCGCGAAACCGACCGCGATGGTTTCCGACGCGACGCGTGGCGTGAGCCCGGCGATCGAGTCCGCGGCGACGACCACCCTCACAGGACGGAGGACTCCTCGTCGCCCTCCACCAGCTCGCCTTCGGCGTCCGGGAGGATGCCGTAGTACTCGCTGGTGGAATCGAGCAACGCCCGCACCTCTTCGAGGCTGGAATCTGTGTCCGGCAGCACGAGGTCTGATTCGACGATCACGTCGTCGGGCACCTCGACGCCGAGCCTGCGCACGCCCTCGCTGAGTGCAATGAGCGCGGTCTCGAGCGCAGCCTGGTCTTCGGCGGCGACGGCATCCTCCAGTTGACGGTCGAGTTCGTTGAGTTCAATGAGGTGCTCAGGTTCCAACACCCACTGGCCCTGACCCATGATGCGCACGATCATGCCCGGTCCCCTCCCTGGCCGGCCTCGTACACGTCCGGCGTGGCCTGCGGGGTTGCTCCCTGGGGGCCGGAGTTCAGCTCGGGCCGCGCGGCGGGCCCGCCGGTGAGTTCGGCCTTCATCCGGGCCAGCTCACCCTCGACCGACGAATCCGCGGCCAGGGCATCGAGCTCGCGGGTGATGTCGTCGCGCACGGTGCCGGTGGGGTCGTCGAGCGCACCGGTGGCCAGCAGTTCGTCGACGGCGGACGCACGGGCCTGCAGCTGGAGGGTCTTGTCCTCGGCGCGCTGGATGGCCAGGCCGATGTCGCTCATCTCCTCCGAGATGCCGGTGAAGGCCTCGTTGATGCGGGTCTGCGCCTCGGCGGCCGAGTAGGTGGCCTTGATGGTCTCCTTGCGCGTGCGGAACGCGTCGACCTTGGCCTGCAGGCGGGAGCTGGCGCGCACCAGCTTCTCCTCTTCACCCTGCAGCTGCGCGTGCTGCGCCTGGAGGTCTTCGAGCTGCGACTGGAGACCGGCCTTGCGGGTCAGCGCCTCGCGGGCCAGGTCCTCGCGGTTCGCCTCGAGCGCACGCTGGGCGGCCGACTGGAGCCGCTCCACCTCGGAGTTCATCTTCGCGGCCTGCAGCTCGACCCGCTTGCGGCTGGTGGCCACATCAGCGACGCCACGGCGCACGTTCTGCAGGAGTTCGAGTTGCTTCTGGTACGAGTAGTCGAGCGTCTCGCGAGGGTCTTCGTACTTGTCGAGCGCCTTATTGGCCTTCGATTTGAAGACCAGAGCGATGCGTTCAAAAATGCTGGCCACGAGGTGTCCTTCCAGGAACGTGCGGTGTTCAACCTTGAGGTTAGCGCGCATCCGGTGGCAGGACAGCCCTACGGCCCCCTGAGCTGACCCTGAACCCCGCGCGCGGCCCGGTATGATGGCTGCCGACCCCTCCGATCAGAAGGACTCCCCACCGTGGCCCTCTTCCGCCCCTACGAGCGCAAGCAATCGACGTCGACGGACCGCATGGCGACGCTGACCCCGAAGGGCGCCAAGGCCGCGGCGAAGGCCGAGAAGTCCGCGAAGGCGCCGCAGACGACGCAGGCCGCGCCCGCCGTCGAGACCCCGGCCGAGAAGATCAGGGTCACGCGCAAGAAGGAGGGTGCCACCCTCAGCCGCCGTCAGGCCGAGGCGGCCCGCATGGAGCGGCTCCACCCCACTCTCTCCCCCAAGCAGCAGCGCAAGGCGGATGCCCGCGCCCGCCAGGAGAGCCGGATGGAGGCGTGGGAGCGGACGGAGAATTCGCCCGCGCGCCAGTTGGTCCGCGACTACGTCGACACCCGCTGGACCGTGGCCGAGTTCATGCTGCCAGCCATGATCCTGGTGATGGCCGGTGTGATGATCACGATGCAGAACCCGGTGCTGTCCAGCTACATCGCGATGGGCCTCTGGGTGCTGCTCGCCATCACCATCATCAACGTGGCCATCATGTGGCGCGGCTTCAAGAAGCTGTTGGCGGAGCGCCACCCGGGCGAGCCGAAGCGCGGCCTGCTGGTCTACATGTTCAACCGGTCGCTGATGATCCGCCGCTTCCGCCAGCCAGGCCCGCGCGTCAAGCGCGGCGACGCCATCTGAGCCGGTGCCCAGATGAGCTACCGCTGGCAACCCACGTCCGGCACCTATGCCGAATCAGACCTCGCAGCCGCAGACCTGGCCAAGACCTTCGAGGACCAGGCGGCGGCAGAGGCGTGGCTGACCCTGTTCTTCGACGACCTGCTGGAGCAGGGCGTGTCAGAGGTGAGCCTCTACGAGGAGGACCGCCTCGTGTACGGCCCCATGTCGCTCAATCCCTGACGGCATTCTTGTCGGTGGCGGCTTTCAGGTCCTGGCGCAGCAGCCAGCCACCGAAAACGGCCATCCCCAACCCCGTGGCGACGGCGAACGGCACCTGGCTGCGCGCCTCGGCAACCCTGTCCTCGTAGGTCTGCACCCGGCTCGTGCGCTCGTCGGTCCGGCTGGAGTAGTGGCACACGTCCCCCGGCCCCATCTCGACGCCGCGGCACAGCATCGTCGGCGACACCCAGGAGGAGACCCCCCACGCCACGATGATGACCCCCGCAGCGATGAAGGCCCAGAGCCCGACACGTTTCATGCGGGACAAGGTAGCAGCCTGCAAACCCGACAAGCTCGTTGGCTAGGCTGACGGGCGTGACTGAACTGTGCCCTGATCTCTCCCTGTCCACCTCTCTGCCCAAGCACACCGACGCGGTGCTCCTGGGCATGGCGACCATCAACCAGGACGAACCGGCCCTCGTCGGCCTGCTCCCCGCCCTGGACAAGGCCTATCAGAAGGCCTACGGCAGCACGGTCACGGGCATGGCCGGCGCGCTCGGCGCCTCGGCCAAGGAGGGCTGCGTCGTCGCTCTGCCCGCCGTCGACCGTACCCGGGTCTTCGTGGTGGGCCTCGGCAGCGCCGACGTGACGCCCGACGGGGTCCGCAACGCCGTCGGCACCGGCCTGCGCGCCATCGCCGCGCTGCCGGACGTGGCAGACCTCTCCGTCGCCGTGTCCCTCGAACTGTCGGATCCGGAACTCATCCAGGCCGCCGGCGAGGGGGCACTGCTCGGCGCCTACCGCTTCAGGGCCATCACCGCGGAGCCTGCAGCATCGGCAGTGCAGTCGGTGACGCTGGTGTCGGCTGTGACGAGCGCCGGGGCCAAGGCTGCCGTCGCCACTGCCGCCATCGTGTCGGAGGCCGTGTGCCAGGCGCGCACCTGGACCAACACTCCCCCGAACCTGCTGTACCCGGAGACGTTCGCGGAGGCGGCGCGCGGCTACCTGAAGGACCAGAAGGTCGCCGTCGAGGTCCTCGACGAGAAGGCCCTGGAAAGGGGCGGCTACGGCGGCATTCTGGCCGTCGGCGGCGGTTCGGTGCGCAAGCCGCGGCTCGTCCGCATGTCCTACGCGCCCCGCGGCGCGACCGCCCACCTGGCGCTCGTCGGCAAGGGCATCACGTTCGACTCCGGTGGCCTCGACATCAAGCCGGCCGGTCAGATGGCCGGCATGAAGTACGACATGTCCGGCGCTGCGGCCGTCATCGCCGCCTTCCACGCCATCGCCGCCTCGGAGCTGAAGATCAAGGTCACGGCCTACGCCGCGCTGGCGGAGAACCTCCCGTCGGGCAGCTCCTACCGCGCCAGCGACGTGATCACCATGTTCGACGGCCAGACGGTCGAGAACTACAACACCGACGCCGAAGGCCGCCTCGTGATGGCCGACGCGATCGGGCGCGCGGCACAGGACGCCCCGGACCTCATCGTCGACGTCGCGACGCTGACCGGGGCCTGCATGGTGGCCCTGGGACTGCGCACCGGCGGCCTCATCACCAACGGTGAGCCGACCTCCGACGTGGTGCTGGACGCTGCCGAGTCCGCCGGCGAGGACTTCTGGGAGCTGCCGCTGAACGAGTATGTGCGCGGACTGCTGAAGAGCAACGTCGCGGACCTGCGTTCCGGCGCCTCCAACCGGTGGGGCGGGGCGCTGGTGGCCGGCGCCTTCCTCGAGCGCTTCGTGCCGGAAGGCATGGGGTGGGCCCACCTCGACATCGCCGGTCCGGCCGAGAACCCGGAAGAGGCCTACGGCTGCACGCCGAAGGGCGGCACGGGCGTCGGGGTGCGCACGCTGGTGGCGCTCGCCAGGCAGTTGGCGGGCTGATCAGCCCCGCCCGGTGACGGGCGCCGGCTGGTCTCAGCGCAGACCGTCGGCGGCCCGCCGGGCCTGCTTGGCTCGCAGACCGTACTCGCGCATCCGTTTGGGGTACGGCACCACCCCGGCGTCGTAGCACGGGATGTGGTGCTGCTCTGCGAACGCGTAGCCGTACTCCGCGCTGGGCACGCCGCGACGGGTGGACTCCCCGTCTGCGGCCACCAGCAGGATCGACGGCTTGTTGAACGAGGTGGGTTGCTCCACCCACGCCTCGACGCCGCGGCGGCTGATGACGAAGGCGCTCAGGTGCTCGAAGAGCGCGTCAGCGACCTTCTTCGAGTCGCGCGCAACCTCAGCCTGCTTCTTCTTGCGTCCGAACCATCCCACGCCTGCCATTATGCCCAGTGGGCGGTAACGGCAGGGCAACACCCGGCAGGGACGTGGAAGACTGGCCCCATGACGCATCCGTTCGATCTCGCCATCCTCGGTGCCGGCTCCGCCGGTTACGCCTGCGCCCTGCGGGCCGCCCAACTCGGGCTGAGGGTCGCGCTGTTCGACGACACCCCGGTCGGCGGCACCTGCCTCCACCGCGGCTGCATCCCGGCGAAGGCCTGGCTGCAGGCGGCCAAGGTGCGCAGCACCGTGGCCAAGGCTGACGCCTTCGGTATCGGCGCCACCCTCGGCGACACCGACGTCCCCGCGCTCCGCCGCTACGTCGACGGCGTCATCAAGCCGCTGCACAAGGGCCTGGCCGGCCTCATCGCTGCGCGCGGCATCACCCTCATCCAGGAACGCGGCGTCGTCACGAGGGACGACGAGGGCCCTGGCATCGACGTCGGCGACGCCCACTATCGGGCACGGGCGGTCGTCGTGGCCACCGGCGCGGCCCCCATCACCCTCGGGCTGCCCGTCGACGGCGAGCGCATCCTCACCAGCGACCACGCCCTCCGCCTCACTTCGCTGCCCGGCTCGGCCATCGTGCTGGGCGGCGGCGTCATCGGCGTCGAATTCGCGTCGTTGTGGACGGATCTGGGCGTCAAGGTCACGCTCGTCGAGGCGCTGGACCGGCTGCTCCCCGGCGAGGAGCCGGCGCACTCGAGCATCCTCAAGGCAGAACTGATGAGCCGCGGGATCGACGTTCGGCTCGGCGCGCCCCTCACCGACGTCGAAGTGGGCGAGACAGTCAGTGGCCGGGTCCGCGACGACCAGGTCCGGGCCGACGTCCTGCTGGTCGCCGCGGGACGCAGGCCGGCCACCGCCGGGCTGCGCCTCGCCGAGGCCGGCGTCCGGATCGAGGACACCGGGCACGTCGCCGTCGATGAGTTCTTCCAGACCTCCGCCCGCGGGATCTTCGCGGCCGGCGACCTGGTGGCCGGCCCCCAACTGGCCCATCGCGGTTATGCGCACGGCCTGTTCCTCGCGGAACGGATCGCGCAGTTACAGGGCAGGCATGCCAGCCGGCCGACGCCCCCGCGAGACCGTGACATCCCCCGCATCACCTACTCCACCCCACAGGTCGCCTCGGTCGGCCTGACCGCCGAGCAGGCGGGGCCTGACGCGCAGGTCGTCGACTACCCCCTGTCCGGCAACGGCCGCAGCCGCATCCTGCGCGCGCCCGGCGTCCGCGACAGTGGCAGGGTCCGGCTGGTGCGCGAGCCCGACGGCGCCATCGTCGGCGTGCACCTCATCGGCGACGACGTCGGTGAACTGATCGGCGAGGGCGCGCTGCTCGTCGGCTGGCAGGCCACGCCCGAGGATGTCGCCGGGATCGTCCATGCACACCCCACCCTGGGCGAGTCCATCGCGGAGGCCAACTGGGCACTCGCAGGTCGGCCACTGCACATGCATGTCTGAATTGCCATATAGGGTGGAAACACTCACGGTACGCAAAGGAGCCACAACCACATGTCAACCGAAGTCACCCTTCCCGCACTGGGCGAATCCGTCACGGAAGGCACCATTTCTCGCTGGTTGAAGGCGGTCGGAGACACTGTCGAGGCCGACGAGCCGTTGCTCGAAGTCTCCACCGACAAGGTCGACACCGAGATTCCCAGCCCGGTTGGGGGCACCCTGCTCGAGATCCGGTTCGAGGAAGACGACGTGGCTGAGGTCGGCGCCGTGCTGGCCGTCATCGGCGAGGCCGGCGAAGCGCCCGCATCAAGCGACGAAGCACCCGCTGCCGAAACCGCACCCGAGTCACAGCCCGAACCCGAGCCGCAGCCCGAACCCGAACCACAGGCGGCCGAAGAGGAGCCCCTCGAAGCCGCCGTTCCGGCCGACGACCAGCAGTCCCCGGCCGCGTCCCAAGCCCCTGCCGCTGGCGGCCCCGCCTCCGGCACCGAGGTGACCCTCCCGGCCTTGGGCGAGTCCGTCACCGAGGGCACCATCTCCCGCTGGCTCAAGGCCGTGGGCGACGCGGTGGAGGCGGATGAGGCACTCCTCGAGGTCTCCACGGACAAGGTCGACACCGAGATCCCCAGCCCTGTGGCGGGCACCCTGCTCGAGATCCGCTTCCAGGAGGACGAGACGGCCAACGTCGGCGACGTGCTCGCCATCGTGGGCGACGCCTCGGCCCAGGCGGCCGCTCCGGCACCGGAGGCTGCTCCCGCGCCGCAGGCCCAGCCGGAGCCCGAGCCGGAGCCCGAGCCGAAGCCCGAGCCCGAGCCCCAGGCCAAGCCCGAACCCCAGGCCAAGCCCGCTCCCCAGGCCCAGCCGGCCAAGGAAGAACCGAAGCAGGAGCACTCCGCTGCTGTTGAGGCCGCGGTCGCGCGTCGCGCCGCCGAGGCATCGGGAGACGGTACCTATGTGACCCCGCTCGTGCGCAAGCTGGCGAAGGAACACGGCGTGGAGCTCAGTTCCGTGAAGGGCACCGGCGTCGGCGGTCGCATCCGCAAGCAGGACGTCATCGACGCCGCCCAGGCGGCAAAGGCCGCGCCGACACCCGCTGCAGAGGCCCCGAAGGCCGCTGCTGCTCCCGCCGCCAAGGCAGCCCCCGCTTCCACTGAGCAGGTCCGGGGCACCACGGAGAAGCTGTCGCGCCTGCGCAAGGTGATCGCCGCCCGGATGGTGGAATCGCTGCAGACCTCCGCGCAGCTCACGGCCACCGTCGAGGTGGACCTCACCGCGATCAGCCACCTGCGCAACCAGGTCAAGGCAGACTTCAAGCGTCGTGAAGGCGCTTCGCTGTCCTACCTGCCGTTCATCACCATGGCCGCGGTGGAGGCGCTCAAGCAGTTCCCGATCGTCAACGCCACCATCGATGTGGAGGCGGGTACCATGACCTACGCGGACGGCGAACACGTAGGCATCGCCGTCGACACCGAGCGCGGTCTGCTGGTCCCCGTCATCAAGGAGGCCGGCAACCTGAACCTCACCGGCCTGGCGAAGAAGATCGGCGACCTCGCCGCCCGCACCCGCACCGGCCAGGTCGGCCCGGATGAGCTGTCCGGTGGATCTTTCACCATCACGAACTACGGTTCCGCAGGCACGCTCTTCGACACGCCGATCGTGAACCAGCCCCAGGTCGCCATCCTCGGCACCGGCGCGCTGGTGAAGCGTCCAGTCGTGGTCGAGGACCGCTTCGGCGCCGAGTCCATCGCCATCCGCCACATGATGTACCTGTCGCTCAGCTACGACCACCGCCTCATCGACGGGGCCGTGGCCGCGCGATTCCTCTCCGCAGTGAAGGAGCGTCTGGAAGACGGCGACTTCGGCGGCGAATTCGGCATCTGACCGTTCCCCTGAGACAGAGACCCCCGGCCTTGGCCGGGGGTCTCTGCGTCTGGTTGGATGACGCTCGTGTTCATCGGGATCGGTACGGTCGTCAACGTCGCCACTGTGGTGGTCGGCTCTCTGATCGGGCTGGCCCTCGGAAACCGCATCCCTGAGCGCACGAAGGACACCGTCACCTCCGTGCTGGGCCTGTTCACCATGGTGCTCGGCGGGTTCTCCGTCGTGGCGATGAACAGCGACGCGCTCACCTCCGCCGTCGGCAGGTCAGCGATGATCGTGGTGCTGGCCGCGCTGCTGCTGGGCACCCTGCTCGGGTCGTGGTTGCGGGTGGAGGACCGGCTGGAGCAGGGCGCGCACTGGATCCGCTCCAGGTTCAGGGGCGCAGGTGACGAGAACCGCTTCGTCGACGGACTGGTCGTGTCCACCCTCGTCTTCTGCGTGGGGCCGCTGACCATTCTGGGCTCGATCTCCGACGGTCTGGGCCGCGGGGCCGATCAACTGCTGGTCAAGGCCACCCTGGACGGTTTCGCCGCCATGGCGTTCGCCTCGACGCTGGGGTGGGGCGTCCTCGCCTCCGCTGCCGCGGTGGGCGTCCTCCAGGGCTCCCTCACGGTGCTGGGCTACTTCGCCGGCGACATCCTCACCGCCGCGCAGGTCGACGCCCTGACCGCGGCGGGCGGCGTGATCCTGCTGGGTCTGGGCCTGCGGCTGCTCGGCCTGAAGCAGATCCCCGTGGGTGATCTCCTCCCCGCGTTGCTGCTCGCGCCCGTGTTCACCTGGGCTGCGGGTCTTCTCTGAGGCGTAGTATCGCTGCGTGTTGACGTTCGAGTACCGCGGCCTCGGGGACGATCCCGGGCTCAGCGATTACCAAGAGACCTGGGACTACCAACGTGCCGTGCACGCCGAAGTGGCCTCAGCCGCGCGGCCCGGCCACGTCATCTACGTCGAGCATCCGCCGGTCTACACGGCCGGCCGGCGCACCAAGCTCACGGACTACCCGAAGGACGGCACGCCGGTCGTCCCCGTGGACCGCGGCGGCGAGATCACCTACCACGGCCCCGGCCAGCTCGTCGGCTACCCCATCGTGCACCTGCCGGACGGCGTCGGGGTCGTGGACCACGTGCGCGCCGTCGAGGGCGCCGTGATCGACCTGCTCGACACCTATGGCATCCCCTCGGGACGCGTCGAGGGCCGCACCGGGGTGTGGCTGGCAGCCTCCGAAGACAGGCCGCAGCGCAAGATCTGCGCCATCGGCGTGCGGGTCTCGCAGCGCACCGCCCTCCACGGCTTCGCGTTGAACGTGCTGAGTTCAGCCGAGCGGTTCGGCAACATCGTCCCCTGCGGCATCGCCGACGCCGGCGTCACCTCGATCGTCGAGGAAGCGCCGGGGACCTGGTCCGTCAGCGCTGTGGCGCACGATCTGGAGCCTTTCCTCCGTGGGCGCCTCCGCCACACCTAGCCGCGCTCCGGCGAGCCGGAGTGATGTGCTGACCACCTCCATCGAGAGGGGCCGCCACATGGGTCGAATCGCGCTTTATCTGTTCGGATACGCCGCCACGGCAGCGCTCGTGTGGGCGTTCCTCACCCTGCAGACACATCCACAACCCCCTGGCGCCTGGCTGCGCTGGGTGGTGCTGCTCGCGATGGGGCCCTCGCTGTTCCGGTATTCGGTACAACTCGTGCTCGCCCCGCTGTACGAGCTGATCATGGCGCGCCGACGCCGACGCCAGGGTGCCCGGTGCGTCGTGCGGCGGCCGTCGGTCAGCGTGCTGGTGCCGGCCCGGAACGAAGAGGTGGGCATCGAGGCCACCGTGCGCTCCGTTCTCGCCAGCGACTATCCGGATCTCGAACTCGTCGTCGTCGACGACGGTTCAACCGACGGCACCGGGGAGGTGATGCGGCGTCTGGTGCGTGAGCACGAGGAATCACGCCGCCCCGGACGGCTGGTGTTCCGTTCCCTCCCCAACGCCGGCAAATCCCGCGCCATGAACACGGCGCTGTCCCTGTCCAGCGGCGACCTGATCATCACCGTCGATGCCGACAGCGTCGTCGAACCCGACGCCGTCAGGGAGATCGTGCGGCTCTACGACGACCCCCGGGTGATGTCTGTGGCGGGCAACGTCAAGATCGGCAACCACAAGTCCCCCATCGGCCTCATCCAGCAGTTCGAGTACCTCTACGCGTTCTTCTTCAAGAAGGCGGACTCACTGCTCAACGCCGTGTACATCGTCGGTGGGGCCGCAGCCTCCTACCGGCGCAGCATCATCGACGAGCTGGGCGGCTTCGACGAGACGATCATCACCGAGGACATCGAGATGTCCACCAGGATCCAGGACGCCGGCGGAAAGGTGCAGTACACGCCGAGGGCCGTGATCTGGACGGAGGGCGCCTCCGACGTGGTGGGCCTGGCCGGGCAGCGCCTGCACTGGAAGTACGGCCGCCTCATCACGTTCTGGCGCTACCGCTGGATGTTCCTCAGCATCGCGCCCCGGCACAACATGTGGCTGTCCTGGCTGGTGATGCCGGTGACCGTGATCGCCGATCTGCTGCTTCTCCTCGAGCCGTTGCTGCTGGCGCTCATCGTGGCGTACACGTGGGTGAGCCACGACTTCCTGCCGATCATCGTCTACATCGCCCTGCTCGCGGTGGTCCTCGTCTTCCAGGTGCTGACCGACGTGCGCCGGCGTCAGAGCCTCAACCTGCTGCTGGTGGCGCCGATCGCCTGGCTGCTGATCTACTTCGTCGACGCGATCGAGTTCCAGGCGCTCACCCGCAGTCTCCTACGCATCTCCCGACGGCAGGGACTCGACTGGCAGCGCTGGGAACGCTCCGGCGTCTTCAGCGGAGAACCAGTTCCTGAACTTCCGCCGCAGGTCGCCGAGTCGACAACAGCACCGCGCCGATCAGCGGAAGCGCGCCGAGCAGCCCCGCCGGACCCAGCCGCTCCCCCGGAACCAGGAAGGCCAGCGCGGAGCCGGTGACCGGCTCGAGCAGCGCCGTGCCCCATGCCACCCCGGCACGGACCAGGAGCACAATCCCGGATGTGAGGCAACCAGTGGAAGCACGCTGACACCCTACTCACGCCGTCTCCCGGGGGTATTACTCTGGGGGGGTGACAGCAGTGCAGCCAGACGGACGCAGACTCCTCAGAGTCGAAGCGAAGAACGCCGAGACACCGATCGAGCGAAAGCCCGCGTGGATCAAGACCACCGCGAAGATGGGCCCGAACTACCAGGATCTCCAGCAGATCGTGCGTTCGGGTGATCTCCACACCGTGTGCCAGGAGGCGGGTTGTCCCAACATCTACGAGTGCTGGGAAGACCGGGAATCCACGTTCCTCATCGGTGGGGACAGGTGCACCCGTCGCTGTGACTTCTGCCAGATCGAATCCGCCAAGCCGGAGGGTTACGACCCGGCCGAGCCGCTGCGCGTCGCCGCTTCCGTCAAGAAGATGGGGCTGCGCTACGCCACCATCACCGGCGTATGCCGCGATGACCTGCCCGACGAGGGCGCCTGGTTGTACGCGGAGACCATCCGGCAGGTCCACGGGGTCAACCCCGGCGTCGGCGTCGAGATGCTCGCGCCGGACTTCTCCGGCAAGGAGGAACTCCTCGCGCAACTCTTCGACGCACAGCCGGAGGTGTTCGCCCACAACGTCGAGACCGTGCCGCGCATCTTCAAGCGGATCCGTCCGGGCTTCCGCTACGAGCGCTCGCTCGAGGTGCTGAGGATGTCGCGCGATCGCGGGCTGGTCACCAAGTCCAACCTCATCCTGGGCATGGGCGAGACCCGCGAGGAGATCTCGGAGGCGCTGCAGGACCTGCACGACGCCGGTGCCGAGCTGATCACCATCACCCAGTACCTGCGCCCCAACGCGACGCTGCACCCCATCGACAGGTGGGTCACTCCGGAGGAGTTCGAGGAGCTGGATCAGGAGGCCCGCGAGATCGGATATTCTGGCGTGTTGTCCGGGCCGCTCGTTCGTTCTTCGTACCGAGCAGGCAGGCTGTACCGCACAGCGATGGACGCACGTAACAAGAACTGACACGAGAGGCTGTCATGGCGAAGAGCGAACGCGCGAAAGCCTTCGAGGCGAAGCAGAAGGCTGAGGCCCGCGCCGAGAAGGAGCGCAAGCGCAGTTCCACAGACCCCGCAGACTGGGGTCGTTGGCGCCAGCTTGTAGAGACCTACAAGATGAGCGCCAAGTACGACAAGGCGCTGCCCTGGCTGATGCTCGCAGGGTTCGTCGTGCCGTTCGCGCTGCTCCTGGTCGTGGGCTTCATCCTGAACCAGCCCCTCATCTGGGGCCTCGTCGGTGTGTCGGCCGGCTTCCTCGGTGCCATGGCGATCTTCGCCTGGCGGGCCCGCCGCGCCGTGTACAGCCGCTACGAGGGCCAGGCCGGCTCAGGTGAGGTGGCGCTGCAGATGCTGCCGAAGCAGTGGGTGTCTGATCCCGTCATCGCCGTGACCAAGAACATGGACGTCGTGCACCGCACACTCGGCCCCGGCGGCCTCATCCTGATCGGTGAGGGTGAAGCCGGCCGTCTGAAGCCGCTGCTGCAGGGTGAGAAGCGCAAGCATGAGCAGGTCGCCTACGGCGTCGAGGTCAAGACCATCCAGATGGGCAAGGCCGCCGGCCAGGTCCCGCTGGACCAGCTGGCCAGCCACATCAAGAAGATGCCCAAGGTGCTCACCCCCGCAAAGATCGGCGAGGTGCGCCAGCGCCTCCGTGCCCTGGACGCCATGCGCCCCAAGGCACCCATCCCGAAGGGTCCCATCTCGATGAAGGGCTCCCGAGCCGCCATGCGCGGCCGCTGACCTGTGGCCAACATCGTCAATCTCGAAGCCATCACGCACGGCTTCGGTACCCGCACCCTGCTCGACAACGTCTCCTGCGGCATCTCGGAGCGCGAGGTGATCGGCGTCGTCGGCCGCAACGGCGACGGCAAGACCACCCTGCTGCGGATCATGACCGGGGAACTGGAGCCAGATTCGGGGCGCGCCATCCGCGCCACCAACTCCTCCATCGGCGTCCTGCAGCAGCAGAGCGACCCCCGTCCCGGCGAAACGGTGCGCGACCGGATCGTCGGCGGTGAACCGGACCATGTCTGGGCGGCCGACGCCGGCAAGCGCGGCGTCGTGGAGGCGCTCCTGACCGACATCGGCCTGGAACGGCCCCTGGAGAAGTTGTCCGGTGGTGAGCGACGGCGGGTGGAGCTCGTCGCGGTCCTGCTCGGCCACCACGACCTCATCGTGCTCGACGAGCCCACCAACCACCTCGACGTGGAGGCCATCGCTTTCCTGGCGGAGTATCTCCGGGCCCGCACGCAGGCCGGCCTCGCCATGCTGTTGGTCAGCCACGACCGCTGGTTCCTCGACGCCGTGTGCACCCGCATCTGGGAGGTGCACGACGGCGTGATCGACGCCTACGACGGCGGTTACGCCGCCTACGTGCTCGCCCGCGTGGAGCGCCAGCGGGTCGCCGCGACGAACGAGGCGCGTCGGAAGAACCTCGCGCGCAAGGAACTCGCCTGGCTGCGCCGCGGCGCCCCTGCCCGCACGTCGAAGTCCAAGTTCCGCATCGAGGCCGCCAACGTCCTGATCGCCGACGAGCCGCCGCCACGCGACAAGCTGGCGCTCGAACAGTTCGCGGTGACCCGTCTGGGCAAGGACGTGTTCGACCTCATCAACGTCGACTACACGGTGCCGGACCGCACGCTGCTCGACAGGTTGACCTGGTCGATCGGTCCGGGAGACCGGATCGGACTGGTGGGCATCAACGGCGCGGGCAAGACCACCCTCCTCGACCTCCTGGCCGATGAACGTGACCCGGACAGCGGCAAGATCAAGCGCGGCAAGACCCTCCGGTTGGCCTACCTGTCGCAGGCCGTGGCCGAACTCGATGAGGACGACCGCGTGTTGTCGTCGGTGAAGCGGTTGCGGGAGGAGACGAAGCTGGCCACCGGTCGCGACGCCTCCGCGTCGTCGCTGCTGGAGGAGTTCGGGTTCACCGGCGACAAGTTGGTGGCCCGGATCGGTGACCTGTCGGGCGGCGAGCGCAGGAGGCTGCAGTTCCTGCGTCTGCTGCTGACCGAACCCAACGTCCTGCTGCTCGACGAGCCCACCAACGACCTGGACATCGACACCCTGACCGTCATCGAGGACTACCTCGACACCTGGCCGGGCACGCTGATCGTGGTCAGCCACGACCGGTACTTCCTGGAGCGCGTCACCGACGTGACCTACGCGCTGCTGGGCGACGGCACCTGCGTGCTGCTGCCGGGTGGCGTCGAGGAGTACCTGGACAGGCGACGGCGCGCCCAGGCCGCCGACGCGGCTGCCGCGCCTGGCCCGAGCGGGCCCGCCACCAAGTCCGACGCCGCTGCGGAGCGTCAGCGGAAGAAGGACCTCGCGCGGCTCGAGAGCCAGCTCGGCAAGGTCGAAGCGGAGATCGTCAAGCTGCACACGGCGATGACGGAGGCGGCCAGCGACTACCCGCGGCTGGCGAAGCTCACGGCTGACCTGCAGGCCGCCGAGGCCCGCAAGGACGACCTCGAAGAGGCGTGGCTCACCGCCGCTGAGTGACCGCAAGGCGGGCCGTGACCTGGGGTTGTCCCCCGGTTTCGGCCCGCAACTGCTCCAGGCTCCGCCCTCAGCCCAGCACCGCACCCTTGCTGGCCGAACCCACGAGCTTCTGGTACTTGCCCAGGACGCCGGTGGTGAACTTGGGCTTGATGGGGCGCCAGCCCTCCCTGCGGCGCGCGAGCTCCTCCTCGTCAACCTCGAGGTCGAGCGTCATGGTGCCGACGTCGAGACGGATCTGGTCGCCGTCACGGACGAACGCGATGGGCCCCCCGTCGACCGCTTCCGGCGCGACGTGGCCGACGCACAACCCGGTGGTGCCGCCGGAGAACCGGCCGTCGGTGAGCAGCAGGACGGTCTTGCCGAGGTTGGCACCCTTGATAGCCCCGGTGATGGCCAGCATCTCGCGCATGCCCGGGCCACCCTTGGGCCCCTCATAGCGGATGACCACCACGTCGCCGTCGGTGATGGTGCCGTTCTCCAGCGCATCGAGGGCGGCACGCTCACGTTCGAACACCCTGGCGGTGCCTTCGAACACATCGGTCTGGAAGCCGGCGGTCTTGACCACGGCGCCCTCCGGGGCGAGCGATCCGTGCAGGATGGTGATGCCGCCGCGCGGGGCGATGGCGTTGTCCAAGGACCGCAGCACCTTGCCGTCGGGGCGGCGGGGCGCCGACTCCTCAAGGTTCTCAGCGATGGTCTTGCCCGTGACGGTCATGCAGTCGCGGTTGATGAGCCCCGCCTCGTCGAGCAGCCGCATGATGACGGGCACGCCGCCCACCCGGTCGACGTCGTTCATGACGTAGCGCCCGTAGGGCTTGAGGTCGCCCAGGTGCGGCACCTTGGCCTGCATGCGGGTGAAGTCTGCCAGCGTGAGGTCCACGTCGGCCTCGTGGGCGATGGCCAACAGGTGAAGCACGGCGTTGGTGGACCCTCCGAACGCCATCACGACGGCGATGGCGTTCTCGAACGCCTCCTTGGTCATGATGTCCCTGGTGGTGATGCCCTGACGCAGCATCTCGACGACGGCCTCGCCGGCCTTGAACGCAGCGATGTCGCGCCTTGGGTCGACGGCCGGCGGCGCGGCTGAACCGGGGATCGACAGGCCCATGGCCTCTGCCACGCAGGCCATGGTGTTGGCCGTGTACATCCCGCCGCAGGCACCCTCGCCAGGGCAGATCGCCTTCTCGATCACGGTCACGTCCTCGCGCGACATCAGCCCTCTGGCGCAGGCTCCCACCGCCTCATAGGCGTCGATGATCGTGACCTCGCGTTCCTCCCCTGAGGAGAGCCGCGCCAGGCCGGGCATGATGGAACCGGCGTAGACGTAGACGGAGGCCAGGCCGAGGCGGGCGGCGGCCATCATCATGCCCGGCTCGGACTTGTCGCAGCCGGCCAGCAGCACGGATCCGTCGAGGCGTTCCGCCTGCATCACGATTTCGACGGAGTCTGCAATCGTGTCGCGGGAGACGAGTGAGTAGTGCATGCCGTCGTGGCCCATCGAGATGCCGTCGGAGACGGAGATGGTGCCGAATTCGAGCGGGAAACCACCCGCGGCGAACACACCCTCCTTGGCCTTCTTCGCGAGCCTGTCGAGGGAGAGGTTGCAGGGGGTGATCTCGTTCCAACTGGATCCCACGCCGATCTGGGGCTTGGCGAAATCGTCGTCACCGAGGCCGACGGCACGCAACATGCCGCGGGCGGCGGTGGCTTCCAAACCGTCGGTGACCTGGCGGGAGCGGGGCTTGATGTCCGGATGCTCTTCCATTCCCGGAGTCTACGGCCCCGTCCCCGTCACTGCCGTTCGTCGGGCGAAGTGCCGAACCGCTGACCCCTGTCGAGTGTGGCGACGGCAGCCATGTCGTCGTCGGTCAGCGTGAAGTGCTCCACCTCCAGGTTGCTGCGCAGCCGCTCGGGGTTCGTCGACTTCGGGATGACCGCGTTGCCCAACTGCAGGTGCCACCGGATGATGGCCTGCGCCGGGGTGACGCCGTGCCTGGCCGCGATGGCGCGGATCAGCGGGTCTTCCAGCACATGGCCGCGGCCCAGCGGGCTCCACGCCTGCGTGACGATGCCGTGCTCCCGGTGGTACTTCCGGAGGCCCTCCTGTTGGAGGTACGGGTGGAGTTCGACCTGGTTCACGACCGGAGCGACCCCCGTCTCCCCGATGATCCTTTCGATCTGCTCCTCCGTGAAGTTGGACACCCCGATGGAGCGGACGCGGCCCGCCTCCCGCAGCTCGATGAGGGTGCGCCACACGTCGACGAACTGGTTCCGGTTGGGGCGGGGCCAGTGGATCATGTAGACGTCGACGGCCGTGCCCAGCGCCTTCTCCGTCGCGTCGAAGGAGGCGAGCACCGCGTCGCGGTCCTGGCTCTCCTCGCCCCAGAACTTGCTGGTGACGGTGAGGAGCGAGCGGTCGATGTCGACGCGGCGCAGCGCGTTGCCCAGTTCGACCTCGTTGGCATAGAACTCGGCACCGTCGACCAGTCGGTAGCCGGCGGCGACACCGGCGACCACCACCTCCTCCGTCTGCTCCGGCGGAACCTTGTAGAGGCCGAAGCCGAGCGTAGGCATGCGGAAACCGTCGAGGAGTTGCAGGTCGTCTGTCATGGGCCCGATTCTGCCACCGTCGGCCGGCACCCGGCTTAGACTCGGGGGCATGGATCTCCATCCCGCACTGCAGCCCCTGGCAACGCTCGTCGGCACCTGGGAGGGCGCTGGGCACGGGGAATACCCGAGCATCCGGCCCTACGGCTACATCGAAGAGATCACGTTCAGCAACATCGGCAAACCGTTCCTCGAGTACCGGCAGCGGACCTGGAACTCGGACAACGCGCTGATGCACGTGGAGACGGGCTACCTGCGCCTCCCCTCCCCTGACAGGGTGGAGTTCGTGTTGGCGCTGCCGACCGGGCAGGTGGAGCTCGCCGAGGGACACCTCACCGTGGCCCACGGCGCCGTGCAGCTCACCCTGGAGGGCAGGATCCTCAACTCCTCGTCGGCGAAGACCGTCAACGCGACCGCCCGCCGCTACTCCCTCATCGACGACGAGTTGGGCACCAGCCTCGACATGGCCGCCGGCGAATACCCCCTCCAGCGTCACCTGACCTCCGAATTGACCCGCACCAGGTAGCGGCGCTCCGGCCGGCCCGGACGAGGTGCCCCGGCGCTGTCGCACCCTCGGTTTAAGCTCGCCGACATGTACAGGACACTGGCCGTCTCCGGATACCGGTCGCTGCGCGACGTCTCCATCCGGCTCGGCAGGGTCACCGTCGTCACGGGGCCCAACGGATCGGGAAAGTCGAGCCTCTACAGGGCCCTGCGGCTCCTCGCCGGCTGCGCGTTGGGCGACGCGGTGGCCTCGCTGGCGCGCGAGGGCGGGCTGTCGTCGGTGCTGTGGGCCGGCCCCGAGTCACTCACGGGCGCCCGGCGCACCGGCCTGGTGCAGGGCACCATCAGGAGCGGGCCGGTGTCACTCAAGTTGGGCATCGGCGCCGATGCGCTCAGCTACCTCGTCGATCTCGGGCTGCCCCAACAGGGCCTGAGCGCCTTCGACCGAGACCCGGAGGTCAAGCGCGAGGTCGTCTGGGGTGGCCCGCTCATGCGCGCCTCCACCCTCGCCGCCCGCCGGAGGCGCGGCCTGGTGGAGGTCCGCGACGAGGGCCCCTGGGAGGAACTGCCGTTCCAGCTGGCGCCCCACCAGTCCATGCTCCGCGACCTCCCCGAACTCCGGGCGCTGCGGGACGAGCTCGCGGCCTGGCGCTTCTACGACACCCTGCGCACGGACGCCGGGGCCCCCGCCAGGCAGCCGAGGGTGGGCACCCGCACCTGGGCGCTGGCCGGCGACGGCGCCGATGTGGCTGCGGCCCTGCAGACGATCCGCGAACGTGGGCGCGAACCCATCGGCCAGTTCATCGAGGATGCCTTCCCGGGCAGCAGTCTCGAGGTCCCCGTCGTCGACGGGATCTTCGAGCTCGCGCTCCACCAGCCCGGCATGCTGCGGCCCTTGCGGGCCGCCGAACTGTCGGACGGCACGCTGCGCTACCTCATGTGGTTGGCAGCGCTACTGGCCCCGGCCCGCCCTCCCCTGATGGCCTTGAACGAACCCGAGAACAGCCTCCACCCCTCCCTGATCGCACCACTCGGGCGCCTGATCGCACGCTCGGCGGCAGAGACGCAGGTCGTCGTCGTGACCCATTCACGAGCCCTCGTCGAGGCGCTCACCGGCGCGGTGCCCGAGGAGGACCTGGAGTTGGTTGAACTGGTCAAGGACACGGGTGAAACGGTCGTCGCAGATCAGGGGCTACTGTCGCGTCCGAGCTGGGAGTGGGGGCGTCGGTAAGTCCCGCCCGTGCGTCTTTAATACCCCCTGGGGGTATGGTAGCGTCGATGCCATGACTGCTCACCACCATCACGGGCACCCGGCACCCATGAGGCCGGAATCGCAGGGTCACGACGGTCACGGCGGTCACGCCGGCCACGCAGCCCACTTCGGCCGTCTCTTCTGGGTCATGCTCGCCCTGGGCGTCCCGGTCGTCGCGCTGTCGCCGATGTTCGCCCACCTGATCGGCTACGACCTCCCTGGCTGGGCCCTCTGGGTGGCGGCGCTTCTCGGCACGGTGATGTACGTCTGGGGCGGTCAGCCGTTCCTGACGGGAGCCGTCAGCGAGATCAGGCAGCGCAAGCCCGGCATGATGCTGCTGATCGGGCTCGCCATCACCGTCGCCTTCCTGGCCTCCTGGAGCGCGACGCTGGGCATCCTCCACCACGAACTGGAGTTCTGGTGGGAACTGGCGTTGCTGATCGTCATCATGCTGCTCGGCCACTGGGTGGAGATGCGCTCGCTGGCGCAGACCACCTCAGCGCTCGATTCGCTCGCCGCACTGCTGCCGGACGAGGCCGAACGCGTCCTCGATGGCGGCGTGGAGAAGGTCTCCCCCTCTGCCCTGGCAAACGGCGACATCGTGATCGTGCGGCCCGGTGGCCAGGTGCCCGCCGACGGCATGATCACCCAGGGCTCAGCGAGCATGGACGAGTCGATGATCACCGGAGAGTCCAAGCCGGTGGCCCGCAGCGAGGGCGAACAGGTCGTCGCAGGGACCATCGCCACGGACTCGGGCATCCGCCTCCAGGTCACCGCCGTCGGCGACGACACCGCCCTCGCCGGGATCCAGAAGATGGTCCTCGACGCCCAGAACTCCTCGTCGAAGGCACAGCGGATCGCGGACCGGGCGGCTGCCTGGCTGTTCTGGTTCGCCCTCGGTGCCGCCGTGATCACCGCCATCGCGTGGACCGTCCTCGGCGTTCCGGACCAGGCGATCGTCCGCACCATCACGGTGCTCGTGATCGCCTGCCCGCACGCCCTGGGCTTGGCCATCCCGCTGGTCGTGTCGATCGCCACCGAGCGCGCCGCCAAGGCGGGCGTCCTGGTCAAGGACCGGCTCGCCCTCGAGGCGATGCGCACCGTCGACGCGGTCCTGTTCGACAAGACCGGCACGTTGACCGTAGGCGCCCCGGTTGTCGCGGCGGTGCACGCCGTCGGACGCTCCGACGACGAGGTGCTCGCCCTGGCCGCCGCCGCGGAGGCCGACTCCGAGCACCCCCTTGCCAAGGCGATCGTCCGGCGCGCAGCAGAGCGCGGGCTCACGGTGCACAAGGCACATGACTTCTCGTCCTCCCCCGCCGTCGGCGTCAGCGCCCGTGTTGAGGGGCGACGCGTCCAGGTGGGCGGCCCCCACCTCCTGGCCCAGGAGAACGCAACGGCACTGCCCGTCAGCGAGACCTGGGCGTCCTCGGGAGCCACCATCCTGCACGTGCTGGTCGACGGTGAGCCCATCGGTGCACTGCAGGTCGCCGATGAAATCCGCCCAGAGTCCCGGGCGGCCATCGAGGCGCTTCGCCAGCGGGGGGTCACCGTCGTGATGATCACCGGCGACGCCCGGGCGGTGGCGGAATCGGTGGCCGCAGACCTCGGCATCGAGCGGGTCTTCGCGGGGGTCCGCCCGGAGGACAAGGCAGGGAAGGTGCAGGAACTGCAGCGGGAGGGGCGGACGGTGGCGATGGTCGGCGACGGCGTCAACGACGCACCGGCCCTTGCCCAGGCCGACGTCGGCATCGCGATCGGCGCGGGCACCGACGTCGCGATCGGGTCCGCCGGCGTGGTCCTCGCCGGAGACGACCCCCGGGCCGTCGTCTCCGTCATCCAGTTGTCGCGCGCCGCCTACCGCAAGATGAAGCAGAACCTCTGGTGGGCGGCGGGGTACAACCTGGTGGCCGTACCGCTCGCCGCGGGCACGCTCGCCTCAGCGGGCGTCACCCTGCCGATGTCGGTGGGCGCCATCCTGATGTCCCTCTCGACGGTGGTGGTGGCCCTGAATGCGCAGTTGCTGCGCCGCCTGGACCTGGACCCCGCCTCCGTTACGCGCCGACAGCGCGCTTGATCAGGTCGGAGACCCTCTTCTCCACCTGCGCCGTCCACGCCGGGATCGCGAACGCGGAGGGCCAGATGTCGCCGTCGTCGAGCTTGGCGCTGTCGTTGAAGCCGAGGGTGCCGTAGCGGGTGCCGAACTTCTTCGCCGGCTGGAAGAAGAAGACGATCTCCTTGCCCATCATGTAGGCGGGGAACCCGTACCAGGTCTTGCAGCCCATGTCGGGCGCGACCTCCTTCACCAGCGCGTGGAGGGACTCGGCGATCGCCTTGTCGTCGCCCTCCATCTCGGCGATCTTCGCCAGCACATCGGCTTCGGGATCCTTGGTGGAGCGCGACCGCTTCAGCTCAGAGGCGCGTTCCTTCATGGCGGCCTTCTCCTCGGCGGAGAAGGTGTCTGCAGCAGCGTCGGTGCGTTTCTTGGTGGCCATGGCGAAATCCTGCCACGCCAGCGGGCTATTTACGATTGATGACAACAGTTCCGAGCAACAGATCTGTCATGGCACGCCGCTCGGCGCCGATCACGACCGCCGGGATGACGAGGCACTTCAGTGCGGTGCGCACGACGGCGCGCCACCAGCCGACGTGCCGGCCGTCGAGCCGCGCGATCCCGATACGGGCGATGAGCTGACCGAACGAGCCACCGGTGAGCGCTGTGAGGATGCTCGCCTCCACGAAGTACACCGCCAGGATCATGAACGACCTCCACCCGGTGCCCGTCATCACCTCGATGCCGAAGACCGCTATCGCCACCAGCATGCTGGCGGCCCAGTCGCCGATCATGGCGGCGATACGCGCGCGCCACGACGCAAGCGAGCCACGGCCACGCTCGGGCAGACCGATGGTCTGGCCCGGGTAAGTGGTGGTGTCAGTCACGCGGCGCAGCCTACCAGCGGCTCCCCGGTACGCCGTCGGTGAACAGGTTTCCCGGAGCCTTCAAGGACGTGCCATGATCTGTCCATGCTTATGCTCGTCGGTCGACTGTGGGTCGATCTCTGCCGCGTTCCTGCCGGCACCTGTCTGCGCTGACGCGGACCCCTCCCGACGTTCATCCCACCCCAGCTTTCAAGGAATCCTCATGTCCACCATCATCGAGGCGCGCTCTGACGCGCCGCTCCGCGAACCCCGCAAACCTTTCTACACCGGCCTCGGCTTCCAGATCGCCGTGGGCCTTGTCGTCGGTCTGGTCCTCGGCTTCATCGCCCTCGGCATCGGTGCGCCCGCCGAGGGCGAGCGCAACTGGCTGACCGGCCTTCTCTACGAAGTGGGCTCGGCCTACGTCAAGCTCCTCATGCTGCTCGTCGTGCCGCTCGTGGTCACCGCCGTGATCTCGTCGATCGCCCGCCTTCAGCAGGTCAGGAACGCCGCCCGGCTCGCCGTCCAGACGCTCGTGTGGTTCGCCATCACCGCCCTGGCCAGCGTCATCGTCGGCATCGTCGTCGGCCTGCTGTCGAAGCCGTGGCTGACCGCCGGCGTCTCCGGCGACGCCGCCGAACTCCCCAGCCGCCAGGGCGACTGGGCCGCGTTCCTGCTCGGCCTGGTACCCAGCAACATCTTCGGCCTCAGCGTCAGCGCCAGCACCACCGCAGAGGGCGCCGTAACCGCTTCCCCGAGCTTCTCGGTGCTGCAGATCCTCCTCGTCTCGATCCTCTTCGGCATCGCCGCGGTCAAGGTGGGCGACAAGGCCGCACCGTTCGTCGGCTTCATGGAGTCTGCGCTGTCCGTCATCCAGAAGGTCCTGTGGTGGATCATCCGCCTGGCCCCCATCGGCACCGCTGCCCTCGTCGGCCGCGCCGTCGCCACCTACGGCTGGACTTCGCTGGCGTCGCTCGGCTCCTTCGTCCTGGCCCTCTATGTCGGCCTGGCCGTGATCTGGGTGGTCGTGTACCCCGCCGTGTTGAAGTTCAACGGCCTCGACGTGGCGCAGTTCTACCGCAACGTGTGGCCCGCCATCTCGCTGGGCTTCGTGACCCGCTCCTCGATGGGCACCATGCCCGTCACCGAGCAGGTCGTCGAGCGCAACCTGGGCGTGCAGCGCCAGTACGCCAGCTTCGCCGTGCCGCTGGGCGCGACCACGAAGATGGACGGCTGCGCCGCGGTCTTCCCGGCCATCGCCGCGATCTTCATCGCCCAGTTCTACGGCATCGACCTGAACATCACGCACTACCTGCTGATCGCGTTCGTCGCCGTACTCGGCTCCTCGGCCACCGCCGGCACCACCGGCGCGACCGTCATGTTGACCCTCACGCTGTCCACGCTGGGCCTCCCGCTCGAGGGCGTCGGCCTGCTGCTCGCGGTAGAGCCCATCGTCGACATGGGCCGCACGGCCCTCAACGTCACCGGCCAGGCGCTGGTCGCGGCGGTCGTGGGCAAACGCGAAGGCGTGCTGGATCAGGAGATCTACGACGCGCGTCCGCAGTTCGCTGCCTGACACACGCAAGCTGAGAGGGGTCCGGGCCACGCCCTGGCCCCTCTGGCGTTGTGCTGAGGGGCCTTCGATACCGGGAAAGCTGTAACAGGGCCGTTACCCACCGGCAACTGCCGGGCAAAGATAGGCTCATATCGTTTGGACTCGTCAACCGAGACGTAAAGGCTAACCACATGTTCCAAGGCGCAGACGACCTACTGGCTTACATCAAGGAAGAGAATGTCGAGACGATCGACGTGCGCTTCTGCGACCTGCCCGGGGTCATGCAGCACTTCACCGTCCCAGCGACCGCCTTCGGGCCCGAGGTCTTCGAAGATGGCCTGGGGTTCGATGGTTCCTCCATCACCGGCTTCCAGAAGATCCATGAGTCCGACATGGCCCTGCTGCCGGATCCCACCACGGCCTACCTGGACCCGTTCCGCAAGTCGAAGACGATGAACGTCAACTTCTTCGTGCACGACCCGCTGACCAAGGAGCCCTACTCCCGTGACCCGCGCAACATCGCGCGCAAGGCGGAGGCGTTCCTGGGGTCCACCGGCATCGGCGACACCGCCTTCTTCGCCCCTGAAGCGGAGTTCTACGTCTTCGACGACATCAGGTTCGAGACGTCGGCGAACTCGTCGTACTACCACATCGACTCCGAGGCGGGCGCCTGGAACACGGGGCGGATCGAGGACGGCGGCAACCGCGGCTACAAGGTGAGCTACAAGGGCGGCTACTTCCCTGTCGCGCCCGTGGACCACTTCGGGGACCTGCGCGACGACATCGTGCGTCACATGGGCAACGCCGGCCTCGAGGTCGAGCGTGCGCACCACGAGGTCGGCACCGCCGGCCAGGCCGAGATCAATTGGCGCTTCGACACGTTGCTCAAGGCCGCCGACGACGTCATGAAGTTCAAGTACCTCGTGAAGAACACGGCGTGGGAGGCGGGCAAGACCGCCACGTTCATGCCGAAGCCCATCTTCGGCGACAACGGCTCCGGCATGCACGTCCACCAGTCCATCTGGGAGAACGGCAAGCCGCTGTTCTACGACGAGAACGGTTACGCCGGTCTGTCCGACATGGCCCGCTGGTACATCGGTGGCCTGCTGAAGCACGCGCCCGCCCTGCTGGCCTTCACCAACCCGTCGGTGAACTCGTTCCACCGCCTGGTGCCCGGCTTCGAGGCCCCGGTCAACCTGGTCTACTCGCAGCGCAACCGCTCGGCGTGCATCCGCATCCCGATCACCGGTTCGAACCCGAAGGCCAAGCGCATCGAGTTCCGCTGCCCGGACCCGTCGTCGAACCCGTACCTGGCGTTCGCGGCGATGCTGCTGGCCGGCGTCGATGGAATCCAGAACCGGATCGAACCGCTGGCCCCCATCGACAAGGACCTCTACGAACTGCCGCCGGACGAGCATGACCAGGTGCCCACGGTGCCCGGTTCGCTGGGTGCGGTGCTCGAGGAGCTCGAGGCTGACCACGAGTTCCTCTACGCCGGTGACGTGTTCACTCCGGACCTCATCGAGACGTGGATCGAACTGAAGCGCGCAGAGATCCAGGCCATCGCGATGCGCCCGCACCCCCACGAGTTCGAGCTGTACTACGCACTCTGAGCGGGTCACCGGTATTTCGAGGGAGATTGCTGCCACATCGACGCCACAGGGCGCGATGTGGCGGGAGTCTCCCTCGAACTGTCTGATCCATCCTTCGATAGAGCCTTGGTCGTCGCGACAGCGCGATGTTTACATCTAGGCTGCAACCGTGAAAACCTCCCGTGGCCTGCGCGCCGTCATCGCCGTTGTCATCACACTCGTCTGGCTGGTGGGCGCGGGCATCGGCGGACCGTACTTCGGCCGGGTCTCCGAAGTGGCCCAGAACGACGCCGCCCAGTTCCTCCCGGCCGACGCCGAATCGACGTACGTCGACGAGCGTTACCTCGACTTCGTGGACGGCGATACCCTCCCCGCGATCCTGATTTTCACCGCTGAGGAGCCGCTGTCCGAGACCCAGCTGGCCGATCTCGGCACGCTGGCACAGGACCTCTCCGACGAGCAGGGCGTCCTGAGCACCTCCCCCCTCCTCCCGTCCGAGGACGGCCTCGCGGCCCAGCTCTTCCTCGGTCTGGACCCGGATCTCGAGCAGGGGCTCGCCGTCGAGGGCCTGCGGCAGATGCTGGAGGCGGAGACCCCGGACGGTATCGAGCAACACATCACCGGCCCGGCAGGCTTCACCGCCGACATCGCCGACGCTTTCGCGGGCATCGATGGCCTGCTCCTCATCGTCGCGTTGGGCGTCGTCCTCGTCATTCTGCTGGTGGTCTACCGCTCACTGATCCTCCCCTTCGCGGTGCTGTCCACGAGCCTCTTCGCGCTGTGCGTGGCGCTGCTGGTCAACTGGTGGCTCGCCAAGGCCGACATCGTCGCGCTGACCGGGCAGACGCAGGGCATCCTGTTCATCCTGGTCATCGGCGCCGCCACCGACTACTCGCTGCTCTACACCGCCCGCTACGCGGAGGAACTGAAGCGCCACCCGTCGCGCGCCACCGCCACCTGGAAGGCGATCAAGGGCGTCGTCGAGCCCATCCTCGCCTCCGGCGGCACCGTGATCGCCGGCCTGATGTGCCTGCTGCTGAGCGACCTCGGCTCCAACCGTTCACTCGGCCCGGTTGCCTCGATCGGCATCGTGTTCGCCATGCTGGGCGCACTCACCCTGCTGCCGGCTCTCCTCTACATGATGGGCCGCACATCATACTGGCCGCGTCGCCCCCGTTACCTGCCCGAGCGCACCGACGATGACCAGCTCACCGAAGGCGTCTACGCCAAGGCGGCCGGTCTCGTCTCCCGCAAGCCGCGAATGGTGTGGATCGTCTGCGTCATCCTGCTGGCCGCCGGCGCTGCGTTCTGGCCCACGCTGAAGGCCGACGGGGTCCCGCCGAGCGACTTCGTGCTGGGCTCCTCCGATGCCCGCACGGGCCAGGAGAAGCTGGGCGAGCACTTCCCCGGCGGCTCCGGCACGCCGGTCCGCGTGCTGACCGACGAAGCCGAACTCATGCCGGTGACCGAGACGCTGCTCGGCACGGAAGGCATCGCCTCGGTGTCGGTCGTCTCCTCCGATTCTCCCGCCGGCACCGCGCCGGTGACGCTGGACGGCATCCAGGCCCTCGGTCCGCCCGGGACCCCGGCGCCCGCCCCCACCGTCAGCGAGGGCGAGGTCATCCTCCTGGCCACACTCACCGACGCCCCGGACAGCGAGCTCTCGATCCAGACCGTCCGCGACCTCCGCACAGAACTGGCGGGCACCGCCGAACTGGGCGGCCGCACCGCCGTCGACCTCGACACCCGTGACACGTCGGCGCGCGACCGTGCGGTGATCATCCCGATCGTGCTGGTCGTGATCCTCGTAATCCTGATCTTCCTGCTGCGCAGCGTGCTGGCTCCGGCGCTCCTGATCCTCACCACGGCGCTGAGCTTCGGCACGGCCATGGGCACCTCGGCCATCGTGTTCAACCACGTCCTGGACTTCCCGGGGGCGGACCCGTCGGTGCCGCTCTACGGCTTCGTCTTCCTCGTCGCGCTGGGTATCGACTACAACATCTTCCTGATGACCCGCGTGCGGGAGGAGTCGATCAAGCACGGCACGAGGAAGGGCATCCTGCGTGGCCTCTCGGTGACAGGTGGCGTCATCACGTCGGCCGGCCTGGTGCTGGCCGCGACGTTCGCCGCCCTTGCCGTCATCCCGGTGCTGTTCCTGGCTCAACTGGCCTTCATCGTCGCCTTCGGCGTGCTGCTGGACACCTTCCTGGTGCGCACCCTGCTGGTGCCCGCGCTCACCTACGACATCGGCCCGGCCATCTGGTGGCCGTCGAAGCTCCGCAAGAAGGGCTGACTCAGGCGGGGCACACCTGCAGGTGCGGATCTGCCTGCTCCGCGTCCAGGAGGGCGCGGGCGGCAGCTTCGCGCTCTGCCACGACGAGGCGCCGGTGCTGGTAGCGCCAGGCGATGAGCAGCGGGATCAGTGCGGCCACCCAGGCGGCCGGTGCCGCCAGGATCACGGCGATGAACCCGACGTGAGGGACCACGAAGAGCCCGATGACGCCACGGGCCACGAGCTCGAGCACGCCGGCCATCGTCGGGGCCATCGTCGAGCCGAGGCCCTGGATCACGTGGCGGATCACGAACAGGACAGCAAGGATCGCGTAGAGGGCCGCGTTGATGACCAGGTACCGGTGGGCCATGTCCACCACCTGCGGTTCCCCCTCGCCCAGGAACATCCGGACCATCAGCGTGCCCCCGAAGAAGATCGCCACCCCGAGCACCAGCGCCATGCCCATGGCCAACAGGAGCGACTGCCGCACGCCGGTGAGGATCCTGCGCCACTGCCGACCGCCGGCGTTCTGGGCGACGTAGGTGGTCATCGCAACGCCGACGGTGGCCAGCGGGATCACCGCCACCTGATCCACGCGCATGGCCGCGGTGAAGGCGGCCACCGCGTCGGTACCCAGCCCGTTGATGCCGAACTGCAGCAACGCGGCGCCGATGGCGATGATCGACATCTGAAACCCGAGGGTGAGGCCGAGCTTGGTCGACTCCCTCAGCTTGGGCATCTCCAGCCGCCAGTCGGCCCGGTGCAGGTGCAGGTTGGGCATCCGGCGCCAGATGAGGATGAGGCACAGCAGCACCGACACCGTCTGGGCGATCAGCGTTGCCAGAGCGGCGCCGCCCACTCCCGTGCCCAGCACCGCGATGAACACGATCACCAGCACCACGTTGAGGACGGTGGAGATGATGAGGAACACCAGCGGGGTCCGGCTGTCGCCCAGGGCGCGGATGACGGAGCTGAGGTAGTTGAACGCCACCGTGGCGAACGAGCCGCTGAACAGCACGACGAGGAACGTCGTCGACTGCGGCATCAGTTCCTCGGGCGTGCCGAGCCACGTCAGCAGCGTGTGGGCCCCCAGCGTGCCGATCAACGTGATCACCAACGCCACCACGGCGCTGATCAGGACACCCCGCGCCACGGCGCGGCGCATCCCCGGCAGGTCCTGGGCCCCGAAGGCGCGGGCAACCGGGATCGCCAGACCCGCGGAGCAGCCGATCGCGAAACCGAACAGCAGGAACTGGAGGCTGCCGGACGCTCCGACCGCGGCCAAGGCGTCGACACCCAGCAGGCGGCCGACGACGATGGCGTCGGAGACGGCATACGCCTGCTGGAACAGGTTGCCGATCAGCAGCGGGAGCGTGAAGAGCACGATGAGCCGGAGGGGCGATCCGACGGTGAGGTTTTTGGCCATGCAGGACCTTCTGGGAAGTTGGGATGAATGGGACCGCGTCGTGGTGCATCGGGTCGTAGGACTCTGGGTCCGACGCCCTGCGGCGATCAGCGAGAGAATTGTATTGCCATAGCCCAAATAACTCAACTCGGCAAGTTTCGCGTCGCCGGCGCCATGGTGGACACCCTCCCCGCCCCCTCGTCGGAGCGCCCACCGCGTAGGCTGACCCGCATGGTTCGTGCAATTGTGGTTCGTGAGTCCGGCTCTGCAATAGAAGAGGTCGGCGAGGAGTTCCTCGACGGTGACGGCGGGATCGTCGTCGACGTGAAGTTCTCGGATCTCAACTACAAGGATGCGCTCGCGGTCACCGGCCGTCCCGGCGTGGTGCGCAAACACCCCCTGGTCGCGGGCATCGACCTGGTCGGCCGCGTCACCGAATCAGACGACGAGCGCTTCTCTCCCGGCGACTGGATCATGCTCAACGGCGCAGGCCTCTCCGAGACCGAGCACGGCGGCTACGCCACCCGGGCGAGGATCAGCGGTCAGTACGCCGTCGGCCTCCCTGAGGGCCTCTCGCCGGAACAGGCTGCGGCACTCGGCACCGCCGGCTACACCGCTGCCCTCGCCGTGCTGCGGATCCTGAGCGAGAACATCATGCCCGACGACGGACCGGTGCTCGTCACCGGCGCCACCGGAGGCGTCGGTTCCATCGCCACCCAACTGCTCTCCAACGCCGGTTATGTCGTCTACGCGACCACCGGCAGGGCGGAGCAGCTGGGCGACTACCTGCGGAGCATCGGCGCCGACGAGGTCATCGACCGCGCCAGCCTCAGCGAGCCCGGCCGCCCGCTCCAGAAGGCCACCTACTCCGCCGTCGTCGACTCCGTGGGCGGACAGACCCTGGCCAACGCCATCGCCCAGACCACCAAGGGTGGCCTGGTGGCCGCCTGCGGCCTGGCCGGATCGCACGATCTGCCCACCACCGTCATGCCGTTCATCCTGCGGGGCGTCACCCTCGCGGGCATCGATTCCGTGTGGGCCAACCTCGACGACCGGGCCGACGCCTGGCGTATCCTCGCCCGCGGGCTCCAGCTGGACATGCTCGACTCCATCACGGAGCGCGTAGACCTCGACGGCGTGCGCGCAGCGGCCGAGGAGATGATGGCCGGCCAGCGCCACGGCCGCACGCTCGTCACCATCTGACGCGAGACAGGACAAGAGGCGGGACCCATCCTGGGTCCCGCCTCTTCCTGCTCAGTTACCGGACCGACGGCCACGCCCCCGACGGGCGCGATGCCGGACATGGCCCATTACCCGGACGGCTTCCTTCTTTGGATTGTTTCCAGAAAAGGCGCTAAGGTGGCTGTCATGCACGATTGGCCCACCTCACTCAAGGACGCCGGCATGCGCGTCACTGCGGGCCGCGTTGCCGTCCTGACCGTCCTGACAGACCACCCGCACATGCGGGTCGGCGACGTGACGGAGGCGGTGCGGGAACGCACCGGCAGCGCGTCCGTCCAGGCGGTCTACGACAACCTCGCCGCCCTCCACTCCCACGGCCTCATCAGACGCGTGGAACCCGCTGGTCAACCGCCGCGCTACGAGTTGGAGAACGGCGACAACCACCATCACCTGATGTGCCGCAGCTGCGGGGACATGCGTGATGTCCCCTGCGCCGTCGGCGCCGCCCCCTGTTTGTCCGCAGTAGGCGACCACGGCTTCGTCATCGACGAAGCCGAGGTCATCTACTGGGGAACGTGTGCGAACTGCAACGAGAGGAACCAATGACCCAGTTCACCCCTTCCGGCGAGTACCAGCCCACCGGCCCTTCGACCCGCCTGAACGGCGCCCCCGCTGAGTCCGACGCCCACTCCCTGACCGTCGGCAGCGACGGCCCGATCGTCCTGCACGACGTCCACCTGGTCGAGCAGCTCGCCCACTTCAACCGCGAGCGGGTGGCGGAGCGCAGCCCTCATGCCAAGGGCTCGGGCGCCTTCGGCACCTTCACGGTCACCCAGGACGTCACGAAGTACACCAAGGCGGCCCCGTTCCAGCCCGGCGCCGAGACCCGCATGCTGACGCGCTTCTCCACCGTCGCCGGCGAGCAGGGCTCCCCCGACACCTGGCGCGATGTGCGCGGCTTCTCCGTGCGCTTCTACTCCACCGGGGGCAACCTCGACATCGTGGGCAACAACACCCCGGTGTTCTTCGTCAAGGATCCGCTGAAGTTCCCCAACTTCATCCGTTCCCAGAAGCGCCACCCCGCCACCGGCCTGCGCAACACGAACATGCAGTGGGACTTCTGGACCAACTCGCCGGAGACCGCCCACCAGGTCACCTACCTCATGGGCGACCGGGGCCTGCCGGCCACCTGGCGCCACATGCACGGCTTCTCCTCCCACACCTACATGTGGGTCAACGCCGCAGGCGAGAAGTTCTGGGTGAAGTACCACTGGCGCAGCAACCAGGGTGAGAAGAACCTCACCAACGACGAGGCCCAGCGGCTGGCCGGCGAGAACGCCGACTTCCACCGTGCCGACCTGTTCGACGCCATTGGGCGCGGCGAGTTCCCGTCGTGGACGCTGCACATGCAGGTCATGCCGTACGAAGAGGCGAAGACCTACCGCTTCAACCCGTTCGACCTCACCAAGATCTGGTCCCACAAGGACTACCCGCTGATCGAGGTCGGCGTCATGGAACTCAACGAGAACCCGGTCAACTTCTACGCCCAGATCGAGCAGGCAGCGTTCTCCCCGTCGAATTTCATCCCGGGCACCGGTATCTCGCCGGACAAAATGCTCACCGCTCGCGTGTTCGCCTACCCGGACGCCCAGCGCGCCCGCATTGGCTCGAACTTCCACCAGCTCCCGGTGAACCAGCCCATCACGCGGACGAACAACTTCGCCGAGCAGGGCCACATGCAGTACCTGCACACGGGCGCGGCTCCGGTCCACACCTTCAACAGCTACGGCCGTCCGTACTCGGACGCCGAGGTCGTCGATGAGGCAGGCTGGGAGGCTGACGGCTCGCTCGTTCGTGCCGCCATCACGCGGCACGCCGAGGACGACGACTTCGGTCAGGCCGGCACGCTGGTGCGCGAGGTCTTCGACGACGCTCAGCGTGAGCGTTTCGTGGAGACCGTCGCCGGTGGCCTCTCCCAGTGCGAGCAGCAGGTCCGGGAACGCGGCTACTGGTACTGGAAGCAGGTCGACGAGAACATCGGCCAGCGCATCGAGAACAAGGTCCGCGGTCTCTCGACCATCGAGGACGAGGACTCAGTGGCCTGATCCAGGCCACTGATGGGGGCGGGCTGCTGGCGGGCGGCCCGCCCCTCTTTCCGTGCCACCTTGCTGCCGCTTCTGCGCGACCCAGTGGACGAACCGCTCAGAGGACGTCGAGGTACGCCTCTGCAGGTGCCGCCTCGATGACACCGGCCTGGGTGAGAAACTCGCCCATCCGGCCGAAGGCCGCGGTGTCGAGGGCCACGCTGACCTCACCGTCGCGCTTCCACAGCTCGGCGGTGGCGGCCAGCACCTTCTCGGCGGTGGCCCGCTGCTCCGGCTCAGCCATGGCTGGGACGTGCTCCGCCGTGGCGTCCAGTGCGGCCTGCGGGTCTGCCACGACGGCCTCTTCGGCCTCCTTCATGCCGAGCGCCACGGCACGCAGGATGTCCTCGGACACCTTCGTGCCGGGCGCGATCAGGCTGGGCCCGACCAGCAGCGCCTCGCCGGGTTCGAAGACGGGGATGGAGACCGACGCGATGTTCTGGTTCTCCAGTTGGACGCCCTCGTTGTTGATGAAGCCCATGGCGAAGTCCACCTGCTTGGCGGCCAGCGCCGAAAGCGTCGTGAAGCCGATGTCGACGAGCGTGACCTCGTTCTCCGTGAGGCCGGCCTGGTGGATCGCGCAGAGCGCCGCGTAGTAGCTGGAGCCGAAGTGACCCGGGATGCCCAGCGTGGCCCCGTTCAGTACGTCCAGGCCCGGGTCGGCCCCGAGCGTGGCGGGGTCGCCGCCCATCACCCGCAGCGGGTAGGTCTGGTACGAGGTGGCGAAGGTCCGCAGGTCGTTGCCGCCGGCGTTGGCCACCATCGCCTCGTCGGCGGACGCGAAGACGATGTCCTCCTTGCCGCCCAGCACGGCACCCCAGAGGTCTTCCTGCTGGCCGTGGTGACGCAGCGTCACGTCCAGGCCGTGCTTCTTGAACAAACCTTCCCTCACGCCGAGGTAGAACGCGCTGAATTGCACGTTCGGGATGTAGGTGAGCCCGACGGTGAGCTTCCCGTCCCCCGCCGCCTCCGGTTGGCGGCTACCACAGGCGGTGAGGGTGGCCCCCGCTCCCACGGCGAGGCCACCCAACAGCATGCTGCGTCGACTGATCATGTTGTTTCTCCTTGTAGGCGCGCCACTGCCGCTCGCTCCAGAAGTTGGACGAAGGCGTACAGGGCCATGGCTGAGAGGCTGATCCAGGCGACCACGGCGAAGACGCCGGCGGTGTCTGCAGCCTCTCGGGACAACGTGAGCAGGGTGCCCAGACCGGCGCCGCCCATGACGAGTTCGCCGACGACCGCACCGGTCATGGCGAGCACCACACCGCCGCGCACGCCGGCCAGCACCGACGGGGCCGCCATGGGCCCCTCGATGTGGATCAGGCGTTGCCAGGCGCTGGCACCGTCGAGAAGGGCGTTCTCCACCACACGCATGTCGAGGGACCGGAATCCGACGATGGTGGTGGTCACCATGGGGAAGAAGGCGACGATCGCACAGAGCACCGCAATCGGGATGGTTCCGTAGCCGATCCAGAGCACCAGCAGCGGCGCCGTCGCTACGAGCGGCACTGTCTGCGTGATGGCGACGACGGGCTCCATCACCGCTGCGAGCAGCCGGGAATGGGTGATGACGATTCCCAACGGGATCGCGACAAGGACGGCGAAGGCGACACCCAGGAGGGCCGCGATCAGCGTCGGCGACAGATATCGCCACGCGATCCCGAGCTGCGCCTGCGAGACCATGCGGGCGACGACGTCGCCAGGGCCGGGCAGGTAGAGCGGTTCGATCAGGCCGGCGCCGGTCACCGCCCACCACACGCCCACCGCGAGGATGAGCGCAATGGTGGCAGGGATCCAGCGGCCGGCGGTGGGCCTGGTGCGTGCGGGGTAGGCGGACCAGAGCCCGAGGTGCGCAAGCCTGCGCGCCCTACGTCGCTCATCGGTGGTCATCTGCCCCGTCACTCCTTGTCCAGGCCCGGGGCACGCGTCGACAGTATGACCCGAGCAGACCCTCGACACCTCGCTGGATCGCGAGACGTCAGGGCGCATCAAGCACGCCGTCGGCGACGAGTTCCTCCCATCCAGACTTTAACTGTCGGTCTCGGAATTTCACCGAGTCAGCCCTTCTGGAGATCCAGAAGAGGTCGCGGACTGTCACCGCCGGTTCGGACTTACACCGACCCCGGAACACGTTTGCCGTCAACATTAGCACCGCGGCGCCGGGGTGCGCGTTTCCGCCGTCTCAGTAGGCGACCGTGAACCGCTGGCGACGGTGCGCCGGGCGCTCGATCTCGTCGACGAAGGCCTGGTCGTAGTCCTCGCCCGAAATGAACGAATTGCCCTCGTCATCGGTCAGCAGCAGGTCGTCGCCGAGGCGGAAACTGCCCACCCGCTCGCCCGGCGCGAAGGCTCCGAAGCCACCGGCGGGGCTGAGGAAGAACCAGTCGAGCGACTCGTCGCTGGCTCGCAGGTCCTCCAGCAGCCCGGCCATCTCGGTGGCCTCCGGCTTGAGCCAGTCCGGGAAGCCTTCCGTGTCGACGAGGCGGGGACCGCCCGGCGCGACCTCCAACGACGCGGCGCCACCGACGACGGCCAGCCGGGCGCCTGCCGCCCGGGCCTCCTCGGCGATGGTCCGCATGACCTCCCGCAGGCGGCCCTCGAGTTCACCGCGGGGCGACAGGGCCGTCGCGACCACGTCGGCGCCGGCGACCATCTCGCGGACGGCGTCGCGGTGGGACACGTCACAGGTGCGGTACGTCACCGCGTCGGTCTTCTCGTCCGGGACATGGCGGGAGGCCGCAGTGACCGATCAGGCGGCCCAGAAAATGGCGTCGACGGCGTCGGCCGCGCGTCGCAACAACCGACGGGTGTCCTCCACCAGTCTGGACGCCTCACCTGCCCGGTAGCCGAGCAGCAGGGCGATGGCCGCCAGTTCGCGCGTGTCCGAGGGCAACGCGTCGCTGGCCCGACCACGCACCAGCATGATGGCGTCGCGCAACATGCTGGCCCGGTGCCAGGCCTCCTGCAGCCGGACCGCCTGGCTCTCCGGCACGATCTCCAACGCGGCCAGCGCCGCCAGGGCGTCCATGGTGGACGTGGTGCGCAGCACCGCATGCTCATGGCCGTGCTGCAGTTGCAGCAACTGCACCGTCCACTCGACGTCCGAGAGGCCGCCGGGCCCGAGCTTGAGGTGCCGGTCGCGCGGCACGCCCTTGGGGATGCGCTCGTTCTCCATCCGCGACTTCAGCTTGCGGATCTCAGAGATCTGCGCGCGGGTCGGGCCGCCGTCGGGGTACCGGAACCAGTCGATCCCGGCGAGTACCGCCTCCGAGAGCGGCCGCTCCCCCGCGCCATGGCGGGCGCGCAGCAGCATCTGGGCCTCCCAGGTGGAAGCCCATTTCGTGTAATAGGTCAGGTACGACGACACCGTGCGCACCTGGGGGCCGCCCTTGCCCTCGGGGCGGAGGTCGGTGTCGATCACCAGCGCGGGATCCGGGCCCGGCTTGCCGATGATCTCGGCGGCGCGCCGGACCAGGTCGGTCGCCCGCGCGAGCTCCTCGCCCTCCGTTCCGTCGGGGACGACGAACATGCAGTCGGCGTCGGAGGAGTAGCTCACCTCGTACCCGCCCCACCGCCCGAGCGCGATGACGCCCACCGGCGGGGCGTCGATGGTGCGGCGCGCCAACTGCAGGCCGGCCTCGACGGTGGCGGACGCGAGGTCGCTCAGCGCGCCGCCCACCGCCGCGAGGTCGGCGTGCCCCAGCACGTCGCTCAGCGCGATGCGGCACAGCTCGGCGCGGCGCAGTGCCCTGACAGAGGCGATCGACTGGTCCAGGTCGTCGTAGCGGTTGGCGGCCCGGGTGAGGGAGGCGGTGAGCTCGTCGACCGAGCGTGGCCGCAGGTCGTCGGTGCTGGCGAGCATCTTGATGTGCTCGGGCGCGCGCTTCAGGAGGTCGACCACGTAGCGGCTCGACGACGCGACCCTGGCCAGCCGTTGGGCCATGTAGCCCTCGTCGCGCAGTGCCCGCAGGTACCAGGAGGTCTTGCCGAGCGACTCCGACAGCTGGCGGAACGCGAGAAGCCCGAAGTCGGGGTTGGGCCCGTCGGCGAACCACTGCAGCATCGCAGGGAGGAGCTGGCGCTGGATCTCGGTGCCGCGGTCGCGGCCGGTGGTCAACGCGCGGATGTGCCCCAGGCCGGCCTGCGGGTCGGCGAAGCCGAGGGCCCGCATCCGGGTCTTGGCGGCTTCGGTGCTCAGTTGCAACTCGTCCGTGCGCACCTGGCTGACGACATCGAGCAGCGGTGAGAAGAACAGTCGCTGCTGCAGCTGCCGGACCCGGCGCGCGGAATCGCGCCACCGCTTCTGCAGGTCCTCGGCCGAGGATCCCATCGAGCGCGCGACATGGCCGAGGGCGAGCTCGTCGTCGGGCATGAGGTGGGTCCTGCGGAGGCGGCGCAGTTGGATGCGGTGCTCCAGGACCCGCTGGAACCGGTAGGCGCGCGCCATCTCGGCGCCGTCGGCCCTGCCGATGTAGCCGTTGCCGATCAGCGCCATGAGCCCGTCGAACGTGCCACGCGTGCGGATCCGCTCGTCGGCGCGGCCGTGCACCAACTGCAGCAGCTGGACGGAGAACTCGGTGTCGCGCAGACCGCCGGAGCCGAGCTTGATCTCGCGATCCTCCTGTTTCGCGGGGATCAGGGAGATCACCCGCTCCCGCATGGCGCGCACCTCCGGCAGGAACTCGGGCCGCTCCCCCGCCTGCCAGACCAGGGGCCACACGGCGTCGACGAACTCCCGGCCCAGGTCGAGGTCGCCCGCTGCGGGGCGGGCCTTGAGCATGGCCTGGAACTCCCAGTTCTTGGCCCATTTCGCGTAGTAGGCGCGGTAGCTGGCCAGCGTCCTGACGAGCGGGCCGGCTTTCCCCTCAGGACGCAGGGCCGCGTCGAGTTGCCAGATGCTGCCCTCAGACGTGTGCGAGGAACAGATCCGGGCCTGCGCGGCGGCGAGCTTACCGGCGACAGCGACCGCTTCATCGGCCGTTGCGCCCTCCGCCGGTTCGGCCACATAGATCACGTCGACGTCGGAGATGTAGTTGAGCTCCTGTGCGCCCGTCTTGCCCATGGCCAGCACGGCGACGCGGGCCTGTCGCCAGCCTGGCACCTCCGCGCGGGCGAAGGCCAGCGACATGTCCAGCACCACGTCCGCGACGTGCGACAGCTCTGCCGCGATCTCGTGGACCAGCGCGTCCGGCTGCGGAGCGGAGAGGTCGCGCGCGGCGATTTCGATCAGCGCGGCGCGGTTGGCCAGCCGGAGTTGGTCGGCGCTGCCTGCGGCCACCCCGTCGTCCAGGTGGATTCGGGCGTCGAAGAAGGCGCGCCACCCGGACAACCCACGGTGCACGGGTTCGACGGCGAGGATCCGCGCCTCGGCCGGGTGCCGCACAAGCGTGTGGGCCAGCACGCTGGATCCGCCCATGACGAGCAACAGCCGTCGGAGCCACGCCTCATTCGACGCGATCTCGCGGAAAACCTCCGGCGACGCGGCCTCGAGCCGCTCGAGCGAATCGAGCGCGAGGTCCCGGTCCGCCACGGGTTCGAACAGCGCCAGATCGACCGGGGGCTCACCGCCGAGCCTGTCCGTCCAGCGCTCCCAGACGCGGGCGGCACCGCTCGCGGAATCAAACCCGCGACGGGCGAACTCCCCCATCGGCGACTGGTATCTACCCATTGGCTCAGACTAGTGGGCGGCCCTCTCCTAGGGGCGCGACGTTCCGACCTCCGCGGCGGGCGCTGAGCGCCAGCCGTTAAGCTGAATCGATGTTCAAACCCACCCCGAAGGTCGTCGCCGCGCTGCGTGAGCGCCTCGACGACGAGGGCCTGACCGCGCTCGAGGTGGAGCTCAGGTTGCGCCGCCCGGATCTCACGCGGGTGCTGCTGCGCGCCGCCTCCGATCCGGCCCCGCTGGGCCGAGACCTCCTGGCCGCCGTCTGCCGCGCGGGATGTGCCCTGTTGGGCGAGCGGCATCCGGGTGCCACCATCGAGGTGCGGGTGCCGCCGTTCGCGGCGGTGCAGATCGGCTTCGAGACCGGGCCGAGGCATACCCGCGGCACTCCGCCGAACGTGGTGGAGATGAGCGGCGAGACGTTCGCGGCCCTGGCCACCGGACGCCAGCCCTGGGCCGAGGCCGACCTGCGGGCCTCGGGCGTCCATGCCGACGAGGCCTCCGTGGCCTTCCCCCTCTGCTGAGGGTTCAGCTGACGTTCATCCGCCCTCCGGACGACCACCCGGATCCGATGGAGTGGCGGTGGTGACACCCGCGAACTCAGCGAGGGCTTGCGGCGCCTACTCCGGGAGAAGGGCCACCCATGGTCCCGGCAACGGACAGACTGGACGCATGAGCTCCGAAGTCTCCGCGTCACACCATCCGATGCGCACCCTTGAGGTCGCCGGGCGAAGCGTCCCGGCGCTGGGCCAGGGCACCTGGCACATGGGGGACGCATCGTCGCGCAGAGAGGGAGAGATCGCAGCGTTGCGCACAGGCCTGGACCTCGGCTTGACGCTGATCGACACGGCGGAGATGTACGGCTCAGGCCGGGCCGAACTGTTGGTGGGCGAAGCCATCAGGGGTCGCCGCGAGGAGGTGTTCCTGGTGTCCAAGGTGCTGCCAGACAATGCGAGCCACGACGGCACATTCCGCGCCTGCGAGCAGAGCCTGCGCCGCCTGGGCACCGATCACCTCGACCTCTACCTCCTGCACTGGGAAGGTTCGTGCCCGCTGGAGGAAACCTTCGGTGCCTTCGAGGAGCTGCGCGCGCAGGGCAAGATCGGCGCCTGGGGCGTGTCGAACTTCGACCGAGCTCTCATGGCCGAAGCGACAGTGGCGGCGCGCGCCGCCGTCGGGGCCGGTGGGAGCCGGCCTCAGGATCGCCCGGCGACCAACCAGGTGCTGTTCAACCTGCAGCGCCGCTGGCCGGAGGGCGGGCTGCTGGAGGATCTCCGCGCGGCGCAGATCCCGCTCATGGCCTACTCACCGATCGAACAGGGCGCCTTGGCCGGAGGAGGCAGGCGCAGGGCGGCGCTCACCACCGTCGCCCGCCGCCACGGAGCCACCGAGGCGCAGATCGCGCTTGCGTGGGTCATCTCGCAGCCGGGCGTGTTCGCCATCCCGAAGGCCGGATCTACGGCCCACGTGCGTGAGAACGCCGCGGCCGCCAGCATCCAACTCACGGCCGAGGATCACGCCGAGCTGGACGCGGCGTTCCCCAAGCCCGGCGATGATGCACCGCTCGAGTTGATCTGAACGGTCACATCACGCGGATGTGGCGGTCTAGTTCCCAGGGCGTGACCTGCTGGCGGTAGGCCGCGAATTCCTTGCGCTTGTTGCGCATGAAGTACTCGTAGACGTGCTCGCCGAGTGTCTCGGCCACGAGTTCGCTCTCGTCCATGATGCGGATGGCCTCGTCGAGGTTGCGGGGCAGTTCCTGAATGCCGATCGCCTTGCGCTCGCGGTCCGAGAGGCGCCACACCTCGTCCTCGGTCTCCTCGGGCAGCTGGTATTCGCCCTCGATCCCCTTGAGGCCCGCGTTGAGCATCACGGCGTAGGCGAGGTACGGGTTGACTGCCGAGTCGATGGCGCGGTACTCGATGCGCGCCGAGGACGTCTTCCCCGGCGTGAACTGGGGAACCCTCACGAGGGCCGAACGGTTGGCGCGTCCCCAGCACGCGTACGACGGGGCCTCTCCCCCACCGACGAGGCGCTTGTAGGAGTTGACCCACTGGTTGGTGACGGCGGTGATCTCCGGCGCGTGGTGCAGCAGGCCGGCGATGAACTGCTTGGCCGTCTTGGAGAGGTTGTACTGGTCAGCCGCGTCGTAGAAGACGTTGGTGTCGCCTTCGAACAGCGACATGTGGGTGTGCATGCCGGAGCCCGGGTGCTCGGAGAACGGCTTGGGCATGAACGTTGCGTGGATGTCCTGGCTGACAGCCACCTCCCGCACCACGACGCGGAACGTCATGATGTTGTCAGCCATGGTGAGGGCGTCGGCGTAGCGCAGGTCGATCTCGTGCTGCCCCGGGGCAGCCTCGTGGTGGCTGAACTCGACGGAGATGCCCATCTGTTCGAGGATGGTGATGACGTCGCGGCGGAAGTCCGTACCGTCCCCCAGCGTGGTGTGGTCGAAGTAGCCGCCCTGGTCCAGCGGGATGAGCGGATTGAGCGAGCGCAGCAGGAAGAACTCGATCTCGGGGTGGATGTAAAAGGTGTAGCCGAGATCGGCCGCCTTGCCGAGGGCGCGCTTCAGCACGAAACGGGGGTCCGCGAAGCTCGGTGAGCCGTCTGGCAGCTTGATGTCGCAGAACATCCGCGCCGTCGAGCGGCCGGCCTGCCGCCACGGCAGCACCTGATACGTCGACGCGTCCGGGTGCGCCACCATGTCGGACTCGTAGACACGGGCGAAGCCTTCGATCGCGGAGCCGTCGAAACCGACACCCTCCGCGATGGCGCCCTCGACCTCAGCCGGAGCGATCGCCACAGATTTCAGTGAGCCGAGCACATCGGTGAACCACAGCCTGACGAACCGGATCCCGCGCTCCTCCATGGAGCGGAGAACGAACTCCGTTTGCCTATCCATGCGCGCAAGTTTGCCGCGAAGATGTTACAGCCGCGTGACATTCTGCGTTCTGGGCGCGCTCTGGACCACCCCTAGACTGGGGCACATGGCTCAGCCCGGTTGGTATGCGGATCCCACGGCGCCCGATGGGCGCCGTTACTGGGATGGTCAGAGATGGGTGGACCCCACGCCGCCGCGCAGGGGCCGCGCGGGCTGGGTGTGGTTGTCGGTCGCCCTGGTCGTGGTCGCAGCCCTGGTGGCGGCGCTGCTCATCTTCCCCAGCCGGGCCAACCCCTTCGCCCCCACCCCCGAGGACACCCGCACGGCTCGCCCCACCGGCAAGCAGTGGGACGAACGAGTCCCGTCGGAGACGCCCACCCCCACCGAGATCGAGTCGCAGTTCGGCGAGTCCATCGACTGCCCCTCCAGTGAGGACTGGCCGCGCAGCGAGCTGACGGACGGGCGCCTGGAGGGCGGCGGGCTGAGCGTCAATGCGCCCCAAGGCGAGAAGTGGCGGATGAGCCCAGCCCACATCGACTGGATGTACGACGGGAACTCAATGCTGCGCGAGATCGTCTTCGGCTGGATCAGCAACGTCAACGTGGGCTACATCAAGGTCTCCGACGGCTTCTCGGCCAACCCCCGCGCCGCGGCCGAGCAGTTCGTCAACTGCATGGCGTCGTCGGGCATGTTCCTGGGCTTCACCAAGCGCACCGTCCTGTGGAACGAGGAGTGGGACGTCTCCGGCAGACCGGCGTGGCGACTCACGTCGAACGTCTACGTCGACGACTGGGGCCACGAAGGCATCGAAGGCGACACCGTCGACATCATCGTCGTGCCCACAGAAGACAAGGACCGGTTGGCGGTGTACGTCAGTTGCGTGACCATCGGGCACGAGGAGAACATCAGCGAGGTCGAGCCGGTGCTGGAGTCGCTGGCGTACGAGGGTTGACGCCTCCAGACGGCCCGGCGGGAGCGGCGGGATAGACTTGTTGACTGTGAATCCTGTTACTCCGCACACCATCACCCCCGTTCGCGACGTCCCCCGCAGCATCCTGCGCCCGGAGTACGTCGGCAAGAAGGCACCGAAGCGCTACACCGGCTCCGACGTCCAGAACGACGAAGTGATCGAGAAGATGCGGGTGGCAGGGCGGATCGCTTCGCGGGCCATGCATGAGGCAGCGAAGGCGATCGCGCCGGGCGTGACCACCGACGAACTGGACCGCATCGCGCACGAGTACATGCTCGACCACGGCGCCTACCCGTCGTCGCTGGGCTACCGCGGATTCCCGAAGTCGATCTGCACCTCCGTGAACGAGGTCGTCTGCCACGGCATCCCGGACACGCGGCCGCTCGAGGACGGCGACCTGGTCAAGATCGACTGCACCGCGTTCAAGGACGGCGTGCACGGCGACAACTGCGCCACGTTCTTCTGCGGCGATGTCGACGAGGAATCCAGGCTGCTTGCGGAGCGCACGTTGGAGTCACTCAACCGGGCGATCAAGGCGGTGCGGCCGGGTCGCCCCATCTCGGTCATCGGCCGGGTCATCGAGAGCTACGCGAAGCGCTTCAACTACGGCGTGATCCGCGACTACACCGGTCACGGCGTGCACACCGCCTTCCACTCCGGCCTAGTCGTCCTGCACTACGACGAGCCGCGCGTCGACACCGTGATGGTGCCGGGGATGACGTTCACCATCGAGCCCATGCTCACTCTGGGCGGGTACGACACGGAGGTCTGGGACGATGACTGGACCGTCGTCACCGCCGACCGCTCGCGCGTGGCCCAGTACGAGCACTCGCTCGTCGTGACCAAGACCGGCGCGGAGATCCTGACGCTTCCCTGACAAGCCCCCGGGTGCCACCGCGAAGAACAGGGCGGCGGTGTATCGAAGGCAAGATCCACGGTAGAATCGTTGGTTGGACGAGACGGCCAGATGATCGCGGCTGGAAACAGCTGAGGAAAGTCCGGGCTCCACAGAGCAGGGTGGTGGGTAACGCCCACCCGGGGTGACCCGCGGGACAGTGCCACAGAAAACAGACCGCCCAGCAATGGGTAAGGGTGAAACGGTGGTGTAAGAGACCACCAGCGCTCCGGGTGACCGGAGCGGCTAGGTAAACCCCACTCGGAGCAAGACCAAGAAGGCCGGCCCCCGGGCCGGCTGCGGACACCGTTCGAGCGCTGCTCGCGCGAGGTGTCCGGGTAGGTTGCATGAGCGCACCGGCAACGGTGGGCCTCAGATAGATGATCATCCGTCGACAGAACCCGGCTTACCGGCCGTCTCGTCCCACACCACCAGGCCGCACTGCCGCGCCCGGCGCCGGCTCGGGCAGTTCTCCGCGCCACCAGCACCCGAGCGACCTACGATGCAGACATGCGCCTGCGTCCCCACCTCCATGTCGAGCACGACCGCGTGATGGCAGAGCGTCACCCGCTGGCGGACGAGAACGTCCACTTCTCCCGTTCACTGGCGGCCGCGGTGCTGGAAGACCTGTCCCGGCCGGACGACCGGGTGCTCGATCCCTTCGCCGGCTTCGGCACCACCCTCCAGGTCGCGACGGCCATGGGGAGACGGGCTGTGGGAATCGAACTCCTGCCCGAGCGTTGCGCCGTCGCAGCCGCCGTGGCCCCCGGCGCCTCGGTCATCCAGGGCGACGCCCGACGGCTGGCGCGACTGGTCGAGGGCCCCTTCGATCTGATCCTGACGTCCCCGCCCTACATGGCCGCAGATGACGGCCCGGAGGATCCGTTGTCCGGCTACACCGGCGCGAGCACCTACGAGCGCTACCTGGCCGAGCTCCGCGGAGTCCTGGCGCGGTGTCTCGAGCTGCTGACGCCAGAGGGCCGCCTCGTCGTGAACGTCGCCAACATCGACACAGGCAAGCATTTCACCCCCCTGGCGTGGGATGTGGGGAGGATGCTCGGCGATGTCGGGCGCCTGGCCCAGGACGTCTTCGTCTGCTGGGACCGGTCCTGGCACGACCTCGCGGGCGACTACCTGCTCGTCGCGCAACGCGGGGCCGATCAGCGCTGAGCCGCAGCGCCTGCGATCTGCAGGCCGCACTTATCCACAGCCGGGAAACCACCCTGTGAATTGTTACTGCGCGCGAATATCGTGGGTGCCATGGAGATCGGTCAGCATCCGGCAGTCGAAGCGCTCATCGCCGTCGACGCGTTGCTCTCCGGCATCGACGTGGAGGCTCTGGCGTCCTGTCCCGAGGTTGAACTGGTCCATGTGATGCGCAGCGCACGGAGGCTCCGCAGCCGCATCGACGCGCTGGCCTGCGTCGTGACAGACCATGTCAACCGGCGCCAGGCTTCGATGAAGGCCGTCGGCACCCCCACCACCTCGTTGATCGCGCTGGACGAGAACCTCGACAACCGGCAGGCCGCGGGTCAGGTCGCCCTCGCCGGGGACATGGTCCGGCACGAGGCACCCAGCAGGCAGCCCTCGACGGAACCATCTCGGCGCAGCAGGCGGCCGCCATCTCCAAGGGAATTGCGGCCCTTCCGGACCTCCCTGCCGAGGTCGTGACGCGAGTTGCCGAAACCTTCGTGGCCAGGGCCGCAGGAGTCCCCGCGAGGAAGCTCGCGAGACTCGCTCCGGACGTGTTGGCGACGGTCGCTCCGCAGCACGCGCTCCGCGACGAAGACTCGCTCCAGCGTGTCGAGCGCCAGCGGGCCACCGCGGCGAAGAACCGCCGCTTCATGTGGGGCAATGACGGAGAGGGGTCCATCTGGTTTACCGGCCAACTCCCCGAACTCGAAGCAGAGCCGTGGACCCGAACCTTGTCGGCCATGGTTGTTGCGGACAAACGTGCAGAGCGGGACCGCGAGCAGGCAGCCCGTGATGGACGCATCGCTGCCCGCACCCGCCGAGCCCTCACCCGCCCCGACGCGCAGCGCACCCCTGCACAGCGCAACGCGGACGCGCTCATCACTCTTTTCGGGGAACTCGCCACCCGCACTCCCCTGGGTGACGACCACACCGCGCAGCTGCCCGCCCACGGGGCCGCTGCCGCGGCCGAGGGAATCGGACGCCGAGGTGGCAGGCGAAGCCGCTCCCGCAGGGCGCAGATCCGTGTGACGATTTCGATGGCCGATCTACTCGACCGCGCCGGGGCCGGTGGAGTTCTGGATTCGGGCACCGAATTGACGCCCGGCCAGCTGCGCCGACTGGCCGCAGAGGCGGAGATCATCCCCTTCGTCCTCGGTGACAGGTCGGAGATTCTGGACATGGGCCGCGCCTCCAGGCTCGTCACGCCCGCACAACGCCGAGCGCTCGAGCTGCGCGACGGAGGCTGCGTCTTTCCCACCTGTACGAAGACTCCGGAGGAATGCGACGCCCATCACACCAACCCCTGGAACCTCGGCGGGAAGACCAACCTCAGGGAGTTGGTGCTGCTCTGCGGGCACCACCACAACATCGTGGAGCCCGACGTCAGCGGCCGCCGAGACCAATGGAAGATCCAGTTCGATCCAGTAACCGGCACACCGGAAGTACTCCCACCCGAGCGCTTCAACGGCCCTAGGCGCATGTGACGGTCCCCGGTTCGCTCTGTGACTCCTGCGGCGGGCTTCCGCCGGCCACCCCTCGACGTTGACCCCGCAGGAGTCGCGAGTGGATCACTCCTCCCGGTACCGCGCTACCGTGGCACGGATCCGTTCGGCATACCGATAGATGTCGACCACGGCTGGCTCCGCGCCCGCGCGTGTCAGGGAGCCCGAAGCTCGCGCGTCCGAGCGCTCTCGTAGGGTGGGCGTCAGGCCAGAGGAAGGAAGCACCACACATGTACGGCGAGAACAGGGAGTACCCCCAGGCAGCACACCTGCTCACTCCCATCGGCGTTGTTATGGTCGGGATGGTGCTGGCAATTGTCCACACCCCGCTCTGGTGGCTGCTCGTCGCGGCCTTCGCCGGCCGCGCCGTGTACCTGGGGTGGCTCCTGAGGCAACGTCGCCGCCGCGCTACCCCCCAGCCGGGTACAGTTGTGCCATGAGTGACGCTGAGCAGACCGACGCCCCGCTGGACCCCAAAGAGGCCATGCGGCAGGCCCTTGAACGCAAGAAGCAGGCTGAGCATCTCTCCGCCAACGCCGGAACCCACGGGGAACGCAAGCAGGGCGGCCAGGCCCATGGCCCCGCCGTCGGTCGCCGCGAGTTCCGCCGCAAGTCCGGCGGCTAAAGCCTGATCAGTTCGGGCGGGACAGGGTGACCTGTCCCCTCCGGACATCCACCTTGTCCACACGCACCCGCACCTCGGAGCCAACTTCGCTCGCCTTGGCCGGCACCCGGAGTTCTACGGCGGGTTCAGCAATCTGCACCGTCCCCACATGCGTCTTGGGGTCTACGTCGGTGACGACGCCCGTGAAGATCGCACCCACCCGGTTACTGAGCACGAGGCCCTCCGTGAGGTCGATGACGCCACGCTCGTAGGCACGAGCCGACCGGCCGGTCTCGGCCATCTCCTCCGGCAGTGCGGCCAGTCCGTCCCGAGCCCACTGCGGCACCTCGAGGTCGTTGATCAGCGCGTGACAGATGGCGAGGACGTAGCGGTCCACTAGCCTCCGCAACGGCGCGGTCGTATGCGCGTACGGCGCGGCGAGCGCCGCGTGCAGCAAGTTCTCGTCCGGCACCTCGCCGTCGAAAGCCAGGTAGCCGGCTCCACGGAACAGCATCGTGCACTTGGTCAACGCCGCCAGTTGCTTCGGGTCCTGCGGGGAGAGCGACCGCACGAATTCCGGATACGGCATCTCCTTCGGCCATGGCACACCCAACGACCGCACCGCCCGCCGCAGCTTCTGCAGCGACCACTCCTCGGCAGGCGGCAACGTCCGAAGGACGCCCACCTTGCCCCTGAGCATGGTCTGCGCCGCCGCGAAACCGGTCATCAGTGAAATCTGCGCGTTCCAGTTCTCCACCGGCACGAGCGCACGGAACTCCAGTTCCCATGTGCCGTCGCGCTCGACAATCTCCTGATCGGGCAGGTTCAGCGACACACCGCCGCGCTCGATCTCCAACTGCTGACGGAGCTTCCCCACCTCAGGCAGCAGTGCGATGCTCGCATGAGGGGTGCCGCCGTCGAAGTCTGCTTGGACGCCCTCGTAGTCCAGCTTGGCCCGGCTCTGCACCAGAGCGCGCGTCAGGCCGACGTCGACCACCGCGCCGCCGGCGTCCAGATGGAGTTCCCATACGAAGGCGGGCCGGGGCTTCCGGTCGGCCAACAGGGACCCCGCGTCCTCGGAGATCACCGCCGGGTGCAGCGGGATCCGGGCGCTGGGCGCATACTTCGTCATCCCGCGACGGTGGGTCTCGGCCTCCAGCGCCGTGCCCGACCGTACGTAATGCGGCACGTCGGAGATGGCGTAGCGGACCAGGTAACCAGCGCCCTCACGCTCGATCTGAACGGCCTGGTCCAGGTCCTTCGACGTGGGTGGGTCGATCGTGACGAACTCGATGTGGGTCAGGTCCGCGTGGTCATCGGCCGACTGCCGGGCGGCCAGTTCCGCGTCGGCCACCACCTCGTCAGCGAAGTGGAGCGGCATCTCCAGCCGCTCCTGCAGGAGTTGGATGGCCTCCCGGAGGGACTCGGGGATCTCATGGACCCGGAGATGCAGCGAAGGCATCAGAGACCAGACTCAGCCGTACGCACCAGGATGCGGTCGCACTCGACGCAGCGCAAGACCTGGTTCGCGGGGGCCTTCTTGTAGGTGTCCAGATCAGACAGGGTCAGCTGCAACTGGCAGCCGGTGCAGCGCCCGGCCTTCAGCGTCGCGGCCCCCAGCCCGGTGGAGGCCCGCAGCTTCTCGTAGAGCGACATCAGCGGCGGTGCCACCCTGGCCGCCACGGGGCCACGATCAGCGGCCAGGTCCTTGGCCTCCCGGCTCAGCTTCGCCACTGCCTCATCGCGGGCAGCCACCTCGGCGTGCAGCTGGTTCTCGATCTCCACCTTGCGCGCGGCGACCCGGTCGCGATGTGCGACGGCGTCCTCCAGACGACTCATCACCTCGAGCTGGTCGTCCTCGAGCTCGATGATGCGCTTCTTGAGGTGCTCGACCTCCTCGGTGAGCGAGCGCAGCGTCTTCGGATCGCTGACCGAGCCGTCGGCCAACCGCTGCTCGGTGCGCTCCAACCGCGCCTTCACCGGCGTCAGGTCGGTCTCTGCCTTGCGGACCCAGATCTGCAGGTCGTCGACGCGGGTGTTGGAGGCAACCAACTCATCAGCGACACTCTTGCGCGCACTCATCAGCTCTGCGATGGTCTTGTGCTGCGGGAGCGAGCGCGCAGCGTGTTGCACGCGCGCCACCTCCGAGTCGAGCTCCGCCAAGGTAAGCAGAGTGCGTTGATCAGCGGGGTCAGCGAGCATCGCGAATCCTTTGTCCAGTTGGGTGGGGTTCACTCTACTAGGACGGGGGCGTCCGTCAGAGACTGAGACGCTCAGTCACCTTCGCCGCGAGCTGCTCCGTGATCCGCTGGGCCTGCTCGAGGGTGGGCGCCTCGCACATGACCCTCACCACCGGTTCGGTGCCGGAGGGGCGCAGCAGGACTCGGCCAGTGTCTCCGAGTTCCCGGGCGGCGGCCGTGACGGCAGCCTGGACGTCGGGGTCGATACCCGCGCGCAACTTGTCGACGTTGCGGACGTTGATGACCACCTGTGGCAACACCGTCATCGCGGATCCGAGGTCCTTGAGCGACCTGCCGGTGGACTTCATCCGGGACGCGAGGTGCAGGCCGGTGAGCGTGCCGTCGCCGGTGTTGGCGAACTCGGAGATGATCACGTGACCGGACTGCTCGCCGCCCAGCGCGAAGCCGTTGGCGTTCATGGATTCCAGGACGTAGCGGTCCCCCACCTTCGTCTGGTCCACGCGGATCCCGTGCTCACGCATGGCATTGACGAGGCCCAAGTTACTCATCACCGTCGCCACGACGGTGTCTGAGTGCAGGCGGTGCTCCTCCTTCATGGCGATGGCCAGGATCGCGAGGATGCGGTCGCCGTCCACGAGGTTGCCCTCGTGGTCCACGGCGAGGCAGCGGTCGGCGTCGCCGTCGAGCGCGATGCCCAGATCCGCGCCCTCGTCCACGACCCGCTTCACGAGGTCGCCGATGTGGGTGGAGCCGCAGTCGTCGTTGATGTTGATGCCGTCCGGTTCGGCGTGGATCGGGATGATGCGGGCACCCTGGGCCGCGAAGGCCTCGAGGGCGGTCTGGGACGCCGCGCCGTTCGCGCAGTCGATGACGACCTTCAGCCCCTCGAGGGAAGGGTCCCCCAGCGAGGCCACCAGGTGGGCCACGTAGGCCTCCACGGCGCCGAGGTCGCTGCGAATCCGGCCGACGGACGAGCCTGTGGGACGCTTCCACTCCTCGCCCATCCGGGCCTCGATGGCGTCCTCGAGGAAGTCGTCGAGCTTCACGCCGCCCCGGGAGAAGAACTTGATGCCGTTGTCCGGCATGGGATTGTGCGAGGCGGAGATCATGACGCCCAGGTCGGCGTCCATCTCGTTGACGAGGTACGCGACGGCGGGCGTTGGCACCACACCGAGCCGCACCACGTCGACACCTGCCGACGCGAGCCCGGCGATCACCGCCGCCTCCAGGAATTCGCCGCTGGCCCGGGGGTCGCGGCCCACGAGGGCCAACGGCCGGTTGTCGCGGAACGCTCCGGCCTCCCCGAGGATGTGCGCTGCGGCGACCGACAGGTCCAGCGCCAGTTCAGCGGTCAGTTCAACGTTTGCGACGCCGCGGACGCCGTCGGTTCCAAAGAGTCGTGCCACGTCTGGAGACTCTACAGTCGCGCATCGACGCTGAGCGAATCGCCGCGCGCGCCCCCGCACCGGGAAAAGCGAACGCCCACCCTGCCGGAGCAGGATGGGCGTTCGACGTGCAGAGATCAGCGCTTGCTGTACTGCGGGGCCTTACGGGCCTTCTTCAGACCGGCCTTCTTGCGCTCGATGATGCGCGAGTCGCGGGTCAGCATGCCGGCCTTCTTCAGAGCCGGGCGCGAAGCCTCGGCATCGACCTGGTTCAGGGCGCGGGCCACACCGAGGCGCAGGGCGCCAGCCTGGCCGGAGGTGCCGCCACCGTCGATGCGGGCGATCACGTCGTAGGAGCCCTCGACGTTCGCGATCACGAACGGCTCGTTGACGTGCTGCTGGTGCAGCTTGTTCGGGAAGTACTCCTCGAGGCTGCGGCCGTTGATCTTCCAGGTGCCGGAGCCGGGCACGATACGCACGCGGGCGACGGCTTCCTTGCGACGGCCGGTGCCGCCACCGGGGGCGACGATGGCCGGACGGGTGTCGATGCCCGAGGCAGCGACCGGGTCGGCGTCGGAACGGTACGCGATTTCGCGGTTCTCTTCGTCGACGAAGGGAGTGATCTCCTCGACGACGGTCTCGTCGATCTCGTTGGTCTCAGTCATGTTCTTCGGTCCTCGGCTCACTGGGCGATCTGAATGATCTCGAACGGCTGCGGCTTCTGGGCAGCGTGGGGGTGCTCGGGGCCCGCGTAGACCTTGAGCTTGCTCAGCATCTGACGGGAGAGCTTGTTCTTGGGGAGCATGCCCCAGACAGCCTTCTCGACGGCGCGGCGCGGATCCCTGTCAAGCAGTTCACCAATGGTGACGGCCTTCAGACCACCGGGACGACCGGAGTGCGAGTAGCGGTAATCGTCCGAGCGCTTGTTGCCGGAGAGCGCGATCTTCGATGCGTTGATCACGACGACGAAGTCACCCATGTCGACGTGGGGCGCGAACTGCGGCTTGTGCTTGCCACGCAGCAGGTTGGCGATCTGGGCAGCGAGGCGACCCAGAATGATGTTTTCGGCATCGATGACGTGCCAGTTGCGGACGATCTCGCCCGGCTTTGGGGTGTACGTAGACACAGTCCCACTTCCATTCATACTTAACTGATGGGGGTTGCACACCGGGACAGCGCCCCGTTAGGCCCCGAAAAGATGGCGTACAACAGCTACCCATCCTAAGTGCCGCGCGCCCCATCTGCAAAATGACCGCTCCACGCGCACCCGCCCAGAATCGCGACCGGGCGAAGCCACGCCCCCTCCCACCACTGGCACCAACCGTACAGCGACCGATACCTATCGCCGCTCTTGATGTATCTATCGATTCACGATAGGTTTGCACATACGAGAGGAGCTCTCATGGGCAATGCGACAATCTGGGCGCTGAAGGCGGTGATCGCGCTGTCGCTGATCGGTTCGGTGGTGGTGCAGGTCATGATCCTGCCGGCGGTATGGCGCGACATGGTCGACGGCGGGGCCCCGCTGTGGGCCCGCGTGACGTTGGTGGGCATCGCCGCGCTGGGGATCCTGAGCATGCAGATCTTCGCCGTGTGCGTCTGGCGCCTGCTGACGCTGGTGCGCAAGGGGTCGGTGTTCTCGGAAGCCGCCTTCGGCTACGTCAACGTCATCATCGCCACGTTCGCCGTCGCCTCCCTGATCTGCCTCGTACTCGCGGTCGTCCTCGCGCCGGGCGGCGTCGCGCCAGGGCTGGTCGGCCTCATCTGCGGCGCGTCGCTGGTGCTGGCCGGCATCGCCCTGCTCGTCGTGGTGATGCGCCGCCTGCTCATCCAGGCGACCGCCCGCGAGTCCGAGGTTCGGGCGCTCCGCTCCGAACTCGACGAGGTGGTCTGAGTGGCCATCATCGTCGACATCGACGTCATGTTGGCGCGCCGCAAGATGGCCGTCGGCACCCTCGCAGACCTGGTGGGGATCACGCCGGCGAACCTGGCGGTGCTCAAGAACGGCCGGGCCAAGGCAGTGCGCCTGACGACACTCGACGCACTGTGCGAGGCCCTCCGGTGTCAGCCGGGCGACCTGCTGCGCTGGGAACCCGACGCTGGTGCAGATGCCCTCGACGGCGAGGTCGTCGTCGCGTCCCCGAGGTTCGCCGACCGCACCGATTGACCCTTTGGCAGGCCATTTGAGGGGGTCGGGGCCCACGGCCCGATCGCGCACACTAACGTATGTGCATGGCCTCAAAGACGAGTTCCCAGATCACGATCACGTCCCCGGACGATGTACGCAACGTCGTCCTCGTCGGCGCGAGCGGATCGGGCAAGACAACCCTGTTCGAACACCTCCTGCGTGCGCGTGTGGATGGATATCGCGGCGAAAAGGAAACCCAGGAGCGTGCCGCCACGCTGTGGCTGGCATCCATCCCGGCGATCGACGTCCAGATCAACCTCCTCGACGCTCCCGGGCACCCGGATTTCGTGGGCGAGCTGCGCGCAGGTCTGCGTGCGGCCGACGCTGCGGTCTTCGTGGTCCCCGCCGGCGACGACATCGATCCCACGACGGTCGCGTTGTGGGAGGAGTGCACGGAGTCCAACACCCCCCGCATCATCGCGATCACCAAGTTGGACCAGGGCCGCGCGTCGTTCTCCGACATGGTCGCGGCCTGCCAGACGACCTTCGGCGCGGGTGTGATCCCGGCGCTGATCCCGCTGGAGAAGGACGGCACCAACGTCGGCAACCTCTCCCTGCTGAACAAACGCGCCCACGACTACTCCAGCGGCAAGCGCGTCTCCCGCGACTCCACACCTGAGGAACTCGCTCTGATCGACGCGGCCCGCGCAGACCTGCTCGAGGCGATCATCACCGAGGTGCAGGACGACGACCTGATGGAGCGCTACCTCGAGGGCGAGGAGATTGCGGTCGAGGAAGCCAACGCAGCGCTGCTGCGCGCGGTCGTCGGTGCCCGCTTCTTCCCCGTCCTACCCGCCCACACCACCTCCGACAAGGGCACCGAGGAACTGCTGCGCTGGATCGAACAGGGCTTCCCGCCGCCGTCGATGCTGCCCGTGCCCCCGGTGACCACGCCCAACGGCGCGCGCCTGCCCGACGCCGCGTGTGACCCTGAGGGCCCGCTGGTGGCCCAGGTGGTGCGCACCACGTCGGACAACTTCGGCCGCTCCTCCCTGGTGCGCGTCTTCAGCGGCACGCTCCGCGGCGACCAGGTGGTCCACGTCTCCCGCAACCGCGAACTCTTCGGCTGGGATCCGGACCCGATGCGCCCAGACCAGGACGAAGAGGAGCGGATGGGCCCCATGTCGGCGCCCTACGGCACCGAGTTCACCCCGCTGAACCAGGCGATCGCCGGTGAGATCGTGCTCGTCACCAAGCTGTCGAGGGCGGAGACGGGCGACACCCTGTCAGCTACGGAGCGCCCCGCGTTGATCGAGCCGTGGGAACTACCCCGGCCCCTCCTGCCGGTGGCCATCAAGGCCACCACCCGCGGCGACGAGGACAAGCTCGCCGGCGCCCTCCACCGCATCTCGATGGAGGACACCACCGTGCGGCTCGAACGCAACTCCGAGACCGAGCAACAGCTGCTCTGGGTCATGGGCCAGGCGCAGAAGGACCTCGCGCTGAGTAAGTTGAAGGACCGCTTCGGGCTCAACGTGGTCGAGGAGGAGGTGCGCGTTGCGCTTCGCGAGACAGTGCTGGCGCCGTCGAAGGGCCTCGGCCGCAACGTCAAGCAGTCCGGCGGCCACGGCCAGTACGCCATCTGCAACATCCAAGTAGAACCGCTCGAGCGCGGCGCCGGCTTCCAGTTCGTCGACAAGGTCGTCGGAGGGTCTGTGCCGCGCGCCTACATCGGATCGGTCGAGAAGGGCATTGAGCAGCAGTTGGCGCTGGGCACCAAGTTCGGCGTGCCGATGGTCGACGTGCGCGTCACGCTCTACGACGGCAAGTCCCACTCTGTCGATTCCTCCGACATGGCCTTCCAGGTCGCCGGGCAGTACGCGCTGCGCGACGCGTCGGAGAAGGGTCAGATCGGGCTCCTGGAACCCATCGAGCGGGTCCGGGTGCGAGTGGGCGACCAGTACCTCGGCGCCGCGCTGACCGACCTCGGCGCACGACGCGCGCAGGTGCAGGGCACGGAGATGGACGGCAACGGCCACGCCGTGGTCGAGGCGCTGGTGCCTGCGATCGAGTTGGTGAGCTACCCGATCGACCTGCGCGGCGTCGCCCAGGGCACGGGCACCTTCACCCGCGAGTTCGTGGGCTACGAACTCATGCCTCAGGAGGCCTGGCCCACCGCCTGATCGGTGAGCACGTCCAGGAGGGCGTCGGCGACTTCTCGTTTGGAGCCCGACGCCTCCTTCACGACCTCGTCCCGCGCATCCAGCACGTACAACGTGTTGTGCGACGTCTCGAAGCCCTTGTCCCAGCCCACCTGGTTCACCGCCAGGAGGTCGACGCCCTTCTTCTGCCGTTTCCGACGCCCGCGCTCGAGGTAGTCGTCCCCGGTTTCCGCCGCGAAGGCCACGATGGTCTGCCCGTCGCGGCGCCCAGCGGCCAGCCCCGCAACGATGTCCTCGTTCTCGACGAGGGTGAGCGACGGCACTCCCCCGACCTCCTTGGTGAGTTTGCCCTCGGAGACCTCCGCCACGCGGAAATCCGCCACGGCCGCGGCCATGATCACCACGTCGGCCTCGGCGGCCAGTGAGCGCATCACCCCGGCGAGTTCCGCAGCGGAACCCGCCGTCGTGATCTCGACGCCGGGACGCTGGGCCGGGCGCAGCACGTCCGCCTCGACGTTGGTTGCGGCCAGCAGCACACGCGCACCGCGTTCGGCGGCGGCGACGGCGATCGCCACGCCCTGCTTCCCGCTGGAGCGGTTGCCGATGAAACGCACCGGGTCGATGGGTTCGCGGGTACCGCCGGCCGAGACCGCCAGGGTGACGCCCTCCAGATCCCGTCGACGGCCGGCCAGCGCCAGGGCGGCCTCGTAGATGGCCTCGGGTTCACTCATCCTGCCCGGGCCGGAATCGCCGCCGGTCAGCGGCCCGTCGTCGGGGCCCACGACGTGCACGCCGCGGCTCCGCAGCGTCGCCATGTTCGCCTGCGTGGCGGCATGCAGCCACATCTCCGTGTGCATGGCCGGGGCGACCAGCACCGGCGCCTTCGTGGCCAGCAGCGTGGTGCCCAGCAGGTCCGACGCGAGGCCGGCGGCCATCGAGGCGAGGGTGTTGGCCGTGGCGGGCGCGACGATGACCAGGTCTGCGTTCTGCCCGAGCGCCACGTGGCGCACCCGGGGGACGTCGTCGTGCACGGAGGTGGTGACCGGGTTGCGGCTCAGCGACTCCCAGGTGGGACGCCCCACGAACCGCAGCGCGTCCTCTGTCGGCACGACATGCACCTCATGCCCGTCGCCGATCAGCAGCCGCACCAGGTGCACCACCTTGTACGCCGCGATGCCGCCGCTGACCCCAACCACAATGTTCATGTCCGTGATTCTTTCATCCGGGTACGCTGACTGACCATGTGCACCGTGGTGATTCGCGTTCCCGAGCCCGGGCCGGGCCGCGTCAGGCTGCTGGCCATCCGGGACGAGGACCCGGGCCGGCCGTGGCGGCCGTTGGGCCAGTGGTGGCCCCAGCACCCGGAGATCACCGGTATCCAGGACCTGTCCGCCGGCGGAGCATGGCTCGCGCACAACCACCTGCAGCTCAGCGTCCTGCTGAACCGCGCGGGCGGTCCCCCCGAGGGCATCATCCCGACGACCCGGGGCGACCTCGTCATCGGCTCCCTCACGGGACGCCAGGTCCCGGCGACGCCCACCACCCTGGGGTTCAACCTGGTGGAGGCCACCTTCGACAGCGTGCGCGTCACCTCCTGGGAGGGAGGCGCGACGCGCACCGTCGACCTCGAGCCGGGCACGCACATGATCGCGCACTCGGACGTCGACGACTTCGGGGCGGAGCGCATCGCGCACTGGCTGCACCGCTTCGCCGACGCCCCCACCGAGGGGGTGCGCTGGTGGACGCAGTGGGCCAAGGTGCTCGATGAGGGCGGCCGGAACCTGGACCCGACAGACGACCGCGCGCTCATCCGCGACAACCGCGCCCACGGCTTCCCGACGCTGTCGCTGCTGGCCGTCGTGGCGTCGATCGGCCCCGGCAACGTCACCAGCGGGATGGGTGTGCTCGGGGAACCCGGGGTCTGGGAGCCGGTCGCTCCCCTCCTCACCAGTTCCTGAACCGTCGGCTCAGAGGATCCCGCCGCTCGGCACGATCCGCTTGCCGAACGGGAAGCAGGTCACCGGGATCATCTTCAGCGACACCCACGCATTGGCGATACCGATGATCGTCAGCGACTGCGCGAGCGCCGAGGTGATGTGCAGGAGCGCCAGCCACCACCCCGCCACCACGAACCAGATGACGTTCATGAGCCCTGATCCCCAACCGGCCCCCGGCTTCGGTTCGACGGTGCGGCCGAACGGCCAGAGCACGTAGTTGGCCATGCGGAACGACGCGAGCCCCGCCGGGATCGTCACGATGAAGATGCAGGCGATCACGCCCGCCAGCATGTAGCCCAGGGCCAGCCAGAAGCCGCCCAGGATGACCCAGATGACGTTGAGAATGGTGCGCATCGATGACTCCTCGTGGTTGCCGATCAGCACCTCACAGTCTAGTTCGCGCGGTCACCGGTAGGCTGGGCCGGTGATTTCCCGACCCCCACGCCCCCGCCGCGACATCGTCAGTTTCGTGCGCCGCAGCACGCGGATGAACGAGTCGCAGACCAAGGCCTGGGAGCGGCATGCCGCCGAATACCTCGTGGACATCCCGCGTGGCGAGTTGGACACCTCCGTGGCGCCTGAGGCCCACGTCGACTGGGCCGCGGAGTTCGGGCGTGAGGCGCCGCTGATCGTGGAGATCGGCTCCGGCGCCGGCGACTCCCTCGTCCCCATGGCCGCCGGCCGTCCCGAATGCAACGTGGTGGCGTTCGAGGTGTTCGAGCCCGCCGTCGCGTCCACGCTCGGCCGGCTGGGCCGCATCGGAGCCACCAACGTGCGTCTGGCCCTGGTGGACGGGGCGCAGGCGCTCCCCCGCCTGTTCGACGACGGCTCGGTCACCGAACTGTGGACGTTCTTCGCTGACCCCTGGCACAAGAAGCGCCACCACAAGCGTCGCCTCGTCAGCACGGGGTTCGCCGATGTCGTGGCCGCCAAACTGGCGCCGTCCGGGGTGTGGCGACTGGCCACCGACTGGGAGGACTACGCGCTCTGGATGCGGGAGCACCTCGACGACCACCCCGGCCTGGTCAACGTGCACGACGGTTGGGCCCCCAGACTCGAGGAGCGCCCCGTCACCAAGTACGAGGCACGCGGGTTGGCCGCGGGCCGCACCGTCTTCGACCTCACCTACCGGAGGGCCGATGCGACTCAGGATTGATTTGGCCTACGACGGCACCGAGTTCCACGGCTGGGCCACCCAGCCCGGGCTACGCACGGTGCAGGCGACCCTCGAAGAATGGATCGGCAAGGTGCTGCGCCTCGCCGGGCCGCCCACACTGGTGGTCGCGGGCCGCACCGACGCGGGCGTGCACGCCCGACGCCAGACCTGCCACGCCGACCTGGACCTCGACGAGGACCCGTCGGCCACCCTGCTGCGCCGTCTCCGCCGCGTCCTCCCGGACGACATCGCCATCCGCGACGTCACCCCGGCCCCCGAAGGTTTCGACGCGCGGTTCTCGGCCATCTGGCGGCGCTACTGCTATCGCCTGACCGACGGGGTCGCCGATCCGCTGCTGCGCGGGCACATCACACCGTCGCGCGAACCGATCGACGTCGGCGCGCTCAACGCCGCCGCGGAACTGCTGATCGGGCTGCGGGACTTCGCCGCCTTCTGCCGGCCGCGCCAGGGTGCCACCACCATCCGCGACCTCCGGGAGCTCAGCGCCACCCGCCGCCCCGACGGCGTGATCGAGGTGCACCTGCTGGCGGACGCGTTCTGCCACTCGATGGTGCGCTCCCTGATGGGCGCGCTGACCGCCGTGGCGGCGGGGCGGCGCAGCCTCTCCTGGTTGGAGGAGGTGGCCGCCAGCAGCGTGCGCCATGGCGAGGTGCAGGTCATGCCGGCCCGTGGCCTCACGCTGGAAGAGGTGGGCTATCCGCCCGACGATGAACTGGCCGCCCGCGCCACCGCGGCGCGCGCCATGCGCACCCTGGAGACATCATGAGCCACTACTTCGACACCCCTGACCAGCCGCTGGTCACGCACGAGTTCACCGCCACCGTCTTCGGCAACGACCTGACGTTCACGACAGCCGGTGGCGTGTTCTCCGGGGGCCGCCTCGACCTCGGCACCTCCGTCCTACTGCGCGAGGTGAGCCCACCCGAGCGGGGCCATCTGCTGGACCTCGGGTGCGGAGTCGGCACCATCGCCGTCGGGCTGGCCGTGGCGGCGCCCGGCGTCACCGTCGACGCGGTCGACGTGAACGGCCGCGCCGTCGAGCTGACCCGGATGAACGCGCAGCGGCACGGTGTCGCCGAGCGGGTGCACGCCGTCGCCCCCGACGAGGTGCCCGCGGACGTGCGCTACGACGAGATCTGGTCGAATCCTCCGATCAGGATCGGCAAGCAGGCGTTACACGAGTTGCTCCTGACGTGGTTGCCGCGGCTCCAGCCTGACGGTGTCGCCTGGTTGGTCGTCGGGAAGAACCTCGGCGGTGATTCGCTGCAGCGCTGGCTGACGGACCAGGGGCATCCGACGGAGCGCGTGGCGTCGGCCAAGGGCTTCCGTGTGCTCAGGGTCGCCGCCTCAGGGGCCTGATTTCCCCGCCAGCGGAACCCGCTGAGAAGTTGAAGCGGTGACCAAATGGGCGGCATAGGATGGGGACCGTCAGCGCGCAACGGCGCGAGTCAACGATCAGGAGACACCATGACCTACACCCTTCCCGACCTCGACTACGACTACGGGGCACTCGCCCCGCACATCGCCCCGGAGATCATGGAGCTGCACCACAGCAAGCACCACGCCGCCTACGTGGCCGGTGCCAACACCGCCCTCGAGCAGCTCGCGGCCGCGCGCGACAAGGGTGACTTCGGCGCCGTGAACAAGCTCGAGAAGGACCTCGCCTTCCACTTGGGCGGCCACATCAACCACTCCGTCTTCTGGAAGAACATGTCGCCCAACGGCGGCGGCGAGCCCACCGGCGACGTGGCTGAGGCGATCGGCGAGTTCTTCGGTTCGTTCGACGGCTTCAAGAAGCAGTTCAACGCCGCCGCCAACGGCCTGCAGGGCTCCGGCTGGGCCATGCTCGTGTGGGACACCCTCGGCCAGCGCCTCAACATCAACCAGCTGTTCGACCAGCAGTCGAACGTGCCGGTCGGCCAGCTGCCCGTGCTGCAGCTGGACATGTGGGAGCACGCCTTCTACCTCCAGTACAAGAACGTCAAGGGCGACTACGTCAACGCCTGGTGGAACGTCATCAACTGGGACGACGTGGCGCAGCGCCTCTCCGCCGCCAAGAACGTCCAGCTCACCTACTGAGCCACCGCGTAACACGAAGACCCCGGGCCCAGGCCCGGGGTCTTCTCGTTTCGGCTGAGCCGCAGATCAGCTGCTGGCGGCCGTCAACACATTCTCGAGCACCTTCTCTGCGGTCTCGTAGCCGAAGGGGTCCACCAGGATGTGGCTGCCGTCGGGCCGCAACAGCTGCCCACCGGGCCGGGAGTCGTCGCACAGCGCCGGGCCGTCGGCACTCTCAGGCTCGGGGTCCTTGCACAGCAACGGATCCATCCGGAAGGTCTCCACCCTGTCGTCGCGCTGGGCCAGGTCGACGACGATGTCGTTCCACCGGCGGCGGTACTCGTCGTGGTTGACCATGAGATCCAGCAGCGGGTGGCACTCGTCCTCGGTGCAGCGGCTGAGCATGCCGGTGCCGGGGCGCTCGGTCTGCGCGATCACCAGAGTGGCGCCCTGAGAGGTGAGCCGATCGACGCTGGCCGCCAGGTCCTCTTCGAGCGCCTCCCAGAAGATTTCTTCGTCCGGTCCGACGATCCGTCCGTCGAGCCAGCGCTGGTGCACCTCGTAGCGCGACCACCAGAACACCGTCGCCGGACGCTCGGAGTCGATCTTCTCTGTCTGGATGTCGGCGACCATGGTGCAGTCGCCTGCACCCTCGTGGTCGGGCTTGAGGTACTCCTGCAACTCGATCGAGAGGGGCGGGCAGCCACCACGGGAGGCGTTGTCGACGACGAAGTCGTTGTCGCTGGCCACCTGGTCGAGCGATTCCATGAGGCGGAACGGCACGGAGTCGCCCACCACGATGAGGAGGTCCGGGTTGGTCTGCGGCACCGGCGAGCCGCCGGGGCTGACGGGTGTCGCGGGCGGGCGCGTACTGGGCACGGGCAGCCCGCGCAGCGCGGTAGCCCAGGTCATGATGATCACCATGATCACTGCGACGGTGAGCATCGTGCGCTTGAAGGTGAGCCACGTGGTGAAGCGGCCGCGACGGATGGGCTCCTCCACGAAGTGGTAGCTCAGCACCGCACAGATCAGCGTCGCCGCCAGCGCCACCGGAGCCCGCAGCATCCGGAACTCCTCCTTGTGGGCCACGTCCAGCCACACGCTCCACGGCCAGTGCCACAGGTACAGCCCGTAGGAGATCTGCCCGAGGTAGGTCATCGGCCGCCAGGACAGGAAACCCGACAGCATCGTCGGCGGAGAGACCACCAGCGCGCCGATCAGGAGCGTGACGCCCACGCTGAGGATCACCGCCCCGCCCTGGAAGTAGAAGGCGCTGGGTCCGGCCAGGAACGGCAGCACGGCCACGGCCGTCACCACGCCGACCGCCGCGATGAGACGGTGGTGGCGGTAGAAGACGGTGCGCACCGCGTGGTTGCTCATCACGATGGCCAACAGGGCACCGAGCAGCGGCTCGAACGCCTTGGTGTCGGTGCCCATGTAGGCGCGGTCAGGGGACGCCGGGTCGTACAGCACCATCAGCAGTGCTGCCGAGACGACGATGAGCACTGCCGCCACCACTCCGATGATGGTGGTGACCCGCTTGCTGCCACCCAACTTCGCGGCGACGAACGCGACGATGCCGATCAGCACTGGCCAGAAGAAGTAGAACTGCTCCTCGACGGCCAGGGACCACATGTGCAGCAGCAACGACGGCGTGCCGTCGGAGGCGAAGTAGCTGTTGGCGCCCATGAACCGCCAGTTTCCGAGGTACAGCACCGTCCAGAAGATGTCCCAACTGGCGTTGGCCTTGCGGAACAACGGCATCAGGAACGTGGCGTAGAGGAGTACCAGCAGCAGGATCAGCGTGGCGGCGGGCAGCAGGCGGCGGAATCGGCGCTGCCAGAACTTCCCGTACTGCGGCCTCCCGTGGCGCACGGTGTCGCGCAGCAGGCCGGAGGTGATCAGGTACCCGGACAGCACGAAGAACACGTCGACGCCGGCGAACCCCAGTTCCAGGTTGGGAACGCTGAGGTGGAACGCGATGACCAGGCCCACAGCGATGGTGCGGAGGCCATCAAGGCTGGGCACATAGGTGATGTTGTCTGCCGGCTGCACCCCGGGAGTCTAACGCGTCAGCCCGCGGAAGCACTTCCCCGGCGCCCCTTGCGGCCGTACACCCAGGGCGCCACCTCACGACCCGTCAGCCAGGCGTGCCAGACCGCGATCGCGACGAAGGAGCCCATCCAGGCGCCCAGCGCCCACCGGGTCACGCGGCGCAGCGGGAGTTCCCTGGTCAGCGGGACGAAGTTCACGGCCCCCACGCGGTTCGTCTCGTCCGAGGCGCAGGCGTCGAGCTCGTAACCGCCGACGGTCACCTTGGCCCAGGTGTGCCCGCGCAGCCACCAGGGGTTCTGGAAGCCGCGGACCATGGCCGCGTGCACCAGGCGGGTCTTGAAGCCCAGTTCGCGCAGCACGAGGAGGAGCACCGTGTTGTACTGGTGCGACCATCCCCGGTGCGAACTGAGCGCGCGCTCCGGCGGCTCCCACAGGTGCCACAGCGAATAGTAGGGAAAGGCCCGCGCGACAGCCTTCACCGCCTCGTCGGCCAGCGCCCGCCCGGTGGCTCCCGTCTCGCGGCACTGCTGGGCCAGGGCGGCGACGGTGTGGGGCCCGGACGCCAAAGGTCTGCACGGCGCCAGTGCCACCACCGGGACCAGCGCGCCGACCAGCGCCACCAGCGGCGACCAACCGATCTTGAGCCGCTTCTTTCTCACAGCCGTCTTCCCTTCGGATTGTGCGCGAAGCCTCGCAGCTTCCGGTACGGCACCTCGTCTGCCAGTTGTCTGTGCAGCGCCAACATCGCGTCGGTGGTGCGCTGCCAGGGATACCGCTCGGCGCGCGCCCGTGCCGCACGCCGCAGCTCTGGGCCGAGGCGCGGGATCAGGCGTTCCACGGCGTCGGCCAGGGACAGTGGGTTGGCGTCGCCGCGCTCGCCGGACGTGGCGTCGACCAGTTCGCTGGCTCCCCCGCTGGTGGAACTGACGACGGGGGTGCCGCACGCCAGCGCCTCGAGCACGGCGAGTCCGAAGGTCTCCGCGGGACACACGGACAGCGACACGTCGTGCTGCGCGATGCGCCTGGCCACCTCGTCGCGGCCGGGCACGAAGCCGTGGAAGAACACCGGCGCGTTGCCGGCGACCGCCTCCAGTTCGGCCTGGTCGGGGCCGGTGCCGTACAGGTCGAGCCGCACCGGATGGCCCCTCCGGTGCAGTTCGACGACGGTGGCCACGGCCAGCTGGGGGCTCTTCTCGTGGGAGAGCCTGCCCACGTAACAGAACTTGAGCACGCCGTCGTCGGCCGGTTCGCCCTTGTCGGGGTGGAACGTCTCCAGGTCCACGCCGAGCGGCACGAGCGCCAGGTTGGCGCCGGTGTCGGCGAACTCCTCCTCGGCGAAGCGGCTGGTGACCACGACGGAGTCGAAGTTGCGGGACAGACGGCGGTTCAGCCCACCGACGATGGTCTCGACGCCGAAGCTGGAGCGCACGAACATCGCGAGCATGTCGGATAGCCGCTCATGGCTGAAGAGCACGGAGCCGACGCTGCGCTTGGCGGCCCAGTTCGCCGCCGGCGAGAGGGTCCACTTGTCCGACACCTCGATGGAGGTGGGCCGGAACCTGTCCAGCACGTCGAGCACCCGCCAGGGTTGGAAGATCATGCGGTACTGCTCGGTGACCTTGGGGGCGCGGACCTGCACGAGGATGCCGGCCTCGGTCTCGAGGATCTGGTCCCTCTCCCCCGGCGCGACGAAGATGCGCGTGTGCCCGGCGTCGACGTAGCCCTGGCCCAGGGTTTCGATGACCACCTTCATACCCCCAGACGTGGGGCCGACGAAGTTGGCCAGCTGGGCGATGCGCATTGCCCTACCGTACCCATTCTGCGGGGCGTGAGCTCCCAGGGAACGAGGGACTGAGCCTGAGCGTCAGTCGAGCAGCGTGCGGTCCGACAGGCTGGCGCCCTTGATCTTGGCGAACTCCTGCGTGAGCTGCTCGGCCGTGATCGACTTCTTGGCCTCGTCGTCGACCTCGAGGACGATGCGGCCCTCGTGCATCATGATCAACCTGTTGCCCAGCTCGATGGCCTGGTGCATGTTGTGGGTGACCATGAGGGTGGTCAGCCGATGGCGCTCCACGGCCTCGCCGGTCAGGCGGGTGACCAGGGCGGCGCGCGCCGGATCCAGCGCGGCCGTGTGTTCGTCGAGGAGGAGGATGGCCGGTTGCGCATAGGTGGCCATCAGCAGGCTGAGTGCCTGGCGCTGGCCGCCCGACAGCATGCCCACGCGCATGTCGAGGCGGTTCTCCAACCCGAGTTCCAGCGTGGTGAGGGCCTCCTTGAAGACCGCGCGCTTGGGGCTGGTGACGGCCATCCGCAGGCCGCGCTTGCGGCCACGCTCGAACGCGATGGCCAGGTTCTCCTCGATGGTGAGGTGGGGCGAGGTGCCGGCCATGGGGTCCTGGAAGACGCGCGCGACCCACTTGGCCCGCTGGTGTTCCGGGGTGCGGCTGACGTTCTTGCCGTCGATCGTCACCGTGCCGCCGTCCACCGGGTACCGCCCGGAGACCACGTTGAGCATGGTGGACTTACCGGCGCCGTTGGAGCCGATGACGGTGACGAAGTCTCCCTCGTGGAGGGTGAGGTTGATGGCGTCCAGCGCGACCCGCTCGTTGACGGTGCCGGGGAAGAAGCGCTTCGTGACTGAGGCGAGTTCGAGCATCAGGCGACTCCTGCCTCTGCGGCCTGACGACGACGGCGTTGGCGGCGCAGTTTCTTGAGGGGACCCCACTGCGGCAGCACCAGGGCGAGCACGACGAGCACCGCCGAGATGAGCTTCATGTCGTTGGGGTTGAAGCCGTTGTTGAGGGCGATCTGGATGACGCCACGGTAGATGACCGAGCCGAGGGCTGCGGCCAGCACGGCCTGCCACACTGCGGTCATCCCGAAGATGGCCTGGCCGACGATGACCGAGGCCAGGCCTGCGACGATGAGGCCGATACCCATGGAGATGTCCGAGAATCCCTGGTACTGCGCCACGAGCGCGCCACAGAGGGCCACCATGCCGTTGGAGATCATCAGGCCGACGATCTTGGTGACGCCGGTGTTGATGCCCTGCGATCGGGCCATCATCTCGTTGTCGCCGGTGGCGCGGATGGACACCCCGAAGCTGGTGCCGAGGAACCAGTAGACCACCAGCCCGACGAGGAGCACGACGACGCTGAACGCCGCCACCGACATCCAGGTGCCGAGCAGCCGTTCGCCCCGGAACCAGCTGAACAGCGTGTCGGTGCGCAGCAGCGGCACGTTGGCCCGGTTGCCCATGATGCGCAGGTTGATGGAGTACAGCGCGATCTGGGTCAGGATGCCTGCCAGCAGGGGGTTGATGTTGCCCCAGACGTGGAGCAGCCCGGTGATGGCGCCGGCGAGCATGCCGGCGACCATCCCGGCGATCATCGCGGCCCAGACCGGCACCCCGTTCACGAGCAGGATGGCGCACGTGGCGGCACCTGTCGTGAACGAACCGTCCACCGTCAGGTCAGGGAAATCCAGGACCCGGTAGGTGAGGTAGACGCCCAACGCCATGATGGCGTAGAGCAGGCCGATCTCGAGCGCGATGATCATCTGGTACTCAGAACTTCTTGGTTGCGCGGTCGAGGACCGCCTGGGGCAACTCGATGCCCTGGGCTGCGGCCGCCTCTTCGTTGACGAACAGGTCGAACTGCTTCTGCGTCTCGACCGGGATGTCGGAGGCGGGAGTGCCCTCGAGCATCTTGAGCAGCACGGCAGCGGCATCCTTGCCCTGCTGGATGTAGTTCACCGAAAGGCCTGCGGTGGCGCCACGCTCCATGGTCGACTCGTCCGAGGCGAAGACCGGGACGGACTTCTGTTCGGCCACCTGCACGAGGGACTCTGCGGCGGAGACGACGGTGTTGTCGGTGGGGATCAGGTAGGCGTCGACGTCGAGCGACTCGGCGGCCTGCTGCACCTCTGCGGAGTTGGTGACGGTGGCCGTCTTGATCTCCATGCCACGGGATTCGGCGGCCTTCTCGGCCTCAGCGACCTGGACCTCGGAGTTGACCTCGCCGGAGGAGTACACGATGCCGACGGTGACGGCCTCGGGCAGGATCTCCTTGATGAGGTCGAGCTGCGCGTCCATCGGGTTGAGGTCCGACACGCCGGTGATGTTGGCATCTGGGGCGTCCCACTCCTGCATGAGGCCGGCGGCGACCGGATCCGTGACGGCGGCGAAGGCGATCGGCTTGTCGGTGATCACGTTGGCCAGTGCCTGGGCAGTGGGGGTCGCAATGGCGAGGTAGCCGTTGAAGTCCGCGCTGGCGAACGTGTTGGCGATGCTCGTGAGCGTCGACTGGTCGCCCTGGGCGTTCTGCAGGTCGATGGTGAGGTTCTCGCCCTCCGTGTAACCGGCCTCCGCCATGGCTTCCTTGAAGCCGTCTGCGACGGCGTCGAGCGCCGGGTGGGAGACGATGGTGGCGATGCCGATCTTGTAGGACTCGGTGGAGCCCTCATCTGCGGCGCCACAGCCGGTCAGTGCGAGCGCGGCGATGGTGCCGAGCGCGACAACCTTGAGTTTCATGTTTCTCCTTGCGCGAAAGGGTGAGTGCCTGTAAAGCGTAGGCTTCCGCGGCGCCGGTGGGCGCCGGCGTCCACCCCTCAGTACGTGGTGGCGGCTTCCTCGATGACTGCCTTGGGGATGGTCACGCCCATCCGCTCAGCGGCGGCGGGGTTGACCACGGTCTCCAGGGATTCCTGCAGTTGGACGCTGGTGTCGGCCGGCTCCCCTCCCTTGAGGAGTTCGACGATCATCTTGGCTGTCTGCAGACCCTGCGCCTTGTAGTCGGTCGAGAGTGCCGCGGCGGCACCGCGCTCCACCGAATCAGGATCCGAACTGACCAGCAGCGCCTGCTTCTGTTCAGCCACCTGCACCATGGACTCCATCGCCGAGACGACGGTGTTGTCGACGAGGGTGAAATAGGCGTCGACGTCCAGCGACTCAGCGGCCTGCTGCACCTCGGAGGAGTTCTGGATGGTGGCGGTCTTGACCTCGACCCCGAGTTGCCTGCCCGCCTCGATGGCCTTCTCGGCCTGCACCTGGGCGTTGACCTCGGAGGCCGAGTAGACGATACCCACGGATTCGACGGTGGGGTCGATGTCGAGGATCAGTTTCAACTGCTGGTCGGTGGGCAACTGGTCGGAAGTACCCGTGACGTTGCCGCCCGGCTTCTCCATCGAATCCACCAGGCCCGCGGCGACCGGATCGGTCACGGACGCGAACACGATGGGCCGGTCCTGGATCACCTGCGCCATGGCCTGGGCCGGCGGCGTGGCGATCGCCACGAACAGGTCGTGCTGAGAGGCGGCGTAGGTGTTGGCGATGTTGGTCAGAGTGGGCTGGTCCCCCTGGGGGTTCTGGAACTCGAGTGTGAGGTTCTCCCCCTCGACGTAACCCGCCTCGGCGAGGCCCTCCTTCACGCCCTCCCAGATGAGGTCCAGCGACGGGTGGGAAACGATGGTCACTCCACCGATCGACACCTGGTCCGGGGCGCTCTGTTGCGCGCCGCAGCCAGTGAGCAGCAGGGCGGCGACAGCCGCACCTGCAAGAACCCGTCGCAGCATCTGGTGTCTCCTCTGAACGGCCAAAACTAACGAAACCCTACCGGTAAAACAGAAGGGGCCCCACGACGGGGGCCCCTTCCGGATGGTGTCACTTGGACTCTGCAGCGTCCTCGTCAGCGGCCGTCTCGTCGGCCGCGGCGGGCGACTCCTCGGTCTCGGCGACCTCGTCGGTTTCGGCGACCTGATCAGTCTCCTCAACCTCTGCGATCTCCTCGGCCTTGGGCTCCTCGGCCGGTGCGGCCTTGGGCGCCTTGGCCTTCGGGGCCACGGCCTCGGTGATCAGTTCGATCACTGCCATGGGGGCGTTGTCGCCCTTGCGGGGGCCGATCTTGGTGATGCGGGTGTAGCCACCGTTGCGGCCTTCGAAGGTGGGGGCGATCTCGTCGAAGAGACGACGCACGACGTCGACGTCGGTGACCGACTGCAGCACCAGGCGACGGTTGTGCAGGTCACCGCGCTTGGCCTTGCTGATCAGACGCTCGGCAACCGGCTGCAGCAGCCGGGCACGGGTCTCGGTGGTGGTGATTCGGCCGTGCTCGAAGAGCTGGGTGGCCAGGTTGCGCAGGATGTGGCGCTGATGGGTCGGGCTACCGCCCAGACGGGCACCCTTGGTCGGCTTAGGCATTGATCAATTCTCCAGTGTGAGTAGCGGTGTGGGCGGTCAGTACTGCTCGGTCTCGGCGAAGTCAGCGTCTTCGTCGTTGTCCTCGTCGTAGCGCTCGATGGCCTGCAGCGGGTCGAAGCCCGGGTGCGAGTCACGCAGCGACAGGCCGAGGTTGGCGAGGGTCTCGCGAACCTCGTCGATCGACTTGCTGCCGAAGTTGCGGATGTCGAGCAGATCCTCTTCGCTGCGGGCCACGAGCTCACCCACGGTGTGGATGCCCTCGCGCTTGAGGCAGTTGTAGGAGCGGACCGACAGTTCCAGATCCTCGACAGGGAGGTTCAACGACTCGGCGATCTGCTCGTCGACGGGCGACGGGCCGATCTCGATGCCTTCGGCGTCCACGTTGAGCTCGCGGGCAAGGCCGAACAGCTCGACGAGGGTGGTACCGGCCGAGGCGACGGCGTCACGCGGCGTCATCGACGGCTTGGTCTCGACGTCGACGATGAGACGGTCGAAGTCGGTGCGCTGGGCGACGCGGGTGGCCTCGACCTTGTAGGTGACCTTGAGCACCGGCGAGTAGATGGAGTCGACCGGGATGCGGCCGATCTCGGAATCGGGATCCTTGTTCAGCACTGCGCTGACGTAGCCACGGCCGCGTTCGACGACGAGCTCCATCTCGAGCTTGCCGGTCTCGTTGAGAGTGGCGATGTGCAGCTCGGGGTTGTGGATCTCGACGCCTGCCGGGGGCTGGATGTCACCGGCGGTGACGGATCCGGCGCCTGCCTTGCGGAGGTACATGACGACGGGCTCGTCCTCCTCCGAGGAGATCACGAGGCCCTTGAGGTTCAGGATGATCTCGGTGACGTCCTCGACGACGCCCTCCACCGTGGAGAACTCGTGCTGGTTGCCTTCGATCTTGATGCTGGTGACCGAGGCACCCGGGATGGACGACAACAGGGTGCGACGCAGCGAGTTGCCGAGCGTGTAGCCGAAGCCGGGCTCGAGGGGCTCGATGATGAACCGGGACCGGTGGTCCGAGACGACCTCTTCCGTGAGGCCCGGGCGCTGTGCGATGAGCATGGTGTTTCCTCCCCGCGCCGACCGCTATATGAAGGCGCGAAATAGTGCTGAGCCCGACCGTCGGGCCCAGCGCCCCGCCCGGAGCGAGCCGGACGGGGCGGGTGGTGGGGCACAAGGCCCCGACGGATCACTTCGAGTAGAGCTCGACGATCATCTGCTCCTGGACATCGACCACGATCTGCTCGCGGACGGGGAGCTGGTGCACGAGGATGCGCATCCGGTTGGGACGGGCCTCCAGCCATGCGGGAACCGAACGCTCGCCGTGGGTCTCACGGGCGATGACGAACGGGGTCAGGTTCAGCGACTTCTCAGCCACGTCGATGATGTCCTTGGCGCGGACACGGTACGACGGGATGTTGACGCGCCCACCGTTGACCAGGAAGTGGCCGTGGACGACGAGCTGACGGGCCTGACGACGCGTCGAAGCGAAACCGGAGCGGTACACGACGTTGTCGAGACGCGACTCCAGGATCTGCAGCAGACGGTCACCGGTCTTGCCGGGGTGACGGTCGGCCTCTTCGTAGTAGCGACGGAACTGCTTCTCGAGGACGCCGTAAGCGAAGCGCGCCTTCTGCTTCTCACGAAGCTGCAGCGAGTATTCGGAGTCCTTCGTGCGACCGCGGCCGTGCTGACCCGGAGGGTACGGACGACGCTCGAAGGCCTTGTCGTTGCCGACAAGGTCAGTCCCGAGTCGACGGGACTTCTTGGTGATCGGGCCGGTATAACGAGCCATAATGTATTAGTCCTATTCTCTCTCGGGCCGGATCAGACGCGACGGCGCTTCGGCGGACGGCAGCCGTTGTGCGGTGTGGGGGTCACGTCGGAAATGGCGCCGACCTCCAGGCCGACGGCACCGAGCGAACGGATAGCGGTCTCGCGGCCCGAGCCCGGGCCCTTGACGAACACGTCGACGCGCTTCATGCCGTGCTCCATGGCACGACGGCCAGCGGCCTCGGCGGCCATCTGAGCGGCGAACGGGGTCGACTTACGCGAGCCCTTGAAGCCGACGGTGCCGGCGGAGGCCCACGAAATCACATTGCCCGTGGGGTCGGTGATCGAGATGATGGTGTTGTTGAAGGTGCTCTTGATGTGCGCCTGACCGGCGAGCACGTTCTTCTTTTCCTTGCGGCGGCCCTTGGTCTTGGCGCCGGCCTTGCGGCTTGCAGTAGCCATATGTTCTTAAGTCTCCTTGAGTCCTTGAGAGGAGGCGCTCGACCCGGAGGTCAGCGTGCCTTCTTCTTGCCAGCGACGGCCTTCTTCTTGCCCTTGCGGGTGCGGGCATTGGTGCGGGTGCGCTGACCACGAACCGGGAGGCCGCTGCGGTGGCGACGGCCCTGGTAGTTACCGATCTCCACCTTGCGGCGGATGTCGGCGGCAGTGCTACGACGGAGGTCACCCTCGATCTCGTAGCTGCCTTCGATGTGGTCGCGCAGCGCGACGAGCTGGTCGTCGGTCAGCTGGTGGACGCGGAGATCGCCGGAGACTCCAGTCGCGGCGAGGGTTTCGGCGGCGCGGGTACGACCGATGCCGAAGATGTAGGTGAGTGCGACCTCGAGGCGCTTTTCGCGCGGCAGGTCAACACCAACTAGGCGTGCCATCAGGCGGATTCCTTTCCTATGCGAAGGTGTGGGCGTGACGCGTCCCCGCCGCCTATGGCGCTCGACTCGAGCACCGACGGGGCCTTGGCCTTCGTCCAAGGGTGGTCGATCCCGCAGGGGGATCTAGCTATCACGTTGTTTCAGTTGTCAGGCGGAACCAGGCCTGGGGCCCTCGTCCGCGGTGGCCTGTGATCAGCCCTGGCGCTGCTTATGGCGCGGGTTGTCGCAGATCACCATCACACGACCGTGCCGGCGGATGACCTTGCACTTGTCGCAGATCTTCTTGACGCTCGGCTGAACCTTCATTCGAGCAACCTTTTCAATCGGCGACTGGGAGCGCAGGGCGCGCCCAATCTTGCGGTGGATGAGCTTGGTCGAAGTGGCCACGGGCACGCGGGCGCGCACGGGCATTGACGACCGAGGAGCAACTTTACGCTAGGCGTGCGCGGAAGGCAAAAGCACGCCCCACGTCCCGCCTCGGTGCGGGCAAGTGACCAACTCGCCGGTATGCAAAATAGAAAGCGCCGCCGGCCCACGGGGGACCAGGCAGCGCTGGAGAGGGTGCGGCGGGAGCCGCAGGTCTCACTTGTGTCGGTAGACGATGCGGCCGCGGGTGAGGTCGTAGGGCGACAACTCCACGACGACGCGGTCCGACGGCAGGATGCGGATGTAGTGCTGCCGCATTTTGCCACTGATCGTGGTCAACACCTTGTGGCCGTTGGCCAGTTCGACGCGGAACATCGCGTTGGGCAGGGCCTCGACCACGGTGCCCTCGAGTTCGAGAGCTCCCTCTTTCTTCGCCATAAACTCTCTTCTGTTCGCACCGGGCGCTCTGAGCGCGCGCCGGATGATACTGCAATCGGCAAGTTTACGCCCACAGCGGCCCCTCGCCAAACGGCGGTCCACACCCGCCGCGCCACTAGCCTGTCCCCATGGCCTATTTCGCAGTCCGCTACACCTACTCCGACGACAACGCCGAGCTCGACAGGGTGCGCCCCAGCCACCGGGAATTCCTGGCCTCCCTGACTGCCGGGCCCCTCGTGGCCAGTGGCCCGTTCGTCGGCGCCGCGCACCCCAGCGCAATGCTCCTCCTCAAGGCCGGATCCGCGGACGAGGTGGCGTCGGCCCTCGACGCCGACCCCTTCTGGGAGGCCGGCCTCATCGCCGAGCGCCTCGTCGAGGAATGGAATCCCATCATCGGCGTGTTCGCGGACAACTGAGTGGTCAGTTGACGCAGAACGCCGCGGGGTCGCGATGCTCGCAGGCCAACACCTCCCCAGCAGGAACTCCTAGGCGACCTGGTCGTCCGGCACGGCCCAGGTGTTGCAGTCGTTCATGGTGGCCGCGTAGAGGCCCCGGGTGCCCCAGTACAGCAGCGACTCTCGTGAGCCATGCACCCCGTCGGCACGCATCGTCTCGAGGCGCTCCATCCAGGACTCGTACTGTTCCTGCCCGAAGCTGAACGCGCTGTTGTGCCGGGTCATCGCGGCGGACCAACAGGTGGCCTGCAGCTCCGCGCGCCGCTCCAGCACGGGGGTGTTGGCCAACGCAGTCTTGGCCCGGGTGATGCCTGCCAGGCTCTGCAGGTGGTGTCCGTACTCGTGGTTGACCATCTCGTTGACCGACAGGTCCCAGGTGCGCGCCATGTCGAAGTGCCGGGCACCGAAGTGGACGCTGCCGCCCCCGGCCGAACAGTAGAACGCGGGCGCCTCCAGGTAGCCGCAGGCGCTGTCGTCACCCTCGCCGGCGAAGAACTGGACGCCCGGCGCCGTCGTCAGCCAGCCCAACTGCTGGAAGGTGGGCACCCAGGAGCGGTGCACGCAGAACCACTGGTCGCGCACCGCAGCCTCCCACTCCGCCTCGTCGCGGACGGTCTTCGGGGTGGCGCAGTGTTCCAGCGTGGCCGGCGCCAGCGCGTTCAGGGTGGTGACCTGCGCGTCGTAGAGCGGCGACAACGGGTCCGGGCCCGGCAACGGCTCCCAGGTCTGCTCCGGTAGGTCCCACTCCCCCGGCCCGGCCCCCGGCGCTGGGACCGGCTCGCCCTCGGCAGGAGCTGGTCCGGTATCGGGAGCGCGCTTCAGATTCATGCCGAAAATGACGAGGGCGAGCGACAGCACCAAGGTGGTCACCACAGCGATGAGGGTGGTGGGCCCCAGCCGGAATCGCGGCCTGGCCCGCCGAGGGCGGACGGTGTGGGATGAAGTGCGCATCCGTCACTCCCCCCGTCGGCTGCACTGCACGTGCAGGAAGTATCTCAGAAGATCAGCACGAGCAGGATGATCAACACCGCCACCAGGGCCACGCCCACGACGCCCACCATCATCGCGGCGGGCACCAGGCTGCGCGACTGCGCGATCTGTCCTGCCGGAACCCCGCCCTGCTCCACGATGGCGGGCACATGGGCAGCGGCTGCGGGCAGCTTCTCCATCACCGGGACCAGGTCGCCGAGGGTGCGCGCGTCGTAGACCACGTCCATGGCGGTCGAGTACTCGTCGTGGGTGAGACGTCCGTCGGCGAACGCGTCGTTGAGCCGCTGGGTGATGGAGGCGCGCTCCGTCTCGTCGATGGGGTCGCCTGGGCGTTGCAGGTACTTCGAGCTCGGTGGCAGCGGCATGAGGACAATCATAGGCCGCTGAAGGAGCGGCTCAGTCGGACAGCGGGCCGAACAGATCGCCGAGCCGGGAGGCCCCGCCGTCATGCTCTGTGAGCACCCAGATGCCGTGCTCTGTGAGCGCCACGGTGTTCTCCCAGTGGGAGCCGTTCGAGCCGTCGCGGCTGACGACAGTCCAGTCGTCGTCGAGCTCGAGGGTCTGGTGCGTGCCGGTGGTCAGCATGGGTTCGATGGCCAGCGCCATACCCACCGACAACCTGGGAGTGGGCCGACGGCGGTGCCAGTTGGGCACGTCCGGGTCCATGTGCATCTCCGAGCCGATGCCGTGGCCGGTGTACTCCCGCAGCGTGCCGTAGTGCGTGGGGAGGCTCTTGACGTAGCCCTCGATGGCCTTGGAGACGTCGCCCACCCGGCCGCCGTCGCGCATCGCCCTGGCGCCGGCCCAGAAGGCCTCGCGGGTGGCGTCGATGAGCGCTTCGTCCTCCGCGGTGCCGGACCCGACGATGATGGTGCGTGCCGCGTCGCCGTGCCAGCCCTCCACGATGGCGCCGAAGTCGATGGAGACCACGTCGCCGTCCTGCAGCACCCTGTCACCGGGGATGCCGTGGACCAGTTCGTTGTTGGTGGAGATGCACGCCACGCCCGGGAACGGGGTGCCGTAATCGCCGTAGCCCAGGAAGGAGGACTCCGCCCCATGGCGGGCCAGCACCTCGCGGCCCACCGCGTCGACCTCGGCCGTCGTGACCCCGACGGTGGCGGCCGCCACCATGGCGTCGAGGCCTTCGGCGACCACCAGGCCGGCCCTGCGCATGAGGCGCAGCTCGTCGGCCGACTTCAGTTCGATCATGCTCACCGGCGGCTGAGGTGCAGGTCGAGTTCGTCAAACATGCGCTGCTGCACTTCCTCGACAGTGCCGGTGCCCTCGATGTCGACGAGGAGGCCCTTCGACTCGTAGTGGAACAACAGCGGAGCCGTCTGGCCGGCGTAGACCTCCATGCGGCGACGGATGGTGTCGGCGTTGTCGTCCGCCCGGCCCTCCTTGGCCGCACGGGCCAAGAGCCGTTCGACGAGCGCCTCAGGCTCGACGTGTAGCGATACCACCGCGTCGAGTTGCTGGCCCTGCTCCGAGAGGTAGCGGTCCAGGAAGTACACCTGATGCATGGTGCGGGGGAACCCGTCCAGCAGGAAGCCGGGCTCGCAATCCGGCTGCGCGAGCCGATCGGCGACGATCTGCTCAGTCATGTCGTCGGGTACGTACTCGCCCGCGTCGATGATCTCCTTGACCTTGATGCCGAGCGGCGTCTGGTTCTTGATGTTGAACCGGAAGATGTCGCCGGTGGAGATCGCAGGGACACCGTAGCGGTCGGCCAGCGCTGTTGCCTGCGTGCCTTTCCCCGCGCCTGGGGCACCCATGATCAGCAGTTTCACCGCAGGAAGCCCTCATAGTTGCGCTGCTGGAGCTGGCTCTCGATCTTCTTGACCGTGTCCAGGGCTACGCCGACGATGATCAGGATGGAGGTACCGCCGAAGGGGAAGTTCTGCTGGGCGCCCACTGCCATGAAGGCGATGGTGGGGATGAGGGCGATGGTGGCCAGGTAGAGCGAGCCGGGCGCCGTCAGACGCGAGAGCACGTAGGCCAGGTAGCGCTCCGTCGGCTTGCCTGCGCGGATGCCCGGGATGAAGCCGCCGTACTTCTTCATGTTGTCCGAGACCTCTTCAGGGTTGAAGGTGATCGACACGTAGAAGTAGCAGAACGCGACGATGAGCACGAACTGGACCAGGTTGTAGACCCACGAGTACATGCCCGTGCCGGTGAAGTTGGCCTGGATCCACTGGGAGACGCCGCTCTCCGGCCGGAAGGTGGCGTAGAGGACGGGCAGGTACATGATCGACGAGGCGAAGATGACCGGGATGACGCCGGACTGGTTGACCTTCAGCGGGATGTAGGTGGTGGAGCCGCCGACGAGGCGACGACCGACCATGCGCTTGGCGTACTGCACCGGGATGCGGCGCTGGCCCTGCTCCACCCAGATGATGCCGAGCATGACGAGAAGACCGATGCCGATCACGAGGAAGAAGAGGATCCAGCCGGTGGCGCCCTGGTGCGACTGCTTGATGGACCACAGGCCCGTCGGGAAGCTGGCGATGATCTGGGTGAAGATCATGATCGACATGCCGTTGCCGACGCCGCGCTCGGTGATGAGCTCGCCCATCCACATGATGATGCCGGTTCCGGCAGTCATGACCATGACCATGGTGACCAGCGGGAACAGTTCATCGGAGTAGAGGATGCCCTCACAGCCCGGGAGCAGCTGTCCCGTGCGGGCCAGAGTCACGAACGCGGTGGCGTTCAGGATGGCCAGGACCAGCGTCAGGTAGCGGGTGTATTCGGTGATCTTCGCCGTGCCGGAGGCGCCCTCTTTCTTGAGGGCCTCCAGACGCGGGATCACGACGGTGAGGAGCTGGAGGATGATCGACGCGGTGATATAGGGCATGATGCCCAGCGCGAAGATCGTCAACTGCAACAGCGCCCCGCCCGAGAACAGGTTGATGATGTTGTAGATGCCGGCGGATGGCCCCTGAGTGGCGATGGCCAGACACTCATCGATGCGTGCCATGTTCACGTTCGGGGAAGGGATCGTCGACCCCAGGCGGAACACGGCGATGATGCCCAGCGTGAAGAGGAGCTTCTTACGAAGGTCCGGCGTCCTCAACGCATTAGCCAAGGCGGAGATCATCCGACCCCTACTTTCCAGGTAGCAGATACTTTCGACCGCGCAATCGCTGCACGGCAACCAGGGCAGCCTATCAAGCTGATAGTCCCTGCTGAAACTCAACTCACAGTGTGAGTGAGCGGGACAGGAAAGCGGGGCGGCTCCGGAACCGGAGCCACCCCGCCGTCTCTGTCTCTGGTGACCGAATCAGAGTTCGGTCACGGTGCCACCGGCACCCTCGAGCTTCGCCTTGGCGGAGTTCGAGAACGCGTTGGCGGTCACGTTGAGGGCAATGGAGACATCCCCGTTGCCCAGCACCTTGACCAGGTTGCCTGCGCGCACCGCGCCGGCCGCGACCAGATCCTCGACGCCCACTTCGCCGCCCTCAGGGAAGAGCTCAGCGAGGCGGCCGACGTTGACGACCTGGTATTCGACACGGAACGGGTTCTTGAAGCCCTTGAGCTTCGGGAGGCGCATGTGCAGAGGCATCTGCCCGCCCTCGAAGTTCGCAGGGGTGTTCTTACGCGCGCCGGTGCCCTTGGTGCCGCGACCTGCGGTCTTACCCTTCGATCCCTCACCACGGCCAACACGGGTCTTAGCCGTCTTGGCGCCCGGGGCGGGCTGCAGATGATGCAGTTTCAGCGCCATCTCACTTCACCTCTTCCACGGTGACCAGGTGGGCCACGGTACGGATCATGCCGAGAACCTCGGGACGATCCTCCCGCACCACCGAGTCACCGATGCGCTTGAGTCCGAGCGTACGCAGCGTGTCACGCTGGTACTGCTTGCCGCCGGCCGAAGACTTGGCCTGCGTGATCTTGAGGTCTGCCATCAGGAGGCCACCCCTTCTTTGGTCTCGCGGGCAGCGCGGAGGAGAGCCGCCGGGGCGACATCCTCAACCGGCAGACCGCGGCGCTTGGCCACGGCTTCCGGCATCTCGAGCTGCTTGAGCGCCACCACAGTGGAGTGGACGACGTTGATGGCGTTGGCCGAGCCGAGCGACTTGGCGAGCACATCGTGCACGCCGGCGCACTCGAGCACCGCACGGGTGGCGCCACCGGCGATCACACCGGTACCGGGGGACGCGGGGCGCAGCAGCACGACGCCACCGGCCTTCTCGCCCTGAACCGAGTGCGGGATGGTGCGCTGGATCAGCGGCACGCGGAAGAAGTTCTTCTTGGCCTCTTCAACGCCCTTGGCGATAGCGGCCGGAACCTCCTTCGCCTTGCCGTAACCGACACCGACCATTCCCTCGCCGTCACCGACGACGACCAGTGCGGTGAAGCTGAAGCGCCGACCGCCCTGGACGACCTTGGCGACACGGTTGATCGCCACGACCTTCTCGAGGTACTTGTTCTCTTCCTTGGAAGCCTGCTGGCCACGACGATCGTCACGGCCACGACGCTCCCCCTGAGCACCGCTACGGCGCTGCTGGGTTTCACTCATCGTGATATCCCTTTCCTTTCGTCGTTAGAAGCCGAGCCCGGCCTCGCGGGCGGCGTCGGCAAGTGCCGCGATCCGCCCGTGGTACTTGTTGCCGGCACGGTCGAAGACGACGTTCTCAACGCCGGCTGCCTTCGCACGCTCAGCGATGAGAGCACCCACCTTGCGGGCCTTCTCGGACTTGTCGGCCTCAACGGTACGCAGGTCGGCTTCCATGGTGGAGGCCGAAGCGAGCGTCTTGCCGGCCCGGTCGTCGATCACCTGAACGAACAGGTGACGAGCGGAGCGGGTGACAACCAGGCGGGGGCGCTCAGGCGAACCGCTGATCTTCTTACGGGCACGGAGCTGGCGACGCGAACGCGCAGCGCTCTTGGCGGCCAACGTCTTGTTGGTCCTGATCGAAATCGCCATGGATTACTTACCAGCCTTTCCAGCCTTGCGGCGGACGTGCTCGCCCGCATAGCGGACGCCCTTGCCCTTGTAGGGCTCAGGCTTGCGGAGCTTGCGGATGTTTGCCGCAGTCTCTCCGACGACCTGCTTGTCGATGCCCTGGATCGTCAGCTTCGTGGGGGTCTCCACGATGAAATCGATGCCCTCAGGGGCGTCGATGATCACCGGGTGCGAGAAGCCGAGCGCGAACTCGAGCTGCTTCGGACCCTTGGAGATGACACGGTAGCCAACGCCGACGATTTCGAGTTTCTTCTCGTAGCCCTCGGTGACGCCCACGATCATGTTGTTGACCAGGGTGCGCGTCAGGCCGTGGAGGGAGCGGGACTCACGCTCGTCGTTGGGACGGGTGATTTCCAGCTGGCCCTCGTCGGTCTTGTCAACGCTCAGCGGCTCAGAAATGGTCAGCGACAGCGAGCCCTTGGGCCCCTTGACGTCGACCTGTCGGCCATCGAGCTTGACGTCGACACCGGACGGGATGGTGATGGGCATCCTGCCAATTCGCGACATATCAGTTTCTCCTCTTCCTTCGCCCGGTCACCAGACGTAGGCGAGTACTTCGCCACCGACGGACTTGGCCTTGGCGTCACGATCGGTCAGAAGACCCTGCGACGTCGAGATGATGGCGATACCCAGGCCGCCGAGGACCTTGGGGAGATCGGTGGCCTTCGCGTAAACGCGGAGGCCGGGCTTACTCACGCGCTTGAGGCCCACAATGGAGCGCTCGCGCGAGTCGCCGTACTTCAGGGTCACCTTCAGGACCTTGCCGACCTGGCCTTCGACCTCGGTGAGCTCGTAATCGGTGATGTAACCGTTCTTCTTGAGGATCTCGGCGATGCCCACCTTGATCTTCGACGACGGCATGGACGTGGAGTCCTGGTACGCCTGGTTGGCGTTACGCAGACGTGTCAACATGTCTGCGATCGGATCAGTCATCGTCATGACTATTGCCTCTTTCTCACACCGGTTTCCGGCTGCCCGGACCTGGTGTTAGTTGATTCTGACGTAGTGGGTCTCGTCACCAGGACGACTTGGTCACGCCCGGGAGCTGACCCGCGTGGGCCATCTCGCGCACGCAGACGCGGCACAGGCCGAACTTGCGGTAGACCGACTTCGGCCGGCCACACTTCTGGCAACGGGTGTAGGCGCGCACCGCGAACTTGGGCTTGCGGGCTGCCTTGACCTTGAGTGCTGTCTTAGCCATTAGTTACTCACTTCTTCTTCTTGGCGTAGAACGCAGGACCGCGCTTGGTCTTCTGCTTCTTCGGGTCGTCCTGCGCCTTGAAGGGGAAGCCGAGGTGCTTGAGCAGAGCGCGACCTTCCTCATCGTTGGCGGCCGACGTCACAAAAGTGATGTCCATGCCACGGACGCGGTCGATCTTGTCCTGGTCGATTTCGAGGAACATGACCTGCTCAGACAGACCGAAGGTGAAGTTGCCGTTGCCGTCGAACTGGTTGCCGTTCAGGCCACGGAAGTCACGGATACGGGGCAGCGCCAGGGTCAGGAGACGGTCGGCGAATTCCCACATGCGGTCACCACGGAGGGTGACGTGGGCGCCGATCGGCATGCCTTCGCGCAGCTTGAACTGGGCGATCGACTTGCGGGCCTTCGTGACGGTGGGCTTCTGACCGGTGATCGCCGTGAGGTCCTTGAGGGCCCCTTCGATGATCTTCGAGTCACGTGCAGCCTCACCGACACCCATGTTCACCACGATCTTCACAAGACCGGGGATCTGCATGACGTTGGCGTAGTCGAACTCCTGCTGGAGTGCGGGCACGATCTCTTCGCGGTACCTGGTCTTCAGGCGCGGCATCGCGTTGGTGGTAGCGGTGGCGGTCATCAGATCTCCTCCCCCGTCTTGCGCGCGATGCGCACGGAGCGCTCCGCCTTGTACTCGGAACCGTCGGGACGACGCTTGGACACCTCGACGCGCTTGTAACCGACGCGCGTCGGGACCTCCTTACCGTCGACCTTCACCACGAGCTGCACATTGCTGACGTGGATGGGGGCCTCGACGTTGATGATGCCGCCTTCGACCTTGCGACCGGTCGCGGTCTGGGACTCACGACGGTGCTTCTTGACGAGGTTGACACCCTGGACCGTCACACGCTCGTTGGCGGGATCGACAGCGATGACCTCGGCGACAACGCCCTTGTCCTTACCGGACAGGACCTTGACGCGGTCACCCTTCTTGACGTGGAGCGACATGTCAGATCACCTCCGGGGCGAGCGAGATGATGCGCATGAACTTCTTGTCACGCAGCTCGCGGGCCACAGGCCCGAAGATGCGCGTGCCGCGGGGTTCACCGTTGGCGTTGAGGATCACGGCGGCGTTCTCGTCGAACTTGATGTAGGAACCGTCGGGACGACGGCGTTCCTTGGTGGTGCGGACGACGACGGCCTTGACCACGTCGCCCTTCTTCACGTTGCCGCCAGGGATCGCGTCCTTGACGGTGGCGACGATGGTGTCGCCGAGGAATGCGTAGCGACGTCCGGAACCGCCGAGCACACGGATGCAGAGAATTTCCTTTGCACCAGTGTTGTCGGCGACCTTAAGTCGCGACTCCTGCTGGATCATTACTACTCCTTGCTCCACCGGTTCCTCGTGAAAGGCCTTGTGAAACTAGAAACGAACCCCCTGGATTTTGCCAGGAGGGAACCCCCAGCTCGAGGGAGAGGAGGTTGTGGCGAAGCCTGGGAAAGGTCCCCCCGAAGGGGCACAGACCCAAGGCAACCTGATTAGTCTAGCCCAGCGGCACCAACGCGCGAAATCGCCCCCACTGAGCGGTTCACCCTACCCCACACCGGCCGCCCGGACCTGAGCGCCACTCCCCTGACCCGGTGGCCGACGCCGGCGGCGTCACTCGCTCCGCAGCGCCTCGACGGGGTCCTTGCGCGAGGCGGACGAGGCGGGCAGCAGACCCGCGACGGCGGTGAGCGCCATGCTGATCAGGACCAGGCCGACCGCCGCCTGCCACGGGAGGACCGCCACATTCGGGACGTCGAACCGGGCATAGACGATGGCGTTGGCCGGGATGGTGAGCAGCGCGGTGATCGCCACGCCCAACACGCCGGCGACGAAGCCGACGATGAGGGTTTCGGCGTTGAAAACCCGACGGATGTCGCGCTTGCTGGCGCCGACGGCGCGCAGGATGCCGATCTCCTTGCGCCGCTCCAGGACCGAGATGTAGGTGATCACGCCGATCATGATCGACGACACCACCAGGGAGATCGCCACGAACGCGATCAGCACGTAGCTGATGGTGTTGATGATGTCGGTGACCGAACTCATCAACGCACCCACCAGGTCGGAGTACGTGATGACCTGTCCTTCGCGCCCGGTGTCACGCATCCGCTCGTTGTAGGAATCGAGCAGGTCGGTGATCTGCGCTTTGGACTCGAAGTCGATGGGATAGATGTTGACGGCCGACGGCTCGTCGGGCGACGCGTAGCCCAGGGTCCTCATGGTGGACTCGTAGGTCGCCGCCCGGGTGGAGGCGGCCGACATCAGCAACTGCGTGAGCTCCTCCTGGCTCTTGTCCATCTGGAACGAGGCCATGAACGCGTCCTGGTCGATGCTCACCGCCCCCCGCAGGTCGTCGGCCAACCCGGCCATCGAGGATTCGACCGCACTGCCCAGCTGCGCGGTGATCTCGTCGGTCAGTTGCGCAGCGACATCACCCATGTAGACCTGCATCACCTGTTCGAGGTAGGAGCCGAGCTCCGCCTGGAGTTGCCGCTCCAGCGCGTCGGTGTCCACCACGTCCAGGGCGGTGTCGAGCAGCGCCTCCTGCTGGTCCGCGAGGAACACCTGGGCGTTGCCGCTCACGTCAGCGGGATCCAGGCCCTGCTCGGCGGCCCAGGCGAGGTAGGCACCCAGCTGGGTCTCGACGGCGGTTCGGTCGATCCCCAGTTCCAGCGCGATCGCAGTCAGCGTCGAGTCCGCCTCGGGTGAGGCCAGGAAGGCGGGCATGGCGACGGTCGGATCAGCCGGGTCCAGACCGTTCTCATTGGCGTAGATGGTGTACGTCTGCAGGAAGACCGGCAGCTGGGCCAGGATCTGTTCGGTGCTGACGGCGGGCAGCTCCGGCATCGGCACCGCGGGCATCTCGGGCAACCGGATGAGGCTGGCCGGATCGAGACCCTCCAGCACCGAGGTGAGGTCCAGCGGGGGCAGCTTCGCCGGGTCGACGCTGAGCGACGACATGTCTAGGTCCAGCTCGAGGCCGCTCAGATCGGGCTGCAGCTTCGATTCGTCGACGGTGAACGCGGCCGTGACGGCCTCCTCGTCGATGGTGAACAGTGAGGTCAGGTCCAGCTCCTCGCGGGGCGCCTCATCTGTGAATCCCCGGCCGGTGAACACATTGACCGACGGCTCGGCGAGCTGCTCGCGGACGATGGGCGCCTCCGCCGCCTCCGCCATCAGGTACTCGGTCATGGCCGGCGTGTAGTAGATGCCGGGGCTCAGGGTGGCGCTCCCGTCGCCGGTGGGCCGCGCGATCCCGACCACCTTCACCGGCGTGCCCTCCGCCACCAACTGCGCGACGTGGCTCTGGTCCTGGCTACGGTCCGTCCACACGTCGAAGTCGTCGTCGTGCACGTAGTAATCCGCCGCGTTCACCAGCTTGAACGAGACGTCCATCACCTGGTCGTAGGAGAAGTCCCGGGTGGTGGTGGGTGTGACGACGTCTTCTTCAGCCATCATCTGCCGGACCATCTCGTCGAGCTGGGCGGGATCGAGCAGTCCCATGGCGTAGAGCGCGAGGTCGCTGACGCCTCCGGTGTCCGTCAGCACCACGAGCATCTCGTCGTGCGCGGCGGGCCAGCGCCCGGAGACCACGTCGTACTGCTCCTCGACCAGACCCAGGTCGCCCACCAACTCGTCGAAGGCGCTGCTCCGCAACCCGGCGGTCACCCCGCCCGCCGCAGGGGAGCGCGCGAAGCCGAGCGCCACCATGGCCGCGTCGGGGTTCACCTGGCGGGGGTCGCTGCTCCCGTCGTCGGCGTACAGCTGGGGGGTGACGTCGTAGGTGTACTCGACGGCGTTGACCAGCGAGTCGATCCCGCCGCCGTTGTCGTCGAGGTAGGTCTTGAGTGAGCCCAGGTCGTTGGTGCCCACGCTCGAGAACATCTTGGCCATGAGCGGCACCTCACGCACCTGCGCGTCGTCCGCGCCGCCCGGCCCGTCGTCCCCCAGCCCGCCGGACACCAGCATCGCGGTCATGTCGAAACCCTGCGCTTGAATGGTGAGCGGGTACTGCGAGAGCGTGTCCTCCTCCACACCCTTGATGTAGCCCTGGACACCGTTGGCCAGGGCCAGGATGGCGGCGATGCCGATGATCCCGATGCTGCCGGCGAACGACGTCATGAGCGTGCGCCCCTTCTTCGTCATCAGGTTGTTGAAGGACAACGCGATGGCGGTGAGGAAGCCCATGCTCGTGCGACGGGCCCAGCCGTGGCCGGCCGGGGCGAGCGCTGCGGGGAGGAAGGGATCCGTGTCCTCCACCACCCGGCCGTCGCTGAGGTGCACCGTGCGCGTGGCGTACTGCTGGGCGAGCTCGGGGTTGTGGGTGACCATGACGACGAGCCGGTCCATCGCGATGCTCGTCAACAAGGCCATGATCTGGACGCTGGTGGCCGAATCCAGGGCGCCGGTGGGCTCGTCGGCCAGCAGGATCTCCGGATCGTTGATGAGCGCCCGGGCGATGGCGACGCGCTGCATCTGCCCGCCGGAGAGCTGGTTGGGCCGCTTGTGGATGTGCTCCCCCAGCCCCACATCCTCGAGTGCCGCCCGCGCCCGGCGGCGGCGCTCCGAACGCGTGACACCTGCCAGCGTGAGCGCGAGTTCCACGTTGGCCAGCACGCTCTGGTGCGGAATGAGGTTGTAGCTCTGGAAGACGAAGCCGACGCGGTTGTTGCGGTAGGTGTCCCAGTCGCGGTCGCGGTACCGCTCGGTGGAGACGCCGTCGATGACCAGATCGCCAGAGTCGTACTGGTCGAGCCCACCGATGAGGTTGAGCATGGTGGTCTTGCCGGAACCGGAGGGGCCGAGGACCGCGACGAACTCACTGTCGCGGAAGGCGATGGAGACGTCGTCGAGGGCGACCTGACTGAAGTCGCCTGTGGTGTACGACTTGCGCACATCCCTCAACTCGAGCATGTCGGGCCTCTCCTGATGGCGTGTGTTCCCGTTCCAGTTTCCCACTGACCGAAAACGGGTTGTCCACAGGGTCGGCAACGCGTGGTGATCCCGTGGACGGTTTGACCACAGTGGTGGTGCCAGACCCCATCCCCCTTGGAGAAACAATGACGTGGCGTCCGCTCTGTACCGCCCTGATCGCGCTGTTCACCTTCGCGCTCATGATCCCCACCGCCTCCGCCCGTCCGCAGGACGGCCACCTCACCGATTCGGGTCACATGGTGGCCCTTTCGGGCACCGGCACCAACTGGTACGGCGCCTACCACGTGGACAGGCAGACGGCCTACTGCGCGGACCTCATGGCGGACGGTCCCCGCAACGCCTCGTCCTGGGTACAGGCCCCGGCAGGCTACGTCCTCCGCAAGCAGAACCGGGCCAGCCACGGCACTCACGGCAACGGCAGCGCCGCGGCCACCGACCGTGAGTTGGCCGAACTGGCCTGGGTCCTCATGGCCACCGGACAGCAACCCGCGCCCGATATCGGTGCGGCGGTGGAGCACTTCGTGCGGCTACGGACCATCGACGGCGCACACCAGCAGGCCCGCGAGGAGCAACGCTGGGGCGCCGTCGTCACGGCGCACCCGGGTGCGCGGGCCCAGTTCGACCGGCTCGAGAGAGAGGCACGGCTCTATGCCGGCCCCTACACTCTGGAGTTCAACTGGCAGGTCCGGCCATCGCGCAAGTCCCCCACGGGGCACGTGATCGTGGCGGTCCGGAGCGCGGCTGGGGTGGCGGTCCCGCATCGTGCGTTCAGCGTCGCGGGAAGCGGCAACCTTCAGATCGTCGAGGCTCCCACGTCCACTGGGGAGGGCGGCGGCGCCCACGTGCGGGTTTCCCTCCCGTCCCCCGAGGAGTCCACGGTGCGGGGCACGTTGTCGGTCCAGGTGCGGGGTCTGCCCGGCGCCCGACCAAAGCTGTACCTCCCCCAACCGGCCACCGTGCAGCGCCTGCTCGCCGCTCCGGACCTGGTCAAACTGAACGACTCCGTGAGCGTGGAATTGAAGCCAGAGGTCTTCCACCCCACGCTCACCACCAGGACCCGCGACGTCATCGCGCACAGCGGGGCACCGGCGGTTGACATCATCACCCTGACGAAGGGCCGGCCAGGTGCGGAGTTCACCGGCACCAGCGCGCTGTACGGGCCGTTCGCCTCCCTGGCAGAACTGAAGACGTCCTCGCGCTCGGACGCGCCCCTGGTGGACACCGCAACGTTCTCCGGCAGATACGACGCCCATGGCGACGCGGAGGTGGCCACCACCGAGCTCCGCTTCCCAGAGGCCGGCTACTACACCTGGGCGGAATCCCTGGACGCGCGGCCGACGGTGGTGCCACCCGCTCCCCCTGCCTGGCCACAGCTGCCGGAGACCAGCGTGGTGCTGAACCCGAGCGTCACGTCAGTGCTGACCGCCGACGGGGCGCGGGAACCCGCGGAGGTCGGCACGGTACTGGCGGACCGGATCGACCTCGGCGGCATCCCTCCCGGCCTGGAGGTACCCGGCAGTGATGAGCCCCTCAGCGTCAGCGTCTCCGGGAGGATCGCCGGCCCCGTGGCCGCCGTCCGGACGGCGGCCGGGGACTCCTGCGAGGCCGTCGACTGGACGGATGCCGCCACCCTCGTCGAGTACGAAGACACGGCATGGACAGGGGAATCACTTGACGGGTTGGCGCGCTCTACGCCGACGACGCCGGGCTGCTACTCAGCGGAGGCGACGGTGACCATCAGGCACGGGACCGCCACTGTGGGCACCAGCCGGCATCCGTTGGGCGTCCCGGAACAGACCATCCTCGTCACCCCGGCACCACGGCCCACCCCCGAACTGCCCTCCCCCAGCCCGTCCCCGACTCCGTCACCGACGCCTTCACCGACGCCTTCACCGGCACCTTCGCCGACACCTTCGGCGCCGCCCTCCCCGCAGCCCACGCCGCTCGCAGCCCCGCCGTCGGGATCTGCCACGCAGACCACCCACAGCCCGTTCCCTGCAGTCACCCGCACCCGGCCGGGTCTCCCCTCCACCGGACGCTGACGGATGCGCGCAGATCAGGGGTTGATCAGGGTGCGAACCCCAGACGCGCACCACGCGCCGTGGCAGGCTTGAGACATGCAGTTCATCGGCAGGCTCATCGTCACCGCACTCGCCACCGCCATCGCGGTCTGGCTGGTGCCCGGAATCACGCTGTCTTCACCCACCCTCACGGACAAGGTGCTCACGCTGCTGGGCGTTGCGATCGTCTTCGGGCTGGTCAACGGCATCGTCGCGCCCCTCGTGAAGGGGCTGGGCACCTGTTTCATCGTGCTGACCCTCGGCCTCGCCCTGCTCGTCATCAACGCGCTCATGCTGATGCTCACCTCGTGGCTGGCGCGCCTCCTCGGCCTGGGATTCCAGGTCGACGGCTTCTGGCCCGCCTTCTGGGGAGCGATCGTGATCGCCATCGTCGGCGCCCTGTTCGGCGGCCTCCTCGGTAGCCGCAACAAGGACTGAACCCGTCCCCCGGCATAGTGGAGCCGGTGAATTCACCGTATCTACCAGCGATAGGGCTGGCGGTCATCAACTCGGCTGTGCAACTCGTCGGGGTGCTCGCCTTCGGCTGGCCGGCCGGCAACATCTTCCTGCTGCTCTGGATCGAGAACCTGATCATCACGCTGGTGGCGATCGTCCGCATGGCCCGCGTGACCGGCGCCCCAGATGGCGACGGCAGTGCGAAGGTGAACATCTCCATCCGGCTGCTGCTGGGCACCTTCATCCACGGCGTCTTCAGCGGCATCCTGGCCGTCTGGAGCGGTGTCGAACTCACGCTGGCCATGTTCGTGGGGCCGTTCGTACTGCTGGTGGTGCGCTACGCCGTCGAGACCCTCACCTGGTACCTGCGCGACGAGCGCCCCACCACTCTGTCGCAGGCCCATGGCTTCGCGGTGCGCCGAGTGGTCATGCTGCACTTCGCCATCATCGTGTGCTGGATGGTCATGGTGTTCGGCACCGTGCAGGAACAGCTCAACGGACTGCCTTCGGGGCTTCCCCCTCTCCCGCTCCTGGCGCTCAGCGCACTCCTGGTGATCAAGACCATCGCGGAGGTGCGTGCCGTCAGGCGCGGCCCCAACGCCGGCACGTCCTGGAAGTTGCCCACTCACTGACCCCGAACAACGCATTGGCCCGCCCCCGTGAGGGGGCGGGCCAATGTATGCGAACGGTGCCTTACTTGGCGCGCTCGATGATCTCAACCAGACGCCAGCGCTTCTGCGCCGACAACGGGCGGGTCTCCATGACGCGGACGCGGTCGCCGATACCGGCTTCGTTGTTCTCGTCATGGGCCTTCAGACGGGAGGTCTTGTTCATGACCTTGCCGTACAGCGGGTGCTTCACGCGATCTTCGACGACGACGACGATGGTCTTGTCCATCTTGTCGGAGGCGACGATGCCGGTGAGCACCTTGCGGCGGTTACGGTCCTCGACCACAGGGGTCTCGGAGGGGGTGGTGGAATCAGTCATGGTCACTTCTCCTCAGCGGGCTCGTCCACGATGCCGAGGTTGCGTTCCTGCAGCACGGTGTAGATGCGGGCGATGTCCTTGCGGACGTTGCGCAGCCGGCTGCTCGACTCCAGCTGGCCGGTGGCCGCCTGGAACCGAAGACCGAACAGTTCCTCCTTGAGCTCAACTACCTTGGCGTTGAGCTGGTCACGCGACAGACCACGCAGGTCGTGTGCGGCGAGAGACTTACTCATCAGTTGTCACCTGCTTCGCGCTTGATGAAGCGTGCCTTGAAGGGCAGCTTGTGGATGGCCAGACGCATGGCCTCGCGGGCGACATCTTCAGTAACACCGGAGAGTTCGAAGATGACCCGACCGGGCTTGATGTTGGCGATCCACCACTCGGGGGAACCCTTGCCGGAACCCATGCGGGTTTCGGCCGGCTTCTTGGTCAGGGGGCGGTCCGGGTACACATTGATCCAGACCTTACCGCCACGCTTGATGTGACGGGTCATGGCGATACGAGCGGCCTCGATCTGACGGTTGGTCAGGTACGAGGGTTCGAGCGCCTGAATGCCGAAGTCACCGAAGGCGAGCTTGGTGCCGCCCTTGGATGCACCGCTCCGCTTGGGGTGGTGCTGCTTACGGAACTTGACGCGACGAGGAATCAGCATGCTCAGGCTCCTGCGTTCTCAGTTGCGGGCGCAGCCTCAGCCTGGGCTGCGTCGGCGCGACGGCGACCGCCGCGCTCGGGACGGTCACCGCGACCTTCGCCGCGTGCCGGGCGACGGCCCGGACGCTGCTGACGGCCAGCGGGGGCGGCCTGACGGGCAGCCTTCTGAGCGGCGCGCTCGGCGCGGGTGCCGGCGACGTCGCCCTTGTAGATCCACACCTTCACGCCGATACGGCCGAACTGGGTGCGGGCCTCGTAGAAGCCGTAGTCGATGTCTGCGCGGAGGGTGTGCAGCGGCACCTGGCCGTCGCGGTAACCCTCGGAGCGGGACATTTCAGCGCCACCGAGACGACCGGAGCACTTGATGCGGATACCCTTGGCGCCCGCACGCATGGCGGTCTGCTGGGCACGACGCATGGCGCGACGGAAGGCGACACGGGCGCCGAGCTGTTCGGCGACACCCTGGGCGACGAGCTGCGCATCGATCTCGGGGTTCTTGACCTCGAGGATGTTCAGCTGGATCTGCTTGCCGGTCATCTTCTCGAGCTCAGCGCGCGTCTTCTCCGCCTCGGCGCCGTTACGGCCGATGACGATGCCCGGACGGGCGGCGTGCAGGAAGATGGTCACGCGCTCGGAACGACGCTCGATCTCGATCGACGAGATGCCGGCGCGCTCGAGGTTCTTCGTCAGGAACTCGCGGATCTTGACATCCTCGCCCACGAGCTCCGCGTACTGCTTGTCGCTGTACCAACGGGTCTTGTGGTCGGTGGTGATGCCCAGGCGGAAGCCATGCGGGTTGATCTTCTGGCCCATGACTCAGGCTCCCTTCGTCTCGCGGGGTTCGACAACCACGGTGATATGCGATCCACGCTTGAGGATGCGGCTGGCCGAACCCTTGGCGCGGGGGCGGATCCGCCGGAGGGTGACGCCCTCGTCGACGAATGCTTTGGAGATGTACAGGTCGTCAGACCGCAGGGCCTCAGCCGACTCCGCGTTGGCCACGGCCGAAGCCACAACCTTGAAGACCGGCTCGGAAGCGGCCTGCGGGGCGAACTTGAGGGCGACGAGGGCGTCCTTGACGTCCATGCCGCGTACCAGGTTGACGACGCGACGGACCTTCGTGGGGCTCATCCGGACGTGCCGCGCGATGGCGAACGAGCCAGGACGATCCCCGAGCAGGTTCTCGCGACGACGGCTGTTGCCGTTTTCGTTGCTCATTGTTGAATCAGTTCCTTATCTCGCGCCTCAGCGGCGACGGGCCTTCTTGTCGTCCTTCACGTGACCCCTGAAGGTACGCGTCGGAGCGAACTCGCCCAGCTTGTGACCGATCATGGACTCGGTGACGAACACCGGGACGTGCTTACGGCCGTCGTGCACCGCGATGGTGTGCCCGAGCATGTCGGGAATGATCATCGAACGGCGCGACCAGGTCTTGATGACGTTCTTGGTGCCCTTCTCGTTCTGAACGTCCACCTTCTTCTGCAGGTGGTCGTCGACGAAGGGGCCCTTCTTCAGGCTGCGTGGCATATTTCTTCAGGCTCCCTATCAGCGCTTCTTACCGGTCTTGCGACGGCGGACGATCAGGCGGTTGCTCGCCTTGTTCTTGCTGCGGGTGCGGCCTTCAGGCTTGCCCCACGGCGAAACCGGGTGACGGCCACCGGACGTGCGGCCTTCGCCGCCACCATGCGGGTGGTCGTGCGGGTTCATGACAACACCGCGGACGGTCGGGCGGACGCCCTTCCAACGCTTGCGGCCTGCCTTGCCCCAGTCGATGTTGGACTGCTCGGCGTTGCCGACCGCGCCGATGGTGGCGCGGCAGCGGACATCGACCATGCGCATTTCACCCGACGGCATACGCAGCGTGGCGTACTTGCCTTCACGGGCGACCAACTGGATGGCGGAACCGGCGGAACGGCCCAGCTTGGCGCCACCACCGGGACGCATCTCCACCGCGTGCACCGTGGTGCCGACGGGGATCTGACGCAGCTCCAGGTTGTTGCCCGGCTTGATGTCGGAGCCATCCCCAGCGGAGATGACGACGCCCTGCTTCAGGCCGGCCGGCGCGATGATGTAGCGCTTCTCGCCGTCGGCGTAGTGCAGCAGCGCGATGCGAGCGGTGCGGTTGGGGTCGTACTCGATGTGAGCGACCTTGGCCGGTACGCCGTCCTTGTCGTAGCGCTTGAAGTCGATCAGGCGGTAGGCCTGCTTGTGTCCACCACCGATGTGACGGGTGGTGATACGACCGGAGTTGTTACGACCACCGGTCTTCGGCTTGGCGACGAGGAGCGACTTCTCCGGCGTGGAGCGGGTGAGCTCGACGAAATCGGACACACTCGAGCCGCGACGGCCCGGCGTAGTCGGCTTGTACTTACGGATACCCATGAAGTTTCAGTTCCTTCTCTAGTTCCGGTCAGCCAACCGGCCCGGCGAAGATGTCGATGCTCTGACCCTCGGCAACGGTGACGATCGCGCGCTTGGTGTCGGCGAGCTTTCCGGTGCCGTAGCGGGTGCGACGACGCTTGCCCTGACGGTTGAGGGTGTTCACGGACACGACCTTGACACCGAAGATGGCCTCAATGGCGATCTTGATCTCGGTCTTGTTCGCGTCGGGCGAGACGACAAAGGTGTACTTGCCGTCGTCGAGCAGGTTGTAGCTCTTCTCGCTCACCACGGGACGCAGGATGACGTCGCGGTGATCACGGATCTTCAGCGCTGTCGTCACTTGTCCTTCTCCTCAGTGTTGTCGGCCTTCTTGGCCTTCTTCGCCTTGGGCGCCTCTTCGACAGCGGCTTCCTCAGCGACGGGCTCTGCCACCGCGTAGTCCTCGTTCTTGTCCGCGACGAACGCGGCAAGAGCGGCGGAGGTGAACACGATCTTGTCGTTGGCCAGCACGTCGTAGGTGTTGAGCTGGTCAACCGCGATCAGGTGCAGCGACGGGACGTTGCGCAGGCTCAGCCAGGCGTTGTCCTCGAAGCGGTCCAGGACGACGAGCGCCTTGCGGATGTCGCCGGCGACCTTGGTCAGGCCTGCGAGTGCCACCTTCGTCGACGGCTTGTCACCGGCGATCTCGGAGATGACGTAGACCTCGCCGTCACGGGCGCGGTCCGACAGGGCGCCACGGAGGGCGGCCGCAATCATCTTCTTGTTGGTGCGCTGGGCGTAGCTGCGCGGCGTGGGGCCGTGGACAACGCCACCGCCGGTCCAGATCGGGGAGCGACGCGAGCCGTGGCGGGCACGACCGGTGCCCTTCTGACGCCAGGGCTTTGCGCCACCGCCGCGAACCTCGCCGCGGGTCTTGGTGTCGTGCGTGCCCTGACGGGCCGCGGCCAGCTGGGCCACGACGACCTGGTGGATCAGGGGAATGTTGGTGTTCGCGTCGAACAGCGCGGCGGGGAGGTCGGCCTTACCGGCCTTCTTGCCCTTGGCGTCCATGACGTCGATGGTCAGATCGCTCATGCTGCGTCACCCTTCCTAGCTGCGGTGCGGACGACGACGAGGGACCCGTTGTTACCGGGGATGGCGCCGCGCACGATGAGCAGGCCACGTTCCGCGTCGACGGCGTGGATCTTCAGGTTCTGCACGGTCACCTTGGCGTTGCCCATGCGGCCCATCATGCGGGTGCCCTTGAAGACACGGCCGGGGGTGGCGCAGCCACCGATGGAGCCGGGGGCACGGTGCTTGCGGTGCACGCCGTGAGAGGCCTTGAGGCCGGAGAAGCCGTGGCGCTTCATGACGCCCGCGGTGCCCTTGCCCTTGGTGGTGCCGGTGACATCGATGAACTCGCCGTCGGCGAAGAGTTCAGCGGTCAGTTCCTGACCGAGCTCGAACTCCGACGCGTCGGCGGTGCGGATCTCCAGCAGATGCTTGCGGGGCGTCACATCAGCCTTGGCGAAGTGGCCAGCGGCAGGCTTGGTCACGTGCTTGGCCTTGATGGCGCCGAAGCCGAGCTGCACGGCGTTGTAGCCGTCAACCTCGGGGGTGCGAACCTGGGTCACGACGCAAGGGCCGGCCTGGATCACGGTCACGGGGACGACCTTGTTGTTCTCGTCCCACAGCTGGGTCATGCCGAGCTTGGTGCCCAGGATGCCCTTCACGATTCGTTCACTCATTTCAGCAGACCTCACGGAAGCTTGATCTCGATGTCGACACCCGCAGGCAGGTCAAGACGCATCAGCGAATCGACTGTCTTCGGCGTGGGATCGAGGATGTCGATCAGACGCTTATGCGTGCGCATTTCGAAATGCTCACGGCTGTCCTTGTACTTGTGGGGCGAACGGATGACGCAGTACACGTTCTTCTCCGTCGGCAGCGGCACCGGGCCGGCCACCTTCGCACCCGTGCGAGTCACGGTGTCGACGATCTTGCGCGCCGAGCTGTCGATGACCTCATGGTCATACGCCCGCAGCCTGATGCGGATCTTTTGTCCAGCCACAGTCGTTCCTAACTTCTCTTGCCCTTTGGAAATTTCAAGTTCCTGCGGGGTAAAACCCCTTGTCACTCCGTACCACGCGGCCGGGAGTGTCGGCCATTTCGTCTCAACTCAAGCGGCCCTCCCAGGAGGGTGAACCTCATTGATTTGCGCCGCCCGGACCCAGTGATGGATCCAGCTGCCCGACTCCGTTCCAGAGATGTCCCGCAGCGCAGACACGCCACCGAACTCCTCGCGGAGCAACCTGACTATTTAAGCACGCCTCCGGGACACGTCCAAATCGGGGGTGTCCGAAACGCTCCGGGTCTGTGCGGGCGCTCCCCGCACAGACCCAGGTGTCGCCCTGCGGAGCGTCAGAGGTGGAAGCGCAACGCCCACTGCGCGGCGCGCGGGCGCAGCTGGTACTCGGGTCGGACGTCGGGCCCACACGACCGGCCGCCGAGGCCCTGCTGCTGCGCGTCCAGGTATAGATGGGTACCCGCCGACGGGGCCAGCTCGTGGGGATGCGTGGCAGCCGTGACCTGGTGGACGTCGTGCGCCCGCAGGGTGAAGCCGGGCAGCTCGCCCGCCACCGGTTCCGCGGAGACGGTCATCCCCAGCTCCGGCAGCGTCAGTTCCCGCAGGTCGCTGCGATGGCCGCTCTCCTGCGGGACCGCGTAGTCGACGACGAGGTCCTCGATCGCCGAGTCGAACCGTCCGACATAGGCCGCCGCGTGGGAATCGGCATAGTTCTCCGCCGGGCCGGTGCCGAACCACTCAGCTCGCCCCAGCCCCTCGGGGAGGGTGAAGTGCAGGCCCACGCGGGGCCAACCGCCCGTCCAGCCCGCCGTCGGCAGGGCGGAGGCATCCAAGCGGAGGCCGTGGTCGTCCAACGTCCAGACCAGTTCGACAGTGACCGCCCGTTGCGTCGCCGCCGGGGCGTAGCGGTGCAGCATGGTCACCGACCCCGGCGCGGTGCGCACGGCGACGACGCGCCGCTGCAGCCTGTCCAGACCGGCTGCGCGCCACTGCTTCTCCCAGGCGGGCCGGTCCGCGACGACATGCCGCGCGACGGCGGGCTCCTCCTCCGCATAGGAATAGAAGCCGTCCAGCCGGTCGTTCTCGGTGGGGGCGCGCCACAGCTCGAGGCGTGGGCCCACCACGGCGCGGCCACCGATGGACATGAGGTCGCCGGTGCGCGCGTCGAAGCGCCCGGGACCCAGCGTCAGCACACCGTCCTCGACGAGGGGGAGTTCGGCGGAGACGAGCGGGCGCAGGGCGGGGGGTGCGTCTGCCAGCAGGACCTGGCCCCGGCTGACCACGTGCCCCTCCCCCGCCCACCCGTTGTCGCCCGCCAACACGGCCTCGACTGTGCGCCACAGTTCACCGTCGCGCGGCTCGAAGCCGGGCAACGAAACGACCGCGAGGGCGCCCGGGGCGAGCGCGTCGACCTTCAGCTCGCCGGAGCCGATCTGGCGCCCGTCGAGTTCGTCGCGCCAGACGAACCGCAGGTCCGCAGTGTCGCCGGCGTGGCGGCGGTTCTCGATCCACGCCTCGCCTGCGGTGACGTGCAGCTTGATGGGTGTGATGACGGCCGCGTACTCGGCGAGCATCGGGCTGGGGGTGCCGTCGGAGAGCAGCATGCCGTCGGTCACGAACGAGCCGTCGTGGAGGGGCTCGCCGAAGTCGCCGCCGTAGCCGAAGAACTCCTGCCCGTCAGCGGTGCGGGTGCGCAGACCGTGGTCGCGCCACTCCCAGACGAAGCCACCGTGCCACTGCGGGAGCTTGTCGAACAGCTCCTCGTAATCCGCCAACCCGCCCGCCCCGTTGCCCATGGCGTGGGCGTATTCGCACAGGATCATCGGCCTCGCGGCGAGCGCCGCGGCTCGCCCCGGCGAGCCGAACCTGTTGTGTCCGAGGCCCGCGGACAGGTCCTCCATCTCTTCGAGCGAGGGGTACATCCGAGAGACGACATCGGTGTAGCGACCCTCGAAGTCGGGCTCATAGTGCACGGGGCGCTCAGGATCCCGACGGCGGAGCCACGACGCCATCGCCGCGGCGTTCTGGCCGGTCCAGGACTCGTTGCCCAACGACCAGGCGATGATCGACGGGTGGTTCTTGTCGCGCTCGAAGAACCGCTCGATGCGGTCGAGGAGTGCAGCACGCCACCGTGGGTCGTCGGTGGGGTTGTCGACCCACCCGTCCATTTCGAAGCCGTGCGTCTCCAGGTCATTCTCCGCGATCACCCACAGGCCGATCTCGTCGGCCAGGTCCAGCAGCCGCGGGTGCGGTGGGTAATGCGCGGTGCGCAGCGCGTTGATGTTGTGCCGCTTCATGAGGCGGAACTGGTCGCGTACGGCGTCCTCGTCGAAGACGCGGCCGTGGTCCGGGTCGTAGTCGTGGCGGTTGACGCCGCGCAGCCGGAGCTTGCGTCCGTTGACGCGCCACTCGTGCCCGACGATCTCGATGCGGCGGAAGCCGACGCGGAGGCTGCGGGTCTCGGCGTCGTTGGCGACCTCGGCGTCGTACAGGGTGGGGCGGTCGGCACTCCAGGGGGCCACCTCGCCCACCTCGATGACGGCCACGTCCCGGGCCGATGCGAAGGTGGTCTCCACCCCCAGCGCCGCGACGCGCACGGTGATCGGGTAGGCCGCGTCGGCGGCCCGCAGCTCTGGGAGGAGGCGGCCATGACCGGTGGCGGGGTCGAAGTCGGCCCGGAGCCACACGTCGTCGATCCCCGCCGCAGGACGCGCGAGCACGGCGACCGGGCGGAAGATGCCGGGCAGCCACCACTGGTCCTGATCCTCCAGGTAGCTGGCGGCGGACCACTGGTGCACGCGCACGTGCAGTACGTTGACGCCCGGCCGGGCCTGTTGCGTGACGTCGAGTTCCTGGGTCAGGCGGCTGCCACGCACGACGCCCACCTCGACCCCGTTCAGCGACACGATCGCCAGCGACTCGACGCCGTCGAAGCGGAGGTGGACCCTTTCGCCGAAGTCCCCCTCGAGCTCGAACGTGGTGCGGTAGTCGCCGGTGGGGTTCTCGTCGGGCACGAACGGCGGGTCCACCGGGAAGGGGTAATTGATATTGGTGTAGGCCGGCCTGCCCCACTCCTCGCGCCCCTGCAGCACCCAGTGCGAGGGCACCGCGATGCTGTCCCAGCCCGAGTCGTCGAAGTCGACCGCCGCTGCCCCCTCCGGCGCCAGGTCCGGGCGGGCGGCGAAGTGGAACCTCCAGGTGCCGCTGAGGTCGAGCTCACCCGCCGTCGACGCGATGCGCGCGCGCGGCTGTACGCGCTCGCCTGATCCGGGGGAATACGACGTGATCTCGGACATGCAGGACCTCTCGGTGCCGGGTTGGAGGGGACAATCCACCCTAGTGCCCGGCTCGGGAAGCGCCAGTGGACAACCGAAGGCGCGGGCAAATGCTCAGCGTGTGGGCTCAGTTCGTGAGGCGCGAGCAGACGCGGCCCAGCGGAGGGACCCGGCGATCCTGGCAGGGCCCGATTTCAGTGCTGGATGTGGCGCCGAGGACGGCAACAAACCGAGCAGTGAAGCAAGCTCATGCCGCACGCGGGCGCGCCCGGCTCAGGTGAGGGTCAGCCGCGCTTCTCGGGGCCTCCGAACATCACGATGTTGTTGAACACCCACTGGTTACTCTGCGAGAAGGTGTACCCACCCGCAGCCTTTGCGGTTGCGGCATACACCGTCGTCGTCGTGTAGGAACGACACGCGCCCCTGCCCGTGGCGGCAGTGTCACACTCGGTCCGCCACTGGCGGCCGCCGGAGGTGAACAGCCCCTTGGTGGTGGAGCCCGGATCGCCCAGCGGGTTGCCCTTCCAGGCCTCCCGCGTCATGAACGGCAGATACGTCAAGTTGTTGAACGCCCACCCCGACTTCCGGACGAACGCGCCGTTCTCGACCTTGACCACCGTCGCCCAGATCTCCGTGCGGCAGCGCTCCGCCTGCGAATACGGTTCGCACACGGTGTTCCAGTCGCGGCCGTTGATCCCCTTGTGCAGCCCGGCCAGGGTGTAGGGCGCGGTCCGCACGAACTTCGCGGGGGTGGTCGACGTGGGCGTGGGCTCGGGCGACGGGCTGGTGGGCGGCGTCGGGACGGCCTTCGGCGACACGGTGATGGTGAAGCCGGCCGTGGCCGTGAGCCCTGCGGCGTCGCGCGCCGTCACGCTCACGGTGTACGTGCCGGCCTTCGTCGGAGTGCCGGAGATGACCCCGGTGGAGGGGTCCATGGCCAGACCCTCGGGAAGTCCCTGCGCCGCATAGATGAGTGGTCCCCCCTCGGGGTCTGTGGTCTGCACCGTGATGGTCACGGCCGCGCCCACCTTCGCCGAGGTGTTCGCGACGGTGAAGCCGGCCGGGGGCAGGCTCTCGCCCGCCGGCGCCTCGGAGGCCGGGAACAGGACGTAGGCGGTGGCGGGCTGCGCCACGATGGCGAGCTGTCCGCCGGTGGGCGTCACGGTGCCCACCTTCGCGCGGCCCTCGTCCGTCAGCCTGAACAGGGTCAGGGAGGGTTGGTTGAGCCACGCATCCGTCAGCTGCCAGGTGGTGGTGCCACCGGCGGGGTTGTAGTGGTAGAGCCGGTCCGGACCCACGTCGGTCCACTCCGCGCCGCCGTCGTGCCAGGGCAGCAGGTAGGCGCCATCCTTGGCGACGGTGGCGCCGTCGAAACGCACCTCGGTGGCGGTGGCGACGGTACCGTTGGCGAACGCAGCCTCGGCACCGGTGCGCCTGGTGAGGGCGGAGCGCTGCAGGAACTTGGCCGGCAGGTTGGTCTCCCACACCGCCGACATGAAGCCGGCGTCACCCTCGGCGACCTCCTGTGCCGCGCCCAGGATCGGGTCGTCGTCCCAGCCGTCACGCAGGCCGTTGAACACGAAGCGGATGACGTCGGAGTCCCTGCCCGGGTTGACGGTGGGACGTGTGGCGACCACCCAGCCCTGCTCCTGGAGGGCGGCGTTCAGCAACTGCGCGGCAGGATCGTCGAGTGCCTCGTCGAAGGAGAGCGTGTCCACGTTGAGCGGGCCAGAATCCCACAACTCCTGGTAGCCCGCTGCCAGGCCCGGGACGGGGGTCGCCGCGCTGACGTCGTAGCCGAAGGTGGTGTTCAGCGACACACCCTCGTCAGAGAGGGCGGTGAGGTCGTCGGTGGTGGCGGGATCTGGCGCCGCCACCCCGGTCAGCACGACGCGCTGGCCGAGGTTCTCGGTGGCGGCCGAGAGCCGCCGGGTGGCTGCACGGATGTCGGCGGCGGCGCCGGACGGGGCGCGGACGATGACCTCATCGGCCACCTCCTCCGCACCGTTGCCGAAGTCCAGCACCCGCCCGGCGGCAACACCCGCGTCCTGCCAGTCGACGGCGCCGTCACCGTTGGCGTCCCTGGCGAGCTCGACCTCGACGTACGGGTCTGCGCCGCCCTGGCCGATGCCTGACCACGTGCCCGCCCACAGCGATCCCAGCGGTTGGGTATCGCCGGACCGGATCCGGCGTTCCCAGCGGCTGTTCGCATCGGCGCCGGTGGCGTTGGTCCCGAAGGCTGCCGCCAGGTTCGACTCGTGCGCCAGCGCGAGCCACGAGCCGGCTACCGCTCCAGGAGCAGCGTCGGTCAGCTTCTCGTAGGTGTCTCCGCCGGCCCGGCCCTCCACCGCCACGCGTGCGGTGGTCAACTGGGCGGCCGGGTCGGAGCCGTCGAGCGTCACCAGGTCGTGGTTGGGGATGCGGAGACTCTTGACCACGGCCCCGGGATCTTCCAGGTCCGTGAGCGTGAACCGCAGCCTCTGGCCAGAAATCTCCGCCACCACCGTCAACGAGACGCCGGTCAGGTTGGGGAAAGACAGGGCATAGGACGCGCTCCTCCTGTCGTGCGCCACGACGGGGTCCGCAACGGTCACGGGCTGGCCGGCGCCGTTGACCTCGACGGTCGTGAGTGCCGCTCCGAGGCGGCCGGCCAACTGGTCGTCGCCGAGGCGGTAGTCCACCACCTGGGGGAAATCGGGGTGCAGGCGGACCTTGAAGTCGTAGTCCTGCAGTTCGATGGCGCCGGCGGGCACCACCACGGCCGGGTCGCTGTGGGCGAACTGACCGCTGAGGGTCACGCCGCCCACGGAGAGGGCCGCGGCGGTGATCATGGAGGCGATGCGGTGCTTCTTCAACAACATGTCGATCTCAATCCTTCTCAAATGCTCGGGCACTCAGCGCCAGAACTCGATCTCGCGCACCACGAAGTGCTGGCCGCTGGCCTCGTAGGTGCCGGGCGTCTCGAGCCGGACGTGGGTGGCCGTCCCGGGCGCGAAGGTGATCGTGCTCCACGTCGACCCCGCGCTTCCGCCGATCGCGTACTCCTGGGTGGCGACGGTGGTCCAGTTGGTGCCGTCCCCGGAGACCTTCACGTCCAGCGTCCGGGGACGCTCCGTGTCGCTGCGGAGCAGGAACCGCACCTGGGCCACCGTGACGGCGGTCGGCGCCTGGGCCTGGATCCAGTGGGGCGGCGCGGCGTGCGACGGCGTCCACTGGCTGTGCCAGAAGGTGTCGGTGTTGCCGTCGAAGGCGTGCTCAGGGCGCCCGCCCCGGCCGTTCCCGGAGAGGTCTGTGGAGGAACTCGCCGTGAACGTCCAGCCCGTGGTGGGCACGCGCACCGGATCCTCCAGCGGCGGCGTGGAGGCCACAACGCTGGCCGTCGCCGTCGCCGTCGCCACCTCACGGTGGCCGACGAGGTGCTTCGCGGAGGCGGTCAGTTGCTGCGCGCCAGAGGCCGCCGCAGGGACCGTCACCTGGAAGACGAACTCCCGGCTGCCGCCCGGGTGGATCGCCGCCCGGCTGCGTCGCGGCGCCTGCACCGTCCAGCCGGCAGGGGCCTCCAGGTGCAGCTCAACGCGGGTGTACGGCTTCTCGCCGTGGTTGTCGAAACGGACCGCTACCTGCGCCGTCTCGCCCGGCGGTAGGTAGGCCGGCGGGTCGATGACGAGGCCATTGACGCTCCACTTCTCCCGTGCCACGGTGGGCTCGGTCCATTCCTGCTTCATCAGGGCGAGCATGGAGACCGCGAGCGACGGGTTCTCGGCGGCGACGTTGACATTTTCGCCGAGGTCGGTGGCCAGGTGGTAGAGGCGGAAGTCCCACTGGTCGTCGGCGACGGTGCGGTCCTTGGCCGGTGCGAACCGGATCGCCTTCCAGTCGCCGTGCCGCACCGCCTCGGCGGCCCGGGTGACGGAGCCGCCCTCTGCCGCGTTGGCGCGCGAGGTGGCATAGGGCTCGACCCGCCACCAGTACAGGGGCCGCTCCCGGAGCGGCCTCCCGTAGTCGCTGCTGCTCGACGTGGAGGCGTCGAACGTGCTGCGGATGGAGCCGCCGTCGATGAACGGCGGAACCGGGGCACCGGCGAGGTCGGCGAGCGTCGGCAGGATGTCCCAGAACGCCAGCGGCTGTGAGACCTCGCTACCGGCGTTGCTGCCCATGTAGCCGGGCGCCCAGATGATGGCCGGTGTCCGGATGCCGCCTTCGTGAAGGTTGCGCTTGTAGCCGCGCAGCGGCCCGTTCTCGTCGAAGAAATCAGGGTTGAGCGGGATGCCCGCGTGCGAGGCCTCCTCATGGGGACCGTTGTCGGAGAGGAAGATCACGATGGTGTCGTCGGTGATACCGTGCTGCTCGAGCTTCGCGACGATCTGACCGACGTGGCCGTCCATGCGGGTGATCTGGGCGGCGTGAGCCTTCTCGCCCTCCCCCCACGGTTCGTTCGCGTAGGGCCCGTAGTCCGGCACCTGTTGCGGGGAGTGGGGGATGTTCGTGGAGACCAGCACCATGAACGGCTTGTCCCTGTTGGCGTCGATGAACTCGAGAGTCCGATCGGTCACCAGATCCGGCGCGTAGGCGCCGTTGGCGCCGTTGTAGTTCTCGGGGATCTCGACCCGGGTCTGGTTGTGCCAGAGATAGGTCGGGTAGTACTGGTGCGCGTGGATGTGGGTCAGGTAGCCGAAGAACTCGTCGAAGCCCTGGAGATTCGGGTGGCCGTGGTGGCCAGGCGCATCCGGCGAGAAGCCCCACTTGCCGAACAGCGCCGTGGTGTAGCCCCGTGACTGGAGGAGGTGACCGAAGGTGACCTCGTCCGGCAGGAACGGGTCGTCGACCGAGGTGGTGGGGTTCTGCCGGACGGTGGCGTGGCCCGTGTGCATGCCCGTCAGCAGCGTGCAGCGCGACGGCGCGCAGACGGCGGCGCCGGCGTAGAAGTCGGTGTAGCGCACCCCTTCGGCCGCCAATTTGTCGAGGACGGGGGTCTTGATCTGTTGTTGCCCGTACGAGCCGAGCGTGCCGTAACCCAGGTCGTCGGCGAGCACGAGCACCACGTTGGGCGACCTGCGGCCGGATGACGCCGCCTGCGCGCTCGTCGACCTCCAGGCCGCACCCGCGAACGCCGCAGCGCCCATGGCGCCACCTCCTGCCGCCAGGAACGCCCTCCTGTTGAACGGTGCTGTGTGACCCTGCATCGATCCTCCTTGATCCGACTGCGCAAACTCGGGCCATCCAAGCACCCCGTTCCGGGCCATCTCCGCGGACGGAGTCCAAGTGCGCAATCGCGGCGCGCGCATCCCGATGCGCCGCCCCGGGCAGTCGGGCACAGCGGGCTGAACCCCTCGTCGCCACGCAGAAGCTAGGCTGGGCGAGACGCTTCTGATCAAGGGGGATCACCGTGTCCGAGTTGGCCGAAACCATCCAGTTCCTCGCGGCCCGCGAGCCCTGGTCGCTGCTGAGCGCCTCGCAGATCGAGTCTTTCGCACGCCGCGCCGTGGGGCAGTACGTCCGACGCGGAGACGTGGTGCTGGCCGCGGGGCAGGCGCCCTTGGCGATGTTCGTAGTGCGGTCGGGAGCCGTCGAGATCATCGACGCCAACGGTGTGCTGATCGACCATGACGAACAGGGCGATTGCTTCGGCCAGTCGTCGATCCTCGAGGAGCGGCCCTCCCGGTTCACGTTCACGGCCATCGAGGATTCGCTGCTGTGGTCGTTCGCCCCGGAGGTGGTGCGCGAGCTCGTCGCCTTCCCGGAGGTGCGGCGCTTCTTCACGGAGGCCCGGCTGGGTGACGCGACGCGCCACGTGCCGGAGGGTGGGCCGGTGCTGCAGGTGCCGGTGCGCGAGATGATCACCCGCTCCCCCATCACCATCGATCTCGGGCACACCGTCCGGCAGGCCGCCAGCGCCATGACCGAACACCGCGTGAGCGCCATCCTCGTCACCCGCGGCGACGGCGACCTCGCCGGCATCCTCACCGACCGCGACCTGCGTCGCGTGGTGGCCGACGGCATCGACGTGGACAGCCCTCTGTCGGCGGTGATGAGCCACACCCCGTTCACGATCGGCGCGGATGCGCTGGCGCTCGACGTGCTGCTGTCCCTCGTCCAGCACAAGATCCACCACCTCCCCGTGCTCGAGGACGACAGGGTGCTGGGAATGGTCACCTCCGGCGACCTCATGCGCCTGGAGCGCTCCAGCCCCCTGTACATGGTGGGTGACCTGGCCAGGCAGCACGATGTCGCCGGGCTGGTGAAGGTGATGGGCAGGATCCCGAACCTGGTGGGCAGGCTGCTGCGCCAGGACGCCACCGCCGAGGACATCACACGCATCATCAGCCGCACCACCGAGGCGCTGGCCCAGCGCATCGCCGAGATGGGCGAGGCCCAGCTGGGCGCGCCCCCGGTGCCCTACGCCTGGGTGGCGCTCGGCTCGTTGGCCCGGCAGGAGCAGGCGTTGGGCTCGGACCAGGACCACGCCTTCATCCTCAGCGACGACGCGCTACCGGAGCACGACGAGTACTTCGCGGCGCTGGCCGAGTACTGCACCGCCGCCCTGGTGGAGTGCGGTTTCCCGCGCTGCCGGGGAGAGGCGATGGCCACCAACCCGCGGTGGCGGATGCCTGTGCGCGAGTGGCAGCGCACCTTCTCGAACTGGCTGGCCGCCCCGACGTCGGAAGCGGTGCTGAACTCGTCCATCTTCTTCGACATGCGGCCCCTCCACGGCGACCACACCCTCTACACCGCGCTCCAGCAGCGCGTGCTGCGGGCCGCCCCGGAATCCACCCGCTTCCTCGGCCACCTGGCCAAGCACGCCAACGCGGCCGAGGTCCCCGTCGGGTTCCTCCGCGGTTTCGTCGTGGAGAAGCGTGGCCAGCACCGCGACCGGCTCGACATCAAGCTGGGCGGCATCAACCCCATCGTCGACGTGGCCCGGATCTACGCGCTGCGCTGGGGATTGCCGCAGGTCAGCACCCGCGCCCGGCTCGCCGCCGCGGCTGAGCACGGCGCAGAGGTGGAGAACCTGCTCGATGCCCACGAGTTCCTCGGCTACATCCGGCTGCAGCACCAAGGTCGCCAGGTGGCCGCCGGCAGCGAACCCGACAACCACGTGAACCCCGAGGACCTGTCCGACTTCGAACGCAGATCGCTGCGCGATGCGTTCGTGATCGTCGGCAAGGCGCAGGCGGCGCTCAACGTGGCGTTCCAGACGCAGTTCATCTCATGAGGTGGTCCCTCAGGCGCAGCAACGCCGGGCTGTCCGACAGGGTCCCCGAGGGCGGACTCAGGCGCTACCTGCAGACCGAGCCCCCGCCGCGGAACACGCCCATCGACCAGGTGCCACTCCTCGCGGTGGACTTCGAGACCACGGGTCTCATTCCGGGCACCGACAAGGTCATCTCGGTAGGCATGGTCGACGTGGACGGCCTGCGCATCCCCATGGGCAGCGCCACCAACTACCTCGTCAACCCCGGGGAGGGCGTGGGCCAGTCCGCGATCATCCACCAGCTCACCGACGACGAGGTGCTCGCGCACGGCGTGACCACCGAGGAGGCCCTCGACAGGCTGTTCCACCGCCTCGCCGGGAGGGTGCTGCTCGCGCACCACGCGACGATCGAGGTGGGGTTCATCGCCGCAGCGGTCAAGCGCGTCTACGACGTGAGTGTCACCCTGCGCGCCGTCGACACCCTCGGGCTCGGGCTGCGGGCGCTCGGCATGGACGAAGACCATCCGCGTGATGCCCTGCGCCTCTGGAAGCTCCGCCGAAGGGCCGGACTGCCGAGCTACAAGGGCCATGACGCTGTCGTAGACGCCCTCGCCTGCGCTGAGTTGTACCTGGCGCTGGCCCAGGAGTTGCAGCTCCGGGATCTGGGCGCGGCCCTGCGCCTCTCCTGACGCCGACGGCAGGTCAAGCGGACACGCGGATGCTTTGCAAGGTGGGGTTGGGGGGTTAAAGTCGGGCCGCGTATGTCCTCCTCGGCTCTCGACCACCTCTCCCCCGCCTTCCCCCAGCGCGCCGCCTGGGGCACTGCGTCGTCCTTGCGCGCCTGGCAGCAGGAGGCACTGGACCAGTACGAGCGGGACCAGCCCAAAGATTTCCTCTGTGTCGCCACGCCCGGCGCAGGCAAGACCACCTTCGCCCTGCGCGTCGCCCTCACGCTGCTACAGACCCGGAGGGTCCGGCGGATCGTCGTGGTGACACCCACTGAGCACCTGAAGGTCCAGTGGGCCGATGCCGCAGCCCGGGTCGGCATCCAGCTCGACCCGGGGCTCGGAGGCTCCTCGAAGCGGGGACGCTCGCGGGAGTTCCACGGCTCCGCGGTCACCTACGCTGGCGTGGCCGCCCGCTCCTACGTCTACGAGGCACTCTGCCACTCGCAGGAGACGTTGGTGATCTTCGACGAGATCCACCACGCCGGCGACTCCAGGAGCTGGGGCGAGGCCATCGTCTACGCCTTCACGCCCGCGGCCCGCCGCCTGTCGCTGACCGGTACCCCGTTCCGCTCCGACGAGAACCCGATTCCGTTCGTGGCCTACGACGAACTCGCCCCGGGCGTGAAGCAGTCGCGGGCGGATTACACCTACGGATACGCCGAGGCCCTGGCGGATTCCGTCGTGCGCCCCGTCATCTTCATGAATTACGGCGGCCCCATGCGGTGGCGCACCAAGTCCGGCGACGAACTCGAGCTCGACCTGGGCGTGCCCACCACCAAGGACCTCACCGCCCACGCGTGGCGCACCGCGCTGTCGCCCACCGGCGACTGGATCTCCGCGGTGCTGCGCGCTGCAGACCAGCGGCTCACCGAGGTGCGGCGGCATCTGCCTGATGCGGGCGGCCTCGTGATCGCCACCAACCAGACCACAGCCCGCGCCTACGCTCGGCTGCTGACCGAGATCACCGGGGCCAAACCCACGGTCGTGCTCTCCGACGACACCAAGGCCAGCGGCAGGATCGACGACTTCTCCGCCTCCGAGGACCGGTGGATGGTGGCGGTCCGGATGGTGTCCGAGGGCGTCGACGTGCCGCGGCTCGCCGTCGGCGTCTACGCGACGGCCACCTCCACCCCCCTGTTCTTCGCGCAGGCCGTCGGACGCTTCGTGCGTTCACGCCGCAAGGGCGAGGTGGCCACCGTCTTCCTCCCCACCGTCCCCGTGCTGTTGGCGCACGCCGCCACCTTGGAGAAGCAGCGCGACCACGTGCTGGGGCGCCCCAAGACCGACGAGACCGACATCTGGGCCGAGACCGAGGCGCTCATGGAGGCCGCGAACCGCTCGGAGTCGGCCTCCGACGACCTGTTCGGCGAGTTCGAGGCGCTCGAATCCAAAGCGACCTTCGACCACGTCCTGTTCGATTCCCAGGCCTTCGGCATGCATGCGGAGCCCACCAGCCAGGACGAGGCCGATTACCTGGGCCTGCCCGGCCTGCTCGATGCGGGCCAGGTCAGCCAACTCCTCGCGGAACGGCAGCGCCGCCAGATGCGCCGCCGCGAGCGCGAGGACACGAAGGCGGAGCCGGAGGTTGCGCTCCACCGGGCCATGGCCTCGAAACGCAAGGAGCTCAACTCGCTGGTCAGCCAGTACGCCCGGCTGAAGGGCGTGCCGCACAGCCATGTGCACGCCGACCTCCGGCGGGAGTGCGGTGGCCCGCCGCTGGCCAAGGCCTCGCAGGCGGAGGTGGAGGAACGGGTCAGGTCCATCCGGGCGTGGTTGCGCGGCTGACCTTGGGCCTGCAGCACAAGATTCCTCCCCGCTCTGGAATTAAGTTGAAACGTAAACTATGATGGGCGCATGAGCGAACAGCAAGAGCATTCCACTGGCGGCGTCTATTCCTCCAAGGGCAAAGAGTTCAGCCGCGACACCCGCTACATCGAGACCCGGATCGTCGCCGAGCCCCGTGAGGGCACCGACGACTACCCCGCCGTGCCGAACCGCTACCGCCTGATCGCCGCCTACGCGTGCCCCTGGGCCAACCGCGCCATCATCGTGCGCGAACTGCTGGGCCTCGAGGACGTCATCTCGATGGGCAACCCAGGCCCCACTCACGACGCGGATTCCTGGACGTTCGACCTGGATCCCGACGGCGTCGACCCGGTGCTGGGCATCGCCAAGCTCAAGGAGGCCTACGAGAAGCGTTTCCACGGCTACCCGCGCGGCATCACCGTGCCCGCCATCGTGGACGAGACCACCGGCGAGGTGGTGACCAACAACTTCCCGCAGATCACCGAGGACCTCTACTTCGAGTGGCAGCAGTTCCACAAGGAGGGAGCCCCCAACCTCTGGCCGGACGACGTCCGCGAGGAGATGGAGGAGGTCATGCAGCGCGTCTACACCGAGGTGAACAACGGCGTGTACCGCTGCGGGTTCGCCGGCTCCCAGGAGGCCTACGACGCCGCCTACGACAGGCTCTGGACGGCCATGGACTGGCTCGAGGAGCGCCTGGGCGGCCGCCGCTACCTGATGGGCGATCAGATCACCGAGGCCGACGTGCGGCTCTTCACCACCCTGGTGCGCTTCGATGCCGTGTACCACGGCCACTTCAAGGCCAACCGCAACAAGCTCAGCGAGATGCCCAACCTGTGGGGTTACGCCCGCGACCTGTACCAGACGCCCGGCTTCGGCAACAACGTGGAGTTCGACCAGATCAAGGACCACTACTACATCGTCCACACGGACCTCAACCCCCTGGGCATCGTGCCGAAGGGTCCGGACCTGGGCGGCTGGGACACCCCGCACGGCCGAGGCTGACCCAAGTAGACTTGAACGCGTGATGACAAGCAACGATGCGGTGCGCCGTCCAGACGGCCGCCGGCGGCTCGCCGAGTGGTTCGCAGCCGTCGTCGCATCCAGGGCAGGGGCCCCGGGTGCGGCCACCGGCCCGTCGGCGCGCGTGCAGTCCGTCAAGGAGGAGTTCGCAGCACTCCGCTCCAACCTCATCTACCGCATCGAACACTCCGCCCTGTTCGATGACGCGGCGTTGCTCACCAGGGAGTTCCACCTGGCGCTGATGCGCTGGGAGGACGCGCAGGACAACAACGACGACGACCTGTTGCAGCGCGCCGCGTCGGAGGTGGAGTTCTCGTTCCGCACGGCGAGGTCGCACGCGGAGACCGTCGGGCTCACGCACCTGCCGGCCGGCTCCCGCGCCAAGGCAGACCGCGCGATCCGCGCCGTGCGCCTGGCAGAGCGCGCAGCCAGCGAGGAGGAGCGCGAGGAGGCCGTCGCCCACGTGGCAGGCCTGCTCGACGCGCTGTCTCTATACTACCTACCGTCGCCCACCGAGGTGCCCCACCTGCTGGGCACGACCCCCTGACCCGGACCCGTGCGGCCCCACCGGAGGGTCGGCGGGCTCACAGGCTCCGCAGCACCGCGTCCAGCATCTCTTCGGTGAGCCTGCCCGTGAACGTGTTCTGCTGGCTCACGTGGTAGCACCCCACCAGCGCCACCTCCCGCCCTTCCGGAGTGCGAAGCGTGGCGCGGGCCCCGTGCCCGAACCTCGGTTTGGGTTTCGGCACCTCCCACCCGGCGTGCCGCACGGCCGCCAGCGTGGCGTCCCACCCGATGCCGCCCAGGCACATGATGGAGCGCACATGCGGGGCCGAGACCCCCAGATCCGCATCGAGCCAGGGCGCGCAGGCCCGCTTCTCCTCGGTGGTCGGCTTGTTCTGCGGCGGAGCGCACCGCACCGTCGCCACGATCCGCACCCCGATCAATTCCAACCCGTCGCCGGCGTGCTGCGACGTGGGCTGCGTCGCCATGCCTGCCCGGTACAGCGCGGCGTAGAGCCAGTCCCCCGACCGGTCGCCTGTGAAGTTGCGCCCCGTCCGGTTCGCGCCGTTGGCCGCCGGCGCCAGGCCGACGATCAGGACCGGGGCGTCGGTGGGCCCCAGCGCCGGAGCGGGCCGGCCCCAGTACGGCTGGTCCGCGAACGACGCCCGCTTCTGCACCGCCACCAACTCGCGCCACTCAACGAGGCGGGGACAGGCGCGGCACACCGAGACCCGCGCGTCGAGCTCCCGCGGCGCGATGCCTCGCGCCAGCCGGGCAACGTCGTCGGGGGTGTGGGCCACCGGGGTCGACGGCGTGGCCGGGTCACCGGGCCAGCCGGTGCCCGGCGGCACCGGGGAGGCGAACAGCTGCCCGGTGATGGGGTGCGGGAGATGAGGCGACGGGCGCATGGGGCGACTCTAGTTCGGTCCCAGCCCGCCGGACGTCGCAACCTCGCCACCTCGCCAGCACTAGGGTGGGCGTATGCCCAAGCGCCAATACGAGTCCCTCCCCGGCAGTCACGGATCCCGCGTCCGCATCAAGACCCGCGGCGGGGCGGTACTGCGTGATCCGCGCATCAACCGGGGTACGGCATTCACCCACGACGAGCGGGAGAAGCTCGGCCTGACCGGCCTGTTGCCCAGCCACGTGACGCCACTCGAGGCGCAGCTGCACCGCTCCTACATGCGCTTCAAGAACGCGACCACCCCCCTGTCGAAGTTCTCGTATCTCCAGGGCCTGCGGGAGCGCAACTCCGTGCTGTTCTACCGGCTCCTCAGCGAACACCTGGAAGAGGTGATGCCGGTGGTCTACACCCCCACCATCGGCGAGGCGATCAAGGAGTTCAGCTTCTGGTTCCAGACCATGGACGGCGTCTTCCTATCGATCGACCGACCGGAGCTGGTGGAGGCCTCCCTCCGCGCCACGGAACTGGGCGCCGACGACGTCGACATCCTCATCGTGACGGACTCCGAGGGCATCCTCGGCATCGGCGACCAGGGCGTGGGCGGCATCCAGATCTGCAACGGGAAGAAGTCGCTGTACACGGCCGCCGCGGGCATCGACCCCGACCGCATGCTCTCAGTGGTCCTCGACGTGGGCACGGACAACCTCAAGCTGCTCAATGACGAGTTGTACTTGGGCGAGCGGCACGCGCGCGTCCGTGGTGAGCGCTACGACGCCTTCGTCGCCTCGTTCGTCGCGGCGGCCCAGACCGTCTTCCCCAACGCCATGATCCACTGGGAGGATTTCGGCGCCAGCAACGCGCACCGCCTCCTCGACGCCTACCGCGGCGACATCTGCACCTTCAACGACGACATCCAGGGCACCGCGGCCGTCGTGGCGAGCGCGATCCTGGCGGGTGTCCAGGCCAAGCGGGAAAAGCTCGGCCAGCAGCGCTTCGTCATCCACGGCGGCGGCACGGCAGGCGTCGGGATCGCCGACCTGCTCGTCGACCTGCTCGTCAAGGAGGGGCTCACCCAGGACGAGGCGCGCAGGCTGTTCTGGGTGACCAGCAGCCGCGGTCTCGTCACCGACGACGCCACCCAGCGCTTCCGCGACTTTCAGCGCCCGTACGCCAGGGGCATCGGCGAACTGGGTGAGTGGGACCTCAACCACCCCGGTGTCTACACGCTGGCCGACATCGTGCGCAACGTGCATCCCACCGTCCTGATCGGCACCTCGGGGCAGCCTGATTCCTTCTCCGAGGACATCATCCGCGACATGGCCGCCCACGTGGAGCGCCCGCTCATCCTGCCGCTGTCCAACCCGACGACGCTCGCCGAGGCCCTGCCGGAGGACCTACTGGAGTGGACGCACGGCCGGGCCCTCATCGCCACGGGCTCACCGTTCCAGCCGGTGCTCCGCGACGAAACGACCTACACCATCGCGCAGGCGAACAACGCCCTGGTGTTCCCCGGCCTGGGTCTGGGCGTGGCGGTTTGCAACGCTGAACGGGTGACCGACTCGATGATCGCGGCCTCTGCGGAGGCCGTGGCCTCGCTGGCCGAGGCCCGGCAGCTAGGGCAGTCGCTGCTGCCCAGCATCAACGACCTGCGGCGCGTCTCCGCGACGGTGGCCATCGCCGTCGCACGGGCTGCAGAGGCCGACGGTGTGGCCAGGGAACCTCTCACCAACCCGGTGCAGCAGGTGTTCGAGTCCATGTGGATGCCGAAGTACCCGGAACTCGTCTTCGACGAATAGTCCCGCGCCCCCTCCGGCCCGGCGTAGGTGCCCGGCCGGAGAGTGCATGGGTCACTGCCGGCGCTCGGGTCCTCCGAACATGACGATGTTGTTGAACACCCACTGGTTGCTCTGGCTGAAGGTGTAGCCACCCGCAGGCTTCGCCGTGGCCGCGTACACCGTCGTCCACGTGTACGAACGGCACGCGCCCCTACCGGTGGCGGGGGTGTCACACTCGGTCTTCCAATGCCTGCCGGCAGAAGTGAACACACCGTTCGTGGTCGAATCGAGGTCACCCAACGGGTTGCCCTTCCACGCCTGACGCGTCATGTACGGCAGGTACGTCAGGTTGTTGAACGCCCACCCCGACTCGCGGACGAACTGGCCGTTCTCGACCTTTACCACAGTGGCCCAGATCTCCGTGCGGCAGCGCTGGGTCTGCGAGTAGGACTCACACTGCGTGAACCACTCACGACCGTTGAACAGGTGCTTGCCCGGCAGCGTGTACGGCACCGTCGGGACGTACTTGTCCGAGGCCGGCGTGGTCGTCGGCTTGCCCGAGGGCGTGACCGTCGGCTTGACCGAAGGCTTCACCGACGGACTCGGCGACGGGCTCGGCGACACCGACGGCGAAACGCTGGGCGTCGGAGAGGCCGAGGGTGAAGGCGACGGATCGGGAGCATCCTCCAGCGGCAGCGTGATGGTGCCGCTGAAGGTGTTCGACACGTTTCGGTCGCCGTTGGCTGCCGCCACGGTGCCTGACAGGGTGAACGCCCCGTCGGCAGCGGTGAGCGCTGCAACATCGGTGGTGGTCAGCGTGTGGCTGCCGTTGGTCGTCAGCTGTGCCCCACGCGCCAACTTGTCGGCCGTCGCCGCCCCGGTCACCGATGTCAGGTCGACGTTGCCCGTATTGGCGATCACGTCACGGAACGCGACCTGATCACCCACCGACGCCACGCCGTCGGCGTCGGAGTCGACGAACGTCAGCGTGCGGGTGCCGGCGATGGCGGGCTTGCGGTCGATGACGTTCACCAGGGAACCGGGCACGTTGATGGTCAGCTTCGGTAGCACCGTGCCGGAGGCCGGGTGGACCTCCCACACCGTCGCCGGGTCGAAGTAGCCGCGCGCGATGTCCTCCGCCGTGACCACGTGAGCCGACGTGGTGCACACGTAGGAACCGCCGGCGGGCAGTGCGCTGTAGCGGCAGTTACCCGCGCCGTCGGCCTGGACGAACGGAGTGAACGGGCCGCTGATCGGCTCGATCCGCTGCGTCACGTTGCCCGTCGACTGCACCGTGAAGTCGAATCCGACGCGTGCGCCGACCGTGTATGGGTTGGTGGCGAGGTTGCGCGACTGGTACGCAGCGTTGGCGGCGCCAGTGATCGTCGCCCCCAGCTTGGGATCGGCGCCGACCTGGATCCGGGCGTCGCCGCGCAGGTCGAACGTGCCGGCCTTCAGCTCCACGTCACCGACGTGACTTGCGTCCGGGGATCCGGCCGGAATGGCCAGCGTGAGTTCCACCGTGATCGAGGCACCCGGCGCGACCGCCGGGGTGGCGACCTCAGGGCTCACCCAGCCGTTCCGGAGGCGCAGCAGCGCCGAGCCCGCGGGGAGGGTCCGGGTGTCGTCGTTGCGGACGGTCACCGGAACCTTCACGCTCTGTCCGGCTTGGCCCTTGGCGACAGTCTCCTGGAAGCCCGCCTTGAAGGGGTTGAGCCAGGCCTCGTCGAACGCGCCGTAGGAGATGTGGGCGTCCTGGGGCTCGAAGAGCACGCCGAAGGTGCCGTCCTGCAGGGCCAGCAGGTCGGAGTACATCATCGTGTCGGTGCGGAAGGTCTTGGCCACGGGCCAGGTCTTGCCCTCGTCGTAGGAGTACCAGATCGTGCCGTTGGTGCGGCTGGTCGCCCTCGCGTTGGACAAGAGCAGTTCCTTGGCGCGGTCGCTGCCAGCTTCCGCGTCGGGGTGCATCCGAATGATCGACGCGTTGTTGCGCGGGTCCAGCAGGGTTTCGTCGAGGACGCGCTCCGTCCAGGTGTGACCCCCGTCGTGCGAGTACGCCACCCAGCGCGCGTTCGCGCCACCGTTGTAGCGCGAGTTCATCATGAGGGTGCCGTCGCTGAGTTCCACGACCTTGTTCTCATCCATGTTCACGCCGATCATCTCGCCGCGCTGCCAGGTCTGGCCGTTGTCGTCGGAGTAGATCGAGTAGGCGTAGATCTGGAGGTCGGTGTTGCGCGAGGCGTACTGCTGGACGAGACGCCCCGCGTACTCGCCGCGGGTGATCTGGATGCCGTGACCCGACGTCGCGAACTGGCCCAGGACGTTGGCCGGCTTCACGACCTCCGTGAGGGAGCGCTGCACCCACGTGTGGCCGTTGTCCTTCGACACGGCGACGGCGGCGCTGATGACGTTGCGGTCACCGTCGTTGTTGCCGACCACCGAGCCGAAGACGCCCTGGTTCTTGGAATACACGTGGAAGTTGAACAGCGTGTCGGTCTCGGCGTCGTAGAGGTACGACGGATCCGAGTAGCCGAAGCGCCAGGCCCCCTGGTTGCTGGTTCCCCGGTGCGAACCGCGCGCGATGTAGGTCATCTCGCCCCAGGTCTTGCCCCCGTCGGTCGAGCGGCGCTGGACGATGGAGTTGGGGTTCGGAGAGTCGCCGCCGCCGGGCCGGCCGTCGTAGGAGGCGAGGATGTCGCCGTTGGGCAACTGGATGATGCCCGGGATGCGGTAGTTCGAGAACTCCTTGTCGGGCGACTGGAGCGCGACTGTGGCGAACTCCCCCATGCCGCGAGCAGGCATCTGGGGCTGGGTACCACCGTCGTAGTCGAGCGCCCAGATGCGTGAGGAGCCCGGCACGAGCTCGATCTGCGTCAGGACGAACTTGGCCAGGGACAGCTGACCCTTGTAGTTCAGCGTGCCGTCGGTGAACCACTGGTCCGCGATGGCGGGGCGCGCGGCGTTCTGCTGCGCGGCCCAGCGGTGCGCGTCGAGGAGGCCGACGCCGTCGCGGGCCGCCAGTGTCCGCAGGGACTCCGCGTAGGGAGCGGCCGCAGCGTCGAGCTGGGCCGGGGTCATGACGACCGCCACTGCACCGTCGGCCAGGATGGCGTCGATGACGGCGTCGACATTGGCGGTGAACTCGGCCACCGGCGCCTCCGCTGCGGTCACGTCGGGCGCGACGAAGACGGCATCGGGATTCTGCGGGACGACCTCGGCGGTATAGCGCTCGAGGAGGTCGGCGGACGTCAAGGCGTCCAGGGCTGCGTTGGAGACGTAACGCATCCGGTTGCGAATGTTCGCGGCCATGTCGCCGCGAAGCACCTCTTCCAGGGCCTGCACGTAGTTCTTCGCGAAGATCGGTTCGGTGACGCCGGCGGTGGTTGCGCCGCCCAGGAACGACCACATGGTCGCCTCCGAGTTGGGGTACAGCGGCTTGAGCAGCGCCGCCGCGGTCTGGTTGGCCGGGATCAGATCGATGTAGTCGATCTCCCCGGCGTAGTACCACCGCGGGAGCGTCGTGACGCCGGTTGCGCCCGCCGTCAAGGTGGTGAGTGCGAACCGGTCGGGGTTCAACTCGTTGGGGCTGGACAGGGGTCCGTTCAGGTCGGTGGTGCCGTCGATGGTCCAGCTCAGGGCGTTCGCGCTGAAGTTGACTGAGAGCACGTGCCACTGGCCGTCGTTGACGGTGCGTGCGCCCGTGTGCCAGTTGTAGCCGCTGCCGAAATCGCGGCCGATGCGCACGCGGTTGTTGAAGAGCGTGACTTCGAGGCGTTTGCCGTCGGGGCCGGCGAGTCCGGCGAGCACCATCGTCTGCCCGCTCGCGAACGTGGCAGACGTGCGGAAGCGGATGTTGACCTTGCCGTTGGACGAGGCCGCGAACGCCGAGATGTCCCCGCCGTAGTTCAGGGCAGTGGTGCCGTTGAAGGTGGTGGCGACGTTCCACTCGACGACGCCGGGCGCCTCGGAACCGCGCTCGCCTTGGCTGGCGAGCGTGTAGGTCTCGTCGATCTCGGGACCGGTGCGGGGCACGCTCACGACGTCGCCGCTGGTGGCCAGCTCCGAGGCGGGGTCGAGGAGGCCGAGGGAGTCGAGAGCTACGCGGGCCCAGCGGAGGTGGCCGTGCTCGTTCGGGTGGATCTCGTCGTTCATGATGGCGGGGTGCGACAAGCCGCCCTGGCTGATCTCGCGCCAATATGTGGCGACGTCGACCATCAACACGTCGTCTTCAACGGCGAGTTCACGCACGGCGGTGAAGTAGATCTCGAGGTTGGTGTTCATCTGAGCGTTCTGGGTACCGTTCTGCGTCTGCAGCACGGGGATCCCTCCCGCCGTGCGAATGGCGGCGACGGCCCGCTTGAGTTCGGCGCGGAACTGGTCCAGCGGCACGAGAGGCGCGTTCTGTCGGCCGTCGTTCATGGCCAGCGCGATCATCACGACGTCGGCCTGGCGGTCGGTGACCCAGGAATCGAAGTTGAGGTCGAGGCACGGCTGGCTGGGATCGCCCGCGGGGCAGATGGTGCGGCCGGACGACACGGCGGTGTTCAGCACCACGTCCTGGGAGCGGTCGTGGCCGTTGACGGGCGTGGTGCGCAGGTACTGGTCGAAGTACTCGGTGTAACGCTTGTAGCCGTTGGTGTGGACGATGCCATGGGTGATCGAGTCTCCGGTGAACAGCCAGCGCATGGGCTCGGCCTGCGCGAGTCGCTGCTCGAGATCCTGGTGGTCCGGCAGTGAAACGTTGAGCTGCTTCCAGCCCGCCGTTGTCGTGGGCAGCTGTGCCGCCGTCGCCGCCTGACCGGGGGTGAGCCCCAGGATGAGCGCGAGGCCGAGGAAGAGGCTTGTCGCGTATCGGGTCAGTGGCGCTCGGCGCACACTGGATTGCTTGACCATCGAATCTCCATCGCCGTCGGTGGAACGCCGGCGGCCCACACTTCCGGCGCCGGAGAATTTACGTGGGTTCGATGATGCCTGTGACGGTCTCCAACGTCTCGAAACAATCACTCTTCATGCGCGCATGGGAGCGCCCTTCCGTGCCCTCACAAGGTGGTGCGCAGCGCCCGCAACCGTTCCAGCGAAGACTCCCGCCCGAGGATCTCCATGGACTCGAACAGTGGCGGCGACACCCGGCGGCCCGAGATCGCGACGCGGATCGGCGCGAAGGCGAACTTCGGCTTGATGCCCATGCCCTCCACGAGGCGCTCCTTCAGTGCGGTCTGGATGGAATCGGTGTCGAACGGCACCTGCTCGGCCACCGCGATGGCGGCGTCCAGCACCTCGGCGGCGTTGTCGGGCAACGCGGCTGCAGCGTCGTCGGCGACGGTGAGTTCGCCGTCGGCCACGAAGAGGTAGTCCAGTTGAGGCAGGGCGTCCTTCAGCAGCACGAGCCGCTCCTGGATGATCGGTACCGCCTTGCGCAGCACGGCCACCTGCTCCCCGGACGGGGTCCAGTGCGCCTCCTCGAAGGCCATGATCCGGTCCGCCAGTTCTTCGGCGGACAACGAGCGGAGGTAGTGGCCGTTGAGCCAGTCGAGCTTCTTCAGGTCGAAGATGGGGCCGACGGGGTTCACCTTCGCCCAGTCGAACTCCTCGACGAACTGATCGAAGGTCTTGACCTCCTGCTCGTCGTCACCGGCGTACCCGAGCAGCTGCAGGAAGTTGCGCACCGCCTCCGGGAGGTAGCCCTCCTCCTTGAACCACATGAGACGGGCGGCAGGGTTCTTCCGCTTGGAGATCTTCGACTTGTCCGTGTTGCGCAGCAGCGGCATGTGGGCGAACTGCGGCAGTTCCCAGCCCAACCACTGGTACAGCAGGACGTGCTTCGGCGTCGAGGAGATCCACTCCTCGCCGCGCACCACCGTGGTGATACCCATGAGGTGGTCGTCGACCACGACGGCCATGTGGTAGGTCGGGAAACCGTCGGCCTTCAGGATCACCTGGTCGTCGGGGCGGGGTGCCTTCACCTCGCCGCGCACGATGTCCTGGAACGTCAGCGGCACGTCGTCGGGGATGAGCATCCGCACGACAGGGGTCTCGGAGAAGCCGGCCAGCTGGGCGCGCTCGTCGCGGGTCATCCCGTGGCACAGTCGGTCGTAGCCCGTGACCGAGGCCTTGGACTGCTCCTGCTCGCGGCGCAGCTCGACGAGCCGCTCGGACGAGCACCAGCAGTAATAGGCATGCCCGGCCTCGACCAACTGCTCGACGAACGGCCGGTAGGTGGTCAGCCGCTCCGACTGGCGGTAGGGGCCGTGCTCGCCGCCCACGTGCGGGCCCTCGTCAGGCTGCAGGCCCAGCCAGGCCAGGGATTCGTAGATCTGGTCCTCAGAACCCGCCACGAGGCGGGCCTGGTCCGTGTCCTCGATCCGCAGGACGAACTGTCCCCCCGTCTTGCGGGCCCAGGCCAGGTCGAACAGAGCCATGAAGGCGGTTCCGACGTGGGGGTCTCCGGTGGGTGAGGGGGCGACGCGGGTGCGGGCGGGGATCACTGTTTCGCTCATAGTGGACCCAGCCTATCGGGCCTCACCCGTGAGGCTACTGGTCATGCCCCCCAACTCGCGCAACACTGGAGCGTATGAGTCAGGAACCGCCTCCCACGCCGGCCAGCGCCATCGAACGCGCGCGCAAGGTGGCCGAGCAGGCGCTGTCCGGTTCAACGACCGACCCGACGCTGAAGGCCGCGCGCGACCGGACGAAGCGGGACCTGGGCAACGTGCCGAAAGAATCGCCGGCGAAGCTGACCCGCGCCCTCTCGTACGTGCTCGACGACCTGGTGCAGGTGCCCGGTACCAAGATCCGCATCGGCGTGGACCCGGTGCTCTCGATCGTGCCGTGGGCCGGCACCGCCGTGGGAGCCGTGTTCGGCGGCAGCATCCTCGTCGACGCCATTCGGCTGCGTGCCCCCATCCCGGTCATCGGCCGCATGGCCTTCAACTCGCTGCTCGACTGGCTGCTCGGCATGATCCCCTTCGTCGGCGCCATCTTCGACGCGGCCTACCGCTCCAACAAGAAGAACCTCAAGCTCCTCAACGGAGCCATCGAGAACCGCGAACTGGTCAAGCAGTCCTCCGTCCGGTACTGGATCGCGGTGGGGGCCCTCGTGGCGGTGCTGCTGGCCGTCGTGATCGCCATCCCCATCCTGCTGATCCTGGGGCTCGCAGACCTTGCCGCCGCGCGGTAGCCGGAGCGTGCTAACTTACCCGTCATGACTCAGTCATCAGCCATGCCCTCGAACTTCATCTACGACGCGGTGCGAGCCGACGTCGAGCAGGGCAAGCGTGGCGGCCGGGTCCAGACCCGTTTCCCACCCGAGCCGAACGGCTACCTGCACATCGGGCACGCGAAGGCCATCGTGGTCGACTTCGGCGTCGCCACCGACTTCGGCGGCATCTGTCTGCTGCGGCTGGACGACACCAACCCGGAGACCGAGGAGACGAGCTTCGTCGACTCCATCATCGAGGACATCGAGTGGCTCGGCTACGAACCCGCCGATGTGCGCTACGCATCGGACTACTTCCAGAAGCTCTACGACTGGGCGGAGCAGCTCGTCGAGAAGGGCCTGGCCTACGTCGACGACCAGGACGGCGACGCAATCTCCGCAGGCCGCGGCGGGTTCGGCAAGCCGGGGGTCAACTCCCCGTATCGTGACCGCAGCATCGAGGAGAACCTCGACCTGTTCCGCAAGATGCGCGCCGGCCACTACGCCGACGGTTCGCGCGTGCTGCGCGCGAAGATCGACATGAATCACGAGAACATGCAGCTGCGTGATCCAGTGATGTACCGCATCCGCAAGGTTGCGCACCACCGCACCGGCGACGACTGGCCGATCTACCCCAACTACGACTGGGCCCATGGCCAGTCGGACGCGATCGAGGGCACCACGCATTCGTTGTGCACGCTCGAGTTCGAGTCGCACCGCCCGCTCTACGACTGGTTCCTGGAGCAGCTCGGCGTCGAGGACGGCCCGCGCCAGTACGAGTTCGCCCGCCTCGAGTTGACGCACACCATCACCTCGAAGCGCCGCCTGGCGCGGCTGGTGATGGACGGCGTCGTCGACGGCTGGGACGACGCCCGGATGCCGACGCTCCGCGGCCTGCGGCGCCGCGGCTACCCGGCGGCCGCCATTCGCCAGTTCATGCTCGAGGTGGGCACCACCCGCACGAACTCGCGCCAGTCCATCGAGGCGCTCGAATCCTACGTGCGCCGCGAACTCAACGCCACGGCCCAGCGCCGCATGGTGGTGCTCAACCCGTTGAAGCTGCGCATCACCAACTGGCCCCTCGACGACAGCGGGCAGCCGGTGGTGGAGCACTTCGAGGTGTCCAACAACCCGGAGCGCCCAGAGGACGGCACCCGCCAGGTGGAGTTCACGGGCGAGCTGTGGATCGAGCAGGACGACTTCCGCGAGGTCCCCCCGCCGAAGTACTTCCGCCTCTCCCCCGGCCGCGAGGTGCGCCTGCGCGGCGCCTACTTCGTGACCGCCACCGACGTGGTGAAGGACGAGAACGGCGAGGTCGTCGAGGTGCTGGCCACCTACGACCCCGCGTCGAAGGGCGGCAATTCGGCCGACGGGCGCAGGGTGAAGTCGACGATGCACTGGGTCTCGGCCGAGCATGCGGTACCGCTGCGGGCCGCGCTGTACGAACGGCTGTTCACGGCGGAGGCCCCCGGCGAGGCGACGGGCGAGGCGCTCGACGACCTCAACCCGAACTCGCGTCAGCTGGTCAACGGCTGGGCCGAGGAAGCGCTGGCAGACGCGGCGCCCGGCGAAGTGGTCCAGTTCGAGCGCCTCGGCTACTTCGCAGCCGACCTCGACGAGGACATGCTGTTCCACCGCACCGTCGGGCTGCGCGACGAATGGGCCGCCATCCAGAAGCGCGGCTGACACCCCCCCCCCATACTGATGCGGGCCCCCGAGTTGTTCCGGGGCCCGCATTCGCTATTCACCGGCAGTATGCAGGTGCGGAGACTCGCAGTCTCCAGGAAGACGCGAAGAAGGCCTCGGAGCTTGTGCTCCGAGGCCTTCGGCTATTCCGCTGCCGGCCAGTATGAGTCAGCCGCGCTTCTCGGGGCCTCCGAACATCACGATGTTGTTGAAGACCCACTGGTTGTTCTGCGAGAAGGTGTAGCCACCCGCAGGCTTCGCCGTGGCGGCGTACACCGTCGTCATCGTGTAGGAACGGCACGCGCCCCTACCTGTGGCGGCGGTGTCGCATTCGGTCTTCCACTGCCGACCGGCCGACGTGAGCTCCCCGGCCTGACCCAGCGGGTTGCCCTTCCAGGCCTGACGCGTCATGTACGGCAGGTACGTCAGGTTGTTGAACGCCCACCCCGACTCGCGGACGAACTGCCCGTCCTCGACCTTGACCACGGTGGCCCAGATCTCGGTGCGGCACCGCTCGGTCTGCGAGTACGCCTCGCAGGTCGTCATCCACTGACGGCCGTTGAAGTCGTGCGTGCCGGGCTCGGTGTACGGCGCGGTCCGGACGAACGTGTCGGACGGCTTGGTCGGGGTCGCCGTCGGCTTGACCGAAGGCGACACCGAGGGCTTCACCGAAGGCGACTTCGAGGGGCTCGGCGACACCGAGGGCGAAACGCTCGGAGACGGCGACGGAGACGGCGGCGGAGACGCAGCCAGCGTCACAGTGACCGTTGCGGTGCCGCTGGCCGTGCCGTCAGTGGCGGTCACCGTGACGGCGCCCACCGCCTGGGCTGCGGCCACGGTGATCTTCGCCGTGGCCACACCTACCTCGTTGGCGGGCACGGTCACCGTCGTGCCTCCGAGCGTCACCGTCACGTCGGCGCCGGGCACGAACCCAATGCCTGTCACGGTCACCTCAGAGTCCTGCTCAGCCGTCGTCGGGGTCACAGACACCCGCGCGTCCGTCAGCGGGGCATCTGTGAGGTCAAACACCTCGACGGGCCCTCGCAGGTTGACCTCTGCGATCTGCGCCCAGGGCTGGCTCTGCCCGCCGGCCCCGGTCACGGCCGACGTCGACGTCAGACGCAGGTACCGCGTGGTCACGGGCTGGTCGAAGGTGACCGTCTTGGCGTCGGTGCTCGACGCGTCGAAGTTGCCCTTGGCCACCTGCGTGTAGACGGCATCCGCGGGGTCCGCGAAGGACTGGGCCTGCAGTTCGGTCGCGGTCCGCGTGCCGAAGGTGCCCGTCGCCGAGTGCACCTCGAAGCCGACGATCTGCCCGTTACAGGCTGCCGGATTGATCGAGGAGCCACACGCCGACTTGGGGCGGGGCACGTACGTCAGCGAACCGATCGTCTGCACCGACCCGAAATCCACGGTGATGAAGTGCGGGTGCGGCGGGTTCGAGCCCTCCCACTGCGTGTGCCAGAACGACGCCGGGTTGCCGTCGATGGCGGCGGTGACGTAGCCGTTGCCCCCGCCTTCGGCCGGTTCCGCCGAGTTCCACGCCACGACGCCGGAGATGGCGACCGGGGCGGCCGGGTTCACCAGGGCGATCTGCGCCGACACAGCGCCGGTTTCACCCGTCGGGGTCAGCACCGTGGCGGTGATCACTCCCGACGTGCCCGACTGCGGCGCCCGCACCGTGACGGTGGCGGTGCCATCGCCGGCGGGAACCCACTGACGCGAGGGGGAGACGACCCAGCCTGCCGGAGCATCCACGGCCAGCACGCTGTCGGCGGGCAGACCGTTGGTGATCAGCGAGATGGTCTGGGTGGTGCCCAGCGTCATACCGGTGGGCTCGCCGGCCAGCTCCACCAGTGGAGCGCGGTTCACCACGAGCTCGAAGGTGGTGCTCGCGGAACCGCCGCTACCGTCGCTGACACTGACCGTCACCTGGTTGGTGCCCGTGGCGGTCGGCGAGCCGGAGATGAGGCCGGTCTGGGCGTTGATCGTGACGCCGGATGGGAGGCCGGTCGCCGAATACGTCAACGCGTCCCCATCGCGGTCGGACGCCAGGATCTGGATCGCGACGTCGCGTTCGACGATGGCGCTCTGGGCGCCCACGTCGGTGATGCGGGGCGCACGGTTGCTGTCGGAATCGACGAACACCTCAAGGTTCTGGCTCTCGTCGTACGACGCGAACCAGTCTTCGGCCGGGGCAGCACCGATGGTGGGCAGGACTTTCCCGTCGTACGTGGTGATCACGACGGGCTCGTCCGCGGTGCCGTAGGCCCACAGGCGGGCGCTGGAGTCGTCGCACGACGTGCCCGACTTGAAGAAGACCGTCGCACTCGGCGCCAGGTCCAGGGTGCGCAGCTGCTCAAGCGAGTTCAGCGGCGCGGTCTGGGTGCCGGGGCCGGCGGTCGGGGCTTCACAGTCGATCCAGATGTCCGTGGGTCGACCGGGGTCCTGCTCCAGGGTCTGGTAGAGCGACAGGTTCGCGATGCCGTAGGTGCCGCGTGCCGAGGGCACGGTGACGCGGAACTCCTGGGCGGTCACGGGCGTGTCCAGGCGCCAGATGCGGTTGACACCGACTGCACGGCCGGTGGCGATCTGCTGCCAGTTGCCGGCGACCTTGGCCTCGACCCTGATGTCGCGGATCTGCTGACCGTGGTCCGAGGAGTCCTCGCTGACGCTGATGCGGTTGACGCGCTGGGGTGAGCCCAGGTCGATCAGCAGCGGTGTGGTGTCATCGCCGCCGTCGGAGACCCACGACGAGCGGCTGTTGCCGTCGGTGATCTCGTGGGTGGTCCCACCACCGACGGTGACAGCGCGGCCGAGCGCGAGGTCGTTGCCGAACGCCTTGCGACGCAGCTGTGCGAAGTCCATGATCGCGTCGACGTTGGATTGCGAGAGTCGACCCTCCGTCGTCGGGGGCACGTTCAGCAGCAGGACGGAGTTGCGGCCAACCGAGGCATCCCAATGGTTGTCCAGCAGCGCCTGCCCCGTCTTCGGGGTGTCCTTGCCAGGGCCCCAGAACCAGCCCGGGGTGAGCTTCATGTCGGCCTCGGACGGCCACCAGTGCAGGTGGGTCGCCCGACCGTCCTGCGTGGCGGAGACGATCTGGTCGTCGAAGCCGTACAACTGGTCGAAGTTGCCCGATTGGACGGCGCCGATCCTGCCGCCGGGTTCGCTCTCGTTGACCGGTACGACAGCCCACTCGTCATTGCGGGCCGAGCCGTGCTCGTTTCCGACCCAGCGGATGTCGCGGCCACCCACGGCGATCTGCGCCTTGGGTTGCAGCTTCTTGATCAGGTCGTAGTACGCCGAGTAGTCGAAGCGCTCGGTGCCGGAGGTGTTGCCGCCGGCGCCGTCGAACCAGACCTCGTCGACCTGGCCGTACTGGGTGAGGACTTCGTACAGCTGGTTCAAGAAGTACTGGCCGTAGTCGGTGGCGTTGTAGTTGTAGGTCGGCAGGTCGCCGGCGGCCACTGCTGCCGAGCGGTCGTCACCCTCCACCAACGTGGGAATGGTGCGGGGCGTCGCTGAGGAACCGTTGGCGTAGATGCCCTTGATCTCGGCATTCGAGTCAGCCGGTGACAGGTACAAGCCCACGCCCATGCCGTACTTGCGCGCGGCATCGGTGAACTCCTTGACGATGTCGCCTTCGCCGTTCTTCCACGGGGAGGCGGAGATGTCGTAGTCGGAGTAGCGGGTCGGGTAGGACAGGAAGCCGTCGTGGTGCTTGACGGTCAGCACTGCCATCTTCATGCCGGCGTCGCGCAGGTTCTTCAGCCACGAGTCGATGTCGGCGTTGGTGGGATTGACCTTTTCCGCCGGGTAGGTGCCGTAGCCCCACTCGATGTTCTCGAAGGTGTTGGGGCCGAAGTGCAGGAAGCCGGTGTACTGCAGTTCCTGCCAGTCGAGCTGCTCCGCCGTCGGGCGGACGGCGCTGGCCTTGGCGACGATGTCTTCGCGGCAGTCCTCTGCGGCGACGGCGACGAAGTTTCCAGTCTCGAAGGGGCCGCCTTCGCAGGTGGTGCCCGGATCCTGCGTCTGGAACAGGAAGGCTTCGCTGCGGAACGCCTCGTTCAGCTGGGCCAGGCGGGCGCGCTGGATGGTGCCGGCGAATCCGCGGTCGAGGCCGGCGGTGTTGACGTCGTTTCCGAAGGCGGTGCCACCGGGGATGGCCTGACGCATCAGCGTGGTGGCGGTGATGGTGGGACCGGCCACGCCGTCGAGCCAGAGGTGCATCTTCGCGCCGCCCTCGGGCTGCGGGTCGTAGGCCACCGAGATGACGTGCGACGCTCCAGCGGCCGGAAGCGCGATGGTGGCGATGTGATTGGACCAGTTGCCCGCGGTTCCCGTGGGGTTGCTGGAGAAGCCGTAGCGGAGCTGGCCGTCCTGGTAGCGGACGAAGGAGTTGCCGCCGAGCGCGAAGACGGTGGCGAGGGTGCGCTGCGTTGCCGAGGGCGTGAACTCGAGCTCGGCGACGAAGCCGGCGTCCAGATTCACCGCGCTGAGTGGGTTCGGATCGGCCAGGAAGTTGAGCGCGTGCGTGGCGGCGCTCAGAGTCGCCTGGCCGCCGCCGACGGTGGCGCCGTCACGGGACGTCAGGGCACCTTCCACGGTCTCCTCCGCCGCGGGCACGTAGGCCGTGCCGTCGAGCGAGCCGTCGAACGAGACGTCGAGCAGGTCGGTGGTCAGGGCACGCGGCTGGAACTCGAAGGCCACGTCGGCCGAGCCGTCGGTGGCGGCGACGCGGACCTCGTGCAGCGTGCCGGGCATCCCACGGTCCTGTCCCGCCGGGTGCACGTCGTTGCCGAAGCCGAACATGTTCGCCGAGCCGCTGGCGATCACGAGGGGGTGCGGGCCGGTGACCGGGGGCATGGCGACCCCGTCGAGCATGAGGTCGACGGTGGTCTGGGCGGCCGTGTAACGGTAATGCAGTGAGATCGCATGGCGTTCCCCGTCCGACGGCAGGTCCACGTCGCGCGTGTTCTTGGTCCAGGATCCGCCGAGGTTCGTGTCCCAGCCGTAGCGCAGCCTGCCGTCCTGCGCACGGACGTAGAAGTTGCCACCCGCGGACATGATGGTGTCGAAGTGCTCGACGGCGTCGGGGGTGTACTGCACCTCCATGAGGAAGCTCTTCGTTCCGCTGTCGAGCACGAAGTTGTTCGGCAGGAAGCGGATGCCCTCGGTTCCTCCGGCGAGGACGACGCCCTCGCCGGGCACTTGGTCCTCGTTCCCGTCCATTCGCTGCAGCGTGCCGCGCTTGAGCTCCGCTCCCTGGGCTGTGTAGTCCTCCGTGCCCACGAGAGAGCCGCCGAAGGCGACGTTCAGCGAGTCGCGCTCTGCTGCTTGGGCGGGTTGGAGGGTAGGGGTCATGGTTGCGGCGAGAGCCACAGCGAGGGCGCTGACGAGCACCTTGCTGAAGCCTGCGGATCGCTGGCGCACGGGCATTGGTCTCCGATCCTGATCAACTCTGATCCAGTGACGTCATGCTAGAGGGCCTTGTTAGCGTTGCCACGATATGGACAACGCGACTGCGCGACAGCGCTGCGCGGGAAGGACCAGCTCACCCACGGGTTCTGCGTCACACCGCTTGGGGGAGGCGCCGGCAGATGAGGCAGGACGGCGAAGGGGCCGCACAGCCAAGCTGTGCGGCCCCTTCGCGGGATCAGTAGATCAGATCACTTGAGGATCTTGGTGACATTGCCTGCACCGACGGTACGGCCGCCTTCACGGATGGCGAACTTGAGGTTCTCCTCCATGGCGATCGGCTTGTTGAGGTGCACGGTCATCTCCGTGTTGTCGCCGGGCATGACCATCTCGGTCCCAGCGGGGAGCTGGACGACGCCGGTCACGTCGGTGGTGCGGAAGTAGAACTGCGGGGAGTAGTTCGAGAAGAACGGCTTGTGACGGCCGCCCTCTTCCTTGTTCAGCACATAGACGTTGGCCTCGAAGTCGGTGTGCGGGGTGGTCGAGCCCGGCTTGATGACGACCATGCCGCGCTCGACGTCTTCCTTCTTGGTGCCGCGGAGCAGCAGGCCGACGTTCTCGCCAGCGCGACCCTCGTCGAGGATCTTGCGGAACATCTCAACACCGGTGACGGTGCTGGTCTGCTTCTGCTCACGGATGCCGATGATGTCGACGGTGTCGCCGGTGTTGACGACGCCGCGCTCGATGCGGCCGGTGATGACGGTGCCACGACCGGTGATCGTGAAGACGTCCTCAACGGGCATCAGGAACGGCTTGTCAGTGTCGCGCTCGGGCTGCGGGATGTACTCATCCACGGCCTCCATGAGCTCGAGGACCGACTTGCCCCACTTCTCGTCGCCGTTCAGGGCGGGGAAGGCGGCAACGCGGACGATCTTGGTGTCTTCGAAGCCCTGAGCGCTCAGGATCTCGTCGAGTTCCATCTCGACCAGGTCGATGAGGTCAGCGTCATCATCGTCGATCATGTCGCACTTGTTGAGCGCGACGACGATCGCCGGCACGCCGACCTGGCGAGCCAGGAGAATGTGCTCGTGGGTCTGAGCCATCGGGCCGTCGGTGGCGGCGACCACGAGAATGGCGCCGTCCATCTGAGCCGCACCGGTGATCATGTTCTTGACGTAGTCAGCGTGTCCGGGGCAGTCGACGTGTGCGTAGTGACGCTTCTCGGTCTGGTACTCGACGTGCGAGATCGAAATGGTGATACCACGCTGGCGCTCTTCGGGCGCCTTGTCGATCTGGTCGAACGCCGAGGCAGAGTTCCACTGCGGGTACGCGTCGTGCAGCACCTTCGTGATCGCCGCGGTGAGAGTGGTCTTGCCGTGGTCGACGTGTCCGATGGTGCCGATGTTGCAGTGCGGCTTGGTCCGCTCAAACTTGGCCTTTGCCACGAGGGCTCCTTCTTGGATCTCGCCACGCACTCTGCGCAGCTCTAGATTTTTGGGGTTCCTGATGCCGGTAGGGCACAAGGGACTCATTCATTTTTGTCCAGTGAGCGCCGATAGTCAAACCAGAGGTGCCCACACTGATCGGTCAGTCTAGCGAACATGTTCAAGCAGCGGCGCGGCGAGGCTCAGATCCGGCCCAGGTGGCCCCAGGGTGAGGGCCGCACCATCGTGATGTGGGCGATCCCGGCCTCCTCGAACGGCTCCCCCACCCGTTCGAACCCGAATCCCGCATACAGACCCTGGACGTAGGTCTGGGAGTGCAAGACGATCGGTTCGGGGCCCAACCGGCCCACAGCCTCCCGGAGGAGCACCCGGGCAAGGCCCCGACCGCGCCGGTCGCTCCGCACCGCCACCCGACCCAACGCCCAGAAGGCGCCGTATTCCGGCGTGGCGAGCCTGAGCGTGCGCAGGTAGGCCGCCGCTCCCCCGTCGTCATGGATGGAATAGTGCAGCGTCTGCGGTGCGCGGTCGTGCTCGTCGAAATCCTGGACGTCGGCGCGCTGCTCCACGTAGAACACCATGGTGCGCAGCACGGCGATGTCGAAGAACTCGTCCTTGCCCAGTTCGCTCCAGGTCCTGATCCGCATGTCCACAACGTCACTGTATAGAAGACCGGAATGCGAGACCGGCCGAGAGCTCACGCTCCCGGCCGGTCTCAAGACATCCTAGGGTCGAGTGTTACTCGCCCTTCGCCTTGGCGACGATCTCCTCCATGATGTTCTTGGGGGTCTCGGCGTAGGAATCGAATTCCATCGAGTAGTTGGCCTGGCCCGAGGTCTTCGAGCGCAGGTCACCCACGTAGCCGAACATCTCCGAGAGCGGCACGAGCGCCTTGACGACACGGTTGCCGTGAAGCTCGTCCATGGACTGGATCGAGCCACGACGCGAGTTCAGGTCACCGATGACGGTGCCCAGGTAGTCCTCGGGCGTGGTGACCTCGACGGCCATGACGGGCTCCAGGATTGCCGGGTCCGCCTTGCGCGCGGCTTCCTTGAAGGCCATGGAGCCGGCGAGCTTGAACGCCAGCTCCGAGGAGTCGACGTCGTGGTAGGCGCCGTCGGTCAGCGTCACCTTGATGTTGTCGACCGGGTAGCCGGCGAGCACGCCGAACTGCAGGGCCTCCTTGACGCCGGCGTCCACCGCGGGAATGTACTCGCGGGGGATGCGGCCGCCGGTGACGGCGTTGACGAACTCGTAGCCGGAGCCGGGCTCGGTGGGCTCGAGGTCGATGATGACGCGCGCGAACTGGCCGGAGCCACCGGTCTGCTTCTTGTGCGTGTACTCGACCTTCTGCACCTTGCGGCGCAGGGTCTCGCGGTACGCGACCTGCGGCTTGCCGATGTTCGCCTCGACCTTGAACTCCCGCTTCATGCGGTCGATCAGGACGTCGAGGTGCAGCTCACCCATACCGGCGATGATGGTCTGCCCGGTCTCCTCGTCGGTGTGGACCCGGAAGGTGGGGTCCTCCTCCGCGAGACGCTGGATGGCGTGCGACAGCTTCTCCTGGTCCGACTTCGTCTTCGGTTCGATCGCCTGCTCGATGACGGGGTTCGGGAAGGTCATCGACTCCAGCACGATGGGGCTGGCCGGGTCGCACAGGGTCTCGCCGGTGGTGGTGTCCTTGAGCCCCATGACCGCGCAGATCATGCCGGCACCGATGGAGGGGATCTCCTCACGCTTGTTGGCGTGCATCTGGTAGATCTTGCCGATGCGCTCCTTGCGGCCCTTGGTCGAGTTGAGGACCTGCGAACCAGACTGCAGGACGCCGGAGTAGACGCGCACGAAGGTCAAGCGACCCAGGTGCGGATCGGCGGCGACCTTGAAGGCGAGAGTCGACAGCGGCTCGTCGTCGGAGGGGTGACGCTCGAGCTTGACGTCCTCGTGGCCGGGCTTGAAGCCGTCGATGGCGGGCACGTCGAGCGGCGACGGCAGGTAGGCGACGACCGCGTCGAGCAGGGGCTGCACGCCCTTGTTCTTGAACGAGGTGCCACAGACCACGGCGGTGAAGGTGTTGGTGATGACGCCCTTACGGATGGCCGCCTTGACCTGCGCGACCGAGGGCTCCTCGCCTTCCAGGTACAACTCCATGATGTCGTCGTCCACGTCCGCCACCCGCTCGATGAGCGTGGCGTGGGCAGCCTCGGCCTCGGCCCGGAGCTGGGCGGGGATCTCCTCGACGTCGTAGTCCTCGCCCATGGCGGTCTCGCCGCGCCACGTCAGCGCGCGCATCTCCACGAGGTCGACGACGCCCAGGAAGTCACCCTCGGAGCCGATGGGCAGCTGCAGCAGCACCGGATCGGTGTTGAGGCGCTCGCGGATCGTCCTGACGACGTGGCTGAACGAGGCGCCGGTGCGGTCGAGCTTGTTGATGTAGCAGATGCGCGGCACGCCGTACTTGGTGGCCTGGCGCCACACGGTCATCGACTGCGGCTCGACGCCGGCCACGCCGTCGAACACCGCAACAGCGCCGTCGAGGACGCGGAGCGAACGCTCGACCTCGACCGTGAAGTCCACGTGGCCGGGGGTGTCGATGATGTTGATCAGGTGGTCGTGCCAGAAACAGGTCGTCGCGGCGGACGTGATCGTGATGCCGCGCTCCTGCTCCTGCTCCATCCAGTCCATGGTGGCCGCGCCGTCATGGGTCTCACCGATCTTGTGGTTCTTGCCGGTGTAGAACAGGATGCGCTCGGTCGTGGTGGTCTTGCCGGCATCAATGTGCGCCATGATGCCGATGTTGCGAACCTTGTTCAGGTCGGTCACAGTTCGGTCCTTCTCGAGTATCGAAGAGTCAAGTCGTTAGACGGTGAGAGCCCCCGTACCCTGCGGTACGGGGGCAGCTGAATCACCAGCGGTAGTGGGCGAAGGCGCGGTTGGCCTCAGCCATCTTGTGCGTGTCCTCGCGGCGCTTCACGGAAGCACCCAGACCATTCGAGGCGTCGAGGATCTCGTTCATGAGACGCTCGGTCATCGTCTTCTCGCGACGAGCGCGGGAGAAGCTGACCAGCCAACGCAGCGCCAGAGTGTTCTGACGGCCGGGCTTGACCTCGATCGGCACCTGGTAGGTGGCACCGCCGACGCGACGGGACTTGACTTCGATCGAAGGCTTGACGTTGTCGAGAGCCTTCTTCAGCGTCTGCACCGGGTCGGTACCGGTCTTGGCGCGGGCGCCCTCGAGGGCGTCGTAGACGATGCCCTGGGCGACGGACTTCTTACCGTCGAGCAGGATCTTGGAGACGAGCTGCGAAACGAGCGGCGAACCGTAAACGGGGTCGATGACCACGGGACGCTTCGGGGCGGGACCCTTGCGAGGCATTACTTCTCCTTCTTGGCGCCGTAGCGGCTGCGGGCCTGCTTGCGGCCCTTGACACCCTGGGTGTCGAGCGAACCACGGACGATCTTGTAGCGCACACCGGGGAGGTCCTTCACACGACCACCGCGGACGAGCACCATCGAGTGCTCCTGAAGGTTATGGCCGACGCCCGGGATGTAGGCGGTGACTTCGATGCCGGAGCTCAAACGCACACGCGCGACCTTACGGAGCGCGGAGTTCGGCTTCTTCGGCGTGGTGGTGTACACGCGAGTGCACACGCCGCGACGCTGGGGCGAGCCCTTCAGCGCGGGCGTATTGCTCTTGGACGGTTTGTCCCTGCGGCCCTTCCGGACCAGCTGCTGAATAGTTGGCACCTGTTTGGTTTCACTTTCGTTGTCTGGATATTGGCGGGGGTTTCCCTGGCGCAGGTCTCCGTGTCATCGTTCCGGGTCACCGTTCCGGGCAGAAACACAGTTGGCTGCCGTGCGAACTCCGCACGCGTCAGGGTTCCTCGCAACGTTTAGGAACTGACCGTCATGCCAGGGCACGCACAATCGCGCCCTAGTCTGGGCACGCTTGCCAAGATTACTCCACCGGTGCCCGAGGGTCAAAAATCACGCGGACCACCATGCCCCCCAAGGTGGGCTGCCTCCAGCACCCCGTTACAGGAGCCGGCCGCCCTCCCGTCAGGGAAGGTGGCCGGCTCATGCCCCCAGGTGCACCGTCAGCGCTTCTCCGGTCCCCCGAACATCACGATGTTGTTGAACACCCATTGGTTGCCCTGCGAGAAGGTGTACCCACCCACAGGCTTCGCCGTCGCCGCGTACACCGTCGTCATCGTGTAGGAACGGCACGCGCCCCTGCCCGTGGCGGCGGTGTCGCACTCCGTGCGCCACTGCCTGCCGGCCGACGTGAACACGCCGTCGTTCGTGGAGCCCGCGTCGCCCAGCGGATTGCCCTTCCAGGCTTCCCGCGTCATGAACGGCAGATAGGTCAGGTTGTTGAACGCCCACCCCGATTCGCGGACGAACGTGCCGTTCTCGACCTTGACCACGGTGGCCCAGATGTCGGTGCGGCACCGCTCGGTCTGCGAGTACGGCTCACAGGTGGTCATCCACTGGCGACCGTTGAAGGTGTGCCTGCCGGCCAGGGTGTACGGCGCAGTGCGGACGAACGTGCCGGTGCCCGTCGTAGCAGTGGGCTTCACCGTCGGCGACTTCGACGCGCTCGGCGTCACGGTCGGCTTCACGGTGGGCGTCGCAGACGGGGAAGGCCCGACCTTCGGCTGCACCGAGATGGTGAACTCCATCAGAGCCACGTTGCCCGCGGCGTCGGTGACCAGCACCGTCACCTCGTGGTCTCCGACGGCGTTCGTCGTGCCCGAGATCACGCCGGACTGGGCGTTGATGCTGAGTCCTGCCGGCAGGCCGGTGGCGGAGTGGACCAGTGGCGTGGAGTCATCCTGCGCTCCCACCCGGATGGTCGCGGCCACGCCCGCCGTGACCTGGGTGGTGGCCAACTGCGTGACCGCGGGAGCGGAAATGTCTCCCTGGGGATCGATCTCCACTGCGGGGATGATCACCTCGTAGAGCGAGAGGTAGGGGCTCAATGCCTTCTCAGTCACGTTGATGCGCACGTACCGCGCATCGACCTGGTCGAACTCGAGTTGGTCCACCCGCTCCCCTGCGCTCTGGGCGCTCCTGGAGCCGACTTCGGTCCAGGTCACTGCGTCGTCCGAGACGAGCACGGTGTAGGCGGCGGCAGCGGCCGCTTCCCAATGGACCTGAACCTGATCCATGGCGCGCCGGACACCGAGATCGATCTGCAGCCACGTGGGCATCGCATAGCTGGCAGACCAGCGCGTGCGCAGGTTGCCGTCGAGGGTGTTCTCCGGACCGAACGCCGGTGCCTCGTTGCCGGAAGCGGTGGCGGTGGCGCCATCGGTCAGCGGACGCGGCCCGTTGACCACGACCTCCCAGGCGCTCGCACCTGCTTCGGACTTTGCCGAGACCCGCACGTACCGGCCGATCATGGCAGCGAACTCGACGCTGTTGCCGGTGGCGTGCACCGCGGCCGCGCGCCAGTTCTCGCCGTCGTCGGAGATCTCCACGTGGTACGAGGTGGGCAGGGGTTGGGCCCAGGCGACGTCCACGCTCGCGATGGTGTTCGACGCACCGAGGTCAACCACGAAGGAGGGGTCCTTCTGCGTGCTGACCCAACGCGTCGTGCGGCTGCCGTCGGTGAGCGCCGCAGCGGGACCCTCCGGAGTGCTGGACGAAGCGGTGACGCTGGCATTGCGGCTCAGCTCGACGGTACCGGGCTGCGACACCGCACCGATGGTGGTCAGACCGGGGCCCCGCCCGATCTCGCGGACCCCCGCGGTGAACTCGGCGTAAGTGCGCGTCGGCGTCTGTGCATTCCACGTCTTCTGGGAGATGACAGGGAAGGAATCCTCGATCAGACCGTCGACGTCGAGTTCGGTGTAATCGGCGTCCACCAGGTCGTTCCACACCGCGAACCGGGCGCCGTTGGGCCCACCCGCCGGCACGATGTCGGTGGCGTCGAGCCGGTTGGGCAGCCACACGTCGTAGAGACGCTGGTTGTTGAGGCCTTGGCCGTGGTAGTAGTTCGCGAACGGCACCACATAGAGGGTGGAGTCGTTCATGTTGATGTATTCGTAGCCGTCAGCCTCTGCACTGGCCATCCCGTACCAACCGTTGTTCCAAGCGCCGATCAGCACGTCACGGTCATAGCCGGCAGCTGAACCGTGCATCACCGTCATGGAGCCCCACGCGGCCGGCTTCTTGCCGTGGCTGCGGATGTACTCAGCCATCTCATTGAAGAAGTCCCGGTACTCCTCGGCCTCTGACCGGCTGTACTCATCCGCGCCGAAGTGGACGACCGGGCCCTCGAACCAGTCGATGAATTCGCCGAAGATCAGCTTGATCATCTCGCGCGTCTCCGGCTTGGAGAGGTCGAGCATGTCGTCGTCCCCTCCGTTGAGTCCCAGTTCGGGTCGCCACTGGATGAACGCCAGCGAGTGTGCAGGCACGTCGATCTCGGGCGTGATCACCACAGCGTTATCGGCCGCAGTCTCCTCGAAGGAGCGCCAGGTCTCGCGGTCGTAGCTGCCGTCCTCTGCCGCCAGACCGGCCAGCTCGGGGTTGTCCGAGGCGAGGCGGAAAGCGGCGTACCCGTCCTGCCAGCCGGTGCTGGGGCGAGGGATCTGGTTGTCGTTCAGGTGGATCTGGAAGGAGTTCAGCTTGTACCAGCCCATCATCTTGATGTAGTCGCGCAGGAACTCGGGTGTGAAGTAGCGGCGGGCGACATCGAGCATGAAGCCACGGTCGGCGTAATCGGGCCAGTCGTGCGCCGTGCCGACCGGGAACTGGTCGCGTCCCTCTGACTGCATCAAGCCCTGCAGGAGAGTGCGCGTTCCGTAATAGAGACCCTGCTCACTGTGAGCGGTGATCGTCACCTGGTCCTCGCCGGCGACAAGCTCGTAGCCCTCGGCGTTGAACAGCTCGCCGGCCCCTGTGACGCTGAGCTCCTCATCGATCAGCAGGACGATATCCGCGGAGCCCGTGGTCGCGGTGGTCTGCGCAGGGAAGCCGGTGTAGGCGGTGAGGTCATCGACGAAGCGGCTGGCGAGATCCGCGGCTTCTGGCGCGGCGACGGTCGTCGGTCGAGCCGCATCCTGTTGGAAGGTGCCCTGGCCCCCCACCCATTGCTGTAGTTCCGGAACGATGAGCGGTGCGGCGTTGGGCTGCGCGTTCGCGTGCGGTGCCGCAAGCGTGCTGCCGACCATCGCCACTGCCATGACGGGGACAAAATACCGAGCCAGTGATTTCACCATGAATCCTTTCGACGCCCCAAGACACCATCCCGGGGTTCCTTGTGTCTGCAGGTTGGGGCGATGTGCTCACCCACCATGAGCAACACACCCAAGGGCCGGCCAGCCTTCGGCACCGGGTTCGGGGCCGGACCGATCGGCTCGAACGCGTCTGCGCAGGGGCGGATGATACCGCGGCGACACCTCGATCCGCAGTCGGGGTGGCCTAGGGATTCGTTATGAAACCGAGACTGATCGATTGCGCGATTCACGTTGACGGGGGCCTCTCAGTTGAGCACCATGTGACAAAGAAAACCGTTTCACGGGTCCTCGTATGCCGCCCCGTGTCACACATGCCGATTCGTCGGAGAGGGCATCAGAGCCCCACCCAGGGATGGCCAGAGTTGGCCTCCACTGATCCGTTTCTAGGAGGAAACGATAATGAAGCTCAATCGTCGCGGGTTCATCGGGCTGGGCGCTGCCAGCGTTGCCGTCCTCGGTCTGGCCGCCTGCGGAAATGACTCCCCTGCACCCGGGAGCGATCCGACCACCTCCGCCAGCGCCAGCGCCGGCGGAGGGGAAGCGGCAGCCGGCGGCAAGGTCGGCGTCTCGATGCCCACCCAGACCTCCGAGCGCTGGATCGCCGACGGCGACGCCGTCAAGTCGCAGCTCGAGGAGGCCGGCTTCGAGGTCGACCTGCAGTTCGCCAACGATGACATCCCGACCCAGTCGCAGCAGGTCGACCAGATGATCACCCAGGGCGTCAAGGTCCTCATCATCGCCGCCATTGACGGCACCGCGCTCGCACCGCAGCTGGATGCGGCGGCCGCAGCCGGGATCAAGGTGATCTCCTACGACCGTCTGATCCGCGACTCGGAGAACGTCGACTTCTACGTCTCCTTCGACAACTTCAAGGTCGGCGTCGCGCAGGGCCAGTCCCTCATCGACGGCCTCGCTGAGCGCTTCAGCGCCGAGAAGCCCGCCAACATCGAGCTGTTCGCCGGATCGCTGGACGACAACAACGCCCACTTCTTCTTCAACGGCGCCATGTCGGTCCTGCAGCCGAAGATCGATGCCGGCGAGTACGTCGTCCCGTCGGGCCAGACCTCCATCGAGCAGGCGGCCATCCTCCGCTGGCAGCAGGAGACCGCGCAGAAGCGCATGGAGGACCTCCTCACCGCCAACTACAGCGACAAGAAGCTCCACGGCGCCCTGTCCGCCTACGACGGTCTCTCGCGCGGCATCATCACCGCACTGGAGAACAACGGCTACGGCGGTGACACCTTCCCGATCGTCACCGGTCAGGACGCCGAGATCGCCTCGGTCAAGCTCATCAACGACGGCATCCAGTACTCGACGATCTTCAAGGACACCCGTCTCCTGGCCGAACAGGCCGTCAAGGCCGCCGTCGCGCTGCTCGAGGGCAACGAGCCCGAGGCCAACGACACCGAGACCTACGACAACGGCGTGAAGGTCGTGCCGTCGTACCTCCTCGACGTCACCACCGTCACCAAGGACAACGTCACCGAGGCCCTTGTGGACACCGGCTACTGGACCCAGGAGCAGGTCGACTCCGGCGTTGCCTGATCCCCGGTAACTGACGCGATGGGGCCGGTGGTTGAATACAACCGCCGGCCCCATCCCAATTGAAAGCAGGCATACCTTGAGCGACATCATTCTCGAGATGCGCAACATCACCAAGGAATTCCCCGGTGTGAAGGCGCTGTCAGACGTTAACCTCAGCGTGCGGCGGGGCGACATCCACGCCATCTGCGGTGAGAACGGAGCTGGCAAGTCCACCCTCATGAAAGTGCTGTCCGGCGTTTACCCGCACGGTACCTACGACGGCCAGATCTTCTTCGATGACGAAGAGGTCAAGTTCAACTCGATCAACCAGTCCGAAGCCAAGGGCATCGTCATCATCCACCAGGAGTTGGCGCTGGTCCCTCAACTGTCCATCGCGGAGAACATCTTCCTCGGCAACGAGCAGGCGGAGAGCGGCCGCATCAACTGGCACAAGACCAACCAGCGCGCCGCCCAACTGCTGCGCCAGGTGGGCCTCGACGAGAACCCCACCACCCTCATCCAGGACATCGGGGTCGGCAAGCAGCAGTTGGTGGAGATCTCGAAGGCGCTCTCCAAGAAGGTCAAGCTCCTGATCCTCGACGAGCCCACCGCCGCCCTCAACGACACGGACTCGGCGCACCTCCTCGGCCTGCTGCGGCAACTGCGCGATGAGGGCATCACGTCGATCATGATCTCGCACAAGCTCAACGAGATCATCTCCATTGCCGACGCCAACACGATCATCCGTGACGGAATGACGATCGAGACCATCCAGAAGGGCCCGGAGATGCAGCAGAGCCGCATCATCAAGGGCATGGTCGGCCGCGACCTCGAGCATCTCTACCCCGACCACGAGCCGAAGATCGGCGAGGAACTTTTCCGCATCGAGGACTGGTCCGTCATGCACCCCACCATCCCGGGGCGCAAGACCATCGACGACGCCAGCCTCAACGTCCGCGCCGGCGAGATCGTCGGCATCGCCGGCCTCATGGGCGCGGGCCGAACCGAACTCGCCATGAGCGTCTTCGGCGAGGCGTGGGGCCACAAGATCAGCGGAAAGGCATACCTGCATGGCAAGGAGGCTGACCTCTCCTCCGTGCACCAAGCGATCAACGCCGGCTTGGCGTACGCCACCGAGGACCGCAAACGGTTCGGCCTCAACCTGATCGACGACATCCGCCGCAACATCTCCGCCGCCTCCCTCGACCGGCTCAAGACTCCCCTCGGGTCGGTCAATGCCAACGAGGAGATCAAGCGCGCCGAGCAATTCCGGGGCAGCATGCGCATCAAGGCACCGTCGGTGATGACGATCGCGGGGCAACTGTCCGGCGGTAACCAGCAGAAGGTCGTCCTCTCCAAGTGGATGATGACCGAACCCGAGGTGCTCATCCTCGACGAGCCGACCCGAGGAATCGACGTGGGCGCCAAATATGAGATTTACACCATCATCAACTCACTCGCCGACGCAGGCAAGGCCGTCATCGTGATCTCGTCCGAGTTGCCCGAACTGCTCGGCATCTGCGACCGCATCTACACGCTGGCCTTCGGGCGCATCACCGGCGTCCTGGATCGCGGCGAAGCAAACCAGGAGAACCTCATGACACTCATGACCAAGGAAAGGGAGGCTGCCTGACATGGCAAGCGTCAAGAACATGCTGGGGGCGGTGAACCTCCGCCAGAGCGGCATCTTCCTGGCCCTGGTGGCCATCGTCATCCTCTTCCAAGTCTGGACGAAGGGCCTGCTGCTCAGCCCGCCCAACGTGACCAACTTGGTGCTGCAGTACTCCTACATCCTGGTGTTGGCGATCGGCATGCTGTTCGTCATCGTCGTGGGCCACATCGACCTGTCCGTGGGATCCGTGATCGCGCTCGTGGGTGCCATTGCGGCAACCCTCGTGATCAAGATGGGGCAGGCGTGGTGGGTCGCGGTGGTCGCCGGGCTCGCAGTCGGCCTGCTGATCGGCCTCTGGCACGGCTTCTGGGTGGCTTACGTCGGCATCCCCGGCTTCATCGTGACGCTGGCCTCCATGCTGCTGTTCCGTGGCGCGACGTTCATGGTGCTGGGTTCCATCTCCCTGTCCCCCATGAGCAACGAGTACAAGCAGATCGCCACGGGGTTCCTCCAAGGCCTCTTCGGCACAGTCCCCATCTTCGGCAAGGAAGTGGACATCTTCACGCTACTGGTCGGCGTCCTGGCCGTGGCAGGGTTCATCTTCAGCGCTCTGCGCACGCGCGCCGCCCGCATCCAGTACGAGCAGCCGGTGGAGAAGGCGGGCCTGATGATCGCGAAGTTCGCCGCCATCGGCGCAGCAGTGCTCTTCTTCGCCTTCCAGCTCTCGGTGAGCCGGGGCTTCCCGATCGTGCTGTTCATCCTGGCCGCCCTGATCCTGCTCTACGCGTACCTGTCGCAGAACACGGTCTACGGTCGCCACACCTACGCCATCGGCGGCAACATCCATGCGGCCCGCCTCTCGGGCGTCAACGTGAAGCGCACCATCATGCTCGTGTACGTGCACATGGGTCTGTTGTCGGCCATTGCGGGCATCATCTACTCCTCGCGCGCGAACGGCGCCCAGCCCGCCGCAGGTAACGGCATCGAACTCGATGCCATCGCCGCCTGCTTCATCGGTGGCGCAGCGGTCACGGGCGGCGTCGGCCGGGTCGTCGGTGCCATCATCGGTGGCACGATCATGGCAGTCATGACCAATGGCATGCAGCTGCTCGGCGTGGAGGCACCGACGCAGCAGGTCGTCAAGGGCCTCGTGCTGCTCCTCGCCGTTGCGTTCGACCTCGTCAACAAGCGGCGCGCAGTGTCCAAGGGGTAACTTCCCGGACACGGCAGCAGGGCCGGATACCGATTCGCGGATCCTCGTGGTCCTCGCAACACCTGCTGTAGGTGATCTGAAGCACATCATGCACACGCCCGGCTGGCTCGTCCCAGCCGGGCGTTGTGCGTGGTCAGCGGTCCAACCGATCCGGCGAGCAGCCTCACCCCGCGGCACGCGGCGCTGCGCAACCGAACTCGCCGTGCAACTCCACACAAAGACACGGTCCCCGCAACTCCCAAAACGTTGGGTGTTGCGAGGACCGTGAGAACCGCGGTGAGTGTCTGCCCCTTCGGATCAGGTTCAGCGAATCTCGCCGAAGTCCATCTCGTCGAGCGGCACGGCCGGGCCGACCACGTCAGAGCCGAACGCGTAGTCGTACGGGTCGTAGCTCATCGTGTAGGCGGTGGCGCGGGCCTCTTCGGTGGGCTCGACCCGGATGTTGCGGTAACGCTCGAGACCGGTGCCGGCCGGGATCAGCTTGCCGAGGATGACGTTCTCCTTCAGGCCCAGGAGCTTGTCGCTCTTGCCCTGGATGGCGGCATCCGTGAGGACCTTGGTCGTCTCCTGGAAGGACGCGGCCGACAGCCACGACTCCGTCGCGAGCGACGCCTTGGTGATACCCATCAGCACCGGACGACCCTCGGCGGGCTTGCCACCCTCGGAGAGCGCCCGACGGTTCGAGGCCTCGTAGCTGGGACGGTCCACGAGCTCGCCGGGCATCATGTCGGTCTCACCCGAGTCGATGACGGTGACGCGACGCAGCATCTGCCGGATGATGATCTCGATGTGCTTGTCGTGGATGGGGGCGCCCTGCGTGCGGTACACACGCTGGACCTCCTCCACGAGGTGCTCCTGCACCTTGCGGAGACCACGCACGCGAAGCACGTCCTGCGGGTCCACCTGGCCGGCGGTCAACTGCTGACCGATCGACACGCGGACGCCGTCCTGGATGTGGATGCGCTGACCCGTGTTGTCCTCGAACTCGAGGCGGGTGCGGCGGCCGACCGGGTACTCCAGGTCTTCGCCACCGTCGTCGCGCACGATGACGATCTTGCGCGAACGGTCGCCGTCCTCGATCCGCACGACGCCGTCGGCCTCTGCGATCGGTGCCTTGCCCTTGGGCTGGCGGGCCTCGAAGAGCTCGGTGACACGCGGCAGACCCTGCGTGATGTCGTCGCCAGCCACACCACCGGTGTGGAAGGTACGCATCGTCAGCTGGGTACCGGGCTCGCCGATGGACTGGGCAGCGACGATACCGACGGCCTCGCCGACATCCACGAGCTTGCCGGAGGCCAGCGAACGGCCGTAGCACATGGCACAGGTGCCGGCAGCCGACTCACAGGTGAGCACGGAGCGGACCTTGACCGTGGTGACCCCGGCCTCGACCAGCTTGAGAATCTCGGCGTCGCCCAGGTCGGTTCCGGCCTGGACCAGCACGTTGCCCTGGGCGTCGACGGCGTCGACGGCCAGCGAGCGTGCGTAGACGGCGGTCTCCACGTCGACCGGGGTCTCCACGGAGGCGTCCTTGGCGAACGGCTCAGCGGGGATCTCGATCGGGCGGCCCGTCTCGTCCGCACCCGCGGTGGTCCACTTGGCGATGACCTTGGTGAGGCCACGCTCGGTGCCGCAGTCCTCCTCGCGGATGATCACGTCCTGCGAGACGTCGACCAGACGACGGGTCAGGTAACCGGAGTCTGCGGTACGCAGAGCGGTGTCGGCCTGGCCCTTTCGGCCACCGTGCGTCGAGATGAAGTACTCGAGCACCGACAGGCCTTCGCGGAAGTTGGACTTGATCGGGCGGGCGATGATCTCGCCCTTCGGGTTGGCCACGAGTCCTCGCATGGCGGCGATCTGACGCATCTGCGTCATGTTTCCTCGAGCGCCCGAGTCCACCATCATGAAGATGGGGTTCTCGGTCGTGAAGTTCGCCTTCATGGCCTCCGTGAGTTCCGTGGTGGCGTCACCCCAGATGCCGATGAGTTCGGACCGACGCTCGTCCTCGGTCAGCTGACCGCGGTCGTAGAGCGTGTCGATCTTGGTCGCGCGACGCTCGTAGACGTCAAGGATCTCGGCCTTCTGCGGCGGGGTCTGGACGTCCGAGATGGACACCGTCACGCCGGAGCGCGACGCCCACTTGAAGCCCACGTCCTTCAGGTTGTCGAGCGCAGCCGCGACCTTGACCTTCGGGTACGTCTCCGCCAGCTCGTTGATGATCGGGCCCAGCACGCGCTTGCCGACGACGGTGTTGACGTAGTGGAAGTCCTCCGGCAGCGCCTCGTTGAAGAGGGCGCGACCGAGCGTGGTCTCCACCAGCACCGAACCGTCGGGGCGGGGCTCGACGCCGTCCACGACGACGTCACGCAGCACGATGCGGCACTTGGCGCCGATCGACAGGTCGCCGCGGTCGAAGGCCATGATGGCCTCGGCCAGCGACGAGAAGAGCCGGCCCTGTCCCTTGCCCTCACGTTCGGAGGTGAGGAAGTAGTGACCGATGATCATGTCCTGCGTGGGCATGGTCACGGGGCGGCCGTCTGCCGGCTTCAGGATGTTGTTGGTCGAGAGCATCAGCACGCGTGCCTCAGCCTGGGCCTCGGCCGACAGCGGGAGGTGCACAGCCATCTGGTCACCGTCGAAGTCGGCGTTGAACGCCGTGCAGACGAGCGGGTGGATCTGGATGGCCTTGCCCTCGATGAGCTGGGGCTCGAACGCCTGGATGCCGAGGCGGTGCAGGGTTGGTGCACGGTTCAGCAGCACGGGGTGTTCGGTGATGACCTCTTCGAGGACGTCCCACACGACGGGGCGCTGACGCTCCACCATGCGCTTGGCGGCCTTGATGTTCTGGGCGTGGTTCAGGTCGTCGAGACGCTTCATCACGAACGGCTTGAACAGCTCCAACGCCATGGCCTTCGGCAGACCGCACTGGTGCAGCTTCAGCTGAGGACCGACCACGATGACCGAGCGACCAGAGTAGTCGACGCGCTTGCCCAGGAGGTTCTGCCGGAAGCGACCCTGCTTGCCCTTGAGCATGTCGGAGATCGACTTCAGCGGGCGGTTGCCCGGCCCGGTGACGGGACGGCCGCGACGGCCGTTGTCGAACAGCGAGTCGACGGCCTCCTGAAGCATCCGCTTCTCGTTGTTGACGATGATCTCGGGGGCACCGAGGTCGATCAGCCTCTTGAGACGGTTGTTGCGGTTGATGACGCGGCGGTACAGGTCGTTGAGGTCCGAGGTGGCGAAGCGGCCACCGTCGAGCTGCACCATGGGGCGCAGGTCCGGGGGGATGACCGGGACGACGTCCAGCACCATCGACGAAGGCGCGTTCTGGCCGTTGAGGAAGGCGCTGACCACCTTGAGGCGCTTCAGGGCACGCGTCTTGCGCTGGCCCTTGCCCGTGGCGATGGTCTCGCGCAGCGAGATGGACTCGGCCTTCAGGTCGAAGTCCTGCAGGCGCCGCTGGATCGCCTCGGCGCCCATGGAACCCTCGAAGTACTTGCCGAAGCGCTTCTTCATCTCGCGGTAGAGGATCTCGTCGCCCTCGAGGTCCTGGACCTTCAGGCCCTTGAACCGCTGCCACACCTCGTCGATGCGGTCCAGCTGACGCTGCGCACGGGTGCGGATGAGGTTGGCTTCCTTCTCGCCCGCCTCGCGCACCTTGCGCTTGACGTCGGCCTTGGCACCCTCTTCCTCAAGAGCGGCCAGGTCCTCCTCCAGCTTGCGCATGCGGGTTTCGATGTCCGCGTCACGCTTGCCGGCGACCTGCTTGGACTCAGCCTCGACCTTCGCCTGCAGCGAGGAGAGATCGCGGTGGCGGCCCTCCTCGTCGACGGAGGTGATCATGTGCGCAGCGAAGTAGATGACCTTCTCGAGGTCCTTCGGCGCGATGTCCAGCAGGTAGCCGAGACGGCTCGGGACACCCTTGAAGTACCAGATGTGGGTCACGGGCGCGGCCAGCTCGATGTGGCCCATGCGCTCGCGACGCACGTTGCTCCGGCTCACCTGAACGCCGCAGCGCTCGCAGACGATGCCCTTGAAGCGGACCCGCTTGTACTTGCCGCAGTAGCACTCCCAGTCACGGGTGGGGCCGAAGATCTTCTCGCAGAAGAGGCCGTCACGCTCCGGCTTGAGGGTTCGGTAGTTGATGGTCTCGGGCTTCTTGACCTCGCCCTCGGACCACTTCTGGATCTGCTCGGTGCTCGCGAGACCGATCCGGAGTTCATCGTAGAAGTTCACGTCCAGCACGTTTGGCTTCTCTTTCCCCTACTTCGGCAGTAGGCGCCTGTGAGACATCGGCGATCTCGCCTGTCTCGGATTTCAAGTGTGTGCGAGCGAAGCAAGCTCCGCTGGTGGGCTCACGTGGGGCGCAGCCCCCCGCGGATCAGACTTCGCCGACGTCCATGAAGTTGTCGCTACCGGGACGGCGACCGAGATCGATACCGAAGTCTTCGGCCGAACGCATGTCGTCCTCCGAATCGGTCAGGTCGATGACGGTCCCGTCGTCGGAGAGCACCTCTACGTTCAGGCAGAGGGACTTCATTTCCTTGACGAGCACCTTGAAGGACTCAGGGATGCCCGGCTCGGGGATGTTCTCCCCCTTGACGATCGCCTCGTAGACCTTGACGCGGCCAGGCACGTCATCGGACTTGATGGTGAGCAGTTCCTGCAGCGCCCAGGCGGCACCGTAGGCCTCGAGGGCCCACACCTCCATCTCACCGAAGCGCTGGCCACCGAACTGGGCCTTACCGCCGAGCGGCTGCTGGGTGATCATCGAGTACGGGCCGGTCGAGCGGGCATGGATCTTGTCGTCGACCAGGTGGTGGAGCTTCAGCATGTACATGTAGCCCACGCCGATCTTCTCCGGGTACGGCTCGCCGGAGCGGCCGTCGAAGAGGCGGGCCTTGCCCGTGGAGTCCACCAGTCGGTCACCGTCGCGGGTGGTCAGCGAGTTGGCGAGGAGACCAGCGATCTCCTCCTCGTTGGCACCGTCGAACACGGGGCTGGCAACCTTCGCGTCGCCGTCGACGTAGCCGAGGCCGACGTCACGGAGGCGCTCGGCCCATTCCTCCTGGACCGCGGTGATGTCCCACCCGGTCTTGGCGATCCAGCCGAGGTGGTTCTCGAGGACCTGGCCCACGTTCATACGCGAGGGCACACCCAGCGGATTCAGCACGATGTCGACGGGCGTGCCGTCCTCGAGGAACGGCATGTCCTCCACCGGCAGGATCTTCGAGATGACGCCCTTGTTGCCGTGGCGGCCGGCGAGCTTGTCGCCGTCGGAGATCTTGCGCTTCTGGGCCACGTGCACGCGCACCAACTGGTTCACGCCGGGGGGCAGTTCGTCGTCGTCCTCGCGGTTGAACACGCGCACGCCGATGACAGTGCCGGATTCGCCGTGGGGAACCTTGAGCGACGTGTCGCGCACCTCGCGGGCCTTCTCGCCGAAGATGGCGCGCAGCAGGCGCTCCTCCGGGGTCAGCTCGGTCTCGCCCTTGGGCGTGACCTTGCCCACCAGGATGTCGCCGGCGGAGACCTCGGCGCCGATGCGCACGATGCCACGCTCGTCGAGATCAGCCAGCATCTCGTCCGAGACGTTCGGGATCTCGCGGGTGATCTCCTCGGCGCCCAGCTTGGTGTCACGGGCGTCGACCTCATGCTCCTCGATGTGGATCGAGGTGAGGACGTCGTCCTGCACGATGCGCTGCGACAGGATGATGGCGTCCTCGTAGTTGAGGCCCTCCCACGGCATGAAGGCCACGAGGAGGTTCTTGCCGAGTGCCAGTTCGCCCTGGTCCGTGCAGGGGCCGTCTGCCAGCGGGGTGCCGATCTCGACCCGGTCGCCCGGGCCGACCAGCGGACGCTGGTTGATGCAGGTGCCCGCGTTGGAGCGGACGAACTTGTCCAGCTTGAAGCTGGAGTAGGTGCCGTCGTCGTTGGCGATCTCAAGGAGATCTGCCGAGACGGAGCTCACGACGCCGGGCTTGCGGGCCAGGGTGACGTCACCGACGTCGACGGCGGCGCGGTACTCCATACCGGTACCGACCACGGGTGACTCGTTGCGGAGCAGGGGTACCGCCTGGCGCTGCATGTTGGCGCCCATGAGGGCACGCGAGGCGTCGTCGTGCTCGAGGAACGGGATCAGCGCCGTGGCGATGGAGACCATCTGGCGCGGGGACACGTCCATGTACTCGACCTCGGCGACGGGGACCTCGTCGGCGTCGCCGTGCTTCAGGCGGACGAGGACGCGCTCCTCCGTCAGGCGGCCATCCTCGTTCACTGCGGCGTTGGCCTGCGCGATCGAGTAGCGGTCCTCCTCATCAGCGGTGAGGTAGTCGATCTGATCCGTCACGTGACCGTCGACGACCTTGCGGTACGGGGTCTCGATGAAGCCGAACGCGTTGACCCGGGCGAACGAGGCCAGCGAGCCGATGAGGCCGATGTTCGGGCCTTCAGGCGTCTCGATGGGGCACATGCGGCCGTAGTGCGACGGGTGGACGTCTCGGACTTCCATGCCTGCGCGGTCGCGGGACAGACCACCGGGGCCCAGCGCGGACAGACGACGCTTGTGCGTCAGGCCGGCGAGCGGGTTGTTCTGGTCCATGAACTGCGACAGCTGCGAGGTTCCGAAGAACTCCTTCAGCGCCGCGGTCACAGGGCGGATGTTGATCAGCGTCTGCGGCGTGATGGCCTCGATGTCCTGCGTGGTCATCCGGTCGCGCACGACGCGCTCCATGCGGCCCAGGCCGGTGCGGAGCTGGTTCTGGATCAACTCGCCCACGGTGCGGAGACGACGGTTGCCGAAGTGGTCGATGTCGTCGGCCTCGACGGGGAGGTCACCCAGGAATTCCTTGTGCTCGTGCAGGGCGACGATGTAGCCGATGGCTGCGGAGATGTCGTCCTCGGTGAGCACCTGCTGATCGAACGGGAGCTCGAGGCCGAGCTTCTTGTTGATCTTGTAGCGGCCGACCTTCGCCAGGTCGTAGCGCTTGTCGTTGAAGTAGTAGTTCTCGAGCAACTGCTGCGCAGCGTCACGTGCCGGGGGTTCGCCCGGACGGAGCTTGCGGTAGATGTCGAGGAGGGCCTCGTCCTGCGTCTTGACGGTGTCCTTCTCGAGCGTCAGCCGCATGGACTCCGCGTCGCCGAACTCAGAGAGGATGCGGTCTTCGGTCCAGCCGAGCGCCTTGAGCAGGACGGTGACGTTCTGCTTGCGCTTGCGGTCCAGGCGTACGAAGACCATGTCGCGCTTGTCGATCTCGAACTCGAGCCACGCGCCACGCGACGGGATGACCTTGCAGGAGAAGATGTCCTTGTCCGAGGTCTTGTCGGGGGTCTGCTCGAAGTAGACGCCGGGCGAGCGCACGAGCTGCGAGACGACGACACGCTCGGTGCCGTTGATGATGAAGGTGCCACGGTCCGTCATCAGCGGGAAATCACCGATGAAGACGGTCTGGGACTTGATTTCACCGGTCTCGTTGTTGGTGAACTCAGCGGTGACGAAGAGCGGTGCCGCGTAGGTGGTGTCGCGGTCCTTGCACTCCTCGATCGTCCACTTGGGCTCTTCGAAGCGGTGGTCGCGGAACGACAACTGCATCGAGTCCTGGAAATCGGAGATGGGTGAGATCTCGGCGAAGATCTCCTCCAGGCCGGAGCGGGTGTTGACGTCGGTGCGGCCGGCAGCGAGCTGCTCTTCGACCTTCGCCCGCCAAGTCTCATTCCCGATCAGCCAGTTGTATGCGTCGATCTGCAGGTCCAGGAGGTTGGGAACCTCCAGAGGCTCGTGAATCTTCGCGAACGAGATACGACCGGTGGACGAGACGACATTGGTGTTCTTCAACGCAGAGCGCGAGGCGGCCAAGATTGGGTCCTTCCAAGAACGCTTGAAGCAAATATCCGTGCATGGCGAACTGCCCGTGTCAAATCACGGGCGCAACGCATAGCGGGGCAAAGAACCACTATAGATCAAATCGCCGCGGACGGCAACAACCGCGGGCCCCCGGATTTCGGCCTGCGGTGGAAGGGTCGACGTCGACCTCGCGGGATCGATGATACCGCTCCGGCTGCCGGTGGCAAGTGAAACGGCCCGCCCCCTTGCGGGGACGGGCCGTCGGAAGAGTTGGTGACTCTAGATCACTTGAACTCGACGGTGCCGCCGGCGGCCTCGAGGGCCTCCTTGGCCTTGGCAGCGGTGTCCTTGTCGACGCCCTCGAGCACCGGCTTCGGGGCGCCCTCGACGAGGTCCTTGGCCTCCTTCAGCCCGAGGGAGGTCAGAGCGCGCACCTCCTTGATGACGGCGATCTTCTTCTCGCCGCCCGAGGTCAGGATGACGTCGACCTTGTCGGAGGCAGCTTCCTCGTCGCCGTCGCCAGCGGCGTCGCCTGCAGCGGCAGCCGGAGCGGCTGCAACGGCCACCGGAGCAGCGGCGGTCACGCCGAAGGTGTCTTCGAACAGCTTCACGAACTCGGAGAGCTCGATGAGGGTCATCTCCTTGAAGGCGTCAAGGAGCTCTTCGTTGTTGAGCTTAGCCATGAGGCTTTCCTTTCAGATTGGTCCGCAGCGTGCGGAACAGTGTTGTTATTCCGCAGCTTCCGCTGCTTCAGGTGCCGCTTCCGCGGCGGGGGTCTCGTCCGTGGCTTCGGTGGCCGGCGCGGAGCCAGCACCACCGATCAAGGAGGGGTCAGCCTGTGCGGCGTCGCGCAGCGCGCCGAGCACGCGAGCGCCCTGCGACAGCGGGGCAGCCAGCATGTAGGCGGCCTTGGCCAGGTTGGCCTGGAGCGCGCCTGCCATCTTGGCCAGCAGAACCTCGCGGGATTCGAGGTCGGCCAGCTTCAGAACAGCCTGGGCGTCGAGGAACTTGCCTTCCAGGACACCACCCTTGATTGCCAGAGACGGATTTGCCTTCGCGAAGTCACGCAGCCCCTTGGTGGCGGCTGCGATGTCACCCGTGACGAAAGCGATAGCCGTGGGGCCGGTGAGGGTCTCGTCGAGCCCTTCGATTCCGGCTTCCTTGGCAGCGATCGCCGTCAGGGTGTTCTTCGCAACGGCGTAGGTGGCGTTCTCACCGAGCGAACGGCGCAGCTGCTTGAGCTGTGCCACGGTGAGACCGCGGTACTCGGTCAGCACTGCCGCTCCGGACTTGCTGAAAGCCTCAGCCAGTTCCGAAACCTTGGCAGCCTTATCCGGCCTCGCCATATGAGTCTCCTTCCGGTCTAACACCTCTGCCCGCCGTGAAGGGCGGCCCGAGGGCCGAAGTGACGCAAGACACAAAAAAGCCCCGGCGCTCAGGCGGCGCGGGGCGGACAGGTATGACCTATTCTTCTCACGTTCACCTGCGCGGGTGCCATGTGGCTTTATGGCTGTTGAGCCACCTGCGGTCTTCGGCTCCCGAAACGATACCGGATGCCCACCCGGGCGCCAAATCGTCGGCGCCGGCCACCCCTGGAGCTGCACCAATGCAGTCCCAGAGGCCCCGTCCATTAAGATTTGGCAGTTGAATCATCCCGTATCCGCCTTGAGAGAAGACTGACATGCGCCGAATCCTCGCCGCCAGCTTGCTGGCCGCACTCACGCTGACCGCCTGTGGCGGGCAGGACGCCTCCGGGCCGGCCGACGCCGGCGACTCCACGGACCGCAGCCACGACGTGTCCGGCGTCCAGAAGGTGGACGAGATCGCGGCCCTGCTGCCCGCCGCCGTCGCTGACAAGGGCACCCTGGTCGTCGGTGCCGCCGTGGACTACGCGCCGGCCGAGTTCCGCGCCGATGACCTGCAGACCGCCATCGGCTACGACGTCGACCTCAGCAAGGCGCTCGGCAACGTGCTGGGCCTCGAGGCCGAGGTCGTCGATGGCGAGTTCGCCTCGCTGCTGGCCGGCATGGGCTCGAAGTACGACATCGGCATCTCGTCGTTCACCATCACCCCCGAGCGCACCGCCAGCTACAACATGATCAGCTACATCACGGTCGGGTCCAGCTTCGCCGTCAAGAAGGGCAACCCCGACGGCCTCAACCCCGACGACGTGTGCGGCAAGGCCATCGGGGTCCAGACCGGCACATGGCAGGAGGAGGAGCTCGGCATGTTCAACGAGGAGTGCGCCGCCGCCGGCAAGGAAGCCATCGAGGTCCTCTCGTACCCCCGCCAGAGCGACGTGACCACCAATGTGGTGGGCGGCAAGGCCGACGCCTTCTACGCCGACTCCACCGTCGCCAGCTACTCCGTGGCCATCACCGGTGACCAGCTCGAGGTCGTCGGTGACGTCCGCGACGCGGCCCCGCAGGGCATCGTCGTGCCGCAGGACGACGCCGCCCTCACTGAAGCGGTGCAGAAGGCCATGCAGCACCTCATGGACGATGGCACCTGGCAGGCCATCCTCGACTCCTGGGGTGTCGACGAGGCCGCGCTGGACACGGCTGAGCTGAACCCGGAGGGCTGATCCCCGTGCCCACCCGACCGGAGTTGATCCGCGCGCGCCCCGTGCCCAGACCCAGCGTCTGGATCTGGGCGGCCATCGTCCTGGTGCTGTTCGCCCTGCTGGTCTACAGCCTGTTCACGAACCCCAACTACCGCTGGGACGTGGTCGGCCAGTACCTCTTCGACGCGCGGGTCATCTCCGGTGTGGGCTGGACCCTCATCCTGACGGTGCTGGCCATGGCGCTCGGCATCCTGCTGGCGGTCACCACCGCCATCATGCGGATGGGCACCAATCCCATCCTGCGCGCCGTGGCCTACGTCTACATCTGGTTCTTCCGCGGGACCCCCATCTACACCCAGCTGGTGTTCTGGGGCCTCATCGCGGTGCTGTACCCCCGGATGGGGGTGCCGTTCGGCCCCGAGTGGCTGCAGTTCGACACGCAGGACGTGATCAACGCCACCGTCGCAGCCGTGCTCGGTCTGGGCCTCAACGAGGGCGCCTACCTCTCGGAGATCGTGCGCGGCGGGCTCAGCTCCGTCGACAAGGGCCAGTGGGAGGCGTCGACAGCGCTGGGCATGAAGCGCTCGACCACGCTTCGTCGCATCGTCATCCCGCAGGCCATGCGCGTGATCGTGCCGCCCACGGGCAACGAGACCATCTCCATGCTGAAGACCACCTCGCTCGTGCTGGCAGTGCCGTTCTCGCTGGAGCTGACGTTCGTCACCAACGCCATCGGCAACAAGAGCTTCCTCCCTGTGCCGCTGCTGATCGTCGCCGCCATCTGGTACCTGAGCATCACCTCGGTGCTGATGGTGGGGCAGGCGCGCCTGGAGCGCTACTACGGTCGGGGGTTCGACAACTCGGAGACCGCCGGCGGAGGCAAGGCCAAGGGCGTCTCGAAGAAGCAGCAGGCCATCCTCGCCTCCGGTACCGTCCATGAAGACCCCAATCTGGAGGTGACCCCGTGACCACCGCAACCCCCATGGTCGATGTCCTGGGCGTGCACAAGTTCTTCGGTGAACTGCACGTCCTCAAGGGCATCGACCTCCAGGTGCAGAAGGGCGAGGTGTGCGTCGTGCTAGGCCCCTCAGGCTCCGGCAAATCCACCCTCATCCGCTGCATCAACGAACTGGAGCAGATCAGCGCCGGCCGCCTCTACGTCGACGGCGACCTCATGGGTCTCCGCGAGGTCGACGGTGTGCTGCACCGGCTCAGCGACAAGCAGATCGCCAAGCAGCGCGAGCGCGTCGGCATGGTGTTCCAGCGCTTCAACCTCTTCCCCCACATGACCGCGCGCGAGAACGTGATGGAAGCGCCGCGCCAGGTCCGCGGCCTCGGGAAGGCTGAAGCCGCCACGCTGGCCGACGAGCAACTGGCCCGCGTCGGACTCTCGGACCGAGCCGACCACTACCCCGCCCAGCTCTCCGGTGGGCAGCAGCAGCGCGTGGCCATCGCGCGGGCCCTGGCGATGCAGCCGGACCTGATGCTGTTCGACGAGCCCACCTCCGCGCTCGACCCGGAACTGGTGGGCGAAGTGCTCAGCGTGATGAAAGAACTTGCCGCCAGCGGGATGACGATGGTCGTGGTGACCCACGAGGTCGGCTTCGCCCGTGAGGTCGCGGACCAGGTGGTGTTCATGGACGACGGCGTGATCGTTGAACGCGGCACCCCCCGCGATGTCATCGACAACCCGCAACAGCAGCGCACCGCGGACTTCTTCGCCAAGGTCCTCTGAAGTCCCTCCCCTGGCCACTCCGGACGCTCACACCGAGACTTCTTCACCGGCGGTCATGAAACAACGAGGCCCCGAGCGATCCGTAGATCGCCGGGGCCTCGGAGAAGGACCAGGGGTGGTTACCAGACCCTGGTGCCCTTACCGCCGCGCATGGGGACGAAGTTGAGGATCAGGCCAACCACGATCAGGATGATTCCGATCCAGGTGAGGATCGAGATGTTCGCGATCAGGCCAATGATGAGGAGGATGATTCCGAGTACTACCATGATGGCCAACCCCTTCGGTTGATGGTCTTTCCAAGCGGGGTACCGCTCTTCCCAACTAGCTTTCCGGTGTTGCAGAGCGGGGCAACACATCCAAACGGGTGAGTTGCCCCAGTGTGATTTGCGATATCCCCGGCGCGGATCCGCAGCGCCCGACGCTGCCGCCAGCCCAGTCTCCGCCCGCTCGCGCTGCGTCGTCCACGCGGTCCTGCCCTGCCGGGCCCGCGTCGAGGTCGGAGAGGCGCGGCTACTCCGAGAGCACGGAGAGGCTCACGACCCAGACCGTTGCGCACAGCGCCGTGACGACCTCTTCGATGGACATCTGGTCCATCGCTACACCGCCCACGGCAGGTGTGTCCGTCTCGGATCCCACCAGCGCCGTCCCCGCCGCCCGGACCGCAGGGACGTGCAGGAAGCCCGCAGGACCGTCGAAGCAGGTCAGCGCAGCCCGGAACGTGGCGTTGCAGACATAGCGGCCGGCGTCGTCGCTGACCTCGGCCGCCACGCCTGCGGCACGCACGGCCCGGACGATTCCGTCCACGTCCAGCCGTGACGGCAGACGCGGCACGAGGTCGTCGATGGGCCCGGAGGGCTGTGCTCCATCGTTGTCAGGGATGCGGGCCCGCCGCTCGTTGACGGCCCAGCGCTCCGGCGTGACGAGGGGTCGGCCGCCGGCCTCGCCGACGCAGATCACGGCGTCCGGCCGCACGGCCTCGATCGACGCTGCCAGCGCCTCGGGGGCCCGGTCGAAGGACACCGGAAGGATCACTGTGTGCAACTCGACCGAGGGATTCGACCAGGTGGCACCGAGTTCCCGGACGGCGTCGCCGCTCGCGTTGGCCGCATCTCCGCCGAACGGTTCGAACCCGGAGACAAGAATGCGCATGGGTGTCAGTGTGACACCCATGCGCATTCTTCGTAAGTGGGAGGTCCGTCGACCGGTCGCGAGCGGCTGGTCGGTGGGACCGATCAGGCCTCGGCGGGCTTGAGTGCCGAGCCGTCGATGCTGACGGACGGGCTCATGGTGGCCGAGACGGCGACCTTGCGGAGGTAGCGACCCTTGGCCGCGGCCGGCTTCAGGCGCAGGACCTCGTCGAGGACGGCGAAGTAGTTCTCAGCGAGCTGCTGCTCCGTGAAGGAGGAGCGGCCGATGATGAACTGGAGGTTCGCGTGACGGTCCACGCGGAACTCGATCTTGCCGCCCTTGATGTCGGCGACGGCCTTGCCGGTGTCCATGGTGACGGTGCCGGTCTTGGGGTTCGGCATCAGGCCACGGGGGCCGAGGACGCGGCCCAGACGGCCGACCTTGCCCATGAGGTCAGGAGTGGCGACGACTGCGTCGAAGTCGAGGTAGCCGCCGGCCACCTTCTCGATCAGTTCGTCGGTGCCGACCTCGTCAGCACCCGCCGCGCGTGCAGCGTCAGCCTTGTCACCGGCGGCGAAGACGAGGACCCGTGCCGTCTTGCCAGTGCCGTGCGGAAGGTTGATGGTGCCGCGGACCAACTGGTCCGCCTTGCGGGGGTCGACGCCGAGGCGCATGGCCACGTCGATCGACTCGTCGAACTTGGCCGTTGCCATCTCCTTGACGAGGCGGATGGCCTCTTCAGGGCTGTAGGCCTGGCCTTCGGCGCGCTTCTCGGCGGCCGCCTTGTATGCCTTGCTGTGCTTCATGCTGGTTCCTTGTGTTTGTGCCGGGCTCGTGACCCGGTCCACCAGTTCTGGCGTGGGGAGCACTCCCCTACCAGGGATGTGTGTTCGGGGTTCAGATCACTCGGAGACGGTGACGCCCATGGAGCGGGCGGTGCCTTCGACGATCTTCATGGCGGCCTCGACGTCATTGGCGTTGAGGTCCGGCAGCTTGGTGGTGGCGATCTCGCGGACCTGGTCCTTGGTGATCTTGCCGACCTTGTCAGCCAACGGGTTGGCCGAACCGGACTTGAGACCCGCCGCCTTCTTGATCAACTCGGACGCCGGGGGCGTCTTCGTGATGAAGGTGAACGTGCGGTCCTCGTAGATCGTGATCTCGACGGGGATGATGTTGCCGCGCTGGGACTCGGTCTGGGCGTTGTACGCCTTCACGAATTCCATGATGTTGACGCCGTGGGGGCCGAGAGCGGTACCGACCGGCGGGGCAGGCGTGGCTGCGCCGGCCTGCAGGGCGACCTTGACGAGCGCCGCAACCTTCTTCTTGGGAGGCATGGGTGGGTCCTTTACCTATACGGATGGATGGCGCGCCCGGAACAGGCGCGACGCACAATCTTAGACGACCTTCTCGACCTGCTTGAAATCCAGGTCGACAGGGGTCTCACGGCCGAGGATCTCGACGAGAGCGATGAGCCGCTGATTGTTGGCGTTGAGTTCGGTGATCGTGGCGTGCACCCCGGCAAAGGGGCCGTCCGTCACCATGACGGAGTCGCCGACCGCCAAGTCGACGACTTCGACCTTCTTCTTCCGTGCGGCCTCGGAACCCGCGTGAGCGGCGTTGACCTTGGCGACGACGGAAGGAGTCAGCATGTGGAGGACCTCGTCGATCGACAGCGGCACGGGCTGCTGCCCCTGGCCGACGAAGCCGGTGACGGAGGGGGTCTGGCGGACGGCGCTCCAGGAGTCGTCGGTCAGTTCCATCCGGATGAGGACGTATCCCGGGAGGACGCAACGCGTGACAGTCTTGCGGCCGTTGTTGCGTACCTCGACGACGTCTTCGGTGGGGACGACCGTCTCGAAGATGTAGTCCTCCATGTTCAGCGTGGTGACACGCGCGTCGACGTTCTGCTTGACGCGGTTCTCCATGCCGGAGTAGGTGTGGATGACGTACCAGTCACCGAACTTGGATTCGAGTTCCTCGCGCAGCTCGTTGATGGCTGCCTCGAGGGCCTCGTCGCGGTCCTGGGAGGCCTTGTCGGCGGCCTCGTCCGGCTCTTCCTCAGCCAGTTCGGCGAGTTCGATGGTGGTGTCGTCGTCCTCGGCGACGCCCAGCGCGCCGAGGTCGATCTCCAGGTCATCGGTGGAGGTCTCTTCGATCGGGCCGAGGTCGACCTCAAAATCAGAGTTGTCAGTCATGGATTCAGCTCCCAAACAACTGCAGCAGCGACCAGCCGAAGAAGAGATCCAGCGAGCCGACGATGGCGATCATGATCAACACGAACACCAGGACGGCGCTGAACATCGAGATCGTCTGCGGCCAGGTGGGCCACACGACCTTCTTCAGCTCGGAGCCCGACTGCTTGGCGAATTCGACCGGGTTGGAAGCCCGGTAGGGGTCATCGTGCTCAGCGAGCGCTTCGGAGCGCTTGCGGGTGACGGTGTCCTTCTTGCGGACAGGGACCTTGACGGTACGACGGACCGGTGCCAGCGCAGCGGCGGCTTCCTGCTCCTCCGGGGTGAAGTCCTTCTCGAGCTCGCCGAGGGTGATGTCCTCGTCGGCTTCGGCGACTTCCTCTTCGGCGGCAGCCAGCGCTTCGGGATCCTCGATCTCGACGGCGTCGTCTTCGGGCGCGTCGGGCTCCCCGGGGACGAAATCTTCGTTCTCCGGTACTGCGTCGTGCGACTTGTCGCTCACGCCGTCATCCCTTCGCTTGACAAACAAAATGCCTCCGGCTCGGAGGCCGTAGGCGGGGCGAGACAGCCATTGCTGACCATCTAGCAGGGCAGGAGGGACTCGAACCCCCAACCTGCGGTTTTGGAGACCGCTGCTCTGCCAATTGAGCTACTACCCTTTGGCGGTTGGATTACCGAATGGACCGTGTCGTGTGGACACGCTCCGACCTTGGCAAATTGAACCGGTGCTCGTCCACTATAGGGGTTTTCCGGGCCTGAGTCGAACCAACCTCGACCCGCGCAGTCTCAGTGATCGACCAGCCCGTGCTGATACGCCGACACGACCACCTGCACCCGGTCACGCAACCCCATCTTGCGCAGGATCGCACCGACGTGGGACTTGATCGTGGACTCGGAGGCGAAGATCGTCTGACCGATCTCAACGTTGCTGAGACCCTGGGCGACCAGAGCGAAGACCTCGTGTTCCTTCTCAGAGAGCTGTGTGAAGCCGGCCGGCGGGGCGGGCTTCTCCTGGAAGGACGAGTCGAGCAGCGCGGCGAGGTCCTCCGGCGCGATGACGCCGTTGCCGCTGTGCACCGTGCGGATGGAATCCGTGAGCATCTGCGGGGTGATGTCCTTCAGCAGGAACCCGCTGGCGCCGTGCCTGATGGCGGTGGCCGCGCGGTCGTCGAGGTTGAACGTGGTGAGCACCAGCACCTTGACGCCGGAGCCGGAGGCGACCGCGTTGTCCAGGATGCGGCGAGTGGCCTCCACACCGTCGACCCCGGGCATGCGGATGTCCATCAGGATCACATCGGGGTCGAGCTGGGCTGCCAGCGCGACCGCCTCCTCACCGTCGGTGGCCTCCCCCACAACCTCGAGGTCGTCCTGCGCGTTGACGATGACCCGGATGGCCGAGCGGAACAGTTCCTGGTCGTCGACCAGCATGACGCGGATGGGCACGCGTTACTCCTAGTTGGTTCGCAGCGGCAGCCAGGCGGTGGCGGTGATGACCTCACCGTCGGCGCTCTGGTGCCGGTTGAGTTCGAAACTACCGCCCACGGCGCCGAGCCGCGCGCTCATCCCGGCGATCCCTCCGCCGTGGAGCGCCCTGGAGAGGGTGTGGCCGCCGTCGAGGTTGCGCACCTCCATGGTGAGCCGGTCCGCCCACGTCAACGCGACGGCGATCTGCCTGCCGTGTTCGCCGTGCTTGATGGCGTTGGTGAGCATCTCCTGCAGCACCCGATAGGCGACTGTCTCGGCGTCGGGCGGCAACGCCCGGCTCTGCCCCAGTTGGGTGACCTCGAGGTCTACGCCCGATGCCCGCACGCTGTCCAGCAGGGCGCCCAAGCCACCGGGAGGGGCGGGCACCGACGGGTGGTCGCCGCGGGCCGCGTGCAGCACCTCGCGGATCTCCCCGAGGGATCGGCGGGCGCACACGGCGATGTTGTTCATGGATTCGTGCAGGTCCTGGGTGTTGGTGAGGTACTGCGCTGATTCGGCCTGCATCAGGATCACGGCCAGGGAATGGCCGACGACGTCGTGGACGTCGCGAGCGAGCCTGGCGTTGGCGGCCTCGGCCGCGGCGACCCTGGTGAGGCGCTGCTCTTCCAGGACGGCGTGCTGTTGCGCCTCGATGGCCCGGGTGCGCTGCCACTCGGCGTCCTCTGCCCGGGTCTGTTGCGCCCGGACCTGCGCCGTGGAGCGTTGCCGCAGACCCAGCAACCACGGTGCACCGAGGAAGGACGCCACGAGCCCGAAGGCGAACGCGGTGCCACCCAGCCCGAGGTACTGGTGTCCCCAGAAGAACTCCTGCCCGAGGAGGGTGCCCGCGATGAGCGCACCGAGCGCCAACGAGACGCCGGAGATAATGACGGTGGCGCGGGACCCGAACCGCGTGGCGGTGTAGGCCAGCCAGGCGCCGGCGACTACCTGGACGAGCAGCGGCAGGGGTTCGTTACCCACCATCAGCAGGAAGAGGCTGCCCGCCCAGAAGATGCCGAGCGAGGTGCCCGGCTGGCGACGGGCGATGACGAGCACAGCGACCATGAACAGCGCCCCGATGGCCCGGTCCGGGGCGGGGCTGGCGAACGCGTACAGAAGGAAGGTGGGCGCCCCGAGGACCACCGCGACGCCGAGCGCGATCCGGTCTGCGAGGAGTCCCCACGCGACACTGTCGGGACGGGCGTGGGCTGCTGGCATGAGGCCAACATACGGCGCCACGCCCGCGGGCGACATCCGACTCGAGGTCAGAGCCTCTGGTACTTCCCGGCGGGGTGGGCCGGATCAGCGGCTGCGACGACGCCCGCCGCCGGCTGCGGAGAATGCTGCGGCGCCACCCACGCGCGGCTGGCCCTCGGTGCGACGGCCACCCCCGTCACGCTGCGAGCGCGGCTGTTCCCCGCTGCGCCGGCGCTGCGCACGGGGCTGTTCCCCGCTGCGCTCGCGCTGGGAACGAGGCTGCTCCCCGCTGCGGGAGCGCTGGCCGGACGGCTGCTGGTCGCCGCTCGCGGCACGGCGACGCCCGCCGCCGTTGCCGCCGCCGCGCTGCTGTTGTTGCTGGGGCTTGGCTTTGATGATGCCGCCGGGGAACTCGCGCTCCCCGGGCGCGATCTCCAGCAGCACGGGGTGCCGCTCGTCGGCGCGTGTGACGGTGGGCTTGACCCCTGCCTTGCGCGTCAGGTCACGCACGTCGCCGCGCTGTGCGTCCAGCATGAGGGTCACGACGGTGCCCTCGGCCCCGGCGCGCGCGGTGCGGCCGGAGCGGTGGGTGTAGGCCTTGTGCTCGACCGGGGGGTCGGCATGGATGACCAGAGCAACGTCGTCGACGTGGATGCCGCGGGCGGCCACGTCGGTGGCGACCAGGGTCTGGGCGGTCCCGGACTGGAACGCGTGCATGGAGCGCTCACGGTCGTTCTGGCTCATGTTGCCCTGCATCTCGACGGCGGGTACGCCGGCGGCATTGAGCTGGCGGGCGAGCTTCGTCGCGCGGCGCTTGGTGCGGGTGAACACCACCGTGCGGCCGGGCGCGGCGGTCAGGTTCACCAGGACCGGGAGGTGCTGCTGGTCGCTGACGTGCAGCACGTGGTGGTGCAGGGTCGGGACGGGCGAATCCGCGGAATCGGCCTCGTGGGTCTTGGGCTGGTGCAGGAACTGCTTCACGAGCGTGTCCACGGCCTTGTCGAGGGTCGCGGAGAACAGCATCCGCTGGCCGTTCGACGGGGTGGCCGACAGCAGACGGCGCACCGACGGCAGGAAGCCGAGGTCCGCCATGTGATCTGCCTCGTCGAGGATGGTGACCTCGACGGAGCCGAGGCTCACGTGGCCCATCTCGATGAGGCTCTCCAGGCGGCCGGGGCAGGCGACGACCACGTCGACGCCCTTCGTCAGCGCGACGACCTGGGGCCGCTCCTTTACGCCGCCGAAGACGGTGCGCGAGGTCAGCCCGGCGACGGCTGCCAGCGGGGCGAGGGCCTCGTCGATCTGGTTGGCCAGTTCACGGGTGGGCGCCAAGATGAGCGCGCGGGGGCGCTTGGGGGTGCGGCGGGTACCGCTCGCCATGAGCCGGGCGACCATGGGCAACAGGAACGCGTACGTCTTGCCGGAGCCGGTGCGGCCGCGGCCGAGCACGTCGCGGCCCAGGAGCGAGTCCGGCAGCGTCGCGGCCTGGATGGGGGTGGGGACGGTGATGCCGCGATCCTCGAGGACGGCGGCAAGCTGTGCGGGCACGCCAAGCGCGCCGAAGGACTGAGAAGTCAAAGGGTTCTCCCGATAGGGCGATGCAGCGGTTCTGCCCGGCGCGGAAATCTCATCCGCAGCGCGATGGCATCAAAGAAAAAGATCAGAGTTACCCGGAGCAGAACATCCGGGCGCTGTGTCCACAGTAGCGCGCGCAGCCCCAAACCCTCGCATCGGGGCCTTGGCGGCTAGGCCAAGGAGGCCAACCAGGCGGCGTGCAGGTCGGCGTAGCGACCCCCGCCGGCGATCAGTTCCGCAGGCGTGCCGTCCTCGACGATGCGGCCGTGGCTGAGCACCAGCACCCTGTCGGCGATCTCCACCGTGGAGAGCCGGTGTGCGATGATGACGGCGGTCCGGTCGGCGAGGATCGTCGACAGCGCCGCCTGGACGAGGCGTTCCGTAGGGATGTCCAGCGAGCTGGTGGCCTCGTCGAGGATCAGAACCCGCGGGTCGGCCAGCACGACGCGGGCGAAGGCGACGAGCTGGCGCTGGCCGGCGGACAACCGCGAGCCGCGCTTGCCCGTGTCGGTGTCGAACCCGTCCGGCATGGCCTCGACGAACGTGTGGGCACCGACGGCGCGGGCCGCCGCGACGACCTCGTCGCGCGTGGCGCCCGGGCGGCCGAAGGCGATGTTGTCGGCGATGGTGCCGGCGAAGATGAAGTTCTCCTGGGTCAGCAGCGTGACGTGCCTGCGCAGGGTGGCGTCGTCGAGGTCACGCACGTCGACGCCGTCGAGGCGCACGGCTCCCGCCTGTGGGTCGTAGAACCTGGCGATGAGCTTGGCGATGGTGGTCTTGCCCGCGCCCGTGGTGCCGACGAGGGCGACGGTCTGCCCGGCAGGGATGTCCAGGTCGAGGCCCGGGAGCACCGGGGCGTCCTCCACGTAGGAGAAGTGCACGCCGCCGAGGGTGACCGCTCCCCTGACGTCCGGCAGGGCGGCCGGGTGCTCGGGGTCTGCCACGTCGTCGTCCTCGTCCATCACGCTCGAGATCTTCTCCAGCGCGGTGAGCGCCGACTGCAGGGTGGAGATGAACTGGCTGAGGTCCTGCATCGGGTCGAAGAACATGCGCAGGTACAGCACGAAAGCGGCCATGGTGCCGATGGAGACGCTTCCCCCGGCCGCGAGGTAGCCGCCGGCGAGCACCACCAGCACGATGCCGAGGTTGCCGATGAACTGGATCCCGGGCATGGCGCGGGCGAAGATGCGCATCGCGCGTACGTTGGAGTCGCGGTAAGTCAGCGCGACGTCCTCGAAGATCTCGCCGGCCCGGGGCTCGCGGCGGAACGCCTGGACGGCCTTGATGCCGGTCATGGTCTCGATGAACTGCACGATGACGATGGCCGACTGCGTGCGGACGGCGCGGAACGCGCGTGTGGACGCGCCGGCGAACCACCGCATGAGGAGCAGGAGCGGCGGATAGCTGAGGAAGGCGACGAGGGCCAGGCGCCAGTCCAGGCTCAGCATGATGACGCTGGAGCCGACGATGGTCAGCGCGGCGATGATCACCACGTCGAGGCCCTGCAGCACGAGCTCCTGCACGGCCTCGACGTCGCTGGTCATGCGCGACACGGCGCGCCCGGAGGTGTAGCGGTCGTGGAAGCCGATGCTGAGCCGTTGGAACTTCTTGTAGAGGCGGCGGCGGAGATCCAGCAGGATGGCGTTGCCGATCCGGCCGGAGCTGCGCAGGAAGGTGATGCGGGCGGCCACCTGCACGACGATGGCGACCGCCATCAGGCCCAGGGTGGGGAGCAGCACGCTGTCGTCGGTGAGCCCGTCGTCGAGCACGTTGCGCACGAGGACCGGCACGACGAGACGGGCGGCCGCCTCGACGACCACGACGCCGACGAGGAGCAGCAGCCAGGTGCGCCACGGGCGGACGAGGGTGGCGAGCAGCCGGCGCGACGGAGCGCGCAGGCCTGCGGACGAGTCACGTTCCTCGTCGATCTCCTGCTTCACCCCCCGCCACGCGACGTTCGGGTCATCGGGGTGCTGCGGCTCAGTGCTCACCGTTGTCGCCTTCCAGCGAGATGGCGTAATCGGCCGACAGCAGTTCGCGATACTCCGGCACCGTCGCCAGCAGTTCGCTGTGCGTGCCGGTGTGGGCGATGCGCCCCTCGACCAGCATCGCCACCCGGTCTGCCAGGAGAACGGTGGACGCGCGGTGCGCCACGACGACCCCGGTGACCCCGACCAGGGTGGATCTGAGGGCCTCCTCCACCTCTGCCTCGGTGTGGATGTCGAGGGCGCTGAGGGTGTCGTCGAGCACGAGCACGCGGGGCTGGACGAGGATGGCGCGGGCCAGCGCCAGCCGTTGTCGCTGGCCACCGGAGAGGCTGAGCCCCTGCTCGCCGAGACGGGTGTCGAGGCCCCAGGGGAGGTCGTGCACGAACTCCGCGCGGGCCACCCGCACTGCTTCGGCGATCTCCCCCTCCGTGGCGTCGGGACGGCCGAGCGTGAGGTTCTCGCGGGCCGACATGGAGAACAGGATGGGGTCCTCGAACGCGGTGCCGATGAGGCTGCGCAGCTGCCGCAGGTCCAGGTCGCGAAGGTCCACGCCGTCGAGCAGGATCTGGCCGCCGGTGACGTCGACGAGGCGCGGGATCAGCGAGACGAGGGTGGACTTGCCGGAGCCGGTGCCGCCCACCAGCGCCACGGTCTCCCCCGGCGCGATGTCGAGGTCCAGGTCGCGCAGGGTGGGTTCATCGGCGTCGGGGAACTGGAAGGTGACTCCGCGCAGTTGCAGGTGCCCGCGCGGCTCCTCGATGGTCTTGTCGCCGCTGACGATGGTGACCGGCGCATCAAACACCTCGGCGACGCGGTTGGCCGCCGTCGCAGCCTCACGGGCGAAGGAGAGCAGGAAGCCGAGGCTGCCCACCGGCCACGCCAGGGACAGCAGCAGCGTCACGAACGTGACGGCCGCGCCGAGGCTGAGCGCGCCCTCTGACACCCCGTAGCTCACGCCGAACAGGACGATCAGCAACAGGACCGAGGGGAAGATCTCCAGCAGCGTCCAGAGCACGGAGGCCAGGTTCATGCGCCGCACGCCGCTCTCGGCGAGCGCGGCGGCGCGCTTGTCGAAGGCCTCGAACGAATGACCGGTGCGGCCGAACGAACGGATGACGCGCACCCCGTGCAAAGACTCCTCGGCTGCCGAGGCCACGTCGCCCGTCTGGTCCTGCACCCGCCGCGAGATGCGGCCGAAGCGGCCCATGAGAGCGAACACGGCGATGACGACGGGGATGACCGAGATCAGCACCGCCACGCCCACCTGCCAGAGCGTGACCACCATGATCCCGACCACCACGACGATGTGCAGCGAGCTCATCGCCAGCATCACCAGGCCGAACGACATGAAGCGACGCAGCAGACCGAGGTCGCTCATGATGCGGCTGAGCAGTTGGCCGGATTCCCACGCCTTGTGGAAGCCCAGCGGGAGGCGCTGCAACTGGTCGAAGAGGTCGAGGCGGATGTTGGCCTCGATGTGCGAGGTGGCGCGCGACATGATCCACCGGCGCACGAAGCTCATGAGCGCCTCGAAGGCCCCCACCCCCAGCAGCGCCAACGCGTACCAGAGCACCCCGACGACGTCGCCGCGGCGGATGGGCCCGTCGACGACGGCGCCGAGCAGCAACGGGATGGCGACGCTGGCCAGCACCTGGAGCGGGGCCAGCGCGAACGACGTGATGAACTGCGGCGCGAAGGGGCGGATGTAAGGGAGGAAGCGCAACACGTCTGCGCGCTTGGGTTGTGCCGCGGCCAGCGCATATCGGCGGGGGGACTCGGCAGGAAGCACCGGGCCACACTACCCGGTCGCGGCAACGGTTTCGGCGGCCAACGGGATGCTCCCCCTTGTAAGGTTGCGAGGTGATCCCGATCCCGTTCTCCGTCGTCAGCAAACCGACGGGGGCTGCCTGCAACCTCGACTGCACGTACTGTTTCTTCCTGTCCAAGGACCTGCTGTACGACGAGGACAAACGGCAGTGGATGTCGCCGGAGCAGCTGGACACCTTCATCCGGGAGTTCCTGGGGGGCCAGCCCGACGGCGAGGTCACGGTGGCCTGGCAGGGCGGCGAGCCCACCCTGCGGGGCCTCGACTTCTACCGGACGGCCGTCGAGCTCACCCAGCGCTACCGACGCCCGGGGCAGCGGGTGCAGCAGTCCATCCAGACCAACGGCACGCTGCTGGACGACGAATGGTGCAGGTTCCTGGCCGAGGAGAACTTCCTGGTCGGCCTCTCCGTCGACGGCCCGCAGCACCTCCACGACACGCACCGCGTCAACAAGGCAGGCCGCGGCACCCACGCGCAGGTCATCCGCGGCTGGGAGTTCCTCCGCAGGCACGGCGTCGAGACCAACATCCTGTGCACGGTGAACTCCGCCAACGGCGACCACGGGGCCGAGGTCTACCGCTACTTCCGCGATGTGCTGGGCGCAACCTTCCTGCAATTCATCCCCATCGTCGAGCGGGCCGGCTACGAGGCGCCCGACGGGAAGCGGTTGCTGTACCTCCAGCAGGGCAACGACGTCACGGACCGCTCGGTCGACCCCGGTCAGTGGGGCCGGTTCCTGAGCGAGGTGTTCGACGAGTGGCTCAATGCGGACGTCGGCAGGGTCTTCGTCCAGCACTTCGACGTGATGCTCGCCGCCCGCTTCGGGCAGTATTCGCTGTGCGTCCACTCCCCCGAGTGCGGCACCGCGCTGGCCGTCGAACACAACGGCGATGTTTACAGTTGCGACCATTACGTCGAGCCGGGTTACAAGCTGGGCAACGTGGCCGACGGCGGGTTCCAGCAGTACCTGCAGCTCCCGGAGCAGCGCGAATTCGGGCGGTCGAAGAGGACTTCGCTGACTGAGCAGTGTCGCCGTTGCCCTGTGCGCTGGGCGTGCCACGGCGGCTGTCCCAAGGACCGTTTCGCCACCTCGGCCGACGGCGAGCCCGGCCAGAACTATCTGTGCGAGGGCTACTACGGCTTCTTCTCCCACGCCGCCCCCACCATCGAGCTGATGGCCCGCGCCGTCGCCTCGGGTCGCCCGGCGTCTGACGTCAGGGGCTGACCCCGCCGGCTGACGAGGACCCCTGGCCGAGTGGGTACGGGGGTCTCGTGACGGTCACGCGACCAGGACGATGGTGCGTGAGCACCCACCATTGCCTTCTTCGGTAGCCTTGGCAGCTATGAGCCTGCTCGAGGAGCTGACTGCCGCCGTCGACGGCGTCCTGCCCGAAGCGGCCGCCCTCAGGCGCGCCATCCACGCCGATCCCTACATCAGCGGCGAGGAGGGGCCCACCCGGGACCGGATGGTGCGGGCCATGGGCTGGCTCGACTGGACGCCGGTCGCTGGGACAGGAGCCTGGGCCCGGCTGGGCCCGGCCGGCCCAGCCGTCGGGCTGCGCGCCGAGCTGGATGCCCTCCCGGTCATGGAGGCCACCGGCGTGGAGTGGGAATCGCGGCGCCCCGGCGTGGCGCACGCCTGCGGCCACGACGTGCACATGGCGGCCCTCTGGGCCGTGACGACCGCCGCCCGTGGCCTCGAGCTGCCCGTCGGCCTCGTGCCCGTGCTGCAGCCGCGCGAGGAGGTGACCCCGCCCGGCGCCGGTGACGTCGTGCGCTCCGGCCTGCTGGACGAGCAGGAGATCGAGGCGATGATCGGCGTGCACCTGCAACCGCAGGTGGACCGGGGCGTCGTCTCGACGGGGGCCGGCGCGGTCAACGCCGCCTACGACTCCTTCGAGATCGTGGTGCGCGGTCGCCCGGGTCACGGCGCGTACCCCCATGTCGCCGTGGACCCGATCAGCGCGTTGGCCACCATCATCGGCGAACTCCAGAGCCTGCCCGGCCGCATCATCAATCCCACGCACCCCACCGTGATCTCGGTGGGACAGATCGCGGGCGGCACCGCACACAACGTCATCGCGGACCAGGCCAGTTGCCAAGGCTCCATCCGCACCTACTCGGAGGCGGACCGGACGCTGCTGCACGAGGCCGTGGCACGGCTGGCGTCGGCGGTCGCGGAGTCGCGCGGCGGCCAGGCGACCACCCGCTTCGTGCGGGGCGGCCCGGCCCTGCTGAACGACCCCGGGCTGGTGAAACGCATCGATCCGTTGCTGCGCGGCCTGGGGTTGACGGTCGCGGAGACGCCGTTCCGGTCCTGCGGCTCAGACGACTTCGCGGAGTACGGCCGCGAGGCCGCCTCCGTCATGTGCTTCGTCGGCACCGGCCATGTCGACGGCGTCGGCCTCCACCACGGGGCGTTCCTGCCCGGGCGCGAGGCGCTGCAGTTGGCCGCGCACGCGTTCGCCGCCGGCTTCGTCGCCGCCGCCGCGTTGATAGCGGCGTGAGGCGGGGCGTTCAGCCGAGGAGGCGGGCCCACGTGGCGTAACTCGAGTGGCCGCTGCCCTCGATGCGGTGCAGTTGCTGGAAGGCGCGCAGCGCCTTGTCCGTGGCCGCGTCGAAGGAGCCGGTGATGGCGACACTGCCCCCCTTGAGCTGCAGATGGGTCTGGAGGACGCGGACGCCCTCGCCCTTCGCCCCGGACGCGAGCTCGGGCAGCAGCGCCTGCCACGTGGCGTCGTCCACCTTGCCGGTGACGGTGAGCTTCTGGGCCCGCTGGAACGCGCTGACGGCGGCCGTGGTCTGCGAGCCGTAGATACCGTCGACGCCGATGCCGGCCTCGAGCGTGTTCAGCAGCCGCTGCAGTGAGCGCACGGTGTCGCCGCGGCTGCCGACCAGCAGCTGGGGGAACATCGTGTAGGGGTCCACGGTGGTGACCGGCGGCGTCGGACCGTTGGGATCCATGCCCTCCGGGTAGCCGGGGCCCTGACCACGCAGGTTGTACTGGTACAGGTTGTGCGAGCGCATGATGCTGATGACCAGTTCCGAGTACTTCGGGTCCGTGGCGTAGCCACCCTTGCGGACCTCTGTGACGAACTGGTCCGGGTAGTCGACGTACTGGAAGGCCGGCGCATAGCGCGTCAGCGTCGTCAGCAGGCGGGCGAAGTCACGCGTCGAATCGAGCCAGCTCGCGTAGGTGCGGAACTCGTCGACGATGTAGTACTTGGTGCCGTCGGAGCGGTACTCGGCGGTGCGGATGGGCACGCAACCGGTCTGGAACGGCGACACCGTGGACGTGCACTTGATGTTGAACAACGTGTTGACGTCGTACACCACGCCGTCGGCGGTGACCTGACCGGTCATCGACGAGCGGCCCCAACCCGTCTCGAGGGCGGCCATGCCGATCGTCACGGAGGCTGGGATGCCGAACTCACGTTCGGTCTGCTGGGCGTCCTTGACCAGCTTCGCGATGAAGTCGCTGGCCGTGCTGCCCGCCGCTTCCTGCTGCCGCTGGAGCATCGGTACGGCCACGACGGCGAGCACTACTGCCACCGCCGCGAGCTTGAGCCATCGTTTCATCTGGAATCACCCTCCGGGAGGAGGCTAATGGCAGGGGCACGGCGCGCGGAAATATCTCAAGCATCACTTGAGGTCGGGCAACGCCGTTCCCACGAGGTTGACCTCCGGCACCAGACGGATCCCGAAACATGCTGCCACGCCGTCGCGGACCTCGGCGGCGAGAGCCACCAGGTCTGCGGCCGTGGCCGAGCCACGGTTCGTCAGGGCCAGGACGTGCTTGCCGGAGAGCCTGGCCTGGCCATCCCCGTGTCCCTTCGCGAAGCCGGCGTGCTGGATCAACCATGCCGCGCTGGACTTGATCCGGCCGTCCGCATCCGGGAAGCGCGGGGCCTCCGGCGGCAGCGCCGCCGCTTCGTCCGCGCCGAGGATGGGGTTGGTGAAGAAGGAGCCCGCACTCCAGGAATCGTGATCCGCCTCGTCGAGCACCATGCCCTTGGAGCGGCGGATGGCCAGGACGGTCTCCCGGACGCGGGTGGCGTCGACGCGCCCGCCCGGCGCGGTGTCGAGGCGACCTGCGAGTTCTGCGTAGCGGATGGGTGCCCCCAGGGAGCCCAACCGGAACTGGAACCCCACCTCCAGGACGAGGTAGCGGCCGGGCTCACGCTTGAAGCGGGAGGTGCGGTAGCCGAAGCCGCAGTCCGTGAGGGGGAAGGTGCGCTGCGCGCGTTCCTTCCTGTCCCAGGTGCGCACGGAGGTGATGGTCTCCGCGACGTCGGAGCCGTAGGCGCCGACGTTCTGGATGGGGGTCGCTCCCACGCTGCCGGGGATGCCGGACAGCATCTCGATGCCGCTCCAGCCGTTGGCGACGGTGTGGGCCACGAAGGTGTCCCAGTTCTCGCCCGCCGCGACACGGACCGCCGCTCCCCCGCAGTCTGAGACATCGGCGGTGATGCCGGTGGTGCCCACCCGCACGACAGTGCCGGGGAAGCCGGCGTCGCTGACGAGCAGGTTGGAGCCGCCGCCCAAGACCAGGACCGCCTCATCACGGCGGTCGCAGTCCGTGACGATGTCGATCAGTTCACGCTCGGTGCGCGCCACGACGAACCGCTCGGCCGGGCCACCCACGCGCAGCGTCGTGTGGCGGGCCAGCAGCGGGGAATCCGGGATGGGCGGGGCGTGGGTGTCGATCGCGACGCGGTCCAGGCTGCAGGACGCGGCCTCTCCCCCGGCCTCAGTCAAGGCGCACCTCGGCGCGCGCTGCGCCCAGCACCGCGTCGTGGCCGCAGGTGGCGGTGATGGCGAGCTTCGCCACCCCGTCTGCCACCTCTGTCACCTTGGCCGTATAGACCACCTCGGTGCCCTCATCGGTGTCCGGGACGACGACCGGACGGGTGAAGCGGACGAAGTAGCTGAGGACCCTGGCCGGGTCCCCCGCCCAGTCCGTGACGATCTTCAGGCCAGCGCCCATGGTCCACATGCCGTGGGCGACGACACCCGGCAGCCCGATGGCCTGCGCATGGCGGTCGGAGAAGTGGATCTCGTTGAAATCCGTGGAGGCACCTGAGTAGCGCACCACCGTGGAGCGGGTGACCTTGACCCTGAGTTCGGGCAGCTCGGTGCCGACGGTGACCTCACTCATCGCTGTCCTCCTGGGGGCGCGTGTGCATCAGGGTGGAGCGCGCCTCGCAGACCGCTTCACCGTCGACGGTGAGGTCCACCAGCACGGTGATCATCTCCAGGTTGCCCCGGTTGCGCACCTTCTCGATGCTCAGTTCGGCCACCACGGCGTCACCGGGGCGCAGCGGGCGGTGGAAGGCGAAACTCTGGTCCGTGTGCATGGTGCGGTTGAGCGCCAGTCCGAGTTCCTCGTCGCCGAACAATGCGCCCCAGGCCTGGGCCGCGATGACGGCGGCGAAAGTGGGTGGGGCGACGGGGTCCTCACCCGAGTAGGCGGGGTTGTCATCGCGCACGGCTGAAGCGAATTCGGCGATCTTGGCGCGGCTGACCACGTACGGCGGAGCGGCCGGGTAACGGCGGCCCACGTGTTCGGCGGAAATCGGCATGCCTCCTACGTTACCGCCCCACCAACGGCAACGGCCGCTCCCTCGACGGGAGCGGCCGTTGTGGTCAGCGGTAGGGATCAGCGGGTTTCGCGGTGCGCCTGGTGGGTGCGGCAGCGCGGGCAGAACTTCTTGAGTTCGAGACGATCCGGCGTGTTACGACGGTTCTTCTTCGTCACGTAGTTGCGCTCCTTGCATTCGGTGCAGGCGAGCGTGATGATCGGGCGGACATCCCCGGACTTCTTAGCCATGATCTTCCTTAGCTTGCGGCGCGTAGCGCGTGTTCTCTGCTGACAATGTGGTGACGAGGGCGGGAATCGAACCCGCGACACAGCGATTATGAGCCGCTTGCTCTACCGACTGAGCTACCCCGTCAGGAGTTCTTTCCCTGGTGGAGCAGGGAAAGAACAGAGCCCCCATGCGGAATCGAACCGCAGACCTTCTCCTTACCATGGAGACGCTCTGCCTACTGAGCTATAGGGGCCAGCCGACGACCAACAGTACATCACCCAATTCGGAGAGCACAAATCGGAGGTTCCCCCTTCCTGAGGCGCGTCTGGTCGGGTATTCCGGTCGGCCCGGGCCACCCCTCCATTTAAGCTTCGGGCCATGATCTGGCAACTGACAGCGATGGCCCTGTACATGGCCGGCATGCTCTACATCGGGTACCGGGCGACCAAGCAGGTAGAGGACCTGGACGACTACATGCTGGGTGGCCGACGGCTGTCCCCGGCGGTGGCGGCCCTCTCGGCCGGAGCCTCGGACATGTCCGGCTGGCTGATGATGGGCCTGCCGGGCGCACTGTACGCCGCCGGTCTGTTCCAGGCCTGGATCGCGATCGGCCTCACGATCGGCGCGTGGCTGAACTGGCTGCTCGTCGCGCCGCGCCTGCGGAGCTACACAGAGATCGCCCGCAACTCGATCACCATCCCGTCGTTCTTCCAGCACCGCTTCCGCCACGACTCCCCGGTGATGCGCGTCGCCGCCAGCCTGATCATCCTGGTGTTCTTCACCTTCTACGTCTCCTCCGGCATGGTGGCCGGCGGCAAGTTCGTGGAGTCGACCTTCGACCAGCCCTATCTGCTGGGCATGCTGATCGTCTCCGGCGTGGTCATCACCTACACCCTGTTCGGCGGCTTCCTGGGCGCCACGTACACCGACGTCGTCCAGGGCATCCTGATGTTCGTCGCGCTCCTGGTGGTGCCGATCATCGGCCTCATCGCCGTGGGCGGCATCGACGAGGTGATGGCCGGTATCCGCGCCGTCGAGGCGCACGACGGGCTGCCGCGCCTCAGCCTCAGCGCGGGTGGCACGCTGATCGGCGGCATCTCCGCGGCGGCGTGGGGCCTGGGCTACTTCGGCCAGCCGCACATCATCGTGCGCTTCATGGCGATCCGCTCGGCCCGGGAGACCAGGGTGGCCCGCCGCATCGGCGTCACCTGGATGGCGCTCGGCCTCCTGGGCACCTGCGCCACCGCGCTGGTCGGCATCGCCTACTTCAACCAGCACCCCAACGAGTTCGTCTCCAGGGATCCCGAGCAGGTCTTCCTCGTCCTGTCCTCCGAGGTGTTCCACCCGTTCCTGGCGGGCCTCGTCCTGGCGGCAGTGCTGGCCGCCATCATGTCGACGCTGTCGTCGCAACTCGTGGTGTGCTCCTCTGCCGTCATCGAGGACCTCTACAAGCTGGTCACCAAGCGGACGATGACCAAGCGTCAAGAGGTCGTCGCGGGGCGCCTCGGCGTGCTGGCGGTCTCCGTCATCGCGCTGCTGCTGGCCATCAACGACGACAACCCGGCGGTGTTGCTGCTCGTCGCGTTCGCCTGGGCCGGGTTCGGGGCCAGCTTCGGCCCGACGATCATCCTGAGCCTGTTCTGGAGGCGCCTCACCTCGCAGGGCGCGCTCTGGGGCATGGTGAGCGGCGCCGTCGTCGCCTTCGTCTGGGGCCGGACGGAAACCCTCAGCAGCACTCTGTACGAGATCGTGCCCGGCTTCCTGGCGAATCTCCTGGTGGCGGTCGTGGTGTCGCTGCTGACGGCGCCCCCGGCGCCCGAGGTGGTCGATGAGTTCGAGGAGGCCGTCGCAGCGTCGAAGGCCTGACTCAGGCGCGCAGCGCCGCGACGGCGGCCTGCAGTGAGTCCGTGAACATGGTCTCGCGCTCTTCGGCCGTGAGGTCCCCCGAGCCGTCCTTGAGATGGTCCGACACGGTGAGCACGGCCAGCGCCTCCTTGCCGTGCGTCGCGGCGCAGGCGTACAGCCCGGCCGCCTCCATCTCGACGCCGAGGGTGCCCAGCTTGTCGAGCGCGGGGATGATGTCCATCCGCGAGGAGTAGAAGAAGTCGCTGGTGTAGACCGATCCGACGTGCACCGTCCGGCCGGCGCCCCGAGCCTGGTCCACCGCGCCGCGCAGCATGTCGTAGCTGGCGGCCAGCGATAGGCTCACGCCCGGCACGTCGATGGTGGCAACGCTCGAGTTGGTGTGGGCGGAGACCGCCACGATGACGTCCTTCACCTTCACCTTCGACGAGATGCCTCCGCAGGTGCCCACCCGGCAGATGCGCTCCACCCCGAACTGCGAGTACAGCTCATGGGCGTAGATCGAGAGCGAGGGCACACCCATGCCGGAGGCCATTGCTGTGACGGGCACGCCGTCGAACGTTCCGGTCCAGGCCCCGATGCCGCGCACGTCGGAGACCAGGCGGACGTCCTCCATGTGGTCGCGGGCGATCCGCTCGGCGCGCTTCGGGTCACCGGGCATGATCACCAGGGGGGCGATGTCGCCGGGTTCGCAGGCGATGTGGGGAGTGGCCATCGTGGGCACCTTTCTCAGTGGGGCTTGCGCATCACACACTAGATGCGACAACGCGAATAAGGCCCCGAATCAATCCGATTCGGGGCCTGGTGGCAAGTGTTGGATTCGAACCAACGTAGGCTACGCCGACGGTTTTACAGACCGCTCCCTTTGGCCGCTCGGGCAACTTGCCATTCACCGGTTGACCCGGCGACGCACAACTCTAGCAGTAGGAATCAGGCAGGTACAAAGCGCCTCCGGTGGAGTCCGTGCTGGCACAATGTGAGGACCCGATCACCGACCGAACCCAGGAGAACCATGGCTGCGGATAGCTCATTCGACGTCGTCAGCAAGGTGGACCGCCAGGAGGTGGACAACGCCCTCAACCAGGCGGCCAAGGAGGTTGGCCAGCGCTTCGACTTCAAGAACGTCGAGGCGAAGATCGCCTGGTCCGGCGAGGCCATCGAGATGGAGGCGAACTCAGAGGAACGGGTCAAGGCCATCCTCGACGTGTTCCAGACCAAGCTGCTGCGGCGCGGCGTCAGCCTCAAGGCGCTGGAGACCGGCGACCCCCGCGTCTCCGGCAAGCTGTGGAAGATCACCGCGACCACCCGCGAGGGCATCAAACAGGAGGACGCCAAGAAGGTCTCCAAGCTCATCCGGGACGAAGGCCCGCGCGGCGTCAAGACCCAGATCCAGGGCGAGGAACTGCGCGTCTCGTCCAAGAGTCGCGACGACCTGCAGGCCGTGCAGCAGCTGATCAAGGAAGCGGACTTCGACTTCGCCGTGCAGTTCGTCAACTACCGCTGAGGCTAAGCTTCGGCACCATGCGCATCGGTACCCACAACGTCAACGGCATCCGTGCGGCGCTCCGCCGCGGCTTCCGAACCTACTGGGACGGTGCCGGGGCCGACGTCATCGCGCTGCAGGAGGTGCGCTGCCGCGTCGGCGACCTCCCCTCGGACGCGTTCGCCGGCTACCACGTGACGCTGGACGCGGGGCAACTCGCCGGGCGCAACGGCGTGGCGGTGCTCACCCGGGAGAAGCCCGCCCACGTGCGGGCCCTCTCGGAGTCGGTTACCACAGTGGCCCCGGACGGCGAGCCGGAGGAGGTCGACGCGGAGCGGATCATCAGCCGCGATCTGGCGTCATTCGCCGGCGAGGGCCGCTACGTCGAGGTCGACCTGTCCGACGCCCCGCTGAGGGTGGCGTCGCTGTACCTCCCGAAGGGCTCCGCGTGGCCCTACGAGGAGGACGGCGAGGAGAAGTACCAGCGCAAGATGCGCTTCATGCGCGGGCTCGCCCGGGTGCTGACCACGTCGCGCCGCGAGGCGGCGGCGCAGGGCCGCGAGTTCCTGGTGATGGGCGACTTCAACATCGCCCACACGCGCCACGACCTGAAGACCTGGCGCACCAATCAGAAGTCCGAGGGCTTCCTCCCAGAGGAGCGCGAGTGGTTCGGTGCCCTACTGAGCCCGCGCAGCCTCGTCGACGTCGTGCGACGCCTGCACCCGGACACCGACGGCCCCTACAGCTGGTGGTCGTGGCGCGGCCAGTCCTGGACCACCGACGCCGGCTGGCGTATCGACTACCACCTGGCCTCCCCCGGGCTGGCCGCGCGGGCGACCCGGGCCTGGGTGGGCCGGGAGGCCACCTACGAGGAGCGGATCAGCGACCACTCTCCGGTGCTGGCTGACTACTCTCTGTGATGGGTTGGCGCAGCTCGTGGGTGTGCACCGCCCAGTAAGACGCCGCGAACAGGATCAGCACCATCATCCACAGCCCGTTGCGGATGCCGAAGTTCATCGCGTTGAACCCCAGCAGGATCACGGTGGCGACGATCGCCCAGCGCAGCGCCCGTGACGACGGCCGGGTCACCGGCAGCAGCACGGCTCCCCACAGCAGGTACCAGGAGTGGATGGCCGGGGCGCAGAAGGCGAACCACAGGAACGAATAGCTGATGAAGTGCAGTGGCCGCTTGCCCAGGTGCCGCCACGCGAACCAGCCGATGCCCGCCACGGCCGCCACGGCGCCGATGCCGCGGAACACCGTGATGACGGCGCGGCCGGTGGGGTCCAGGCCCGCCCAGGTCACCGGGTACTGCACGATGAAACCGGCGACGGTGAAGGGCGACACCGTGTCCACCATGCCGGGCACGTTGATGGCGTTGACCCAGCCGAAGCCGAGCCCCGACACCAGCGAGATGCCCGCGAAGACCGCCACTGAGATGGCGAGCGACGCCGTCGCCTTCAGGGCCGCCCACATCGTCGGCCGCCATCGCCACGACGCCCAGGGGTGCACCAGGAAGGGCAGCGCGACCGAGACGAGGAACGCGGGCTGCTTGATGGCCGCGGCGAGGCCCATGATGAGGGCGCCGAGCCACCAGTGTCGCCATTTCAGGGTGACCCAGATGCCCAGCAGCATCAGGCCTGTCATCTGGGAGTCGTTGTGCGCCCCGCCGATGAAGTCGATGACCAGGATCGGGTTGAGCACGGCGAACCAGCTGGCCATGGCGGGATCGACGCCCACCCGCTCCGCGATCCGGGGCACCATCAGGCCGATCAGCACCACGCCCACCAGCGCGGGGAGCCGCATCAGGACGGCCGAGAGGTACGGGTCGAAGGCCGCCACGTTGACGAGCCCGTGGCTCATCCACAGCGACAGCGGGCCGTACGGCGCGGTCGTGCCGCGCCACACCCACGCCACCTGGTCGGCGTAGTAGCCGGGCAGGATGCCGGGGCCGACGGCGTAGGGGTTCAACTGGTTGTGGAGCAGCCAGCCGTGGGCGGCGTAGGAGTAGGCGTCGTGGGAGAAGATCGGTGGGCCGAACAACAGCGGCAGAGACACGATGGCCAGCACCGCCCAGTGCCGCAGTTGCGGCTGCCCCATGGCCCGACGGCGGGCCGGCCGGAGCCTGAACCACGCCTCGAGCATCAGCATGAGGCCCAGCAGCGTGGCGATGGTGCCGAACCAGCGGGTGGTGGGCCCGTCGATGCGCCAGGCGCGCAGCACGTCCCAGATGGGCGAGGCCTGCGGGAGGTACGCGGGACTCAGCGAGCCGATGAGGATGCCGAGGCTGCCGAGGAAACCGAACCAGACGCCACGCGTGGCGGCGGCCTGCCTCAGATCTGACCACGCGCCCCGGGCAATGTCACCCGTGCGTCGCACCGGGGGCCAGTTGCTCACGGTGGTGCAGCAGGTCCACCAGGCGGTCTGCCGAAGGCACGTGCGCGCCGCCCCACACGAGCGCGTCGGTGGGGCACTGCTCGATGCACACGCCGCAGTACATGCACAGGGACCAGTCGATGGCGAAGGAGTCGAGCACGTTGTGCGTGCGTGGGCGGGCGCCGGGCGCGGGCAGCGTCTGCTCCTGGTGCGAGGTGAGCGTGATGCACCACGTGGGACACTCCCTGGCGCAGATCATGCAGGAGGTGCAGCGTTCCTCGATGAGGTCGATGGAGCCGTGGATCATCGGGCGCCCTCCACTCCGGGTGGCAACAGTTTGCGGCGGCCGGGCTCGGAGGAACCAGGCTCGACGGCGCCCGGCCAGGGCTTGGCCTGGCGCGGCGCGAGCAGGACGTCCTTGCGTAGGGGGGCGCCGCCCGCGTGATGGATCAGGGGGCGGTTGTCCCCGCCGTCGAAGGTGACGCCGAAGAAGTCATGCACCTGGCGCTGCAACCACGCGGCGCCGGGGAAGACCGCCGCCACGTCCGGCAGGTGCGCATCGTTGCGGGGGGTGCGCGTCACCAGGTCCGCGCGGTCGCGGGTGACCGGGTTCTCGAGCGTGAGGATGACCCGGATCTCGTCCGAGCGGCCCAGCTCGTCGACGGCGGTGAGGTTGATCAGCAGGCTGAACCCGGCGCGGCGGGCGGCCGCCGTCTCGTCGGCCCACTCCTGCGCCGGGATCTGGTACTCAGCCACGGAGGCCAGCCAGATACTCGTCGAGCGCGGACGGCGGCGGTGGGCAGCCGGCGATGAAGTGGTCCACGGGGACCAGCTCCTCGCCGCCCTTCACGACGGCGTACGAATCCCAGTAGGGCCCACCGACGCAGGCGCAGGCGCCGAACGCGACCACCGTGGCGCCCGGCACCTGGTCGAGCGCGAGACGGATGGCCGGGACCATCGGCGCGGTGATCGTGCCGGACAGAGTGACCACGATCCTGGCCCCGTCGGGGATGGCCGCGATGTCGACGACGGGGCGCGAACCGGCCGCTGACTGCGATTCCAGCGCGCAACAGGCAAGCGGGACGTCGACGACGAAGATGTCGCCGTCGCCGAACCAGTCGCGTGCCATGAGCATGCCGAGAGTCTAGTGCGATACGGCACAGTCGGCTCGGGCGGCTAGACTCGCCCGAGCAATGACGACGACCTACCCGGACTGGGTCCCGCGACTGACCGACGCGGACCTCACTCTTCACTTCGGCGCACCGACGGTGGCGCGCGGGGCGCACTATGCCAACCTGGGGCGGGTCTCCAACATCCAGACGGCCGGCGTGCTGGCCACGGCGCAGGTGCGCGGCAGTAACTTCCGGCAGTACCAGACGAGCGTCGCGCTCAACCGCGGCGTGCTCACCGCCACGTGCAGCTGCCCCATGCGGGCGAACTGCAAACACGCGGTGGCCCTCATCCTCAGCATGCGCACACCGGCGCTCACCCGCCCACAGGTGTCCTGGCGGGCGCTCCTGCAACCGCTGATGGACCAGCCCACGGTGGCGGACGGCTCACCGATGGCGCTGGTCTTCAGCGAAGACGGCGCGGAACTGGGCATCGCCCCCGCCCGGTTGGGCGCGCGCGGCAACTGGGTCCGCTCCGGTGTCGGCTGGGCCGAGATCATCAGGGACCCAGGAAACCTGGAACCGTCCCACCTCCAGGCTGTCCGGGCCGTCCTCGAATCACGCGACCTGTCCAGGGGCGGCGGCAACTGGGTGCCGCAGGTGCTCGCGTTCAACGACCTCAACCCGGGCGTCTGGGAGGCCCTGCGCCGCGCCTCCGCCGTCGGCATAGAGTTCATCCCGGGTGCGGCGGCCTCGGGCCGCACGATGGCCCCACCGGTGGTCTCGGCCCAGCCCTTCGAGCCCACGCTGCTGCTGCGCCGCGACGACGGCGGCCTGAGGTTGGTCCCGGCCGTGCACGACGGCGAGGACACCGTCGAGGTGACCGGCCGGGCGCTGCTGGGTCGCCCGGCGCACGGCGTGTCGTTCCCGCGCGAGGGCGAGTTGGTCCTGGGCGCGCTGTCGCGCCCGCTGGACCAGTCGGAGCAGCGGGTGTTCGCGCACGGCTCCATCACCGTTCCCGAAGCGGAGGAGGCGGCGTTCTCCGCCGGCTTCCTGCCGCAGTTGCGCCGCCGGCTCCGGGTGAAGCTCGCCGACGACGTGCAACTCCCGGAGCCTGAACCGCCGAAACTGCTCCTCCGTGCCGAGTTCTCCCCGGACGCTGCCACCCTGCAGTGGGGGTTCCGCTACCGCATCGGCACCACCGTCGTCGACGTGCCGCTGCATGCCCGCGCGTCGGAACCCCACCCCCGCGACTACGCGGCCGAGGCGAAGCTGCTGCCCCTGGCGGCGAGCCCCTGGTTGCAGCCGCTCTCCCAGCGGCGCCCTGAACCCACCACCCTCACCGGGCGACCGCTGATCGGGTTCGTCAGCGACACCCTCCCGGACCTGCAGGCGCACCCGGCTGTCGAAGTGGAGTCCACGGGCAGCGCCCGCACCTACCGTGAGGCTGACGACCAACCGGACATCGAGCTCAACGTCACCGAGTCGGAGCGGGGCGACTGGTTCGATCTGGGCGTCAACGTCACCGTCGGCGGCGAATCCGTGCCGCTGGCCGAACTGCTGGCAGCCCTCACGGCCGGCGACGACCATCTCGTCCTCGATTCGGGTATCTGGTTCTCGCTGGACGTGCCGGAGCTGGTCCAGCTCCGCGAGCTCCTCGACGAGGCGAGGCTGCTCGTCGAGCACGACGGCGACACCATCCGCCTGCGGCCCGAACACGCCGGCCTCTGGGATGAGCTGGTCTCGCTCGGCGTCGTCGCAGAGCAGTCCGCCGCGTGGCGGCAGTCGGTGCAGGGCCTGCTGGACCCGGAATCGCTTCCCCCCGTGGACCTCCCGAGGGGCCTCGACGCGGAGCTGCGCCCCTACCAGGACACCGGTTTCCGCTGGCTCACGTTCCTGTGGCAGACGCGGCTGGGCGGCATCCTCGCCGACGAGATGGGTCTGGGCAAGACCCTCCAGTCGCTCGCCTTCCTGCAGTCGGTGCGCGAGCGGGGAGAGCTGACGCATCCCGCGCTCGTCGTGGCCCCCACCTCCGTGATCGGCACCTGGGTGGCGGAGGCGGAGCGGTTCGCCCCCGGCCTCACAGTCGTGGCCATCACGGAGACCCACGCCCGACGTGGCACCCAGCTGTCGGAGGCCATCGAGGGGGCAGACCTCGTCGTGACCTCCTACACACTGCTGCGGCTCGAGGAGGAGGCCTACCGGGACCTGGAGTGGTCTGCGGTCCTGCTCGACGAGGCTCAGTTCGTGAAGAACCACACGTCGAAGGCGTACAAGGCCGTCCGCCGGCTCCGGGCCCGCCTGAAGGTGGCCCTCACCGGCACGCCGCTGGAGAACAACCTGATGGACCTGTGGTCGCTGCTGTCGATCGCCGCCCCCGGGCTGTTCCCGGACCCGAAGGCGTTCACCATCGCCTACCGCAAGCCCATCGAGAACGGGAACCGCGACACCCTGGCCCGGCTCCACCGCCGGACGCGCCCGCTGATCCTGCGGCGCACCAAGGCCGCCGTCGCGGAGGAACTGCCGGACAAGCAGGAGCAGTTGGTGCCGGTGCAGCTCGCGCCGGCCCACCGACGGATCTACGACAAGCACCTGGCCCGCGAACGACAGAAGATCCTCGGCCTGGTGGGAGACCTGCAGCGCAACCGCATCACCATCCTGCGCTCGCTCACCATGCTGCGCCAGCTGAGCCTCTCGCCCGTCCTGGTCGACGGCGACTACCCGGCCGTCTCCGCCAAGATCGACGCCCTGCTCGACTTGCTCGACGAGGCCCTCTCCGGGGGTCACCGGGCCTTGGTCTTCTCGCAGTTCACCGGGTTCCTGGGGTTGGTGCGAGAGAGGCTCGACGCCGAGAAGATCAGCTACGAGTACCTCGACGGCAGCACCCGCAACCGGGCGGAGCGGATCTCCGCCTTCCGCGGCGGTGAAGCCTCCCTGTTCCTGATCAGCCTGAAGGCCGGCGGCTTCGGCCTCACGCTGACGGAGGCGGACTACGTCTTCATCCTGGACCCGTGGTGGAACCCCGCCGCGGAGGCGCAGGCCATCGACCGGACGCACCGCATCGGGCAGGACAAGCCCGTCAACGTCTACCGGCTCGTCGCGGAGGGCACCATCGAGGAGAAGGTGGTGGCGCTGCAGGAACGCAAGCGCGCCCTGTTCGACGACGTGGTGGGCTCCGGTTCGGACACCGCGGCCCCCATGAGCGCGGCAGACATCCTGGGGCTGATTCAAGACTGACAAGGCTTTGGGTTAGGCTCCGTGATCGGGGAAAGACGCCGCGAGAGCCCTGGGGAGAAGAACCTGATGAACCGCCTGAAGACCGTCATGCTGGTCACGCTCATGGCAGTGGGCGGCGTGCTGCTCCCCACCGTCACGGAGGCCCCCGAAGCGGCCGCGCTCGATGTGTACACCACGCCCGGCACCCACACGCTCAACGGCCGCCAGTGGAAGACGACGTGTGCCGCGTACTCCCCGACGATCGACCGCTGCCGCACGGAGATCTTCGCCACGCAGATCACCCGCGACGCGGCGGGGCGCTTCAGCCAGGCCAACGGCTGGGCGTTCAACAACCTCACCTACAAGCCCGTCGCACACAAGCTGTGGGGCGCCAACCCGCTGGCCAACCCCGGCGAGTGGACGGAAGGCGGCCGCAGGTGGCGCACCGAGTGCGGCACCGCGGCCACCGGCAAGGACGGCTGCCGCAGCTACATCCACGGCACCGCCTACACCTCCGTGGGCGGCCGGATCGAGGCCGTCAACCAGTGGATGTTCAACAACATCGTCCGCGTCACGCCGGGCTCGATGAAGGTGGGCCTGGAGGCGGACCCGATCCAGAAGGCGCCGGCCTTCCTGCTCGGCCGGCGGTTCTTCTCGCTGGGCACGATCATCACCAACCCCACCGAGGCCGGCCAGGCGCGCGGCACCGGCCGCCTCAGCCAGGTCGAGCTGGACCCCGCGGGCAAGGTGGGCACGTTCCGGGAGAGCCACTGGTCGTTCACCTGGGATATGGCGCGCGAGTCGGACTACGGCGCCTTCCGCACCTCCATCGCCAACCGCCCCATCGGCTGCACGGTGAGCGCCCCGGACAACGCGGACCGCGCCCGCATGGGGCTGCCCGCCTTGTCCGCCGGCACCTGCGACGTGCGCGCCGCACGTTCCTTCAGCGCCAAGCCCACCGTGCGCTACGGCACCTACGACCACTCGGGCGGCAACCGCCTCCGGCTGTTCTGGAACAACTCGTTCACCACGGAGACCTACCTCGACGTCACCGCCCCCGGCGCCGCCCACAGTGAGCTGCGCCTCGCCTCGCACACCCACCCGGGCAGCGTCGACGCGCTGGGCTTCATGTTCGGCTCGACGAAGGCGCCGGCTGCCGGCCGCTCCATGGTCCCGGAGACCCAGAAGCAGCCGCCGTGGCTGCCGCCGCGCTCGGTCAATCCGGCCGTCGTGTCACAAGCGCTCTTCCCGAGCCCTGCCGGGGGCGCCGACAAGACCCTCTGGGTGCAGAACCTGGCCACCCCTACCCTTCTCCCGGTGCGGCAGTCCTTCCAGTTCCGCGATTACCAGGACGCCGGGCGCGGCTGCATCGTGACGAAGCCGGAATTCCGGGGTCGGGTGTCGCCGTCCGGCTGGCACTCCTACTTCTGCCCCCTGGCCGACAACGGCAAGCTGGTCTGGCACCACATGGCCGCGTCGCTCGTGGCGGAAGGTCACGGCCTCTGCGGCATCGGAGACTGGAGCAAGTGCGCCGCCGCCAGCCCCCAGACCGTCCGGTACGGGCTCCCCGCACGGGCCGGCGGCCACGTCTACGCCGGGCTGCAGCTGATCGACGACAACAACGAGCTGGCCGCGATCGTCGGCCTGGAGACGAGCATGTACAACCACAAGGCCAGTTCGCAGTCGGCCATGGCACTGTTCGCCGCCGTGTCCCCTAACAGCTGAACGGGGATTCTCCCGAGCGATCGGGACTAATCGGGTGCCGCCCGGTGTTATGCGCTGAGGGACCCGCGAAACACCGGGTCTAAACTCTGACCGGAGACGATTCGTCTCCAGCGACACGACAAGAGGGAACAAACAGTGGCAGACCAGCTCTCGCTCGACCGGGTGGTCATCCGTTTCGCCGGTGACTCCGGCGACGGCATGCAGCTCACCGGAGACCGGTTCACGGCCGAAACGGCCGCGTTCGGCAACGACATCGCGACACTGCCCAACTTCCCGGCGGAGATCCGCGCGCCACAGGGCACGCTGCACGGGGTGTCCAGCTTCCAGCTGCACTTCGCCAACTTCGACATCGTCACCCCGGGTGACCGGCCGGACGTGCTCGTCGCGATGAATCCTGCGGCCTTGAAGGCGAACCTGAAGGACCTGCCCAAGGGCGGCGTCATCATCGTCGACACGGCAGACTTCACGCCCCGCAACCTCAAGAAGATCGGGTGGCAGACCAACCCGCTCGAGGACGGCAGCCTCACCAACTACTCCGTGCACTCGCTGGACCTCACCGGCCTGGCCACCGGCGCCGTCGAGGGATTCGGGCTGACCCGCAAGGACGCCTCGCGCACCAAGAACATGTTCGCCCTGGGCCTGCTGAGCTGGCTCTACTCGCGCCCCGTCGACGGCACCCTCCGGTTCCTCAGCGAGAAGTTCGCCTCCAAACCGGACATCCGCGACGCCAACATCGCGGCCTTCAAGGCCGGTCACGCCTACGGCGAGACCACGGAGGCGTTCGAGGTCAACTACACCATCGCCCCCGCACCGGTCCCCGCCGGCCGCTACCGCCAGGTGTCGGGCAACTTGGCCACGGCCTACGGCCTCATCACGGGTGCCCACAAGGCCGGCCTGCAGCTCTTCCTCGGGTCCTACCCCATCACCCCCGCGTCGGACATCCTGCACGAACTGTCACGCCGCAAGGACCTGGGCGTCATGACCTTCCAGGCGGAGGACGAGATCGCCGCCGTCGGCGCCGCGCTGGGCGCGTCGTTCGCCGGCTCCCTGGGCGTCACCACGACCTCGGGCCCCGGCATGGCGCTGAAGGCCGAGACCATCGGCCTGGCGGTGATGACCGAACTCCCGCTCGTCGTCGTCAACGTGCAGCGCTCCGGCCCGTCCACGGGCATGCCCACCAAGACCGAGCAGGCGGACCTGCTGCAGGCGATGTACGGCCGCAACGGCGAGTCGCCGCTGCCCGTGCTGGCCGCAAAGTCCTCGACGGACTGCTTCGACACGGCGCTGGAGGCCTGCCGTATCGCGGTGAAGTACCGCACACCGGTCATCATGCTGTCCGACGGGTACCTCGCCAACGGCGCGGAACCCTGGAGGCTGCCGGACCTCAGCGAGATCGAGCCCATCGAACCGGGCTTCGCGACCGAACTCAACGGCACCGACGCCTCGGGCAAGGATGCGTTCCTGCCCTACGCGCGTGATCCCGAAACCCTCGCCCGCGCGTGGGCCGTGCCGGGCACCCCCGGCCTGGAGCACCGCATCGGCGGCCTCGAGAAGTCCGAGGGCACGGGCAACATCTCCTACGACCCGGACAACCACGAGGCCATGACGCTGACGCGCCGGGCGAAGTTGCGGGGCATCGCCCGCGACATCCCGGACCTCGTCGTCGACGACCCCACCGGCGACGCCCGCGTGCTCGTGCTGGGCTGGGGTTCGACCTACGGCCCCATCACCGCGGCCGCGCGCCGCGTCCGCCTCTCCGGCCGCAAGGTCGCGCTCGCCCACCTGCGTCACCTCAACCCCATGCCGGACAACCTGGGCGACATCCTGCACCGCTACGACAAGGTCGTGGTGCCCGAGATGAACCTCGGTCAACTCGCCGTCGTGTTGCAGGCCCGGTATGCCAAGGCCATCACCCGTTACTCGCGCGTCCGCGGGCTCCCGATCTCGCTCACCGAGCTCGAAGTCGACCTGTGCGCGGAGATCGACGCCACCACCAAGGAGGACAACTGATGTCGGGTCTCGTCGGAGTTCCGCTGAGCGTCGAACCGCTCAGCAAGAAGGACTTCACCTCCGATCAGGAGGTGCGCTGGTGCCCCGGCTGTGGCGACTACGCCGTGCTGTCGACCTTCCAGTCCATGATGGCCACGCTCGGCATCAAGCGGGAGAACACCGTCATCATCTCGGGCATCGGCTGTTCGTCGCGGTTCCCGTACTACGTGGACTCCTACGGCATGCACTCCATCCACGGGCGCGCGCCGGCCATCGCAACGGGCGTGGCCATGACGCGGCCGGATCTCAACGTCTGGGTCGTGACGGGAGACGGTGACGCCCTCTCCATCGGCGGCAACCACCTGATCCACACGCTGCGCCGCAACGTGAACCTCACCATCCTGCTGTTCAACAACCGGATCTACGGCCTCACCAAGGGCCAGTACTCCCCCACCTCGGAGATCGGCAAGCTCACCAAGTCGACGCCGTACGGCTCGGTGGACACGCCGTTCAACCCCGTCACGCTCGCGCTCGGCGCCGAGGCGACCTTCGTGGCCCGCACCATCGATTCGGACCGCGCGCACCTGTCCGAGGTGCTGACGGCGGCGGCCAACCACCGCGGCACGTCGCTGGTGGAGATCTACCAGAACTGCCCCATCTTCAACGACGACGCCTTCTCCACGTTGAAGGGCCCGGACGGTCTGCTGATCAAGCTGGTGCACGGCGAGCCCATCACGTTCGGCAACGGGGAACTGGCGGTTGCCCGGGGAGTCGACGGCGACCTCAAGGTGGTCCGCACCGCGGAGGTGGACCAGGCCAGCATCGTCGTGCACGACGAGACGCGCCAGGACCCCACGCTGGCGTTCGCACTGTCGCGCCTCACGGAACCGGGCGTGCTCCGGCAGGCCCCCATCGGCATCTTCAGGCGCGTTGAGCGCCCCAGTTATGATGACCTCGTCCGGGACCAGATCGGTACCGCCAAGGCCGAAGACACCGAGGCAGCGCTGGCCGCGATACTCGCCGGGCCAGATACCTGGGAGGCAGAGACGCGATGACAGACCGGCAGCCGGGTTGGCATCAGCCGATGCCTCCCGACGGCCCCACGTCACCCACGACGCCCACCCGCCCCATGACCGGCGACGAGGCGCCGCCCCCCGCTCCGGACACGTTCGACGCCGTCGGCATGCAGTCCGTGCTCACCCGCGCCCGGAACCACAGCCGCTTCGTCGCGCCTCCCTCTGGGGACGCCGCGGTCCGGCGACCCTTCCCCGTGCGGGCGTTCGTGGGGGGTATGGCGCTGATCCTCGCCGTGGGTGTACTCACCGGTTTCCTCTACGTGAACCACTTCAGGCCGGTGGCCGATGATCCTGACACGATCGTCTCCCTGCCCAGCCCGACGGCGAGCATCTCGGAGGTCACGGCACAGACGCCGCAGGAGATCGTCTCGGAGTATTTCGAGGCACTCTCCACCGGCGACCTCGGCCGCGCGCTGGCGATGGGCGACACCGGCGGCAACGGCTCGCAGGCGCTGCTGAACGCGGACGTCTACGCCCGCTCCCGCGAACTGAGCCCCATCACCGATGTCGAGATCCTGTCGGACAGCCTGACGGCCACCGACATCCCGGTGCGCTACCTCATCGCGGGCCAGCCGTTCGAGACCACCATCTCGCTCAACCTGCTGGACAACGGCAGGTACCGCTTGGCGCAGACCACGGTCACTGCAGAGTTCGTGCTCGCCGGCGGCCAGAACCTCCCGGTGCTGGTCAACGATCAGCGGATCGACCCGTCGCTCACCTACGAGGTGGTGCCCGGCACCTACGAGGTCTCCACTGGGCTGCCCTTCCTCGATTTCACCGAGACCAGCGTGCTGCAGGTGGCCTCCCCGTCCCGGGCCGACGCCGTGAAGGTCAACATCACGCCCGAGCTCACAGAGGCGGGCCGGGACGCGCTGATCGGGGCCGCCAGGGCCTCCCTCAACGCCTGCTTCAGCACTCCGAGCATCGCTCCGGCCGGGTGTCCCAACCAGGCGGAAGCAGCCGGTGGCGCGACGGTCTCCTCTGCGAGATGGCGCCTGACCAACAACCCCTGGTCCGATGTTTCCCCCACCCTGGTGGCAGACGACCAGAGCGTGGCCCTGATCCGGCTGCGGCTGGCCACCGCGCTCGACATCACCTACAGCAACGGGTCCGCCTCGCACCCCACACCGACGATCTCCGCCGACGTGCGCGCCTCCATGCTGGGCCGCGATCCGTCGGCCATCGAGGTGACCTGGAGCACCGGATAGCGACGGTAGGGTGGCCGCCATGACCCCTGCGATCGACTTCGAACATTCCGACCCCGCCGTGCGTCCACAGGACGATCTCTTCCGCCATGTCAACGGAACCTGGCTGCGGACGGCCACCATCGAGCCTGACCAGTCCTCGGCCGGCGGTTTCGTGGACCTGCGCAACGCCGCAGAACTGGACGTGCGCGCGATCGTGGAGGAGCAGCAGCAGAGCGACCCCACCAGCGACGAGGGCCGCATCGCCGCGCTCTACGCCTCCTCCATGGACACGGACCGCATCGAGGCGCTCGGCATCGAGCCGGTGCGCCCCATCCTGGACACGATCGACGCGATCGACTCGCCCGTCGCCCTGGCCCGGCACCTCGGCTGGTCGCTGCGCCATGGGTTGAGCCCCTTGGTGCACCTCTACGAGGAATCAGACCCGGGAGACCCCAGCCGCTACGCCGTGTTCGCCTCCCAGGGTGGCCTGGGGCTGCCCGACGAGGCCTACTACCGCCTGGAGGAGCACGGCGAGATCCGGGAGAAGTACCTGGCGCACCTGACGCGGGTCTTCGAACTGGCCGGCTTCGAGCTGCCCGAGCAGCAGGCCCAGGCCGTCCTCGCCGTCGAGACCGAGATCGCGTCACACCACTGGGACAGGGTCCGGTGCCGCGACCTGCGGGCGATGTACAACCCCACGTCGCTGGAGGACGTCATCTCCGCCACGCCGGGGTTCGACTGGGACGCGTTCCTCGAAGGCGCCGAGATCCCCCGCGGGAAGCTGGCTGAACTGATCGTCAGCCAGCCGTCGTTCCTCGAGGGGGTGGCCCCGGTGCTGGTGTCGGCACCCCTCGACACGTGGCGGTCGTGGGCACGGTGGAAGGCCCTTTCGGGGCTGTCGGCCTACCTGTCCGAGGACTTCGTCGAGGCCCGCTTCGACTTCTACGAGAAGACGCTGGCGGGCAACGAGGAGCAGCGCCCCCGCTGGAAGCGCGGCCTCGCCCTGGTGGAGGGCGTGCTCGGTGAAGCCGTCGGCCGCCTCTACGTGGAGCGCCACTTCAAGCCCGAGGCGAAGGCCGCCATGGACGAGCTCGTGGGCAACCTGATGAGGGCCTACGCGAACTCCATCACGAAGCTGACCTGGATGACCGAGGAGACGCGGGCCGAGGCGCTGCGCAAACTCAGCAAGTTCACTCCCAAGATCGGTTACCCGGTGAAGTGGCGCGACTACTCGGCGCTGCCGGTCACCGCCGACGACCTGGTCGCCAACGTGCTCGCCGCCAACTCCTTCGAGCTGGACTACACCCTCGAGCGCATCGGTGGGCCGGTGGACCGCGACGAGTGGCAGATGTTCCCGCAGACGGTCAACGCCTACTACCACCCGCTCCGCAACGAGATCGTGTTCCCGGCCGCAATCCTGCAGCCGCCCTTCTTCAACGCGGACGCGGACGACGCGGTCAACTACGGCGCCATCGGCGCGGTCATCGGCCACGAGATCGGGCACGGCTTCGACGACAAGGGCAGCACCTGCGACGGCGACGGCCGCCTGCGTGACTGGTGGCAGCCCGCAGACCGGGAGGCCTTCGAGGCGCTCGCCGAGCGGCTGATCGGTCAGTATGAGGGCCTCATCCCGGAAGGCATCGAGGGCGCCGGCGTCAACGGCAGGCTCACCGTCGGGGAGAACATCGGCGACCTCGGCGGCCTGGGTATCGCCTACGACGCCTGGCTGCTGGCCGGCGGCGACCCCCATGGCGAGGCGGTCGACGGCCTGACCCCGGCCCAGCGCTTCTTCACCGGCTGGGCGCAGGCCTGGCGCGGCAAGCGGCGCCCCGAAGCCATGAAGGTCCTGTTGGCGACGGACCCGCACTCCCCCAACGAGTTCCGCTGCAATCAGATCGTGCGCAACCTCGACGCCTTCTACGGCGCCTTCGAGGTCAGCGACGACGACGCTCTCTGGCTCGCCCCTGAGGACCGCGTCACCATCTGGTGATCTCGGAAGAGGGGGCTGGAGCGCTGATCATGGCGCTCCAGCCCTTTTTACGTTTCCCCTTGTCAATGCCATTTCACGCAACGTGAGATCGCTCTCATGTCTCGATTTGATAACAGAACCTCGCTTCAGCTTGACGTACGTCGCGCGAACGATGACAGTTGCTCCATGAGAGCGCTCCCACGGAGCGCACGGACATTGACGAAGGAGTCATAGTGAAGAAGCGTTCCATCGCTCTGGTCAGTGCGCTGGCCATCGGGCTCACCGCCTGTTCCGCCAGCGCGGAGCCTGCCGACAACGAGACCGGAGCCAGCAGCGACGAGCAGATCACCCTGCGCGTGGCCACGTTCAACGAATTCGGCTACGAGGATCTCTTCCAGGACTACATGGATGAGCACCCCAACGTGAAGATCGAGCACAAGAAGGCCGCCACCACCGATGAGGCCCGCGACAACCTCAACACCCGCCTGGCCGCCGGCTCCGGCCTCTCCGACATCGAAGCCGTCGAGGTCGACTGGCTGCCCGAACTGATGCAGTACGCCGATAAGTTCGTCGATCTCAAGAACGACGACGTCGAGGGCCGCTGGCTCGACTGGAAGGAAGCCTCCGCCACCACCGCCGACGGCCAGCTGATCGGCTACGGCACCGACATCGGCCCCGAGGCCGTGTGCTACCGCTCGGACCTCTTCGAGGCCGCCGGCCTGCCGTCGGACCGTGAAGCCGTCGCCGACCTCCTCGAGGGCGACTGGGACACCTACTTCAACGTCGGCAAGGACTTCGTCGCCAAGTCCGACGCCGCCTGGTACGACTCCTCCGACGCCACCTTCCAGGGCATGGTCAACCAGGTCGCCACCCCCTTCGAGAACGAGGACGGCACGCCCATCCCGCTGGGCGAGAACACCGAGATCAAGGCCATCTACGACCAGATCATGCAGGCCAAGGCCGACGACCTCTCCGCCGGGTACGCCCAGTGGAGTGAGGACTGGACCGCGGCCTTCCAGAACGACGGCTTCGCCACGATGCTGTGCCCCGGCTGGATGATGGGCGTCATCGAGGGCAACGCGGCCGGCGTGACCGGCTGGGACGTGGCTGACGTGTTCCCCGGCGGCGGCGGCAACTGGGGCGGCTCGTTCCTGACCGTTCCCGAGCAGTCGGCCAACCCCGAGGCCGCCCGCGAGCTCGCGGCGTGGCTGACGGCCCCCGAGCAGCAGATCAAGGCTTTCATGTCGAAGGGCACCTTCCCCTCGCAGGTCGACGCCCTGGACAGTGAAGAGCTCCTCGGCCAGACCAACGAGTTCTTCAACGGCGCCCCCACCGGCGAGATCCTCGCCAACCGTGCGGCCGCCGTCGAAGTCACCCCCTTCAAGGGACCGAACTACTTCTCGATCCGCGCCACCGTCACCGATGCGCTGAACCGCGTCGAGTCCGGCACCGACGACGCGGCGTCGTCGTGGGACAAGGCCATCGAAGCCTACGAGGCCCTCGGCCTCAACTGATCCCCCGACTGGGTGGGCCCGGCGCTCCGCCGGGCCCACCACACACCCAAGGAACTGCGAATGCCATCCATGACCACCTGGCGGCAGCGGGCGAACCGCTGGGACGTCAAGTACTCGCCCTACCTGTACATCAGCCCCTTCTTCATCCTCTTCGCGATCGTGGGGCTCTACCCCCTCATCTACACCGCCTGGGTCTCCGTGCACGACTGGCACCTGATCGGCGGCCAGGGAGACTTCGTCGGGCTGCAGAACTTCATCGACGTCCTGCAGCAACCGCGCTTCTACAACGCGCTGCGCAACACGTTCTCGATCTTCCTGCTGTCGTCCGTGCCCCAGCTCATCGCGGCGATCTTCATCGCGTGGATGCTCGACGCCAACCTGCGGTCCAAGACCCTGTGGCGCATGGGCGTCCTCCTGCCCTACGTGGTGGCACCGGTGGCGGTCTCCCTGATCTTCTCCAAGCTCTTCGCGGACAGCTCCGGCCTGATCAACACCCTGCTCGGCCAGATCGGGATGAACCCCGTGGGCTGGCACTCCGACAGCTTCGCCGCCCACGTGGCGATCGCGACGATGGTGAACTTCCGGTGGACCGGCTACAACACGCTGATCTTCCTGGCCGCCATGCAGGCCGTGCCGCGCGAGCTCTATGAGGCCGCCGTCGTCGACGGGGCCAACCGGGTCCAGCAGTTCTTCTCCGTGACGCTGCCGTCGCTGCGTCCCACGATGATCTTCGTCATCATCACCTCCACCATCGGTGGCCTGCAGATCTTCGACGAGCCGCGCATGTTCGACCAGCTGGGTCAGGGCGGCGCGGACCGGCAGTGGCAGACGCTGACCATGTACCTCTACGAACTGGGCTGGGGGCCGCAACGCAGCTTCGGCCGGGCCTCCGCGGTGGCGTGGCTGCTGTTCCTCATCATCATCGTCATCGGCGTGATCAACTTCTGGCTGACCAGCCGCATCTCCAGTTCCGAGGGCCGCAAGGCCAGGCAGCGCACCAAGGAGGCCGTGTGATGCATTCGACACCCATGATCGAACAGACCGCGGGCAAGGGCGCGGCCCGCTACGCACGCCGCAAGCTGGGGCTGGTCTCCGGCAGGCGCCGGGCCGGGTGGGGCACGTACGCGACCCTGACGCTGGTGCTGCTCATCTCCATCTACCCCCTGTACTACGCCATCCAGCTGGCGAGTTCCGACGCGGCCACCATCGCCCGCAACCCCATCCCGCCCCTGCTGCCGCAGGGCAACCTCATCGAGAACCTCAACCGGGTACTCAACTCCGACATCAACTTCTGGCGGGCCTTCACCAACAGCGTCATCGTCTCGACGGTCACGTCGGTGTTCCTCGTGATCTTCTCGACGCTGGCGGGCTACGCGTTCGCCAAACTGCGCTTCCGCGGCAGGGGGCCGCTGCTGATCTTCGTCATCGCCACCATGGCCGTGCCGATGCAGCTGGGCATCGTCCCGCTGTTCATCGTCATGGGTGAACTGGGGCTCACGGGCAGCCTCGCCGCCGTCATCATCCCCAACATCGTCACCGCTTTCGGCGTGTTCTGGATGACCCAGTACCTGAGCCAGGCGCTGCCCTACGAGCTGATCGAAGCGGCCCGCGTCGACGGCTGCTCCATGATCAGCACGTTCCGCCACGTCGCGCTCCCTGCCGCGATGCCGGCGGCCGCGATGCTCGCCCTGTTCACCTTCGTGGCCCAATGGACCAACTTCTTCTGGCCGTTCATCGTCCTCGATGCCAGCAACCCCACGCTCCCCGTGGCGTTGCAGCTGCTGCAGTCCAGCTACTTCAAGGACTACTCCCTCATCATGGCCGGCGTGGTCATCTCCACCGTGCCGCTCATCATCGTTTTCATCATCACAGGACGTCGGCTCGTCGCCGGCGTCATGGAAGGAGCAGTGAAGGGATGACCCCCGTCACCTTTACCCCCGACTTCATCTTCGGCGCAGCCACGGCCGCCTTCCAGATCGAGGGCGCCAACACCGAGGACGGTCGCGTGCCGTCCATCTGGGACACGTTCTGTGCCACCCCGGGCAAGGTCGTCGGCGGCGACACCGGTGAGGTGGCGTGCGACCACTACCACCGCATGCCGCAGGACGTCGCCCTCATGAAGGAACTGGGGCTCCAGGCCTACCGGTTCTCGACGGCCTGGCCCCGCGTGGTGCCCGCCCCCGGTGAGGTCAACCAGAAGGGTCTCGACTTCTACTCGCGGCTCGTGGACGAGCTCCTGGCCGATGGCATCAAGCCGTGGCTGACCCTGTACCACTGGGACCTGCCCCAGTACGAGCAGGACAGGGGCGGCTGGACCAACCGCGACACCGCCCACCGGTTCGCCGACTACGCCGAGGTGATGTACCGCGCCCTGGGCGACCGGGTCGACATCTGGACCACGCTCAACGAGCCCTGGTGCTCCGCGTTCCTGGGCTACGCGAACGGCGAGCACGCCCCGGGCCACCAGGACGGACGCGAGGCACTGGCCGCGGCCCACCACCTCCTCCTGGGGCACGGGCTGGCCGTGACGCGGCTGCGTGAGCTCGGTCTCGCACAGCCGAAGCAGGTGGGGATCACCATCAACCCCAGCATCCACCACCCGGCAGACCCGGACAGCGCCGCCGACCGCGACGCCGCCCGGCGGCACGACGCCCTGCGCAACCGCATCTGGCTGGACCCCCTCTTCACGGCGGAGTACCCGGCCGACCTCATCGCCGACATGGGCGACCTCTGGCCCGCGGAACTGATCCTCGACGGGGACCTGGAGATCATCTCCCAGCCCATCGACGTGCTCGGCATCAACTTCTACAACGGTGAGACCACCGCCGCTGTCCCGGGCGCCGACGTCGACTCCCCCGGCTCGCCGCACCCGCGCACCGGCGACACCACGGGCGTCGGCCGCGACGTCCCCCTGACCGCCATGGGCTGGGAGGTCTACGCGCCGGACTTCACCGACGTGCTGGTGCGCCTGAGCCGCGACTGGGCCGCCCCGCACGGGGCCTACCTCGTCGTGACCGAGAACGGGGCCGCCTTCAACGACGTGCCGGACGCCGAGGGCTTCGTGGCCGACGCCGACCGCAGCGACTACCTCTACCAGCACATCGGTGCCGTCCACGACGCCATCGAGGCCGGCGCCGACGTCAGGGGCTACCTCGCCTGGTCGTTGCTGGACAACTTCGAATGGGCCTGGGGCTACGAGAAGCGCTTCGGCATCGTCCACGTGGATTATGACACCCAGGTGCGCACGCCCAAGGCTTCTGCCCGTTGGTACGCTGATGTGATCCGTTCACGCGAACTGGCCAAGCCGTAAGAAGGATGAGATGACTCTCAACGGTCGCCCGCCGACACTCGAAGACGTGGCACGCCTCGCCGGTGTGTCGCGGGCGACCGCTTCCCGCGCCATCATCGAACCCGCCAAGGTGTCGGAGGAGCGCCGCTCCGCCGTCGAGGAGGCGATGGCCCGCCTGGGCTACGTCCCCAACGCCGCGGCCCGCAGCCTGGTGACGCGCCGAACCATGTCGATCGCCGTCGTCGTGCCCGAACCCACGCGCACGGTGTTCGAGGACCCCTTCTTCCAGGCCGCCATCGGCGGCATCAACTCCGTGCTCACCGGCGCCGACTACCAGCTGGTCCTCCTGATGGGAGACCCGCAGGGGCAGACGCAGCGGGTGCGCCATTACCTGCGCTCCCGCCTGGCGGACGGCATCGTCGTGGTGTCCCACCACGGGTCCGACGGCGTGGTGGAGACCGCCGTGGCTGCGGGCGTGCCCACCGTGCTGGTGGGGCGTCCGTTCAGCGGCGCCGTCAATGTCGCCTACAGCGACCTGGACAACGTGCTGGGCGGCCGGCTCGCCACCCGGCACCTGGTCGAGCAGGGCTGCTCGACCATCGGCATCGTCACCGGCCCGCTGGACATGGTGGGCGCCCGCGACAGGTTCCAGGGTTGGCGCACCGAGCTCGCCGAGCACGGCAAGGCGGCCGGCGGCATCTGGCATGGCGACTTCGACCGTGACTCCGGCCTCTCCGCAGGGCACGAGATCGCCACCGGTGCGGTGAAGCTCGACGGGCTCTTCGTCTCCTCAGACCTCATGGCGCTGGGGGTGCTGGAATCGCTCGCGGAGCACGGCGTCCGGGTTCCGGACGACCTGCGCGTGGTGGGCTTCGACGACATCAGCCTGGCCGCCTATGCGAGGCCCTCCCTCACGACTGTCACGAACTCCGGTTTCGCGCTTGCCGCCGCCGCCGCCGACCTGCTGATCCAGCAGCTCCAGACCGGGGTGATCCCGGAACCCAGGATCTTGCATCCCGATCTCATCGTCCGCGAATCGGCCTGAGCGCTCATCTGATCCGGGCAGTCAGGGGAGGCGCTCGCGCAATGCGATGGCGACCGCCGCCAGCGCCACTGCGGCAGCGGTGACGACGAAGGCCTGGGCGAAGCCGAACCCGCCGGCCAGCGCACCGATCGCCATGGCGCCGACGCCGGTGCCGACGTCGAAGCCCACGTTCCAGATCACCGAGGTGGAGGCACGGTTCTCCTCCCCCGCCTCCACGAACGAGCGCACCAGCGTCACCGTCTGCAGCGCACCGTAGGCCACGCCCAGCAGGGCGGCGCCGACGATCATCCACGCGGGCTGCCCCCACCGGAGCGAAGCCGCGATGCCCGCCACGCCCAGCGCGGCCACCCCGAGCAGCGACCAGATGAACGGCCTGGTGCCGTAGCGGTCGCTCAGCCCCCCGACCAGGTAGCGCCCCACGGCGGCCAACCCGGTCACGGCGAGCAGGACCGTCATTGCCACGAGGGGGTCGCTGACCAGCTGCGGCGCGAACGTCAGCACCGCACCCCCGGAGGCCGTCACCAACAGCAGGGCGGCCACGGGCATCCAGATCAACGGGAGGACGCGCAGCAGCGGCGCGCCCGCCGAGGACGCCCCCGGGTCGCCCGCCGTCTGCCTGGAGATCTGCCGCCCGAGTTCCGCCACCCACAGGAGGGCGACCAGCGGCAGCAGGCCGAGGACGAGCGTCCAGCGCACGCCGATCACGTCGGCCAGCAGGGGCGCCACCGACATCAGCACCAGCTGCGGGATGGAGATGGCGAGGCCGTAGAGGCCGACGCCCCGGCCACGCACCTCGGGAGGGGTCAGGAGTGCCACGGCGGTGGCGCCGCAGACCGTGATGACGCCGAAGCCGACGCCGCGCAGGGCGTTGGTGCCGAGTACCACCCACAGGTCCGGGCTGATCGCCTGGAGTGCGGCGGGGATCCCCAGCGCCAGGAGGCCGAGCGAGAGCGTGCGGGTCCAGCCCCATTTCGCCAGCCACCGGTTGACCTGTAGCTGGGTGAGGACGGTGGTGGCCATGAGCACCGTGGTGGCCATGCCGGAGCCGAACTCCGCCGCGCCGCCCCGGGCGGCCCACAGCGGGGAGATGGGCAGCAACAGCGCGAACCCGGCGAACGCCACGGAGGCGGTCAGCAGGATCAGCGGCATACCCGGCGCGCGCAGCACCACGAGGAATCACTCCAAGAGCTAGGGGGAATCAACCGCCTCACTCTACCCGGACGGCCGTTAGGCCCCGCCTCGTCGGGCGGCGAGCCGGGCGTGGCCTAGGAGGTGCGCTCGACGAGATCCGTGCACACCTGCAGCAGCGCGTCCTTCGCCTCGCCCTCGGGCAGTGGCGCCAGGTGGGCGCGGGCGATGTCGGCATGGCGCTCGACCTCGGCCTTCGCACGGCCCATGACCGGGTGGGCCTTGAGCCCTTCCAGGGCGGCCTCCAGGTCCTCGTCGGAGCTGAGGTCGCCGTCGATCAGGGCGAGCAGGTCCGCGTCCGCCGCATCCTTCTCCGCCCGCAGCATGAGGACCGGCAGCGTGGGGACGCCCTCGCGCAGGTCCGTACCGGGCGTCTTGCCGGTGCTGGTCGAGGTGATGTCGATGAGGTCGTCCGAGAGCTGGAACACCAGCCCGATCTCCTCGCCGAAGTTCGTCAGCGCGGTGAGCACCTCGTCGGAGGCGCCGGACACCATGCCGCCGAAGCGGGCCGACGCGGCGATCAGCGAGCCGGTCTTGTCCGCGATGACCTGGATGTAGTGGGCCAGCGGGTCCTCGCCCTCGCCGGGGCCCTTGGTCTCGGCGATCTGGCCCTGCACCAGTCGCGAGAACGTCTCTGCCTGCAGCATGACGTAGTCGACACCGAGCTCGGCAACCGTGGTGGAGGCGCGGGCGAACAGGAAGTCGCCCACGAGGATGGCCACGGAGTTGCCCCACAGCCGGTTGGCCGACGGGGCGCCGCGGCGCAGGTCCGCGACGTCCATGACGTCGTCGTGGTAGAGGCTCGCCACGTGGGTGAGCTCCATGACCATGGCGGCCCGCATGAGGTCGTCATGGTCGGACTCCCCACCGAAGTGGGAGGAGAGGAAGACCAACAGCGGACGGAACCGCTTGCCGCCCGCCGCGATGATGTGGCGGGCAGCCTCGGTCACGAACGGCGAACTGGCCACGGCGCTCTCGACCAGGTTGCCCTCGAACTCGTCGAGGAGCACGGTCAAGCGTGCGTCGAGCAGGTCGTTGCCCACTGTGGGTCTCCTAGGGTCAGCGAATGAACTGTGCGGCACCGGCAACCAGGCTGAGCACGCCGCCCGGCACGAGGCCGAGGACCAGCGTAGCCAGACCTGTGACCACGAGCACAACCCACGTCCCGGCGGACGGGGAATCGACCACGCCCACGGTCGCCTCGTCGGCGTCCTGGAACCACATGGCCACAACGACCTTGAGGTAGAAGAACGCGGCGATGACGCTCATCACCACGGCGACCAGGACGAGCCAGCCGTAGCCGCCCTCCCACGCAGACGCGAACACGGTCAGCTTGCCGACGAAGCCCGCGGTCAGCGGGATGCCGGCGAAGCTCAGCATGAACAGGGTCATGAGGGCTGCGATGAGCGGGCTGCGCCTCCCGAGGCCCTTCCAGGACTCGAGGCCGTTGGCCTCACCGCCCGCGCGGCGCACCATCATGACGATGGCGAAGGCACCCAGCGTGGCCACGCCGTAGGTCAGCAGGTAGAACGCGACGGCGGCCACGGACGCCACCGACACGTTGTCGCCGGCCTGCACCGCCCCGACGACGCCCACCAGGATGAAGCCGGCGTGTGCGATCGAGGAGTAGGCAAGCAGGCGCTTGATGTCGGTCTGCGCGAGTGCCGCGGTGGCACCCACCAGCATCGTGACGACCGCGACGACGGAGAACAGCAGCTGCCAGTCCCAGGCGAGTCCGCCGAGTGCGACGTAGTACACGCGCAGCAGAGCGGCCACGGCGGCGGTCTTGGTGGCCACCGCCATGAAGCCCGTCACCGGGGTGGGCGCGCCCATGTAGGCGTCCGGGGTCCACGAGTGGAACGGCACTGCGCCCATCTTGAACAGCAGGCCCACCGATGCCAGCAGCATGCCGCCGAGCAGCAGCCACTTCGAGCCGGTCCCGGCGGTGACCGCATCTGCGATCCCGGCCAGCGTCAGGGCGCCGGAGTAGCCGTACAGCAACGAGATGCCGTAGAGCATGATCGCCGAGGCGATGGAGCCGAGGAGGAAGTACTTGAGGGCAGCTTCCTGGCTCAGCAGGCGACGGCGGCGGGCCATGCCGGTGAGCAGGTACAGCGGCAGCGACAGGATCTCCACGGCCACGAACAGCACCAGCAGGTTGTTGGTGGACGAGAACAGCAGCATGCCGAACAGCGCGAACACCAGCAGCGGGAAGACCTCGGTGTGCTCACGACGGAGGCGGTCCGCCTCCCGCTCGAGCGGCGAGCCGGGCACGGTGGCGGCCGACGACGCGAACGCCGACACTCCCCCACCGACGCGGCGCTCGGCGAAGAGCGCCACCCCGGCCAGCCCGACGAGCAGCAGCAGCGTCCAGAAGACGTAGGTCGGGCCGTCGATCGCGAGCAGCCCCATGGCGGCCAGCGAAGGTGTTTCCTGGACCCAGTTGAGGATGGTCACCCCGAGCGACGCGAGGATGCCGATCGCGGCCAGACCCGCCTGCACCGGCTGGCGGAGGTGCCGGGGCACGAAGCCCTCGAGCAGGATGCCCAGGGCACCCACACCGAGCAGGATGAACAGCGGCGTCAGCAGCATCCACTCCAGCGTGGGAGCGGGGATCGGCGTCTCCAAGAGGTTGATCATCAGTTGCCTTCCTCAGCCTGCGGGGCGGGATCGGTCACGCCGACGGTCGCCATCGTGCCCTGAGCAGCGTCGTCCGCCACTGACAGCACGGGCTTCGGGAAGAAGCCGAACAGCAGCAGCAGGGCGATGAGCGGCGCAACGACGGCCTTCTCGCGGAGCGTGAGATCGGTGGTGACATGGCTGGCGACCTGCTCGGTCACCGGGCCGGTCATCGTGGTCTTGTACATCCGCAGCACGTACACGGCGGCCAGCACCATGGCCAGCACCAGGAACGCGATGTGGATGGGGTAACGCTGCCAGGAACCGGCGAGCACCAGGAACTCGGCGACGAAGTTGCCAAAGCCCGGCAGCGACAGGGCGGAGAGACCCGCGAGCAGCAGGACACCGGAGAGCACCGGGGCCACCTTCTGCACGCCGCCGTACGCGTCGATGTCTGCGGAACCGCGGCGTCGGATCATGAACCCGACGACGAGGAACAGCGCGGCCGTCGACAGACCGTGGTTGAGCATGTAGTAGATGGAGCCGCTCATGGACTGGCTGGTCAGCGCGAAGATGCCGAACACCATCAGGCCGAAGTGGCTGATCGAGGTGTAGGACACCAGTCGCAGCAGGTCCTTGGCGCCGAACGCCATGAGAGCGCCGTAGAACATGGACACGATCGCCCAGACCAGGATCACCGGGGTGGCCCACTGGCTGGCCTCGGGGAACGCCTGGAGGCATATCTTGATCATCCCGAAGGTGCCGATCTTGTCCAGGATGCCCACGAGCAGCGTCGAGGTGCCCGGCGTGGCCTGCTCGGCCGAATCAGGCAGCCACGTGTGCAGCCCGGCCAGCGGCGCCTTCACCGCGAAGGCGAAGAAGAAGCCCGCGAAGAGCCAGCGCCCCATGGACGTGTCGATGTCGAGCCCGACGAGGTCGCCGATCAGGAAGCTCGGCGAGCCGGCCGCCGCCGTGACTGCGTAGACGCCCGCCACCGCGACCAGCATGACCAGGCCACCGGCCAGGGAGTAGATCAGGAACTTGACCGCGGCGGCGCTGCGACGGGGGCCGCCGTAGCCACCGATGAGGAAGTACGTCGGGATCAGCGTCGCCTCGAAGGCCACGTAGAACAGCAGGATGTCCGAGGCCATGAACACGAACAGCGCGAAGCCCTGCAGCAGCAGCGCGAGCGCGAAGAACGTGGAGCCGCCCCAGCGGGAGGTGGGCTCATCGCCCGTGTGCCATTCGGCGAGCAGCACCACCGGCACGATGAGGACGGTCATCAGCACCAGGATGGCGCCCATCCCGTCCAGGTCCAGCGCGTAGCGCGCGCCGATCGAGGAGATCCAGGAGACGTCCTCGGCCAACACGGCGTCCTGCGTGTGCAGGATGAACGCCAGGACACCGAGCACCAGAGTGGTGACCGCGAAGCCGTAGCCGACGAGCTTGCCGACGTGACCCTTCACGAAGAACAGCACGATCGCGCCGACGATGGGCACCAGGCCGAGGACCGTCAGAAGAGGGAATGCCATTGTCATTTCTCAGTTACTCCTTAGCCCAGCTGCCCGATGACAACGACGACGGCGAGGGCCAGGAGGCCCACCCCTGCGGTCAGCCCGTAGCTGCGGACGTAGCCGTTCTGCAGTTTGCGGAACCATTCACCCGCTCCGGTCGCGACCGCGGCGGAACCCATGACCGCGCCGTCCGCGACACCGTGGTCGAAGGCGCCGATGCCGGCTGCCAGAGACTTGGTGGGGCGGATGATGGCGTGCTCGTTGAAGGCGTCGCCGTACAGGTCGTGGCGGCCCGCGTGCACGAGCGGGTTCTTCGTCTCCGGCGCTTCGCGCGGGATGTCCCCCTTGTGCAGGAACCAACCGATCGCGACACCGACGACGACCACTGCCAGCGTCAGGATGCCGATGGTGGTGAAGTGGATCAGCGGGGTGTTGTGCGGCTCCTGGCCGGTGGCCGGGGCCAGCCAGTCCTGGATCCAGCCGTTCATGAGGACGCCGGCCACGATGGACAACAGCGCCAGCACGATGAGGGGCACCGTCATGACGAGCGGCGACTCATGCGGCTCGACGCCGTCCTCCCAGCGCTTCTTGCCGAAGAACGTCATCATCATCAGGCGTGTCATGTAGTACGCCGTGATGCCGGCGCCGAGCAGGGCCAGCACGCCGTAGATCACGTTCTGCTCGAAGGCGGCCTCGATGATGTGGTCCTTCGAGTAGAAGCCCGAGAGGAACGGGAAGCCGATGATGGCGAGGTAGCCGATCCCGAAGGTGAGGAAGGTGATCCGCATGGGGCGGGCCAGGGCACCGAAGTGACGCATGTTCACGTCGTCGTGCATGCCGTGCATGACGGAGCCGGCGCCCAGGAACATGTTGGCCTTGAAGAAGCCGTGCGTGATCAGGTGGAAGATCGCGAACGAGGCGCCGATGGGGCCGAGGCCCGCGGCGAGCATCATGTAGCCGATCTGCGACATCGTCGAGCCCGCGAGGACCTTCTTGATGTCGTCCTTCGACGTACCGATCCAGGCACCGAAGAGCAGCGTGACCGTGCCGACGATGGCGACCGCCGTCGTGGCGATCGGCGCCGCCTCGTAGATGACGTGCGAGCGCACGACCAGGTAGACGCCGGCGGTGACCATGGTCGCAGCATGGATGAGGGCCGACACCGGAGTGGGGCCCTCCATCGCGTCCAGCAGCCAGGACTGCAGTGGCACCTGGGCGGATTTACCGCACGCGCCGAGCAGCAGGAAGAAACCGATGAGCGTGACCCAGACGGGCGTCAGGTTCGCGACCCCCGCGTTGACGTCCTCGAAGCGCACCGAGCCGAACATTGCCAGCATCGTGAAGATCGCCATCGACAACCCGAGGTCGCCGACGCGGTTGACGATGAAGGCCTTGTTGCCGGCGGCCGACGCCGAGGGGCGGTGGGCCCAGAAGCTGATCAGGAGGTAGGACGCGAGGCCCACGCCTTCCCAACCGACGAACAGCACCAGGTAGTTGTCCGCCAGGACCAGGAGCAACATGGCGGCGATGAACAGGTTCAGGTACGCGAAGAAGCGACGGCGACGCTCGTCGTGCTCCATGTACCCGATCGAGTAGATGTGGATCAGCGAGCCGACGCCGGTGACCAGCAGGACGAACAGGATCGACAGCTGGTCTGCCAGGAAGCCGACGCCGACCGACCAGTTGCCGGTGGCGATCCACTCGTACAGCTGGACGTTGATGGCGCGGTCGTCGGGGGACGCCCCGAGGAGTTGCAGGAACAGCACCAGGCCGATGGCGAACGACGCGATGGGTGCCAGGGTGCCGAGCCAGTGGCCCCAGGCGTTGGTCGCCCGGCCTGCCAGCAGCAGGAAGGCGGCCGAAGCCAGCGGGATGGCCACCAGCAGCCAGACCATCAGGCCGGTGCTCGACAGGGCGGAGACGGATTCAAGGAGTTGCACGCTCGTAGTCCCCTTACAGCTTCATCAGGTTGGCGTTGTCGACGGAGGCCGAGCGACGGGACCGGTACACGGCGACGATGATCGCCAGGCCGACCACAACTTCAGCGGCTGCCACGACCATCACGAAGAACGCCGCGACGAGTCCGTCGAGGTTCCCGTGGAATCGGGCGAATGCGACGAATGCGAGGTTCGTGGCATTGAGCATCAGTTCGATGCTCAGAAAGGCGATGATCGCGTTGCGGCGCAGCAGGAACCCTGCGATGCCGATGGCGAACAGGATCGCCGAGAGGATCAGGTAACCCTCGGGGCTCATTCGTCGTCTCCTTCGATCTCAAGCGTGCGACCCTCGAGCGCCTGGTAGGCGGAGGAGGTGGGTGCGCGCAGTTCGTCCACGTCGACCACCACGCCACGCATGGTGAGGGTGCGCGAGACGGACTTCTCGGCGATGGACCCGTCCGGGAGCAGCGCCGGGATGGAGATGGCGTTGTGCCGGGCGAACACACCCGAGTTGGGCAGCGGGCCGGGGTGCTCGCCGAGCTCGGCGTAGGCGCGCTTGCGGAGTTCAGCGGACTCCACCTGGTTGACCTTCTTGCTGAGGAGCTCGCCGTGGGCCAGCACCATCGCGCCGACCGCGGCCGTGATCAGGAGGGCCGCGCTCGCCTCGAAGAGGAACACGTACTCGCCGAACAGCTTGTTGGCCAGCGACGGGATGTTGCCGCCGTACTCGGCGTTGGCCTCCGCCAGGCCGGCGGGCTGCCCGCCGACGGTGAACTGGCCGACGGCGGAGATCATCAGGATGCCGATGCCCAGCGCCACCAGCGAGGCGGCTATGCGATGGCCCTTCAGCGTCTCGACGACCGAGTCGAGCGAATCCACGCCGATCAGCATGACGACGAACAGGAACATCATCAGGATGGCGCCGGTGTAGACGACGATCTGGATGACGAACAGGAAGGGCGCGTCCTGGGCTGCGTAGAGGACCGCGATGGCCACCATTACGCCGGCCATCGCGATGGCCGAGTGGATGGGCTTGCGCGACAGCAGAAAGATCAGGGCGCAGATCACCGCGATGGGCGCGCACACCCAGAAGGCGACCTCACCGGCTGTCACCAGCGGGATCATGGGGATCATTTGGCCGCTCCTGTGGTCGTCGAGCCGGTGCGGGTGTCGGGGGTGCCCGTCGCGGGCAGCCCCAGGAAGTAGTCGCGCTCGTCCGCGCCGAGGCGACGGGGGTGCGGCGGTTGTTCCATGCCGGTCAGCAGCGGCGCGAGCAGGTCTTCCTTTTCGTAGATCAGGCTCAGCCGCGTGTCGTCGGAGATCTTGAACTCGTTGGTCATCGTCAGCGCCCGGGTGGGGCAGGCTTCGATGCAGAGGCCGCAGAAGATGCAGCGCAGGTAGTTGATCTGGTAGACGTGGCCGTAGCGTTCGCCCGGCGAGTAACGGGCGTCGTCTGTGTTGTCGGCGCCCTCCACGTAGATGGCGTCCGCCGGGCAGGCCCAGGCGCACAGTTCACAACCGACGCACTTCTCCAAGCCGTCCGGCCAGCGGTTGAGCTGGTGCCGGCCGTGGAAGCGCGGCATGGTGACCTTCTCCGCGCCCTTCTTATGCGGGTACGACTGCGTGAACGTCTTGCGGAAGATGGTGTTGAGCGTGATGCCGAAGCCGGCCCACGGATCGAAGATGCCCATCAGGCTTCCTTCCCTTCTGCGGTGACCTCGGCCATGGTCTGGTCCTGCGCGGGTCCGCGCACGACGCCTGCGAGCTCAGGCAGCATCTGCCCGGGCATCGGGGGCACCGGGTAGCCGCCGGCGAAGGGGTCGTAGACCTCTTCGACGACCGGGCGCTCCTCCGGCAGTTCGGCCACGGGGTCCTTGCCGCCGAACAGCCACCACAGGACGATGAGCAGCGCGAGGCCGAGGCCGAGAGTGGCGTTGCGGAACTGCGTGTTGGCGACCAGCGCGACCACGATGATCCAGATCAGCGAGATCTCGATCAGCACCTTCCAACCGAGACCCATGAACTGGTCGTAGCGCAGGCGCGGCAGCGTGCCACGCAGCCACACGAACACCGAGATCAGGAACTGGACCTTCAGCATGAAGAAGATCGGGCCGAACCACGGGTTGTTGAAGAACTCGATGTTGTTCAGCGGCCAGATCGGCAGGTAGCCGCCGAGGAACAGCGTCGTGCAGACCGCCGACACGGTCGCCATGTTGATGTACTCCGCGAGGAAGTACAGCGCGTAGCGGAAGCCGGAGTACTCCGTCAGGTAACCGGAGACCAGCTCCGACTCGCACTCGGGCAGGTCGAAGGGTGCACGGTTGGTCTCGCCCACCATGGCGATGGCGTAGATGATGAACGACGGGATCAGCAGCAGGAAGTACCAGGTCTGCAGCCCGAGCGGCAGCGCGATGTCGGTGAAGGGCACGACGAGTTGCAGCGGGATGCGCTGCGACTCGACGATCTCCGAGGTGGACATGGAGCCGGCCATCAGGAACACGGCGACCATGGACAGCCCCATCGAGATCTCGTAGGAGATCATCTGCGCCGTCGAACGGATGGAGCCGAGGAAGGAGTAGGTGGAGTTGCCGGCCCAGCCCGCGAGCACGATGCCGTAGATGCCGATCGAGGCCGAGGCCAGGATGAACACCGCGGCGACCGGCAGGTCGGTGAGCTGGAGGCGGGTCTCGACGCCGAACATCGTGACCTGCCCGCCGAACGGGATGACCGTCCAGCAGGTGAAGGCGGCCACCGCGGTGAGCACGGGGGCGATGTTGAACAGCCACTTGTCGGCGTTCTTCGGGCGGAAGTCCTCCTTGATGAGGGCCTTCATACCGTCTGCGAGCGCCTGGCCGAGGCCGAAGGGGCCGTTCATGATGGGGCCGAGGCGGTGCTGCATCTTGCCGACGAGGCGACGCTCGTACCACACGTTGAAGATCGTCCAGACGAGGAGGACGACGAAGAGCGCCACCACCTTGATCAGGATCAACCACCAGGGATCGTTCATGAAGATGTTCATGCCGTTGCTCCTTCGACGACGGTGACGGCCGTGACGCGGACCGGCGAACCGGGGGCGGCGACGAGGCGCTCCCCCTGGCCGGGGTTGACGGGCACCCAGACCACATCGTCGACCATGCCGGGGACGATGTCGACCGGCAGCACCAGGCTGCTGCCCGCTGCCTCCACGGTGGCGACCTCGGACAGACCGAGCCGCTCCGCAGTGGCGGCGGAGACCCGGGCGACCGGCGGACGTGCGGTGGCCCGCAGCGCCAGTTCGTAGTCGTTGCCCTGGGAGGCGTCGAGCAGTTCGCGCCATCCGGCGACGACCGGGCCGGCGTGGGCGGGAGCAGCCGCGACGGCGGGGGCCGCCGGCCGGTCGCCGTCCCAGGCACCGAGCTCGGTGAGGTCCGTGTAGGCCTGCTTCGGCGCGCGGAAGCCGAGCGTCGACCCGAGGGCATCTGCCAGCGCGGCCAGGATGCGGATGTCGGTCATCGGCGACACGGGCTGCTTGACGATCACGTTGACGCGGCCGTGGCGGTGCTCCCAGTTGAGGAAGTGACCCGACTGCTCCTCGAGGAGTGCGGCCGGGAAGACCACGTCCGCGCGGGCGGTGACGGCGCTGGCGCGCTGCTCGATGCTGACCACGAACTGGGCGGCCTCGAGGCCGGCCAGCGCGGTGGCCGGGGAACCGAGGTCGTGCGGGTCCACACCGGCGACGACCAGCGCCTTGAGCGTGCCGTCTGCCAGCGCGGCGAACTGCTCCTCGGCCGAAAGACCGGCCTCAGCGGGCAGCGAGCCGACGCCCCAGTGGGAGGCGACATCGACGCGGGCGGCGGGGTCCGCCACCGGGCGACCGCCGGGCAGCAGGCCCGGCAGGCAGCCGGCCTCGATGGCCCCGACGTCACCTGCGCGACGCGGGATCCAGGCCAGGCGGGCGCCCGTGGCGTCCGCCTTCGCGGCAGCGGCGCTCAGCACGCCGGGGAGGACTGCGGCGCGCTCGCCGACGAGGATGACCGAGCCCGCGTCGAGGTCCGTCAGGGCGTCCAGCGCCTCGGCTTCGCGGCCGGGGGCCGTGGGCACGAGGGTGGCGGACAGCTTGTCGGAGCCGCGGGAGAGGAACGGCGCGAGGGTGGTGACCTTCAGGTGCCCCTTGCGGACCGCCTTGCGGAGGCGGAGGAACACGATCGGCGACTCGTCCTCAGGCTCGAAGCTCACCAGCACCACGTGCTTGGCTACCTCCAGATCCGCGTACGTGACGGCTTCGTCGACCCCCCTGCCGGCCACGCGGGCGGCGAGGAAGTCTGCCTCCTCGGCAGAGGCGGGACGCGAGCGGAAGTCGACGTTGTTGGTGCCCAGCACCGCACGGGCGAACTTGCCGTAGGCGTAGGACGCCTCGACGCTCAGGCGACCACCGGTCTGGACACCGACGGCGGAGCCGGCGGCGCGGAGACCCTGGACCGCGGCGTCGATGGCCTCGGGCCACGACGCGGGCTCCAGCACTCCACCGCGGCGCACGAGCGGGCGGGTGATGCGGTCGTCGCCCCGGCCGTACATGAAGCCGAAGCGGCCCTTGTCACAGCTCCACTCCTCGTTGACCTCAGGCTTGTCGCCGGCGAGGCGACGCTTGACCTGGTGGTGCCGCTGGTCCGTGCGCAGTTCACAGCCGGACGCGCAGTGCTCACAGGTGGTGACCCGCGACACGAGGTCGAAGGGACGCGCCTGGAAGCGGTAGGCGGCGGAGGTGAGGGCGCCCACGGGGCAGATCTGCACCACGTTGCCGGAGAAGTACGAGTCGTACGGGTCCTGCTCGTAGGTACCGACCTGCTGCAGCGCACCGCGCTCCACCAGGGCGATGAAGGGGTCACCGGAGATCTGTTCGGAGAAGCGCGTGCAGCGCGCGCACAGCACGCAGCGTTCGCGGTCCAGCAGGATCTGCGCGGAGATGGCCACGGGCTTGGGGAAGGTGCGCTTCAAGCCTTCGAAGCGGCTCTCACCGGGGCCGTTGGCCAGCGCCTGGTTCTGCAGGGGGCATTCGCCGCCCTTGTCGCAGACGGGGCAGTCGAGCGGGTGGTTGATCAGCAGGAACTCCAGCATGCCGCGCTGCGCCTTCTCGGCGACGGGCGAGGTGCGCTGGGTGTTGACCTTCATGCCCTCGGCCACCGGCATGGTGCAGGAGGCCTGGGGCTTCGGGAAACCGCGGCCGTTGCCGGCGTCGGGGATGTCGACCATGCACTGGCGGCAGGCGCCCACCGGGTCCAGCAGCGGGTGGTCGCAGAAGCGCGGGATGGCGGTACCGATCATCTCGGCGGCCCGGATGATCAGCGTGCCCTTGGGAACGCTCACCTCCGTGCCGTCGATGGTCAGGGTGACCAGGTCGGGCTTCGGAGCCACCTCACCCGAGGTCGTCTTGGCGTCGACGGTCATCGCACGTCTCCTTCCGCGGCGAACAGTGCGCTCTTCTCGTACGGGAACACTTCCCAGGCGGGAGTGTGGTAGCCCTGCTCGAACTCGGAGCGGAAGTGCCGCACGGCACTGGTCACCGCGGCGACCGCACCGTCGGCGAGCGCGCAGAACGAGCGGCCACCGATGTTGTCGCAGATGTCGAGGAGCTTGTCGACGTCGCCCTCGCGGGCGGTGCCGGCTTCGAACTTCATCAGGAGCTGCACGAGCCACCAGGTGCCTTCACGACACGGGGTGCACTTGCCGCAGCTCTCGTGCTTGTAGAACTCGACGAAGCGCAGCGTCGTACGCACCACGGAGGTGGTGTCGTCGAAGATCTGCAGTGCCTTGGTGCCAAGCATCGAACCGGCCGCCGCCATGGATTCGTAGTCCATGGGGAGGTCGAGGTGCTCCGGCGTGAGGATGGGCGTCGAGGAACCGCCCGGGGTGAAGAACTTCAGTTCGTGGCCGTCGCGCATGCCGCCGCCGAGCTCAATGAGCTCGCGCAGCGTGATGCCCATCGGGGCCTCGAACTGGCCGGGAGTCTTGATGTGGCCCGACAGCGAGTACAGCGTGAAGCCCTTGGACTTCTCCGTGCCCATGGACTGGAACCAGTCTGCGCCGTTGTTGACGATGGCCGGCACCGAGGCGATGGACTCCACGTTGTTGACCACCGTCGGCGAGGCGTACAGACCCGCGACGGCGGGGAACGGCGGGCGCAGGCGGGGCTGGCCACGTCGGCCCTCGAGGGAGTCCAGCAGCGCCGTCTCCTCGCCACAGATGTAGGCACCGGCGCCGGCGTGCACGATCACGTCGAGGTCGTAGCCGGTGCCCATGATGTTCTTGCCCAGGTAGCCGGCCGCGTAGGCCTCCCGGACCGCCTGCTGGAGGCGGCGGATGACGTGCAGGACCTCACCTCGGCAGTAGATGAACGCCGTATGGCAGTTGATCGCGTACGACGAGATGATGACGCCCTCGACCAGCGTGTGAGGCGTGGCCATCATGAGCGGGATGTCCTTGCAGGTGCCCGGCTCCGACTCGTCGGCGTTGACCACGAGGTACTTCGGGTTGGGATTGTCCTGCGGGACGAAGGACCACTTCATGCCCGTCGGGAAGCCTGCGCCACCGCGGCCGCGGAGGTTGGCGTCCTTGACGAGCGAGATGAGGTCTGCGGGCTGCATGGCCAGGGCCTTGCGCATCGCGCGGTAGCCACCTGTGGCCTCGTAGCGGGCGAGCTTCCAGGAGTTGGGTGCGCCCCACTGTTCGCTGAGGACGGGGGTGAGCAGGTCGGTCACTGTGCGGCCTCCTGCTCGGCGGCGGCCGGCTTCGCGTCAGCGGCCGGGGCCTTCCAGTCGTTCTCACGGGCGATGTCGACACCGGCCAGCGAGGCGTGACCTGCGGAGGGCCCTTCGTCGGCCCGGCCGTCGGGGAACCCGGCGAGGACGCGCTCGGCTTCGCGCCAGGAGGTGATGGTCGCGCCACGGGAGGAGACGACCTCCTCGTCCTTCTGCAGCTTCTCCAGCAGGTCGTCGGCCTTCTCCGGGGTCATGTTGTCGAAGAACTCCCAGTTGACCATCATCACGGGGGCGAAGTCGCACGCCGCGTTGCATTCGAGGCGCTCCAGCGAGATCTGGCCGTCCGGGGTGGTCTCACCCTCGTCGATGCCGAGGCGCTGCTTGGCCCGGTCGAGCAGGATGTCGCCGCCCATCACCGCGCAGAGCGCAGTGGTGCAGACGCCGACGTGCTGCTTGCCTGCGGGGCGGCGCTTGTACATGGTGTAGAACGTCGCGACCCCGGAGACCTGCGCCGTGCTGATGCCCAGCACGTCGGCGCACACTTCGATGCCCCGGGGGCTGATCCGGCCGTCGACCGACTGGACGAGGTGGAGCATCGGCAGGAGTGCGGAACGGGGCTGCGGGTAGCGGGCCGCCAGCTCGCGCAGTTCGGCGATGGTGCCGTCGTCGATCTGGGACGACTGGTCGGTGTAGTCCACCGAACCGGAATCTGGGAAGTGGCTGGCAAAGTGGCCGCTCATCGGTCCACACCTCCAAGTACGGGGTCAAGGCTGGCGAGCGAGACGACGACGTCGGACATCATTCCGCCCTCGCACATCATCGGGATCGACTGCAGATGGTTGAAACCGGGATCGCGGAAGTGCACCCGGTAGGGTCGTGTCCCGCCGTCGGAGACGACGTGGCACGCGAGTTCGCCCTTGGGGGATTCGATGGCCTGGTAGACCTGCCCCACCGGGACCCGGAAGCCCTCGGTGACGATCTTGAAGTGGTGGATGAGCGCTTCCATGGACTCGCCCATGATGTGCTTGATGTGCTCGTTGCTGTTGCCCTGGCCGTCGGCGCCCAGCGAGAGTTGCGCGGGCCAGGCGATCTTCGGGTCTGCGACCATGACCGGCTGGCCGTGCGTGCGCTCGAGGCGGTCGATGCACTGCTCGACGATCTTGAGGGACTCCCAGCACTCCTGCAGACGGATCCGGAAGCGGCCGTAGCTGTCGTCCGAGTCCCAGGTCACGACGTCGAAGTCGTAGGTCTCGTAGCCGCAGTAGGGCTGCGTCTTGCGCAGGTCCCAGGCGTAGCCGGTGGCGCGCAGCGGCGGACCGGACATGCCCATCATCGTGGCCGCGGTGAGGTCCATCACGCCGACGCCGGACTGGCGGCCGATGAAGATGGGGTTCTCGTTGCAGAACGTGGCGTACTCCGGCAGGTGCTTCTTGAGCCAGTCCACGATGGTGCGCAGCTGGCTGATGCCATCCTCGGGCAGGTCGTTGGCCACGCCGCCGGGGCGGATGAACGCGTGGTTCATGCGCAGGCCCGAAATGGCCTCGAAGAAGTCGAGGATCATCTCGCGCTCGCGGAACGCGATGGTCATGACCGTCAGCGCGCCGATCTCCATGCCGCCGGTGCCCATGGCGACCAGGTGTGAGGCGATGCGGTTGAGCTCCATCATGAGCACGCGGATGACGCTGGCGCGCTCCGGGATGTCGTCGGTGATACCGAGCAGCTTCTCGACGGCCAGGCAGTAGACGGCCTCGTTGAACAGCGGCGCGACATAGTCCATGCGCGTCACGTAGGTCACGCCCTGGACCCACGTCTTGTACTCCGCGTTCTTCTCGATGCCCGTGTGTAGGAAGCCGATGCCGGGGCGGATGGACTTGACGGTCTCGCCGTCCATCTCGAGGATCAGGCGCAGCACGCCGTGCGTCGACGGGTGCTGCGGGCCCATGTTGACGACGATGGTCTCGTCACCACGTTCGGCCTGCTCGGCCGCGATGTCGGTCCAGTCGCCGCCCTGAGCCAGGTAGACGCGATCGACCTTCTCCTCGCTGGTGCCGGCGAAGACGTCTTCGGTGGTTGCGTGGGTGTGGGTCACGAGTAGGTCCTCCTGTTGTCGGGAGCGGGCACCTTGGCGCCCTTGTACTCGACGTCGACGCCACCCAGCGGGTAATCCTTGCGCTGCGGGTGGCCCTTCCAGTCGTCCGGCATGAGGATGCGGGTGAGCGACGGGTGGCCGTCGAAGATGATGCCGAACATGTCCCAGGTCTCACGCTCGTGGTAATCCACCATGGGGTAGGTGGCCACGACCGACGGGATGTGGGGATCTTCGTCCGGACAGGTGACCTCGAGCCGGACCCGACGGTTGTGGGTGTAGCTCAGCAGGTGGTACACGGAGTGCAGTTCCGCGCCCTTTTCGTTCGGGTAGTGCACGCCCGAGACGGACACGCAGACCTCGAAGCGCAGGAACGCGTCGTCGCGGAAGGTCCGGGCGACGGCGGCGAGGTGCTCGCGCGGAACGTAGATCGTGAGCTCACCGCGGTCGAACAGCACACGGGCGCCGCCGAGTTCCTCGGGCAGCAGTTCCAGGGCCCGGCCGTAGACGGCGTCCGACGGGTCGTCGAACGGCGGCTCGGTGCGGCCCGGCATGCTGAGGCCGCGGGTGAGGCCGCCGTAGCCGGAGGTGTCGCCGGCACCGCGGGACCACATGCCCGCCTTGCTGGTGAAGATGGGCTGCTGGGCGGGGAGGCCCGAGGTGGCGGGAAGGTTCTCCTCAGGAGTCTGGTCGTCGCTCATCGCATGAGACCCTTCATCTCGACCTTCGCGGGCGCGGCCAGCGCGGCCTGCTCGGTGTCCTCGACCCAACGGTCCATGTTGGCGCCGATCGGGTGCTTCTGCACCTTCTCGCGCAGCTTGAACATCGCCTCGATCAGCATGTCTGGGCGCGGCGGGCAGCCGGGGACGTACATGTCGACGGGCAGGAAGTGGTCACAGCCCTGGACGATCGAGTAGTTGTTGAACATGCCGCCGGAGGAGGCGCAGGCGCCCATGGAGATGACCCACTTGGGGTTGGGCATCTGGTCGTACACCTGGCGGATGACCGGCGCCATCTTCTGCGACACGCGGCCGGAGACGATCATCAGGTCAGCCTGGCGCGGCGAGGCGCGGAAGACTTCCTGACCCCACCGACCGGAGTCGTAGCGCGGCGTGCCGAAGGCCATCATCTCGATCGCGCAGCAGGCGAGGCCCATCGTCGCGGGCCAGAACGAGGCCTTCCGGACCCAGCCGAAGACGCCCTCGAACGTGGTCAGCAGGATGCCGCTAGGAATCTTGTCTTCGATACCCATGTTTATCTCCGATCATTCCCAGTCGAGGCCGTTGCGGCGCAGGACGTAGATGTAAGGGATGAAGAACAGCACGATGAACACGATCATGGCGATGATCGCGAACATGCTGAGCTGGTTGTAGGCGACCGCCCACGGGAGCAGGAACACCACTTCGATGTCGAACACGATGAACATCATCGCCGTGATGTAGTACTTGACCGGGAACCGGCCGCCGCCGATCGGCTGCGGGGTGGGCTGGATGCCGCACTCGTAGCTGTCGTACTTTGCACGGTTGTACCGAGCCGGTCCGACGACCAGGCTCAGCCCCATGGATACCACGACGAACACGGTGGCGAGCAGCACCATGCCGACGATGGGGATATAGGGGTTCATCGTTGTTTCCTTCCGATCAGGCCGACGGAGCGACCTTGCACAAGGTGTTAATGATCCGGTCCATCGCGTCCCCGTCACGGGCATCGGTCAGGTTGGCCAGGAGCTTCATCACGAAGCGCATGAGCATGGGCCGGGGTAGACCGTATCGGGTGCAGATGTACATGATCCGCGGGTCACCGATGAGCTTGGTGAAGATCATTCCCAGGCGATAGTAACCACCCAGGCTGTCCTTCAGCGCGGCGGGGTAGGCCTGCATGGCCCGCTCCGCGGAGGCGGTGCCGACACCGCGCGACTTCGCTTCGGCCAAGGCCTGGGCCGCCAGTTCGCCGGCCTCCATGGCGTAGGCGATGCCTTCACCGTTGAAGGGGCTGACCATGCCGCCGGCGTCGCCGACGAGCACGAGCCCGCGGCCGTAGTGCGGCTGACGGTTGAACGCCATCGGCAGCGCAGCGCTGCTCACCTTGCCCACCATGTTCTCGTCGCGGTAGCCCCACTCCTCCGGGGTGCCGGCCAGCCACCGCTTCAGCAGGTCGCGGTAGTTGGTCTGCCCGAAGCCCTTCGACGTGCTGAGGACCCCGAGGCCGACGTTGCAGGTGCCGTCGCCCATCGGGAAGATCCAGCCGTAGCCGGGGAGCAGCGTGGACTTACCGGGCTCGCCGTCCCAGAGCTGCAGGTGCGACTCGAGGAACTCGTCGTTGCTCTGCGGGCTCGTGTAGTACGTGCGCACAGCGACACCCATGGGGCGGCTGTCGATCTTGTTGATGCCCATCGAGATGGCCAGCCGCGCGGAGTTGCCGTCAGCGGCGACGACGTAGGGGGCCTTGAAGACGCGGCCGTCCTTGGTCTCGACGCCGGTGATGCGACCGGTGCGGTCGTCCAGCACGGCGTTGGTCACGTTGGCGCCCTCGATGAGTTCGGCCCCCGCGGCCACCGCGTGGCGGGCCAGGAGGTCGTCGAAATCCGAGCGGGGACGCTGCACGCCGTAGGGCGGGAAGTCGGTCAGTTCAGGCCACAGCAACTCGAACGGCTTGACATGGCCGCCGTGCACGCGAAGACCCTTGTTGTGGATCCAGCCGGCCTCTTCAGAGGTGTCGATCCCCAGCCGGGTGAGGGCGCGGGTGGCGCGGGGCGTGAGGCCGTCGCCACACACCTTCTCCCGGGGGAAATGAGACTTCTCGAGCAGCGTGACGGAGAGCCCGTGCCGTGCGAGGTAGGTGGCTGTCGCTGATCCGCCCGGTCCGGCTCCGACGACGATGACGTCCGATTCGTGGGTGGGGCGGGCCGTGCCAGAGTTGGCGAACGACATACACACTCCTGTCGACTACGACGGTGATTACCGAGTCAGTCTAGGGGTGCCGGGACATTTCGGCCAACCAAGGCTCCGACTGCGGGCTACACTGCGAACCGCCTGCTGACTTGGGTATTTGGTCACGGCAGGCTTGCTAAATTACGTGCCCGGCCGTGCGTCGCAGATACCCCTCCCCCGCCTGGGGACGGTGGTCCCATAATCGGGGGCTGAATGGCCTCAGGCGAGCGTCGCGGCTATGCTCGCGAGGGTGATTCTGGACTTCGGGAGCGCTCGGATGCGTGCGACCACTGTCGCGATCGACGACCCCGGGGCCCTGGAGAGATTCCTCCCGGAGACCGGCCCGTCGACGGCGTTCCTGCGCCGCGGCGACGGCTTTGTGGCACTGGGCGAAGTGGCCCGGTTCGAGACCGACCGGCTGGACGCCGCCGACGTCTGGTGGGAGGAGATCTCCGGCCAGATCGACCACGACTCCGAGGTGCTCGGCGAATTCGGCACCGGTCCCATCGCGGTGGGCACCTTCACCTTCGACCCCGACAGGTCCGAGGAGCGCTCGGTCCTCACCGTCCCGGAGGTGATCATCGGCAGGCGCGGCGGGCTCAGCTGGATGACCAAGCTCGGCCCGGCCCGCGGCAACGCCACCCTCCCCTCGCCCGGTGAGCCCGTCCGGCCCCCGGCAGGCGTGACCTCGTTGGGCGGTTCCATGGCCGACCACGCCTGGACCGACATCGTGGCAGCGGTGGTGTCGCTGATCCGCAAGGGCGAGGTTCACAAGGTGGTGCTCGCCCGCGACCTCATCGCCCGTGCCGACAACCCGCTCGACCTGCGGTTCGTGCTGCGCGAACTGATGGCCACCTACCCCATGACCTGGGCGTACCTGGTGGACGGCATGATCGGCGCCACCCCGGAACTGCTCGTCCGCCGTGAGGGTGGACTCGTCACGTCGCGCGTGCTGGCCGGCACCGTCTGGGGCGACGACGAGGATGCGGACCCGATCAGGCTCGCCGCACGCCTCGCGAAATCCAGCAAGGACATCTCCGAGCACGAGTTCGCCGTCGAATCCGTGGCGAGGGCGCTGGCGCCCTACTGCAACGCGATGAACGTGCCCGAAGCCCCCTCAGTGCTGAAGCTCCCCAACGTGATGCACTTGGCCACCGACATCACCGGGGTGGTCGACGGGGCGGCCAGCGCCATGACACTGGCCGCCGCGCTGCACCCGAGTGCCGCAGTGTGCGGGACCCCGACGCACCTGGCGCTCGACGTGATCTCAGAGCTCGAATCCCTGGACCGCGGCCGGTACGCCGGGCCCGTCGGGTGGGTGGACACCCACGGCGACGGGGAATGGGCCATCGCGTTGCGCGGCGGCCAGGTGAGGCCCGAGACCCCCAACGAGATCCAGTTGTTCGCCGGGGCGGGCATCGTGGCAGATTCCTCGCCCGAATCCGAACTGGCCGAGACCGGCGCGAAGTTCGTGCCGATGCTGCAGGCCCTCGGTCTCAACGGCTCCTGAACGGCGAAGCGCGCCGCGGCCTGAGCCACGGCGCGCACACTCCCCCTGGCGCGGTCAGCGGTTGCGCTGGACCTTGATCTTCGCCTTCGGTGCGGCCGTTCCCTCGCGGCGACGGCGTTCCTCGGCGAGTTCGCGCTTCTGCTCCTCCTGCTGCTCCATGAGCTGCTCGCGGTCAAGACCGCTGCGCAGGATCATGAACGCGATGAGGCCGACGACCAGCGAGATCCACACGGGCCAGCCCAGCACGATGGGCAGGGTGACGAGCGCCACCATGTCGAGGCCGCGCAGCAGCGAGAACATCAGGCCGGGCGGCATGGCGCCGAAACCGGTGGACATGATGGGTCCGGAGTAGTCCGGCGGGCGGGCCGAGACCCATCGCACCGCGCCGAGGAACCCGGCAATGCCGGTGACCACGGCGGCGGAGGCCGCGGCGACGGGCTCGACGGTGACGCCGCCGCCCACGCCCATGAACGCAGGCAGCGTGGCGACGGCCCACAGCAGGGCGAGGACTCCAGGGACGACCATCGCGGCCTGCTTGACCTTGCCCGGGTCGAACGGGAAGCAGCGCTGCAGGCCCCTGGTGCGGGTCAGCACGCGCAGCGAGTTCATGAACGGGATCAGCGCCGCCACCAGCACCAGCGCCGACAACGGCGGGTTCAGGGTGGCCAGGCCCAACGCCTGCACCGCATAGGGCACCACGACGGTGGCCGCCAGCGTGACCAGCCGCATGGGCTGGCGCCAGAGGCGCTGCACGTCGCGCATGACCAGGGCGGTCATGCCGGAGCCGGCGCCGCGGGTGGGCTTCACGTGACCCTTTTCGCGGGCCTTGGCCTCGATGAGGATGTCTCGGATCAGGGCGAATTCGAGCGCGAACGCCGCACCCTGCAGCCCGCTCAGCAGCGACCCGCCGGCGGTGAGGCGGTTACGACGGACCCCGCGGAGCCTGCGGTAGGCAACGAAGCCGGCCACGAGGACCAGCAGGAGGCCGACGCCCGCCACGATGTAGGCGAGTTCGACGGCGATGAGATGGGCCCCGCCCAGGTCGATCCAGCCGGCGGCGCCGAAGACCAGCAGGACGAGGGTGCCGATGGCGATGACGCCGATGATCCACTGCAGCACGGTCACGACCCAGCGACGGTCGAGCCCCTGCTCGGCCGCGGCGAACGCGAGCAGGCCTGCGGAGCCGAAGCCCCCGGCCAGCGCCCAGATGCCCACTTCCGGCAGCGGTGATCCCGTCAGCGCGGCGATCAACGCCCCCAGCAGCCCGCCGACGACGAGCGCCAGGACGATGGCCGCGACCAGGCGGCCGGCCAGCAGCCGCCGTCGGTCCGTGGGGCCGTCCATGAGCCAGAAACCTTCAGCGGCGGAGGCGACGACGGGGCCGAACATGCGCGACAACACCAGCGTCGACGCCAGGATGCCGGCGACCGAGGCCCAGGGCAGCAGGCCGCGGGCGGCGAGACAGCCGGCGGTGTCACAGATCGCCACCACCTGCTGGGCGCGGACGATCGAGGAGATCACCATGGCGCCGATCAGCACGATGGAGAACACCATGACGTAGCCGTCGGACAGCGCCTGCCAGAGGCTGCGGTCGGCGCGCCCGCGTCGCCAGTCCTTCATCAGCAGCTTGAGCTGCTTCTCGTCGACGACCCCCAGGCCGTCGAAGTGGTCGTGCGCGGTGCTCAAGGCTCAGACCCCCAGCCGGATGGTGCGCGCGCCGATGGCCTCGAGGAGCGAGGGCTCATGGCTCGCCAGCACGATCGCCAGGCCGCCGGCGATGTCGGCCTTCAGCCGCTGGCCCAGCCAGGCGACACCTTCCACGTCGAGGCGCTGCTCTGGCTCGTCGAGCACCAGCAGCTGCCTCGGGCGGACGAAGGCGGTGGCCAGCGCCAGGCGACGCCGCTGGCCCGACGACAGGGTGGAGGGGAGCTGGCCGGCCTGCGGCACGAGCTGCACCTCCTCGAGCACCTCGTCGACGAGGTCGTCAGGGTGCTCGAGCCCGTGCGCACGGGCGAGCAGGTCGAGGTGTTCCACGACGGAGAGGTCCGGGAAGAAGTCGAGGTCGTCGATGACGGTGGCCACATCGCGGCGGATGATCGGGTTGGTCTCCGACACCTTGATCCCGTTGACCATGACGGTGCCCTCATCCGGCCTGTCCGCGCCGACGAGGCAGCGCAGCACCGTCGACTTGCCGGCGCCGTTGCGCCCCGTGAGCGCGACGGCTTCACCGGCCCGCACCTTCATGGAGAAGCCCTCCACGATGGTTACCGGGCCGTAGCCCTTCTTGAGGTTGTCCACCTGGAGTACGACGTCATTCTTAGCCACGTCCGCCATTGTCCACCATCGCCGCAACCGGGGCGAACCGGCGTCCCTGCATCCGTCGGTGGGCAGCGATAAGGTGAACCAATGCAGAGTGAGCCCGGCAGCCGAGCAACCCTTGACAAGCGGCGCGGTGACGTCGCCGCCATGTTCGACGGTGTCGCCAAACGCTATGACCTGTTCAACGACGTGCTGAGCATGGGTCAGGTGAGGAGGTGGCGCCGCGCCACGGTGGAGGCGGTGGACCCGCAGCCCGGGCAGCGCATCCTGGACCTCGCGGCGGGCACCGGCACGTCGTCGGCCGTCCTCGCGGCGCACGGCGCCTACGTGGTGCCCAGCGACATCTCTCTGGGCATGCTGGCCCAGGGCAGACGGCAGCAGCCCGGCCTCGACTTCGTGGCGGGCGACGCGGTGGCCCTGCCGTTCCCGGACGACACGTTCGACGCCGTCACCATCTCCTACGGGCTGCGCAACGTCGAACGCACGCTGGACGCGCTGAAGGAGATGTACCGGGTCACCAAGCCCGGCGGCCGCGTGGTCATCGCGGAGTTCTCCACCCCCACCAACCGGGCCTTCCGGCACGTCTACACCAACTACCTCGTGGCCGCGCTGCCCCGCATCGCCAAGCTGTCCAGCAATCCGGTGGCCTACGGCTACCTGGCGGAGTCCATCCTCGCCTGGCCGGATCAGCAGGGGCTGGCAGACCTCATGCGCGAGGCCGGCTGGCAGAGCGTGGAATGGCAGGACCATGCCGCCGGCATCGTGGCGCTGCACCGGGGCTGGAAGCGTTGATGAACAGTTTCGTGCTGGACGCCTACGCCGCCCGTAGTTGCCCGGTGAAGACGTTCCACACGTTCGACCCCACGGTCCCCCAGCCGGCACAGCCGCATGACGAGTCGCTGCGCGAATCGTTCCAGGGCGGCTCGGATTTCCGCGACGGGGTGCTCAATCGGCTGGCCGCCCGCACCCAGGGCGTCGTGGACCTCCGCAGGCTCCACGCGGAGGGCGCCTCGTGGGAGGAGCGGCTCAAGGCCGCGCTCGAGGCGATGGGCGCAGGGGCGCCGCTGATCCTCGGCGGCGTGCTACCCATGGATCTCGACGGCCACCGCAGCGGCCGGCCGGACGCGCTGGTGCGCGGCAGGGACACCGAGGCGGGGACGCCCGGCTACTGGCCGCTGAAGGTCAAGCCGTACCGGGTGCGCGAAAAGCAGGTGGGCGCCACGCAGCTGCAGGTCTCCACCATCGACGCCATCGGCACCCTGCAGGCCCTCCCTGACCTGCGCTATCGCGGCTACCGAGAAGGTGTGCTGCTGGAACTGGCACACCACTGGCGGCTGCTGGAATCCTGCGGCTTCGCATCCTCCTCCCCGCTGGCAGCCGTCGTGGGCGACGACCGGGCCGCCGGTTCGGAGCCGTCGGCCACCTGGGTGGACCTCACCACCAAGTTCATCCGGACCTATTCGAAGACCGCGGGCCACAAGCTGCGCTCGGCGCTCGAGCGCTACGACCACGAGCACGGCTTCCGCGTCTACGTGGCCGAGCATGCGCGTGAGCGTACGGGCGTGGATGACCCCGCGCCGGTGGTGCGGCCCATCCGCATCAAGGAGTGCGAGTGGTGCGCCTGGTGGCAGGTGTGCCGCCCGCTGATCGACGACGACGACCTCTCGCTGCGCATCTCCAAGGCGCCGCTCGACGTGCGCGAACTCCAGACGCTGCTGGGGCTGGGCATCAAGACCGTCGCGGAACTGGCGGAGGCGGACATCGACGCCATCCTCCTCCGGTACCTGCCGCTCACAGGTCACCGCGACCGCTCCGAACACCGCCTGCGCCAGGCGGCCCGCCGTGCCAGGATGTTGGCCAGCGGCGTGGAGCTGGAGCGCGTGAGCACCGAGGCCATCGGGGTGCCGCGCGCCCCCGTCGAGGTGGACCTCGACATCGAGACCGCCGACGACGGCACCGTGTACCTCTGGGGTGTCCTGGTGACCGACGCTGGGGGCTCGCGGTTCCAGCACTTCAGCCGCTTCGAGCAACTCACCCAGGAGGCGGAGACGGCCGTGGCGGCGGAGTTCGCCCAGTGGCTGCTGGACATGGTGGCGCGTCATCCGGGGCTCAGGGTGTTCCATTACAGCGACTACGAGACCGTGCACCTGCGACGGCTCGCGGAACGCAGCGCAAACCCCGCGCTGCTCGCGGCCGTGGAACTCATCAAGGACCACTTCACAGACCTGTTCGGCTTCGTCCGCGACAACTTTGTGGGCGTCGACGGGCTCGGGTTGAAGGTCGTCGCCAGCCGCGGCGTCGGCTTCCATTGGCGCGACGAGGAGCCCGGCGGGCTCGCGTCGCAGACGTGGTTCGCGCAGGCGGTCAAGGGCGGCACCGCGGAGGCCCGAAGCTCTGCGCGGCAGCGGGTGCTCGACTACAACGAGGACGACGTGCGCGCCACGTTGGCCGTCCGCAACTGGCTCACCGCCCACGACGGCCGTCAGGGCCTCGGGACCCCCGCCACGATGAACTCTGCGTCCGAGGCGAGCGCCTCCTCCAGCGAGGGCTGATCGGCCACGCGCACCGCCCGCCACCCCATGGCTGTGGCCACGGCCACCAGGTCCAGCCCCTGGGGCGTGCCGAACACCCGTTCGAAGCTGTCGGCGTAGTCCGGCGCGCCCTGCTCGAGCGTATGGAAGATCGAGCCGCCGTCGTCATCGGCGACCACGACGCGAAGCCCCGGCCACGGCTCGAGGGTGGGCCGGACGAGGGCCCCCAGGTCGTGCTGCACCGTGAGGTCACCGACCAGCACCGTGGTGGGGCGGTGGTCGGCCAGCGCGATGCCGGTGGCGGTGGCGATGGTCCCGTCGATGCCCGCCACGCCGCGGTTGGCGTAGACCCGCGGGGCGTCGTCACCCACCGGGAGCACGTCTGCGGCGCGGATGATCGAGCTGGAACCGAGCATGAGGTCGTGCCCACCGTCGAGCGCCGCGAGCACGGCCCTGGCGACGTGGCGCTGCGTGAAGCCCTCGCCGACCCCCGCCGCGTCGGCCGCGCGCCAGCGGGCCAGCCAGGACTCATCCTGTTCCGGGATCTCGACCGAGTCCGCGATGACGACCGCGCGATGCCCGGGATCCGTCCAGTCGGCCGCGGAGGTCACCACGATGAGTTCGACGTCGGCGCGGGCCATCAGGCCGACCACCGGCCGCGACAGGGTGGGGTGACCGAACACCACCACCCGTTCGATCTCGGCGCCCAGCGTGCCCAGGAGGTCGCGGTAGCCGGCGATGGCGCAGCCACCTCCTCGGGCGTTGGAGCTGGGTTCAGCGAAGAGCGGCGCCCCAGCCGCTTCGGCGACCCTCCTGGCTTCGGCGCCGATCTCGGGCGGGGCGTCGCCGGCCAGCACGACGGTGCGCAGGCCTGCCTCAACCCGGTAGACCTGCCCGGGCAGACTGGGGCTCACCAACAGCGGCCACTGCCCTGGTGCCGGCAACGGGCCCACCACCGGGGCGGCGAACTCGACGTTCAGCTGCACGGGCCCCGGCCGGCGGGTGCGGTAGCCGGCCGCGAGCACGACGGCGCGGTGCACGCCGGCGGCCCAGGCCGCCTCGTCACCGGATTCGGACGACAACCGGACGACGCCCAGCGCGGCCGGCCCGAGGGCCCCCGCCTGGTCTGCCGTCTGGCTCGCGCCGGTGCCCACGAAATGGGCGGGGCGGTCTGCCGTGATGAAGACCAGCGGGATGCCGGCGGCCCGCGCCTCCATGGCCGCGGGGGCCAGGTTCGCGACGGCGGTGCCGGACGTGGTCATGACAACGGCGGGGCGCTGACCGGCCTTGGCCAGGCCCAACGCGGTGAACGAGGCCACCCGCTCGTCGATGCGGACGTGCAGCCGGAGCACCCCGGCGCGGTCGGCGCGCTCGACGGCGAGCGCCAGGGCCGCGCTGCGGGAGCCGGGCGCGAGCACGACGTCGCGCACCCCCATGCTGAGGAGGGCGTCGACGATCGTGCTGCCCAACCGGATGCTGCTCATGAGACCCTCCTCCACCGATCCAACCAGAAGCGGGTGAGTTCCGGGCCGGCCGCGTACCGCTCGAGCAACGCGGGGTCCACGACCACCGGCCGCACCGGGAGCACGCCGTCGACCGGGTGGAGCGGGCTCGCCGTGACGTCGCCGTCGAGGAGGCGGGCGGTCTCCAAACCGCAGGCGTGGGGCAGCTCGGGCAGCGCGGCAGCCAGGGCCAGCCCCGCCCGGAGGCCGACGGAGGTCTCCACGGCGCTGGACACCACCACGGGCATGGCCAGTTCCTCGGCGAGCCGCAGGCAGGCGCGCACGCCGCCCAGCGGCTGCACCTTGAGCATGGCGATGTCGGCCGCCCCGGCCCGCTTCACCCTGAGCGGGTCGCCTGCGCGGCGGATGGATTCGTCGGCGGCGATGGGCGTGCCCAGGTCGAGCCGCCGCAGCGCGGCCAGTTCCTCGACGGTGGCGCAGGGCTGTTCCGCGTACTCGAGCCCGAACGGGTCCAGTTCCCTGAGGGCGGCGGCCGCCTCCTCGAGGCTCCAGCCGCCGTTGGCGTCCACGCGGAGCTTGGCCCCCGGCAGTGCGGCGTGCACCGCGGCGACCCGGGCGATGTCGTCGTCGATCCGCTCCCCCGAGGCAGCCACCTTGATCTTGATCGTGCTGCAGCCGGACGCCACCGCGCGGGCCGCGGCCTGCTCCGGCGGGAGGCCCGGGACGATGCCGTTGACGGGCACGGTGTCGCGCACCGGCGCCGGGTACCCCTCCTCGGCCATCTCCATGGCCGCGCGGAGCCAGGCGGCGGCCTCCGCGTCGTCGTACTCCGGGAAGGGACTCCACTCGGCCCAGCCCGCCGGACCCTCGAACAGGACCCCGCTGCGGTGGCTGATGCCGCGGAACCGGACGGTGAGGGGGATGTCGTAGACGAAGAGCCTCATGCCAGGTAGGTCCCGACGAGCAGCCCCAGGCCGATGCCGATCTCGGCGAAGCCGGTGGACTGGATCACGGGGATGAGTCCCCGGCCGTTGGCTCCCCCGAGGATGCGGCGCAGGGGCTCGACGAGCAGGCCCACGGCCAGGAGCGCCACCAGGGCCCACCACGTGGTCAGCGCAGCGAAGCCGATGACGGCGGCGACGGTGAGCCCGACGAGCGCCACGTAGAAGAGGCGGCTGTTGCGGTCGCCCAACCGCGCGGGCAGCGTCATCTTGCCGGCGATCCGGTCCGTGGGGATGTCGCGCAGGTTGTTGGCCACCAGGATGCCGGCGGCGAGCGCGCCCACCGCTGCGCCTGCCAGCCACGCGTGCCACGGCGCGGCGTCGGAGATCACGTAGGCGGTACCCACGGTGGCCACCAGGCCGAAGAACACGAACACCATGAGCTCGCCCAGCCCCAGGTAGCCGTAGGGCCGCTGGCCGCCGGTGTAGAACCAGGCGGCGACGATGGCGAGAGCCCCCACGACCAGCAGCCACCAGTGACCGCTCCACGCCACGACGCCCAACCCGGCCAGGGCAGCCACTCCGAACGAGAGGAACGCGGCCCGCTTCACTGCGGCGGGCGACGCCAGGCCGGAGGCGGTGATGCGGGTGGGGCCCACCCGGTCGTCGTCGGTGCCACGCACGCCGTCGGAGTAGTCGTTGGCGTAGTTGACGCCCACCTGCAGCGCCAGGGCCACCACGAGGCAGAGGGCCGCGATGCCCCAGTGGTACCTGCCGAGGGCGGCGGCGGAGGCGGATCCCGCCAGGATGGGGGCGACGGCGGCGGGGAGGGTGCGGGGGCGCGCACCGGCCACCCAGACGGAGAGGGAGTCGTTCATGATTTGACCAATCCTAGGAGGATTCGCCGGTCCGGTTTACCGCCGCCGGTGCGCGGCAGCGTCTCGACGGTGACCAGTTGCCGCGGCAGCGCCGGGGCAGGCAGCGAGCCGCGCAGGGTGTCCCGCCAGGTTTCCAGCGTGCCCCGGGTGGCGAACAGCACGATGCGCGCGCCCCATTCGGGGTCGTCGACGGCGAGCACGTCGGTCTCCGGGTCCAGGTCCGCGACGGCGCGGCGCACCGCTGCGAGGTCGACGTTGACGCCGCCGCTGATGACGACATCGTCGAAGCGGCCGTCGACGACCAGTTTCCCGTCGGCCCAGTGGCCACGGTCGTTGGTCAGCACGGTCCCCCGTCCGGCGGGGTGGCCGAGGTAGCCCTCGAACACGGTGGGCCCGCCGATCTCGATCCGGCCGCGCTCCCCCACAGTGACCCTGACGCCGGGCAGCGGGACGCCGTCCCACACCACTCCGCCGCAGGTCTCGCTCATCCCGTAGGTCTCGATCACCCGGATGCCGGCCGCCTTGGCCCTGGCGCGCAGTTCGGGACGCAGCGCGGCGCCCCCGACGAGGACGGCGTCGAACCTGCCCAGCATCGCGCTCAGCGCGGGCGACTCGAGGGCGCGGTACAGCTGGGTGGCCACGATCGAGAGGCAGTTGCGTCCGGGCGCCGGATCGAGGTCCGTGAGGTCGGCGGACGCGGTGCGCACCCCGTCGCCCAGGTGGCCGCGCACGAGCACCATGAGCCCGGCCACGTAGTGCGGCGCGAGCGTCAGGTGCCAGGTGGCGGGGAATCCGAGGCGCTCCTCGGCGGCGCGCGCCGCTGCCAGGAGCGCGGCGCGGTGCAGCACCACGAGCTTCGCGTCGCCGGTCGAGCCGGAGGTCGCCACGACGGCGCACCCGTCCGGCGCGGTGCCGCTGCCGGGGGCGAGCCACAGGCCGGGGCCGCCGTCGAGGAGGTCGCGGACCCGGGCGCTGATGGTGTGCATCCCGTCACCCTAAACCGCGCTCCGGCCTGGACGACGTAGACTTAGGCGCATGCCCAGGATCCTCCTCATCATCGCGGTGGTGATGCTCACCATCTACTGCGTGGTCGAGGTCGCGCAATCCCGCGGTTACCAGGTCCGGGCCATGCCCCGCTGGCTCTGGGCCTTCGCCGTCATAGCGCTGCCCATCGTGGGGCCGGTGTCGTGGCTCGTCCTGGGCAGGCCGCTGAAGAATCACCCGCAGGTCCGCGATCATCGGGCCCCCGATGACGACGAGGATTTCCTGCGCGGCCTGCGCTGACATCGCGCGTTCACCTTGTGGGCGTACAATCTCGCCCGTTGTCTCGTCTGAGGAGGACGCACGTGGGAGCCGGAGTGATGGTGGTGGCCGAGTGGCTGCTGGAATGCTCGCGCGAATTCGTTGCCCGCATCGATGAGCTGGATGAACTCGACCGCGCCCTGGGCGATGGCGATCACGGCACGAACATGGTGCGCGGTTTCGCGGCGGCCGAGAACCTCGACCTCAGCGCCCAACTCCATGCCGCCGAGGCGCTGCGCCAGGTCGGCATGGCGCTGGTGCAGAACGTGGGCGGCGCCTCCGGGCCGTTGTTCGGCACGTTCTTCCTCCGTGCCGGCGCCCACTGGGACCCGTCGCTGACCACCCCCGGCCTCGCCCTCGCGCTGCGGGAGGCGCTCCGCGGAGTGCAGGCGCGCGGCAAGGCAGAACCGGGCGACAAGACGATGATCGACGCGCTGGCCCCGGCCTCTGCCTCCCTCGACGCGTCGGCCGCCGAAGGCGAGAATGTCGCGGATGCCCTGGAGAAGGCGGCCGCGGCCGCCGAGGCCGGGCGCGACGCCACCGTCGACATGGTCGCCCGCCGCGGCAGGGCCGCGCTGAACGCAGACCGGTCGGTGGGCATCATCGACCCGGGAGCCGTGTCGATGGCCCTGATTCTGCGCACGGCGGTTCACCACATCGGCTGACCACTTCGCGTCCCACCCGCGGCGGGCAATAGGGTGGTGCCATGAGCTATGAGGCACCTCACAAGGCAGTCATTCTGGCCCGCGGGCTGGGTTCGCGCATGCGCAAGGAAGCTGAGGGTGTCGACCTCAGCGAAGAGCAGTCCAAGGCGGCCGACGCGGGCGTCAAGGCGATGATCTCCGTCGGGCGTCCGTTCCTCGACCATGTGATCTCCGCGCTGGCCGACGCCGACTTCACCGACATCTGTCTGGTGATCGGCCCGGAGCACGACATGATCCGCGAGTACTACGACAACGTGGCCAAGGAGCGCATCACCGTCTCCTACGCCGTCCAGGAGGAGCCGCTCGGCACCGCCAACGCCGTGCTCGCCGCGGAGGAGTTCGCCGGCGACGACCGCGTGCTGGTGATCAATTCGGACAACTACTACCCCGCAGAGGCCCTCACCCTGCTGACGGACGTCCCCGGCTCCGCCCTCGTGGGCTTCACCCGCAACGGGATGCTCACCAAGTCCAACATCGCACCGGAGCGCATCGCCGCCTTCGCGCTGGCCACCGCCGATGACGAGGGGAACCTGGCCGAGTTGGTGGAGAAGCCGGACCAGGAGACCATCGAGCGCCTCGGCGACGATGCGGTCATCTCCATGAACTGCTGGCTGTGCACTCCGGCCATCTTTGCGGCGGCCAAGGCCATCCCGCTGTCGGCGCGCGGCGAGTACGAGATCACCGACGCGGTGCGCCGCGCCATCGAGGACGGCGACCCGTACGCCGTCGTGAAGGCCGACGCCGGCGTGCTCGACATGAGCAACCGCGGCGACATCGCCTCCGTCGTCGAAGCCCTCGGTGACCGCGAGGCCCGTCTGTGAAGTGGTTCGTCCCCGGCCGCCTCGAGGTCCTCGGTAAGCACACCGACTACGCCGGCGGCCGGTCGCTGCTGGCTGCCGTGGACCGCGGCATCACCATCACACTGGAGGACGCGGACGAAGGCTTCTACGCCTCGACGACGGCCGTCCCCGGTGAACTGACGCTCACGCCCGGGTCGCCATCAGGCCTGCCGAAGGGCCACTGGGGCAACTACGTCCAGGCGACGCTCGACAGGCTGTTTATGAACTTCGGCGAGCTGAAGCCCGCCCGCCTCGTGATCGACTCCAACCTGCCGCTGGCCTCGGGCATGAGCTCGTCGTCGGCGCTCGTGGTGGCGGTGGCGCTGGCCGTGGTGGACCACAACGACATCCGGGAGCGCGACGAGTGGAAGGCCAACATCCACTCCGACATCGACCTGGCCGGCTACATGGCCACGATGGAGAACGGGCTGACCTTCGGCACCCTCGCCGGCATGCGCGGCGTGGGTACCTTCGGCGGCTCGGAAGACCACACGGCGATGCTCTGCTGCCACGAGGGCAGCCTGACCGAGTTCACGTTCTGCCCCATCGAGGAGGGCGCCTCGGTGGCGCTTCCCCAAGAGTGGTCGTTCGTCGTGGCGGTCTCAGGTGTGCTGGCCGAAAAGACCGGCGGGGCGCTGGAGTCGTACAACAACGCCTCGTTGCGGGCGCGCGAACTGGCTGAGGCGTGGAACGACGCCACCGGCCGCGAGGACGCCGTCCTCGCAGACGCGCTGGCGTCCGACGATGACGCCCTCGAGGGGCTGCGCGCGATCGCGGCCTCGGATGAAGGCCTCACCAGGCGCCTGACGGCCTTCGTCACCGAATCCGAGGTCGCCATCCCCCAGGCGGTGAAGGCCCTGCAGGCCGGCGACCTGGAGGCCTTCGGCCGCGCCGCCGACCTCTCGCAGCGCAACGCTGACGAGCAGTTGGGCAACCAGATCCCCGAGACCAACCGCCTCCAGCGGCTCGCCCGCGAGCTGGGCGCGGCCGCCTCGGCAGGCTTCGGCGCCGGCTTCGGCGGCTCCGTCTGGGCCCTGGTCAAGACCGACGAGGCTGAGGCCTTCGCCGACAGGTGGCTGGCTGCCTATGTGGCCGAGTACCCCGAGGTCGCCGAGACCGCCTCGACGATCGTCACCCGCCCCGGCGGCCCGGCCCGTCGCCTCTAGCGGCAACAAGAGAGAAAATAGCTCCCTCGCAAGGGGTTCCCTGCGTGACGTCACGCACGGAACCCATCGCGAGGGAGCTTTGTTGCGCATCCAGCCGCCAGCGGCACCTTGCGGCGGCAGTGCGGCCAATCTTGATCAGATGAGGAATTCGTCCTGGTAGCTGCGCGGGTCCTCGATGGGCTCCAGGTGGCCCAGCACGCGGAGGTCCGGGAACTCCTCCTGGATGAGGTCGACCAGGTCCTCCATCGCGTCGTGGCCCTCCTGCACCGTCCAACTCCCGGGGACGAGCATGTGCATCTCCATGAAGGCGCGGGCCCCGGAGACGCGGGTGCGGAAGGCATGGAACTGCACATGCTCGTTGGTGTGTCGGTCCAGGATCTCGCGCAGCCTGGTGTTGGTCTCCTTGGGCAGCGACTCGTCCATGAGCCCGGAGGACGACTCCATGACCAGCCGCCAGCCGGTCCACAGGATGTTGAGGCCCACGAGGATGGCGATCACCGGGTCGAGCCAGTCCCAGCCGGTGAGGCCCACGAGGAGGATGCCGACGATGACGCCGGCCGTGGTGATGAGGTCGGTGTAGAGGTGCTTGGCGTCGGCACGCAAGGTGATCGAGTTGTGCTTCTTCCCGGCGCGCATCAGGACGAACGCGACGGCCCCGTTGACGAGGGCCGCCACCACGGAGATGCCGAGGCCGAGGCCCACCTCCTCGATGGGCCGCGGGTCCATCAGCCGCTGGATGCCGAACACCAGGATCGCGGCGGCCGCGATGAAGATCAGCACGCCCTCGACCCCCGAGGAGAAGTACTCCGCCTTCGTGTGACCGAAGTGGTGGTTCTTGTCCGCGGGGCGAGCAGCGAGTTTCAACACGTACAACGCCACGAACGCCGCGACCAGGTTCACCACGGATTCGGCCGCGTCGGACAGCAGGCCCACCGAGCCGGTGACCCACCACGCGCCCATCTTCAGGACGATGGTGAGCAGGGCGGCGGCGATGGACAGCCACGCGAACCTGGTCAGGTCAACGCGCTGCGTGGGAGAGGAAGGCACGCGTCAATGGTGGCCCTTCTGGCGGGTCAAACCCAAACGCCGCGCACTCAGCGCAGGACGTTGCGCAGCTGACCGCCCGTCGCCAGCGCGCTCACCTGCCGCGCCACGAACTCCGAGGCACCGACGGGCCGGTCGCTGGCGATGTGGGGGGTGATCAGCACGTTCGGCTCGTCCCACAACGGCGACTCCGCGGGCAACGGCTCCACCGCGGTCACATCCAACGCCGCAGCGGCCAGCCGCCCCGAGCGCAGCGCGGCCAGGAGCGCCGCCTCATCGACGGTGGTGCCGCGCCCCACGTTGACCAGCAACGCGCCCTCCTTCAGCGCCGCCAGCCGGCCAGCGTCCAGCGCCTTCGCCGTGGACTCCTGGCTGGGCAGGATCATGACCAGCACGTCGGTGTCGGCGAGCACCTCGTCGAGGCCCTCATCGGCGACCACCGGGAACCCGTGCCGCTCCCCCGCGCTCCTGGCGACGCCCGTCACCTCGGCGCCCAACGACTTCAGCAACGGAGCGACGGTGGACCCGATCGACCCGAAGCCCCAGACGGTCACCTTCGCCCCGCGCAGGCTCACGACGCGGCCGTCGTCGCCACGGGCCGCGACGGCGCCGCCCAGGTGGTGGTCCCAGCGGCGCTCGCTCTTCCTGACCAGAGCCAGCGGCAGGAAACGCACCAGCGCCAGGGTCAGGGCCAGGATGTGCTCGGCGACGTTGTCGTCGTGCAGCCCGACGCCGTTGGCCAGCACCACGTCATCGTCGAACCCCGCCGCCAGCACGCTGTCCGCACCGGCCGCCAGCCCCTGCACCAGCCGGAGGCCGGTCATCCGCCGGGCGGCGTCGTCGATCACCGTCTGCGGCTGCCCCCACACGACGAGCACGTCGGCGTCGAGGTGCGCTTCGGGCACCGCCTCGTCGGGCGGCACGACGACGACCTCCGCGCCCTCGAACTGCGGCGCTCCGCCGGGAAAAGTGCTGGGGATCACAACCTTCATGCCTGCAGGCTAGCCGTGGTTGCGCTGATTCCCCACAAGCAATTGGATGTGGTCACGGCTTCGGTAACGACGTTTCTCGGCGTGTCGCGGCGCTGACCCCATCCATTGCTCACGGCCCAGGGTGCGGGGCGCGACCACCGGGCGAAACCCGGATGGGATTCCCAGGCGCGAAGTCGATAGCATGACGGGGTGCTGACCATGCAAGATGCCCTCCGCCGTCTTTCCGACTACTGGACCTCGAAGGGGTGCCTGACCTGGCAACCGTTCAACGGTGAGGTCGGTGCCGGAACGATGAACCCCGCCACCGTGCTGCGCGTGCTCGGGCCTGAGCCGTGGGACGTGGCGTACGTGGAACCTTCGGTGCGCCCGGATGATTCCCGCTACGGCGAGAACCCCAACCGCCTGCAGATGCACACCCAGTTCCAGGTGATCCTGAAGCCGGAGCCCGGCAACCCGCAGGAGCTGTACCTCGGCTCGCTCGAGGCGCTCGGCATCGACCTGTCCGCCCACGACGTGCGCTTCGTCGAGGACAACTGGCAGCAGCCCGCCATCGGCGCGTGGGGACTCGGCTGGGAGGTCTGGCTCGACGGGATGGAGATCACCCAGTTCACCTACTTCCAGCAGGTGGGCGGGCAGAACCTCGACCCCATCCCGGTGGAGCTCACCTACGGCGTCGAACGCATCCTGATGGCACAGCAGGGCGTGACGCACTTCAAGGACATCGTCTACTCGATCGCCGCGGACGGCCGCCCCGTCACGTACGGCGAGGCCTTCGGCCAGCAGGAGTACGAGATGAGCCGCTACTACCTGGACGACGCTGACGTCGATGCCAACCGTCGCCTGTACGAGACCTACGTGGCAGAGGCCACCCGGATGGTGGAGGCCCGCCTCCCCGTGCCGGCGCACGGCTACATCCTGAAGTCGAGCCACGCGTTCAACGTCATGGACGCCCGCGGCGCGATCTCCACCACCGAGCGCGCCAAGGCCTTCGCGACGATGCGCCGACTCATGCGCGACACCGCCGCCCTCTGGATCGAGCGCCGCGAGGAGCTCGGCTTCCCGCTGCTGCACGAGGCTGCCGTCGGGGAGCAGGCTGCGCCCGCCGTCGACGCCGGCACGCTGAGCGACGACCCGCAGACGCTCGCCTTGGAGATCGGTGTCGAGGAACTCCCTCCGCACGTCGTGCCGCAGACCATCGAGGCCGTGCGCACCGCACTCACCGAGAAGCTCGCCGCCACGCGCCTCAGCTACGGCGACATCACGGTGGAGGGCACCCCCCGCCGCATCGTCGCAGTGGTCGACGGCGTGGCCGCCCGCGAACCCGACGCCGAGCAGTTGCGCAAGGGCCCCAAGTGGAGCGCCGCGTTCGACGCCGACGGCAACCCCACCAAGCCGCTCGAGGGCTTCATGCGCGGCCAGGGCGTCACGGCGGATCAGATCGTGCGCGCCGAGATCGGCGGCAACGAGCACGCCGCGGTGTCGGTGAAGGTCGACGGCCGCCACGTCGTGGATGTGGCCGCCGAGGCCATCTCATCCATCATCGGTGGTCTTCGCGCCGAGAAGAACATGCGCTGGAACGACGCCAACCTGTCGTTCTCCCGCGCCATCCGCTGGCTCGTCGTGCTCTGGGGCGACACCGTCGTCCCGGTCAACGTCTCGGGGCTGACGGCGGGCCGCACCACCTACCTCCAGCGCGCGGTCCAGGGCCAGGAGAGCGGCAGGCGTTCCGACGGTGCCCTCGTCGGGTTCGTCGAGGTGGCCACCGCCGCAGACCTGCTGCCCACCATCCAGCAGGGCTCCATCCTGCTCAGCTCCGAGGACCGCCGCGCCTCCGTCGTCAGCCAGGCCGAGGCCCTCGCCCGGGGCGTGGGCGGCACCATCGATGTCGACGCCGAGTCCTCCGTCATCGACGAGATCACCAACCTCGTGGAGGACCCCCGGGGTGTGCTGGGCAACTTCGACGAGCGCTACCTCGACCTGCCCGAGCAGATCCTGACCGCCGTCATGCGCAAGCACCAGCGGTACCTCCCCATCTACCGCGATGGCAGGCTCGCTGCGCACTTCGTCACCATGGCCAACGGCCTGTGCGACGACGACGTGGTGCGCGCCGGCAACGAATCCGTCATCCGCGCCCGCTACGAGGATGCGCTGTTCTTCTGGAACGCCGACCTCGCTGCAGAGGGCGTGGACGGCTTCGTGCCCGGCTTGGACAAGCTGACGTTCGAAGACCGCCTCGGCTCGGTGGGCATGCGCGCGCGCCGCATCGCCGATGTCGCCGGCAGGCTGGCAGACCGGCTCGGCATCGACGGCACGGACCGCGAGACCCTGAGGCGCGCCGGGCAGCTCGCCAAGTTCGACCTGGCCACCCAGATGGTGGTCGAGATGAGCTCGCTGGCCGGCTTCATCGCCCGCGAGTACGCCGTCCGCAAGGGCGAGACCCGGGCGGTGGCGGACGCGCTGTTCGAGATGGAACAGCCGCACACCTCCGCCGACGCCGTGCCCGCCTCCGTCCCCGGTGCGCTGCTGGCGTTGGGTGACCGCTTCGACCTGCTCGCCGCCATGTTCGCGCTCGGCGCCAAGCCCACCGGCTCCTCAGACCCGTTCGGTCTGCGTCGCGCCGCCCTCGGCGTCGTGCGCATCTTGCGCGAATCGGCCGGCACCCCGCTGGAACGCCTCACCGTGCGGGCCGGGCTCGAGGACGCCGTCGCACGGCTGGCTGAGCAGGGCGTCGACGTGGCCCCGGACGCCGTCGAATCCGCCCTGGAGTTCACCATCGGCCGCTTCGCGCAGCTGCTGCGCGACGAGGGCACCTCCGCAGATCTCGTGACGGCGATCCTGCCCGCGGCAGACGCGCCCGGACGTGCCGCCCGCCTGCTGGGCGAACTCGCCGGGGCCCAGTCGGACCAGGCGCTGCGTGACCTCGTGTCCACCAATGTGCGCATCGCCCGTATCCTGCCCGACGGTGTCGCGGCCGGCTACGACGAGGCCAGCCTGACCGAACCCGCTGAGGTGGCCCTGAAGGAGGCCGTCGAGGCGGTCCAGACCGGCATCGCCGACCAGCCCATCGCTCACGTAGTGACGCACACCGCCCCGGTGGTGCGGGCCGCGGTGACGTTCTTCGACGACATCCTCGTCAACGCGGAGGACCCCGCCGTCCGCGCCGCCCGACAGGGCCTCCTGGCGTCGGTGCTGGCGTTGTCGCCGGAGGGTATCGATTGGAAGGCCCTCGACATCGCGCTGAGCTGAGGCCAGTAACCTGGGGTCATGGCAGTTAAGGGCTGGTTCGGGCTTCCGTTCTTCGCGAAGGATCCGCAACCGGAGGTCGTGACGTGCACGCTCTCGGGCGGCGGCTCTCGGGCCAGCTTCCAACTGGGCGCGCTCGACTACCTGTACCAGCATGACGAGCGGTTCACGCCGACGATCTTCGTCGGCACCTCCGCCGGTTCGATCATCGCCAGCGCGCTGGCACAGGGCCGCGACAGGGAAGAGCAGTACGGCTATCTCACGCGGCTGCGGACCATCTGGAACGGGATGCGGGAGCAGAGCGACATGTTCACGCCCCGTCCCTGGCTGTCGACGGCGGAGCGCCAGGCGCCCACCCTGCTGGAGCTGATGAAGCCGCTGCGGCCTGAACCCCCGAAACCGCGCCAACCGCTGCTGCAGCTGCCCTTCCTACGCCCGCAGCTTCAGACCCCGGTGACTCCTGCGTCACCGATCGAGGCACCGGACCCGCTGGAGTTGGCGCTCCAACCAGACGAGGAGCTCCGTTCCGACTGGTCGTTGGCCACGCTCGGCGCCATGGCGGGCGCCCTGAGCCGGCTGAGGCTCAGCGACCTGAACGCCGTCGCGTTCGGCCTGGAGCGCACCCGTTCCATGTACCGGCCCGGCCCGGTGCTCTCCCAGCTCCTGCACGACGAGATGTTCGTCCCCGATCGGGTGGCCGTGTCCGGCATGACGTTGCGCATCGCGATGGTGGGGCTGGAATCCGGTGAGCTCCGGTTCATGACGGAGGACGGCCAGTTGGTGAGCCGCTGGAACGAGCCGTACGACGACACGCACCACGACCTGGGTGTGGGCGTGCTGGCCTCCTGCTCCATCCCCGCGGTCTTCCGACCGGTGCCCATCGGCGGCGAGACCTACGTCGACGGCGGGGCCCGGGAGAACCTGCCCGCCGAGCTCGCCATCGGCCACCTGGGCGGGGCGCGCAACTACGTGCTGAGTTCCCAGAGCCAGGGCGTCCAACGGCGCGCCGCGATGACCGACGTGGACCTGTTCGCCGTGGTGATGCGCTCCACCGAGATCCTCATCGACGAGGCCGGCCGCGACGAGCTCGCCTACGCCCACTCCACCGGCGCCGAGGTGGTCCATCCGGAACTGAGCGTGCACGACGCCATGACCGTGCATCCGGCGCTGATCACGATCAACGAGGCCTACGGCTGGTTGCGAGCCGCAGAGATGCACCTGGGGCTCGGCCCGGACGAAGAGGCCCGGCACCGCCGCATCATCGAACTGCGGATGCGGATCGTGCAGTTGGAGGACCACTTCCTCAGCCTTGAACTGCCGTTGAAGCGCGACGTACAGCGGCTGCGCAGCGCCAAGGTGGAGCTGCGCGACCTGGTCCGCTCAGCCCACTCCACCCCCATGCCGGCGGGCGCGGACAGCTGGTGGCTTGAGTGGGAGCGGCGGGTCGTACCGCCGTCGATCGATCCACCCTGGCTCAGCCTCTAGCCTCGCCTGCGCGCGGCCTCCGCCTCTGCCCGCGCCAGCCCGCCGTGCTCGAGGCCGGCCAGCCGTGACTCCCCGGCCCACATGACGCGGCCGTCGCGTCGGACCGTGACGGCCATCCGCCCGGCCAACTGCTCGAGCGCCCCCGGGGTGCCGCGGCGCTCCTCGACGAGGGGGACGGGAAGCACCAACGCCTGGGCGGGTTCGGCCTCGGCGTCGAGGTCCACCTGCCAGCGGGCCGAACGGGCCCGAAGTCGCCAGCGCGAGTCGCTGGTGGTGGCCCGGACGGGCGACGTCACAGGGTTGCCGAGCCGGAGCACCGCACCGTCGGGAAGGCGGACCACCAACCCGGTGACCTCCGTGCGCAACGGGCCGGCGCGCACCTCGCCTCCGGCGAAGGCCACGCAGACCTCCGCATCCGCGAACCCGTGCGCCTGTCCCCACCACCAGGACTCTGGAAACCCCGCCCGTCCCCAGTTCTTCTCCCCGTACACGGCCGCACCCGAGAGGTCCCAGCGTTCGCCGTCGACCACGGCCCCTCCGTCGGCCGTGCCGCCCAAGAGCCAGGGGTGCCAGTACTGGTTGAGCGCGGGCACGCTCTGGAAGTAGCTGGAGCCACCGAGGAGGCGGTGCGGCCAGCGCCGCTGCGCGCCGATCGTGACGTCGAGCCGGGCATCCGGACCGAGATCGACGGCGACCCTGGCGTCGTCGCCGAAGAAGCGGCCATCGAGGGTGCGGGCACCGGGCCCGAAGCGTCTGCATTCGGCTCCTTCGATCACCGCGTGGCGCCAGAAGCCGCCGGAGGTGCCGATCCCGCACAGGGCCCAGGGCCCGGCCGCAGTCTGCTGGACGCCGATCAGCGCGATGAGCACGCGGCCGGTCTCGGCGTGCGTGAACCGCCAGAAGTGTCCCTCCATGGCGACCCCGTGGGCTCGCTCGGGGAACCCGAAGGGAAGGTCCGCGCCGCTGCGTCGGTAGGAGCCCAGGTGATGCGGCATGGGCATACCCTAACGGGGGAGTACCCGGTCGAGGGCCCGTTCGGCTCCCTTCCTGAGGTCGCCGCTCTGACCGGCGCGTTCCAGGCCGGCGAGCACGCCGTAGGTGAAGCTCGGCTCCCCCGCCGTCTCCGCCGCCGCAGCTACGTCCGTCAGCGACCGGGTGGCCACGGAGGAGTCCTGCAGCAGGCCCATCGCATCCGTGGCGGCCTCCCACTCCTCGGCGGACTCGCCTGCGCGGTCGCCGAACGAGGGCGCCACGGCCTCGTAGGCGTAGCGCACGGCCTTGGCCCGCTTGCGTGCCTCATGCAGCAGGTGCAGCTGGGCGTCGCCCTCGGCGTGCGCCGCCGCGTCCCTGTCACGCCCGGCCCGACGCACCGCCTTGCGGATGAGCGGCGGCAAGACCGTGCGCGCCGGTTTCGAGGCCCGCCCCCGCCACGGCGTGTCGCCCAGGAAATCCAGGAGCGAGTCAACCAGCGCCAGATAACGCTCCGAGTTCAGCGCCGCCACCAGCGCATCATGGGCGGAGTCGTGCCGGGTGCCCACCTCGTGCCGCAGCCGTTCGTGCACCGGGCCCCTGACCAGATCGCCGGGCAGCTCGTCGAGCTCACCGCCGAGGTGCTCGAGCATGACCTCCGCGTCGCGGGGTGCGCCGAGGAGGTCGCCGAGCCAGGACAGTTCGTCGCGCAGCGGGTCCGAGAGCTCGCGCCGGAACAGCCGCCGGAACGTGCGCAGTGCGCTCCGCAGTCGCCGCACCGCGAGCCTGCCCTGGTGCACGGCGTCCTCCTCATCGGCCCGCATCGCGTCCTCGCGCCCGACGACGGCGGCCACCTCCCGGCGCAGGTAGGAGTGCACCAGCACCGCCGCTGGCCCCGAACGACGAGGGCCCCGCCCCTTCCCGACGCGGCGGGGCAGGCTGCCGAGGGACCACACCATCTTGGACGGGGATTCCGAGCGCTCGACGCCGTGCTCGGCGAACCGCTCTTCGACCGCGGCGAGCAGTTCCTCGGCGCCGTCGATGAGCTCGACCTCGACCTCCCGCATCGACAGCCCAGAGGGCAGGGCGCTGACGCGGTCGTCGGACAGGCCGGCGAGGACGGCGCCCTCCGGGCCGAGCAGCTCAGTCTCGGTGCGCTGGGTGGTGAGGAAGGAGAGCGGGACCAGCGCGTTCTCGGGGTCGGCGGGCCAGTCGGCACCCAGGGCGGCGGCGACCGCGCCCAGCAGCTCGGTCGGCACCCGCAGGTGGCCGGGCGCATCGTCGAGATCCGCGTGGACCTCCCGGCGCGAGCGGGGGCCGACGGGCAGCTTGAGGTGCCAACCGTCGTCGCTGCCCCCGATCCTCCGGCGAAGGGTGATGGAGTGCCTGGTCAGGAGGAGGTCCACCGTGTCGCAGTAGACGGCCCGCTGCCGGTACTCGTGGACGGCACCGAGGCGGACGAGCCCGTCCAGCGGGGGGACCGAACCGTCCTTCTCCAGCTCGAACTTGAACTCAGTCTCAAGGTGTCCAGCCATGCCACCCAAGCTACGCGACACCCGTCGGGCGCCGCGCTGGTGTTCGGCAAGTGATGGTGCCCCCAGCGGGGCTCGAACCCGCGACCCATGGATTAAAAGTCCACTGCTCTGCCAACTGAGCTATAGGGGCCTAGACAGAATAGCGCCACTTCGGCATGGCATGCTTGGGGACATGCCTTCCTGGCTCTGGTTCGTCGTTGTCGTCGGCGTGGGTGTCCTCATCCTCGCCGGAGCCGTGCTGCTCGACCGCAGGCAGCGTCGCCGCAGCACCGGCGCCGGTGAACCCGCACCTCGACGCGGGCATCCCCAAGTGGACAGCCACGTGCCCCGCTACATCACGCAGGACGAGATCGACGACCTCCCGTCGCCCGCCGCCGGGCACACCCGCGACCTCCCCCGGCAGGGCGAGGGTTTCGGCTTCGGCCACGCCCATCCGGATTTCGCCACCAACCCCGAGGGCGCCTCCTACGATGACCCCCGGCTGCTGATCGTCGACGGCGAACTCAGCTCCATGCGGGAACTCCTCGCGCCGTTGAAGTGGGCGCGCGAGGGCGTCCCCCTGGTCGTGGTGGCGGCCGGCTTCCATCCGGAGGTCCTGGCCACGCTCGCCGCGAACCGCCGCGCCCTGGCCATGCCTGTGGTGGTCGCGGTGGCCGACAGGCGGGACCGTCGCCGGCTGGCCGAACTCAGCGGCGCTCAGGAACTGAGCGGGGCGGATCTCCAGGCCGGCTACGTGCCGGGTTCCGCCCTGGGCACGGCCCGACACTGGTCGAGCACCTCGAGCAGTGCGTGGGTGGAGCCCGGCTCGGCGCGGCCCTGATCCGAACCTCAACCTCAAGCCTCAACCTCATGGTCGAACCTCAAGCTGCACTTGAGTCGGGTTCTTCCTGAAGCTTCTGACACTTCTTACCAGACCTTCAGTTACCGGATCTGGCACGGTCTCCGGCGGAACCCCTAGCCAACCCTGAGTCGGGCCATGAAAGCCCATGAAAACTACGTCAGTGTGTTTCTCATCATTCACCCGGCGTGTCGCCTTGCCGTCTCTAAGGAAACTCTCAAGTTCCATTGTCTGACAACGCGTTTCCTTCCTAATGTCCATCGCACCGGCGGACGTGCCGGGACCAATTTCCGGTCCGGGGAAGCGGCACGTCCTCCCGCCCCCAGCGACGACGAGGAGAGACGTGAACAAGGCACTGAAGAGCCTGAGGCTGAGCGCGGCCGCGGTCGGAATCGCCGTCCTGGCGCAGGGACTCGGCGGATTGGCGCTCGGCCCCGCAGCCACTGCCAACGGCGAGGTGACCGCGAAGACACGCGTCCACGTGCGCACGGAACCCAGCGCCTCCAGCGCGAGCCTCGCCGTGCTGAACAAGGGCGACAGCCTGCCCGCGCAGGGCTCGAAGGACGGCTGGACCGAGGTCTCCTTCAACGGCACGACGGCCTACATCGCCACCGCCTACATCCAGGGCAGCAGCGTCCTCGCCGGCGCGCCCACCTCCGCCATCGCGAACGGCACCAGCCAGGGCAGCAAGGGCACGGTCTACTCGACCACCACCCTCAACCTGCGCAAGGGCCCCTCCACCGACGACCCCATCGGCGTCCGCGTCGAACGCGCCGTGCGCCTGGAGTTGACCGGCACCGTCAGCGGCGAGTTCGCCCAGGTCACCTACAAGGGCGGCACCTACTGGGCCGCCGCGCGCTACCTGAGCGATACCGCCGCCTCGGCCCTCTCCTCCCTCCCCATGGCCACCGGCAAGGCCCGCGGCACCGCGGCGCTGATGGTGCGCTCCTCCCCCAAGGCCGAGTACATCAACTACGGCGACGCGCCCGTCGGCACGATCTTCGACACCACCGGCAAGACCTCCAACGGCATGGCCCAAGTCATCCACAACGGCGCGGTCCGCTGGGTCAACGCCCGGTACCTCACCCAGATCCCGCTGAAGGCAGCGTCGCCTTCAGCGCCAGATCTGCCCAAGACGTCGACCCGGTACGCCACCACCCTGCTCAACATCTGGGCGGCGAGCACGGGGTCCAAGTACAACGGCGAAATCCAGCGCGGCGCGGAACTGCAGGTCACCGGCATCGTGGAGAACGGCCGCGCCCAGATGGTGCACAACGGCGAGCTGCGCTGGGTGACGGCACGCTACGTCGCCAAGACCCCTCCGGCGACCGGCGGCGCCTCGGGCGGCAACAGCGGCGACATCAACAAGGGGTACTCCTCCGGCCTCGAGAAGACCAACGCCAACGTCCAGGCCATCGCCTGGGACGTCTGGGCACGCTTCCCGCAGATCAAGACGCAATACGGCTGGCGTCGCGACGTGACGCCGGACCACCCGGCCGGCCGCGCCGTCGACGTGATGATCCCGAGCTACAAGAGCAACCAGGCCCTCGGCTGGGAGATCGCGAACTACTACCGCGCCAACGCGAAGAAGTTCAACATCAACTACATCATCTTCGGCCAGAAGATCTGGTCCGTGGCCCGCAACAGCGAGGGCTGGCGCGCCATGGCCTCCCGCGGCGGCGACACGGCCAACCACTACGACCACGTGCACATCAACACGTACGGGTGAGTGTGAACCGCCGGCGTTTGCCGGCGGTTTGCCTGAACGGCTCAGAGTCTCTAAACTTCTTCGAGCTAGGTCCCCATCGTCTAGCGGCCTAGGACCCCGCCCTTTCACGGCGGTAGCACGGGTTCGAATCCCGTTGGGGATGCGATGCAGTTGAGCTTCGGTTCGGCTGCAAACAGGTAATGACAACGGGTTCGCCCGATGTGACAACCGCGAGGATGTCACGCTATAGTTACCGGGCTGGCGCAGGCCAGCAGGGCCGGGAAACCGGTCGAAGGTCAAGAAATTGGCCCCGTAGCGCAGTTGGTTAGCGCGCCGCCCTGTCACGGCGGAGGTCGCGGGTTCGAGTCCCGTCGGGGTCGCTGGTATGGCGGAAACGCCAGGCCAAGCCGGCCAGGTAGCTCAGTTGGTACGAGCGTCCGCCTGAAAAGTGGAAGGTCGCCGGTTCGATCCCGGCCCTGGCCACAAACCCCCTCGCCCAGCGTGGGGGTTTCTGCTTTTCCCGGTTCTTCAGCGCTGCGCGTAGCAGCGGATGAAGCGGCCGAATTCCTCGAAGACGACGGCACGGACCTTCTCGGACGACAGCGTCAGGTCGTGCATGGCGTCGGGCACGCGGATGATGGTCACGCTGTTGCCCAGTTTCGGCGCGCGCGCCGCGATGAGCTCGACGTCGAGCACGATGTCGGCCAGCTGCTGCTCCTCGCCCCACACCCTGCTGAAGAACGACCGCTCCGAGATGGCCACCAGCACCGGGCAGTCGACGTGGAGGCCCTCCGCGACGCGGGCGTGGCCGGTGGTGATGGCGGCCAGCCACCCGAAGCGGGCCCGGAAGGCCGGATCGCCCTTGAGGTTGAGGTTGTAGGTCCACTCGCCGTCCTCGGAGGCGGCCACCGAGCGGCGGTAGAAGCCCGAGTCCCCCAGCGGCAGCACCGTCGTGGGGGCGACGGCGCGCGCCGCCGTCACTGCGGGCCTCAGCAGCGTGTTGCCGTAGGTCTCCAGCCAGGGGGCGTTCAGGATCAGGCCAGTGAATGTGCCGGGCCGCTCATCGGCGAACAGGGCGGAGGTCAGGCCCCCGGTGGAGTGCCCCATCAATACGATCTCGTCGTGCCCCTCGGCCCGCACGATGTCGACGGCGGCGTCGAGCTCCACGAAGTAGTCGGCGAGGTCCGCGATGTAGCCGGCCAGCAGGCCCGGACGCAGCGATCGCCCGTACCGCCGTAGGTCGAGGGCATAGAAGTCACGGCCCAGATCGCGCATCGCGTCCGCGAGATGGGTCTGGAAGAAGTAGTCGTTCCAGCCGTGGACGTACAACACGGCGCGCCCGGAGACGGGCGCGCCGCGGCGCACAACTGTTGCCACCAGGGAACCCTTCGGTTCCAGGGCGTACGTGGGTTCATCACTGAGGTCTATCGAGCGCTGCTCGTAGCCCGGCAACTCGGTGTCGGGCACCCAGTTGGTCACATCAGTGTCTGTCAGGAAGAACGACGCTCGTCGAGGCCGTCGTAGTCCTCATCGTCGGTGTAAGCCTCATATTCGGCTGCCAACTCGGCGTAGGGGTCAGGGTCCTCGGTTTCGCTGGTGTCATCGTCCTCGTAAACTTCGTCGACAACATCCCCGCGCAGCTCCCGTTCCAGAGACGAGAAATCCGTCTGGATTGAACGGTACTTGAGCTCACGGGCGACCTTGGTCTGCTTCGCCTTTGCACGGCCGCGCCCCATATCGGGTCGACCCCCTTGCTTTGTTCATCGCGTGCTTGCCGCGGATCTGGTCACTAACTCGTGGGTACAGGCTACCTAATCGTTCGATTTACTCCAAAGAAGGCGTCGTCTCGCTCATCCCCTGTTCGCGGCCGACGAACAACGCGCCCGATGGCTAAGCTGAGGAGGCGCATCCCGACTCAAGGAGTTCCTTCGCATGGGCAAGATCATTTACACCCTCACTGATGAGGCCCCCCTCCTCGCCACGTACTCGTTCCTCCCGATCGTCAACGCTTTCGCCGGCCAGGCAGGCGTCGATATCGAGACCCGGGACATTTCGTTGGCGGGCCGGATCCTGGCACAGTTCCCGGATCGCCTCGAGGAGAAGGTGGATGACTCCCTCGCCGAACTCGGAGAGCTCGCCAAGACCCCGGATGCGAACATCATCAAGCTGCCCAACGTGTCCGCCTCGCTCCCCCAGTTGAAGGCGGCCATCGCCGAACTGCAGGGCCTGGGCTACGCCATCCCGGACTTCCCGGAAGACCCGCAGACCGACGAGGAGCGCGACGTCCGCGCCCGCTACGGCAAGGTCATGGGTTCGGCCGTCAACCCGGTGCTCCGCGAGGGCAACTCGGACCGCCGCGCCCCGGAGTCCGTGAAGAACTACGCCAAGAAGAACCCCCACCGCATGGGCGCGTGGAGCAGCGACTCCAAGACCTCCGTGGCCACCATGGATGCCGACGACTTCCGCCACAACGAGCAGTCCGTCGTACTGCCCTCCGCAGACACCCTGACCATCCGTCACCGCGCCGCCGACGGCACCGAGACCGTCCTGAAGGACGGCCTGAAGGTGCTGGAGGGTGAAGTGGTCGACGCCACGGTGCTGCGCGCCGCCGCCCTCGACGCATTCCTCACGGAGCAGGTCGCCCGCGCCAAGGAGCAGGGCGTGCTGTTCTCCGTCCACCTGAAGGCCACCATGATGAAGGTGTCGGACCCGATCATCTTCGGCCACGTCATCAAGGCGTTCTTCCCCGAGGTCTTCGAGAAGTACGGCGCAGACCTGGCGGCTGCGGGCCTCTCGGCCAACGACGGGCTGGGCGCGATCTATGCCGGCCTGGAGAAGCTCAACAACGGCGCCGAGATCAAGGCTGCCTTCGAGCAGGGCATCGCAGACGGCCCGACGCTGGCGATGGTGAACTCCGACAAGGGCATCACCAACCTGCACGTCCCCTCGGATGTCATCGTCGACGCCTCGATGCCCGCGATGATCCGCACCTCCGGCCACATGTGGGGCCCCGACGGCGGCGAGGGCGACACGCTCGCCGTGCTGCCGGATTCGTCCTACGCCGGCGTCTACCAGGCCGTGATCGAGGACTGCCGCGAGAACGGCGCCTTCGACCCCTCCACCATGGGGACAGTGCCCAACGTGGGGCTGATGGCACAGAAGGCAGAGGAGTACGGCTCGCACGACAAAACCTTCGAAATCGAGTCCGACGGCGTCGTCGAGGTGGTGAACTCGGCCGGTGACGTGCTGATGAGCCACGACGTGGCCGCGGGCGACATCTGGCGCGCCTGCCAGGCCAAGGACGCCCCCATCCAGGACTGGGTGAAGCTGGCCGTGACCCGCGCGCGGATCACCGGCTGGCCGGCCATCTTCTGGCTCGACCCGGAGCGGGCCCACGACCGCAACCTCATCGAGAAGGTACGCACCTACCTGGCAGACCACGACACGGAGGGGCTCACCATCGAGATCATGAGCCCGATCGAGGCGACGAAGTACACCATCGAGCGGATCCGCCGTGGCGAGAACACCATTTCGGTCACCGGCAACGTGCTGCGCGACTACCTGACGGACCTCTTCCCCATCCTGGAGCTGGGCACCTCCGCCAAGATGCTGTCGGTCGTGCCGTTGATGGCGGGCGGCGGCCTGTTCGAGACCGGCGCCGGGGGCTCGGCCCCGAAGCACGTGCAGCAGCTCGTGGCCGAGGACTACCTCCGCTGGGATTCGCTGGGCGAATTCCTGGCGCTGGCCGCCTCGTTCGAGCACCTCGCCCAGACCGAGGACAACGCCCGCGCCGCCGTCCTGGGCGCCACGCTCGACAGGGCCACCGGCACGTTCCTCGACAACGACAAGTCCCCCACCCGTCGCATCGGTGGGATCGACAACCGCGGCTCGCACTACTGGCTGGCCCGCTACTGGGCCGAGGAACTCGCCTCCCAGACGGATGACGCGGAGCTGGCACAGACCTTCAAGCCGGTCGCGGAGGCGCTGGCGTCGAAGGAGGGGCAGATCATCTCCGACCTGCTCGGGGTGCAGGGCAAGCCGGCCGACATCGGCGGCTACTACCGGCCCGATCCGGCGAAGACCACGGCGGTGATGCGCCCCAGCGCCACCATGAACGAGGTCATCGACTCGCTCTGACCGCCGCCCACACATCGGACACACAGTGCCCCGCAGCCACGGCTGCGGGGCACTGTCACTGCTACCGGACGGCTAAGCCCCTGGAAAAAACGTTATCGAAAACTCCCGGGGCCCTTGACGATGATCCTGGGACCAACTTATGGTCGTATTAAGTTTGGTGACGCACCAAAATGGGTGGGGCGGCCGGGCATCACGGATGATGCCCAGCATGCCTGCCCCGCCACCCACGAGAGGAAGCAATGTTGTCTCGTCATCGCCGCCGAGTCGCGGCCCGCTGGATCGGCGCGGGTCTCGCAGCAGCACTCGCCACCGTCAGCTACGCCGTGCCCGCCCAAGGGGCGCCCGCCGACGTCGCTGATGCCCCCATCCCATCGCTGAAGGAGACCTACGCGGACTACTTCAACGTGGGCAACATCTACTCCGGCCGCCAGACCTACCAGGAGGGCACCCCGAACTGGGCCCAGGTGGATCGGCACTACAACGTCATGACGGCCGAGAACATCATGAAGCCGGACCAACTGCTCCCCAACGCGAACATCAACCTCGACACGGGCGAGTGGAACTTCACGTTCGACGAGGCTGACTACTTCGTGAACGAGTCCCTCGCGAGGGACATCAAGGTCCACGGCCACGTGCTGGTGTGGCACAGCCAGTCCCCCAGCAAGATCTTCCAGGGCGGCCGCGACCAGGCCCGCGCCAACATGGAGCGCTACATCGAGACAGTCCTGACCCACTTCAAGGGCCGCGTGGTGTCGTGGGACGTCGTCAACGAAGCCTTCAGGGATGGACTCGACACGTTCGACCCCGAGACGCAGAACTGGGAGGACTTCCTCCGCGGCGGCCCCGGGGACTACGCCTACTCCGGTTGGTACAACGCCTACACCACCGACATGGACGTGGAGGCAGGTGAGTCTCCCGGCGACTTCATCTACGACGCCTTCGTCTTCGCCCGCAAGTACGGTCCCGAGACCAAGCTGGAATACAACGACTTCAACGTCTTCCAGTCCGAGGGTAAGGCAAAGGCCATCATCGCCATGGCCACGGAACTCAACGAGCGCTACGCGGCTGAGTACCCCGACGACCCGCGCCAGCTGATCGAGACCATCGGCCTGCAGTCGCACAACTACATCAACCAGACCCCGGCGTTCGCCTGCTCCGACCTCACCCGGCTCCCGGGCCTGGTCGACGAGTCTGCCGAGGAGTGGCAGCCGGGCGCCTGCTCGGACCACGCCTCCGTCGAACGTTCCCTGCAGCTGATCATCGAGGCCGGCTTCACGGCCAACGTGAGCGAACTGGACCTCCAGGTCTGGGAGGCCTGGAACGCCGAGCCCGAGGGCTCCAACCGGGCCAACTACGCAGACCTGGACGACCCCACCGTGGCCGACCGCTTCTACAAGGACGGCTTCACCTACTGGGTGGGCAAGATCGAGAACCGGATGGAACTGGAAGCCATCCAGGCACAGCGCTACGCCGAGTACTTCGCGGTCTACAAGAAGTACTCGCAGGACATGGACCGCGTGACGTTCTGGGGTCTGACCGACTACCTGAACTGGCGCGCCACCCACAATCCCCAGTTGTTCAACAGGGACTGGTCCGAGAAGCTCTCCGCTGACGCGGTTGCGGATCCGGAAGGCTGGCTGGGCGTCAAGAAGCCCATCATCGACGAGTCGAGGCTGACAGACAGCATCGCATGGGCCGACAGCCTGGATCTGCGCGGCAAGAACTACAAGGGCGCCACGCTCGGTGCCGTCAACAGCACCCGCGGTAAGGCCAACGCGGTGCTCCGCAGCAACCGGACCCAGGCCGAGGTGAATGCGGCCACTGAGGCACTGGTCGCGGCCATCACCGCCCTCCAACCGAAGTAGTCGACGATGACAAGCGCCCCGCAGCCTCGTGCTGCGGGGCGCTTCGCGTCCGTGGCGACGCGGCGTCAGGCCGTCTGACCCTGGTGGCGGCCCTCGGCGAATTCCTCGATCAGCTTGGCGTTGAACGCCGGTAGGTCGTCGGGCGTCCGGCTGGAGACCAGACCCTGGTCCACCACCACCTCCTCGTCGACCCAGTCTGCGCCGGCATTGCGCAGGTCCGTCTTCAGGCTGCCGTAGGAGGTGAGCCTGCGGCCCTTGACCACGTCCGCATCGGTCAGGATCCAGCCGCCGTGGCAGATGACCCCCACCGGCTTGTGCTGGTCGAAGAAGCCGCGCGTGAACCTCACCGCGGCCTCCTCCATCCTCAGGTGGTCCGCATTCACGACGCCACCGGGCAGCACCAAGGCGTGGAAGTCTGAGGCGTCGACGTCACCGACAGTGGCGTCCACCTTCTGGGTGTGCCCCTTCTTGCCCTTGACATCGCCGCTTTCCGGGGCGACGAGGGTCAGTTCGGCGCCCGCGCTGGCGAGGGCCTCCCAGGGGCTGGCCAGCTCCGAATCCTCGTACCCATCGGTGAGGAGGAAGGCGACCTTCTTGCCGGACAGTTCGGACATGTTCATCTCCTAGGTTCGGGGCCCTCCACGCTAGTCGGCGAAACGGGCGCGCCCAATACCTGAAAGTGTGGGTCAGCCCGGGCGGTCGTCCTGCCCAAACTGAAAGGGGCGGGCCCTCACGGACCCGCCCCTGTGTTTCACCACCCCAGTGGTGAAGTGATTCAGCCGAAGACGCGCTTCAGCCAGCCCATGAAGCCACCCTGCTGTGCGGCGGCGGGGGCGGTGGTCTGCGGCTGGGCAGCGCGGGTCGGTGCGGGGGTTTCGACGACCGGCTGGGCCTCGATGACGGGCTCGGCCACGGCCTCAGCCTCGTCGGCCTGCTTGATGGCGGAGACCTCGAAGACCAGATTCACGTTCTCGGAGACCAGCACGCCCCCGGTCTCGAGGGCCGCGTTCCAGACGAGGCCGAAGTCCTTGCGGTTGACCTGGACGGAGCCACTGAGGCCCACGCGCTCGTTGCCGAAGGGGTCCACGGCGACACCGTCGTACTCGAAGGGGATGCTCACCTCGCGGGTGACGTCCTTGATCGTGAGGTTGCCCTCGACGTCCAGGCCCTCGCCGGCCGCGGTCACCTTGGTGGAGGTGAAGCGGATGGTGGGGTAGGTCTCGACGTCGAAGAAGTCGCCGGAGCGGAGGTGACCGTCGCGGTCCGCGTTGCCGGTGTCGATGGACGAGGCCTGGATGACCACGTTGATCTTGGCGTCTTCCAGGTTGGCGCCGGTGGCGGCCGTGCCCTCGAAGTCGGTGAAGGAGCCGCGCACCTTCGTGACCATGGCGTGACGGGCGGTCCAACCGATCTCGGTGTGGCTGTTGTCGATGACGTAGTTGCCGGACAGTGCGGTGAGTGCAGTCATGGGGTTCTCCCGGGATTGGGGCGAGCTCGTCACTCACCGGTTGTTGAAGATGCTACTACTTTAGCACACTTACTTGAAACGTCAACTACTGACGAATCGGCCGTCACTGATTGACGCCCGAGCGCCCGGGACTAGGCTCACCGCATGACAACGTGGTGGGGCTGGGCTGCACGCCGTGCCCGCGCCTCCTCGCTCCTGTTGGCGACGCTGGTGGCCCTGGTCACCGTCACCACGGCGATCCTCGCCTTCGTCGTCGGGCAGGCCGGCACGCTGGCCACCGACGCGGCGCGCGCCGCCCTCTCCATCGCCGCACCGGGTGCCGGGGCAGTCCAGGCCCAGACCCGCCTCGGCCCGGATCCCACGGCCCAGGACGGGGTGGCGCGCAGCGCGCTCACCGAGGGCTTCTCCCCCGCCCCCGTCACTGTCCACACCACCTACGTGTCCGAGCCGCGTCGCCCCACCGTGAACGGCGGCGAGGCCGCCCAGCGGGTGACGCTGTGGTCCGGCGAACACCTCTCCCTCGGCCTGTTGAGTGTCAACGGGGGCACCTGGCCCTCCGCTGCGGACGAGGCCGCGCTCCAGTCCGGGGCGGCCGCCGAGCTGGGGCTCTCCACGGGAGACACGCTGACGGTCGATGGCCACACCCTCAAGATCACCGCCCTCTGGGAGGCATCGGAGCCGTCCTCGCCGCTCTGGTTCGGCGACCCCCTCGTCACGGACGGCGCAGACGCCGCTTCGGTGGGTCCGCTCATCGTGGACCGCTCGGTTCTGACGGGCGGCAACCCGTTCATCCGGTGGTCCGTGGTCCCGGATGCGGAGCGCATCACGCCCCAGGCACTCGACGTGTTGGCCGCCGGGGCCGACCGCGCCAAGGCGCTGGTGGCCGGGGCCGACGTCACGGGGCGGGGCATCGTCGTCGACGGCGACCTGGCGTCGACGGCCGAGCGGGCCTCCCGCGACTGGGAGGTGGGCCGCGCCTTCGGCATCGTGCCGGTGAGCGTGCTGCTGCTGGTGGCCGCCGTCGGCCTGGTGCAGGTCTCGGGGCTGCTCGCCGCCACCCGGCAGCGGGAGCATGAACTGCTCGCCGCCCGCGGCGCTGCCCGCCGCCAACTCATCGTCACCGGGCTGGCCGAGTCCACCCTGGTGGCCGTGTTGGGCGCGGCACTCGGCTCCGCCGTCGCGCTTGGGGCGCTGTGGCTGACGTCGCGCAGCACCGCGCAGTTCGACATCGTGTTGCTGGGCGGAGCGGGCAGCCTCCTGCTCACCGTCGTGGCGCTCTGGACCGTGACCATCCGCGCCACGTCCTCCCTGACGGGACGGCCGCAGGCAGACAGGGTGCGGGCCGTGGCGGGAGCCGCGGCGCTGGTGGTGGTGTTCGCGGCCGCCGCCCTCACCACGTGGCAACTCCGCGGTGCGGACAGCCTGCAGTTCCTGCCGGCACTGGCCCCCGCCTTCCTCCTGGCTGCCGCGGCTGTCCTGGGCCTCGCGGCCCTCGGCCCCATCACGCGACTTGTCGAGGCGGCGGGCAGGTTGGCCGGGACCACCGCCTGGCTCGCCGCCGCGCAACTGGCCCGCGGCCTGCTGGTGCACGCGGTGCCGGTGACACTCACCATCCTGGCCACCGGCACGGCGACCTTCGCGTCGCTCTACGCCGGCACCGCCGCCACCACCCACCGCGACCTGACCATGCTCGTCACGGGCGCCCCCCTGCGCGCCACGCTCTCCAGCCTCGACGCCGGCACCCAGGGTCTACAGTTGCCGGACCTCGCAGCTGTCGACGGGGTGTCGGCCTCGGTACCCGTCTGGCTCGACGACTCCGGCACGGTCGGCGACACCCCCGTCGCTGTCCTCGCCGGGCCCCTGGACCGCCTGTCGGAGGTGGCCACGCTCCCGGCCGGCCTGGCGTTCCCCGAGCTCCCGGGTCGCGTCGAGGACGTCGACCCCCTCACCGTCCCCGACGGCGCCACCACCCTGCACGCCCAGCTGGACGGCCGGGTGTACCTCGATGAGTGGCAGCAGGAGTACTTCGACCGGGCGGACGAGTTCAACCGCGCAAGCGCCGCGGACCTCCCGCCCCAGGAGGCCGAGTTCCTCGCCCAGGTGTGGACGGAGGACTACCTGGACCGCGTCTCGCGGACCTCGTCGTACTCCCTGCGTCTCACGCTGCGGGACGTGGCCACCGGGGTGAGCCGCACCGTCAACGGGCCGTCCGTCTCGATCGACCAGCCGGATCCCGACGGCGCCACCCCTCCGGGGGACCGGCCCTTCTGGAGAGACCTCGTGGGTACCGCCGCGGCCGACATCGCCCTCCCGCAGGACGGTGCGGTCGTCGTGGAGAGCGTCCAACTCGTCGGTCCGCCCGACGACAACGCGGACCGCAGCATGCGGCTGGAGATCGCCCTCAGCGCCGACGGCGTGGCCCTCGGCGGGGTGGGGGACTGGACCTCGGACCTAGCCGTCACCGAGGAGCTGGCCGGGCCCTACCGGGAGGCCCTGGCGTCCGTGGAACCCGCCTGGGAACCGCGCACCCACACCGTGACCTTCGAGGACGGCACGACGCAGACCTTCCACAACCCCGTCAGCAACAAGCCGCCCGTGCCCCAGGCCACCGTCGACGCCCGTGGCGAGGTCTGGCGCGTCGAGACCAGCCCGGCGCTGCCACTGATCACCTTCGGGGCCAACGTCCCCTTCGAGGGGCACGACCCTCAGGGCGTGATGGCGGGGGCGGCTCCCGCCCAGCCCGCACCCGTGCCTGTCGCCATCACCACCGAACTCGGCGACGCCACCACGCTCGGCCCCGGAGACGCCCTCGACCTGGCCGCGTTCGGCCGTCGCATCCCCGCCGTCGTCGCGGCCGTGACACCGGCCCTGCCGGGCCTCACCACCGAGCTCGGTGTCCTCGCAGATTCCGGCGCGGTGTCGGCCCACCTCGCCACCACCGCCAACCCGTTACGCTGGCCCTCGGAGCTCTGGGCCACTCTCGACGGTGACCCCAGCGCGGTCCGGGCCGCCGCGGCGCAGGTCCCCGGCGTCTCGGCCCTCCGCACGCCGGACGAGACGCCCATCCGCACGGCGACGGCGGCCCGCTCTCTCTGGATCGCCGCCGGGAGCGCACTCCTCCTGTCCCTCACCGGCCTCGCGGCCGCTGCCGCCACCCAGCTGGCGGCCAGGCGCCCCGAGGTGGCGGTGCTCCGGGCGCTCGGCATGACGCCCCGCGCGCAGCGGCGCAGCCGCACGCTGGAGTCCGGCGGGCTGCTCGTCATCGCCACGCTGGCCGGCATCGCCTCGGGCGTCGCGGTCGCTTGGCTCGTCGTCGACCCCCTCGTGCAGGCCGCCCAGCCGGCCGGCCCCGGCTACCGCAGCCCCCTGACCGCAGAGGTCCTCCCCTGGGCGGCCCTGCTCGGCGCGGGCGCCGTGGCGCTGCTGCTCATCCTCTGGCTGGTGGGACGCACGGTGCAGCGTCAGGCGCTGGACCCGGAGTACCGGGAGGAGGTCCGGTGACCGCGCTGAAACTCCTGTGGCGGCAGTTCTCCTCGGAGCGCTGGCCGGCGCTGCTGCTCGCGCTGAGCGTGCTGATCCTCGCGGCCCTCACCACCGCCGCGCCACGCCTGATGGCGAACCTCGACGACCGTCAACTCACCCAGACGCTCTCCGGCCTCTCGGCCCTCCAGGGCGATGTCGCCGGCACCTGGGCACAGAACACCATGAACTCCCCGGTTGGGGGCCTCCAGGAACCATGGGAACCGCATCGGGAGGCGCTCGAGACCCTCCGGGATGCCCAGCCGGAGCCACTGCGCTCGCTCCTGGGGGCGCCCCAGTTCCTGGCGGAGGTGCCGGCCGACCTGACCGTGGTGCCGCCCACCGCCACAGGCTACTTCGAGGCTCGCTTCCTGTTCTTCGTCGACCCCGACCTCGCCGAGCACGCGGAACTGGTGGCCGGTTCCTGGCCCTCCCCGCGGCCAACCACCGAAGGCCCGGAGGGTGCCACACCCACCGGCCCCCAGGGGGTCACGGCGCTGGCCGAGGTGGCTGAGCGCCTGGGCTGGGAGATCGGTGAGCAGATCAACGAGTCGGTGACCCTGAGCGGCACGTTCCGCCCACTCGATGAGGGGGACACCCGCTGGGAGCACATCCCCTACGCCCGCACCATCGTCGAGCAGCAGGACGCGAATCTCGGTACCCGCCTGGTCACCGGCCTCTTCCTCCCGCCGTCCTACCTCTCCAGCGGCATCCCGGTCGAGAGGCTGGGCCCGGGCGTCACGGAGACGCTCACGATGCACGCCTGGTTCGGCGTCGACACCGCCGGCCTCGCCGATGTGGACGTCCGCGAGCTGCGATCGCAACTGACCGGTCTGCTGGCACAGCGCTACGCGGTCCTGACCGCGGACCCGGAGTCCGACGCCCCGCCCCCCACCCAGTTCCGGCTGGAGTCCGAACTGGGTGAGGCGCTGACCTCGGTCGCCGCCCAGCAGGACGTCACCCGCGCGGCAGTAGCCGTGGCCGCGGTCGGGCCGCTCGCAGTGGGTCTCGCCCTGCTCGTGCTGGCCGCCCAACTGGTCATCGAACGCCGGAGGGGCGCCGTCGAACTCGTCACGGCGCGCGGCGTGTCCTGGCACCAGCTGCGCTCATTGCTCAGCCTCGAAGGGCTTCTGCTGGGCGTGCCCGCGGCAGTGCTGGGCCACCTGCTGGGGGCGGCCGTGACGCCGGGCGGCAACGCAACCTGGGCGTGGGCCGGCACGCTGCTCATCGGGGCGGCAGCCGCCCTCGCCCTGTCCTGGGCCGCCAGGCACATCGGTCCCGCCAGCATCCGTGCCGACCTCACCCTGCGGCCCGGCCGGTGGCGCGTCGTCGCGGAGGTCCTGACCGTCATCGCCGGCGCCGCCGGCCTCTGGGCCCTGCTCAGCCGCGGCGACACCCCCACCGGGGGAATGGACCTCCTCGCCACCGCCACCCCCGTCCTCCTCACCGTGGCAGCCTGCCTGCTCGCGCTCCGGCTCTATCCCCTCCCCCTGCGGGTGGCGGCCCGGTGGCTCCGGCCGGGGCGGGGGGTAGCCGGGTTCCTCGGTTCGGTGCGCGCCCACCGGGATCCGGCGGGCGGCCTCACGCCGGTGTTCACGGTTGTCCTGGGCACCACCATCGCGGTTCTCAGCGCCACCCTGCTCGGCTCCGTCATCGCCGGCACCGAGCGCGCCACGTGGGAGGCCAACGGCTCGTCGGTGCACATCAGCGGCCCCCGGATCACCGACGAGATGCTCGCGGACCTGCAGCGCGTCGACGGTGTGCTCGCCGTCGCCCGCATCCACGACGCCGGCTCCAACCACCGCCTCAGCCAGGGCGGCGAGACCCGGGTGCGGCTGTGGCTGGCGGAGCCGGCCATCGAGGACGCCTACGCGGCGTCACCGTTCGGGTCGGCCCTCCATGCAGGGATGTTCGCCGGGGAGGGTGCGCCGGGGATCGTGCTCGGCGACTCCGTGCCGGTGCAGGCCGGCGGCGCTCGGCTGGAGGGCATCGGGGGCGTGACGGTGCTCGACGCGTTGCCGGCGCCGCCGGGCGTCCGGACGGGGGCCGCCTGGGCGATGATGAGTGCAGAGCGCTGGGCCGAGGCCCACCCCCTGCCGCCCGCCACCCTGGCGTTGGTGTCCTTGGCAGCCGGCACCGATTCCGCGGCCGTCCGCGCACGGATCGGCGAGGTGGTGGGCAACGCGCGCATCACCGTCGCCGACGAGGAACTCAGCGCCATCCGTGAGACGCCCACGGTGTCCGGGCTCACCACCACGTTCGCCGCCCTCACGGCAGCCACCGCCGCCCTGCTGACGCTCACCCTGCTGGGTTCGCAGCTGATGGCCACCCGGGCGCGCACCCGGCTCGGCGCCGTCCTGCGGACCCTCGGCATGGGGCGCCGGGAACTCCGGGCGTTGACGGCCTGGGAGATCGCCCCCAGCGCTCTGCTCGGCCTCCTCCTGGGTGTGGGGGTCGGCATCGCCCTGGCGGCGCTGCTGCTCGCCACCCTGGACTTCCGCAGCCTCACCGGCGGCTCCCAGCCGCCCCCGCTGCACCTCGACCCGGCGCTGCTCGGCGGCGTCGGCGCCCTGCTGACCCTCACCGTGATCGTGGCCATCGCCGCCACCGCCTGGCTCGTGGGCCGAACCAATCTCGCACAGGAACTCCGCATCGGGGAGGAACGATGAACGACACCATCACCCGCAGTCACCACGGCCCAGACATCTGGTGCGAAGACCTCGTTCGCATCCACACGACGGAGGGCGTCGAGGTCCAGGCCCTGCAGGGGCTCAGCCTCACCGTGGACCCCGGCGAGGTGGTCGCGGTGATCGGCGCCTCCGGCTCCGGCAAGTCCACGCTGCTCAACATCCTCTCCGGTCTCGACCGGCCCACCGGCGGCCGGGCCCGGGTCGCCGGGCAGGACCTCACCGCGATGGGCGGGCGGCAACGCATCGACTTCCGCCGGCACAGCGTGGGCTTCGTCTTCCAGCAGACCTCCCGCAACCTGCTGCCGTTCCTCACCGGCGCGGAGAACGTGATGATGCCAATGGTGATCGCCGGGCGCTCCCAGCGGCGGGGGCGGGCGCAGCAACTGCTCGAGCTGCTGGGCGTGGCCGACTGCGCCAACCGCGTCCCCCGGCAGCTGTCGGGCGGCCAACAGCAGCGCGTGGCCATCGCCACCGCACTGGCCAACTCCCCCGACGTGCTGCTGGCGGACGAGCCCACCGGCGAGCTGGACGAGGTCAACTCCGCCGAGGTCCTCGACCTCATGCGCGCGGCCGCCACAGACCTGGGCACCACGGTCCTGATCGTGACCCACGACCCGATGGTCAGCGGTCACGTGGCCCGCACCGTCCAGATCCGCGACGGCCGCACCTCCACCGAGGTGCTGCGCCGCACGGAGGTCGGCCCCGACGGGGTGGCCCGTGAGATCGCCGAGGAGTACACCGTGATCGACCGTTCCGGCCGGCTTCAGCTGCCGCCGACACACGTCGAGGAGCTCGGGCTGCACGACAGGGTGCGCATCACCCGCGAGACCGGCCACGTCGGGGTCTGGCCCAACGGCTCGCGCGCCCGCCGTTCGGCCCCTGAGGAGGACGCATGACCACCACCGCACGGATCGCTGGCGTTGGCCTGCGCCGCACCTTCGGATCGGGCGACACGGAGGTGCACGCCCTCGACGGCGTCAGCATCGAGGTGCACGCCGGCGAACTCACCGTCGTCACCGGCCCGTCCGGCTCCGGCAAGACCACGCTACTGAACCTGTTGGGCGGCCTGGACCGCCCCACCAGCGGCCGCGTCGTGCTCGACGACGGGCGGGTCCTGTCGGAGTTGCCGGAGGGCGAGGTGCTGGCCACCCGCCGCGAGCGGATCGGGTACGTCTTCCAGACCTTCGGGCTGATCCCCGTGTTGTCGGCCGCGGAGAACGTCGAGGTGCCGCTGCGGCTGGTGAAGGTCCCCGCTGCGGAGCGCAGCGAGCGGGTCGCGGCCATGTTGGAGAGGGTGGGCCTCGCCCGGCACGCGAAACAGCGGCCCCACGAGCTCAGTGGCGGTCAGCAGCAGCGCGTGGGGGTCGCCCGCGCCCTCGTCGCCCGCCCTGACATCCTGATCGCCGACGAACCCACCGGCCAGCTCGATTCAGACACTGCCGCCACCATCATGGACCTCATCGTGGAACTCACCCACGAGTTGGGCATCGCGACGGTGGTGTCCACCCATGACCCGTTGCTGCGGCAGCGGGCCGACAGGGTCGTCGAACTGCTCGACGGGGTGCTCGCCGGTCAGCCGACGATCACCACGTAGGCGACGAAGGCCACCACGCTGACCAGCGTGTACAGGCTCAACACGTTGTTGGCGAAGATGATCTCCGCCGACCGCCTCGGCGGCAGGTACAGGGGCACGATGAACGGCGGCGGCAGGATCAGCAACATGAACACCGCGGCCTGCACCGACGCCCCCAGCCCGAGCCACTGCCCCACCACGAACAGCGAGACGACGACGGCCAGGACCAGGCAGACGAGGAAGCGGACGGCCACGAAGCCCGCCGCCCCCCGCACCCCGTCGAGGGTGAGCCGGGCGCCGAAGCCGACGATGATCAGGATCAGCGGCACTATCATGGCGGCCAGGTAGCCGGCCGCCGCCAGCAGCGCGCCGGAGAACGGATTGGCCTCCAGGGCCGGCCTGAGGCCGAGCGCGTTGAGCACCAGGCCGAGCGCGATCGCCACGATGACGGGCGATGTGGCGAAGGAACGCACGGTCTCTGCGAGCGACGAGGCCCCGTCGCTCTGCCGCTTCAGCAGCGTGACGAAGACGAACCAGATGAAGAACTCGTGCCCGAGGCCGACGATGGCGGCCACCGGCGCCTGCTCCAGGCCGTAGGCGGCGGTGAACAGCGCGAGGCCCACCATGCCGAACTCGAACCCCGTGAACAGGAAGGTGCCGACCGGCGGCACCTTCAGCCAGCCGGTGATGACCTTCCCGGCGCCGAACAGCAGCACGCACAACAGCGGCACCAGGAGGACCAGCGCGACGTACTCGCGTTGGAACTCAAGGCCCAGGAAGGCGATCAACAGCACGGCCGGCAGGACGACGTTGACCACGAACCGCTTGAGACCCTCGACGGTGGTGGCGTCGAGGACGTGGAGCCGTCGCAGGAGAACACCCAAGCCGATCAGCAGGAGGATGGGCACGATGCTGGCCAGAGTGGGTCCGAGGGCTGAGCTCATGATCCGATCATCGCAGGGCGGGTGACGGCCCCTGACCCCGGCGATGCTTATGTCCCGGAGGGGGTCGGCGGGTCAGACGAGGACGGCGGCGCCGGGGCCTTCCACTGCTTCGACCTCGCCCAGCACCCAGGACGTGACACCACGGCCGTTCAGCAGCCTGAGCGCGGCGTCGACCTCGCTCTGCGGCAGCATCGCGACCATACCCACGCCCATGTTCAGTGTGGCGTCGATGTCCGGCTGCGAGATCTCGCCCACCTCCTGCACGAGGCGGAAGATCGACGGCGGGGTCCAGCTGGAGCGCTGCAGCACCGCCGTCATGTCCGTGGGCATCACGCGGGCCAGGTTGTTGGCCAGGCCGCCGCCGGTGACATGGCTCATGGCGTGCACCTCGACGTTGCGGATGAGGTCCAGCACGTCGAGCGCGTACACCTTGGTGGGCTCGAGCAGTTCCTCGCCGAGCGTGCGGCCGAGGTCGTCGACGTGGCGGTCGAGGTTCCAGCCCGCCTGCTCCAGCAGGACGTGGCGCACCAGCGAGTAGCCGTTGGAGTGGAGACCTGAGGAGGCCATGCCGATGACGGCGTCACCCACGCGCACGCGGTGTGCGCCGAGGATCTTGGACTTCTCCACGACGCCGGTGGTCGCACCCGCGATGTCGTACTCATGGGGGCTGAGCAGGCCGGGGTGTTCGGCGGTCTCGCCACCGATGAGGGCGCAGCCGGCAGCGACGCACGCGTCGGCGATGCCCTGCACGATGGCGGCGATGCGCTCCGGCACCACCTGCCCGCAGGCGATGTAGTCGGTCACGAACAGCGGCTCGGCGCCGGCGACCACCAGGTCGTCGACGAGCATGCCGATCAGGTCGAACCCGATGGTGTCGTGCTTGTCCATGGCCTGCGCGATGGCGACCTTGGTGCCCACACCGTCCGTGGACGTGGCCAGCACCGGGTGGTCATACTTCTTGAACGCTGCAGCGTCGAAGAAACCGGCGAACCCGCCGAGTCCGCCCAGCACCTCATGCCGGTTGGTGCGGGCCACGTGGGCCTTCATGAGTTCGACGGCGCGGTCTCCGGCCTCGATGTCGACGCCGGCGGCGGCGTAGGCACTCTGGTTCACATTTCCTCCAGGTTCAGCAGCTTGGCCTGTGCGGGGGGGATGGCCACGGGGTACTTGCCGTCGAAGCAGGCGCGACACAGGTTGTCCGCCGGCACGGTGGTGGCCTCCGTGAGTCCCTCGAGCGAGATGTAACCGAGCGTATCGGCGCCGATGGAGCGGCGGATCTCTTCCAGCGAAAGGCCGGGGGCCAGCAGTTCTGCGCGGGTGGCGAAGTCGATGCCGAAGAAGCACGGCCACTCCACCGGCGGCGAGGAGATGCGCACGTGCACCTCTGCCGCGCCCGCTTCGCGGAGCATCCGCACGAGGGCGCGCTGCGTGTTGCCGCGCACGATGGAGTCGTCCACCACCACGAGACGCTTGCCGGCGATGACGTCGCGCAACGGGTTGAGCTTGAGGCGGATGCCCAGTTGCCGGATGGTCTGCGTCGGCTGGATGAACGTGCGGCCCACGTAGGCGTTCTTGACCAGGCCCTGCCCGTACGGGATGCCCGAGCCCTGCGCGTAGCCGATGGCCGACGGGGTGCCGGAATCCGGCACCGGGATCACCAGGTCCGCCTCCACGGGGTGTTCCTCGGCCAGCTTGCGCCCGATGTTGACGCGCACCGAGTGCACGTTGCGGCCGGCGATCGTCGTGTCCGGGCGGGCCAGGTAGACGTACTCGAAGATGCAGCCCTTCGGATCCGGCGCGGCGAACCGCTGCGACCGCAGGCCACGCTCGTCGATGGAGATGAACTCGCCAGGCTCGACCTCGCGTACGAAGGTGGCGCCGACGATGTCCAGCGCCGCGGTCTCCGAGGCGATCACCCAGCCGCCCTGCAGTCGACCGATGACCAGCGGCCGCATGCCGTGCGGGTCACGCGCCGCGTACAGGGTGGTCTCGTTCATGAACGACAGGCAGTAGGCGCCGCGGAGGCGCGGCAGCACCTTGAGCGCGGCCGCTTCCAGGCCGCCCTCGTCGAAGCTGGCGATCAGTGCCGAGATCAGCGCGGTGTCGCTGGTGGAGTCCATGACGCGGTTCTTGTGCGGCACGGATTCGGCGGGGGCGATCTCGTGCAGCCACTCCTCGAGTTCCTCGGTGTTGGTGAGGTTGCCGTTGTGGGCCAGCGCGAGGCCGCCGTGGGGCGTGGCGCGGAACGTGGGCTGGGCGTTGTTCCACTCGCTGGCGCCATGCGTCGAGTAGCGGGTGTGGCCGATGGCGAGCCGACCCGGCAGCGACTTGAGGGTGGATTCGTCGAAGACCTGGGACACGAGGCCCATGTCCTTGAACACCATGATGCGGTTGCCGGTGCTGGCCGCGATGCCCGCGGACTCCTGTCCGCGGTGCTGCAGGGCGAACAGCCCGTAGAAGGTCAGCTGGGCGACATCTTCCTCCGGCGCGAAGACGCCGAAGACGCCGCACTCTTCCTTGGGACCCTCGTAGTCGCGGGGATCGTCATTGCTGATCACCCGCCAAGACTACCGCCCGAGCGCCTGGGCCCTGTCATCGCGATCAGCCCTGATACAACGTGACCTGGGTCGCCTTGAGGACAGCCAGCACCCGGTCGCCCGGCGCGAGCGCCATCTCCCGGACGGATTCGGGGGTGAGGTCAGCGGCCAGGCGGTGCCCCGCCACCCGCAGGATGACGCGCTGCACCGGCCACCGGTCCTCCACCAGTTCGACCACCGCCGGCAGCACGTTGCGCGGGCTCCCGTGCGGAGCGGAGCGGAAGACGGACACCGCCGTGGGAGGGAAGACTGCCCGCGCATCGCCGCGGGTCAGCCCGTGCTCCGCGAGCCCGGCCACGGCGACCCCCTCGCCCAGCGCCAGGGCCCCGTCGTCGTCGATGGCGCCACGCAGCAGGTTGAGCCCCACGAAGTGGGCCAGAAACTCCGTCGACGGCCCCTGCGCCACGTTTTCGACGGGGCCACCCCCGACGACGGAGCCCTTTCCCAGTTCGAGCACGTGGTCGGCCAGCGCGACGACATCGAGGAAGTCGTGGGTCACCAGCACGGTGGTCAGCCCGCGCAGCCGGGCACGCAGGAGTCTCCTGAGTTCGGGGGTGACCGTCGCGTCGAGCGCCGCGAAGGGTTCGTCGAGCAGCACCACGTCGGGGTCGATGGCCAGCGCCCGGGCCAACGCCGCGCGCTGAGCCTGCCCCCCTGACAGCTGCGCCGGCCGCCGCTGCGCGAGTTCCTCCAGCCCGATCTCCGCAAGTTCCCGCGCGGCGCGCTCCCGCGCCGCAGCCTTCGACGCGCCGCGGGAGCGCGGCCCATAGGCGACGTTCTCGAGCACCGTCAGGTGCGGGAACAGCAGGGCGCGCTGCTCCAGGTAGCCCAGCCTGCGTCGGTGCGCGGGCAGCAAGCGCCCGGGCGCCGACACCGTGCGGCCCAGCATCGTCACCGAACCGGTATCTGGGGCCAGGCCACCGGCGATGAGGTGGATGAGGCTCGATTTGCCGGCACCGTTGGGCCCGACCACGGCGACGGTGATGCCTTCAGGGATGCCGACGGTGAGGTCCAGGCCGCGTGCGGCCACCGTCGCCTCGATGCGCACCGCGTCAGTCATGCATGCTCCTCAACCCGTGCGAGAGGCCCACGACCAGCGCGGCGACGCCCAGCAGCACGACGGCGAGCGCGAGCGCCAAGTCAGTGTCGCCCTCGCGCAGGAGATAGATCTCGAGCGGCAGCGTGCGCGTGACGCCCTGCAGGGAGCCGGCGAACGTCAGCGTGGCGCCGAACTCCCCCAGCGCCCTGGCGAAGGCGAGCGCCGTGCCGGAGCCGACGGCCGGTGCCAGCATGGGCAGCGTCACGGTGAAGAAGGAACGCGACGGGCTGGCGCCGAGGTAGGACGCGGCCCGTTCGTAGTCGCCGCCGGCGGCGCGGAAGGCGCCCTCCAGGGAGACCACCAGGAACGGTAGCGCCACAAAGGTCTGCGCCACGATCACGGCCATGGTCGTGAAGCCGATCTCGATCCCGAGCACCGACAGGTGCTGGCCGATCAGCCCCCGGCGCCCGAGCGTGATCAGCAGCGCCAGGCCGGCCACCACGGGCGGCAGCACCATGGGCACCGTCACCAGGGTGCGCACCCACCGCGCCCACGTGGCCCTGGAGCGAGCGAGCACCAGCGCCGTGGGCGTGCCGATGACCAGCACGATCAGCGTCGAGACGACGCACGTGGCGAGGCTCAGCGTGAGCGCGTCCATCGCGCGTTCCGAGGCCAGGAGTTCGGGGAGGCGCCCCCAGGGGGCACGGATGACGAGCGCCAGGAGCGGGACGGCCAGGAGAGCGACCGCGACGCCGAAGGGCAACCAGGCCCACCGTGGGACGTTCATGACGGCGACCCGAACCCGAAGACCTGCAGTTGCGCGCCCCACTCCCCTGCGAGCCGGTCCGCGTAGGCACGCGCAGTTCCGGGGTGGGCCGCGCCCTTCACCACGGCCACCCAGTACGTGTTCGGGTGCTCCTCGGCGCCGGGCACCGGAAGGGTCTCGACGGCGTCGGAGGTGGCGGCATCGGTGACGTAGACCAGGCCGGCGTCCGCCTCCCCGGAGGCGACCTTGCCCAGCACATCGGAGACCTTGGTCTCCTCGGACACCGGACGCAGGGCCACCCCGTGGTCGGCCGCCAGCCGGTACGCGGCGGCGCCGCACGGCACCTCACGGGCACACACCACCAGCTTCGCGCCGGCCAACGACGCGTCGAACCCCGTCACGCCGGCGGGGTTGCCGGCGGGCACGACCAGCACGAGGTGGTTGGTGGCGAACATGCGGGCCTCCCCCACGACGAGGCCCTCGTCGACCGCGCGGTCCATGGTGTCCCTGTCCGCGGTGGCCAACACGTCGGCGGGGGCGCCCTCCGCGATCTGGTCGACGAGGCCGAAGGAGCCGTCGAAGGAGTAGCTGGCGTCCGGCTGGATCTCCGGGAGCACCTGGTTGAGCGAGGCCGCCGCGAAAACGACCGGGCGGCTCGCCGCGGGCTGGGTGCAGGCGGTCAGCGCGAGCGCAACGCAGGCGAGCACGAGCACAGTACGCACGGGGCCTCCTCCGTTGGGTCACGGCGCTGATTTCCCCCACAACCTATCGCCTAGGCTGAGGACATGAGCCATTCTGCCGCCGTGGTCACCTGTTCAGACCGTGCCTTCGCCGACGTCTACCAGGACCGCTCCGGCCCCGTCGCCGCGGCCGCCCTCGAGGAACTGGGTTTCACCGTCACCGAGCGCGTGATCGTCCCCGACGACCCGGAGCAGATCCGGTTCGCCATCGCCAGCGCGGTCGACGGTGGCGCGCGGGTCGTCGTCACCAGCGGCGGCACGGGGGTCGGCCCGCGGGACCTCACCGTGGAGGTGACGCGCGACATGATCGTCTACGAGGTGCCCGGGCTGATGCAGGAGGTCAGACGGCGGGGTGCCGAGAAGGAGCCCCGCGCTCTGCTCAGCCGCGGCGTCGCCGGCATCCTGGCCCTGCCTGATGCGAAGCGTGCCCTCGTCATCAATGCACCCGGTTCACGCGGCGGCGTTCGCGACACCATGGCCGTCGTGGGCCCGCTGTTGAGCCACATCGTCAGCCAACTCGACGGCGGCGACCACGACGTGAGCGCCCCACCGTCACAAGGCTGACGGGCGCTCCCAGTCGCCTGAGCGGCCACCGCTCTTGGCCATGATCTTCGCCGAGACGATCTCCGCGCTGCGGTCCACGCCCTTCACCATGTCGACGATCGCCAGGGCAGCGACGGTGACCGAGGTGAGGGCCTCCATCTCGACGCCGGTGCGGTCGGCCGTGCGCACGGTGGCGGTGATGTCCACGCCGCCGTCGGTGATCTCGAGCTCCACCGCGCAGCCGTGCACCCCGATGATGTGCGCCAGCGGCAGGAGGTCCGGCGTCTTCTTGGCCGCCGCGATGCCGGCGACCCTGGCCACGGCCAGGACGTCGCCCTTCGGCACCGTGCCGCTGCGCAGCGCCTCCACCACCTCAGGCGAGGTCCGCACCGTGGCGACGGCGGTGGCGGAGCGGACGGTCGGCTGCTTGGCGGTGACATCGACCATGAAGGCCTGGCCCTGACCATCGAGATGGGTGAATTCCATGCGGCAAACCTACCGTGCGGGCAGTGGACCGGATGCGTGCCCGAGCGCCTAGCCTGGTCAGATGCCGTTGTTCACCGTCGGACATTCAGACCGCAGCATCGAGGAGTTCATCGACCTGCTCGCCGCCCATGAGGTGGGCGTGCTCGCCGATGTGCGCAGCCTGCCCGGGTCGCGCAAGTTCCCGCACTTCAACAGCGAGGCGCTCGCCACCTCCCTCCCGGAGCGCGGCATCGAGTACCTGCGGATCGAAGACCTGGGTGGACGCCGGAACAAGTCCAGGACGGTGAACCCGTCGGTCAACGGGATGTGGCGGAACCAGAGCTTCCACAACTACGCGGACTGGGCCATGGGCGAGGCGTTCGAGCGGGCGTTGGAGCGGTTCAGGGCGCTCGAGCCAGGGCGGCCCACGGTGATGTGCTCCGAGGCGGTCTGGTGGCGGTGCCACCGCCGCATCATCGCGGACCATCTCCTGGCGCTCGGCGACGACGTGCGGCACATCATGTCGCCCACGAAGGCAGACCCCGCCACCCTCACCCCTGGAGCCGAACCGCGCCACGGGTCTGTGACCTATCCCGTGGATGACCTCCGCGGATGACCTCAGCGGGTGATGAGGACCTCAACGGTGTCCCCGGGTGACTCCCGGTCCTCCGGCACCATCGCCATGCCGTCGGCACGGTGCAGTGAGGCGATCAGGTGGGAGCCGGAGCCCAGCCCGTGCGACGGGGCGACTCCCCCGTCGACGAGCCGAACAGGGATGAACTGGCGGCGGTGGGACGACTTGCGCCAGGTCTCGCGCACCGGCAGTTGGAGGGTGAGCGGCTGCTTCCCGGCTCCGGTGAGCTCGGCCAGGAGCGGGCGGAGGAACAACCAGGCGGAGACCCAGGTGCTGACAGGGTTGCCCGGGAGCCCGAGGAAGGGCACGCCCCTGCCATCCGCGGCTCGCAACAGCCCGCTCGCCTGGGGTTTCCCCGGCTGCATGTTCACCCGGACGAACTCGATGTCGCCCTCCACCACCTGGCGCACCACCTCGTAGGCGCCCACGGAGACGCCGCCGGTCGTGACGACGACGTCCGCGGCGAGCGCCTCGTCGATCACGGCGCGGAACTGGGCAGGGTCGTCGCCGACGGCGCGCCTCAGGACAACCTCGCCGCCGAAGCGCGACACCAGCGCGGCGAGCAGATAGGAATTGGAGTCCGGGATCTGGCCGAAGCCCAGTTCTTCGCCCGGCGCGACGAGTTCGTCGCCCGTGGCCAGCACCGCCACCCGGGGGCGGCGACGCAGCGGCACGGTCCCGTAACCGATCGACGCTGCGGCGGCCGTGACCTCAGGGCTCCATACGGTGCCCGCGGGCAGCACCAACTGGCCGACCGGCACGTCCTCACCCCTGTGGCGCACGTGCCTCCCGGCGTCGACGGTCTCGTGCACGACGATCCACTCCGGCAGGGGGGCGTCGCCCATGGGCTGGTCCGTCAACTCCACCGGTACCACGGCATCTGCGCCCGGCGGCAGCGGCGCCCCCGTCATGATCCGCGCGCACTCCCCCGCCCCGACTGCGGGCGCCGACGAGGCGCCCGCGGGCACGTCGCCGATCACCCTCAGCCGCGCGCCGGCGGAGAGTTCCGCGGCCCGGACGGCGAAGCCGTCCATCGCCGAGTTGTCGAAGGGTGGCACCGCGAACCGCGCGAGGAGGTCCTCGGCCAGCACGCGGCCGACGCCGTCGGACACCGGCACGTCCTCCGCGGGCACCACGGTGGCCAGGCTGACGACGCGCGCCAGGTAGTCCTCAACGCTCAACATCAGGCGGCCTTTCGCAGGGGGAGCACAGACCAGCGGCCGCGGGCCGCGTCGAGCACCATGACACGCCCGACGAGCGGCTCGCCGTAGCCGGCCAACAACTTGATGGCCTCGGTGGCCTGCAGGGCACCGATCTGGCCGACCATGGCCCCGAGCACGCCGATGTCGGTGGCCTTGGGGTAGTCACCGTCGGCCGGTTCGACGGGGATGAGGTCGCGCAGGTAGAGCCTGTCCCCGTGGGCGTCGGGGACACCGAAGACGGAACACTGACCCTGCATGCCCACGGCGGTGGCCCACACGAGGCGTGCGCCCACGGCCTCGGCGGCGTCGGAGATGAGGAACTTGGCGCCGAAAGTGTCGCAGCAGTCCATCACCAGGTCGAACCCGGTGAACAGTTCCTTGGCCCGCTGGAGGTCGATGTACTCGGGGAACTCCTCCACGGTGACGTCCGGGTTCAGCGCCCGCATCCGTTCGGCGCCCGAGACCGCCTTGTTGCGGCCCAGTTCGGTGTGCAGCACCTGTCGCTGCATGTTCTTCAGTTCCACGTGGTCACCGTCGACGACCCCGATCCGGCCGACGCCGGCGGCCGCCAGGTACGGCAGCGCCGCGGACCCGAGACCCCCGGCGCCGATCACCAACACCGACGACGACAGCAGCCGCTGCTGCCCCTGGACGCCCACGCCGACCACGTCGATGTTGCGGACGTAGCGCTCCAGCTGGGTGGGAGTCAGCGCGCCCGGAGCGTGGCGTGACGCCTCGAGTTGCTTCGACTGTTCCTCGGTGGACTGCGCCGCCGTCACGGGCATTCGGACCACTCGTGCGTGCCGTCCGCGAGGAACTGCTTCTTCCAGATGGGGAGGATCTCCTTGACCCGGTCCACGAGGTCCGACGCGCACTGGAACGCCTGTTTGCGGTGCGAGGCCGCGACGGCGACGAACAGCGCCACTCCCCCGATGTCGAGGTGACCGACGCGGTGCTGGGCGGCGATCGCGTGCACGCCGTCGCGACCCACGAACTCCTCCACCACCTGACGCATCACCTGGTCCGCCGACGGGTGGCCGACGTACTCGATGGCCGTGACGGCCTTGCCGTGGTCGTGGTCGCGCACGACCCCGGCGAACGAGACCACGGCACCGGCCCGGTCGTCGTTCACGGCCGAGAGGAGCGCGTCGGTGTCGACGTCGGTGGATGTCACGCCAGCGGATCGGATCATGGCTGCCATGGTATGTCCTTCGATCGTTGCCCTCGCACGGTCACCGGGTGGCTCAGCTGGGCTTCGGGGCGCCGGGCCGCGCGTAGCGCACCCAGGCTATGCCGATGCACATCACCGCGAAGACGGCGCCGATGATGTAGAACGTGGTGGGCGACATGATGGTGAGGCCCACGCCGAACAGGAACGGTCCGAACGCGGCGATGGCGCCCGTCCAGCCGATCACGCCGCCCGCCTGGCGTCGCTCGAAGATCATCGGCATCTGCTTGAACGTGGACGCGTTGCCGATCCCGGAGAACAGGAAGATCGCCAGCATGCCCCAGAGGAACAGGTTGAACGAGCCCTGAAGGGCCTCGGCGCTGGAGTAGTCCGGCGTCAGCGACGGGATGGTGATGATGATCGACACGAGGATGCCGATGCCGGACACGAGGGTCCAGATCGCGCCCCCCATGCGGTCCGTGAGCGGTGAGAACAGGATGCGGGCACCGGCCCCCACCAGCGGGCCGAGAAAGACGAACTTCACCGGGTCCGGCACCGCGTAGCCCTCGATGAGCACCTGGGCGGTGGCACCCGCGCCCTCCACGATCTGCGGGTTCGCGGCGCCGTAGAGGTTGGCCATCAGCAGGCCGAACTGCGCGGACAGGCCCGAGAACGTGCCGAAGGTCATGATGTAGAGCAGCGTCATCAGCCAGGTGTCCGGGTTGTTGAAGATGTCGAACTGCTGCTTGATGTTGGCCTTGACCGGCACGGACTTCAGGACGATGTAGGCCCAGATGGCGCCCGCGATGATGAAGGGAAGGTAGACCAGCGCCGAGTTCTGGTACCAGATGGTGACCGGCTGCTCACCGGACACGGCCATCTGCTGCGAGCCCAGGAAGGCGAACATGCCGAACGAGATGAGCCACGGCGTCAGCAACTGCACGAGCGAGACACCGAAGTTGCCGATACCCGCCTGCAGGCCCAGGGCGGTGCCCTGCATGCGCTTGGGGAAGAAGTAGGAGGTCGACGGCATGAAGCCGGAGAAGGCGCCGCCGCCGATACCGGCCAGGAACGCCAGCCCCATGAGGCGCCAGTACGGCACGTCCGGGTTGGTCACTTCGAAGCCCCAGCCGAGGACCGGCAGGATCAGCAGCAAGGTGGTGAGCACCACCATCTTGCGGGTGCCGATCTTGGGCGGGAGCACCATCCAGACCAGGCGCAGAAGGCCGCCGGAGAGGCCTGGCATCGACGCCATCCAGTACAACTGCGCCTTGGTGAAGGTGAAGCCCAGCGCGTTGAGCTTGGGGATGATGGCGCTCGGCAGGAACCACGCCACGAAACACAGCGTCAGCGTGAACGTCGACACCGTCAAGGTGCTCCAGGCGAGCTTCTTGTCCCACTTGGATTCATCCTCGGGGTCCCACGAGACGAGCCAGTCGCCCTTCGTCTCCAGCTTTGTACTCATTGCGTGGCCTCCTCCATGGGTCGTTCGATCGTGCCGGCGAGTTGTGGGGTCTCCTCATGGAGCATCCGGACGATGGTGATGTGCATCCACGCGGCGCAGATCACCGTGAGGACGAAGATGACGAAGAACGTGCTGCTGGGGAACCCGGACCACGTCTTCGAGTAGGCGAACAGGGGCGGCAGGATGAAGCCGCCGAGGCCGCCGAGCGTGCCGACGAGCCCGCCGACCGAGCCGACGTTCTCCGGGAAGTACTCGGGGATGTGCTTGAAGACCGCCGCCTTGCCGAAGCCCATGGCGCAGCCCAGCAGGAACACCACGAGGACGAACCAGGGCAGTTGCATGGAGTAGTGCAGGTGCTGGGTCTGGGCACCATCGGGATGCACGATGGTGATGTGGCCGTTCGGCATCATGAGGATGCCGCTGGTGACCAGCATCAGGGCGAACGTCCAGTACATGACCTTGCGGGCACCCCATCGGTCGCTCATCCAGCCCCCGACGGGCCGCAGCAGCGACGCCGGGAAGATGAAGGTGGCCGTCAGCAGGCCCGCGACGGCGAGGTCGATGTCGAAGTTGTCCACGTAGTACTTCGGCAGCCACGCCGACAACGCCACGTAGGCGCCGAACACGGCCACGTAGTAGACGCTGAAGCGCCAGACGCGCACGTTGCTGAGCGGCTTGAGCATCTCCGAGACCGGCTTCGCGGTGCCGGGGGCGCGATCGACGCGCGGCACGATCAGCCAGGTCGCGACGCCCGTGATGACGAGGAGCACCGCGTAGATAACGGGGATGAGCCGCCATCCACCCTGGACACCCAGGAAGAAGGTGGAGCCCGCCGTGGTCGTGATCAGGACCGGGCCGATGAACTTCGTCACCGACGCGCCGACGTTACCGGCCCCGAACACGCCCAGCGCGAGCCCTTGGCGGCCCTTCGAGTGCCACGCCGAGTTCCAGGTGGTGCCCACGGAGAAGAGGTTGCCCGCGAAACCCACGAGGAACGCGAGCACCAGCAGCATCGAGTAGTTGTCCGCCAACGAGACCAGGTAGGCCGGGACGGCGCAGGCGAACAACAGGAACAGCGTCACCTTACGGCCGCCGATCCGGTCGGCGATGATGCCCGCGGGCAGCCGCCACATCGACCCGTTGAGGACGGCCAACGCGGCGATCCAGCTCAGTTCCTCGTCGGAGATCCCCAGTTCCTTCTGGATGGGGATGCCCAGGATGCCGAACATGAGCCACACGGCGAACATCAGGGTGAATGCGATGGTGGACATCGTGAGAACCCGGCCGGCGCCCTTGCCGGTGTCGTGGATGGGCGCGACCTCGATGAGGTGTCTGTTCAACGGGGGTCCTAGCGGCGCGTCTTCTCGTTGTCACGGGTACCGACCGGCTCCCATCCGCGACCCGTGCGGGTGGCGGAGTGGCGCGGCGAAGTGTCGCGGGTGCGGTACACGATGTAGGGACGGAACAGGTAGTGGAACGGTGCGGAGAAGGCGTGCACCAACCGGGTGAACGGCGTGATGGCGAACAGCAGCAGTCCGATGACCACGTGCGTCTGGAACTGCCAGGTGGAGGCCGCCATCGCGTCGACGTTCGGCTGCAGGACGAACAGCGATCGGAACCAGATGGAGACGGTCTCGCGGTAGTTGTGTTCGGTGCCGTCGGCGAACCGGTCGCCGGTGAGGGTGGCGACCATGCCCAGGCCGATGACCGTGGCGAGGACCAGATACATGATCTTGTCGTTCCAGGTGGTGGCCGCGAACACCGAGCCGGTGCGCCGACGACGCCAGATCAGCAGGGCCAGGCCGACGACGAGCGCCAGGCCGGCGAGACCGCCGCCGTAGTAGGCACCCAGGTGGTACGAGTGCTGGTCGAGGCCGACCCAGTCCGTGAACACCTTGGGGATCAACAGGCCCACGAGGTGGCCCATGAGCACGGCGATCAGCGCGAAGTGGAACAGCGGGGAGGCGACCTTGAGGAGCTTGGACTCGTACATCTGCGACGATCGGGTGGTCCAGCCGAACTGGTCGAACTTGTAACGCCAGATCAGGCCGCCCACCAGGACGAAGAGAACGACGTAGGGCAGCACGCCCCAGAGCAGGAATTTCATCGTGCGGCTCCTTGCATCGTGGGATATGGCAGGAGGGTCTGCTCCAGGCCGACGGTTTCAGCAGGCGGTCCGGCCATGAGGTCGCGCACCTCGGCGCGCGACTGCGGCGAGGCGCCGCCCAACTCGGCGCAGATGGCGGCCAGCAGCCCTGCCTGGGGCAGCTTGTCCTCAGCCAGGCCGATGCGCAGCAGTTCGAGCGAAGCCCGGAACTTGTTGAGCAGTGCGACGCCCAGCTCGGGATTCCCGACCGCGGCGAATTCGAGCACCATCGGTAGGAAATCCGGCAGTTCGCCGTCGAGGTCGACGAGCAGGCCGGAGTCGCGGTACGTCTGCTTGATCGCGGCCAGCACCTCCCCGCGACGGCGGGTGTCGCCGTCGGTCCAGTACGTCAGGTGGAGCGCGTGGCGGCGGGACAGGTCGAACTCCTGGACGTGCCAGGACTGCAATTCCATCAGCGGCATGGAGCGCAGGTGGGCGATCGTCGGCGCGAAGTCTGCGGCGGCGCGGGTCTGCCCCACCGCCTCCTCCACGAGGTCGAGGCGGCCCAGGAGCTCCTCATCGGGGTACGTCAGCAGCAGGCCGGCGGCCTGGAAGATGACGGCGCTCATCACACCGCCCCCGGGTCCGTCTGGCGGGCCTTCGCCGAGGCGAAGCTCTCGATGGCCACAGGTATGGGGCGCCCGGACGACGAGCCGAACGGCCCCTCGCCACCCGCGCCCGGTCCGCCGTCGAAGTCGAGCGAGCAGCCCATCTCCTCCAGGTTGTGGGCGTCCTCCCGGTGCGCCTTGGGGATGACGTAGCGCTCGTCGTACTTGGCGATGGCCAGCAACCGGTACATCTGCTCCAGCGCCTTGGGCTCCATGCCGACGGCGTGCGCCAATTCCGGCTGCCGCTCGCGGGCGAGCGTCACGTCACGCATGTACGAGCGCATGGCCGCCAGCTTCTGCAGTACCAGGGTGACCACGTCGGCGTCGCCCGCGGTGAACAGCTCCGCGAGGTACTCGACGGGGATGCGCAGCGTGTCGATGGCGCCGAACAGGTTGCCGCCCGCCTCGGAGTCGTGGCCTTGCGCCTTCAGCAGGTCCACCACCGGCGACAGCGGCGGCACGTACCAGACCATCGGCATGGTGCGGTACTCCGGGTGCAGCGGCAGCGCGACCTTGAAGTGCTTGATCAGCGCGTAGACCGGGGAACGCTGCGCGGCCTCCAGCCAGTCCGACGGGATGCCGTTGGCCTTGGCGTCACGGATGACCTCCGGGTCCTTGGGATCCAGCATCAGGTCGAGCTGGGCTTCGTACAGGTCCTTGTCATCGGCGAGCGCGGCTTTGGTGACCATGTCGGGGTCGTAAAGGATGATGCCGATGTAGCGCAGTCGACCGACGCAGGTCTCGGAGCACACCGTCGGCAGGCCCACCTCGAGGCGGGGGTAGCACATGGTGCACTTCTCGGCCTTGCCGGAGCGGTGGTTGAAGTAGATCTTCTTGTACGGGCACCCGGTGATGCACTGGCGCCAGCCACGGCACTTGTCCTGGTCCACCAGCACGATGCCGTCTTCCGCACGCTTGTAGATGGCGCCCGACGGGCAGGCGGCCATGCAGGACGGGTTGAGGCAGTGCTCGCAGATGCGGGGCACGAAGAACATGAAGGTCTTCTCGTACTCCGCCTTGATCTCCTGGTTCGCCTCTTCGCGCAGTTTGCGCACGATGGGGTCCTGGTCGATCGTCTCGCTGATGCCGCCCAGCGAGTCGTCCCAGTTGGCCGAGGCCGTGATCGCCATGTTGTCGCCGGTGATCAGCGACTTGGGGCGCGCGACCGGGAAGTCGTCGCCGAGCGGGGCCTGGATGAGGTTCTCGTAGTCGTAGGTCCACGGCTCGTAGTAGTCGCCCAGTTCAGGCTGCACGGGCGAGGCGAAGATGCTCAGGAGCTTCTTGAACCTGCCGCCCGAGCGCAGCTTCAGCCGGCCCGACTTGGTGCGGACCCAGCCGCCCTGCCACTTCTCCTGGTCCTCGTACTGCCTGGGGTAGCCGAGGCCCGGGCGGGTCTCCACGTTGTTGAACCAGACGTACTCGGTGCCGGCGCGGTTGGTCCACGCCTGCTTGCACGTCACGGAACACGTGTGGCACCCGATGCACTTGTCCAGGTTCATCACCATGGCCACCTGGGCCATGACACGTCGCTGCTTTGCCATCAGTACTGAACCTCCTGCGAGCGGCGGCGCACCGTCGACACGATGTCGCGCTGGACGCCGGTGGGGCCGATGTAGTTGAAGGCGTACGCCTGGTGCGCGTATCCGCCGATGAGGTGCGTCGCCTTGAGCAGGATGCGGGTCACCGAGTTGTGGATGCCGCCGCGGCGGCCGGTGGCCTCCGACTTCGGCACGTCGATGGTGCGTTCCTGCGCGTGCTGCACATAGGCCACGCCGTCGGGCAGTTTCGGGGTGACGACGGCGCGGGCCACGAACACGCCGTTGGCGTTGGTGAGCTCGATCCAGTCGTTGTCCCGGACGCCGATCGACGCCGCGTCGGCCACGCTCAACCAGGCCTGCGGCCCGCCTCTGCCGAGGCTCAGCATGAGCAGGTTGTCCTGGTATTCGGAGTGGATGGACCACTTGTTGTGCACTGTGAGGTAGCGCAGGGTGATCTGCTTCTCCCCCGTGGGGCCGAGTTCGGGCTCACCGTAGGCGGCCGTCATGTCGAGGGGGGGCCGGAACGTGGGCAGGTTCTCGCCGGCGTCCGTCATCCAGTCGTGGTCGAGGAAGAAGTGCATCCGGCCCGACAGCGTGTGCCACGGCTTGAGCCGCTCCACGTTGATCGTGAACGCGGCGTAGCGGCGGCCACCGGTCTCAGAGCCGGACCACTCCGGGGAGGTGATGACCGGCTGGGGGGACTGCTGCGTCTGGGCGAAGGTGATCCGACGCTCCTCGGAGCCCTCGGACAGGTCCGCCAGGCGGCGGCCGGTCTTCTTCTCCAAGGTGTTGAAGCCCTGCGTGGCCAGTTCGCCGTTGGTGGTGCCCGAGAACATCAGGATGGCTTCTGCCAGGCGCTTGTCGGTGTTGATCGCCGGGCGGCCGGCGGCCGGGCCCGAGGGGTAGACACCGTGCAGCTTGCCGAGCTCGCCCACTTGGTGCGAGACGTCGTACTTGATGTTCTTGACGGTGAAGCCCAGCTCCTCGGCCAGGGGGCCGACGGTGAGCAACTTGTCGGCGATCGCCGTGTAGTCGCGCTCCACGACCTGCAGGATCGGCAGGTTCCTGCCGGGCACCGCGGGAAGGTCCGTGCCGCGCCAGTCCGGCACGGTGCCGCCGGGCTGGGCCAGTTGGCCGGGGGTGTCGTGCTGCATCGCCACCGCGACGAGGTCCTTGCGGGTGTCGAGGCGCCCCTTGGCCATCTCGGAGAACTTGATGGCGAGTTCGGTGAACACGTCGAAGTCCGACTTCGTCTCCCACGGGGGATCGATCGCCGGGGTGAACGCGTGCACGTAGGGGTGCATGTCGGTGCTCGACAGGTCGTACTTCTCGTACCAGGTGGCCGCCGGGAACACGATGTCGCTCAACAGGGTGGAACTGGTCATGCGGAAGTCGGCGGTGATGAGCAGGTCGAGCTTGCCCTCCGGGGCCTCGTCGTGCCACTTCACCACCTCTGGCCTGAGGTCTGCCCCGTGCTGGTTCTCCATCACGTTGTGGTGCGTCCCGAGCAGGTGTTTGAGGAAGTACTCGTTGCCCTTGGCCGAGGACCCGAAGAGGTTCGAGCGCCAGAGGATCATGGTGCGCGGCCAGTTCTGGGGCGCGTCGATGTCCTCCACCGAGCTCCTGATCTCGCCGGACTTCAGCTTCGCGGCCACGTAGTCCTGCACGCTGGGGGCCTCGCCCCGGTCGACGGCGGCCTGCGCCTGGTCCGCGAGGTCCAGCGGGTTCGCGTCGAACTGCGGGTAGAACGGCATCCATCCCAGCCGGTGGGACAGCGCCACCGCATCAGCGGTGTGCACGCCGTCGAGGCTGCCGGTGGACAGCGGCGACTTGATCCGGTCGGCAGAGAAGCCGTCGGTGCGCCACTGGTCGGTGTGCATGTACCAGTACGCGGTGCCGATCATGGTGCGCGGCGGGCGCGACCAGTCCATGGCGTTGGCCATGTTGAACCAGCCCGTCATGGGGCGGCACTTCTCTTGGCCCACGTAGTGGGCCCAGCCGCCGCCGTTCTTGCCGATGCAGCCGGTGAGCATGAGCAGCGCCATGATCGAGCGGTAGGTGGTGTCGGCGTGGAACCAGTGGCAGATGCCTGCGCCGATGATGATCATCGTGCGCCCCTCGGACTCCTCCGAGTTCTGGGCGAACTCGCGGGCAGTGCGGATGCAGGCCTCGGCGGGCACGCTGGTGATCTCCGCCTGCCACGCCGGGGTGTAGGGCGAGTCCACGTCGTCGTAGCCCTTCGCCCACGTACCGGGCAGGCCGTCGCGGCCGACACCGTACTGGGCGAGCATCAGGTCGAAGACGGTGGTGACCAGGTGGTCACCGACCTTCCGCGCGGGCACGCCCCGGCGGATGATGGAGCCGACGCCTTTGGGGTCCTCGAAAACCGGCAGCGCCACCTCGACGCCCTGGGCGCCGGCCAGGTGGAGGAGCGACAGGGCCGGATCGATGCTGCCCAGTTCCAGGTTCCACTGGCCGGCGCCGTCCTCGTTGTAGCGGAAGCCCATCGAACCGTTCGGCACGGCGGGCCCACCGGCGGTCTGGTCCCACATCACGGTCTTGAAGGCCGCGTCCGGCTTGTCGGCGTGCTCGGGCAGGTCTGCCGCGGTGAGGAACTTGCCGGCGGTCAGGCCATGGCCGTTCGGGTGCTCCACCAGCGTGATCAGCATGCCGAGGTCGGTGTACTGCTTCACATAGTCCTGGAAGTAGGGCACCTGGCGGTCGACGAAGTTCTCCTTGAGCATCACGTGGCCCATCGCCATCGCCAGGGCGGCGTCGGTGCCCGCCTGGGCGGGGAGCCATTCGTCGGCGAACTTCACGTTGTCCGCGTAGTCCGGGGCGACGGTGACCACCTTGGTGCCGCGGTATCGGACCTCGGCCATCCAGTGCGCATCCGGCGTGCGGGTGACCGGCACGTTGGAGCCCCACATCATGAGGTAGGTGGCGTCCCACCAGTCGCCGGATTCCGGCACGTCAGTCTGGTCGCCGAAGACCTGCGGCGACGCGACGGGGAGGTCGGCGTACCAGTCGTAGAAGCTCGTCATGGCGCCACCGATGAGGTGCGTGAAGCGCGTGCCGATGGCGTGGCTGACCTGGCTCATCGCCGGGATGGGCGAGAACGACACGACCCGGTCGGGGCCGTAGTTCTTGATGGTGTTGACGTAGCTTGCGGCGGCGATCTCGAGCGCCTCGTCCCAGCTGATCCGCACGAGGCCACCCTTGCCGCGGGCCTGCTGGTAGCGGCGGCGTTTGGCGGGGTCCGTCGAGATCTCGCGGAACGCCTCGACCGGGTCGCCGAGCCGCTTCTTGGCCTCGCGGTACATCTCTATGAGGACGCCGCGGCCGTACGGGTAGCGGACCCGCGTCGGGGAGTAGGTGTACCAGGAGAACGCGGCGCCGCGGGGGCACCCGCGCGGTTCGTACTCCGGACGGTCAGGGCCCGTGGTGGGATAGTCGGTCTGCTGGGCCTCCCACGTGATGATGCCGTCCTTGACGTAGACCTTCCACGAGCAGGATCCGGTGCAGTTCACGCCGTGCGTCGAGCGCACCACCTTGTCGTGGCTCCACCTGTCACGGTAGAACACGTCGCCTTCGCGTCCGCCCTCGCGGAACACGGCCCGATCATCGTCTGTGGTCTCCCATTGAGTGAAGTACCGCCCGAGTTTGAGGAGGGCGTCAGAGGCGGGGCCGTCAAGGCGCGCGGAATCTGTACTCATGCGCCACAGTCTGCCTTCATCGAAGCCCGTTTGTATGACATTTTCGAAATTATGTCTTACGGCGTGTCGTAGAGCAATCGACCTGCCTGAGCGAACTCCTCCGGGGTGTCGAGATCGGCGGTGACCGACGACGACGCGGGCACCCGCGCGACGTCCAGGCCGCCCAGGAAACGGCGCACGGACAGGTCGCGCACTTCCTCCACCTCGTCGACGGCGCGGCGCAGTGCTCCGAGGCGGTAGCGGCCCGCGAGGTACTGGGGCCACCCCTGTGCGTCGACCAGCACCACACCGTCATCTCCGAGCGCGGAGGCGGTCAGGAGGTCGACGACCGCGTCTGGGTTCGCCAGGTCGCCGGCGAGGACGATCACGGTGTCCACCGCTGCGTCCCCACGTGGTGTGTCCACAGCCAGCAGCCCCGCCACGATGCCCGCGACCGGACCGCCGAAGGGTGGGTCCTCCAGCACGAACTCGACGGCGAGGCCCGGCTGCTCCTGACCTGCCACCGCCACGCGCCCGGCGACGCGGGCCGCAGCCGCGCAGGTGCGCGCAAGCAAGGTGGCGCCGTCGAGTTCGAGGGCCAGTTTGTCCGTGCCCATGCGGGCCGATCGGCCCCCGCCCAGCACGATGGCGGCGATCACGGGATCATCCCCCGGCGAAGGGCGGCAGCACGTCCAGCGACCGGACTTCAGAAAGATCGATGCCGCGGTCGGTGATGCGGGTGCCGTCTGCGAGCAGTGCGCTCACGTTCAGCACCTTGGCGAGGCGCTCGTTGCCCTCGGCGAGTTGGTCGACCACCTGGTCCGCAGTCAGCCCGCGGGCGTCGATGATTCGGTTGTCGGCGCCTGCCGCTTCGGCAGCGCCGGCGAAGAACCGGACCTCCACTGATTCATCTCCCTACTGTCAGCCGCCGATGGCGCTCATCGTGCGGTCTGGCTGGACGAAATCCACCTCGTCGATCCCGTGGGCCTTCGGCTTGGCGCGGTGGGCGCCGGTCCAGGCGGCGACCAGGTCGTCGTCGGAGCCGCCACCGCGCAGAATGGCGCGCAGGTCCGTCTCCGTGCGGGAGAACAGGCAGGTGCGCACCTGGCCGTCCGAGGTGATGCGGGTGCGGTCACAGTCGCCGCAGAAGGGGTGCGTCACCGAGGCGATCACACCAACGAGCCCGCCCGGCTGCGCGGCGTCGGCCGCGACCCGCCACAGTTGGGCTGGGGCCGCACCGCGCGGTTCCTCGGCGGGGCCGAGTTCGAAGCGTTCTTCCAACGCGCCCAGGATCTCGGCGGCGGTGACCATGGCGTCGCGGTCCCACTCCCCCTTGGGCCCCAGCGGCATCTGCTCGATGAAGCGCAGCTCGTAGCCGCGCTCCAGGCAGAACTGGGCCAGCGGCACGATGTCGGGCTCGTTGATGCCGCGCATGATCACGGAGTTGATCTTGACCGGACGCAGGCCGGCGGCCTGTGCGGCCTCGATGCCCCGCAGCACATCCGGCAGCCGGTCCCTGCGGGCGAGCTGGGCGTAGCGCTCGCGGGCCAGCGAGTCCAGGGAGATGTTGACCCGGTTGAGGCCGGCGGCCACCAGGCCCTTGACCCTCTTGTCGAGGCCGAGGCCGTTGGTGGTGAGCGCCAACTCGGGGCGGGGGGTGATGGCCGCTGCCGAGGCGATGATGCGCTCCAGCCCGGCGCGCAGCAGCGGCTCTCCACCGGTGAAGCGGATCCTGGTGACGCCCAGCTGCTCGACGGCGACCCTGATCACGCGCGCCATCTCGTCGTCGGTGAGGGTTTCGTCGACGGGCTGCCAGTCCAGCCCTTCCGCGGGCATGCAGTAGGTACAGCGCAGGTTACAGCGGTCCGTCAGCGAGACGCGCAGATCACGCGCCGTACGTCCATATCCGTCAACCAGCATGTCCGCATGGTACCCCTGAATTTCACCACACCCCTCGTGTTAATCCTCCGCACCGCTGTGTTTAAATGGATCGATGCACGGTCTAGGTCCCACTCGTACCCGCGTTCTGTCACTCCTGCAGTCGGCCAGCGGGCCATTGACCGTGGGCGCAGTCGCCCAGCAACTGGACCTGCACAAGAACTCGGCCAGGTTCCACCTCGACGCCCTCGTCGACTCCGGTTTTGCGGAGCGCTCCACGGAGCCCAGCGGCCGCACCGGCCGCCCGCCGCTGCTCTACTCCGCCACCAGCGAGTCCCCCACGATCGGCAACACACACCTCCTGGAACTGGCCAACGCCCTGCTGGGCGAGTTCGTCGCCCCGGAGAGCGACGGCCCGGAAAGGGCCAGACACGCCGGCAAGAGCTGGGGCGCACGGTCCCGCGACCCCGAGGCGCTGGACGTCGAGGGCCTCAAAGCCCACCTCAGCCAGCGTGGCTTCGGCGTGCTGACCACGGAGGACTCGCTGACGTTCACCCGCTGCCCGTTCCGCGAGGTCATCGATGTCGACCAACTGCCGCTGGTCTGCTCCGTGCACCAGGGCCTGCTGGACGGCATCACCGAGGGCTCCCGGTTCACCGTGGGCCACCTCGAGGTAGGGCCACGGGTCTGCCGGGCAGCGCTCAGCGTCGAACTGACCTGAGCCTGCTTCGCCCTGCCCAACGCCATCGTCGCGCCACCCGCGACCATGGCGGCGCCGTTCAGTCACCAGGTCCCGCCTCGGCCTCAGCGGCACCTGCACCGTCGCGCTGCGCGGGCCCGGACCTGACGCGTCAGCCCTTCACGCCACCTGCCGTCAGGCCGGAGACGATGTACTTCTGGAGGTACATGAACAGCAGGATGATCGGGATGGCGGCGATGACCGCGCCCGCCGCGAACAGCCCCCACGGGGCGTTGCGCTCATCGGAACCCCAGACGTACAGGCCCACCGCCAGCGTGTAGTTCTCCGGGCGGGCCAGGATGACCTTGGCCAGGATGAACTCACCGTAGGAGCCGACGAAGCTGAGGAGGCCCACCACCGCGAGGATGGGCGTCACCAGCCGCATGATGATGCCCCAGAACACCTGGGCATGCGTGGCTCCGTCGATCTTGGCGGCCTCGTCGATGTCCATCGGGATGGTGTTGAAGAAGCCGTACATCAGGAAGGTGTTGGCGCCCAGGGCGCCGCCCAGATAGATGGCGATGAGCTGCAGGTGCGAGCCGATGCCCAGGATCGGGAAGATCTCGCCGAGGGTCAGCGCCAGCAGGAAGATGGCGATGAAGGCCAGCATCTGCGGGAACATCTGGATGATCAGCAGCGCCGTCAGCCCGCCACGGCGACCTGTGAACCGGAAGCGACTGAAGGCGTAGGCCGCGGCCGCGCCCATGAGCACGGTGCCGATGGCGGTCACTGAACTGACGAAGAACGAGTTGATCATCCACTTCGTGAAGTCCGTGGTGAACAGGCGCTCGTAGTGGACGCCGCTGAACGCTCGGAACAGCCGGTTGGAGCCCGTCAGGGTGCCGCCCGGGTTGAGCGAGGCCGACAGCACGTAGAGGATCGGGAACAGGCAGTAGGCGATCACCACCAGGGCGAGGATGTGCTTCCACCCCACTTGGCCCCACCAGCGGCCGCCGCGCAGGCGGGTGTCGTTGTCACCGTTGGCTAGCTTCCTGGCCATCACATGATCTCCTCAAGCTTGCGGGTCTGGCGGAAGCCCAGCCACGAGATGAAGCCGACCACCACGAAGATGAGGATCGACATCGCGCTGGCCAGGCCGAACATCCGGTTGCCGCCCTCGAACGCGATGGCGTAGACCATCGAGATGAGGATGTCGGTCTCACCGATCGGCCACGGTGCGCCCGCATAGTTGGGCCCACCGCCGGTCAACATGAAGATCAGCGAGAAGTTGTTGAAGTTGAACGCGAAGCTCGCGATCAGCAGCGGCGCGACCGACACCAGCAGCAGGGGCAGGGTGATCGACCAGAACCGGCGCAGCGGACCTGCGCCGTCCACCACCGCGGCCTCGGTGAGCTCGCCGGGAATGGACTGCAGAGCTCCGGTGGCCACCAGGAACATGTACGGGAAGCCCAACCAGAGATTCACGCCCAGGATGGCCAGCTTCGCCATGGTGCCGTCCGTCAACCACGGGATGGCCGCCCCTCCCAGCAGCACCTCGTTGATGAAGCCGAAGTCGCGGTTCAACATGCCGCGCCAGACCAGCGCCGCGAGGAAGCCGGGGAAGGCGTAGGGAAGGATGAACAGGGCCCGGTAGAGGGTGCGGCCCTTGATCCGGGGATCGTTGAAGACCACCGCCAGCATCAGGCCGAAGGCGAAGGTGGTGAGCACCGACAGGATGGCGAACGCGAACGTCCACCCCAGCGCCGCGAAGAACGGGCCGGCCAGGCGGCCGTCGGTGAACATCGTCGTGAAGTTGTCGAAGCCGACGGTGACGCGCCAGCCGGGCGTCAGCGTCTGGCCGTCCTCGGCGACGAACAGGCCCTGGCTCTCGTCAGCCGTGTAGACCTTGCCGTCGGGATCCGTGAACGTGTCGGCGGCCCCGTCATAGGTCAGCAGCGACTTCGCGACATAGGCCATGGCGGCGTTGTCGGTGCGCAACCACCCGTCGTCGGGGTTGTCCGTCATCGACACGCGCAGGTCGAGCACGTCGCGTTGGCGCTGCTGGATCTCGGCGAGCGTGAGCACTTCGGCGCCCGGCACCTCGGCGACCCTGTCACCGTCGACCACTGCATCGGGAATCTCCTCGAGCGGGGTATCGGTGTCGCCCACCTTGGCCACTCCGTCCTGCACGACGGCGAACGCCACCTCGCCTTCACGCTCCAGCACGGTGACGGGATAGGTCTGGGTGCCCTCGACGCGGCGGTCGGCCGTCTTCATGATCTGCGTGATCGCGGGGGCCTTGGCGTCGTTGTGGCCATCGCCGTAGTTGGTGAAGGCCACGTAGGCCGTGTTGGCCATCACATAGATCTGGAAGACGATCAGGAACAACAGGCCCGGCACGAGGTACTTCGCGGGGACTGCCCGCTTCGTGAAGTACACGTAGTCGACGACGATGAGTGCCAGTGCCAGGAAAATGAGGACTCCCCATTCCTGCTGGCCGTAACTGGCCAGGATGCCGTACAGGCCAAGGGCGTTGACCAGCATCATCAGGACGAGCTTCACATAGAAGCCCGGGCGCGAGATGTCGCGCGCGTGGGAGAGCCGCGGCGACGGGTCTGTCGAGCTGCTCACAGTTGATCCACCTTCGCTTCGTTGCGGGATTGATATTGACTCTAGGGGAACGGGTTGCCCCGGACGTGGAAAGGGGCCGCACCGGCGTACGGTGCGGCCCCCCCCCCGATCAGGTGTTATCAGCCTTCGACGGCGCCGAAAGCTTCCTTGATGTTGGCGTTCATGGCGTTCCAGGCTTCGGCCGGAGCGGCCTGGCCGTTGATGATGCTGACCTCAGCACCGCCCCAGAACTGCCACACGGCGCCCATCTCCGGGATGGCCGGCATGGGCTGGCCGTCCTTGCCCGCCTCACCGAAGCCGGCGAGCAGTTCGTCGGAGACGGCGTCGGCGGACTCGGTCAGTGCCGGCAGACGACCGCCCTTCTCGAAGAGCACGTCCTGGGCTTCCTTGGTGGCCATGTAGTCGATGAACTGACCGGCGAGGATGGCGTTCTCAGACTGCGAGGAGAGGAACACGCCCTGCACGCCCACGAACGGAGCGGCGGGCTGGCCGCCGGCCGAGGGGACGGGGAGGACGGAGATGTCCATGTCAGCGGCTGCGAACTCCGTGGTCCACCAGGGGCCGGTGATCATGTACGGGGTCTTGCTGTCGAGGAAGGCCTGCTTGGCCTGGTCGCCGCCCATGGAGACGGAGACGACGCCCTCGTCCGCCAGCTTCTTCAGGTACTCGGCGAAGGCGAGGCCCTCGGGGCCTTCCATGCCGAGCTCAGCGGTGTAGTCACCGTTCTCGTCGGTCTTGAAGACCGGTGCGCCGAACGAGGTCTGGATCGGGTACAGGTGGTACGCGTCGCCGTCCGGGCCCTGCTGGATCACGACGGGGAACTCGGCGCCTTCGGCGGTCTTGCCCTGGGCGATCAGCTCGTCGAACGTGGCGGGGGTGTCCTGCACCATGGCGTTGTTGCGCACGAGCGCGATGTTCTCGACCGCGTAGGGGACGCCGTAGGTCTGGCCGGCGTTGGTGAACGCGCGGAGCGAGACGTCGGAGAAGGCGTCGGCCTTGTCACCGAGTTCGACGGGAGAGATGACGCCGTTCTTGACGAGGTCGCCGGTCCAGTCGTGTGCGCCGACGATGAGGTCGGGACCCTGGCCCGTGGGGGCCTGGGCGATGAAGTCGGTCTTGATGTCCTGCGACGGCTTCTGGACGACGTCCAGGGTGACGCCGGTCGAGGTCTGGAACGTCTCGCCGAGGGCCTTGAAGCCTTCGATGCGGGTCTCGTCGACCCAGACGGTCAGCGTGCCGGTCGCTTCGGCGGGAGTGGATTCGGTGCTCGCGTCCGCCGAGGCCGAAGCCTCGGTCGAGGGGCTGGCGCTGCCGGCGGTCTCTTCGGCAGTGGGCTCAGTGGTCGTCGTGGCGCCGTTGCCGCCGCCACAGGCGACGAGCGTCAGCGAAAGCCCGGCCGCGGCAACGGCGAGGAGGCTCTTGCGCATGTGGGTTCTCCTTGGTTTGGGTCGGGTCGCCTCGGTGCTGACCCGCTAATACGATAGTAACGGTTTTTGCAAAGCTTGCAACCCCCTTGCGTAACAAGTCGATAACGAACGGCGCGAGGACGGCTACGTTACCGACGCCCCAGACGCCGGACGCCGTTTTCGGCGCTCGTGGCGGTAATTCCGCGCACCGGACGAGTTTCTGCAAAGGGCTTGCAACGGGTTGCAAAGTGTTGCAGGATAGGCTGCAACTGATCAGTTGCAACGAGCACGTCTTTTCAATGGAGAGGAGGCAACGTGATCCCCCAGGGCGCAAAACTCGCGGACCTCGCGCGGGCCGCCGGAGTGTCGACCGCCACGGTGTCCCGGGTCCTGAACGGGAAACCAGGGGTGGCAGAGACCACCCGCCGGACGGTGCTCTCGTCCATCGAGGCGCTCGGCTACTTCGTCGACGACCAGCGCGCCGGTGCGGACGACGGGTTCATCGCGGTGATGGTCCCCGAGCTCGGCAACCCCGGGTTCGCTGCCTTCGCCGCCGAACTCTCCCTGCAACTATCGGCGGCCGGCCGCCACATGATCCTCTGCACCGCCGGCCCCGGAGCCACCACGGAGGTCGCCTACCTCGACGCCCTGCTGGGCGTGGAGATCTCCGGCATCATCTCGGTGTCCGGAACGCTCGCCGACAAGCTCGTCGGGCACGACCATTACCAGCGGCTCATCTCCGCGGGAGTGCCCGCGGTCTTCATCAACGCCCATGACCCGAACATCGACGGATCGTTCTTCTCCACCTCCGACGCGGAGGCCGTGGCCATGTCCCTGGCCCACCTGCGCCAGTTCGGGCACGAGAAGATCGGGCTGGCCGTCGGTCAACAGCGGTACCTTCCGGCCCAGCGCAAGATCGACGCGTTCCTCGCCCACGGTCTGTCGCGCGGCAGCATCGTGTCCACCATCTTCAGCGTCGAGGGCGGGCAGTCCGCCGCCGCGCGCCTCCTGGAGGCCGGCCACACCGCCATCATCTGCGGCTCGGACCTCATGGCGCTGGGCGCCATCCGCGAGGCGCACGCCCGGGGCCTTGACGTCCCCGGCCACGTTTCGGTGGTCGGCTACGATGACTCGCCAGTGATGGCTTTCACCTCTCCCGGGCTCACCACGGTGCGCCAGCCGGTGGCCGCTCTCTGCCAGGCCGCCGTCGGCGCATTGATGAGCGCGATCCGGGGTCTCCCCACAGATTCAACCGAGATGTTCTTCCATCCCGATCTCATCATCCGACAATCAACAGGACCTCACCATGGCAACTGAGTGGTGGCGCGACGCCGTCATTTACCAGATCTATCCCCGCTCGTTCGCAGACTCCACCGGCGACGGTTACGGAGACCTACCCGGCATCATCGACCGGTTGCCGTACCTGCGGCAACTGGGCGTCGACGCCGTGTGGTTGTCGCCGTTCTACACCTCACCCATGTCGGATGCCGGCTACGACGTGGCCGACTACTTCAGCGTCGATCCGCTCTTCGGCGACATCACGGACGCCGAACGGCTGATCGAGCGTTCACACGAGCTCGACATCCGGGTGCTCGTCGACCTCGTCCCGAACCACACCTCGGACGAACACAAGTGGTTCCGCCAGGCGCTGGCCAGCGAGCCCGGCTCGCTGGAACGCGGCCGCTACCACTTCGTCGACGGGCTCGGCGAGAACGGCGAACTTCCCCCGAACAACTGGAAGTCCGTCTTCGGCGGCCCCGCCTGGACCCGGGTGGACGACGCGGCAGGCAATGGCGAACGCACCCAGTGGTACCTCCACCTCTTCGACGTGAAGCAGCCGGACCTCAACTGGAGCAACGAGGAGGTCCGCAAGGGCTTCGACGAGATCCTGCGGTTCTGGCTGGACAAGGGCGTCGACGGTTTCCGCGTCGACGTCGCCCATGCCCTCGTCAAGGCGCACGGCCTGCCGGACTGGGACGAGGATCAGGCCATGCTCGACGGCCTCAGCGGCCCCATGTGGGACCAGGACGGCGTGCACGACATCTACCGGCGCTGGCGCCGGATCCTCGACGAGTACGACGGCGACCGCAGCCTGGTCGCCGAGGCCTGGGTCTCAGACCCGGACAGGCTCGCGCTGTACCTGCGCCCCGACGAGATGCATACGGCCTTCAACTTCCAGTTCCTTGACAGCCGCTGGGATGCCGAGGAGTACCGCACCAAGATCGCGCGGACCCGCGCGGCCGACGCGGAGGTGGGTGCACCCACCACCTGGGTGCTGAACAACCACGACGTGGTGCGCAGCGTCAGCCGGTTCGGCCTGGCGGACCCCGGCTCCAGTCATGAGGGCCTTGGCTCTGAGGACGAACAGCCCGACAACGAGGTGGGCCTCCGGCGAGCCCGGGCGGCCGCGCTGCTGATGTTGGGCCTGCCGGGCTCCGCCTACCTCTACCAGGGCGAGGAGCTCGGCCTGCCCGAGCACACCACGCTCCCCGACGAACTGCGTCAGGACCCCACGTGGTTCCGCTCGGAGTTCACCCGGGTGGGCCGCGACGGCTGCCGCATCCCCATGGCCTGGGAAGCGGACAGGGCGGCGCTGGGCTTCTCGCCCAACGGCGCGCGCTGGCTGCCCCAGCCGCCGGAGTACCGCAGCCTCGCCGTCGACCAGCAGGTGGGGGTGGAGGGGTCGACCTGGGAGCTCTACCACTCCGCCCTGGCACTGCGGAAGGAGCTGGGCCTCGGTTCCGGTTCGCTCGACTGGGTGCACGCGGGCGAGCACGTCGTCGCCTTCGACAACGGGCGCGTCAGGGTCATGACCAACGTACTGGGCGAGGCGGTGCCGCTGCCCGAGGGTTATCGCGTGCTGCTCTCCAGCACTCCCCTCGACGACGGCGTGCTGCCGACGGACGCGTCCGCCTGGTTCACCGCCGAGTGACGCCAACCCGTCAGACCAGTTGAAGCTCCCCGACCGCCGCTGACCTCGCGTCAGTGGCGGTCGGTGCTGTGAGCGCCGCTTGGGCTGCGCGGCGGCACTTCTCGACGGAGACCTTCGCCAACTGCACACCCACTCCTGGCACGGCTGCCGCCGCCATCGACAGGCTGGTGATGCCCATCCCCACCAGCACACAGGCCAGGGCGGGATCCGCCGCCGCCTCACCACACACCCCCACCGGCTTCCCCACCCGCTGGCCGGCATCGGCGGTCATCTTCACCAACCGCAGGACACCCGGCTGCCAGGGGTTGGTCAGATGGGCCAACTCCGGTGCGAGGCGGTCCGCCGCCATCACGTACTGGGCGAGGTCGTTGGTGCCGATCGACACGAAATCCACTTCCCGCAGGATCTCCTCAGCCAGCAGCGCGACGGCGGGCACTTCGACCATGATCCCGGCGACGAGGTCCCGCTGCCGGCATTCGCGGGCGAATCCGCGCGCCTCGTCGACGGTGGCGATCATCGGTGCCATCACCCAGGGCCTCGGCTCGCGACCCCGGGCGGCGAGTGCGATGGCGTCCAGCTGCCGCCGGACCAGGCCCGGTTGCGACATCGCGAGCCGGTGCCCGCGGATGCCGAGGGCGGGGTTCGGCTCGTGGGGCAACGAGGCGAAGGGCACGGGTTTGTCCGTGCCGGCGTCGAGGGTGCGCACGACGACCTTGCGTCCCGGGAACGCGTCGAGCACCTGGGCGTACGTGTCTGCCTGCTGCTCGACCGGTGGTTCGGTGACGGAGTTGAGGAACCCCAGTTCCGTCCGGTAGAGGCCGACTCCGCTCACCGGGCCGGTCGCCGCGGCGCGGGCGGCGGCGCCGTCAGCGACGTTGGCCAGCAACTGGACTGCGGTGCCGTCGGCAGTGGCCGCCGGGCCCGTCCATCCGTCGATGACGGCGCGCCGACGCAGGTCGGCCGCGACGAGCGCGTCGGCGTCGAGCTCCGAGAGCCTCCTGGAGAGGGTGCCGGCGGCACCGTCGAGCAGCACCACGTCACCGTCGGCGATGGACTCCAGGTCCGTCACGCCCACGACACAGGGCAGGCCCCGCTGCCTGGCGATGATGGCGGTGTGGCTCGTGGGCCCGCCGAGACGGGTGGCGATGGCGATGATGAGATCGAGGTCGAGATCTGCGGTGTCGGCCGGTGACAGGTCGTCGGCGAGCAGGATGGAGGGCCGCTCCGGCATCGGCACACCGGGCTCCGGCTGGCCGGACAGCCTCGACACCACCCGGTCGCGGATGTCGCCCAGGTCTGAGACCCGCTCCGCCATCACCCCGCCCAGGCGCCGGAACGTCGCGGCGATGGATTCGATGGCGTTGATGGCCGCGGTGGAGGCCGGCACCCCGGCGGCGATGGCCTTCAGCGCGGGCCGCACCCAGCCGCGGTCGCTGGCCAACTGAGCGGTGGCCGTGAGCACCTTCACCGCGGCTCCATCGGCCCGACGAGCCCGCTCCTCGTATCCGGCAGAGACGCTCTGCACAGCCTGCATGAGTTCCTCGGCGGCCGCCTCGCGGTGGTCCGCGGCAAGCGCGTAGAGCGGCGCGGGAGGCGTCAGGTTCGGCCGCTTCCACACCACGGGCGCCTTCACCACTCCGGCAACGACTCCAGTGCCGCGCACGACGTCGGTCATGGTCCTCCCACCTCCAGGGTCGACGTTGTCAATGTACTTCCCCTTCGGCGACATGGCTATGCTGGGGCCGGAGTCCGCGCAAAGTCGCGCCTGGGCCGTGAAAGGAGCCGCTCGTGCCGAGCAAGACTGTGACCGTGGGGTCGACGGTGGGCCTGCATGCCCGCCCCGCAGCCCTCATCGCCGCCGCCGCCGGGGAGTTCGACGACGACATCACCCTCTCCACGGGGGGCGAATCGGTCGATGCCGCATCCTCATTGCTGATCATGACGTTGGGCGCCGAGAAGGGCCACCAGGTGACGGTCACCTCAGACAACGTCGCTGCGGTCGAGCAGATCGCGACGATGATCGAGCAGGACCTGGACGCGTAGCGCCTCACACATCGAACCAACCGTCGCCGGCCGTCTCCAGCGCCGCCTGCGTGGTGTTGACCACCTCACGACCGACGGCGGCGTATTTCTCGTAGGCCCGCGCCAGGTAGGTCTTCACCGAACTGAGGGAGATCGGCGGGTCGAACTGCCGGCCGATGGCCTTCACCGGCACACCCTCCCCCGCCAGCCGGAGGCACTGCAGTTCCTGCGGCGAGAGGCTGGGGACGCTCTCGGCCTCCTGGAGGAGCGTGGCGGCCATGACGCTGCTCTGCGACCACCCTCCGTCGGCGACATCGCGGATCGCCTGCACCAGCACCTGGGCGGGGTCCGACTTCAGCACCAGCCCCCGGGCACCCGCCTGCATGGCCAGCATGACCGGCACCCTGCGGTGCTCCGCGGTGAAGGCGATGCTCCACACGTTGCGGGCGGTGAGCGCCTCGATCGTTTCGTGTCCGGAGATCCGGCCGTCGAGGAAGAGGTCCACGACGGCGACGTCCGGGCTGATGCTGTCCAGATCGGCGAGCATGGCCGACGGCTCCGTGTAGGAGCCCACCATCTCGAGGTCGCCCCCTGCGAGCTGGGGCAGGTCGCCCAGCGAACGCAGAATGAACTCGTGGTCGTCGAGGACGACAACCCGGATGGGTACAGCCTGCGTCACGTCAACTCTCCTTGCCGGTTCTGAACTGGGTGAAATCCGGGTCAGCAATGCTGACCCAGCGTCGCAGTGGGGAATGCTCTGCCATGGCGACGGCGGGGGTCGCGGTCACGGTCGCGGTTCCGTCCTCGGCGGAAACGAGCAACTGGGCGTGTTCCTCGCCCGGTCGCCCCAGGTGCCCGAGCAACTCGGCGAGATCGTCCGACGTCGACCCGACGTCGCCGGTCAGCAGGCGGGCGTCCCAGCCGGCGCCGCGGAGCCGGTCGAGTTCGGAGGCGAGGCGGAGCGGACCGGGCCACAGGCGCAGTTCGTCGCGCATCCGGGCTCCGAGGCGGGCCGCCTGCGCCCGCGTCTCCGGCGCGAAGGGGTCGCGGCTGCCGTCGGCGACCTCGCCGAGGAAGGCCCCGGTGAGTCTCTCGGCTCGCGCGAGCCAGGCGTGCCACACCCCGTCGCGCACCTGCGCAGCGTGGGCCCGGAGTTCCGCGGCGGCGGCGAGACGCCGGGTGACGTGGAGGTGTCGCGACACCGTCTGCGCTCCGAACACCAACACCAGCGTCACGATCGTGTAGAGCAGCACCGCCAGGAGGCCACCGAAGTGCGATCCGATCGTGGCCTGCCAACCGAGGGTGAGCCAACTGGTGGTGACCGCGCCGACCACCACGACGCCCGCCAGCGGCACCGCCACTCTGACGGGCTGGCCGGGCAGGCCGATGATCAGCAGCGCCGACACCAGCGACGGTGCCCACAGGTCCCAGTCGATACTGGGCGCGCCCTGGACAGCGGCGTAATTGACGATGAACGTGATCATCCCGACGCCGCACAGCACCGCCGACTGCCACGGCGCCAGGCCGCCGCCGCGCACCGCGACGGCGCCCACCGCGATCAGTGCGGCGACGATGAGCGTGATCGCCATCGGAAAGGCCGCCCCTGGCCACTCCAGGGTCAGGATGTGCAGGGCGCTTGCCGCGACCAGCGGAATGGGGCACCAGGAGATCAGGCGGCGGGCGCGCTCACCCAGGCCGCCCGGCTCGGGGGGCGATGCCGGCCACTGCATCTCCACCGTGGTGCCGCCGGCGGCGGACTGCACGTGCGCTTCGCCCCCGATGGCCGCCATGCGCTGCACGACAGAGCCTTCGAGCCCCAGGGACTGCCCGCGCGGTGCCGTCACGTCGAAGCCCGGCCCCTCGTCGCTCACGGTTACACGCACCGTGCCGCCGCGCTGGACCAAGTGCACCTCCGGGCTGCCGGAGGTATGCTCCAAGGCGTTGCGTACGGCCTCCCTCGCGGCGCCCACGAGCGCCTGTGCCACGGAGAGCGGGACGAGGAGGGTCTCCGGTTCGCACGTGATGACCTGGCGGCGGGGCTTCAGCGAGCGGTGGAGCATTGCACATACGTCGACGGGCTTGTCGTCGGTGAGCGGCTCCGGCATCTGGGCGAGCCGTTGACGAGCCTCCTCGCAGGACGCTCGCACCTCGTCGGCGTTTGCCGCACTCCAGCTGGCGCCCATCCGCTGCAGGGCGTGCAACAGCGAGTCGTGCATCTCGCGCCGCAGCCCGGCGAGGGCCTCAGCGCGGGCGGCCGACTCCCCAGCATCCTGCTCCTGTTCGGCGCGCAACTGCCGGCTGGCGAGGTATTCCTCGGTGATGGCGATCGTGATCAGGCGGGCCACCACCAGGACGCCCAGTCCGCTGAGCGTGTAGGCGAGGCTGCGGATCTGCGGCACCCACTCGAGCTGCTGGGTGGTCACGACGACGGCCAGGCCGATCACGAAGGACCCGGAGAGCACCAGGAGTTGGGGCTTGCGGCCGCGCAACAGGATGCCGTAGGTGAGCAACGTGCCGAACCACGCGTCGGTCCGCCAGTGACCCGGCACGGCGGGCCCCTCGAGCAGTTGACCCACAACGATGATGCCGGTGGCGACAACGGTCAGGCCGACGATCAGCCAGCCCAGCCTGCGGATCCAGAGGCAGTCGATGGCGACGAGGACATGGGCGACGAAGAGGACGCCGAGGCCGGTGAGGAGGTACGTGGGGTCGTCCTGGGAGATGCCTCCGACGAGCTTGGGCATCCCGAGGATCGCGATGACCGCGACGGCGACTTCGACCGGCCTCTCACGTGACGCCCCGCCCCCGCGCGGCCAAGGCCGCAGTACCTCCTGCGGCCGACCCTGCCGGCGGTGAACGTCCGGCGGCTCTGTCGTCTCCAGCGCCACGGGTTCACAATAACGTCAAAAGGAGGATGATGCCCCTGGTCTCCCCCAAATGGCCAGGGACATCACCCTTCACGAGAAGGACCCCCCATATGCGCCCGACTCTTCTCATACTTCACCACTGTCCGCGACGTCCGTACAGTCGTCCGTACGGACGACACGGGAGACGGCTAGGGTGGGGCACCCCGGCAACGTCGCTAGGAGGCCCCATGCCGCTCCCCGAACCCCTCGCCAGCAGACTCCGCCTGCCCGTGGTGGCCGCTCCGCTGTTCCTGGTCTCCGGCCCGGAACTGGTCATCGCGGCCTGCCGCGCGGGCGTGCTCGGCGCCTTCCCGGCCCTCAACCAGCGCACCACGGAGGGGCTCATCAGCTGGCTCGAACAGATCGACGGCGCTCTCAGCGCCTCGGACGCGCCATACGCCGTGAACCTCATCGTCCATGCCACCAACACCCGGCTGGCCGCTGACCTCGAGGCTGTCGTCGCCCGCAAGGTGCCGGTCGTCATCACTTCGCTGGGCGCCGTGCCCGACGTCGTGGAGGCGGTGCACTCCTACGGCGGGCTCGTGCTGCACGACGTGACCACACTCCGGCACGCACAGAAGGCGGCCGACGCCCGGGTGGATGGCCTGATCCTCGTCTCGGCCGGGGCCGGCGGCCACGCGGGCACCACCAATCCGTTCGCGCTCATGGCATCCGTGCGGCCGTGGTTCGACGGCATCGTCGCCCTGGCCGGGGGCATCACCAGCGGGGCCGACGTGCTCGCCGCGCAGGCGCTCGGGGCGGACCTCGCTTACATGGGCACCCGTTTCGTCGCCACGGCGGAGTCGCGCGCCTCAGACGACTACCGCAGGCAGATCGTCGAAGCTGGAGCCGCAGACATCGTGTACACGCCCGAGGTCAGCTCCATTCCGGCGAACTTCCTCGCCGCGAGCCTGGCTGCGGCCGGCGACCAGACCCGTGACGAGTACACGGCGTGGCGCGACATCTGGTCCGCCGGCCACGGGGTGGCAGGCATCCACGACATCCCGACGGTCGACGAACTGGTCCGCCGCCTGGCGGTCGAGTACGACGAGGCCCGGGCGCGGGTGGGTTAGGACTGGTCGCGGCGGTCCGCCGCGTCGAGCTTCTCCTCCATCTGCGCGATGAGCTCCGGCGTCATCGCCGGCAGGCGGCCCGTGTCGAAGAGCCCGCCGGAGAGGTCCGCCGGGTCCAAGGCGTCGTCGATCTCCTCCGCGGTGAGGTTGCCCTCCTCCAGCACCAGTTCCCGGATCGAACGGCCGCTCGCGAGGGCCTCCTTGGCGATCTTGCTGGCATGCAGGTAGCCCAGCTTCGGCATCAACGCAGTGACCACGCCGACGGAGGTCGACACCTGCTTGTCCAGGCTCTCGCGGTTGACGGTGATGCCGTCGACGCAGTTGATCCGCAGCGTGCGCACCGCCCGGCGCAGCCAGGTGCAGTTCTGCAACAGAACGTGCGCCATGACGGGCTCGAACGCGTTGAGCTGGAGCTGCCCGGCCTCGGCCGCGAAGGACACGGTGATGTCGGCGCCCGCGATCACGAACGCCACCTGGTTGACCGCCTCCGGGATCACCGGGTTCACTTTGCCGGGCATGATCGAGCTGCCCGCCTGCACGGGGGGGAGGTTGATCTCCCCGAAGCCCGCCTGCGGCCCCGAGCTGAGCAGGCGGAGATCGCTGCAGATCTTGCTGAGCTTCATCGCGGCGCGCTTCATCACCGAGGACGCGGAGATGAACACGCCGGTGTCACTGGTGGCCTCGATCAGGTCCGGGCCGTTGTGGAGTTCGGGGTGTCCCGTGATCACGCGCAGGTGCCCGATGACCGCTTTGGCGTAGCCGTCGGGTGCGGTGATGCCAGTGCCGATGGCCGTGGCGCCCAGGTTCATCTCCTCCAGCAGCGGCAGGACGTCCTGGATGCGGTCGATGTCCTCGCCCAGGGTGGTTGAGAACCCCCGGAACTCCTGACCCACCGTCATGGGCACCGCGTCCTGCAGCTGGGTGCGCCCCACCTTCAGCACGTCCTTGAACTCGCGGCCCTTGGAGGCGAAAGAGTTGCGCAGCAGCCTCATCTCCTGGCTGAGCCGCTCCATGGCGTAGACGAGGCTGAGCTTCACCGCCGTCGGGTAGGTGTCGTTGGTTGACTGCGAGCGGTTCACGTGGTCGTTGGGCGAGATGTAGTCGTAGTCGCCGAACGGCCTCCCAGCCAGTTCCAGCGCGCGGTTGGCGATCACCTCGTTGAAGTTCATGTTGGTCGAGGTGCCGGCCCCGCCCTGGATGACGCCGACGACGAACTGGTCGTGGAGTTCGCCGTCGACGATGTCCTGGGCCGCCCTGTCGATGAGGTCGGCGCGCTCCGCGTCGAGCACCCCGATGTCGCGGTTGGCTCGCGCCGCGGCCTGCTTCACCTGGGCGTAGGCAACGATCAGGTCCGGGTACACCATGATCTGGCGGCGGCTGATGTAGAAGTTCTCCACTGCCCGCAGCGTGTTGATGCCCCAGTAGACGTCATCCGGGATCTCACGCTCCCCCAATGAATCACGCTCGATGCGGACCACGATTCCTCCTCGCTGAAGAACAACACTGTCACGCTACCCGACATGGTTGAGTTACCACCATGGATCTGATCGCCTGGGTGATTCTGAGGGACGACGTGGGCCGCGTGCTGCTGGCACGGCGCAGCGGCACCGTGCTGGCCGACGGGCTGTGGAACCTGCCCGGCGGTCACATCGAGGACGGTGAGCCCGCCGTCGTCGCCGCGGCACGGGAGGCGGGCGAGGAGATCGGGGCCACCGTCGCCGCCGGGGACCTGTCCCACGTCGGCCTGCAACGCTTCGACGTGCCCTACGGCGCCACGCGGGCGCAGGGCTTCAACTTCTTCTTCGAGTCAACTCTGTGGCGCGGCGCCCTGGCACCGGGCGAGGCGACGTCCGAGGTGGGGTGGTTCGCCGTCGACGACCTGCCGGAGGACTCACTCCCCTGGCTCTCCGCGGCCCTGCACACGCATCTGGTCGAGGGCCGCTTCTACGTCGAGAATGTCGGCTGACAGGTATTCTTGCCCGCGCACCTTTGCACTACATAACGTAGTAGAGTCCCGGTAACTCCACCCACCGTCGTCGAGGAGGCGAGCAGCGTGGCCCGGCCCGGCATCAGCAACTGGTTGACCGCCCCCAACATCCTGCGCGCCCTCATCATCTTCGTCATCGGATCCCTGTTCGGAGTGGGTCTCTTCACCTTCGGCTACGCGAAGGGCGCCTCCTACCTGAGCAACAACCCCGAGACCTGCATCAACTGCCACGCGATGGAGAGCCAGTGGGACGGGTGGAAAGCCAGTAGCCACAGCGCTGTGGCGGGCTGCAACGACTGCCACGCTCCTCACGACAATCAGGTGCACAAGTGGCTGGTCAAGGGCGAGAACGGCTTCTGGCACGCGCTGAAGTTCACCACTGGGTGGTATCCGGAGAACATCGAGATCCGTGAGTCGAACCTGAAGGTCACGAACAACGCGTGCCTGTACTGCCACGCCGATTACGTGGACGAGATCCACCTCACCAGGGCCGAGGGACAGCAGGTCACCTGCACCCAGTGCCATTCCGACGTCGGACACAAGTAGGGATCATGAGCACCAGTGCACACCAACCTCGCCAGAAGAGACTGTGGGCGGACTCCGGCAAGTGGATCGTCGCCATCGCCGTGGTGGCGGTGGTCACGTTCGGGCTGACCGCACTGCTGATCACCATCATGGAGCGCCAGACCGAAGCCCAGGCGCCGTTCACCAAGGTGGTTGAACTGGAGGAGACCACCGTCGACCCCGCGGTCTGGGGCCAGAACTTCCCGGTGCAGTATCAGGATTACCTGAAGACGGCGGAGATGGGCCCGACGAAGTGGGGCGGCAGCCACCCCGTCGCCCAGGACGTCGACGGCGACCCGCGCACCGAGATCTCCTCGAGCCGCCTGGAAGAGGACCCGCGCCTGGTCACCATGTGGGCCGGCTACGCGTTCGCGACCGACTACCGCCACGCGCGGGGCCACGCCTACATGCTCGAGGACCAGCGCCACACGCTGCGCGTCCAGGACTTCGACCAGCCCGGGACCTGCCTCAACTGCCACGCCTCCACCGTCGCGCTCATGGACGAGCTGGGCGACGGCGACCGGGACGCCGGCTTCGCGAAGATGAACTCCATGTCCTACGCCGAGGTCAGCGACATGGTGGACCATCCGGTCTCCTGCCTCGACTGCCACGACCCGGACACCATGCAGCTGCGCATCACCCGCCCCGCGTTCGAGGATGGCATCAAGGCACTCAAGGCCTCCGAGGGCATCGAGGACTACGACGTCAACAGGGACGCCACGGCACAGGAGATGCGTAGCTACACCTGCGCCCAGTGCCACGTCGAATACTACTTCGAGAAGGACACCAAGGAACTCGTCTTCCCCTGGACCAAGGGCATCGACATCGACGACATCTGGGAGTACTACGAGGAGGACGGCCACGTCGACTGGGTGCACAAGGACACCGACGCCGAGATGCTCAAGGCCCAGCACCCCGAGTTCGACATCTGGTCCAACGGCATCCACGCCGCGTCCGGCGTCAGCTGCGCCGACTGCCACATGCCGTACGTGCGCAACGGCGCTCAGAAGGTGTCGGACCACCACCTGCAGAGCCCCCTGTTCGACGCCAACGCCTCCTGCGGCACCTGTCACAACGAGAGCGGTGAGGAGATGACGTCGCGGGTGGAGAACATCCAGGACCGCTACCTCCACTCCCGCAACCAGGCCTTCGATGCGCTAGTCGACCTCATCGACGGGATCACGCAGGCGCAGGGCGACGGCGTGGACGCCGCCCGGATAGCCGAGGCCCAGGAACTGCAGAAGAAGGCCAGTTTCTACCTCGACTACGTCTACTCGGAGAACTCCAATGGGTTCCACGCCCCCGCCTATATCCACCGCATCCTGGGCGACTCGCTCGACGCGTCCCGCAAGGGCCAGATCGTCCTGACCGGCGTGCCGGTGGCCGACCTGGAGCCGAGCGACGTCACCCGGCAGTACGAGGAGCTCATCGCCGGTGAAGACAACTGACATCCTCGAGTTCCTCGACACCGCCCCGGACGAGATCCGCCCGTGGGTGGAGGAACAACAACGGGCCCTGCGGGCCGGCGGGAAACCGACCGGTGCAGCGAAGGGTGTGACGCGCTCCCGCTTTCGACGCCTGATCGACACGTGGGCCAAGCCGCTCCTGATGGCGGCGACCGTCTTCGCCATCATCTTCGGCGTCTGGTTCCTCGGCCGGCCCCCTGTTGAGCCCGCGGCCGCCCCGCAGCAGACGCAGCTGGGTGAGGCGGCCTCGCGTTCGGTCGATGTGCAGCGGATGGCGGAGTTGACCGCCCAGGTACAGGTGACCCCGTCGGACATCGACGCCCGGCTCGAGCTGGGCGTCCTCCTGCTGGAATCCGGCGACCCGGCGGGCGCCGAGGAACAGTGGCTGGCGGCCGCGGACCTCGACGCCGGGCGGGTCGAGGCGCTCTACAACCTCGGCTTCCTCTACATGTCGAAGGAGCCAGCCGACGAACAGAAGGCCCGCGACGCCTGGGAGCGGGTGCTCGAGATCGAACCAGACTTCCCGCAGGCCGACGTCATCCGAAACCACCTGCCGCAGGGATAGCCCATGAGCCAGCTCGACGACCGACCCCTGAGCGTTCCCGAGGACCCGCTCGTGCTCGGTGACGAGCCCGAGGACGCGCCGAGTGGGCGCCGCGAAGGGCTGTTCCGCACCCTCTACCGATTCCTGCACAACAAGTTCGTCGGCCTCGCCATCATCCTGGCCATGGCCTTCCTCACCCTTCTCGGCACCCTGGTCGCGCAGGCGCCGGGCGGCGTGCTCGACGACCCGGTTTCGGCGCAGCAGTGGCTCGACTCCATCCGCCCACGCTTCGGGGGTTGGACCGATGTCCTCCACTTCCTCGGCTTCTTCAACATGTACCGGTCGGTGCCCTTCCTCGCCGTCGTGGCGCTGCTGGCCCTGTCGATCATCGCCTGCACCACCCACCGGGTCCCCATGCTGTGGAAGCACGCCACGCGTCCCCACCTGCACGTGACCGAGGGTTTCTTCAGCCACGCCCGCTACCGCGCCGGGCGCACCATCCCCGTCGCGCCGGAGCGGGTGGAGGCAGTGGCCCGCAGGGCGCTGAGGGGCCGGCGCTTCCGGGTGCTCGACGACGACCGCGGCCCCGGCCTGAACCTCTACGCCGACCGGTTCCGCTGGGGGCCATTCGGCACCGCGATCGCCCATGCGAGCTTCGTCATCATCCTGATGGGTTTCGTGGTGAGCGCGTTCTGGGGGCTCGACACCCACCTCAACGTCCCCGTCGGGACGCAGGTCGCCGTCGGCAACGGCACCGGCTACGAGGTCGAGGCCGTCTCCTTCCATGACGCCTACAGCGAGGACGGCCGCCCCGTCGACTACGTCTCGCACCTGGTGGTGCACGAGGACGGCGTCCCGGTCGCAGAGCAGCGTGAGGTGCGGGTCAACGAGCCGCTGCGCTTCGACGGCGTCAAGTACCACCAGGCCAGCTTCGGCATCGCGACGATGATCCGCGTGGCCGAAGGCGACACCACGCTGTTCACCGGCGGCGTGCCGCTGCAGTGGACCAGCCGCGACGGCAGCAACGCGCTCGGCCGCTTCGAGATCCCCGCCAAGGGCCTCGAAGTCATCGTCGTCACCCCCGCGTCGGGCCGCTCGGGGTCGACGATCCCCGCCGGCGAGGCCGTCTTCGAGGTCTACTCCGAGGGCGCCGACGAGCCGCTGGCCGTCCTGCCCGCGGCGCAGGGTGCGCCCGTCGAGGCCGGTGGGTTCCAGTTCACGTTCGAGCGCGAGATCCAGTACACCGGCATCACGGTGCGCTCCGACCCGGGCACCGCCTGGGTCTGGGCAGGATCGGCGCTGATGGTGTTCGGCATGTTCCTGACCTTCATGCTGCGGCACCGGCGCATCTGGGTGCGCATCACCCCCGACGGCGACGGCAGCCGCGTGCGCGTCGCGTCGTCGGAGAAGGTCGACGTCCTGTTCGAGCGCGAATTCACGCGCCTCGTCTCTGAGATCACCACCGGAAGGGCATCGAAGCCATGATGGAACTCGCTGAGTACTGCCTGACGGGCGCGTTCATCGTGGCCGGGTTGGCGCTGCTGCTGAACATCGGCGCCGTCACCTCGAAGAAACGCGCCCTCGAGCGGGTCGAGGCCGCCACGGCGCTGGAACTCGTGGGCAGTGGCAGGCCCACCGTCGGGGACCGGCCAGTGCCCGACTACGCCGACTACGGGGTCACGCCGCAGGCCGACACCGCCCGCACCCGCAGCCACGGCCTCGCGTGGTACGGCACCGCGTTCACCGTCATGTCGCTACTGCTGCTGACGGCCTACATCGGCATCCGCATGGCGGTGACGGGCCACGGCCCGTTTTCCAACCAGCACGAGTTCGCCGTGGCCTTCTCCTGGGGCATCCTGCTGGCCTACCTGGTGTTCGAGTGGCTGTACCGGCTCCGCGCCCTATCGCTGGCGGTGCTGCCGGTGACGCTCGGGATGATGGTCTACGCGATGAACCTCGACGCGACCGTCAATCCGCTCGTGCCAGCACTGCAGAACTCGATGATGCTGACGCTGCACGTCGGGTTCGCGGTGATCTCCTACGGCACCGCCTGCGTCTCGTTCGCCGCCGCCGTCCTCTGGCTGGTGCGCCCGAAGGTCAAGGCGCGCTGGCTGCCCGGCCAGGACACCCTGGACGACATCGGCTACCGCGCCGCAGCGCTCACGTTCCCGCTCATCACGATCATGATCGTGCTGGGCGCGATCTGGGCCGACACCGCCTGGGGTCGCTACTGGGGCTGGGACCCGAAGGAGACCGCAGCGTTCGTGACGTGGCTGATTTACGGCGGCTACCTGCACGCCCGTGTGGTGCGGAACTGGCGCGGGAAGAAGGCGGCGTGGTTGCTGGTCATCGGCTTCGCCATGGTGCTGTTCGCGTACTTCGGCAACCACTTCTTCGGCGGGCTGCACTCGTATGGGTAACAACCGCATCGTCTCCGTCGTGGTGCTCGTGCTCACCACGGCCCTGATCCTCGGCGGGGTCTGGCTGCTTCGCGGCGGCACTGCCGAGGGCGCCATGAGCGAGGTGACAGTCGCCGACGGTGGCGGCCGCGCCCCGAGGGTTGGCGAGAGCGCCGCCGACTTCGCCGCCCTCACCGTCGACGAGGCCGCCGTGCGGCTCTCCGATTACGAGGGCAGCCCGGTCTGGCTGATGTTCAACGCCACGTGGTGCGCCTCCTGCCGTGCGGAGAACCCCGACGTGCAGGCAGCCCATCTGGCCCACGACGACGTGGAGGTGCTGGCCGTGTACCTGGGTGAGACCACGCGCGACGTCGCACCCTACGCCGAGAAACTCGGGCTGTCGTACACGCACCTCGTGGACCCCACCACGCAGGTCTCGGCCCAGTACCAGGTGCGCGGCGTGCCCATGCACTTCTTCATCGACGCGGAGGGCAGCGTGCGGTCGGTGCGCGCCGGCACCCTGAACCGCTCCCAGATGGACGAGGAACTAGCCAAGATCGCCGGTTGAGAGCTTCTGCAGCAGGAGGGTCTCGGCCAGCGCGGCCTTGGCGAAGTCGCCCAGGTCGAGGGACTCGTCGATGCCGTGCATCCGCGAGGTGGGATCCACCACGGCGGTGACCAGCACCAGCGCGCCCTCGTTGCGGCTGGCGAACTCACCGACGATCGGGATGGAGCCCCCGATGCCCATCTCCACGGGCTCGACGCCGAACGCCTCGCGGATGGCATCGACGGCGGACCGGGCACGCTCGTCGTCGAGGGAGGTGCGGCTGCCCGCTCCCCCGCGCTCCGACTGGATGTCGATCTTCGCGCCCCAGGGGGTGTGCCTGATCAGGTGCTCGCGCAGCGCCCGGTCCGCGGCGACCGGGTCGTCGCCCGGGGCGAGGCGGACGCTCACCTTGGCGCGGGCCGACGCGATCAGGGTGTTCGACGCGTCCTTGACGGACGTGGTGTCGATGGCCAGCACGGAGCAGGCCGGCTTCGTCCACATGCGCGCCGAGGCCTTGCCCTCGCCAATCCACTGCACGCCGTCGAGGATGCCCGCCTCCGCGCGGAGCTGGGCGTCGTCCTCGTAGTCGATGGTGGGCTCGGGATCGACGGCCAGCCCCTCGATCGCGACGTTGCCCTTGTCGTCGTGCAGGGTGGCCAGCACACGGCACAGGGTGGTCAGCGCGTCTGGCGCCAGGCCGCCCCATTGGCCGGAGTGCACGCCGGATTCGAGCGTGGAGACGGTGACCACCGCGTCGATGAGGCCGCGCAGCGTGGTGGTGAGCGCGGGCCGGCCCACCGTCCAGTTCATGGAGTCCGCGATGATGAAGACGTCGGCGGCCAGTTGCGCGCCGAAGGTGTCCAGGAGTTGCTGCATCGACGGGGAGCCGATCTCCTCCTCGCCCTCGATGAAGACCTTCACGCCCACCGGAGGCTTGCCCTCGAAGGCGCGCAGCGCGGCCAGATGGAGCGCGACGCCCGCCTTGTCGTCCGCGGAGCCGCGCGCGTACAGGCGGCCGTTGCGCTCGGACGCGCTGAACGCGGGCGTGGTCCACGCCTCGGGATCCCCGATGGGCTGGACGTCGTAATGGGCGTACAGCAGCACCGTGGGCTGCCCCTCGGGCGCCGGGAAATGACCGTAAACGGCCGGCTTGCCGCCGGCCTCGAGGAACTCCACCTGGGGGCACCCCGCCTCGCGCAGCAGTTCGGCCACCGCCTCCGCGGCTGTCAGCACGTCGTCATCGTGCTGGGGCACCGACGAGATTGAAGGGATGGCGATGAGACGCTCGAGGTCGGTGAGGACGGACGGCAGTACGACGTTGACGCGGTCATGCAGGCTCATGGACCTAGACTACTACTTTCGCGTGAACCGAAGATGTATTCTGCCTATATGAAACAACGGCCTCCGACGATCGCGCCGCTCCTGCGCACGGACCTCCAAGGGGAACTGCTGGCCGCGCTGTTCCTGCACCCGGACGAGGAGTACACCCTCACGGACCTCTCGCGCCTCCTCGACGCGGGACTCAGCACGGTCCACACGGAGGTGGAGCGGCTGGCCGAGGCCGGCATCATCCGCGAGCGCCGCATCGGACGGGCCCGGATGGTCCGGGCGGATCCCTCCCATCCGCTCACGCCGTCGCTCACCGAAATGCTGACGCTCACCTACGGACCCCCCGCGGTGCTGCCGTCCCTGTTGTCGCGGCTGAAGGGCGTGGAGGAGGCCTACCTCTACGGGTCCTGGGCCGCGCGCCGGCTGGGCGACCCCGGGCCGTACCCCGAGGACGTCGATGTGCTCTTGATCGGCGCCGTGTCCCGCCGCTCGGCGAGCCGAGTGCAGGCCGAGGCGACTGGGCTCCTGCGCCGCGACGTCAACCTGACGGTGCTCCCCGCGGAGGAATGGCGCCAGCCCACCACGGGCTTCGCCAAGACCGTCCGCTCCGGCCCACTCGTGCCACTGACGCTGTCCTAAGCTGGCAGCATGTCGCGCTCGGCCCTGGCAGACCTCATCAAGGAGCGCCGCGTCGAGTCCGTCGCGCGGGACCCCCAACAGGTGGCCACCCTGCGCGAGCAGGCGCGAGCTCACCTGGCCAGTTCCCGGATGATCGGGCACACGGACGTGGCCGGCGCCTTCTCGCTGGCCTATGACGCCATCCGCAAGGAACTCACGGCGCTGCTGCTCGAACACGGGCTCCGCGCGAAATCCGCCGGCTCGCACGCGGCCACCGGTCAGGCCGCGGGCATCCTCCTCGAGGGGTTCGACACCTTCGGTTTCGAGTGGTTGCGCCTAGTGCGCAACGCAACCGAGTACGGATCGACGAAGCGCCCCGGCGCCACCATGGAGGACGTGGAAGAGGCGTGGGAGTTCGCGCGCGAACTCGGCGAGCTGAGACTTAGGCCATCGCAGCGGGAATCGGCGAGAGCCAGACGCTCCTCGCCTCCTCCGCCGACACCGTGAACTGACCGACGAACTCGAACTCGTCGCCCTCCGTGACCTCTCCCAGACGCTGCACCGGCACACCATGCTCGGCGCAGAGGGCCTCGAAGTCGGCGACGTCGCCGCCGGCCAGCGACACGATCACGCGCGCCGCGGACTCCGCGAACAACTCGACGGTGGGGTCGCCCTCGGGCAGCGTCACCGCGAAACCGGTGCCACCCTTGAACGCCGACTCAGCGAGCGCCACCCCCAGGCCACCCTCGCTCAGGTCATGCGCCGACGACAGCAGGCTGCGCCTGGCGGCCTCTCCCATGACCCTGGCCAGAGCCATCTCGGCGTCCAGCTTGACCACCGGTGGGAGCCCGCCGAGGTGGCCGTCGTGCACGGCCGCCTCCCAGATGGAACCGGAGAGTTCCTCGCCGGTCTCGCCCAGCAGCAGGATGGAGTCACCGGGATGCGTGAACGAGGCGCGGATGCGGGTGGCCACGTCGTCGATCACACCGAGCACGCCGACGGTGGGCGTGGGGAGGATGGGCTCCTCCGCCGTCTGGTTGTACAGCGACACGTTGCCGCCGGTGACCGGGATGCCCAGCTCGCGACAGGCGTCGACCAGACCCAGGATGGCCTCCGCGAAGGTCCACATGACCTCCGGATCCTCCGGGGAGCCGAAGTTCAGGCAGTCCGTGATGGCCACCGGCTCCGCGCCGGTGACCGCCACGTTGCGGTAGGCCTCGGCCAGCGAATGCTGGGCGCCCAGGTACGGGTTGAGGTAGGTGAAACGCGAGTTGGCGTCCAGCGCGAGCGCGATGCCCAGACCGGTTTCCTCGTCGATGCGCAGCATTCCCGAGTTCTCCGGCTGCGCCAGGACGGTGTTGCCGCGCACGTAGCGGTCGTACTGCTGCGTGACCCACGTCTTGTCGGCCACGTTGCCGTGCGCCAGCACCCGGAGCAGTGCGGCGCGCAGGCCCTCGGCGGTGTTGTCGCGCGGGAGGTCCTCGGCGCGGTCCGCCTGCACGTCGTCCAGCCACTCGGGGCGGTGGTACGGACGCTCGTAGACCGGGCCCTCGTGCGCGACGGTCTTGGGATCGACGTCGACGATGGTCTCGCCGTTCCATTCGATCACCAGGCGGTCGCCCTCGATGACCTCGCCCACGACGGTGGCCTGGACGTCCCACTTGCGGCAGATCTCCATGAACCGCTCGACGTTGCGGGGCTCGACCACGGCCATCATGCGCTCCTGCGACTCGCTCATGAGGATCTCCTCAGGAGCGAGGTTGGGGTCACGCAGCGGCACCAGGTTGAGGTTGACGAACATGCCGCCGTCGCCGGCCGAGGCCAGTTCCGAGGTGGCGCAGGAGATGCCTGCGGCGCCGAAGTCCTGGATGCCGTTGATGATGCCCGCCTGGAACAGCTCCAGCGTGCACTCGATCAGCAGCTTCTCCATGAACGGGTCGCCCACCTGGACGCTGGGGCGCTTCGCCGGGCCGTCCTCGTCGAACGTCTCCGAGGCGAGGATGGACGCGCCGCCGATGCCGTCGCCGCCCGTGGCCGCACCGAACAGGATCACCTGGTTGCCGACACCGGAGGCGTGCGCCAGATGGAGGTCCTCGTGGCGCAGGACGCCTACGCAGAGGGCGTTGACCAGGGGGTTGCCGAGGTAGGAGGTGTCGAACTGGACCTCGCCGCCGATGTTGGGCAGGCCGAGGCAGTTGCCGTAGCCGCCGACGCCCGAGACGACGCCGGGCAGCACCCGGCGGGTGTCGTCGGCGTCGAGGGGGCCGAAGCGCAGCGAATCCATCACGCCGATGGGACGCGCGCCCATGGCCAGGATGTCGCGGACGATGCCGCCGACGCCGGTGGCGGCGCCCTGGTACGGCTCGACGAAGGACGGGTGGTTGTGGGACTCCGCCTTGAACGTGACGGCGTAGCCCTGACCGATGTCGACGACCCCGGCATTCTCCCCGATGCCCGCCAGGAGCGGTCCCCGCGGGGTCTCCTGGGACAGGGTGCCGAACTTTTTCAGGTGCACCTTCGACGACTTGTACGAGCAGTGCTCGGACCACATGACCGAATACATCGCCAGTTCCGCCGACGTGGGGCGGCGTCCGAGGATGTCGCGGATCATCTGGTATTCGTCGTCCTTGACGCCGAGCGCAGCGTACGGCTGCTCGACGTCGGGGCTCTGGAAGGCATGCTCAACGGTGTCTACCACGGGGACAATCTACCGCGCCGCGCTCGGAACCGTCGCGCGTGCTCAGCGGCGACGCCCCTAACCCCCAGGGGTGGAATACCCGCCTGCGCCGATCGGCAAGGGGAGAGACTGACCCCCTCGTCCTGCATGATGACCCATTCCCTTCTCCACGACGAAGTAGTCGTGGAGCCTTACCAGGAGGAGAACTGGATGTCGCATCCATTCGCCGCCCGCTGCGCGCGGGCCTTCGGTGTGGGTCTCCTGTCAGCCACCGTCGCGCTCAGCGCCGGGACTGCCATGGCCGCACCCGGGCAGGCACCCATCGCCACCACCCCCACCACTCCCGCACCCCCCATCGAGGAACAGCTGGCAGCTCTCGGCGACGAGGTCGTCAGCGGCCGCTGGTTCGTCGAGGTCGACGGGGCCCCCGAGATCGCCGGCGGCACCGCCGGCGCCGCCAAACAGGCCCAGGACAAGGTCATGGCGGCAGCCAAGGCCGAGGGCATCGCGCTGAAGCAGCCGAAGCGCTTCACGGCCACGTGGAACGGCGTCGCCGTCACCGCGAGCGCCGCCGACGCCAGCAAGCTCGACGCGCTGGCCGGGGTACGCGGGGTCTACGCCGTCGTCCAGGTGGACCAGCCCGTCCAAGACGCGGCCGCCAGCCCCGACATCAATTACGCGCGCACCATGACCGGCGCAGACGTCGCCAACCAGGAGTTGGGTTACACCGGCGCCGGGATCAAGGTCGGCATCATCGACTCCGGCATCGACTACAACCACCCGGACTTCGGGGGGTCCGGCACCAACGCCGAGACCAGGGACTTCCCCGGTGAGCGCGTCAAGTGGGGCTGGGACTTCGTCGGCGACGCCTACGACGCGAATAGCGACGACCCGGCCATCAACACCCCCGTCGGTGACCGCTGGCCCGACGACTGCGGCGGGCACGGCACGCACGTGGCGGGCATCGTGGGCGCCGACGGTGAGGTCACCGGAATCGCCCCTGACGTCGACTTCGGCTCCTACCGCGTCTTCGGCTGCGACGGTTCCTCCAGCTCCGAAATCATCATCGAGGCCATGGACCGCGCGTACGCAGACGGCATGGACGTCATCAACATGAGCCTCGGCGCGTCGCTGCAGACCTGGCCCAGCTACCCCACTGCGCAGGCTGCGGACCGCCTCGTCGACGCCGGCGTGGTCATGGTCATCTCCCAGGGCAACTCCGGCGCCAGCGGCACCTTCTCCGGCGGCGCGCCCTCCGTCGCGCACAACGTGATCTCCGTCGGCTCGGTAGACAACGAGCAGTACATGGCGAACTACCTGACCTCCACCGCAGGCACCGAGCTCGCCTACATGACGGCGACAGGCTCTCCCGCCCCGGAGCCCGGCACCACGTTCGCGCTGGTCAACGCCGACCCGGTCACCGCCTGCGTGCCCGCCGAGATCGAGGCGGCCGGCGCGGACGGCCAGGCGCTGCTCATCCAGCGCGGCGGCTGCACCTTCCACGAGAAGGCGCTCAACGCCCAGAACGCCGGCTACGACGCCGTGCTGATCTACAACAACGCCTCGGGCATCATCAACATGACGGTGGAGGGCACCACACCCATCAAGATCCCCGCCATCAGCCTCCTCCAGGCCGACGGCACGGTCCTGGCAGCCGAAGCCGCTGCCGGCGCCACCAGTATCACGTTCTCCAAGGACCAGAAGCGCTTCGACAACCCCACGGGCGGCTCCCAGTCGGACTTCAGTTCCTACGGCCTGGCCGCGGACCTGACCCTGAAGCCCGATGTGTCGGCCCCCGGCGGCAGCATCTACTCCACCTACCCGTTGGAAGAGGGCGGCTACGCCACGCTGGGTGGCACGTCGATGGCGGCCCCGCACGTCGCCGGCGCCGCGGCGCTCGTGCTGGAGGCCCGCCCCCAGGTGGATCCGTACGAGGTCCGGACGCTGCTCACCACCACTGCTGACCCCTTCATCTGGGGCCTCTTGCCCCAATACGGGTTGGCCGAACCGGTGCACCGCCAGGGCGGCGGCCTCGTGGACATCCCGCACGCCATCACCACGGCGACATTCGTGGAGCCGCAAAAGATCTCGCTGGGCGAGAGCGCGGCCGGACCGGTCACGACCACGATCAAGGTGACCAACACCTCCGACCGTGACCTGACCTACGACCTCGGTGTGGAACACGGCGTGGGCACCTGGGGCGAGTCGACCGACTCTCTCGGGTTCTACATCCTCGAGGCCGACGTCACATTCTCCGCCGACAGCCTCATGGTGCCGGCCGGTCAGAGCGCCACCGCCACAGTGACCATCGACGAGAGCTTCGAGGCGGAGCTCGACGGCGCTATCTACGGCGGCTGGATCACGCTCACGTCCGGGAGCGAAGACCTCGTGATCCCGTTCGCGGGTCTGGCCGGTGACTACCAGTCGCTCACCTCACTGGAGTTCGCGGCGCTCACCTACATCGCCGACGAGGGCGTTCTCTCCGTGGCCGAGCCGTGGCAGACGTTCACGCTCGCCGACGGCGACATCCCGCGCATCGCGCTGTACCTCGCGTACCCCGTATCGGGGCTGTACGTCGACGTCTACCGGGCGAACCCGGACGGCACCCGCGGTGAGAAGGTGCACGCGAACTACCTCAACTACGCCACTGAGGTGGACCTCGGCCGCTTCGGCGACCTCGCCACCATCGCGTGGGACGGCACCTATCAGGGCAACCAGAGCGGCAACGGCAAGCTGCGCACCGTCGCCGACGGCAGCTACGTCCTCCAGGTCCGCGTGCTCAAGGCGCTGGGCGATCCCTCGAACCCGGACCACTGGGAGACGTGGGATTCCGCCCCGCTCACGATCGATCGTGCGCAAGGCATCGACGATCCCCGCGACTACAACGGTCCCAGCAAGGGCCGCGGTAAGCGCTGACCCCTGACCGAGGTGGCGATCTCGTCCTCGTGGATCTCCTCGCGCACGAGTCGCACCAAGGTCGCCGGGGCGGCGGGGTGCGCGGCGAGCCAGTCACGGCCCGCCGCGTGCCCGCCCTCCGGGAACCCGCCCCGCACGAGCCGCATGGCGATCTCAATCGGGTGGTCGCGCCACACCTGCTCGAGAGAGGCGAAGTACCGTCCAGCGTACGGTTCCCTCAGTTCCCGCTGGCCGGGTGCGGTGAAGCCCGCCAGCAGCGCATCGACGGCGTCGTTGGTCTCACCGTCGACGGTGTGCGCCCGGCGCCACGCCTCCTCCTTCACCGCCGCCTCCGGGCGCGAAGCCCAGGCCCGCAGGCGCGCCGTGCGCCCCGCCGCGGTGTCGTCGGCCGCCAACGCGGCATCCAGTTCGGCGTCGGTGGCGGCCCCCTGAGTCGAGAGGCTCTGCCACGCCAGCCAGGTGAGATCCGGCGAGAGTTCGAGCCCGTCGACCCCACCGTCGAGCACCCACCGCACGTCCTGCGCGGCCAGCGCGGCCGCGCGGAGGTACGCGCGGGCCCACAGCAACTGCTCCGGGGAGCCGGCCTCGGCGGCCCCCGTGGCCGCGCGGGCACCGTCGCGCCACTGCACGGCCAGGAGGTGGTCGGTGCTGTAGCGCGACACCGCGATGAAGGCGCGCTCGATCAGTGAGGCGAGTACGCCGGTCTGCCGCTCGCCCGACCCCACCACGGACGCGACGAAGGCACCCGGCTGGAGGTAGCCGGCGCGGACGTCGTGCCACAGGGCCGTCCAGGCGACGGCACGGGGCAGTGGGTCCAGGTCGCCGACGTGTCCCAGGAGGAAACCGCGCGACGTCTCGTCGAGCGCGACCTTGGCGAACGTGTGATCGAGGTCGTTGAGGAGGACGGCGTCCGGCAGCGGCCGGCCTGCGGCGGCGACGACGGGGGTTTCGCCCGCGGCGAGCACCACGTCGTGGCGGCTGTCGAGTTCCAGCCGGTCCCCCACCAGACGGTAGAGACCCACCGTCGTGGCGTGCGGCCGGCCTGCGTCTGCGTCGCCCGCGCCGAAGAAGTCGCGGTGCACAACCAATTCGCGCACGGTGCCATCGCCCGGCTCGGCGAGGACCGTGGCGCTCAGCGTGTCGTGGCCGGCGGTCTGCAACCAGGCCGCGCTCCAGGTGCTCAGGTTCCGGTCGGTCTCTGCGGCCAACGCGTCGATGAAGTCCGCCAGCGTGGCGGAGGAGAAGGCATGCGCCGTGAAGTAGCGACGCGAGCCCGCGAGGAACGCGGGGAGGCCGACGAAGTGCACCAGCTGCGTGAGAGCGGAGGCGCCCTTGGAATAGGTGATGCGGTCGAAGTTGGTCTTGGCCGCCTCGAGGTCCGGGATGTCGGCGACCACGGGATGGGTGGTCGGCATGGAATCAGCGAGGTAGGCGCCCACCTTGCGCTGGGTGGCGAAGTTGACCCAGCCCTCGTCGAAGCCCGCGGCTTCGACGGAGACGTGGGTGCCCATGAACTCGGCGAAGGATTCCTTCAGCCACAGGTCTCCCCACCAGCGCGGGGTGACGAGGTCGCCGAACCACATGTGGCTCATCTCGTGGAGAACGGTGTTGGCGCGCCCCTGCAACTGCGCCGGCGTGGGAGTGGAGCGGAAGAGGTACTGCTCGGTGAACGTGACCAGCCCCGGGTTCTCCATGGCCCCGAGGTTGTACTCGGGCACGAAGATCTGGTCGTACTTGGCGCCCCACGGGTAAGGGCCGAAGTTCTCGGTGAACCAGTCGAGGCCGGCCCTGGTGACGCGGAACAGTTCGTCGGCATCCAGGTGCTGCACGAGGCTCCTGCGGCAGAGCAGCCCGAGTTCGAGTTCCCGGGTTTCTGATGGGCCCGTCGGTTGGCGAGCGCCCAGCGGAGCGCCGGTCCACGCCGCGGTCACCCGGTGGTACGGACCCGCGCAGAGGCAGGTGATGTACGTCGACAGCGTGGCCGTGGGCTCGAAATCGACCCGCACCACGCCGTCGGAGACCGGCGTCCGGTTCGCCTCGGGCTGGTTGGAGCCGAACCACCAGCCAGCCGGACCGGTGACCGAGAAGGTGAAGGGCGCCCGCACATCGGGCTGCTCCATGGTGGGGAAGACGCGCCGTGCGTCGGCGGGTTCGTACTGCGTGTACAGGTAGGTCTCGCCGTCCACCGGGTCCACGAAGCGGTGCAGGCCCTCCCCCGTGCGGGAATAGCGGGCGCGCGCCCCGACCAGCACCTCGCAGCGACGACCCACCGGCAGGTCGGTGAGACGGAGCCGGGCGCCGTCATACTGCACGGGTTGCGGCTCGCCGTCGATGAGCAGACTGTCCACTTCGCCGAGGAAATCGAGCCACGTCTCGCCCTCGGCCGCGGTGAGGGTGAGGCGCGCCACGACGGGGAAGTCATGGTGCGCCGGATCGACCGCGTCCCGCACGTCGACCTCGACATGGTAGGCGTGCACCTCGACGGTGGCGGCACGGTGGGCGGTTTCCTGCTGGCTGAGGTTCGCAGACGACATGGAGCCTGAGTCTAGACGTGAGCATCGCACACCTCGGCGTGCGCCTCCGTACTTCGGGTTCGGGGGGTGCGGTTAGGGTTTCCCTAGAAGAAGGGATACTTCCATGGCGAAAGACGAGGATGTCTCATGTCCTACACCGTGAACTGCTCCATCCTCCTGACCGGGCTGCCGCTGCTCGAGCGCGCGCAGGCAGCACGGGACGCGGGATTCGATGCGGTCGAGTTCTGGTGGCCCTTCGCCACCTCCATCCCGCATGCAGCCGAGATCGCGGCCTTCGAGGCCTCGCTGCGCAACGCGGGCGTGCAGCTCACCGGCCTCAACTTCAACGCCGGGGACATGGCGGGGGGTGAGCGTGGCCTCGTGTCGCTCCCGGGCCGAGAGGATGAGTTCGTCGCCAACCTGGACGTGGTCGCCGGCATCGGGGAGCGCACCGGCTGCCGCGCCTTCAATGCGCTCTACGGCCTGCGCGACGACGCCTACACCCCGGACGAACAGGACGCGCACGCCGTAGCGATGCTCCGCAAAGCTGCGGACGCCGTCGACCGGATCGGTGGCACCGTGCTCGTTGAGCCCGTGTCGGGTGCCGAGGGCTACCGCCTGAAGACCGCCGCCGATGTGCTCGCCGTCATCGCCGAAGTGGGTCGTGACAACGTCAAGCTGCTCGCCGACTTCTTCCACCTCGCCGCCAACGATGACGACGTCGCCGCCGTGATCGAGGACCACGCAGCCGACTTCGGCCACATCCAGATCGCCGACTTCCCCGGCCGGGGCGCCCCCGGCACGGGCATCCTCCCGCTGGCCACCTGGCTCGAACGCTCGCAGGAACTCGGCTACGACGGCCACATCGGCCTGGAGTACAAGCAGCCCGACGCGCCCTTCGCCTTCGTCGGCCAGGGCGTCCTCCCCGGCATCTGACCCGCTCCTACCCATTCGTCGAAAGGCGTTCTCATGACCAACATCGCATTCATCGGCCTGGGCATCATGGGGCTCCCCATGGCGAGGAACCTCGTCAAGGCGGGCCACACCGTCGTCGCCTTCAACCGCAGCCCCGGGAAGGTGCAGCAGTTCGCCGCCGAAGGCGGCCGGGGCGCCACGTCCGTCGCCGAGGCAGTGAAGGACGCCGACGTCATCATCACGATGGTGCCGGATTCCCCCGACGTCGAGGCCGTGGTGACCGGTGACGAGGGAGTGTTCGCCAACGCGAAGCGGGGCGCCATCTGGATCGACACATCCACCATCCGCCCAGACGTCGCCCAGCGCCTCGCGCAACAGGCCACCGAAGCCGGCATCCGCGCGATCGACGCCCCCGTGTCGGGCGGCGAGGCCGGCGCGGTCGAGGGCAACCTGTCGATCATGGTTGGCGGCGACGCGGGCGTGGTGGAGGAGGCCCGCCCCGTGCTCGAGGACGTCGGTACCACCATCGTGCACGTCGGCCCGGCCGGTAGCGGCCAGACGGTGAAGGCTGCCAACCAGCTCATCGTGGCCGGCACCATCCAGCTCGTGGCCGAGTCGCTCGTGTTCCTCGAGGCCCACGGCGTCGACCTCGAAGCCGCCGTCCAGGTACTCGCCGGCGGCCTCGCCGGGAACCGCATCCTCGACCGCAAGGCCGCCTCGATGATCAAGGGCGAGTTCGCTCCCGGGTTCCGCATCGACCTGCACCACAAGGACCTCGGAATCGTCACCTCTGCGGCCCGTGAGGCGGGGGTCATCCTCCCCGTCGGCACGATCGTCGCCCAGCTCATGAACTCCGCCCGCCAGCGCGGGTACGGATCGCTGGACCACTCGGCTCTGCTGAAGCTCGCGCAGGACCTGGCCGGCAAGAGCTGAGCCACTCCCCCCCAACCGGACCATCCCCGACGACGACAGTCGCACCCACTAAGGAGACCGCTCATGACCCGGTCCTCATCCACCTGCGTATCGACGTCCAGATGACGGAGATCGAGTTCGACATCGAGACCCGCGGACCGTCGCCCGCCGGCGACTGAGGAGGCCTTCGTGTTGGTCGTCATCGCCCCCGACAAATTCAAGGGTTCCCTGGCTGCGCATGAGGTCGTCGAGGCCATCGCCGCGGGTATCCGCGACGTGATGGGTGAAGGCGCAGAGATCGTGTCCCTCCCCGTCGCTGACGGCGGGGAGGGCACGGTCGAGGCGGCCATCTCGGCCGGGTACGAGCGGCGCACCGCCACGGTGCGCGGCCCACTCGGCCACGGAGTCAACGCCCACTGGGCACTTCGCGACTCGGAGGCTGTCATCGAAATGGCGGCGGCCTCCGGCCTCGAACTCATCCCCGCAGCTGAACGCGACGGTCTCCGGGCGTCGTCGTTCGGCACCGGAGAACTGGTGCGCGCAGCACTGGATGCCGGGGCCAGCACCATCGTCCTCGGCGTGGGCGGCTCCGCCTCCACCGACGGTGGCGCGGGCATGCTGGAAGCCCTCGGGGTCCGGCTCCTTGCCGCCGATGGCTCCCCCGTGGGTCCCGGTGGCGGCCCGTTGGCCGACCTCGCGCTGGTCGACGCCTCAGGGCTCGACCCGCGGCTGGCCGCCACGCGTTTCGTGCTGGCCAACGACGTGGACAACCCGCTCTGCGGACCCAGAGGCGCCGCTGCCGTCTTCGGGCCCCAGAAGGGCCTGACCCCGGACGCCATCCCCGTCATCGACGACGCCTTGGGGCGCTGGGCGAACCTCCTCGGCGAGGCCATCGGGCTCCCGCCAGGAGCGGATCTGCTCCGGGGCGCTGGCGCGGCCGGCGGGGTCGGCTTCGCGGCCCTCGCTGGGCTCGGGGCTGAATCCCGGCCGGGGGCCGAACTCGTGGCCGAGCTCGTGGGCGTGCCTCAGGCATTGGTCGGGGCGGATCTCGCCATCACCGGCGAGGGCAGCCTGGACGAGCAGTCCCTGGGAGGCAAGGCCCCGATGGGCGTGCTCGCCGCCGCCAGGAAGGTCGGGGTGCCCGCCGTGATCGTGTGCGGCAGGTCCCTGCTCGACGACGACCAATGGCAGCAAGCAGGATTCACCGCTCTCTACGCGCTCACCGATCGGGCCACCAGCCCGGAGGAGAGCATGCGCGAGGCGGCGAGGCTCCTGCGCGAGGTCGGACGAGAGATCGCGATGTCGATGTTGACGCCGCTCCCCCAGCGAAAAGGCCACGCCTGACGAACTACCAGCCCCAGGGCGCCGTCGGCACCTGCAACGTGCCGACGCGGAAGAGGCGCTGCGTCAGCGCCGTATGCCGCGCGGCGCCCGGCCGGGCGGTTGTTGACCCGCGGCGAGTAGGGTCAGGCAGAGCTATCCGACAGGGTGCCGCTCACACCTTGGCTGCCCGGTACCCGGCCGCCTCTGCCGCGCTACGCGTTGCGAAGCACTCCTCGGGCTGCGTGCGGCTGTAGTAGCGCTGATCGGGCATGTGGTAGATCATCGAGTTCGCGTTGCCCTTGATGGGATATGCCGACGGGCAGTTCCAGCCATTCGGCGAGGCGGACCCCGACGTCGGCGCCGGGGCCACCGTGACGGGAGCCGCGATCGCCGCTGGCCTGGGCGCGGCAGCTGCGCTGAGGAGTTGCTTGGGGCCCGGAGCCGGCGGCGCCAGGTACGGTGCCGGGGCCGGGATCGTCGTCACGGCGGGTACCGTGGAGGTGGAGAAGCGCACCATCGAGTTGAAGACCTCCTTGGTCTCCTGCTTCACGACTCCCCCGGCCTCCGAGGCGACGGTGGCGACGATGTAGTTGCGGCACGCGCCCCGGCCGGTGGCCGCGGTGTCACACTCGGTGCGCCACGTGCGGCCGTCCGTCGAGGTCCAGGAGCCGGTGTTGCCCAGCGGGTTCGATGCCCACGCCTGGCGTGCCGAGGGGAGGTAGGCGAGGTTGTTGAAGGCCCAGGTGTTCTGCTTGTACCACTGGCCGTTCTCCATGAAGACCTTGGTGGCGAAGATGTCCGTGGTGCACCGGATGATGGTCGCCGAGTAGTTGGAGCACGACGTCTGCCAGTAGCGGTCGTTGATGAGTTGCACACCGGGCGTTGAGTACACGTCGCCCGTGGTGGCCTGTGCGGGCGTCGGGACCAGTAGCCCCGCCGTCGCTATGACGGCTGCGGCGATCCCCGCGAGAATTTTGCGCATGGACATGTCATTTCCCCAATCACCGGGACCCCCGCCCGGTTCCGAGCAGTCTGACACAGCCGGAACTGGGCGCCATCCCCGGGGTGGGGCTATGCAGCCGAAAGCGTCAGACGCGGGCGCCGAGGAACCCGATGACCGACTCGAAGAACCTCGCGCCGTCCGTGGTGGGCGACGTGAGCGGCTCGACGTTGTGCTCCGGGTGCGGCATGAGACCGACGACGTTGCCGCGCTCGTTGGTGATGCCGGCGATGTCATTGGCGGAGCCGTTGGGGTTGTCCAGGTACCGGAAGACGACCTGGTCGTTGTCCTCGAGCTTGCGCAGCGTTTCGGGCGTGGCCTGGTAGTTGCCCTCGCCGTTCTTCAGCACGATGGTGATCTCGTCGCCCTTGGTGAAGGCGGCGGTCCAGACGGTGTCGATGGTCTCGACGCGCAGACGCTCGTCGCGGCAGATGAACTGCTGGCCGGCGTTGCGGATCATGGCGCCCTCGAGCAGGTGCGCCTCGCAGAGGAGCTGGAAACCGTTGCAGATGCCGAGAACGGGCATGCCCTTGTTCGCGGCGTCGATGATGGTGTCCATGATCGGGCTGAAGCGGGCGATGGCGCCACAGCGCAGGTAGTCGCCGTAGGAGAAGCCGCCGGGCAGGATGATCGCGTCCACGCCGTCGATCGAATCCGAGCCGTGCCACAGCGGGACGGCCTCGGCGCCGGTGAGTTGCACAGCGCGCAGCGCGTCGTGGTCGTCGAGCGACCCCGGGAAGGTGACGACGCCGATGCGGGTCATCAGTCGGTCACCACATCGAACGATTCGATGACGGTGTTGGCCAGCAGGGTCTCTGCGGCCTTGCCGATCTGGTCAAGCATGTCGGGCGTGACGTCGCCTTCGACCTCGATCTCGAAGCGCTTACCCTGGCGCACGGACATCCCGTGGAAGCCCAGACGCTGGAGGGCACCCGTGACGGCCTTTCCCTGAGGATCCAGGATCTCCGGCTTGGGCATGACGTTGACAACGACGCGTGGCATGGGGGTAATCGTACCGGAAAGGGGCTGGGCGGCCCGATGTGTCTCTCGGAGCCACCGGCTGATTCCACCAGTCGGAGAACTAGGTGTCCTCTTCGGTGCCGTGTCCGGCGCCGGCGGTCAGGCGGCGAAGGCCGCCACCAGCTCTTCGAGGCTCACCGAGGGCTCGCCCGCGACGGTGCCGTCCGGGTTGACGTCGACCTGGTGCAGCGCGTCGTCCGAGTGCCAACAGACGCTCCAGTCCACACGGGCCGTCAGGAGCTTCTCGATGGTACGGTCCACCAGGTCTCCCGCCTCGGTCACCGAACAGTTCAGCCCGAGCGTCTCGTCCTGACCCATGAGGAACACGGCGCAGGAGTCCTCGTACCGGAAGGCGAAGATCGACTGGGTCTCGCCCAGCGGCGCGATGACCTGTAGGTGCTCGGTGGCGGCAGCCACCGTTGAGGCCAACTGGCGTTCCAGGCCTCGGGCGCTGTTCGTGGAGAGGGCCGGTGATAGCGGGAGTTCCTCCGGCGTCATGCCCAGCAGGCTGAGCGCGAGCCGGCCCTCTTCCCCCGAGGCCAGCAGTTCCAGGAACTGCGGCAACGCCAATACAACTGCACCTTCGGATGTGGTCATCTTGCCCCCCAAGAATCGACACGCGTGGAAATCCACCGAGTATCAACGATAACAGCCTAAGATGCCCGCGCGATACGCTCTTCTGCATGCCGTCCCGTCGCTCCGCAGTGCCGCCCTTCGAGGTGATGACCGTCCTGGACCGGGTCGCCACGATGCGCGCCGGCGGCCGCGATGTGATCTCCCTCTGCGCCGGCGAACCTGCGGGCGGGGCGCCGGCGGGCGTCACCCGCGCCGCGGCATCGCTCCATGCTTCTGGGCGGGTGTTCGGGTACACCTCGGCGCTGGGCATCTGGCCGCTGCGCGTTGCCCTCGCGGAGCACTACCGACGCTGGTACGGGCTGGATATCGACCCTGCCCAGGTGGCAGTCACCACGGGTTCGTCGGGAGGCTTCCTCCTGACCTTCCTCGCCGCGTTCGAGGCCGGCGACCGGGTGGCGCTGGCGCGCCCGGGCTATCCGGCTTACCGCAACATCCTCACGTCGCTCGGATGCGAGGTGGTCGACATCGAGTGCGGCGCCGACGTCCGGTTCCAGCCGACTGTCGAGCAACTCGCCGCCACGCACGCTGAGCGGCGGCTGCAGGGACTGATCCTCGCCTCCCCGGCCAACCCCACCGGGACCATGGTCAACCGCGACGAACTGGGGGCCCTGGTGGACTGGTGCCGGTCGGAAGATGTGCGGTTGATCAGCGATGAGATCTACCACGGCGTGACGTACCCCGTCGGCGGCCACCGCGGCACCTCCGCCTGGGAACTGAGCGAGGACGCCGTCGTGGTGAGTTCATTCTCGAAGTACTGGGGCATGACGGGCTGGCGCATCGGATGGTTGTTGCTGCCTGCCGACCTGGCCGACGCGGTTGACGCGCTGGCCGGCAACCTCGCCCTGTGCCCGCCGGCGCCGGCGCAGTACGCGGCGCTCGAGGCGTTCACCGACGAGTCCTATGCGCAGTGCGACGTCGCCGTTGCCGGTTTCGCAGAGGCCCGCGGCCTGTTGCTGGCCGCGGAGAGCCGGCTGAACTGGGGGGTGGCCGCGCCGGCGGACGGCGCCTTCTACTACTACGCGGACCTCGGTCCCCAGTTGGAGCGTTGGCCCGGCTCTGGGGCGTACGCCTCGGCGCTGCTCGAGGCGGCCGGGGTCGCAGTGACGCCCGGCCGGGATTTCGACACCGTGCTCGGCGACCGCACCGTCCGGCTGTCGTTCGCGGCCGGCGCCACGGCCGTCGCCCAGGCGATCGAACGGATCGTGGCCTTCCAGTCCTAGACGGTCCTGGAGTTATCCACAGCTGCATCGGTAGCCCTTGTGAAGATCCCCGGGGGCTCTATCTTTTAGAACATGCACGTGAATCGACGCAGTACTCGGGGGGCCTTGGAGGTCACCCGGGAGGCGTTGTCGTCGATCGATCACAGCGAGCGCGAGGGGTTGACCGCGGCGGAGTTGGTGGCGCTGATGCAATTGGCCCGCAACCTGGCGGACCGGTTCTCCGCGTTGGCCTCCACGGTGACCAGCGAGGTGGATCGCCGGAGGTCGGCGCGGGAAGCCACCGGCACGGAACTGACCGCGTTGATCTCCACGACGGAGGGCCTGGATTCGCGGGATGCAGCGGGTCAGGTGTTTCAGGCGGCGGAGATCAGCAGACACGAACCCGTGCGCGACGCCGCCCTGGCCGGCAATATCTCACCGAAGCAGGCCGCCGCGGTGGCCAAGGGCATGGCCACACTCCCCGAGTTGCCGGTGGAGATTCAACGCAAGGTCGAAGAGGCCTACGTCGGCAGGGCGCTGGAGATCGGCGCCACACCACGCAAATTGAGGGACATCGCGCCCTTGGTGCTGGCGGAGGTGGCGCCGGAACTGCTCCCCTCACGGGAGTCGGCGCAGGAGCACTTGGCCGCCCAGGCGGAGCGCGCCAGGGCCAGGCGGTATTTCGACTACTCGGACGACGGTGCGGGTGCGGTGAAGTTCCACGGCTGCCTACCCGAACTCGAGGCCGTGCCACTGTTGAAACTGGTGGAGGGCTACGTCGAGCGTGATCGCCGCGCCCAGCGCCGCCGGTTGGCCGGGCTGGCAGGGGCCAGGGCCAGCGCCTCGGACATCCGATCCCAGCGGGTGCTGGACCTGAACCGGACCCCCGGGCAGCGTCGCGCCGACGCCCTCCTCGCCCTGGTCGCCGACCACAGAGAGGGGCCGGTCACCTCCGGAGACCGGCCACGAGTTGTCGTTGAGATGACGCTCCAGGAGCTGCGGGGGCAGGCGGAGGAAGCCCGGCTCCTGCCTGAGGGGAAGCAGGTCGCGGCAGGGGACCTGCGGCGGCTGCTGTGTGACGCCGACGTGATGCCCGCCGTCCTGGGTGGCCGCTCCGAGGTGCTGGACGTTGGCCAGGCGCAGCGGCTGGTGACCCCGGCGATGCGACGGGCGTTGACAATCCGCGACAAGGGCTGCATCTTCCCCGGTTGCTGCAAACCCGACGCCTCATGCGAGGCCCACCACGTGATCCCCTGGTGGGCCGGCGGTGCCACCTCGCTCCGAAACCTGGCGTTGTTGTGTCCCTTCCACCACTCCCAGGTCGAACCGGACAGGTACCGGCGATCCGATCAGTGGAAGGTCATCATGGACCCCCTCACCCAAAGACCCAGAGTCGTCCCACCCGACAGGCATTCGGTGTTCACCCGTAGGGGATCAGGATCGGCCAGGGGGCCGGACTAGGCGCGCCCGCGGGAGACGGTGGGGTCGTCAGCGATGGAGAACCGCAGCGGGTAATCCGTGGCCACGCTGATGCCCACGCGCGGACCGGACACTGTCACGGGCGCGGGGCCGGTGCGAGGGCTGAGGAGCAGGCCGGTGGAGCCGTCGAGCGGCGCCCCGGTATCTGCGAGCGTGATGCCCATGGCCACGGTGAGCCTGGCCGGGCCTGCGGCGAGGTCGTGATCGGTGCGGGTCACCCCCTGCGCTGAGCGGCGGGCACGCGCTGTGTCCACTCCGTCGACGACCTCCCCGGCGCGCACCAGCACACCGGTGGCCGTGCCCTCCGGCCCCACTTTGATGTTGAAGCAGGTGTGGAGCCCCATGTGCCGGTAGACGTAGGCGTGCCAGGGCGGGCCGAACATCGCCGCGTTGCGCGGGTTGGGGCCGCGGTAGGCGTGCGAGGCCGGGTCGTGCGGCCCCGCGTACGCCTCCACCTCCGTAATCCGAAGAGTCACCGGCCCCGGTTCACGGTCGACCGTGAGGTGGGCGCCCAGCAGCCCCCGGGCCTCCCGGGCCACGAGGTCGAGGGCAGCCAGTGCGTCGGCACCGAGGTGGGTGAACAGGATGTCGCGAGGAACCAGCACCCCTCCGACTCTACGTGTCTCCGCTAGCCTGAGAGCCAGTTCAATGACGAGCGGAGGCAACATGAGCAGGGTGTTACCGGCGGGCGAGTCCTAGGTCAGCGCCGTGGACGACCACAAGGGCTACGACGTCTTCCCCCATACGCAGGTCCACATCGGCTGCGCTGAACTGCTCGCGGCGCCGGCGGAGGCGGGGCACGAGGTGACCCACCTGAGCTCCCACGACGTCGCCACGGATTCCCCCTCACGTTGGAGGGGCTGCTACGAGGAGTAGCCGGGCATCTTCAGCAGGCGGCACACGTCGTCGTGGAGCGGCGACACGGGCAGCTCACGGCCATCGGCCTGCGTGACGCGCGCGGCCAGACGGCCGCTGGACAACAGCCAGGCACCCCGGGCCCGGAAGAGGTCCTCGACGGTGATGGGCTTCACCTCCACGCTCAGCCCGGCCGCGGGGCCCTCGTCGAGCAGCTCGGCGATCGTGATGGAGCGAAGGATGCCCTCGAGCGGCGGCGTGGTGAGCACCCCGTCGAGGTCCAGCACGACGCTGGAGGTGGGGCCCTCGAGGATGGTGCCCGACGGGGTGATGAAGATGACGTCGTCGGCGCCGTTGGCGATGGCGTAGCGGCGCGCTGCCATGTTGATGCCGTAGCTCAGCGACTTGGCGCCGGGCAGCAGCCACGGCAGATCGACGATGCCGGAGCCCTCGAAGCCCCGGTCGAGCATCAGGACGCGCACGCCGTCGCGGCGCTCGCGCAACGTGCGCTCGTCCATGGGGGCGGCCATCACCCAGCCGTTCGGCTCCTCGACGCCCTCGGCCCCGCGGGTCATGATGAGGCGCAGCACCGCTTCCCGGTCGGCCTGCCAGTCCCAGGCCCGCACGACCGCCTCGATCGCCCGCCGGTAACCAGCGGCATCCGGCGCAGGCAGGTGCAGGATCTCGGCGGACCTCGCCAGTCGCCCTAGGTGCTCCTCGACATGGAGCGCGGCCCCGTCGACGGCAAGCAGGGCGTCGAACACGCCGTCGCCCCGGACGACGCCTTGGTCGTCGGCGCGGACAATGGGCTGGGAGGGGTCGATGATCGTGCCGTCGAGGAGTGCAACCATGCGGATAGCCATGGCTGGACTCTACGCGGCCAGCGCTCAGGCGGGGCCTGCCTGACCGAGGAGATCCTCGGCCTGCTGCCGGTGGGGAGCCGGGTCGATTCCGTGCTCGGCCAGCCAGGAGTCGTGGCCGTAGGTGGCCGCGTAGCGCTCGCCGGAGTCACAGATCAGCGACACGATGCTGCCGCTCTCCCCCGCCGCGTGCATCTGGCGCGCGATCGTCAGGGTGGCCCACAGGTTGGTGCCGGTGGAGGGCCCGACGGTGCGACCCAGCACACCGGCGACGGCCTGGGCCATCGCCACGGAGGCTCCGTCCGGCACGGCGATCATGCGGTCGACGACCCCCGGCACGAAGCTCGGTTCCACCCGGCTGCGGCCGATGCCCTCGATGCGCGAGCCGCGGTCCGTGTGCACGCCCGGGTCGCCGTCGCGCCAACCGGGCAGGAACGCGGAGAAGTCCGGGTCTGCCACCGCGAGGCGCGTGGCGTGACGTCGATAGCGCACGTACCGCCCGATGGTGGCGGCCGTGCCGCCCGTGCCTGCGCTCACGACGACCCACGACGGGATGGGGTGACGCTCGAGTTCCAACTGGCAGAAGATCGAATCCGCGATGTTGTTGTTGCCGCGCCAGTCCGTGACCCGCTCGGCGTGCGTGAACTGGTCGAGGTAGTGCCCCCCGGTCTCGCTGGCGAGGCGGGCGGCTTCGTCGGAGATGGCCGTCGGGTCGTCGACGAGGTGGCAGGTGCCGCCGGCGCGTTCGATGAGGCCGATCTTCTCCTCGCTGGTGGAGCGCGGGATGACGGCGATGAACTTCAGCCCCAGCAGCCGCGCGAAGTAGGCCTCGCTGACGGCCGTGGAGCCACTGGAGGATTCGATGACTGTGGTGTGCTCATGGATCTGCCCGTTGCACAGCGCGAAGAGGAACAGCGAGCGCGCCAACCGGTGTTTGAGCGAACCGGTCGGGTGCGTCGATTCGTCCTTGAGGTAGATGTCGACTCCGGGGTAGGCCAGCAGCGGGAGCCGGAGCAGGTGCGTATCGGCGGAGCGGTTTGCGTCGGCCTCCACCTTGCGGATGGCCTCGTGGACCCAGGCGCGGTCCGCCGCGTCCGAACGGTCGATGTCCTGGCCAGGCGTCATGTCTCAGGCTGCCTTGAAGTCCACACCCGTCAACCGGCGGTAGGCCTCGAGGTAGCGGCTGCGGGTGGCGGCGACCACGTCGTCCGGAAGGGCCGGCGGCGGGGTGTCAGAGGTCCTGTCCCAGCCGGATTCCTTGGCGAGCCAGTCACGCACATACTGCTTGTCGAAGCTGGCCAGGGACTCCCCCGGCGCCCAGAGGGCGGCGTCCCAGAAGCGCGAGGAATCGGGGGTGAGCACCTCGTCGGCCAGCACGAGCGTGCCGTCGGGGCGGCGGCCGAACTCGAACTTCGTATCGGCCAGGATGATGCCGCGGTCCGCGGCGAGCTCGGCGGCCCGCGAGTAGATCTGCAGCGTGAGGTCCCGCAACTGTGCAGCGAGCGCTTCGCCGTGGATGCCGGCGATGCTGGCGTAGTCGACGTTCATGTCGTGCTCCCCCATCGGCGCCTTGATGGCCGGCGTGAAGATGGGCTCGGGCAGCTTGTCACCGTCGCGCAGGCCCTCGGGCAGCGGCACCCCGCACACGGTGCGCGACTCCTGGTACTCCGTCCAACCGGACCCGGTGAGGTAGCCGCGCGCGACGCACTCCACCTCCACCATGTCCAGCGACTCCACCAGCGTGGCGCGGCCGGCGACCGCCTCGGGCACCTCCGTGGAAACGACGTGGTTCTCGACGATGTCCGTGAGCTGGTCGAACCACCACAGCGACAGCTGGGTCAGGATCGCACCCTTGTCGGGGATGAGCGTGCTCAGCACGTGGTCGTAGGCCGAGATGTTGTCGGTGGCGACCATCAGGATGCGCCCGTCCGCTGCGTACAACTCGCGGACCTTGCCCGCGTGCAGGAGGGGGAGGTTGAGGAGGTGCCCGTACTGACTCACCGGGTGAGCGTACCAATCCCGGCGCCGTCGCCGCCCCGCCTCATCCACGTCCTCCTCGATCAGCGCCATGTCCGCCGAGGAACGGATCAGGCGATCAGGGCCGTCGCCGAAGACGCCCGACCCGTTACGGTGACGGTACGGTCCCCGTTCACCCGCGCCACCAGGAGATCCGCGAAGGCCCCGGTGTCGCCGAGTGCACCGGGCACCATGTCGATGCCGAGCGCTGCGCACCGGTCGACCATGCGGTCGCGGAGGATGCCCTCCGCCACCATGAAGCTGACCGCGACCACCCGCGCCGCTTGGTCGCGCAGGCGCGGGACGACCTCTTCGACGGCGTCCCCACCGTCGAGCGCGGCCACGGCCCATCTGCCCCACCCCAGCCGTGGAGAGGCGGCGATCGTGTCGGCCACTGCCGTCACGGCGGGGCGATCGGAGGATCCTGCCACGAACACCAGCACCGCGGTCTCCGGGTCCGGCAGCACTCCTGCTGCGGTGAGCGCCTCCTCACAGGCCGCGAGCAGGCGCGAATCCGGGCCGAGCGGCGGCGTCGGCGTGACGGCGGAACCGTACGCTCCGAGCGCCTCGGCTGCGGCAGGGATGTCGACCCTCGCATGGTAGGCCTTGGTCAGCAGCACGGGGGCCGCGACGGCAGGCCGGCCCTGCAGGGCGAGGGCCACGTCGTCGATCGTCGGGCCGTGGTGGTCCAGGTACGAGGTGTGCACCCGGCGGCCCGGTTGGCGCACCCGGACGGCGCCGGCGATCCGTTCGACGGCGGCCGCATGACGCGGATCCGGCGAGCCGTGCGCGATCAGCACGATGTCCATCAGATCGACGCCCCGGCGTAGCGGTCCGGAGCGTCCGCCATGCCCGCGGCCATGGTGGCCCCGTCGGCTTCGTCGATCAACAGGAACGCCCCGGTGCGGCGCAACTCGTGGTAATCGTCGATGGGCAGGTCGTCGGCCAGCCGGATGCGGACCCGGCCGATGTCGTTGAGCTCCAACTGCTGAGGGGCTCGGGCATATTCGACGGCCTCGATGTCGAGCTGGTCCAGGATCTCCTCCACCAACGCCCGGACGGTGCGGGTGCCGGCGCGCAGCAGCACGCGGTCGCGGGGACGCACCGGGCGCTCGGAAAGCACGCACACCATGCCACTGACGGTGCGGGTGACGTGCCCGGGCTCTTCCACCGAGGCCAGGAGGTCGCCGCGCGAGATGTCGATGTCATCGGCCAACCTGACCGTCACCGACTGCGGCGCGAAGGCCTCAGTGAGCTCCCGCACCGTGCCGTCGGCCTGACCCTGGTCGATGCCGATGACGCGCGAGCGGCGGCCAGAGGGCAACACGGCGATCTCTTCGCCCACCCGGACGATGCCTGCGGAGATGCGTCCCGCGTAGCCGCGGTAATCGCGATGACCGTCCGATTGCGGGCGGAGCACGGCCTGCACGGGCAGCCGCAGCGGCTGGGTGGCCGGGTCTGTGCCCACCGGCACCGCTTCGAGGTGCTCGAGCAACGTCGGGCCCGAATACCAGGGTGTGTTGGTCGAGCGCTCGACCACGTTGTCGCCCCGCAGCGCCGAGAGCGGCACTGCGAGCACGTCCTGGATGTCGAAGCGCGCGGCCACCGTGCAGGCATCAGCGACGATCTCGGTGAAGCGGGCTTCATCCCAGTGGACGAGATCCATTTTGTTCACCGCGATCGCGACGTGCCGCACTCCCAGCAGCCCCGTCACGGCGAGGTGCCGACGCGTCTGTTCAACGACGCCGTGCCGCGCGTCGACCAGGATCAACGCCAGCTCTGCCGTCGAGGCGCCGGTGACCATGTTGCGCGTGTACTGCACGTGGCCGGGGGTGTCGGCGAGCACGTAGGACCGGTTGGCCGTCGAGAAGTAGCGGTAGGCCACGTCGATGGTGATGCCCTGCTCGCGCTCGGCACGCAGACCGTCGGTCAGCAGCGCCAGGTCCGGGCCCTCGAGCCCGCGCTCGCGGGACACCCGGTCCACGGCGTCGAGCTGGTCCGCCAGCACGGATTTGGTGTCGTACAACAGCCGGCCCACGAGCGTGGACTTACCGTCGTCGACGGAGCCCGCGGTGGCCAGACGGAGAAGGTCGTGCGTGCTCATCAGAAATACCCCTGCTTCTTACGGTCTTCCATCGCAGCCTCGGAGAGGCGGTCGTCGGCACGCGTGGCGCCGCGTTCCGTGATCCGCGAGGCAGCCACCTCGAGGATGACGTCCGACACCTCGCGGGCATCGGATTCGACGGCGCCGGTGCAACTCATGTCGCCGACGGTGCGGTAGCGCACCGTGCGGGTCTCGAGCGTCTCCCCGTTGGTCGGGCCGCCCCAATCGCCTGGCGCGAGCCACATGCCGTCACGCTGGAACAGTTCTCGTCGGTGGGCGTAGTACAGGCTGGGCAGCTCGATCTGCTCCCGCTCGATGTAGCGCCAGACGTCCAGCTCCGTCCAGTTGGACAGCGGGAACACCCGCACGTGTTCGCCCGGCGCATGCCGGCCGTTGTACAGGTCCCAGAGTTCGGGCCGCTGCCGACGCGGGTCCCAGGCGCCGAACGAGTCGCGCAGCGAGAAGACGCGCTCCTTGGCCCGGGCCTTCTCCTCGTCGCGGCGGCCGCCCCCGAAGACGGCGTCGAACCGGCCCTTCTCGATGGCGTCGAGCAGCGGCACTGTCTGCAGCGGGTTGCGGGTACCGTCGGCGCGCTCACGGAGCCTGCCGTCGTCGATGTAGTCCTGCACGCTGGCCACGTGGAGCCTGGCGCCGACGCGCTCGACGGTGCGGTCACGGTAGTCAAGCACCTCCGGGAAGTTGTGCCCGGTGTCGACGTGCAGCAGCGAGAACGGCAGCGGGGCGGGCGCGAACGCCTTGAGCGCCAGGTGCAGCATGACGACGGAATCTTTGCCGCCGCTGAAGAGGATCACGGGGCGTTCGAACTCGCCCGCGACCTCGCGGAAGATGTGGATGGCCTCTGATTCGAGGTGTTCCAGGTGGCTCAGGATGTAGCTCATGTGTGTAGTCCGCATTCCGTCTTGTTCTTGCCCGACCATCGGCCGGCCCTGGGATCCTCGCCGGCCGCGACCGGCCGGGTGCAGGGCTGACAACCGATGGACGGGTAGCCCTTCTGGCGCAGCGGGTTGAGGTGGACGTCCTCCTCGAAGGCGAACCGGTCGACGTCGTCGTCCGTCCACGCCGCGATGGGGTTGATCTTGATCATGGCGCGCTTGGCATCCCAACCGACGAGCGTGATGTCGGTACGGGTGGGCGCGTCGACGCGGCGCATGCCCGTCACCCAGGCACTGTGCCCGCTGATGGCGCGCTCCAGGGGCTCGACCTTGCGGATCGCGCAGCAGCGATCGGGGTTGGACTCGAAGAGCCGTGGCCCGTGCTGCGCAGCCTGCTCGTCGACGGTGAGCAGCGGCAGGACCGTGCGCAGCCGGACCCGGCCGGCGTAGTGGTCGCGCGTCTCGAGGGTTTCCGGGAAGTGGAAGCCGGTGTCGAGGAAGAACACGTCGAGAAATGGGGCGCTCTGGGCGATGAGCTCGACGAGCACCTCGTCACCCATGGACGAGGCGGCCGTCACGTCGGAGCCGAACGTGTCGGCCGCCCAGGTGAGCACCTCGCGGGTGAGCGCCACCCGCCCGAGGTGCCCCTGATAGCGCTCGTCGGCCTCCAGCGCCGTGAAACGCGCCTGCGCCTCTGCCGCGGTCTCGCGGAGGGTCATCGGAGGTCGTCCTCCTCCGCGCGGTGCGCCCACTGACGGAAGGATTCCCCGTCGATCCGCTGCGCGAGGAAGGTGCGAGCGAGCCGCTCGATGTACTCCGGCAGGTCTTCGGCGGCGACCTTCAGCGCCCGCGTCTTGCGCGCGAGCTGGGGTTCGAAGCCCAGGCCGCCGCCCAGGTGCACCTGGAAGATCTCCGTCAGGTTGCCGTCGGCGTCCTGCTGCACCATGCCCTTGAGGCCGACGTCCGCCACCTGAGTGCGGGCGCAGGCGTTCGGGCACCCGTTGACGTGGATGGTGAACGGCACGTCGAAGTCCGGCAGCCGAGCCTCGAGTTCCTCGACGACGGTGCGTGCCCGGGCCTTGGTCTCGACGAGCGCCAGCTTGCAGAACTCGATCCCGGTGCAGGCCATCACACCCCGGCGGAACTCAGAGGGGCGCGCCTTCAGGTCGAGTGGGTTGAGCGCCGCGACGAGGGCCTCCGTGTTCTCCAGGGGGACGTCGAGCACCAGCAACTTCTGGTGCGGGGTGAGGCGGACGCGCCCGGACCCGTACTGCGACGCCAGGTCGGCGATGCGCTTGAGACGCGTGCCGGAGACCCGGCCGGCGATGGGGGCCACGCCCACCCAGAACAGCCCGTCGTTCTGCGGGTGGATGCCGATGTGGTCGCGGCGTGCCTGCGACACGTCGGGGGCCGGACCGTCCACGAGGCGGCGGTGGAGGTACTCGTCCTCCAGCACCTGCCGGAACTTCTCCGGGCCCCAGTCCGCCATGAGGAACTTGAGGCGCGCCTTGTTGCGGAGCCGGCGGTAGCCGTAGTCGCGGAAGATCGACGTGACGCCGGCCCACACGTCGGGGATCTCGTGCAGCGGCACCCATGCGCCCAGCCGCTGCGCGAAGATCGGGTTGACGGACAGTCCGCCGCCCACCCACAGGTCGAAGCCCGGCCCGTGCTGCGGGTGCACCACGCCGACGAACGAGATGTCGTTGGCCTCATGCACGATGTCGAGCGTGGTGTTGCCGGAGATGGCGGTCTTGAACTTGCGCGGCAGGTTGGAGAACTCCGGGTTGCCGATGTAGCGCTCCAGGATCTCCCGCACGGCGGGGGTGCCGTCGACCAGTTCGTTCGCCGCGATCCCCGCCACCGGGGAGCCGAGGATCACTCGCGGCACGTCGCCGCAGGCCTCGGTGGTGGAGAGCCCCACCGCTTCGAGACGCTCCCAGATTTCAGGGACGTCCTCGATGCGGATCCAGTGGAGCTGGATGTTCTGGCGGTCCGAGATGTCCGCGGTGTCGCGCGCGAACTCGGAGGAGATGCCGGCGATCACCCGCAGCTGATCGTTGGACAGGGCGCCGCCGTCGGAGCGCACGCGCATCATGAAGAATTCAGCGTCGAGCTCCTCGGGCGCCAGCGTGGCCGTCTGGCCACCGTCGATGCCCTCCTTGCGCTGCGTGTAGAGGCCCCACCACCGCATGCGGCCCCGGAGGTCGTCGCCGGGGATCGACGCGAAACCCTGCTTCGAGTACACGTCGATGATCCGCTGGCGGACGTTCAGGCCGTCGTCGGCCTGCTTGAGTACCTCGTTCGGGTTGAGCGGGGTCTTGTCGCCGTCCGCCCACGCGCCGGTCACCTGTACGCGCTTGGGCCGCGCTGCCACATCAGTCATGGGGGGTCCTTCTCTAGGGCCTTGTCACCCGCCCACAACCTCCCAGGGGGCCCACGTCATTCCCCACATCGCCTCCAGCGAACATGTCAATCGTTCAACTACGCGTCACGGGTACGCCCCGTGCGGTACCCCCGCCCTCGACGGCGATGCCGTGGATGCCGATGAGGCCGAGGAACACGGTGTCATAGGTGCCCCGCACCGTGACCTGAGCGCCCGAGGCCTGCGTGAGCCGGACGTCCGCGGTGTAGCCGGCTGCCTGGGCGAAACCGAGGGCCTCGCGCTTGCCGGCCGCGATGTCCAGCCTGACGCCGGCGTCCGTCAGCGACACCTGATGCGTGGCGGCGCGGGCTGCCTGGGCCGCGATCTCCCGGGCCTCCTGCTCGGCCGCGGCGTGTCCGGCGAAGTCCACCCCGAGGCCGACGGTGACGATGAACGCGGGGAGGGCCACCGCTGTCCAGACGGACAGCGACAGCCCTCTCTCGTTTCTGCGACGCATGCCGCCATTGAACAGGTCTCCCGGGTCACCGTGTCCGGTGCTGCGGTCAGGCTGTGGACAACTCAGAGCACGGATCCCGGGCGGTAGGCCGCGGCCTCGGGATCAGCCTCGACGATCTCCGCCACCCGGGCGACGACGCGCGCCACCTGCGCCTGGGCCGTGCCGGCCAACTCGAGGGGGCTGCCCACGAGCCCGCCCAGTTCGTCGCGCGAGAGGCCGAGCCTGTCGTCGGAGGCCAGCCTGTCGAGCAGGTCGTTGGTGCGCGCGCCCTCGCGCAGATCCAGCGCCACGGCGACGGCGTGCTCCTTGATCGCCTCGTGCGCCACCTCGCGGCCGACGCCCTTGCGCACCGCCGCCATCAGCACCTTGGTGGTGGTGAGGAAGGGCAGGTAGCGCTCGAGTTCGGCCTCGATGACAGCCGGGAAGGCGCCGAAGTCGGCCAGCACCGTGAGGAAGGTCTCGAACAGCCCGTCGAGGGCGAAGAACGCGTCGGGCAGCGCGACGCGGCGCACCACGGAGCAGGACACGTCGCCCTCGTTCCACTGGTCGCCGGCGAGCTCACCGAGCATCGACACGTAGCCGCGCAGGATGACCGCGAGGCCGTTGACGCGCTCGCAGGAGCGGGTGTTCATCTTGTGGGGCATGGCCGACGAGCCGACCTGGCCCTCCTTGAACCCCTCGGTGACCAGTTCGATGCCTGCCATCAGGCGGATGGTCGTGGCTACATTCGAGGGAGCGGCGGCGATCTGTGCGAGGGCGGTCACCGCGTCGTAGTCCAGGGAGCGCGGGTAGACCTGACCGGTGGAGGTGAACACCGCGCCGAAGCCGAGTTCCTCAGCGATGCGCCGTTCCAGCTCGGCCAGCTTGTCGGCGTCGCCCCCGAGAAGGTCCAGCATGTCCTGCGCCGTCCCGACGGGGCCCTTGATACCGCGGGCCGGGTAGCGGGCGATCAGGTTGTCGAGCCGGTCGAGCGAGACGAGCAGTTCGTCGGCGGCGGTGGCGAACCGCTTGCCGAGCGTGGTGAGTTGCGCGGCGACGTTGTGCGAGCGGCCTGTGAGTGGCTGGTCGGCGTACTGCGTGGCCAGGCGGGCGAGCTCGGAGAGCGTGGCGACGACGCGGACGCGTACCACCCTCAGCGATTCGAGCACCTGCAGTTGCTCGATGTTCTCGGTGAGGTCGCGCGAGGTCATGCCCTTGTGGATGTGCTCGAACCCGGCGAGCGCGTTGAATTCCTCGATGCGGGCCTTCACATCGTGGCGGGTGACGCGCTCGCGCTCATCGATGGAAGCCAGATCCACCTGGTCGACGACGCTCTCGTAGGCCGCGATCACTTCGTCGGCGTCAGCACCGCCGAAGTCGACGCCGAGGTCGCGCTGGGCCCGGAGCACTGCGAGCCACAGCTTCCGCTCGGAGATGATCTTGGCCTTGGGGGCCCAGATCTGGCGCATCTGCGTCGACGCGTAACGGTTGGCCAGCACATTGGGGACGCTCATGGCCAAATCCTAGCCTCCCCCTTCTGGCCCTGCGCTCGCTGGGCGTCCTGTCAACGCCCGCTTCGCCTCTTGGCCAACAACCGCTGGAGCAGGACGAACACCAACAGCACTGCGCCCGTGATGATCGTCAGGTACTGCGGGTCGATCGAGCCGTCCTTCGTGATGATCAACCGCAACACCTGCAACACCAGAACCCCGATGACCGACCCCAGCACGTAGCCCGCCCCTCCCGTCAGCAGGGAGCCCCCGATGACGACGGCCGCGATCGCGTCGAGCTCCCAGCCCAAGCCCGTCACGTTGCGCGCCGAGCCCTGCACGCTGGCGGTGTACACCACCGCCGCCAAGCCCGAGCATGCGCCCGAGATCACGTAGATCAGTAGCCGCGTCCGCGCCACGGGCAGCCCCATCAACTCGGCCGAGTTCTCCGACCCCCCAATGCCGTACACCGTGCGCCCCATCCGAGTGCGGTGCATGAAAAACACGGCGCCGAGCACGACGAGGAGCGCGATCAGCACCCCCGGAGTGACCGTGAAGTCGTTGACCTTGGGCCCGTCGTACAGCTTCCACCTCGTCGACAGCCACTCGAACGGAGAGCCCTCGGGCGCCCGGACCACGTCAGTGGTGAGCATCGACGCGAGCCCGCGCGCCAGGAACATCATCGCCAAGGTCGCGATGAAGGGCTGAACGTTGAAGAACTGCACCATGACCCCGGCGAACAGCCCGAACAGCGACGCGAGGACGATCATCGCCAACACGCCCAGCCACCCGTTGAGGCCCTGGCCCATCAGCATCACCCCGGCCACGGAGCTGAAGGCGACCACGGCCCCGACGGACAGGTCGATGCCGGCCGAGATGATGACCACCGTCATGCCCACCGCGAGGATGAGCATGGGTGCCGCTCCTCCCAGCAGGTCCGACATCGTGCCGGGGTGGAACACCCGACCGTAGGCGACCTGCGCGTAGATGAGCATGCCCAGCAGCAGCGCCAACGCGATCAGGGTGGGCAGCAGGCGCTGGGCGCGATGCCACCACCCGGCCACGCCACTCGCGCGGGATTCCTGGGCGCGAGGCAGATCGGGTGCAGGCCGCACCTGGTCGACCAGCGAGCTCGACGCGCTCATGAGAGGACCCCCTTCGGTTCAGACCCGGCTCTTCCAGCCGACGGCACGACGGGGCCCCCGGGCGGCTTCCGGCGGAACAGCAGGGTGCGGATCCGCTCGGACTGCAGCAGCACGAGGACGATGATCACCAACGCCTTGAACGCGGGCGTGGCGGCGGACGGCACTCCGAGGAACACGACGGTCTTGTTGAGGGTGGCGATCAGCAGTGCGCCCATCGTGGACCCGAGGACGGAGAACTTTCCCCCCGCCAGGGAGGTGCCGCCGATGACGACCGCCAAGATCGCGTCCATTTCCATCAGGTTGCCGGTGCTCGACGGGTTGACGGTCATCACCTCGGAGACGTTGAACATCCCGGCCGTCGCAGCCAGGACGGCCGACAGCGCGTAGACGGCGATCAGGATGGGCCGCGGGCGGATACCTGCCAAACGGCTGGCGTGCGGGTTGATCCCGATGGATTCGATCATCAATCCCAGCGCGGTGCGCCGCATCAACAGCGCGACCAGCACGACGATGACCACAGCCAGCACGAAGCTGGTGGGGATGCCCAGGATCTGGCCGTTGGCCAGCAGCCGGAAGGGCTCGTTGCTCGCGTTGGTGTTCTGCCCACCCGTGACGACCCGGGCGATCCCGCGGGCGGCCATCATCATCACCAAGGTGGTGATGAACGGCTGCAACCCAACGACGGAGACCAACACACCGTTGACGGTGCCGAGCACGACGGCCACAAGCACGGCGAGGCCGATCGCCTGCAGCATCGCGGCCACCGACGTCGTCCCGCTCAGGTCGCTGAGCGTCTGCATCGCGACCGCGCCGCCCACCGCCATCATCGAGCCCACCGACAGGTCGATGCCCTCGGTGGCGATCACGAACGTCATGCCCAACGCGATCATGATGATGGGCGCGGAGACGCGCAGGATGTCGAGGACGTTGCCCGTCATCATCCCCGTGGTGGGGTTCAGCCCGACGGACAGGTAGCGCGGGTCCTTGACGGTGTTGACCAGCAGCAGCACGACGATGCCGACGATCGCCCAGAACCATGAGGTCCGCAGGAGCGCCTTGACCCGGCTCATGCCCCGGCCCCCTTTCCGGCGGTGGCGCGCTCCTCGGCCCCTGGTTCCGACTCCGCGGCAATGATCGAGACGATGGATTCGGCGCTGACACCGGGGCCGTTGACCACTTCGCCCACCTTCTCGCGGTCCTTGAGGATGACGATGCGCTCGGACAGGCGCACCACCTCCTCCAACTCGGAGGAGATGAACACGACGCTCATGCCGCCGTGAGCGAGTTCGGCGACCGTCTCCTGGATGTCCGCCTTCGCCCCGACATCGATGCCTCGGGTGGGTTCGTCGAGCAGAAGCAGCTCTGGATTGGTGGCCAGCCAACGGCCCAGCAGCACCTTCTGCTGGTTGCCGCCGGACAGCAGCCGGATGGGGCGGTCAGGGTCCCTGGGCCGCACGTCGAACCGCTCCATGTAGGTGTCGACGAGCTTGTCGACCTCCTTGGCGCGCACCCGCCGCATCCAGCCCCGGCGGGCCTGCACGGCCAGCATGATGTTCTCGCGCACGCTGAGGTCGCCGACGACGCCGTCCTCACGCCGGTTCTCGGTGGAGTAGGCGATCCCGTGCGCGAGACCCGCCACCGGCGACCCGATGGTCACCTTGTGGCCCTTGACCTCGATCGTGCCGGAATCCGGCTTGTCCGCCCCGGCGATCAGCCTGGCGAGCTCCGTGCGTCCGGCGCCGAGCAGGCCGGCGAAGCCCACCACCTCACCGGGGTGGATCTCCACGTCCGTGGGGTTGATGGCCCCCTTCCGCCCCAGGTTCGTCGCGGAGAGCAGGGGCGTTCCCGTGCGGTCGCGCGCCTCCCTCTGTCGGGTGGAGCCCAGCGCCTTGAGCGACTCGAAGTCCTTGCCGATCATCTTCGAAATCAATTGTGTGCGGTTGAGCTCGTCCACGAGGTACTCGCCCACGAACTGCCCGTTGCGCAGCACGGTGATCCGATCGCTGATCTCATAGACCTGATCGAGGAAGTGGGAGACGAACAAGATGGCGACGCCCTGATCGCGCAGGTGCCTGATCACGGTGAAGAGCACTTCGACCTCGTTGGCGTCGAGGCTGGAGGTGGGCTCGTCGAGGATCAGCACCGTGGAATCCGTGGCCATCGCCCGCGAGATCGCCACCAACTGCTGCAGCGCGATGGAGATCGACGACAGGGGCGCCCGCGGATCGAGGTGCCCCAGGCCCAATCGTGCCAGCGCCCGGCGGGCTTCGTCGTTGGTCTTGCGCCAGTTGATGCCGGCCCGGCCGCTCTCCTCGTGGCCGAGCATGACGTTCTCACCGATGCTCAGGTTGGAGCAGAGGTTGACCTCCTGGTAGACGGTTGAGATGCCCGCCGCCTGGGCCGACGCCGTGCCGGTGAGGTGGCGCTCAACTCCGCCGACGAGGATCTGTCCGGTATCGATCTGATAGACGCCCGTGAGCGCCTTGATGAGCGTGGACTTGCCGGCCCCGTTCTCCCCCATGAGCGAGTGCACCTCGCCCGGCAGCAGGCGGAAGCTCACGTCGTCGAGCGCCTTGACGCCGGGAAACGTGATGGACACCCGCTGGACCTCGACGACGGGCTCGGTCATCATGCACGCACCTCTCGTGTGAGCGTGGGGCCGCCGGATGACCGACGGCCCCGCCCGTGATGGAACTACTCTGTTGTGAGGCTAGAAGCCCATGCCGTCGTCCAGCGCCTTCTGGCCCGCCTCGGCGGAGTCGAAGGCCTCGCCCGGAACGATGATGGTCTTCTCGACCGACTCGCCCGCCAGCGCCTTGTTCACCGCGTCGATGGCCAGGTCGCCGAAGAAGGGGTTGTACTGGGCCACGAAGCTCAGGTCGCCCGCGGCCAACGCTTCCAGCGCGCCGGACGTGCCGTCGATGGTGGCGATCTTGACGTCGGTGCCAGGGGTCAGGCCCGCATCCTTCACGGCCTGCGCCGCGCCGATGCCCATTTCGTCGTTCTGCGCGAAGATGAACTGGATGTCGTTGTTGTTGGCGCGCAGCACGGTCTCGGTGACCGACTTACCCTCGTCGGCACTCCAGTTGGCGGTCTGGGCGCCCACCTTGTTCCAGCCCTCAGCGCCGGCGATGGCGCCTTCGAAGCCCTCGTTGCGTTCGTTGACCACGGACAGCCCGGGCACGCCTTCGAGCACGTAGTAGTTGGCACCGTCGGGGAAGGCCGTCAGCGCCCACTCGCCCACCTGCGCCGCTACTGCGACGTTGTCGGGGGCGATGCGGGTGACGTAGAGGTCTTCGTTGCCTTCAACGCCGCGGTCCAAGAGGATGACCGGGATCTCCGCCTCCTGGGCCAGCGCGAGCGAATCGCCCCAGCCGGACGCTTCGGTGGCGGTGAGCAGGATCACGTCGACCTCGTCGTTGACGAAGGTGTTGAACGCGTTGATCTGCGAGTTCTGGTCTGTCGGGCTCGACGCCGGCGCGTACTTGAGGTCGAAGCTGGCGTCTTCGCCGAACGCGTCGCGGATGGCCTTCTCGTGTGCATCGCGCCATCCGCCTTCGGGGCCTACGGCCACGTAGCCGACGGTAATGGCGTCGCTGCCAGCATCGGTAGTGGGATCTGTGGTAGCGCCGGAGGCGGCTCCGGTGGTGGCATCGGTTGTGGGCTCGGGATCTGCGTCACCCGCACACCCGGCCATGGTGAGGGCTAACGCCCCCGCAGCGAAGAAAGTGATGAGAGCGCGAGCCCCCTTGGTAAATGCCATGGTCTCCTCCTCGAGCCGGCTGGTCGCCAATGTGGGCGTTGTTACCGAGAACAATCTTGCCCCAGCGACGACAGTCGCGCCATGGGAACAGATTGAGTGTTACCTCTTCGTTACTGTGCGCGGACGGGCGGTCGAGGATCTGATCAGGAGCTCGGGCTCGATCAGCTCCCTATCCTCGACGGTGCGCCCCTCGATCGCCGCGATCAGTTCGCCGATGACGAGGCGACCCAGTGCCGCGAAGTCCTGCCGCACGGTAGTCAAGGGTGGGAGGAAGTGGCGCGCATCCGGCATGTCGTCGAACCCGACGACGCTGACATCCTCGGGGACTCTAATGCCTCGGTCCATGAAGCCATGGATCATGCCCAGCGCCATCTGGTCGTTGGCTGCGAAGACGGCGGTGGCCTCACGAAGCTCGACCGCGCTCGCGAAGGCGTATCCCGAATCCGACGACCAGTCGCCCTTGGCCGGCTCTACGATCGGCAGCCCTGCCTCCACCAACGCCGCGCGCCACGCCTCGGCCCGGGCGCGGGCGTCGAACCAATCCAGGGGGCCGGCCAGATGGAGGATGGTGCGGTGGCCGAGTTCCAAGAGGTGGGCCATAGCCATCGACGCCCCGGCCCGCTGGTCCACGGAGGCGGTGTGCAGGTCGGCGTCCGGCTCCTCCTTGATCACCAGCATGGGCACCACGACTGGGCCCTCGCGGAGCCTGTCCAGAGAGGAGGCCCTGGGCGCGATGACGCACAGGGCGTCCACCCCCTGCTTACGGAACTCCGCCAGGCCCGCGTCGACGTGCCCGTCGTCGTCACCGGTGGCCGTGTACGCGGTGACCGCATACCCGTGCCGACGGGCGGCGCTCTCGACTGCTCGCAGCGTCGTGTTGGGTCCGTATTCGGAGGGCGAATCGACGAACGCGCCGATGCGCATCGTTCGGTTGGTCTTCAGCGCCCTCGCGATCGAGCTACGCGTGAAGCCGAGTTCGTCGATGGCCACCAACACGCGGAGGCGCGTGGCCTCGCGGATGTTGGGGTGCCCGTTCAGGACCCGCGACACCGTCGTGTGGGAGACCCCGGCCTGCGCAGCCACGTCGTAGATGCTCGGCCGGCCGGCAACGCCAGCCTGGCTACTCATTGCCCGCCCTTCCATCGCGCCCTGGGATCATGATAGGTCCCAGGGCGGCGCGCGGACCGGCGGCGGTCAGCTTCTCGCGGCGCTCAACACGCCGACCAGGTGCGGCTTGCCCTCCTTGTTCACCACGGCAAAGGTCGCCGTGCCGTCCTCCCCCGCCGCTGTGAAGCCCACCTTGCCCGGCAACAGAATGGGTTTGGCGAGCTGCACCTGCACCTCGTAGGCCTCCGGCAGCCGACCACCCAGAGCGGCCACCGCCCGCGCGTGCGTCCACATGCCGTGGATGATCGGGCGCGGGAAGCCGAAGAGCCTCGCCGTGAGCGGGTACAGGTGGATGGGGTTCGCGTCACCGGAGACCTTGGCGTACTGCCGGCCGAGATCCGCGGGCAGCCGCCACAGTTGAGACGGCTCCCGTGTTGGCGCAGCCAGGCGCACCGACTCCCCTGGTTCGCCGTCGACCTTCGCGCCGGCGGCCAGATAGTTGGAGGTGCCGCTCCACACCAGTTCGTCGCCGGCATGGATCTCGCCGACCATGTCGAACGCCGCGCCCTTCGCATGCGGTGCCAAGTTCTCCGTCCGCACCGACATCCTCAGGCGCTCGCCCACCCGGACCGCCCGGCGGAGCCGCATCGTGTTGGTCACGTGCACGAGCCCGGCCAGCGAGAACGGGAAGTCGTCCTGCGCCATCAGCGCCGCCTGGAGCGGGAACGTCTGCACGTGCAGCCACGTAGCGGGCACCTCGTCGCGGAGGGAGAACCCGGTGACGCGGCAGTACTCCGCGAGGCGCGCCACGTCCTGCTGGTGGTCCATCACCAGGAAGGAACGCTCCGGCAGTTGGGCGCGTCGGCCCTTCTTGGTCACCGCACCGGTCAGGGCCTTGAGTAGCAACTTGTTGACATCGGGCAGTTCGCGCAGCTCGATCACATCGCGTCCCATGGCTCACGCCCCCACGAGGTTCTGGCCACACACCCGAATGACCTGACCGTCGACTCCGCCGGAGGCGGGGCCGCAGAGGTAGGCGAGCGTTTCGGCGACATCGACGGGCTGACCACCCTGGCTCAGCGAGTTCGTGCGGCGGAAGATCTCGCGCTGCAGGAACGGGATCGCCGCGGTCATCTCCGTTTCGATGAAGCCGGGGGCGACTGCGTTGGTCGTGATGGGCCGGTCCCGGAGTTCGTCGCGCATCGCCCAGACCAGGCCCATGACCCCTGCCTTCGAGGCAGCGTAGTTGGTCTGGCCCTTGTTACCGGCGACACCGGAGGTCGAGGCGATCCCGACGATGCGGGCCTCCTCGCCGAGCCCGCCAGGCACGTCGTTGTTCAGGAGGTACTCGTTGATGCGCATCTCGGCGGCGAGGTTCACGTCGAGGACGGAGCCCCACAGTTTCTCGTCGAGGTTGGCGAGCATCCTGTCGCGGGTGATGCCCGCGTTGTGGACGACGGCCCAGATGTGACGGCCGGGGTACCGGGAGGCGACATGCGCAGCGATGCGTGCACCCGCGTCGGGGACCGTGATATCGAGCTGCAGCGCGGAGCCCTGCACCTCGTTGGCGACCTTGGCCAGCGCATCCCCGGCGCCGGGGATGTCGACGGCGACCACCAGGGCGCCGTCGCGCGCAAACGTGCGGGCGATGGCCGCGCCGATACCGCGGGCGGCGCCGGTCACCACGACGAGGCGGTCGGTGAACGGCTGGTCGGTCACGTCATGGGCGATTTCCGCCGGCCCGACGCGCCACGCCTGACCGGAGACGAACGCAGAGCGGCCCTCCAGCAGGAACGACATCGTCGACGCGAGGTCCGAGGCAGACGCCCCACCGCGCAGGAACACCAGGTTGGACGTGGCGCCGCCCCGCAGTTCCTTGCCGACGGTGCGGTTGATGCCGTCGATCGCCTGGGCCACGGTCTTCGCCTCGAGGCCCTCGACCTCCGAGGCATCGGTGGCGAGGAGGATGACGCGCCCGGAGGGCTCCAGCCCGCGCATGACCGGGCGCAGCAGTTGGCGCAGCCCTTCCAATTGGGTGATCTCCCGCAGCCCCGTCGCGTCGACGACGAGCGCTCCCGGGCGCTGGGGATAGCGCGGCGCCTGGGCGCGCCCCTTCTCGTCCGTGGTCCGGTTGTCGGTCACGTCCAGGAGCGGCTCCCCGGGCGTCACGCCCAGCAGGGCGAGCGTTTCGCGGGCGATGCCGCCCCCGTCGAGTTCACCCAGCAGCACCTCGCCCGTGGGCATGGTGCGGCCACGACGCAGGGTGGGTGGTTCTGAAACGCCCAGCTTGCCGGCGACGAACTTTCCGGCGGGCGTGCCGTAGATCATTTCGAGAACGTCCATGTCAGGCCTCCAGAATGGCGACGATGCCCTGGCCACCGGCCGCGCAGATCGAGATCAGCCCGCGCGAGCCGGGTCCCTTGGCGGCCAGCATCTTGGCGAGCGAGGCGGCGATCCGGCCGCCGGTGGCGGCGAACGGATGTCCTGTGGCCAGCGACGACCCCTTCACGTTCAGCTTGGCGCGGTCCACTTCACCCAGCCCCTGCTCCTCGAGTGACTTCAGGGTGGCCACCACGGTGGAGGCGAACGCCTCGTGGAACTCGTAGAGGTCGAAGTCCTGCAGGGTGAGCCCGTTGCGCTTCAGCAGTTCCGGGATGGCCCGGGCGGGGGCCATCAGGAGGTCCTCGGAGCCGGTCACGTAATCCGACGCGGCGACCTGCGCATCGACGACCTTCGCCAGCACCGGCCACCCCTTGGCCCGGGCATGTTCCTCCTCCGCGAGCAGCACCAGTGCGGCGCCATCGGTGAGTGCCGTGGAGTTGCCGGCCGTCATGGTGGCGTTGTCCCTGCCGAACACGGTGCGCAGCTTGCCCAGCGCGTCCATGGTGGTCTCGGGTCGCAGGATGCCGTCCTTCGCGACCTTCAGATAGGGGGTGACGAGGTCGTCGAAGAAGCCCTCGTCCCAGGCCCCGGCGAGCCGCTGGTGCGACTGGTAGGCCAGTTCGTCCTGCTCTTCGCGACTGACGCCCCACTTGGTGGTGGTCATCGCCTGGGACTCGCCCATGCTGAGCCCGGTGCGGGGCTCCACGACGGCGGGCGGTACCGGCATCAGGTCCGCCGGGCGCAGCTTGCTCAGCGCGGCCAGTTTCTCGGGTAGGTTCCTCGCCCGGTGCAGGGCGAGCAGAGCCCGGCGCAGCGGTTCGGTGACGACGATGGGCGCATCCGAGGCGGAGTCGACACCGCCGGCGATCGCCACGTCAGCCTGGCCGAGCCGAATCTTGTTCGAGGCGTAAACGACGGCCTCCAGGCCCGTTGCGCAGGCCTGCTGGAGGTCGCACGCCGGCGTCAACGGCGACAGTGCGGAGCCGAGCACCGCCTCGCGGGTGAGGTTGAAGTCGCGGGTGTGCTTCAGGACTGCCCCGGCCACCACCTCGTCGACCTTCTGCCCGGCCAGCCCGAAGCGGGCGACCAGCCCGTCGAGGGCGGCCGTGAGCAGGTCCTGGGCGGAGGCCGCGGCGTACTTGCCGCCGGCCTTGACGAACGGGGTGCGGTTACCGCCGACCACCACCGCAGTGCGTGAATTCATGAGGGATCCTCCGGAGCGCGGAAATATTACCTGTAACCGAGGGTAGCAGGTACGCGGAGTTTCAGGTACCGTGAGTTACATGAACAACGTTGAGCAGATCGTCGACGGTCGCGCCGCCCGCTGGGAGCAGCACAACACCGAGCGTCGGCAGACGCTGGTGGAGGGCGCCGTGAAGGCGATCCGCAAGCACGGCCCGGGCGTCGGCATGGATGAGATCGCCGCCATGGCGCAGACCTCCAAGACCGTGTTGTACCGCCACTTCGGCGACAAGGCCGGGCTGTACCAGGCCGTCGTCGCCTCGGTGCACACGTTCATCCTGCGGAAGTTGCCGCTCGAGAAGGGCGCGCACATGCACCCGGCAGAACTCGTCTCGCAGGTGGCCGACGCCTACCTCGCCGTGGTGGAACGCGACCGCAACCTGTACCTGTTCGTGACCTCGCGGCCCACGGGCGACACGCCCACGTCAGACCCGGTGGGCTCGATCACCGCCCGGATCGGCGACCAGGTCGCGGAAGCGATGCGTGCCTGGCTGGGACGCGAGGGGCTCGACGAGGACCCCGCCAACATCTGGGCCCACGGCGCCGTCGGCTACATCTGGGCCGTGGCAGACCGGTGGATCGTCACCAATCTGCGCCGCCCAAGGGCCGACGTCGTGGCCTACATCAACCAGTTCTTCACCCCGGCTTTCGAAGCACAAAAGACACAAAGGAGTGACACCCCATGACCATCACCCCCACCGGCGAAGGCCTGCGACGTGCCCTGGACGGTCCGTTCCATGCGCTGAAGCAGCGCTGGCGTCACGAGGTGAGCGCAGACGACGTGGTCCGCGACACCGAGCTCAGCGTCGAAGAGGCCCGCGAGTGGACGTTGGACAGGCTCAAGCGGCTGACCCAGCGCGAATTCGTGACCGCCGGCTTCCCCGCCGCGCAGGGCGGCACTGGCACCTCGGCCGAATCAGTGGCCAACTTCGAGATGATGGCCATGGGGGACCTCTCCCTCACCATCAAGTCCGGCGTCCAGCACGGCCTGTTCGGCGGCGCCATCACCAACCTCGGCACCCAATGGCACCACGAGACGTTCCTGCCGGGCGCGATCGACGCGTCCCTTCCCGGTTGCTTCGCCATGACGGAGCTGGGCCATGGCTCGGACGTGCAGTCCATCGAGACCTCCATCACCTGGGACGCGGAGACCGGCGAGCTGGTCGTCCACTCCCCCAGCCCGACGGCGGCGAAGGCCTACATCGGCAATGCCGCCCGGGACGGCCGCATGGCCGCGGTGTTCGGCCAGTTGTGGGTCAACGACGTGCACCATGGCGTCCACGTGGCGCTCGTGCCCATCCGCGACGAGCAGGGCGACCCCATGCCGGGCGTCACCATCGGCGACCACGGCCACAAGGGCGGCCTCCTGGGCGTCGACAACGGCACCATCGTGTTCGAGCATGTACGCGTTCCGCGCCGGATGCTGCTGGACCGCTACGGCGGCGTCGACGAGAACGGCGAGTACCACTCGCCCATCGCGTCGCAGAACGCGCGTTTCTTCACGATGCTGGGCACCCTGGTGCGCGGCCGGATCTGCGTGGGGGGCGGCGCTGCGTCGGCCACCCGCAAGGCGCTGAGCATCGCGGTGCGCTACGCCAACCGCCGCCGCCAGTTCCGCCAGCCGGGGTTGGGCGAGGAGATCCTGCTGATGGACTACCTGCAGCACCAGCGCAGGCTGCTGCCGGACGTGGCACGCGCCTACGCCTACGGCTTCGCCCAGAACGAGGTGTCGCTGCAGCTCCAGCGGATCATGGAGGCCGACGGCTCGGATCCGCAGGCCGCCCGCGAACTCGAGACGCGCGCAGCCGGCATGAAGGCCGTGCTGACCCGCTGGGCCAACGACACGCTGCAGGAGTGCCGCGAGGCCAGCGGCGGCGCCGGCTACATGTCGGACAACGGCATCACGCTCGCCCGCCAGGACGCCGACATCTTCGCCACGTTCGAGGGTGACAACACCGTGCTCCTGCAACTGGTGGCCAAGGCACTGCTGCTGGACTACAAGTCCACCTGGGGCGACATGGATCTGGCCGGCACCGCGCAAAAGACAGCCAAGCTCCTGGGCGGCCGCTTCCTGGAGCGGACCACAGCCCGTTCGGCCATCGACAGGCTGGTGGCGACGGCGAAGCGTAAACCGGAGGCAGAGCAACTGCGGGCCCGAGGTTGGCACGTCGAGATGTTCGAGTACCGCGAGCGCCACATGGTCGAGGGCCTCGCCCAGCGCATGCGCGCGGCGGGCAGGGCCAAGTCGTTCGACGCGATCAACGCCTGCCAGCCGCACATGATCGAGGCTGCCAAGGCCCACGTCGACCGCGTGGTCCTGGAGGCCTTCATCGCGGGCATCGAGGAGTGCGACGACGACTACGTCAAGGCGTTGCTGATCAAGGTGTGTGACCTGTACGCGCTGGCCACCATCGAGACGAACCGGGCCTGGTTCCTCGAGCACGAGGTGTTCGACGCCAGGCGCAGCAAGACGATCACGTCCACCGTCGATGCGTTGTGCGGCGAGCTGCGCGCGCACTCGCTGGCGCTGGCGGAGGGTCTGGGCGTGCCGGAGGAATGGCTCGTCCATCCACGCAGGGCCGTGCCGCCGATGATGCAGGCCGAGGCCCCCGTCGCCGAAGCGGAGGAGTTGCGCAGGGTCAGCTGATCGCGATCTCGGACCGGGTGTGGGGTAACTCCACCCAGGTGCGTCCGGGCGCCATCGCCAGGGGTCTGCCGCCGGCGACCGTGAAGGTGAACTTCTCCGCGATGGCGCCCTTCGCCCAGGTTCCCGTGACGGCCTTGCCGCCCTGGAGGTAGAAGAACGGACCGGTGTTGTCGACGATGTCGACGACGGGGTCGGCCGCGCCGCCGCCCTTCCAGATCTTGTCCATCCGCCACGCGGCCTGGATGATCAGCACGTTGTCGCAGACCAGTTGGATGTCACCCTCAACGATGTGCGGGCCCCAGGGCTGCGCGCGGGCGTACTGCCGGGTGCCGGGGTCGTACTCGTAGCTCATGGCGAAGTCGCGGCCGTAGGGCACCTCGACCCTGTGACCCGCGCTGCCCGCGGTCGCCGACGACTGCGCGGGGTCTGCCACGAAGGGCAGGTAGTCAGCCGGGGGCGGCGCCGTCATGCGTTCGGCGAGCTGGGCCATCTCCGCGGGGTGGGCCATGATCGCCCGGTCGAACTGGCTCTTGCCGTTGGCCTTGTAGATCCGCGACCGGTCCACGCTGTAGGCGCCCGTGTCGCGCCACTCGAGGTAGGTCATCCGCTCGAGGTTCTCGTTGTGGGCCTTGACGTAATTCATCACCCAGTCGGCCGCCCCCGTGTTGCCGAGCACCGGACCCATGGGGCTCAGCACCGGGACGTCGACCGGGCGCATGGAGCGGATGGGCCCGACCGCTGTGGGGTACCTGCTGTGGAACACCGGCACCAGGCGCGTGTAGGAATCCCCGTTGGGCTGGCAGAACCACATGTCCGCTTCGGCGAATCCCGCCGTCTGGGGGTTCTCCTGCTTCAGGTTGGGCACCTTGAGCGCGACGGCGGGGCCAAGGAGCGTCGCGGCGTCCTCCACCGGCAGCCAGGTGAGGGGCGCGCGCGTCACCGGGGTCGGCGACGGGGTGGGGGTGGGCGACGGCTTCGTCGACGGCTTCTTCGAAGGCAAGGGGCTGGGCGTCGGCGACTCGACCGTGGGCTGCTGATCCGTGGCGCAGCCCGCCAGTGCAGCGGTGCCGCCGAGTAGGCCGAGAAGCAGGTGCCGACGCGTCGTCACTGACGTCCCCCCTTGGTCGCTAACAAATCGCCTCATGCTAGCGGAGGCGGACGCGGCCGATCAGCGCGGAAGGCGATCAGCGCCAGAAGTGATCAGTGCGGGATGCCGATGTCTGTGCGGTTGAACCCGTCGGCGTAGTCGATGCGACCCAGGAGTCCGTAGGCGTTGGCGCGGGCCTCGTCCACGTCGGCACCCCTGCCCACCACGCCCAGCACGCGCCCGCCGGCCGCGACCAACTGGTCGCCGTCGAGGCGGGTTCCGGCGTGCAGCACGTAGGCATCCGTCTCGTCGTCGGGCAGGTTGATCGCACCGCCGGCAGCCGGGACGCTCGGATACCCGGCCGCGGCCTGCACGACGACCAAAGCGGCTCCCTCGCGCCACTCGAGCTCTCCCACGGTGTCGAGCTCACCGCGGGCCGCGGCCCGGAGCACCCCGGCCAGCGGGGTCTTCAGCAGGGCTAGGACCGCCTGGGTCTCCGGGTCACCGAAGCGGACGTTGAATTCGACGATCCGCAGCCCCTTCGATGTGAGGGCCAGGCCCGCGTAGAGCAGCCCGACGAAGGGCGTGCCGCGTCGACGCATCTCGGCGAGGGTGGGGTTGATGACCTCGTCCATCACCTGCTGGGTGAGGCCGGGCTCGGCCCACGGCAGCGGGCAGTAGGCGCCCATTCCGCCGGTGTTGGGGCCTGCGTCGTTGTCGCCCACCCGCTTGTAGTCCTGGGCGGGCAGCAGGGGCAGCGCCCGTTCGCCGTCGCAGATGGCGAACAGGGAGGCTTCCGGGCCGTCGAGGAAGTCCTCGATCACGACACGGCCGCAGCTCTCCGCGTGGGCGAGTGCCTCGTTGCGGTTGCTGGTGACGACGACGCCCTTCCCGGCCGCGAGCCCGTCGTTTTTCACGACGTAGGGGGCGCCGAACTCATCAAGGGCCGCTTCATACTCCTCGCGGGTGGTGCAGACGCGCGCATCGGCCGTCGGCACGCCTGCTGTACGCATGACCTCCTTCGCGAACGCCTTTGAGCCTTCGAGGACCGCCGCCTCGCTCCCGGGGCCGAACGCATCGATGCCTTCGGCGCGCAACGCATCGGCGACTCCGGCCACCAGCGGCGCCTCGGGGCCGATCACGACGAGGTCGATGGCGAGCCGTCGTGCGAGGTCCAGCACCGCTTCGGGGTCAGCGGGGTCCGCGGAGTGGAGCGTGGCGATGGAGGCGAGCCCGGGGTTGCCTGGCACGGCATGCAGCTCGGCGACGGAGGGATCAGCGACGAGGGCGCGGCCGAGTGCATGTTCGCGGCCGCCCGAGCCCAGCAGGAGGATCTTCACCCGCGACAGCCTAGTGGGCCACCGCGAAATCAGAGCGCAGGCGGATGTTCGTCGTCGGCGATGGGCTCGTGCTCGACGTCCTCTTCGATGTGCTTCTGGGTGCCGATCCGCATGCCGAACCAGGCCACCAGGGCCATGGCTCCCACCGGGATGACCCACCACCAGCTCCACGGGAAGCCGCCCTCGCTGGTGGCGGCGATGATGAACCCGAGGCCGAACAGGGCGGCCCCGACCGCCAGGGCGATCACGATCCATTTCATTCTCGGCTGCACGGCCCCTCCTCGGATGGTTGATGGTCCGACCCTACGCATCTGACGGGTCACGATCACCACCCCGAGAGGTGCCACCGGCGGAGTCCACCACCGGCCAGGCGACATGGACGCACCCGTCCCGCAGGCTCACGCAGGCCCGCAGCTCGCCGATGGCGACCTTCTCGATCTGCCGGATCCGCTCGCGGCCCACGCCATGGGCCAGACCGATCTCCTCCAGGGTCTGCGGCTCCCCGCAGAACCCGAACCGGCGGCGCAGCACGTCCACGGCGCGCGCATCGCTGAAGACGAGCGGGTCCAGGAGCACGCGACACAGCCACTCAGCCTCGAGCGCCTCGCCGACCCCGGCCGCCTCGTCCACGAGTACCCCGCCGAGCCAGTCTGCGCCCAGCCCGTCCTCGCAGAACTCCAGGCCGACGGGGGTGCGCAGCCCGGCCAGCCACCGGATCATGTCCGGATTGATCCCCTCCGCGTCCAGGGTCTCCCGGTTGTCGCCGGTGAACCGGTGCCAGGAGCCACTGCCCTGCGCGGCGAAGAGCCCCGCCACACGTCGGTACGTCGCATCCGTGTGGACGGGGATTCGGATGAGGTCGCCCTGATCGGATTCCGCGCGCCTCACCGTCTGCGCCAGCCACCAGAGCGCATACGAGTCGAACGTGGTGCCCAATGTGTGGTCGAACTTCTCGACGGCGCGGACCAGCGCTGCGGCCGCCTCCTGAGCCCGGTCCTCCACCGGCAGCCTGCCGCTCCCGGACGTGCGGGCCACCCGCAGCGCCAACGGGAGGCGGCGCTCGATCACCCGCCTCTTGGCCTCGGCCCCCGCCTCGGCAACCCTTTCCAGTTCCGCCGGGGGCCACCGTCGATCCCCCTGCTCCAGCAGATGGGTGGCGTAGAGCCCAGCCTCGATGGCCGTCCACGTGCCCCGCTCGGCGCTGATCCGCTGATGCATGCGTCGTTCCCCTCATCCGGCTGGGAACGACGCTATTAGGACACTCGGACAATTCCTGGCGACGGCCCGATTGCTAGGGGGCGTCTCCAGGGTGCTGGGCGTCGTACTCGGCGTCCGCACGGTCCGCAGCTTCCTGGGAGCGCTGGATCACCAGGCGGAACCCGACGATCACCGCGATGAACGCCCCGCCGAGGGGCACAGCCCACCACCAGCCCCAGCCGATGCTCTCCTGGGTCACGGCGATGACCACCGTGCCGATCATGAACACGGTGATCAGCGCGATGAGCGCCACGACGAGGGGACGGACCCGCACGTCAGATCAGGTTGTGGATGGCGACCGACTGCTCGCGGCCGGGACCCACCCCGATGCCGCTGATGCGCACGCCGATGAGGTGCTCGAGGCGCTTGACGTAGTCCTGTGCCTTGACGGGCAGGTCCTCGAACGTGCGGGCGCCCGAGATGTCCTCGTGCCAACCGTCGAGGTATTCGTAGACGGGCTTGGCGTGGTGGAACTCGGACTGCGTCATCGGCATGACGTCGTGGCGCACGCCGTCGACCTCGTAGGCGACACACACGGGGATCTTGTCCCAGCCGCTCAGGATGTCGAGCTTGGTGAGGAACACGTCGGTGAAGCCGTTGATCTTGCAGGCCTGCTCCACCAGCAGCGCGTCGAACCAGCCACAGCGACGGGGGCGTCCGGTGGTGGCGCCGAACTCACCGCCGATCTCACGCAGCTTCTCCCCGTCCTCGTCGAACAGTTCGGTGGGGAACGGGCCCTCGCCGACCCGGGTGGTGTAGGCCTTCGCGATGCCGATGGTCCGGTCGATCCGCGTGGGGCCGACGCCGCCGCCCGTGGTGGCACCGGCCGCCGTGGGGTTCGACGATGTCACGTACGGGTAGGTGCCCTGGTCGACGTCGAGATGGTGCGCCTGCGCACCCTCGAACAGCACCACCTTGCCCTCGTCGAGCGCATCGTTGACAAAGCGGCCGGAATCGATGATGTAGGGCCGGATGATGTCGGCGTGCGCGAGCAGCGACTCGACGATCTCCTCCGGCATGATCGGGCGGCGGTTGTACACCTTGACCAGCAACTGGTTCTTCTGGTCGAGCGAGGCTTCGATCTTCTGCCGCAGGATGGACTCGTCCAGGATGTCCTGGATGCGGATGCCGAGGCGGTTGACCTTGTCGGAGTAGCAGGGGCCGACGCCGCGGCCGGTGGTGCCGATGCGGCGCTTGCCGAGGAAGCGCTCGGTCACCTTGTCGATGACCTTGTGGTACTCGGTGATGATGTGCGCGTTGGCCGACACGTAGGGGTGCGGCACGTCGACACCGCGGTCCTTCAGCACGCGCAATTCACCTGCCAGGACGTCGAGGTCGACGACGACGCCGTTGCCGATCACCGTCGTGGTGCCGGGGTTCAGGATGCCGGACGGCAGCAGGTGCAGGACGAACTTCTCGCCGCCCACCACCAGCGTGTGACCTGCGTTGTTACCCCCGGAGTAGCGCACACAGAGATCCACCCTGTCGCCCAACTGGTCCGTCGCCTTGCCCTTGCCCTCGTCGCCCCATTGCGCTCCGACAACCACCACACTCGGCATCTGGCTACTCCCATTCGTACATAGAGATGGCCCCGCGCGTCGCTTGGGGCCGTGCCACCGCAGTCTACCTCGCCGGGATGGAGCTCACGCGTGCTCCTCAAAGGGCGGCGAGAGGTTGGGCACAGAGCGCCCACCGATTGCGGCCGGATGGAAGAATGGAACCTGACGCGCGCACGCGCGCCGTGCAAAGACGCAGGAGTAGCGTGATGAAGAAATTGATCAATTCCCCTGACGACGTCGTCCGGAATGCTCTGAAGGGCGTCGAGGCCTCAGATCCCGAAGTCCGCGTGGATCACGACAACCGCATCGTCTACCGCGCCCAGCAGAAGGACCAGGGCAAGGTCGCCCTCATTTCCGGCGGCGGTTCCGGCCACGAGCCCATGCACGGCGGCTTCGTCGGGCTCGGCATGCTCGACGCCGCGTGCGCCGGTGAGATCTTCACCTCCCCCACCCCGGACCAGATGCTCGAGGCCACCACCACTGTCGACGGGGGGGCGGGCGTGCTGCACATCGTCAAGAACTACACCGGCGACATCATGAACTTCGAGATGGCGGCAGAACTCGCCGCCGACGCGGGGATCACCGTCGAGACAGTCATCGTGGCCGACGACGTGGCCGTGCAGGACTCCCTCTACACGGCGGGCCGCCGCGGAGTCGGCACGACGGTGCTGCTGGAGAAGATCGTCGGCGCCGCCGCAGAGGAGGGCCGCGACCTGGCGGCAGTGAAGGAACTGGCGCAGAAGGTCGCCGACAACGGCCGCTCCATGGGCATGGCGCTCACGTCCTGCACCGTCCCCGCCGCTGGCCGCCCCACGTTCGACCTCCCAGAAGACCAGATGGAGATCGGCATCGGCATCCACGGTGAGCCCGGACGGCACCGCGAGCCCATCGGCGACGCGAAGTCCGTGGCCAGGCAACTGGTCGAGCCCATCCTGCACGACCTCGACTTCACCGGTGCCCCGGTCATCGCCATGCTCAACGGCATGGGCGGCACCCCTCTCATCGAGCTGTACCTGATGTACGGCGAAGTCATCGACCTGCTGGGCGAGGCAGGCGTCCGCGTCGAGCGCAACCTGGTGGGCAACTACATCACCAGCCTGGACATGGCCGGCTGTTCGCTCACTCTGCTGCGTGCAGATGACGACATCATCGGCCTGTGGGACGCGCCGGTGCGCACCGCCGGGCTACGGTGGGGCCTGTGAGCGAGAACGAACTGACCCTCGACGACCTCGCGGAGTGGCTGCGCCGGTTCGCGCAGATCGTCGACGAGAACAAGATCTACCTGACGGACCTGGATTCGGCGATCGGGGACGCGGACCACGGTGCGAACATGGCCCGCGGCACCGCGGCCGTCGTGACCACGCTCGACCAGGCCAACAGCATCGACGCGCTGCTGAAGAAGGCGGGGATGACCCTGGTCAGCACGGTCGGCGGCACCGCGGGCCCGCTCTACGGCACGCTGTTCATGAAGATGGGCATGGCCACCGGCCAGGTCGTCACGCTGAGCGCCGCAGACTTCGCGGGTGCCCTGCGCTCCGGGATCGACGGCCTGATCGCCCGCGGGAAGACAGAGCTCGAAGACAAGACGATGGTCGACGCGCTGCTGCCGGCCATCGACGCCCTCGACGCGGCGTTGGATGAGGGCGCCACCCTGCACGACGCCGTCGAATCGGCGCAGGAGGCCTCGGCCGCCGGTCGTGACGCGACCGTCCCGCTGGTCGCCCGCAAGGGCAGGGCCAGCTACCTCGGAGAACGCTCGGCGGGCCACATGGACCCGGGAGCAGCCTCGGCCACCTACCTGTGGGATGCGTTGTCGCACGTGGTGCAGGCCTGATGGCGGTCGGCATCGTCGTCGTCTCCCACTCACGACGGCTCGCGGAGGCGGCCGTCGACCTCGCGCTGCAGATGGTCCACGACGACCCGCCGCCCATCGCGCTGGCCGCCGGCACCATCGACGGTGGCATCGGCACGGACGCGACGGCGGTGACGTCGGCGATCTCAGAGGTGGACCGGGGCGACGGCGTGGTGATCTTCGTCGACATCGGTTCCGCCGTGATGAGCGCGGAGTTGGGCATCGAACTCTACGGCTCCGGGGGCCACGACATCCGCGTGCTGGCCGCCCCTTTCGTCGAGGGCATCATGGCCGGGGTGATCAAGGTCGCCAGTGGCGCCGGCATCGACGAGGTCGAGGCTGAGTGCGTGGCGGCGATGGGCCCGAAGCAGGCCCATCTCGGCACCCCGGAACAGGTGCGCGCGGCCCCCGAATCGAACCGCTCGGCGCAGGCGCGCGGTGAGGCGCGGTTGGTCAACGAGGCAGGGCTCCACGCCCGGCCGGCTGCGATGTTCGTCGCCAAGGCCCGTCAGTTCGACGCCCAGGTCCTGGTCAGCAAGGGCGTCATCGGCCCGGTTCCGGCCACGAGCAGCATCGGGCTCGCCACGCTTGACGCCCGGATGGGCGACTCCCTCTTCATCGAGGCCACCGGCGCTGAGGCGCAGGAGGCCGTCGACGCGCTGGTGCGTCTCATCGAGTCCGACTTCGCCGGCTGAGCCTTCAGTCGGCGTCGGCGGCGAGCGCCTGGTACGCCTCTTCGGACGAATCGCGCAGGAACTGCGCGCAACGGTCCTGCTCCTCGGCCTCACCGATCCGTCCCGCGGCAACGCTCAGCGCGTACAACGCCCGGAGGAAGCCCCGGTTGGGCTCGTGCGCCCAGGGGATCTGGCCGCTGCCCTTCCAACCGTTGCGGCGCAGCAGGTCAAGCCCGCGGTGGTAGCCGGTGCGGGCGTAGGCATAGGCGGCGATGTCGTTGCCGAGGTCGCTTTCGGCCAGACAGGTCTCGGCGAGCAGTGCCCAGCAGAGCGAGCTCTCAGGATGCGACGCCACGACGTCGAGGAACCCCCCGCTGCCCCGCTCGACGATCGCTTCGAGAGCGGGGTCCTCGGGCAGGTGGACCACGACGTCGGATGCCATGAGATTGGGGTGCGTCTCGCTCATGGCGACAGCCTACACAGCGCGCGTCACAGCAACCTGAAGGCACTCCGCGTCAATCCCCGGCGTCCAGCACCGGTGCTCAGCGTTGCTCATGCACCTCACTGGTACCTCCAGCCTGCTCCCCACCGACCGGCGACACATGGAGCTCCGTCGCGTATGCGGGCGGACACGTCAGGTGCGTCAGTCGAGGCAGAACTCGTTGCCCTCGGGGTCCTGCATCACGATCCAGCCCGCGTCGCCGTTGTCGGGCGCCGGCTCCTCGCGCCGCACCCGCTTGGCGCCGAGGCCGACGAGCCGCCCGCATTCCGCTTCGAGCACGTCCATCCGGTCGGCCCCCACCTGCCCGGGCGCCGCCCGAACGTCGAGATGGAGCCGGTTCTTGACCACCTTGCCCTCCGGCACCCGCTGGAAGAAGACCCGCGGGCGCACACCGTCGGGATCGATGATCGCGTTGATCGAGTTCCACTGATCCCTGGGCACACCCCAGGCGACGAGTTGCTCCTCCCAGGTGTCGAATTCTGGCGGCGCCTCACGAACGTAGCCCAGCACCTCGCACCAGAATTGGCCGAGCGCCAGGGGGTCAGCGCAGTCGAAGGTAACCTGAAAGTCGAAGCGTCGCGGCATGCCACCAGTGTGGGCCTTTTTCTCCGTGGCCGCTTGCGGGCCGTACACTTTCCCGCGGCCCTCCGCCTTCTATCTCTGGGAGACCCCCATGCCCCAACGTTCCGATCTGCGTAACGTGGCGATCATCGCCCACGTCGACCACGGAAAGACCACCCTCGTCGATGCCATGCTGTGGCAGTCGGGTGCTTTCCGGGAAGGCTCGGACGTCAACAACCGGGTGATGGACTCGATGGACCTCGAACGCGAGAAGGGCATCACCATCCTCGCGAAGAACACCGCCGTGCACCACCGCCGTCCCAACGGCGAAGACACCATCATCAATATCATCGACACGCCCGGCCACGCCGACTTCGGCGGTGAGGTCGAGCGCGGCCTCGAGATGGTCGACGGTGTGATCCTCCTGGTGGATGCCTCTGAGGGACCGCTCCCCCAGACCCGCTTCGTCCTGCGCAAGGCCCTCGCGAAGAAGCTCCCGATCATCGTGGTGGTCAACAAGGTCGACCGCGCGGACGCCCGCATCTCCGCGGTCGTCGAGGAGACCTACGACCTCTTCATCGACTTGCTCGACGACGACGCGGCCGATGGCCTCGACTTCCCCATCGTCTTCGCCTCCGCCAAGGCGGGCCGCGCGTCGACGACCCAGCCGGCGGACGGCACCATGCCCGACAGCCCCAACCTGGAACCGCTGTTCGACACCCTGTTCGACACCATCCCCGCCCCCGAATACGAAGAGGGCGCCACGCTGCAGGCGCACGTCACCAATCTCGACGCCTCTCCGTACCTGGGTCGCCTCGCGCTGCTGCGGGTCGTCGCCGGTGAACTGAAGCGCGGCCAGCAGGTGGCCTGGTGCAAGACCGATGGCACCATCCAGAACGTCAAGCTCACCGAACTGTTGCGCACCGAGGCCCTCGACCGCGTCCCCGCGGAGAGCGCGGGCCCGGGCGACATCGTTGCCATCGCCGGCATCCCGGACATCATGATCGGCGAGACCCTCTCGGATCCGGAGAACCCCAAGCCGCTGCCGCTCATCGCGGTGGACCAACCGTCGATCTCCATGACCATCGGCATCAACACGTCGCCGCTGGCCGGCAAGTCCGGCAAGAACCTGACGGCCCGGCTCCTCAAGGCCCGCCTGGACCAGGAACTCATCGGCAACGTCTCCATCCGCGTCTCGCCCACCGAGCGGCCCGACACCTGGGAGGTCCAGGGCCGAGGTGAACTGCAGCTGGCCATCCTCGTCGAGATGATGCGCCGCGAGAACTTCGAGCTCACCGTCGGCAAGCCCCAGGTGGTCACCCAGGTCATCAACGGCAAGGTCCACGAGCCGATCGAACGCCTCACAGTCGACATCCCCGAAGAGTTCGTCGGCACCGTGTCCCAGCTCATGGGGCTGCGCCGCGGCCGCATGGAACAACTGGTCAACCACGGCACCGGCTGGGTCCGCCTCGAGTTCATCGTCCCGGCACGCGGCCTGATCGGCTTCCGTACCGAGTTCCTCACAGAGACACGCGGCACGGGCATCATGAACCATGTCGCGGAGGGCTACGAGCCCTGGGCCGGCGACTTCCGCACCCGTCCCACCGGCTCGCTGGTTGCGGACCGCACCGGCTCGGTCACGTCGTACGCGCTCTTCAACCTGCAGGAGCGCGGCACGCTGTTCGTCTCCCCCGGCGCCGAGGTCTACGAGGGCATGATCGTGGGCGAGAACCCGCGTCCCGAAGACATGGACGTCAACCCCACCAAGGAGAAGAAGCTGACCAACGTGCGCTCTTCCACCGGTGACGAGCTTGAGCGGCTGATCCCGGCCAGGCAGATGTCGATGGAACAGCAGCTGGAGTTCTGCGCGGCCGACGAGTGCCTCGAGGTCACCCCGGCCGTCGTGCGCATCCGCAAGGTGGTCCTCAACGGCAATGAGCGTCAGCGGGAGCGCAACCGCCAGAAGAAGAACTAGCCGGGCATGTAGAACGCCGGGCGTGCCTTGGGGGGATCTGCACGCCCGGCGTCCATGTTGCGGCCACGTTGCCGCTAGGCAAACACTCCGCCGACGGTGGAAAACCGTGTACGTCTACGGTACGACGGCGGGAGGGTCATTACAAGGATCCTTCGGCCAATTCGCGCTCGAGGTTGGCCCGCGCCGAGCGCTCCCACCGCTCCCGCCCGAGCGCTGTGGCGAAGATGCGGGGCCGTGCCAGCATGCGCTCAGCGAACGCCCGACGGCGGGCCCGCCACTCCTCCGGGGTCAGCCCTGGGAGCTCCGCCCTGATCGCCTGCACGTTGGCCAGGTACCGTTCCCAGGTGAGCCCCAGACCGTGCAGATCTGCATCCGCGACGCGCGCGGCACGCTGGTCGTCGTCCGCAGGCGCGTGCGAGATCGTGATCAACACCAGCCGGCACACCTCGTCCACCTCCGTGGGAGTCAGGTGCGGCGCGAGGAGAGCGCGGGCCTGCTCCGCCGAGGCCAGTTCATCCTGCGGAGAGGTGTTGGTGTGCACCGCGTCGTGGCACCAGTAGGCCAGGCGCTCGAGGTCACCGGCACCCAGAAGGTCGAGGGCCTCCAGCCCGTCGGTCAGGTGCGAGACGCCGTGGTAGCGACGGTGGGGTTCGCGCCAACGGGCCAGCAGCTCCGCCGCCACCTCCTCCGGGAGCGGGTCCGTCACCACAGGCGCACCACCCCGTAGGCGATGCCCGCCCACAATGCGGCCCACAGCACGCTGGCGAAGGTGCCGATGATGAACAACTCGCCTTTGCGGGAGGCGCCGGACGCCGACGTGGTCTTCAGGTCGGCGTAACGCCCGAGCCCCTTGACGGCGAGCACGATGGCGATTCCCTCCGGGAACCCCGCCACGAGGCAGCAGTAGATGGCGATGCGCTCAAGGATGCCCACCCACCGCCCGCCGGGCAGTTCCTGCTGGGCCGCGACCAGGCCCAGATTCCTCCGGGTTTGTTGCAGATCGTCCTCCGCTTGGACGGCGACCTGATCGATGCGGCGCAGCAGCCACCGGATCACGCCGTTGCCGAGCAGCGCGAACGCTCCGCCCGCCATCAGGACGGCACCTTTCGTCAGCAGCTCCAGCACGCCTCAGACGCTACACGGCGACACCGACAACAGGGGCGGGAGGCGGGCAGGTGCGCGGGCGGCTCGAAGAGACCTTCACCCGGCAGATCTTAAGCTAGTATCTTCATATGTCTCGAATGAAGGATTGGTCTAACGTCGTCGCGGTCCTCTTCGATGTCGTCGGTTCCCGCGGCGAGTCCCGCGCGCAACGCCACCGCGCCCTGCTGTCCGCCGTCGACGACACCAACCGGCGGGTGCCGCCGCTGGACGCCCTGCGGTTCACCGTCGGCGACGAACTCCAGGGCATCTACGCCTCGGTGGAGGAGGCGCTGCGTGCGGCCTATATCCTGCGCCTGACCCTGGCGCCGGAAGTGGACCTGCGCGTGGGCATCGGCGTGGGCGAGGTGAAGGTGATCGACGAGGAGCGGGGCATCCAGGACGGCACCGCCTGGTGGCGCGCCAGGGAGGCGGTCGACGCCGTGCGCGCACAGGCCTCTGACGCCGGCTACCGGGGCACCCGGACGGCCATCGTGGGCGTCCAACCGTCGCTACTGCACTCCACGGTGGGGCTCATCGACGCGCACCTCGCCCGGCTCCGTGGGACCACCGTCGGGTCCCTGCTGGGCCTGCTCGACGGGCTGAGCAACGCCGAGATCGCGGAGCGGGAGGCCATCTCCGAGTCCGCCAACTCCCAGCGGGTGATCAACAATGACCTCCGGCCGCTCGCCGACGCCATCCGGGCGGTCACGGGCGGCTAGCCCGGGGCTCAGTCCTCGTGCTCCTCTGGGTCCTCGGCCATCCGGTTCTTGCGGCCCATGGTCACGATCAGCGGGTCGACCGGTTTGATGACCGAGGGGTCCTTGCCGTCGTAGTCGTGCAGGCCGAGAAACAGGCGCATGGCGTTGAGCCGGGCGCGCTTCTTGTCGTTGGACTTGATGCGGTACCACGGGGCGATCTCCGTGTCGGTGTGCTTGAGCATCGCGTTCTTCGCCGCCGTGTAATCGTCCCACCGCCCCAGCGACTCCAGGTCCATCGGGGACAGCTTCCACTGCCGCACGGGGTCGATCTGCCGGATGGCGAACCGGGTGCGTTGCTCGCGTTGTGTGACGGAGAACCACAGCTTCGTCACCGTGGTGCCCGCCTCGATGAGCATCTGCTCGAACAGGGGCGCCTGCCGCACGAAGGTGTCGTACTCGTGGTCCGAGCAGAACCCCATCACACGCTCCACGCCCGCCCTGTTGTACCAGGAGCGGTCGAACATCACGATCTCGCCCGCCGTCGGCAGATGCTGGATGTAGCGCTGGAAGTACCACTGGCCCCTCTCCCGTTCCGTGGGCACGCCCAATGCCACGGTGCGGGCGTAGCGGGGATTGAGGTGCTCGGTGAAGCGCTTGATGGCGCCACCCTTGCCCGCCGCGTCGCGGCCTTCGAACAGGATGACGTGCTTGGTGCCGCGGTCCTGCGCCGAATACTGGAACTTCAAGAGTTCGATCTGCAGCTGCCGCTTCTCGATCTCGTACTCGTTGCGCCCCATGAGGACGTCATACGGGTAGCGGTCGCGCCAGGTCTCCACAGCCTGTCCGAGCGGGTCGACGAGATACGGGTCCTCGCCGTGCACATCAGTGACGGCGAAGCCCTCCGCGAGCAGTTGGTCGATGTATTCGCGCAGGCTCGATTGACTCATATCAGGATCCAACCACTTCCGGGTGAACCGAGGGCGAACACACGCGCGACCACCCCCTGTTCGCCGACAGGCGACGAGACGCACCCGTCGCCGTTTGGTTCCATGGGCAAGGATCGGGGCATGGCTGATATCACCCACAAAGGAAACCCCGTCCGTACCGTAGGCGAACTGCCCGCAGTCGGCTCCACCGCCCCGGATTTCGTGGTCACCGGCACCGACCTCGCCGAGGTCCGGCTGTCCGACTTCGCCGGCAGGAAGCTGCTCATCAGCATCTTCCCGTCGCTCGACACCGGAGTGTGCGCCACCTCGCTTCGCACCTTCAACGAGAGCGCCGCCGGCCTCGAGGGCGCCACCGTCCTGAACGTCTCGCGCGACCTACCGTTCGCGCACGCCCGGTTCTGCGAGTCTGAGGGCATCGACAACGTCGTGGTCGCCTCCGATTTCCGCACCGACTTCGGCGAGAACTACGGCGTCACGCTGGAGACCGGCGCGCTCAAGGGCCTCCTCTCGCGCTCCGTCATCGTGATCGACGAGAACGGCAAGGTCGTCTACACCGAGCAGGTGCCGGAGATCGGCCAAGAGCCGGATTACCAGGCCGCGCTCGCCGCGCTGAACTGACCTGTTCGCGACACCCCCACGCTCGGCTGATGCTGAGCGTGGGGTGTGTCGTTGGCGGCGTCAGCCGAGCACGGGCCGGATGTGCAGGCCGACCTCCGGGTCCACCAGCACCTCCTGGGCCGCGGCGATTCCGTCGGCCAGCAGTTCCGCGTCGACAGGCACGTTGCGCTTCACCAGCGCAAGGGCGATGGGGCCCAGTTCGTGGTGGCGGGCCGACGAGCCCACGAAGCCGACGGTGCGGCCGCCGTATTCAACAGGGGAGCCCTGTTCCGGCAGCTGCGACAGGGAACCGTCCAGGTGCAGCTGCACCAGCCGACGGGGCGGCCGGCCCAGCGTGTGCACGCGGGCGACCGTCTCCTGCCCGCGGTAACAGCCCTTGTTGAGGTGCGTGCCGACCAGGCCGATCTCGTTCGGGATGGTCTTGTGGTCCGTGTCGACGAAGAAGCGCGGTACACCGGCGGCCACGCGCAGGGCGTCGAACGCCCAGGTGCCTACGGCGGGCTCCAGCTCGGCGTCCACCGGAACGAAGACGTCCAGCCCTCCGACATCGGAGTCGCGGACGCGCCACTGGGGATCCAGGGGCACCTTGTGCCCGACCCACGCGAGGCGCAGGTCGGTCCGTAGGGTGACGTCCACGCGCATCACGAACCGCATGGAGTCGAGGAACTTCACCAGCGCCTCAGCCCTGCCCGGTTCGGTCCAGGCGAGGAAGCTGGTGCCGTCGTCGGTGCCGTGGAGCACGTGCTCGATGTGCCCCGTGGGTGACAGGATCAGCGCCGTCGTGGACTGCCCCGCCTCCAGGCCGGACAGGTGTTGCGTGGTGATCGAATGCAGCCAGGTGAGGCGGTCCGCGCCGGAAATCTCGACGATCTCGCGGTTGCGCAGATCCACGACACCCTCGCCCGAGGCGAGCGAGCGGGCCTCGGCGACGGGGTTCCCGAAGTGCCAGATAAGCCCCGCGTCGAGGCCCTCCTCCATGGCGACGGCGGCCATCAGACCCTCTTCAGGCGGGCCCACATGTGCGGGCGCAGGTCGTGGGCGGTGGTGGAGCGGTCGAGCGCGTACATGAGGTCGCCCTCAACCTTGCCGTACAGCCGCTGCCCGGACATGTGCTCGACGGCGGCGGACTCGCCGCGCACCACCGCGTCTGTGGTCATGTCGATGCGGGTCACCTGGATCTTGCCGATCAGGATCTCGGTCCAACCCTCGGAGTTGGCCAGTTCCACCTCGACGGAGGCGTCGGGCTTCGGGCGCCAGAACCCGGTCTCCATGCCGAGCACCTTGGAGGCCCGCCCGATACCCTCCACGGCCTCCTGCTGCTCGGCGGGGTCTGCGTCGAGCAGGAAGGTCTGTGAGATGTAGTAGAGGTAGTCGTCCCCGTTGTGCTGGAACTCCATGCGCTGTTCGAACTGGAAGCCGTTGCCCTCATGGTCTGTGCCGTGGCCGGTGCCTTCCCAGCGACCGACCATCCAGCCCAGCGCCGTCAGTGCGGGATTGAGCCCCTCAGGGACCTCGATGTCAATATTCATCTGCGGTTCGGTCGACATGCGGGCCAGTATACGAAGCAGCCACAATGGGCACCATGCGTGTTGTGGTGACCAGGGTGCTCGAGGCCTCTGTGAAGGTCGACGGCGAGTTGGTCGGCGCGCTCGAGCGCCCCGGTCTGCTCGTCCTGACTGGCGTCGGCCACGACGACACCTCCGACGACGCGGAGGCGCTTGCCCGCAAGATCTGGTCGCTGCGGATCCTCGCCGACGAACAGTCGGCCAGCGACATCGACGCACCCCTGCTGGTCGTCAGCCAGTTCACCCTCTACGCCTCGACGCGAAAGGGGCGCCGGCCGTCCTGGAGCCGCGCGGCAGGCGGTGGCGTGAGCGAGCCGCTCGTCGAGGAGCTCTGCCGGCAGTTGGAGTCGCTGGGCGCGACGGTGGCGCGGGGCCGCTTCGGCGCCCACATGCTCGTCAGCTCCGTCAACGACGGCCCCGTGACCATCACGATGGACACGAAGAACTGGGAGTGAGCCGGTTCAGGCCGGGGTGAGGAACTCCACCGAGCTGAGCGACACGGCGTCGGCGTTGGCCTCGCCGTCTCCGGGAGCCGTGGCGTCCAGCACCGTCATGGTCACGCCCGTGGCGGCCAGCGGCGGGAAGCGCACCTCCTGCGGGTTGCGGTTGTTCGCCGCCAGGCCCTGCACGAAGAAGGACCCGTCGTCGAACTCCCACCTGATGCTGAGGATGCGCCGCTCCGTCAGGTACCGGTCGGACCAGGCGGTGTTGCCGTTGACCACGCGCACGCCGACGAGGGGCCGGCGCCCGCTGAACGTGAACGTCACCTGCTCCCCCACCCCCTCGCCGTGGCAGCGCCACAGGGTGCCCGAGTCGTCGTCGATCAGCATCGCAGGCGTGTCCCGCGTGCCGCCCTCCAGGCACTGCCCCTCGGCCGCCAACACGTTGGCGACCACCACGGCGTCCGAATACGGCACCCCCGCGGTGCTGGGTGGGGCGGAGGCCGTCGCGGTGGGCAGCGGCGCAGGACTCACGGTCACCACCGGATCCTGGTTGCCGCGGAAGAAGAACAGTCGCCCGACGGCGAAGGCCAGCAGCACTGCGAGCACCAGGATGCCGGCCAGCATGCGCAGCGAAATCCCGTCCTGCCCCAGCGGCACCGTCTTGACCGACGACCGCTCGGGCGCATGGGACCGCTCCGGTTCCCCGCGCGCCTCCTCGGGCCCTTCTTCGGCCCCTTGCCGGAACAGATCGTCCGGAAGGTCCTGCGTCATGGGGAACATGGTAGCGGTGGAGCTCAGGCCGCCCCGGAACGTGCGTATCGCGGGGGGCGACGTACCACTAGGATGAGGTCGTCCCGCGGAGCGCGGAAGGAGGGCAGCCATGAGCAACATCGTGTTCGTCTCCTCCAAGGAAACGCCTCCGGAACTGGCACTGCTGAGCCACCAGATCACCACCGTAACGTCGGCCGCCCAGGCGTTGATCGACGCGGAGGGCGCTGATGTCGTCGTGGTGGACGGCACCGTCGACCTCGCGGGGGCCCGCTCCACCTGCCAGGCACTGTCGCGCGGCGGCAACGCCCCGGTGCTGCTGATCGTGGCGCTGTCCGGGCTTGCCGTGCTGTCGCCGGACTGGGGCTTCAACGACTTCGTGGCCGCGGGCAGCGAGCCGGCCGAGATCGACGCGCGCATCCGGGTGCTCACCCGCTCCAGCGCGGACCCCGATCTGCTGGTGGCCGGGCCCATCCGCGTGGATGGGGCCGCGTACACCGCCACGCTCGACGGGGCACCGCTCGACCTCACCTACACGGAGTTCGAACTGCTGCGCTACCTGATGCAGCACCCCGGCCGCGTGCTGTCGAGGGAGACCCTGGTCAGCCAGGTATGGGGGTACGACTACTACGGTGGCACCCGCACCGTGGATGTCCACGTGCGCCGGCTTCGGGCTAAGCTCGGCCAATTCGACTACTACATCGGCACTGTGCGCAACGTTGGTTACCGCTTCGCCAGTGCGAGGGAGGCTCACCGTGCTGGTTAGCTTGACGACGCTGACACCGACGATGCGCGACGCCCTGCGTGGCCTCGTCGACGCGATCACCGAGCATGACGGTATCTCCCCGGTCAACGAGTCGGGCTCGCTGGGCATCGACGGCGTGCGCGAGGCCGACTTCTTCTTCATGGGCAAGCGGAAGGACCCGTACGGCTTCGTCGTCTGCGATGAGCGCGACGGCACGCTACTCGTGGGCGTCCATCCGGACCACCGTCGTGAGGGCATCGGCACCGAGCTCCTGACGGAGGCGCTGCGGGCCCACCCCGAGTCGTCGGCCTGGGCCTTCGGGACGCTGCCCGGCGCCCCCGAACTCGCCTCCCGCGTCGGCATGCGGGCGGTCCGTTCCCTGCTCCGCATGGAATCCCGCGCCGACTACTCGCAGCCGATCACCGGGCCCCTGCCCGACGGCTACACCCTCGACACCTTCACCCCCGCAGACCGGGAACAGGTGGTCGCGGTCAACGCCGCAGCCTTCGCGCACCATCCCGAGCAGGGCCGGCTCACCGTCGCGGAGTTCGACGACCTCACCCGCCAGCCGTGGTTCGATCCCCGGGGCCTGTTCGTCGCCCGTCAGGACGGCGACGTGGTCGGCTTCCACTGGACCAAGCGGCACGGCGGCGGCCTCGGGGAGGTCTATGTGATGGCCGTGGCACCCGAGCACGAGGGCAGGGGCCTGGGTCGCGTCCTGCTGGAGGCCGGTCTCCAGCACCTCGCGCGGCAGGGCGACGACCGCATCCAGCTCTATGTCGAGGGCAACCAGGAGCGCGTGGTGGCCATGTACCGCAAGGCGGGCTTCGAGATCGTCCAGACCGACACGAGCTTCCACGCCGAGAGGACCCCTGCATGAGCGATCCAGTCATCGACGCCGCGGACAATGCACGGTTGCCGGCAGACCGCTACCTCGATCGTGAACTGAGCTGGCTGGCCTTCAACGACCGCGTCCTCGACCAGGCCAAGGACTCGCTCCGGGTTCCGCTGATCGAGCGTGCCAAGTTCCTGGCGATCTTCTCGTCGAACCTGGACGAGTTCTTCATGGTCCGCGTCGCGGGCCTCAAGCGCCGCATCGCGGCCGGCGTGGCCGTCCCCACCGTGCTGGGCAAGATGCCCGGCGAACTGCATGCCGAACTGCTCGCCAAGGTGGGCCGCCTGGTGAACGAGCAGTCGTTGGTGTTCCAGAAGGATGTCCGCCCCGCGCTGCGCGCCGAGGGCGTTGAAATCCTCAAGTGGGAGGAACTCACGGCCAACGAGAAGGACTCGATGCGGGCGCTGTTCGCCGAGCGGATCTTCCCCGTGCTCACCCCCCTCGCGGTGGACCCCTCGCACCCCTTCCCCTACATCTCCGGCCTCTCGCTGAACCTGGCGGTGCTGCTGCGCAACCCCGTCACCGGAACGAGGCAGTTCGCCCGCGTGAAGGTGCCGCCGGTGCTCTCGCGCTTCGTCCGACTCGCGGAGGGCCGCTACCTGCCGCTGGAGGAGATCATCTCCCGGCACCTGGGGCAGCTGTTCAGCGGCATGCAGGTGCTCTCCCACACCACCTTCCGCGTCACCCGGAACGAGGACATCGAGGTGGAGGAGGACGACGCCGAGAACCTCCTGTTCGCGCTGGAGAAGGAACTGCTGCGACGCAAGGTCGGTCGCCCCCCGGTCCGCCTCGAGGTCGAGGACGACATCGACGAGAAGATGCTCGACATGCTCATCAGCGAGCTCGACATCAACGCCAACGAGGTCTACCGGCTGCAGGCGCCGCTGGACCTCACGGGCCTTTTCTCGCTGGACGACTCCAACCGGGAAGACCTCAAGTACCCCAACTTCCTGCCGATCACGCACCCGGACCTGGCGGAGGTGGAGAGCGCCAGCCCCGCGGACATGTTCAAGGCACTGAAGCTGCGCGACGTGCTGGTACAGCATCCGTACGACTCGTTCGCCACCTCCGTGCAGCGCTTCATCGAGCAGGCGGCGGCTGATCCCGCGGTGCTCGCCATCAAGCAGACGCTGTACCGCACCTCCGGCGACTCCCCCATCGTCGACGCCCTCATCGAGGCGGCCGAGATGGGCAAGCAGGTCCTGGCCATCGTCGAGATCAAGGCCCGCTTCGACGAACAGAACAACATCGGCTGGGCGCGGAAGCTGGAGAAGGCCGGTGTCCATGTGGTCTACGGCATGCTCGGGCTGAAGACCCACTGCAAGCTGTCGCTGGTGGTGCGGGAAGAGGCAGACGGCCTGCGCCGCTACGCCCACATCGGCACCGGCAACTACAACCCGAAGACCGCCCGCCTCTATGAGGACATGGGCCTGCTGACGGCGCACCCCATCATCACCGACGACCTGGCGCGGCTCTTCAACCACCTCTCGGGCATGACGCAGGAGACGCACTACCGCCGCCTGCTGGTGGCCCCGGACGGTATCCGGCGCGGGCTGCTGGACTACATCGACGGCGAGATCGCCAATCAGCGACGCGGCCTACCGTCGGGTATCAAGATCAAAGTCAACTCCATCGTCGACGAGGCCATCATCGACGGCCTCTACCGCGCGTCGCAGGCGGGCGTGCCGGTGGACATGTGGGTGCGCGGGATCTGCACCATCAGGCCGGGAGTCCCCGGTCTGAGCGAGAACATCAGGGTCCGGTCCATCCTGGGCAGGTTCCTCGAGCACTCCCGCATCTATTCGTTCGTGGGGGGCGGCCAGCCCATCGTGGGCATCGGCTCGGCAGACCTCATGCACCGCAACCTGGACCGCCGTGTGGAGGCCATCGTCGGGCTCAGCAACCCGGCGCATCTGCGCCACATCGACGAACTCTTCGCGATGGCGTTCGACCCCGGCACCGTGCACTGGGAACTCAACGATTCGACGTGGACGGTGCACACCACCGGTCCGGACGGCTCCCCGTTGAGAGACATCCAGGAATGGCTCATCCAGCAGACCGCGGCCCGGCGCTCGACCCGATGAGCCGCCGCGTCGCCATCCGCGCGGCGGGGGCCGTCGTGCTGCGGGGCACCGGAGACGACGTCGAGGTGCTGATGATCCACCGCCCGGCCTACGACGACTGGTCACTGCCGAAGGGCAAGGGCACCGTCGACGAACTTGCACCCCAGACCGCGGTGCGCGAGGTGTTCGAAGAGGCCGGGGTCGCCGTCCGGTTGGGGCTACGGCTGCCCCCCATCGAGTACAAGCTCTCCAAGGGGCTCAAGGCCGTCCAGTACTGGCGCGCCGAGGTGTTGGCGGAGCATCCCTTCGAGCCCAACCGCGAGGTCGACAAGATCCGCTGGGCCCGGATCGACCGGGCCATGAGGACCCTCACCTACGCCGACGAGCGGCGCCTGCTGTCGACGGCACTGCTGAAGCCGCGCACCACCCCCCTGCTGCTCGTGCGCCACGGCAAGGCCATGCTCCGCAAGGACTGGAGCGGGCCGGACCAGGAGCGTCGCCTCACGGGGCGCGGCCGGCGCCAGGCCCGGGAACTGGCCCAGTTGTTCGGCGCCTACGGCGTCGAGCACCTGGTGAGTTCCTCCTCGACCAGGTGCGTGGAGACGTTGCGCCCCTACGCGGAACAGCGCGGGCTGGAGATCGTCACGGAGGACGTGCTCACCGAAGAGGAGGGCACGGTGCATCCGCGGGAGGTCCGCCGCTTCGTGGCCCGCCTGTTCAAGCGCACCACGGCCCCCACCGCGCTCTGTGGGCACCGCCCCGTGCTGCCGGCGATGTTCGAGGGCCTGGGGATCAAGGCCAAACCCATGGTGGTGGGCGAAGTCGTCGTCGTGCATCGGGACGACGACGGCGACCTCGTCGCCGTCGAGGTGCACAAGCCGACGGCCTGATCCGGATCTCGGCTCTGGGCGTCCCCAGGGGGTAACGATCACGTCACAAATACCCGAGAAACCCCCGGGCGGGGCCAGAACTCGCCCCCCGTTCATCATCTGTTAACCAAACCCGGACCATTCGGTTACCTGGTCGTCCTACGTTCACATGCAGGAACACACAGTTCGTTCAGTTCCAGGGCCAACTCGCGGCCCATTCCCGTCTCGGAAGGTATCCCGAAATGAAGATCCGCCTGACCGCCGCTGCCGGCCTCTCGGCCGCCCTCCTCCTGTCGGCCTGCGCCGCCAACGAGGGCACCACCAACGCTCCCGCGGAGAACACCCCCGCCGCCAGCACCGCAGAAGCCGCCCCCGCCTCGAACCTCGAGGGCACCCTCTCGGGCATCGGCGCCTCGGCGCAGGAAGTCGCCCAGCAGACCTGGATCGCCGGCTTCCAGACCGCTAACGAAGGCGTCACCATCAACTACTCCCCCGAGGGCTCCGGCGCAGGGCGCGAGGCCTTCATCGGCGGCGGCGCGGACTTCGCCGGCTCCGACCGGGCCTTCAAGCAGGAAGAGATCGACGAGAACACCTTCTCGCAGTGCGTTGACAAGCCGATCAACCTGCCCGTCTACATCTCCCCCATCGCCGTTGTCTTCAACGTCGAGGGTGTCACGGACCTGAACCTGGACGCCGACACGCTGGCCGCCATCTTCAAGGGCGACATCACCAAGTGGAACGACGAGAAGATCGCCGCTCTGAACGAGGGCGTCGAACTCCCCGACCTCGACATCACGGCCGTGCACCGCTCCGACACCTCGGGCACCACCGAGAACTTCACCGACTACCTCGCCGCCGCTGCTCCCAGCGTGTGGGACGCCGAGAAGTCCGGTGACTGGCCGTACGAGGGCGGCGAGGCCGCCGCTCAGACCCAGGGCGTTGTCTCCGCCGTCTCCGGCGGTGTCGGCACCATCGGCTACGTCGATGCCTCGCAGGCCGGTGACTTCTCCACCGCCAAGCTCGGCAAGGAAGGCTCGTTCCACGGCCCCACCACTGAGGCCGCCGCCGCCATCGTCGAGAACTCGCCGGTGGAAGATGGCCGCGCCGAGAACGACATGGCCATCAAGGTCGACCGCGAGGCCGAGGGCTACCCGATCGTGCTCGTGTCGTACCTGATCGCCTGCCAGGACTACCAGGACGACGCCAAGGCCGAACTGGTGAAGGCCTACGCGACCTACATCGCTTCGGAAGAGGGCCAGTCGGCCACCGCCGAGCGCGCCGGTTCCGCGCCGCTCTCCGCCGCGCTGTCCGAGCAGGTCACCGCCGCGATCGACTCCATCCAGTGATCATCAGCCTCTGATCGATGCAAAGTCGCGTCGCCCGAAACGGGTGACGCGACTTTGCACGATCAGGGGCGTGTAATCTGCAAACCGCTACTCTCGTTTCGATTCAGGAGCGCCCATGTCGGCAACGGAAGCCCCCGAAGCCCCGCAGACAGACACCGGACCCGAGTCCGAGTCCCATTCGCTCACCCGCAGCAAGAAGCGTTTCGGCGACTCCTTCTTCCGGGGTCTGTCCACCGGGTCGGGCGTCCTGATCCTCGTCATCCTGGCCGCCGTGGCCGCCTTCCTCGTGGGCCTGGCGCTGCCGGCACTCCTGGCGGACCCTGAGACGTTCCAGTTCGGGCGCGGTCAGAGCTTCTGGTCCTACGTCGCCCCCTACGCCTTCGGCACGATGTGGTCGGCCCTGCTGGCCATGGTGATGGCCGTCCCTGTCGCCGTCGGCATCGCGCTGTTCCTCACGCACTACGCCCCCAAGCGGGTGGCCTCGTCGTTCGGTTACATCATCGACCTGCTGGCCGCCGTGCCGTCCGTCGTCTTCGGCCTGTGGGGCATCGCGGTGCTGGCACCGGCCATGCGGCCGCTGTTCCTCTGGCTCAACGAGAACGCCGGATGGATCCCGCTGTTCAGCGGCCAGGTGTCCGGCACCGGCCGCACGATCTTCACCGCCTCCGTCGTGCTGGCCGTCATGATCCTGCCGATCATCACCGCCATCTCCCGTGAGGTGTTCCTGCAGACACCGAAGCTCCATGAGGAGGCTTCGCTGGCGCTCGGCGCCACCCGCTGGGAGATGATCAGGCAGGCCGTGATCCCGTTCGGCTTGCCGGGCATCGTGTCGGCTTGCATGCTCGGCCTGGGCCGTGCCCTCGGCGAGACGATGGCCGTGGCCATGGTGCTGTCCGGCTCGGGCATCATCAGCTTCAAGCTCCTCACCAGCCAGAATCCCAACACCATCGCGGCCAATATCGCGCAGTCCTTCCCCGAGGCACATGACGTCGGCCGCAACGAGCTCATCGCAACCGGCCTGGTGCTGTTCATCATCACGCTGATCGTCAACATGACCGCGCGGTGGATCATCAACCGCCGCAAGGACTTCTCGGGAGCCAACTGATGAGCACGACACAGACCGCACCGTCCCCGAAGACGAACGTGACCCCGAAACCCACCACCCTGACGCACGGCAACCTCCCGCCGTACACGGGCGTCGCGGCCTTCGTGGTCTCCGTGGCCGTCGCGGCAGGCCTGTTGGCGCTCCTGAAGTCGGCCAACATCGCCAGCGTCGTCGCGGCGGCCGCCGTGCTGTTCCTCCTGGCGATGTTCATCCTCTCCAGCGCCGTCGAGGGCGGCCGCCGTGCGAAGGACCGCCTCGCGAAGTACGTCGTCACGGGGTTCTTCCTGATCGCGCTGACCCCCCTCGTCTCCCTGGTCTGGGGCACGGTGGCCAACGGTCTGGCCCGTTTCGACGGCGTCTTCTTCTCCTGGTCGATGCGCAACGTCCTCGGTGAGGGCGGCGGCGCCGTCCACGCCATCTGGGGAACGCTGATCGTCACCGGCATCGCCACGCTGATCTCGGTGCCCGTGGGCCTGATGACGGCGATCTTCCTCGTCGAATATGCCGGCAACGGCAAGCTCGGAGCGGCGATCCGATTCTTCGTCGACGTGATGACGGGCATTCCTTCCATCGTCGCGGGCCTGTTCGCCTACACGTTGTTCTCCATGGTCTTCGGCGCCGGCCATAAGTCCGGCATGTCGGGTGCCGTCGCATTGTCGGTCCTCATGATCCCGACGGTGGTTCGTTCCACCGAGGAGATGCTGCGGATCGTGCCCAATGAGCTGCGCGAAGCCTCCTACGCCTTGGGTGTGCCGAAGTGGCGCACCATCCTGAAGGTGGTCCTGCCCACCTCGATCGCGGGCATCGTCACCGGTGTCGTGCTGGCCATCGCCCGCGTCATCGGCGAGACCGCGCCGCTGCTGGTCACGGCCTCCATCACGTCGTCGATGAACCTCGACCCCTTCGACAACCCCATGGCCACCCTGCCGGTGTTCGTGTACAACCAGTACATGTACGCGCCCGGCATTGATACGGCGGCGTACCATGCACGTGCATGGGCCGGCGCGCTCACCCTCATTCTGATCGTTATGGGACTGAACGCCATCGGGCGATTCATCGCCTGGAAGTTCGCCCCCAAGGCCGGACGCTGATTTAAGGAACCTGGAAATGTCCAAGCGTATTGAGATCAAAGACCTTGACATCTATTACGGCAAGTTCCATGCCGTGAAGTCGGTCAGCATGACCATCGAGCCCCGTGCGGTCACTGCGTTCATCGGGTCGTCCGGCTGCGGCAAGTCCACCGTGCTGCGCTCGCTGAACCGCATGCACGAGGTGATCCCCGGCGCCTACGTCGACGGCCAGGTACTGCTTGACGGCGTGGACCTCTACGCCGCCAATGTGGACCCGGTGCGCGTGCGTCGCCAGGTGGGCATGGTGTTCCAGCGCCCCAACCCGTTCCCCACGATGTCGATCAAGGAGAACATCCTGGCCGGTGTCCGCCTGAACAACGCGCGCATCTCCCGCAAGGACGCCGACGAACTCGTCGAGAAGTCGCTGCGCGGTGCCAACCTGTGGAACGAGGTCAAGGACCGCCTGGAGCGTCCCGGTTCCAGCCTCTCAGGCGGCCAGCAGCAGCGTCTGTGCATCGCCCGCGCCATCGCCGTCGAGCCCGACGTGCTGCTGATGGACGAGCCCTGCTCCGCGCTTGACCCCATCTCGACCCTGGCCATCGAGGACCTGATCAAGGACCTCAAGGAGGACTACACCGTCGTCATCGTCACGCACAACATGCAGCAGGCTGCACGCGTGTCCGACCGGACGGCCTTCTTCAACCTGAAGGCCCACGGCCAGCCGGGCGAACTCATCGAGATGGGTCCGACGGAGAAGATCTTCCACAACCCGGAGCAGAAGGCTACGGAGGACTACATCACCGGCCGCTTCGGCTGAGCCTGGCAATCACCTGACGGCGTCGCCTCTGGCGGCGCCGTTCTCCGTCTGGGGTCGGCGTCGGTGCCGCCAAATCTAGATTCGGGGTCGTCCAGCACCCCAGATCCAGATGCAGTTGCTTCTTCGGCCAGGGAGCGACGCCGCACACCCCAAATCCAGATTCGGGGTCGTCCAGCACCCCAGATCCAGATCGAGGTCCTCCGGGACCACCCGCCGGTCGCTCGCGATGGTTGCGCCATCGCCCCCGGGGAGCCGACGACGGGCGCCACGGAGGTGCGCGGCGGTGTGCTGCAGTGTTGTCCGAGTGGGCCACGGTGTTGTCCAACGGGCGCCAGGTGTTGTCCCTCCACCTCCTGGTGTTGTCCGTTGCAGCACAGGCACAGACAAAGAGTCACCCTGCATGCGAGCGTCGGCACATGTACCCGCGTCAGTCTCTGCCCATCAACCTGGTCTCCCTCGCCAGGCAACAGGCCGGCATGATCACCACGAGGCAAATGCTCGACGGTGGTCTCAGCCGTACTGTCGTTCGTCGCTTGACCGGAGCATGGACCCGTCTCATGTACGGCTTGTACTGCACGGAGCGACCCACCTGGAAGTCGGCCGTCTGGGCCGGCCTCCTGGCTGGTGGGGCCTCCGCCTCCGTGGGCGGCGCGGCGGCGCTCTACCTGGACGAGATCCTCCGTGATCCCCCAGAACTGGTTACCGTGTGGAGCGCCGAAAGCCGGGCCAATCTCGCCGTGGGTGAGTGGTCGATTCTTCTCAGGCGCGGAGAGCGCACCCCGATCGGGACGGTCCCCCGGACGCGCGTGGAGGAAAGCCTGCTGGATATGGCGGACCACGCTGCCCAGGATGACCTGACTGACGCCGTCGTACGGAGTTTCACCAATGGGAGAACCACGGCCAGCCGTCTTCTCGAAGCCCTGGAGGCTCGGGGTCGCAACGCGCACCGTCGGCACCTGCACGATCTTTGCCACCACGCCGCCCGAGGCATCGAATCGGCCCTCGAATGGCACTTCAGTCGCTCCGTGATCGCGGCGCATGGGCTGCCGGAACCGATACTCCAGCCGAAGAGCGACCACGGACGCTCAGATGGTCATTGGCCAGAGTTCAGGCTTCGGTTCGAACTGGATGGTCGCCGCGACCATACAGACGCAAGCAGAGACTGGTACCGGGACAACGCCCACAAGATCCACAACGACGAAGACACGCTTCACTATGGCTGGAACTCGTCCACGAAGCAGGCGTGCCGCACGGCAGCGCAGCTCGAGGACGGTCTGCGGAAGCTGGGGTGGCCCGGGCGAGCCCGCCCCTGCAGGGCAGTTTGCGACCTGCATACGCTTCGCGCAGCCTGAACCCGTCGTCGGGGAGTCCCCGAATCTGGATCTGGTGCCGTCCGCGACCCCGAATCTTGATTCGGGGTCCATCGCCCCACCGGAGCCAGGTGTGGACCGAATCTTGATGTGGGTCCGTCCGCGACCCCGAATCAAGATTTGGCCTCTCCCCCGTGCGTCAGTGCTTCGCCGCCGCAGCGGACGGCGCGACCCGGGTCCGGGAGCGACGCGCCACCCAGCCCATGCCGCCGGCCGGCAGGATCAGCACCGCAGCGACCAGCGCGAGGCCCCCATACCCCAGCCAGGCAAGGATGGGGCCGCCGATGAGGGCGGCAGCCGCACCCGCGTAGTTCATCAGGGCATCGGTGGCGCCCTGCAGCGGCACGCGCATGTCGCCGGAGTTCGTGCGCGCCAACAGCGCAGAACCGGAAATCATCGTGAACGACCAGCCGACGCCCAACAGGACCAGCGCCACCGTGACCAGCGGGAACGACTTCGGGGCGACGAGGATGATCCCGGCCGTCGACGCCAGGAGCAGGAGGCCGACGACAGCGGTGCGCATGGCGCCGAAGCGGTCGGCGAGCCAGCCGACGACGGGGCTCAGCGCGTACATCCCCATGATGTGGAGGCTGATCACCAGGCCGATGGCGGACAGCCCGTGCCCCTCGTGCCCGAGATGCACGGGTGTCATCGACATGACGCCCACCATCACGGCGTGCCCCACGACGATGAGCAGCACCGCGAACCGCGCCACAGGGTGCGTGGCGGCCCACCTCAGTGCCGCCACCGCGCCCGTCTTCGGGGCCGAGACCGCCTCTGTCACGGTCACCACGGGCGCGGCGGAGAGCGGGTTGCTGCGGTAGAGGGCCACGATGGCCACCCCCGCCAGGGCGAAGCCGGCGACGCTGAACAGATAAGGCCCCGCGAGTTCCGGTAGCCGGACGCCCGACCCGAGGGCCGCACCGGCGCCGCTCAAATTCGGCCCCACCACCGAGCCGATCGTCGTCGCCCACAGCACGATGGACATCAGGGTGGCCCGACGGTCCGGGCTTGCCAGGTCTGCCGCCGCGTAGCGCGACTGCAGGTTGGTCGCCTGCGCAGCGCCGAACGCCACGAGCCCCGCGAGTACGAGCAACAGCGAACCTAGCCAGGCGCCGATCAGGACGACCACAGCGCCCGCCGCCGCGATCACGTAGCCCAGGGCCAGCGCGAGCCGACGACCCCGTCGCGCCGCCAGATTGGCCAACGGCACCGCCAGCACCGCCGCGCCGAAGATGCTGACCGCCTGCCCGGTGCCGGCCAGGTGGTCGCCGCCCATGGAGGCGACCAGCAGGGCCCCGACCGCGATGCCGGAGGCCACCCCGATCCCCCCGAAGGTGTTGCTCAGCAGCAGAGCGGTGATCGAGCGACGGGAACTCATGCGGGGAACTGGGGGCCGACGCGCCAGTAGTAGAGCGGCTCGGCAGGTTTGCCGCAACTGGCAGGAGCGGCGCCGTCCGTCGTGACGCGCTGCACATCCACCGTGATCTCCCAGCCCCTCAGCCGCACGCGCACGCCGGGACCCCCGTCCAGCAGTTCGCTGGAGAGGTCGACGGCGGGGACGGGCGTGAGCGAGATGCCCGCCGTGTCCGGGTGGGCGGTCTCATCGCGGCGTCCGAACTCGGCCAGCGCCCAGGCCTCAGCGGCCTGCTGCTCAGGCGGGAGGTGCGAGCGACCCCGGTCCTTGCGGGCGCCGCCCGGCCACAGGGCATGCTCCTCGGCCGCGCGGTAGGCACTCAGCGCCGCCACCGCGTTGAGCCGTCCGAGGACCTGACCGGTGGGCAGCAGCAGCATGGTGGGGGCGAAGCGGTGCCCACCGAGGTGGGAGGCTTCCCAGATCGATTCCGGACCCACCTCCCTGGTGAGCGCCGCCAGGATGGGACGGCCGGCCAGGGCACAGCACTGGTCGCGCCGGGCGTGGCTGCACACCAGCATGGCTGCACCGCCGCCACGACCTTCCGGCACACCGGTGCCGCCCCAGGCCCGGACCATCCCGAGGAGTTCAGATGGATCCGCGACCTCCCAGCGGCGCAGCCAGCCGCCGTCGTCGAACCCCCCTGACAGGAGGACGGCGAGGGGGTCCGTCCCGATCGTGCGGCGCTCCGGGTGCCGGATCAGGACGAAACGCCCACCCAACCCTGCGATGGTCGCCTCCAACTCCGCGCCCACCGAGGCATCCAGCAGGCGCGCGTCGGTGGCGGCGAGCGGGCCCCAGGGGCCGGGGATCTCGAGGCAGACGTAGAAGTTGGCGCGCGCGGCGGTGCCCCAGGCGGGGAGGTCGGCGCGCGACCACTCCATCGAGCAACGCAGCATGGAGTCGAGACTACTCGTTCGGCACCTGGACACCGGGTGACGCCACGGACCGGTACCCCCGGTAGGTAAGCCTCACCTTGATTGAAGAAGCCGTTCGAATGGCGAAGACTGGCGTCATGGCTGGCTTCATCAGGCGTTACCCACTCGTGGCGGCCACCCTGACCGCCCTGGTCACGGTGCTTGCGCTCCACTTCGCCGGGCGGGCCGTCGCCGCCCAGTGGATCGGCACCGGCTACGTCGTCTTCATCGTCGCCCTCACCGCCGTGGACATGGCGAGGGACATCGCGCGGGGGCACTACGGCCTCGACATCCTCGCCGTCGTGGCCATGGCCGCGGCCATCGGCGTGGGGGAGTACATCGCGGCGATGATCGTGGTGCTGATGCTGACCGGAGGTGAGGCGCTGGAGGACTTCGCCGCGGCGCGAGCCACCCGCGACCTCGACGCCTTGCTCAAGCGGGCCCCCGTGACCGCTCACCGCCTGGCTTCCGAGGAGCCGACGGCCGCGGTCACCGACATCCCTGTCGACGACGTGCGTCCCGGCGACCTCCTCCTGGTCAAGCCCTCCCAGGTGGTGCCCGTCGACGGCGACCTCCTGACCGACGAGGCGACCTTCGACGAGTCATCGCTCACCGGCGAGTCGCTGCCCGTCGCGAAGGCCCTCGGCGACCCCGTCCTCTCCGGCTCGGTCAACACCCAGCGCGCGGTCCGCATCCGGGCGACCGCCGACGCCGCGTCGTCGCAGTACCAGCAGATCATCGCGCTCGTGCAGCAGGCGGAGGACGCCAAGGCCCCCACCGTGCGTCTCGCCGACCGCTACGCCATCCCGTTCACCCTCATCTCGCTGGTGCTGGCGGGCCTCGCCTGGTGGCTCTCCGGCGACCCCGTCCGCTTCGCCTCCGTCCTGGTCCTCGCCACCCCGTGCCCCCTGCTCATCGCCGCCCCCGTCGCCTTCATGGGCGGCATGAGCGCCTCCGCGCGCTCCGGCATCATCGTCAAGGGCGGCGCCACGCTCGAGGCTCTCGCCAGGGCGAAGTCGATCGCCTTCGACAAGACCGGCACCCTCTCGCACGGGGAACCCGAACTCGTCGACGTGATCACCGCCAACGGCACCTCCCCCGACGAACTGCTGAGGCTGGCTGCGTCCGCGGAGCAGTACTCGTCACACGTTCTCGCCAAGGGCGTCATCCGCGCCGCACGGGAGCGTGGCCTGACCCTCAGCAGCACCCACGACGCCGAGGAGATCGCCACCAACGGCGTGCGGGCGCGCATCGACGACCGGCGCGTCGTCATCGGCAAGCTCGCGTTCGTGCGCGCCGAGGACCCGGCCGCGCACCCAGTGCAACTGGGTGCCGGCCAGACCTCCGTCGCGGTCGCCGTCGACGGCCGCTTCGCCGGCACCCTCCTGCTGGCCGACAGGCTCCGGGAGAACGCGGCCCAGACCGTCGAGCAATTGAGGGGTCTCGGCTTCGAGAAGATCGCGATGCTCACCGGCGACAACCAGGACACCGCCGGGACCCTCGCCGATCAGGCCGGGATCGGGCATGTGCACGCCGAACTCCTGCCCGCGGAGAAGGTGGAGCGGATCCGCGCGATGCCCGGCCCCGTGATCATGGTGGGCGACGGCGTCAACGACGCCCCCGTGCTCGCGATGGCGGACGTCGGCATCGCCATGGGCGCCCGGGGTTCCACGGCCGCCAGCGAATCCGCGGACGCCGTCATCGTGCGTGACGACGTGCACCGGGTGGTGCGCGCCGTTGAGATCGGCCGGCACACCTACCGCGTGGCGCTGACCGCGATCTGGATCGGCATCGTCCTGTCGCTGGGCCTGATGCTCGTGGCCGCGTTCGGGTACATCCCGCCCGTGGCGGGGGCGCTCACGCAGGAGGTGGTCGACCTCGCGGCCATCCTCTACGCACTGCGCGCGTTGACGGGAGGAAAGCCCGACACTCAGGCGCAGTCCACCAGCCCGACGGCCGACTTGAGCCGCAGCACGCGGCTGGTGGAATCCAGCACCTGAGCCGCGAACGACTCGTCGTCGCCCGCCGCCTCCAGGGTGGCGGTCACCATGGCGCGCATGATCGAGGGGTTGGCGTTGATCACGAGGTCCCCACCGGCGTCGAAGAACCGGACGGCGCGCTCCCCCGGCTTGATGGCCTTCACCGCGGCGGCGGCGCCGAGGTCGTCGGCGATCACCACGCCGTCGAAGCCCAGTTCCCCGCGCAGGAGGTCCGTGATGACCGTCTGCGAGAACACACCCTCGTTGTCCGGGTCGATCTCCTCGAACACGGCCGACGACACCATGACCGAATCCACCCCGGCCTCGACGGCGGCGCGGAACGGCTCGAGGTTCCGGGAATCCCGCGTCGTGTCGGTGTCCTGCGCGGCGCCGTAATCCGTGTTGGTGGTGACCTCACCCAGCCCCGGGAAGTGCTTGACGGAGGTGGCGATCCCGGCCGACCGCATTCCCTCGATGAACCCCACCACGGAATCCGAGACAGCTTCAGGCTCGGCACCGAAATCGCGCTTCAACTTGCCGATGGGCTCGTTCGACAACCGTTTGTCCTCGGGCACCACATCGGCGACGGGGGCCAGGTCGTAGCGGATCCCTGCCGCATGGAGTTCCTCGGCCCAGCCGGCCGCGGCTTCCCGCAGTTCGGACGGGGGCAGGGCTCCCTGGTCGCGCGCCGGCGGGATGGCGTCGAAGCCCGCGCCCTTGAGCCGCTGGACGGCGCCGCCCTCCTGGTCGACCGCGACGAGGAGGGGCAGCTGCGCGGTGCCGAGGCTGCCGAGCTCCGCCGTCAGCTTCCGCAGTTGGCTGGTGCCCGCCGTGGTGTTACCCAGCAGGACCACCGAACCGATCCGGGAATCCGAGATGGCCGAGCGCGTCGTCGGGTCCAGCCCGCCGGTGTCGACGCCGACCATGAAGAGCTGGCCCACCTGCTGCTCCAGCGACAGTTCCTCCGCCAGTGCGCGGCACTCGTCGACCGGTGCGGCCTCAGGTGAGCTCAGTTCCCTGGGTGTCGTTTCGACGTCCGCAGCAGGGGTCGATTGGGACGATCTGAGGGCAGGCTCAGCCGCGCGGTACTGCGCCGGGATCAGCGGTTCGGTGGCGCAGCCGGTCAGTCCGAGCGCCGCCACCCCCGCCGCTGCCAGGATGCGCCTCACTTGTGCTGCTCCGCGTGCCGCTGGGCGGAGAGCAGGCCTAGCAGCGCGTTCTCGACCACCTCCGGCAGCGCGGGGTGGATCCAGTACTGACCGCGGGCCATCTCGTCGACGCGCAGCCCGAAGCACATCGCCTGGATGAGGGGCTGGATCAGTGTGGGCGCCTGGGGGCCGATGATGTGGGCGCCGAGCAGCCGCAGGCTCCCCGGATCTGCGAGCAGCTTGACGAAGTGCCCCTCATCCTCGAGCGCCCAGCCGTAGGCCACGTCGCCGTAGCGCTGGCGGGCGGCGACATACGGGGTGCCCCAGTTCTTGAGCTGCTCCTCGGTGGCCCCGACGGCCGCCACCTGCGGGTCACTGAACACGGCATAAGGGACGTAGCGATGGTCCGTCTCGATGGGGCGCTCCGGGTGCAGGAGGTTGTGCTGCACGGTACGCATCTCAGCGTTGGCCACGTGCTTGAGCAGGTAGTCCGAGGAGACATCGCCCAGCGCCCACACGCCCTCGGCGCTGGTGCGCTGCTGCGCGTCCACCCGGATCTGGCCGAAGGCGCGCGTCTCGACTCCCCCTGCGGCCGGGTCCAGGACATCGGAGTTGCGCTCCCGTCCGACGGCCATCAGTACCGCGTCGGCGTAGTACTCGTACTCGATGCCGTTGCGGTCCGTCGTGACGACGGTGACCCCGCCGTCGGCGCTCCGCTCGAAGGACGACAGCGCCTGGTTGAGGCGCAGCTGCACGCGCCGGCCCAGCTTGTGGGCGAACTGCTCCGAGATCTCACGGTCGGCCCCGCGCAACAGGACCTCTGAGCGGTTGATCAATGTGACCTTCGTGCCGAGCGAGGCGAACACGTGCGCGAACTCCGCCGCGATGAAGCCACCGCCGAGGATCACGAGACGCCTAGGGCGCTCGTCGACGCGCATGATGGTGTCTGAGGTGTAGAGGCTGCTGCGGATGTCGGCGATGCCCGGCACGTCCACCATGCGCGGCCGGGAACCCGTGGCTAGCACGATGCGGTCCGCGCTGATCTGGACATCGCCCACCTGGAGGGTGCGCTCGCCGATGAAGCGCGCCTCGTCACGGAAGACGGTCACGTTCGGGGACCTCATACGCCAGTCGAGCCCACCGGCGGAGATGGGGTCGATGCGGCCGAAGATGCGGTCGCGGATGGCCGCCCAGTCTGAACCCTTGTACTCCAGGTCGACGCCGAGGCGGGCCGCCTCAGGGGGCGAGGCCGCTAGGTCTGCCGGGAGCACGAACATCTTGGTGGGGATGCAGCCGCGGTTGAGGCAGGTGCCGCCGAACGTCTCGTCCCGGTCGATGAGTGCGATGTTCCACTTGTCGAACCGTTCATCGATGAGGGAGTTTCCAGAGCCGGAACCGATGACCACGAGATCGAAATGCTGCATGCCGCCCATTGTTCCATGCGTAAGGTAAAGGCCATGAGCAACACGTGGTCTGTGGTTACCGGAGGATCGACAGGGCTGGGGGTGGCGTTCGCCGAACGCCTCGCCGCCGAGGGCAGCGATGTCTGGCTGGCGGCCCGCAGCGGGGACCAGATGCAGGCAGTCGCCCGCCGGTTGGAGTCCGAGTACGGCGTCGCCACCCGTATCTCGACGGTGGACCTGACCCACCGGGAGGCCCGCCGCGCGTTCGTCGAGGAGGTCCGGGCGGCCAAGGTGGGCCATCTGGTGAACAATGCCGGCTTCGCCCAGCTCGGCCACTTCGCTGCCTCAGATCCCGAGGGCACCACCGACATGTTGGAACTCAACGTCGTGGCGCTCACGGACCTCACCCACGCCGTGCTGCCCGGGATGCTGGAGCGGGGCAGGGGCGCCATCGTCAACGTCGCCTCCACCGCGGCGTTCCAGCCGACGCCGAACATGGCCTCCTACGCGGCGAGCAAGGCATACGTCCTGAGCTTCAGCGTGGCGCTGTGGCGCGAACTCAAGCCCACCGGCGTGCGGGTCATCGCCAGCTGCCCCGGAGCCACGAAGACCGAGTTCTGGGCCAGGGGCGGCGACGACAACATGATGCGCAACCGCCGTACCCCCGAGCAGGTCGCTTCGGTGACCTTCGACGCGCTGCGGAAGCACCGCCCGTTCGTGGTGGACGGCACCATGAACCGCGTGATGGCTTTCGCCACCCGGCTGGTCCCGATGGATCTGCAGACGCAGGTCGCCAGCGTCGTCACGGCCTCGCGTTAGGAGACGGTGACGGCCTTGTTCTCCTTGACCTCGACCGGCGGATCGCCTTCGGGGACGGTCACGGTGATGTCGAGGCTGCCCTTCGGCAGCGACGTGGTCACCGTCCACACCCGCCAGCCCTCGACGTTGACACCCGCCGTGGTCTGGGCCGTGGTCTCGAGGATGACCTCGCCCGAGTCCTGATCCGTGATCCGGACGACGGGCACGCCCACGCCCTCCTTCACGGTGCCGATGATCGAAGCCTGCCCCGCGCTCAGCGTCGCCTGGTTGCGCGGTGAGCTGATCCACACCGCCGGCATCGGGTCCAGGCCGGTGCGCCCGTAACCCTCGGGATCGTTGAAGCCCTCGGGCGGGGTACCGCCGTCGGAGCGGAAGACCACCTTCAGCCGCGGGTTGCCCACCAACTCGGAGGCCGTGTAGATCACCTGGTCACGCGCCCTGGCGATGGCGACGGGTGACGTCAGGCCCTCATAGGCCTCCGCCGACAGGTCGACGACCAGCTCGTCGCCGTGGATCTCGGCGCTCAGCAGCTTCCCGGCGCTCCAGACGGTGCGGTAGTCCGGATCCATCGGCACGAGGCCCAGCAGGGAGTTGAGCGCCGCCCGCACCAGGTTCCCGGTGGAGGGCAGGTCGCGCAGCTCCCGGTAAAGCCTCCAGTCGCTCGCCACGTAGTACAGCGGGGTGTTGCGCACCGTGGCGTTGATCGAGCGCGACTCGACCGCAGTAGGTGTCACCACGGGTTCGGGGGCGGGTTCGACGGTGGTGCCGATGTCGTCGCGCATCAACGCGGCCAGCACGATCCCGACGAGGACGGCGAGCACCGTCAGCACCACCACGGCGCGGCGCCGGAACCTGGTGCCACGGTCTTCGGATATCTGCTCCAGTTCACCCTCGAGCATGTCGGCCTCCGGCACCGCGGTGACGCGGGCCGCCGACCGCAGCGCGGCCGTCAGCTCCTGCGAGAGCGACTCGATCACGCCGGGCTGGCTGCCGAGCGTGGGCGCACCGACGCTGGAACGCAGTTGTTCGAGCGCCCCCTCGAGCTTGACGTTGGCGCCGCGCACCGAGAGCCGCATGATGCCGGCCAGGTCCGGGCCGAAGACCGAGAGGTAATGGCTGACGATCAGCAGCTCCGCGGTGCGCGGGGCCATGGCGGACACGGCGCGGAGGATCTCGTCCTGCCGGGGCTCATCCACCCGCGGCAGGTGCAGTGGCTGCAGCGCGGGCCGCGTGGCCCGCGCCAGGTGCACCACGTGTTCCTGCACGAAGTAGACGCGCTCGAGGGGGTCGATGAGGCGGTTGGATCCGCGCTGCAGTGCAAGCAGCGCGCTGCGGACGATGGTGGCGGACTGGTCCTCGGCGCCGAGGAGGACGCAGAGCCGGTGCAGGGTCGGCCCTTCCTCCTCGTACAGCCTGGGCAGCCAGTCTGCCGCCTCATCGCCAGCCACAGGTCAGATACCGGCGTACGAGTGCAACCCACTGAACAGCAGGTTGACGCCCACGAAGTTGAACCAGAAGGCGAACACGCCGATGACCGCGATGATCGCCACCGGGCGGCCACGCCAGCCCGCCGTCGCGCGGGCGTGCAGGTAGGCCACGTAGACCACCCACGTGATGAAGGACCACGTCTCCTTGGGGTCCCAGTTCCAGAACCGTCCCCAGGCGTACTGCGCCCAGATCGAGCCCGCCACGATGGTGAACGTCCAGAGCGGCACGGCGAACGCGTGCATCCGATAGGACAACAGGTCGAGCTTCCCGGTCGACGGCACCTTCGCCAGGTAGCCGCGGATCTCGCCCTCCCCCGCCTGGGCCCGTCGCTCGGCGCGTTCCCGGAGCAGGTAGAGGATCGAGGCGAGCGCCCCGACGTTGAACGCCGCGCCGGCGATGGCCGCGGCCACGATGTGGATGACGAACCAGACGCTGTGCAGCGCCGGCACGAGCGGCGCGACCTCCACGTACCACTGCGTGACGGCCAGGCCGACCCCGATGGTGAAGAGCAGCGTCATGCCCAACCCGAGCCAGCGCATCCCCCACTTCAGGGCCACCACCAGGTACAGGACGGCCGCGAAGGCCATCGTCGACGTGATGAACTCGTACATGTTGCCCCACGGCGGCCGCCCGGCCGCCACGCCCCGGAGCACAACGGCCGACACCTGCATCAGCGCAGCCACCACGGTGAAGATCAGGCCGAGCCGGCCGAACAGGTCCACGCGGGTGCGGGCACCGTCCTCAGAACCGTCGACGGGACGCACGGGGGACTGGCCCCGCGCGGAGGACCACTCGACGGCGTGCGCGGCGAACGCGATGAGGTACACCACCGCGGCATAGACCATCAGGGTGTAGGACCACTCGGACAGGGTTGTCATGCAACGGGCTCCTCGTTGTCGGGGTGGGGCGCGGCCCCACCATTGTGCCCCGGTTCGCCGGTGGCCGCCCCGAGGAGGTCGGCCACCTCCTCGTCGAGGCCTGTTGCCGTGTCTGTACGGTCGAGGCCACCGACGATGACCTCCCCGTCGGCGATGCGCACGAACAGCCGCCGAGGCCGGATGTACAAGCTCAGGGTGAGCCCGATGACGCCGACGGAGATGGCGAGGAGGGTGAGCAGGTTGCCTGGGGTCTCACTGACCTGGAGGCGCACCCACCGCTTGTAGCCGTCGAAGCTCACGGAGCCGAGGTCGTCCGGCAACGACATGTGCGCGCCGGGCAACATCCGGGCGCTGAGCACCTGTCCGTCATCACCCGGCACCTGCTCCATGCCCTCGCTGTTGAGGACGTACACGTTCTCCGGCGCGCCGGTCTCGACTGGGGGCTCACCGAACCAGGCGTTGAGGAAGACCTCCGGGTTGAGCGCATCCGGGAACACCGAATGGGGACCGGTCTCGTCCAGCACCGCAGTGGGGAGGAACCAGGCCTCGAACGCCAGCCGCTGGGGACGCGCGTCCGGCACCTTGATGACGCCGGCGGAGGAGAAGTTGCCATCCTGGGGCAGGAACACGACGGGGCCGCTGAAGGCCACGTCGCCGTTGCCGTCCGTGACGGTGAAGATGGGGGCGTAGCCGTGGGCCTGCAGGTTGACCTGGGTGCCGTCGGCCGTGATGAGCGGTTCGTTGACCGTCATCTGCACGGGGCGCGTGCCCTGGGAATCCGAGAGGGTGACGTCGGCGTCGAAGACCCGTGCGGCGCCGCGCTGCACGTCGCCCGTCTCGAACTCGGCACGGAACTCGTCGATGGTGACGCTGAAGCGCTCCAGGTGGTCTGTGTCGAGGAAACCACCGGAGGTGAAGTCGTCGTACTGCGTGATGACGTTGGAGAAGCCCCGGCCCTCGACGACGATCGCGCTGCCGGAGAAGCCCCACAGGCTGGACCAGGCCAGCCCCACGAGCACGGCCAGGAGGGAGAGGTGGAAGGTGAGGTTCCCGAACTCGCGCAGGTAGCCGCGCTCGGCGCTGACCCCGGCGTCGGTCACCTTGGTGCGGTACCGCTTGGACTTCAGCCACGCCTCCGCGCGAGCCTCGGGGGCATGGCCTGGGAACGCCGCCGGGGCAAGGGCGGCGCGGGCCGTCACCGGCAGCCGCTCGATGCGGGCCGGCACTTTCGGCGGGGGCTTGCGCACCGCGCGCCAGTATTTCGTCACGCGCGGGATGATGCAGCCGATGAGCGAGGCGAACAGCAGCAGGTAGACCGCCGAGAACACCGCCGAGGTGTAGATGTCGTAGAAGCCCAGCGGCTCGAAGATGCGGTCCCAGCCTGGGTTGGCGGCCTTGAAGTCGATGACCTCGATGGGTTCGGTGTTGCGCTGCGGGATGATCGAGCCCGGGATCGCGGCCACGGCCAGGAGGAACAACAGCAGCAGCGCCGTGCGCATGCTGGTGAGCTGGCCCCAGGCCCACCTCAGTGTCTCCGTGACGGGGGTGCGCCGCCGGTTCACAGAATCGTCCCGAAGTTGGCGGCCCACTGTCGGAGCACCACCATGAGCATGTCCCACAGACCCGTGATCATTGCGACGCCCACCAGCATCATGACGATGCCGCCGATGCGCTGCATCAGGCGCTGGTTGCGCTTCATCCAGTTCAGCCGCGGCGCCAGGGCCGTGAAGGCCAGCGCGAAGGCGACGAACGGCAGGCCGAGGCCCAGGGCGTAGAAGAAGGCCAGAAGACCGCCGCGCGTGGCGGAGCCCTCATTGAGCGCCATGGTGAGCACCACCGACAGCGCAGGCCCGATGCAGGGCGTCCAGCCCAGGCCGAACACCATGCCGAGGAGCGGCGAGGCCCACACCCCCATCTTCGGCGTCACGCTGGGTGTCCACATGCGCGGCATGGGGAGGAAGCCGGCGAACGCGGCGCCCAGCACCAGGATGATGAAGCCGAGCACGCTCGTGATGAGCGAGGAGTTGCTCAGGAGCGCGCCGCCGATGCCGCCGATCAACGCCCCCGTCAGAACGAAGACCACCGAGAAACCGAGGATGAAGCCGAGGGTGCCCAACAGCAGCAACCGCTTCTTCGCCGTGCCGTCGGCGATTTCGCTGGCCCCCAACCCCGACGCGTAACTGAGGTAGCCGGGCAGCAACGGGAGCACGCACGGGGAGGCGAAGGACACCAGGCCGGCGAGCACCGCGACGGGGATGGCGAGCAGCATCGACGACCCGAGGGCCGTCTGCACCCAACTCTCCAGCAGGATCACGACGCGTTCACGTCCTCCACGATGCCCTTCAAAGTCGATGCGCTGACCTCGCCGAGGACGCGTGCGGCGACGCGGCCCTCTGCATCGATGATGACCGTGCTGGGGATGGCCTTGGGCGGGAGCTGGGCGAATTCCAGCAGCAGGACGCCGTCGGGGTCATGGAGCGACGGGTACTCGATGCCAAACGAGCGCTCGAACGCCTGGGCAGCCGCAAGCGTGTCGCGGGTGTTGATGCCGAGGAAGTTCGCCGAGCCCTCGAGTTCCGCGGCACTCTTCACCAGTTCGGGGGCCTCCGCTCGGCACGGCGCGCACCAGGATCCCCACACGTTGATGATGAGCGGCTGCCCGGCCAGGTCTGCCGTCGAGAGCGTCTCGCCGTCGAGCGTCTCTCCTTCCAGCACCGGGGCCGCGGAGCGTTCCTCCGGCGCGATGATCGTCACGCTGCCGTCGCCGCCGACGAAGCCGGCCGTGCCGCCGGCGCCCTCGTCTTCTGCAGTGGAGCAGGCGGTCAGCAGGAGGGCCGCAGCGGCGAGCCCGGCGACCAGTCGGGTCACGTGCCCACCCTCCACCTGCGGCCGGCCTTGACCGGCAGGAGGTCTGCGGCGGGCTCCGCGTAGTCGACGGCGGTCACCCGACCGTCGCGGAGGGTGAAGCTGGTGACCGAGCAGAGGGTGCACTGCCGCTTCCGCGGGTCGTGGGCGAAGCGGCGGCCCTCAGCGGCCATGCGGGCGATCCAGATCGACAGCTGGTGGCTCACGACGAGGGCCTGGCCGCCGTCACCGGCGGCCACGGCGGCGTCCTGGATGGCGGCGGCCATCCGCTTGGCGATCTCGGTGTACGGCTCACCCCAGCTGGGGAGGAGAGGGTTGCGCATGTGCCAGAACATCCTGGGGTCGCGCAGGGCGCGGTTGTCGCGGCCGAACGACTTGCCCTCGAACTTGTTGTCCGCCTCGATGACCCGATCGTCCTCGACCACCTCGAGCTGCGGGAAGAGCGCCGCCGTGGGGGCCAGGGTTTCCTTGGCCCGCTGCAACGGCGAGGTGCGCAGGTGCGTCAGCGGCACGTCGCGCCAGTGCTCGGCCATGCGAGCGGCCATCTGGTGGCCGAGTTCCGAGAGCCCGAAGCCCGGGAGCCGGCCGTAGAGCAACCCGTCCGGGTTGTGTACCTGGCCGTGCCGCATGACGTGCACCGTAGCTGTGGTCATGGGGAGAGCCTACGCAGTGGCTTCAACGGGCTTGCGCCGGCGACGGCGCTTCCGCTGCGAGGGCTTGGTGAGCGGAAGCCCGGCGTCGAGCTGGTCCTGCCTGCGGCGGTCTGCGAAACGGGCGAGGGACTCAGCCAGCGACTCGAAAGTGGGGGCGTCGGCGGTCACGTCGACGCGAAGCCCGTGGATCTCGCAGGCGGCTGCCGTTGCCGGCCCGATGGCGGCCACGACGGTGGCGGCGTGGGGCTTGCCCGCGATGCCGATCATGTTGCGCACCGCGGTGGCGGAGGTGAAGACGACGGCGTCGAAGTTGCCGGTCTTGATGTCCTCGCGCACCTCCGGCGCGGGGGGCGCTGCACGGACGGTGCGGTAGGCGGTCACCTCTTCCACTTCCCAGCCGAGCTTGCTCAGCCCCACGAGGAGGGGCTCCACGGCGACATCGGCACTGGGCACGAGTACCCGGTCCAGTGGGTCGATGAGGTCGTCGTAGGCGGGGAACTCGTGTGCGAGGGCGCCGGTGGTGTTCTCCACCACGGGGACAAGGTCCGCCTTGATGCCCAGCCGGGCGAGCGCCTCGACGGTGCCGCGGCCCACGGCGGCGAGGTTGATTCCGGAGAGCGCGCGGGAGTCCAGGCCGTACTCGTCGAGCCGCTCAGCGATGGCGCCCACGGCGTGGGGCGAGGTGAACACGACCCACAGGTAGCGGCCGTCGACGAGGCCGCGCACGGCGCGTTCCATGGCCTGCTCGGTGCGAGGCGGCTCAATCGTCATGGTGGCCACGATCTCCGTGGAGGCGCCGTAGTGCGCGAGTTCCTCGACGAGGGGGTCCAGCGGGTCCTTGGTGCTGGGAGCCACCACCCGCCAGTCGAACAGGGGTTTGCCCTCGAACCAGGCGTAGCGCTGGCGGCGGGATTCCTCGATGCCGGGGCCGACGATGAAGAAACACTCGTCTGCGTCCGAGCTTTCCACCTCGGCCCACGTGAGCAGTTCGCTGACCTGGCCGGTGCTGCCCACGCCCGTGAGCGAGAGGCAGGCGCCGTCGGCGCCGTAACGCTGGATGGCCTGCCCTGCCAGCCGGCCGGCGGATTCGCCGGTGGCACGCACGATCAGCGTCTCGGCGGCGGGCCATCTGTCGATGTCCGGCACCTCGAGCGTTGCGTCGAGGGCCGCGAACGACGACGTCGCCGCAACGGCACCGAACGACAGGGCCGCGCTCCACCGGTTGATGCCGGGCACGACGTTGACCCGTAGGCCGGCGGCCTGGAGCACCTCCGGAAGTACACCACCGGCGTCGGCATCTGTGAAGAAGTCTCCTCCGTGGAGACGGACGACCTTTCGCCCCTTGGCGACCGCGCTGAGAATGGCCGTGACCTCGTCGTCTCCGCCGGCGAACCTGAGTTCGGCGTGCGCCGGGACGAGATGGCTGACCGTTTCCTCGTCGTCGTCCTCGTCGATGATGACCAGATCCGCCATCCGGAGAGCGCGGGACCCGCTCATCGTCAACAGGCCCAGGTCTCCAGGGCCGGAGCCGACGAAGGTCACAGAACCTCCAGTTGGTTCAAACTCCGGCGGGGAGGCCGGGGAAGTTGGTTCCATGGAGCTGGTCACGTCGAGGATTTTCCGTTCTTAGGCCTTCAGGGGGTCCAGTCTGCGGAGATGAACTGGGGCGCGCTGGTAGCCAGCGCCGCACGCAACGTCGTCTCGTCGACGAACCAGTAGCCATGCAGCTCCTGATCCACGAAGGTCACCGGGACGTGGTCTGTGAACCGCGCCCGAAGATGTTCGTGGGTGTCGACATCAATGACGCGCCAGCCCACTCCCATATCCTCACAGGTTCTGCGGATGACAGCTTCGGCTTCCACACAGAGGTGGCAACCGTCGCGGGTCAACAGCAGTACCCGGGAGGGTGGAGTCACTACTTACCGGCGCGGCGACGCTGAATACGAGTGCGCTTCAGCAGTTTGCGGTGCTTCTTCTTCGACATGCGCTTACGGCGCTTCTTGATGACAGAACCCACTGTGTGCCTTTCTAGCCGGGGTTGTACTACGGACGTATCGACTGTCCTGCGGACGGTCAGACTCTCAATCTTAACCTGCACCGGGCAGGTTCAACCAATCCCGCTCCGCCGCGGACATGGTCGGCGACTAGCTCTTGCCCATCTCGATGCCACGGTTGCGGCACGCCTCGATGGCGTCGAGGAACGCGGCGCGCACACCGTGGTCGTCGAGAGAGCGCAGGGCGGCTGCTGTGGTGCCTGCCGGCGACGTGACCATCTCGCGCAGTTGGGTGGCCGACTTCCCGGTCTCAGCCAGCATCGCGGCCGATCCGACGAACGTCTGCGTCACCAACTCCGTGGCCTCCGCCCGGGTGAGCCCCTGATGCACGCCGCCTTCGATCATGGCCTCGGCGACGTAGAAGAGGTAAGCCGGGCCGGAGCCGGAGAGTGCGGTCAACGCGTCCAACTGCTTCTCGTCGATCACGACCGCGCGGCCCACGGCGTCGAGGAGCCCGCGGACCCGCTCGACGTGCTCCGCCGTGGCGTGGGTGCCGCGGACGACACCGGCCATCCCCTTGCCGACCAGGGCCGGCGTGTTCGGCATGACGCGGATGACCGCGCGCCCCGGCACGGCGCTCTCGAGCGCTGCGAGGGTCACGCCGGCGGCGATGGAGACCACCAGGGTCTCCCCCGCCAGGTCGTCCTTCAGCACCTTCAGAATGCCGTCGATCTGGTGCGGCTTGACCGCCAGGATGACGGTGTCTGCCTGGGCCGCCTCCGCGAGCGACACCCCGGTGACGCCGTGGCGCTCCTCGAGTTCCTGCACGCGGGGCTCGTAGGCGTCGACGATCACGACGTCGGTGCTGGGGATGCCCGAAGCCAGCCAGCCGGCGATGAGGGCCTCCCCCATCGCCCCGGCGCCGATGACCCCGATCATTTGACGAGCAGTTCTGCGATCTGGATGGTGTTCAGTGCGGCGCCCTTGCGCAGGTTGTCGTTGCTGATGAACAGCACGAGCCCCTTGCCGCCCTCGATGCTGCGGTCCTGACGGATGCGGCCCACCAGCGAGGTGTCGCCGCCCGCGGCGGCCAGCGGCGTGGGCACGTCGGAAAGTTCGACGCCGGCGGTTTCCGCCAGCACGGCGCGCGCCTCGTCCGGGGTGATGTCGCGGTCGAAACGGGCGTGGACGCTGAGCGAGTGACCGGTGAACACAGGCACCCGCACGCAGGTGCCGGCGACGAGCAGGTCAGGGAGATGGAGGATCTTGCGCGACTCGTTGCGCAGCTTCTTCTCCTCATCCGTCTCGCCCTCACCGTCGTCGACGAGGTTGCCCGCCAACGCCACCACATTGAACGCGATGGGGGCGACGTACGGGCCGGTGCTGGTGGGCTGGAACTGGGAGCCGTCGTGCGCGAGCACGGTGGGGTCCTCGATCTGGCCGAGTTGGCCCGCGAGGGCCTCCACCCCGGCGACGCCGGAGCCGGACACGGCCTGGAACGTGGTCACCTGCAGCGCGACGAGGCCCGCCGCGTCGTGGAGGGCCTTGAGCACCGGCATGGCGGCCATGGTGGTGCAGTTGGGGTTGGCGATGATGCCGAGTTCTGCCTTGTCGACGTCCTCCGGGTTGACCTCGGAGACGATCAGCGGCACGCGCTCGTCGAGGCGCCAGGCGCTCGAGTTGTCGACGACGGTGGCGCCCGCTGCGGCGACCTTCTCGGCGTACGCCTTGGAGGTGGAGCCTCCGGCCGAGAACAGGGCGACATCGAGACCGGCGAAGTCTGCCTTCGCCATGTCCTCCACGATGATCTCCTCGCCCTTCCAGGGCAACGTCCGGCCTGCGGACCGCTCGGAGGCGAAGTAACGGATCTCATCGACGGGATAGTTGCGCTCCTCGAGCAGGGTACGAAGAACTCCGCCGACCTGCCCAGTGGCACCAAAAACTCCAACACGCATGGGCGCATTCTAACCGCCGTTGCCGAGGTCGCCATGGTCGTCGAGCCGCTGTGGACGGCCGCGGGGCGGAACGCTGGGTCGTAGAGCCTGGAGCCGCAGCGCCTCGGCCGTCTGGGTTCAAGCGGAAAGACCCAGGTGCTGGTGGCTGCGCTGGACAGGGCAGGCACGCCGGAGCTGAGCACGTGCCAGGCGTCAGGGCGGACTTCAGGTCACACAAGTGCTGGGTTTGGCGCCATCCTCGGGCACAAACCCAGCATTGAACACGGCCGCCCAATTTCAGTGCTGGAAGTGACGCCGTCATCGGGCACAAACCCAGCAGTGAAGCAAGGCTCAAGCCGCCGGACGACGCTGGGTACCGCCCATCTGACGCGTTGGCTACCCTCGCCCGCGGTGAGCACCAGCGGCCGAGAGCCGATACTGACGGGAAGAACCCCCGGCTTCCAAGCGTGTTGCCTGGAAGACCGGGGGTTCCGTTTCAGCTACTGGTCAGCTGACCGTCTGAGCCGCGCGCGGACGCCCGGCCCAGGTCAGGATCAGCCTCGCTTCTCGGGTCCTCCGAACATCACGATGTTGTTGAAGACCCACTCGTTGCTCTGCGAGAAGGTGTAGCCACCCGCAGGCCTCGCCGTGGCGGCGTACACCGTCGTCCAGGTGTAGGAGCGGCAGGCGCCCCTACCGGTGGCGGCAGTGTCGCATTCGGTCTTCCACTGCCGACCAGCGGAGGTGAACTCGCCGGCTTGGCCGAGCGGGTTGCCCTTCCAGGCCTGACGCGTCATGTACGGCAGGTACGTCAGGTTGTTGAACGCCCACCCCGACTCGCGGACGAACTGCCCGTCCTCGACCTTGACCACCGTGGCCCAGATCTCGGTGCGGCACCGCTCCGTCTGCGAGTACGCCTCACAGGTCGTCATCCATTGACGGCCGTTGAAGTCGTGCTTTCCGGGAAGCGTGTAAGGCACCGTGGGCACGTACTCGTCCGAGGCCGGCGTGGTCGTCGGCTTGCCCGAAGGCGTGACCGTCGGCTTCACCGACGGCTTGACCGAAGGCGACGGGCTCGGCGACATCGTGGGGGCTGCCTTCTTCGCCACCACGAGGGTGAACGTCGAGTCGGTCGCGTTGCCCTTGGCATCGGTGACCGTCACCGTGATGGTGAACGTGCCGTCCGCCGTCGGGGTGCCGGAGATCACGCCGGTGTCGGCGTTGATGGTCACGCCGGCCGGCAGCCCGGTGGCGGCGTAGGTCAGCGGGGTCGGCGCGTCGGTCGCCGTCACGGCGATGCTCAGCGCCTTGCCCACCTGGGCATCGGCCGGGGCCACGATGGCGTCCACCACGGGTCCGTCCGTATCGGGCACGACGGGCGGGGCGCACCCGACCCAGACGTTGGCCCAGTCGAAGTGGTCCTGACCGTTGTGACCGTTGGGGTTCAGCACGAGCTGGATGCGGTTCACGCCGGTGACGTCGACGGTGGCGCGCTTGGTGCCCGACGCTGCGGTCACCACACCCGAGGTCCACAGCTGAGTTCCGCTTCCGTCTTCGACGGTAGCGGTCACGTTGGCCGCGGAATTGGTACGCATGCGGTCGTCGATGCCGTAGTCGAACTCCAGCAGCGTGCAGTCGGCGGGCAGGTCGATCACGACGCGGGAGGCGGCGTGGGCCCCGATGCCCTTGGCATAGGTGCGGCCCGACAACGTGATGGCACCGCCGTCGCCGGCAGCGTCCTCACCGTTGGCGGAGTCCCGCTCCACAGGTCCCCACCCGTTCGTGGCCGAGACCCATTCCATGTCGGAGAGATAGGTCCCTCCGGCGATCAGGTCGAAGGCCCGGGAGGCCAGCAGGACGTCACCGTAGATGAGCTTCGCGGTGAACTCGTCCCATCCGGTGCGGTCCCCGGCGTTGAGGGGCAGTCGCACCGAGACGGTGCCACCGGCCGGGACGGAGACAGTGACCGGGTCGCCCAGGAAGATCTCGTTGCCTTCGGCACCCAGCGTCACGTCGTGCGGCGCGTCGGTGCGGTTGCGCACCTCGACGCTCAGCGTCGCCGTGTCGCCGGCCTGCTGGACTGACAGCTTGTCGACGGTGATGAGCGAGCTCGCCACCACCTCGGCGTTGGCCAGCGCGTCGATGACGGCGTCGCGCTTGGCGACCAGATCCGAGCGGGCCGTCTGTGTGTCCGCGGAGTTGATCGGCTGCGCGAGGGCGGCCGCGACTGCGGCGTGCTGCGAACCCAGTTCAGCCTTCGCGAGGTCGAGCAGTTCGGCGTCCTCCTGGCCGTCCTTGAACAGTTCCCAACGGATGGAGGCCACCGGGCCGTCGCCCCCGGGGTAGACGAGGTACTCGTCACCCTGGGCGTAGCGGAACGTGGGGGTCTCGTAGACGGATGCCGGCCACGAGTTGTAGGTCCAGCGGAGGTAACCGTCGAGGTCACGCTGTTCGACCACCCAGGGCAGTACGCGCACGTTGACCGGCCGGGTGGCCGTGATGGTGTTCGGGTTGGCGGGTTCGGCCCATGTGTAGAAGAGGGTCGGCTCGCCGGCCGCCCGGCGGGAGTCGATCAGCTGCTGCGACACCGAACCGAGGAAGGACAGGTTGAACGAGATGTAGTCGGCGATGTCGGCCTCGGCCAGGGAGTTGGCCGCGAGCGCGATCTTGCCGCTCCACTCGGGGTTGACCGACTCGAGCACGGCGAACATGGCGTTCATGCGCGTGAGGGTCTGCTCGTCGAACGCCAGGGAGGTGTCCTCCCACCAGCCCTTGGCCTTCAGGTGGGTCTCGAACGCGGAGAGGAAGTCGCCCCACGCCTCGTTGTAGCGCTCGCTGCCCACCGTGACCGGTTCGTCGACCCACTTGTTGGTGGTGGTGTCGAGGTAGAAGAGCCGGTCGCGGCTCTGGAACTGCAGCATGGTGAAGGCGTGGATCCGCTGGGCGATGCCCGCGGCCTTCGCGTCGGTGACCAGGCGGTCGAAGACGCCGAAGTCGAAGGTGAAATCGGTGCCGTCGTAGCGCCACTCGACGGTGGAGCGGTAGTTGGACGCGGTCTGCGGGCGGATGGTGCCCTGGTGGTCGACGAGCCACGGGTCCTCGGTGATGACGAGGTTCAGCACGTCCTGCCCGGCCTCAGCCAGGTCCTCCCAGTACGGCACGAGGGCCTGGAAATGCTCCTCGCTCCAGTGCTCGAGTCCCAGATGGTCGGCGACGGTGTCGGGGTGCTGCCACAGGTCCAGGACGAACGGGCGTTCTGCCACGTCACGGAACTGGAGGTCGGGGACCACCACTTCCAGCGGGTAGCTGCCGATCTCGCCGGCGTCGGAGCTGACCGTCACCGAGGTGGTGTAGGTCCCGGCCACGGTGTCCGCGGGCACCCGGACCGTGAGCCAGATGGGCTGGTTCATGCTCGTGGGCAGGTCGACGGATTCCTTGACCTCCAGCGGGTCGGCGATGACGGTGCCGGCCTGGTCGGCGTTGGGGATGTAGCGCGCGTAGCGTACCTCCACCGAGCCGGCCGGGAGGGTGCCCCCGGCGACGGTGGCCCTGACGCCGGTCAGGTCGGCGCCTGCGGTGACGGCGAGCTGGGCGCTGCCGCGGCTGTTCGCTGGGACCTGCAGCTTCAGGGGGCCCGACGCGGGGTCACCCACGGCACCGACGCGCGGCACGCGGGTCAGCGACGAGGTGGCGAAGTCGCCAGTGGGCACCCAGACCTGCGCGTCGAGTCCGGCGCGCATCTCGCGGAGGTCCACGGGGAACAGGTCTGCGGTCGCATTGACCGTCTGACCGGCTCCCGTGGCCGTCGCGGTGTAGGTGGTGGACCACACACCGGTCAGGAGGTCGGCTTCGGTGACGATGCGGTTGGGACTGTTGTTCTTGCAGGCGTAGCTGGCGCCCGGCGCGAGCGACGAGAAGTTGCACACGTTCGCTCCGGACGGTGCGCTGAAGGAGATGCCCGTCAGCGGCACGTTGCCGGTGTTGTAGACCTCGACCCAGGGCTGGATCCGGTCACCGAGCAGGCCGTCGGGCGCGTTGGAGTAGATCGCGTCCAGCACGGGGCGGATCTCGAAGCGGGGCTGCGCGGTGAACCCGGCGCCCTGAGTGACCGCGATGCCGACGGTGACAGCACTGGTGCCGGCAGGGTTGGTGTAGGTCAGCTTGACCGGGTGGTTGCGTGTCTCGGCGGTGGCCGGCGCGGTCAAGGAAAGCGTGACCTGGGCCGAGGCTCCGGCTTCGAGCGAGGGCACGGACACCGGCCCGGCGGTCCACCCAGCGGTAACAGGCTGAACGGTGCCTGCCGCGAGTGCGCCGCCGCTCTGGTTGGTGACGGTGACGGACACCGGCGCGGTGGTTCCACCTGTCATCGAAGGTGCGGAGGCCGTGACCTTGGCACACACTCCGCCGAGCCAATCGAGGTCGAACTTGGTGAACGAAATGTGTCGGTAGCCCTCGCGCTCGTAGAAGAGCCCGAAGCCACCCGCGCCGAGCTCGCCTGTAGCGTCGGGCAGCGGGGTAAGCGTCGAGTACGCCGAGGCGCCGGACTGGATCACCTTGGAGACGGGCCAGGTGGCGCCCGAGTCGCACGACATCCGCACGGTGAGGTTGCGGCGCACATTGCTGTTGGCGGTGTTGGAGAACAGCAGGATCTGCGCCTTGGGGTCCGTGGGTGCGGCGTCCGGGAAGGCGCGGATGATGGAGCCGTTGTTGGCCGGATCGGGCAGCGTCGGGTCGTTGGTCCAGGGGCCGTAGGTCTCGCCCTGGTCCGTGGAGACTGCGTAGGCGCGCTGCGGGGCGCGGCGCGTGTTGACCATCACATTGCCGTTGGCGAGCTCCACGGACTTGTTCTCGTCGGCGCCGCCGCCGGGCACAGGCGCGGACGCGTGCCAGGTGGCACCGTGGTCGTCGGAATAGACGGACACTGCGCTGTAGCCGGCGCCCTGGATGTTGACCGTGTACTGCTGGATGAGGCGGCCCTTATGCTCGCCCTGACGCAACTGGATCCCCTCGCCGGAGGCGGCGAACATGCCGGCCCAGTTGGTCTTGCCGGCTTTGATCTGGTCGGTGATGCGGTGGTGGGTCCAGGTCATGCCGTTGTCCGCGGAGACCGAATAGTCGGCGTGCAGCACGTTCGGGTCGTCGTGTCCGGCGCCGGTGCCGGAACCTGCGAAGCCCTGGTTGATGGACGCCGCGTAGAACAGGAAGACCTTGTTCGTCTCGCGGTCGACGATGACGGAAGGGTCACCGAAGCCCTTGGGCGCAGTGTCCTGACGGACGACGGTCTGCGGGCCCCACGTCTCGCCACCATCGGTGGAGCGGCGCATCAGCATGGTGATGTTGCTGGGCAGGTCCGCCATGGAGGGCCGGCCGTCGTAGAAGGCGAGGATGTCGCCGTTGGGGGCCACCGACAGCGCGGGGATGCGGTAGCGCAGCCAACCGTTCTCGCCGCGGTTGGCCAGGTCATCCAACTCCAGGCCAGCGGCCAGTCCGTCAGCGGGGGCCCAGGTCCCGGCCGCTGCATCGTTGACGGTCAGCGTGAAGGTGGTGGTGTCCGTGCCGACGGAGTTCGTGGCGGTGACGGTCACGACTGCGACCGCCGCCGTGGTCGGGGTGCCGGAGATGAGGCCTGTGGTGGCGTTGATCGAGACGCCCGCGGGGAGGCCGGCGGCGCTGTAGGTGATGGGGGCGGTGCCGGTGGCGCTGGGCGTGACCCAGACCGGCGACCCGACGTTGACGGACGCGTCGGCGATCGCTGCGAGAGCCGGCGCCTCGGGGGCCGCCGGCTGAGTGACGGGGAGGGTTCCGTTCAGCGTGGTGAGGATCGGATCGCCCCCGGTCGAGGGCGTCTGCGTCCACGTGAGGTCGAACGCAGCCTGGCCCGCGGCGGCGTCTTCTTCGGTCACTGTGTAGGTGATGGCCGGCGTCCCAGTCCGTGCGCACGTGTACTTGCCGCCTGTACCGCCGGGGAATGCGGGCCAGTCGCAGCTGGCGGCATTGGCCAACGTGGTGGAGCTGGCGACAATGTCGCGCGTGGGCGCCTCAGCGTTGGACTCCATGCGGAACTCCATGGTGACCACGTCGCCGGCGGCATACTCCGCCTTGACTGGCGCCACAGACTGGATCTGCACCCGGCCGATGTTGACGTTGATCCACTCCCCCACGGTTGGGGTCGTGGCCGCCGAGGCGGCGGTCGGAGCGAGGGAGAAGCTCCCCAGCGCCAAGGCTACGCTGAGTAACCCTGTCAATATCGTTCGGAGGGAGCACTGAGCGCTCGTGGGGGCTGCATTCATCGTCGGCCTTTCGCAGGTGGGCGTCAGCGCCCACTCGTCGTCTCGCAGACCGCAACCGTACGAACTTTGGATGAACAATCCCTAGGGTGGCACCAAACCGCTCATCCGAGTTGTCCGACGTCCGCCGACCACACCTCGTGATCCTCCGCTCTCTTGACGATGGGCACCGTCAAACCTGAAGGCTGACCTCAGAGGCCGACCCACCCCATCACCACGGGCAGCAGCGGTGCACCGAGGAAGGCGACAATGTCCAGCAACGTGTGCACGACCACCAGCGGCATGACCCGCTTGATCTTCAGGTAGAGCCAGCCAAAGACCAGGCCCATCACCAGGTTGCCGATGAAGCCGCCGAAGCCCTGGTAGAGGTGGTACCCGCCCCTGATGACGGCGCTCACCACGAGGATGACCCACATCTGGCCGCCCCGCTGGGCCCATCTGGTGAACAGGTAGCCCACCATCACGACCTCTTCGAGCACGCCGTTCATCACCGCCCTGGCCAGCAGCATGGGCACCGTCCACCAGTTGTCCGCCAGGTTCGCCGGTTGGACCTGGGTGTTGATCCCGATCTGGAAGGCGAAGATGAAGAAGGCCAGGCCCGCCACCCCGATGACGGCGAACACGCCGAAACCCCATGCCACGTCGAAGCCGGGCCTGCGGAGGTCGAAACCCATCACGCGCCAGGGCCCCTCGGCCGGTCGGTGGTGCACGGCCAGCAGGAACAGGACGAGCACCACGGGCATCAGCGGGAAGATGAGGCCGGCCACCTGGTACGCGAGGTCGAGCCAGGGCCGGTCCGGTGTGGTGGACGTGTTCATCCGCGTCACCTGCTGCGCCAGCGGCTCCGGGCGGGTGAGTTTGTTGATGATCGACAGCAGGGCGTAGACCGCGGACTGGCCGAGCGAGATGAGCAGCACCACCACGATCTCGGTGCGCAGGCGTTGGAGCCCCGGGCGGGGAGCGGACGTGACTGTCATGGCCTCAACTCTTGTCGGCCACCGCGCGCAGGTAGCTGAATGCTGTGCGGGGGCGGGCGGCGATGCGGGTGGTCAGGTACTCGAACCAGCCCGGCCCGAAGGGGACATAGGTGCGCGACGTGAAGCCGATGTCCGTCAGGCGACGCTGCTCCAGCGGCCGCACGCCGTAGAACATCTGGAACTCGAACCCGTCGCGGGGTATGGCGTTGCGCCGTGCCAGGTCCTGGGCGATGGCGATCAGCGTGGGGTCGTGCGAGGCCAGCATGGGGTAGGCACCCGATTCCATGGCGACGCGGAGGCAGCGCACCAGGGCAAGCTGCTTGTCGCGCTCCCGGCGGTAGCCCATCGACGGCGGCACGGGGTAGGAGCCGACGCACAGCCTCACGCGGGCGCCGTCGCCGGCGGCTGTGGCGACGTCACGCTCGGCCCGTCGGATGTCGGCAGGCAGTGTGATGCCGAGGAGGGGGTGGTCCGACCGCGCCTGTTGCCAGAGGTCGAGCGTGGGCTGGTACTCGCCTGCCCCCTGCATCTCCAACGTGATCAGGGCCCCGGCGTCATCTGCGGCCCGGCACAACCCGTCCAGCACCGCTGCTGCTGCCACGCGGTCGTCGCGGAGGCCGAGGGACGACGGCTTGACCGACAGTTCAGCGCCCCGGGCGAGGTCCCCCAGATGCTCGAGTGTCTCGAGGATCCGGCCCGGCGACTCCGACTCGTCGTCGCTGGTCGGCAGGTAGGCCAACGAGATCTCGAGGCCCTGCTTCTTCAGCTTACGGGCCACAGAGATGGCGTCGGCCTCGGCGGGCACCACGTACGCGCTGGCGAATTCCTCGGCCACGCCGCTACTGAGGGCGGCGCCCTGAACCCACCGCGACCGGATGACCGAGCGCACTGCGCTGTTGAGCCGCGACATGTCAGCGGGCCCCGGCCTGCGCCTTGGCGAGCGTGTCGCGCACGGTCTGAAGGGCCCCGCCCAAGAGGTCCTCGCGTTCGTGGCGCGAGCGTGCCCGGCGCGTCGACACCTCGAGCACGATGTGCCCGGTGTACCCGGTACGCACGATCTCAGCCAGGACGCCCCAGGCGTTCTGGTCCCCCTCGCCGGGAAGGAGGTGTTCGTCCTTGAAGGACCCACGACCGTCTGTGAAGTGCACGTTGGCCAGCCTGTCGCCCCAGGCGTGCACGAAGTCCATCGACTGACGCTGCGAGGTGGACGCGTGGGACAGGTCCAAGGTCAGGTGGTCGTAGTCATAGGGCGTGGGATCCCAGCCCGGCAGGTAGGTCTTCATCGGGCCGGCGGGCGTGCGCCAGGGGAACATGTTCTCCACGCAGTACTTCACGTCGCCTGCGGCGTTGAGCCGCTTGATGCCGTCCACGAAGCCGGCACCGTACTCACGCTGCCAGCGGAAGGGCGGGTGCACCACGACGATGTCGCCACCCAGGTGCTGCACCGCCTCACCGGAGCGCTTGAGTTTGCCCCACGCATCGGAGCCCCACGTGCCCTGGGTGATCAGCAGGGTGGGCGCGTGGACCGACAGCACCGGCATGCCGTGGTAATTCGCCAGTTTCTCAACAGCCGCGATGTCTGTCGACAGGGCGTCGACTCCGACCATCAGTTCGATGCCGTCGTACCCGAGCGCCGCCGCCAACTCGAATGCGCTGGCGGAGGCTTCCGGATACACGGAAGTGGTCGACAAGAGAACCTTCGACTGGGTCACATCGCCACCCTACCGCGCACACAGAGCCCGCCGGTCCCCCGTGGGATCGTGATCGCGGACACCGCGCTGAAGGCCCCCCGGGCAAGCCTCGATTAGTCGTTTCGCCCCCACGAGGGGAAGAATGTCGGTATGCACGTCGACCATTTGATCTTCGCAACCGGTCCAGCAGGTCTCAAGGGTGAGGCTGAACGACTGGCTGACGCACTGGGCACCGAATACAAGGACGGCGGTTTCCACCCCCGCTTCGGTACGCGCAACCACATCATCCCCTTGGCGGACGCCCGCTACATCGAGGTGGTCGAGGTGCTCGACCACCCCGCAGCCGACAAGGCCGCCTTCGGCCAAGCTGTCCGCGCCCGCTCCGAAATGGGCGGCGGTTGGCTCGGCTGGGTACTGAGCGTCAATGACATCTCCCCCTACGAGAAGCGCCTCGACCGCTCCGCGGTGCCGGGCTCGCGCCTGTTCCCCGACGGCCGCCGCCTCGAGTGGGTCCAGATCGGCATCCGCGGCCTCATCGCAGATCCGCAGCTCCCCTACTTCCTCGAGTGGAAGTCGGACGATTCGCTCCGCCCCGCCGCCCTCCACGGCGACTGCGCATTGAAGGAACTGCAGATCTCCGGCTCAGCGGACCGCCTCTCCGAATGGCTGGGCGTGGACGTGGCGGACCAGATCGACGGCATCAAGCTGGACCTGGTGTCGCCCAACGGCACCCCCGGCCTCAACTCCGTCACGTTCGACACCCCCTCCAAGGGCACCGTCACCATCTAGTTCGTGGGGCCACCGACGACGGCTCGTCCGATTTTGTCTGCGCCGTGACCTAGGCTCAAGCGCGTGGCGAAGAAACAGGACACCTACAACTGCACCGAGTGCGGCTGGACGTCCGTGCGCTGGGTCGGCCGCTGCGGCGAGTGCCAGGCCTGGGGCACAGTGGTCGAGCGCGGGGCGCCACGGCTGCGCGCGGTGGCCTCCTCCGTGCCCATGCAGCAGGCGGTGCCCATCTCGCAGGTGCCCACGGATTCGGCCCAGCGCAAGCTGACCACCATCGCGGAACTCGACCGCGTGCTGGGTGACGGCCTCGTTCCCGGTGCGGTCGTCCTGTTGGCCGGCGAGCCGGGTGTCGGCAAATCCACGCTCCTGCTCGACGTCGCCGCCAAGTGGGCCCGCTCCGGTGAGAAGACCCTCTACATCTCCGGCGAGGAGTCCGCGTCCCAGGTACGGCTACGCGCTGAGCGCACCGGCGCAGTCGACGACGAACTGTACCTCGCCTCGGAGACAGACCTCGGCACGGTGCTGGGCCACATGGAACAGGTGCGCCCCTCCCTGCTGGTGCTCGACTCGGTGCAGACCATCTCGGCTGCGGACGCAGACGGCGCACCGGGCGGCCCCAGCCAGGTCCGCGAGATCACCGCGGCCATCGCCCGCGTGGCCAAGCGCGAGAACATGGCCGCCATCATCGTGGGACACGTCACGAAGGACGGCGGCATCGCCGGTCCCCGCACGCTGGAGCACCTGGTGGACGTGGTGCTCACCTTCGAAGGGGACCGCCATTCAGGTTTCCGCATGGTGCGGGCCACGAAGAACCGCTACGGCCCCGCAGACGAGGTGGGCTGCTTCGAGATGAGCGAGAACGGCATCGTCGAGGTGCCGGACCCCTCCGGGCTGTTCACCACCGCGCACAACGAGCCGGTGCCGGGCACGTGCGTCACGGTCACGCTCGAGGGACGGCGTCCCCTGCTGGCGGAGATCCAGGCGCTGATCGCACCCTCTCCCCAGTCGTCGCCGCGCCGCACCACCCACGGGCTCGACGGTTCCCGCATCGCCATGGTGCTGGCCGTCCTCGAGCGCAAGGTCCGGCTCCCGCTGTCGGCGCACGACGTCTACGCCTCAACCGTGGGCGGGGCCCGGGTCACAGACCCCTCGGCAGACCTCGCCGCGGCGGTGGCCATCGCGTCGGCCGCCCTTGACAGGCACTATCCCAAACGGCTCCTCGCTCTGGGCGAGGTTGGCTTGGCCGGAGACCTCCGACGGGTGCCGGGAGCCGAGCGACGTCTCGCCGAGGCGGGCCGGCTCGGATTCGAGCTGGCACTCATCCCCACCGGCTCGCGCGACGTCACGGCCCGCGTGCCGAAGCTCGGGAACCTGCGCGTGGTCGAGGTCCCCACTCTGGCAGACGCCCTGGGGGTACTGGATCTCCGGCGGCCCTGACCGCGCCCGGCCATGGACGAACGGTTTCCGTGGAGACAGGATACGCACGCCGCCACCGCGCGGCGCGGCCTAGGATACGAGGGCCGCAGACGGCAGACGGAGGGCAAACACACGTGAAGACCACCACCTCCATCCCGGGGCTGTTGGTACTGCGCCTGAACGTGCAGTACAACGACGACGGGTGGTTCAAGGAGAACTGGCACCGTGCGTCGTTCAGTGCGGCAGGGTTGCCGGATTTCGGGCCGGTGCAGCAGAACGTGACCCACACCGTGGACCGCGGCGTCACGAGGGGCTTCCACGCCGAGCCCTGGGACAGGCTCATCACGCTCACCAGCGGAAGCGCCATGGGCGCCTGGGTGGACCTCAGGCCGGGCGAGTCCTTCGGCCGCACCTACTGCTGCGACCTGGACACCTCGGTCGCCGTGTTCGTGCCGCGCGGAGTGGGCAACGCCCATCAGGTCCTGGAGGACGGCACCACGTTCTCCTACCTGCTGGAACACCACTGGACCCCCGACGCGCGCAAGCAGTCCGCCACCGCCAACCTCTTCGACCCGGCCCTGAACATCCCGTGGCCGATCTCTCGGGACCGGGCGCTCGTCGCCCAGCGCGATGCCTCGCTGCCGCTACTGCAGGACGCCATGCCGATGCCCCCACGGCGCACGCTCGTCGTCGGCACCGACACGTCGTTGGGCAGGGCCCTGGCCCGCCAACTCCCCCAGGCCGTGGGTCTGCCGTCCTCCGCCTTGGATCCTGGGGCAGCGCCCGTTGACCTCTGGGCCTTCGACACCGTCATCGGAGCCGCCGGCAGACTGCCCACTGGCCTCCCGGACCAGTTCGAGCGGGAGGAAACATGGTCGTCGGCCACGGGCCGGGCGCACCGGCTCGGAGAGATCGCCCGCACCCACCGGCTGCGCTACGTGCACATCTCGGCCGACGCGGCCCTGCAAGGCCCGGGTCCCGAGCACGGTGAAACCGACGCGCTGGACCTCGGTCATCCGCACGGGCAGGCGCTGGCCGCCGGCGAACTGATCGCCGCGACGGTCCCCCGCCACCTGATCATCCGGACCGGCCGGGTGATGGACCCGGATGAGGGGTTCCTCCGCGACATGACGGCCCGGGCCCGGCACCACCAGTCCGTCACAGTGCTGGGAGATCATTTCGGCCGGTTGACCTTCACGGACAACCTCGCGGCCGGGATCATCCACCTCCTCCGGACGGGGGCCGCTTCCGGCGTCTACAACCTGACCGGTGATGGCCGGTCGGTGAGCTGGGCGCAGGTGGCCCAGCGGGTGTTCCAGATCGTCGGTGCAGATCCCGCTCTGGTGCACAGTTCGCCCGCTGGCGACGCGCCGGCCTCCGCCCTGCTGAAGCTCGATAAGATCAAGGCCACCGGCTTCAGACCGGACAACGCATGGCTGGGCCTCATCGACAAGGTGCCCGGGGCCAAGTCCACACCGTTGCCGGTCACCCCGGAGGCCGGTACCGCAGCGGAGAGGGCGCTCGGCAGGCCCTACACGGTCGTGTTCGTCTGCACGGCCAACATCTGCCGCTCGGCCTATGCCGATGTCGTCGCCCGCGCGCGCAGGGTGCCAGGCCTCAGCTTCACCTCGGCAGGGATCCGGGCCCTCGTCGGGCACGAGATCGACCCACCCATGGCGGCACGCGTCGTGGACGGCGACTCCTCCAACCACCGGGCGCGGCAACTGACCCGGGCCATGCTCGAAGAGGCAGACCTGGTGATCGCCATGGCCGCAGACCACCGCCGCTACATCCTCGACAGTTGGCCGGCGCTGGGCCCCAAGGTGTTCGTCATCGGGCACATCGCCCGCGAACTCGCGTCCCTGCCGGAGTCGGCCACGCTCGCGGGCGTCACGGAGCATCTCTGGAGGCACCGCACCTCGGACACCGCTGACGACGTGCCGGATCCCTACGGCCGCGGCGACGCAGCTGCCCGGTCAGCAGCCGACAGCATCGACACCCACCTCGACATCATCCTCGGGGCTCTGACCGAGCTGGCCGGCCGTGACTGAGTGGCTCCGCATCGGCGAGGTGTCACGCCTCACCGGCCTGACGCACCGCACGTTGCGGCACTACGACGCGCTCGGTCTGCTGGTGCCCAGCGGGCGTTCCTTCTCTGATTACCGGTTGTACTCGCCGGAGGATATGGAGCGGCTGCTGGCTGTTCAGCACCTCAAGTCGCTGGGGCTCAGCCTGGACGAGGTTCGGCAGGTGCTGGACGACCCCGGCACGGATGCGGCTGAGCTGATCGGGCGCCACATCGTCGCCGTCGAGGCGCGCATCGGCGAAGAGCAGGAGCGGCTGGCCCGGCTCCAGCGGCTGCGCGCAGCGGCGGAGACCGGGTGGGACGACGTGCTCGACGTGCTGTCGTTGGGCGAGCAGCTCCAGCACGAGGACCCCAACGTGCGGTTCCGGGCCGCGCTCACCGAGCAGGGAGCGGCGGCCGTCGAAGACCTCGTGGAGAGGCTGCGCTCAGATCCGGAGCCGGGTGTCAGGGAAGCGGCCACCTGGGCGCTGGTCCACCGCGGCGCGGTCGTGATGAACGCCATCGCGTCGCTCAGGGACGGCGACGAGCGGGCACGCCAGTCGCTGGCCCACCTGCTGGGCAAACTCCGTGACCCGGCGGGGATCGCGACGCTGGGGCAACTCGCCCTCGACGACTCCGAGGCGGTCGCCGCCAAGGCTGCATTCGGGCTGGGACAGGTCGGCGGCGAGGCGGCGGCCGGGCTGTTGGTGCCGCTGCTCACCGACGAGCGCGGCGCGGTGCGTGAGGAGGCGACCCGGAGCCTCGGGCGCATCCCCGAAGCAGGCTGGTTGCTCAGGGACGCTGCCGCGGACGCGTCGGCCGTCATGCGGCTGCACGCCATGGAGGCCCTAGCGGGCCACAGGGACCCGGCCGACGTGCCGGTGCTCATCGCCGGGCTGCACGATGCCGATCCTGAGGCGCGTTTGGCCGCCCTGCTGGCGCTGGGCGAACGACCCGAACCGGAGGCGACCGACGCCATGGCGGAGCAGGCCTCGTCGACGGACGATCGCACCCGGTTGGTGGCGCGGCGGTTGCTCGGGTTGCCCTAGCCCGCCGCCCCCACGTCGCGTCGCCGCTGACCGCCGATTGAGCGCCCCGGCTGGTAGCGTCGATCACCCGAAACAGGAGGACGGCAATGAACAGCGACCAGTACCACGGCAGCGGCCAGCTCCCAGAGGACATCACTCCCCTCCCCGGCGTGAAGGCGCAGGACCCGGACACGGGAGCGGAGGACCCCCGCCGCTCGGACGAGGAGATCGCCGACGAACTCGAGGACGATCCGGCGATCGATTCCGACACCGGCACCATCCTGGATGCGGAGGACGACGACGACCTTGACGACGACATCGACGAGGACGGCACCGAGGACCTCGGCGCGGTGCCGTTCACACCCGTCCAGCCCAAGCATCTCGGCGGCTGACCGGGGCCTGTCGGATTGACCGACGGGCCCCGGCGGCCACGGGAGCTCAGGAGGGGTTGTGCACCCGCTCCTCGAGGAAGCGACGCGCGACGGCCGCGAGCGAGCGGTCGTCGCCCTCAGCCACGCGGGCCAGGGCTTCGTCAGAGGCGTAGCCCAGTTGACCGAGCGCGGAGACGGCGGCGAGCCGCACGTCGGCGTCCTCGTCGGCCGTTGCCTTTTCCAGGGCTTCAGCGGCGCTGTCCGCCTCGGGTCCGCCGACGTAGCCGAGCGCCTCGGCGGCGTGCTCACGCACGGCCGTCGACTCGTCGGTCAGCCGTGCCACCAGTGCGGCCACACCACCCTCGCCCAGCTTGCGGAAGGCGTCACTCAGCGCGTCGCGCTGCCAGTCGTCGCCGTCACCCAGACGCGCTGCCAGGTCACCGGCGGCCAGATGGCCGCCCGTGTTGGCAGCGGCCCGGTACGCCTTGAGTGCGACGTCCTTGTGCGGGTCCGCCACCAGCCCACGGACGTGCTCGAAGTGCTCCGGGTTGCCCACCTTGCTCACCACGTGGGCGCCGGTGAAACGGACGTGCTCGGAGTCGCTCTGCAGCATGGCGAGGATCTCGTCGTTCGCCTCGTCGGCGTGCTGCACGACGGCCCACGTGAGGTCCTCCCGCACGCGTCCGTCGGTCTCCGTCTTCAGGTGCGCCAGCAGCGCCGGGACGACGGCGGGGTCCTTGATGGACCCGAGAGCCAGCGCGGCCATGCGACGGTCGGTGCCGACGGGGGAATCGAGCTGGTTGATCAGGGTCTGGGCATTTCGTGTCATGCCTCAGAACGTAAAGCCTCACGTCGCGTGAAGGTCAACCGGCGAAACCGAGGTCGACTACGCTGTGGGCAGAACCAGGGACAGGGAGCAACGATGCCGGACATGGCCATGATCACCCGGTTGGGCACGCTGCTGGTGCGCCATATGGGCGCCTTCAGCACGCAGAGCTCAGAGATCCCGGGTGACTCGCCGGACGGCAACAAGACGGCAGAGGACGCGCGCAACTTCACGCGGTCGCTCGAGGAGATGGGCCCCACCTTCATCAAGTTCGGGCAACTCCTCTCCACGCGGCGCGACCTGCTGCCCGCCGTCTACACCGACGAGCTCAGCCGGCTGCAGGACGACGTCGAAGTGGTGCCCGTCGAACAGATTCGCGCGCGCATCGAGGAGTCGCTGGGCGCGCCCGTGAACGCGATGTTCTCGGAGTTCGACGACGTGCCGATCGCCGCCGCCTCCCTCGCGCAGGTGCACCGGGGGGTGACGAAGTCCGGCCGCGACGTCGTCGTGAAGGTGTTGCGCCCCGGCGTGCGCGACCGGGTGCGCAACGACCTGGATTCCCTCGCAGGCCTGGCAGATTTCGTGGACCACAACACGCCCGTCGGGCCCCGGCTCGGCGCCGCGCGGATGCTGGCGCAGTTCCGGCGCTCCATGGCCGACGAGCTGGACTACCGCAAGGAGGCGGCGAACCTGCGCCTGTTCGCGGACCTCGCCGAGGACGAGCGTGACCTCGTGGTGCCCACCCCCATCGACGACTACTCCACCGACGACGTGCTCACGCTCGAGTTGATGCCGGGGAAGAAGATCACCGACGTCGGCAAGATCGAACTGCTCGACGTCGACGGCCCGGCGCTGGCAGGTTCGCTGTTCCATTTCATGCTGAAGGCCATGCTGGTCGACGGCATCCTCCACGCCGATCCGCACCCCGGCAACTTGTTCCTCACCCCGGACCACCGCATCGCCATCCTCGACGTGGGCATGGTCGTGCGCCTGCCCGCGCGGGTGCGGACGTCGCTGGTGAAGCTCCTGGTGGCCATCGGCGACGCCGACGGCGAGGCCGCGGCCATGGTGCTGGCCGGGATGGGCCACCCGCTGGAGGACTACGACGCGGCGGCCTTCCGCGACTCCGTCACCCACCTCGTGTCCTCCACGCTCGCCATGGGCCCGGATCTTCAGGCCGGCACCGTGCTGATGGAACTGGCCCGGCTCTCCGGGGAACACGGCCTCCGTCCTCCTGCCGAGATGACGATGGTGGGCAAGGCGCTGCTGAACCTTGATCAGGCGACGCAGCACCTGGACCCGGGCTTCACGCCCATCGAGGCCATCCGGGCCAACGTCTCCACCATCCTCCGCGCCGGCTTCAGCCCGAGCGCCGGCCAGACGCTGCTGAGCGGGCTGGAGGGCAAGGAGTTCATCGAACGACTGCCCCGCCGCGCGAACCGCATCCTCGACTCCCTGGCCGAAGGCGAGTTGAGCTTCAACATCAACGCCGTGGACGAGGACCGGCTCCACATGGTGCTGCACCAGGTGGCCAACCGGCTGTCGGTCGCGCTGATCCTGGCTGCGATCACCGTGGCCGCCGCACTGCTGATGGTCGCCGACGTCGGCCCCCGCCTCCTGGGCTACCCGGCGCTGGGCGCGATCTTCTTCCTCATCGCCGCCATCGGAGGCCTCGTCATGGTGGTCGGGATCCTCTTCGAGGACCGGCCGCCGGTCCGACGCGTCAAGCGCCGTGACAGGCGCCGCAAGCTGTACGACGACGCCCCCGTAGACTGACCCCGACGTAAGGAGTCCAGGTGCCAAGGTCCGCCATCCGCCGCTATCTGCGGTTGCTCGCGCCGGGCACCCAGCTGCGCGGGGGCCTGGATCGCATCCTGCTCGGCCGCACCGGCGCCCTCATCGTGCTCGGCAACAACACGAAGGTCCAGCAGGTGTGCTCGGGCGGCTTCCAACTCGGCGTCGACTGCACCGAGCAGAACCTCCGCGAACTCGCGAAGCTCGACGGGGCGATCATCCTCTCCAACGACCTCAGCCGGATCGTCGCCGCCGGCGTGCACCTGGTGCCGGAGGGCGACCTGCCCACGGCCGAGACCGGCACCAGGCACCGGTCCGCGGACCGCACCGCCCAGTCGGCCGGCGTGCCGGTGGTCACCGTATCGGCCTCGATGAGCACCGTCTCCCTCTTCCTGGGCGGCCGCCGCCATCCCGTCGAGACCGTACCCCAGGTGATCAGCCGGGCGAATCAGACGCTGGCCACCCTGTCGCGCGTCGTCACGCGGCTCACAGACCAGATGGAGCAGTTCACGCTGCTCGAGATCGGCGAGCAGGTCACCCTGCGCGACCTGACGCACGTGGCGCACCGCCTGGAACTCACCCGCAGGTTGTCCACCGAGATGCAGTTCCATGTGGACATCCTCGGGGTCGAGGGGAGGATGGTCGCGCTGCAGCACACGGAACTGGCCAGCCACTTCGAGGGGGTCGCGGATCTGCTGACGGAGGACTACGCGCACAACCTGGCGGACCCCTCGGAATTCGACCTGCTGGCCCTGCACAACTTCTCTCCCGAGGAACTCTTCAGCGGCGGCCTGGTGGCGGAGCGGCTGGGGTTCGGGGCCAACGCGAACCTGGAACAGAGCCTGGAGACGCGCGGCGTGCGGCTCCTCTCGCGCGTGGGTCGCCTGCCGGCGCCGATGGTGTCGAAGCTGGTTGGCCGATACACGCTGCAGGAGATGTTCGGGGCTTCCGTGTCGCAGTTGATGGAGATCGACGGGATCGGTCCGCGCCGTGCTCGCCAGATCCGCGATGCCCTGTTGCGGATCACCGAATCCAGCGGTTCCTGAGCAAGGGGCGCCTCCGCGCCGAAACCTCTACTTGGCGGTTCCGGGGCTGCGCTATGGTGGACGCCGAACACAGGGGAGCGCCACCGGGGCGCTGAGAGTGCGGGAGGCCGCAGACCCTCAAACCTGATCCGGTTAGCACCGGCGTAGGGAGTTGGGAATTCTCCTCGGCATCCGCCGAGCCCTCCTCTTGAAGGAGCGGACATGAAGTTCTTCGCACACTCGGCCATCGCGGGCACCGCCGTGTTGGCGCTGGCGGCCTGCGGCGGCGCCGCCACGCCGGGGGGCACGGACAGCCCTGCGGGCGAGACGTCCGAGGCGGTCACCTCGTCGTCGACCCTGACTGTGGTGACCCACGATTCGTTCAGCCTGCCGGACGACCTCAAGGCCAGGTTCGCCGAGGAATCGGGTCTGGACGTGACCTACGTCCAGCCCGGCGACAGCGGCACCCTCGTCAACCAGCTGATCCTCACCAAGGATTCGCCGCTCGGCGACGTGGTGTTCGGCATCGACAACACCTACGCCTCGCGCGCCGCGGAGGAGGGTGTCCTCTCCGGTTACGAGTCTGAGGCCCTTCCCGAGGAGGCCGAGCCCATGGCCACCGAGGGCCTCACGCCCATCGACTTCGGCGACGTGTGCATCAACGCCGACAAGCGCTGGTTCGTCGAGCACGACGTGGCGATCCCGGCCACCCTCGACGACCTCCTCAAGCCTGAATACAAGGACCTCCTGGTCGTGACCCACCCGGCGTCCTCCTCGCCGGGCCTGGCCTTCCTGCTCGCCACCATCGGCGAGAAGGGCGACGGCTGGCTCGACTACTGGTCCGCCCTGGCGGACAACGGCCTGAAGGTCGCCTCGGGTTGGACCGAGGCCTACTACACGGACTTCTCGGGCGCCGACGGCGCAGGACCCCGCCCGCTGGTGCTGAGCTACGCCACCTCCCCCGCGTACACCGTGGACGGGGACGAATCCACCACCGAGGCGCTGCTGGACACGTGCTTCCGTCAGGTCGAGTACGCCGGCGTCCTCGCCGGTGCCCAGAACGAGGAGGGCGCCCGCGCCTTCATCGACTTCCTCCTCAGCCCCGAGGTGCAGAGCGTCTTCCCCACCGAGATGTACATGTACCCCGCGGTGACCGACACCGAACTGCCCGGGGAATGGGCCCGTTTCGCGCCGCTGGCGCCGTCGCCGGTGGAGGTCTCCCCCGAAGAGATCGACGCGAACCGCGACCAGTGGATCCGTGACTGGACCGAGGCCATGGGGTGAGGTCGACCCTGGGCTGGCGGCTGGGATGGGCGCTGACGGCGCTCGTCCCGGCCGCCTTCCTGACGCTCTTCTTCGCGTGGCCCGCGTCCGCGCTCGTGCTGCGGGGCTTCCACGACGACACCTCATGGACGCTCGAGGGTTTCAGCTCAGTCTTCGGCTCCCGCCGCACCTGGGGGGCCATCTGGTTCACCCTCGGCTCCGCCACCGCCTCCACGCTGCTGTGTCTGGTGCTCGGGTTGCCGGGCGCCTACCTCCTCTACCGCTGCCGGTTCCGTGGCCGCGACACCTTGCGCGCCCTCATCACCATCCCCTTCGTGCTGCCCACGGTGGTGGTGGGCGTCGCATTCGGCTCGCTGCTGCGCCCCGACGGGCTCCTCGGCTGGCTCGGCCTGAGCGGCACCCCGGCCGCCATCCTCGCTGCGATGGTGTTCTTCAACTACTCCGTGATCGTGCGCACGGTGGGCACCCTCTGGGCGCGCCTCGACCCGCGCCTGGCCCAGGCCGCCGGCACGCTGGGTGCCTCTCCCCTCCGCACACTGCGCACCGTGACGCTGCCGGCGCTGACGCCGGCGATCGTTTCCGGCGCGTCCCTGGTGTTCCTGTTCAGCGCCTCCAGCTACGGCATCGTGATGGTGCTGGGCCAGACCCGGTACCGCACCATCGAGACCGAGATCTGGTTCCTCACCACCCAGCTCCTCGACCTGCCGTCCGCCGCCGCCCTGTCGATCACCCAACTCATCATCGTGTCCGCCGCTCTCTGGTTGAGCGGCCGCGCCCAGGCCCGCATGACCCGCGCCCTGAGGCTGCAACCCGACGTCGACTCGGAGCGCGGCCTCTCCCTGCGCCGCGACGGCCTGGCGCTCGGCCTGACGGTGGCCGTGGCCGTGGTGCTGCTCGGCCTCCCCCTCGCCAACCTCGCGTGGCGCTCACTGCACCGCGACGGTGGGTTCACCGTCGTCAACTACCTGCAACTCGCCGCCGAGGGCGGCGCCGGAGTGAGCGTGTGGGCAGCACTCCGCACCTCACTGGTCACAGCCATCGCAGCGACGGCCATCGCCGTGACCCTCGGGCTGCTCGTGGCGCTCGTCGCCTCCAGGCGACCCCGACGCGCGGCGGGCAGATCCGCACTGGCCGTGGTGGAGTCGCTGTTCCTGCTGCCGCTGGGCGTGTCCGCCGTCACCGTGGGCTTCGGCTATCTGATCACGCTGAACCGGCCGCCGCTGGACCTCCGCTCCAGCATCGTGCTCATCCCCGTGGCCCAGGCCGTCGTCGCCCTGCCGCTCGTGGTCCGCACACTGCTGCCCACCCTGCGCGCCATCGACCCCCGCCAACTCGAGGCCGCGGCCACGCTGGGCTCCACGCCCTGGCAGGTGGTGCGCCGCATCGAGCTGCCCCATCTCGGCCGGGCGGTGGGCCTGGCGGTGGGGTTCGCCTTCGCCACCTCGCTGGGTGAGTTCGGTGCCACGAGTTTCCTGGCCCGGCCGGACAACCCGACGCTGCCTGTGTTGATCTTCCGGCTGTTCGGCCGCCCGGGCGCAGAGAACTACGGCGTGGCGCTGGCCGCCTCCGTGGTGCTGGCAGGATTGGCAGGGATCACGATGGCCGCCGCCGAACGCCTGCGGCCGAAGGAGGTGGCCGCGTGGTGACCGGTCTGGAAGTACGCGATGTGTCGGTCCGTTACGGCCGCACGGTCGCCGTCGACGACGTGTCGCTCCGGGTGGAGCCGGGCACGATCGTGGCGCTGCTGGGCGCGTCCGGATCCGGCAAGTCGACGCTGCTGCGGGCCATCGCCGGCCTGCAACCCCTCTCGTCGGGGGCCATCCTCTGGGACGGCGAGGACCTCGCCCCCGTGAAGGTGCACAAGCGCAACTTCGGCCTGGTGTTCCAGGACGGCCAACTGTTCCCGACGATGAACGTGGCCCGCAACATCGCCTACGGCCTGGGCAGACTCCCCAAGCCGGAGCAGTACGAGCGCGTGGAGGAGATGCTCGAACTCGTCGGCCTGGCAGGCTACGGCAGCCGCCGGACCACCGAACTGTCCGGAGGCCAGGCCCAGCGGGTGGCGCTGGCCCGCTCGTTGGCCCCGTCGCCACGGGCCCTCCTCCTCGATGAGCCCCTCTCCGCGCTCGACACCGGTCTGCGCCGCCGGCTGGCTGACGACCTCGCCAGGATCCTGCGCGAGACCCACACCACCGCCGTCTACGTCACCCACGACCACCAGGAGGCGTACACCATCGCGGACTTCGTGGCCGTGCTCGACGAGGGCCGGCTGCTCCAGCTGGCCTCCCCCGAGACCCTGCGGGAGCGGCCGCACAACAGGCAGGTGGCCGCCTTCCTGGGCTACCGCGCGTTCGTCGTCGAGGCCGAGGCACGCCGCCTGGGCTGGACGGGCAGCCTGGCCACGGGCGAGCTGCTGGGCATCGGCCCAGCCTCGCTCCAGTTGGATCCGCACGGTGTCGAACTGCAGGTCGTCGACCAGACGCTCACCATCGACGACGTCGAGGTGAAGGTGCTGCTGCCCGACGGCCAGACGGCGACGGTGGCCTCGCCGTCGAAACTCGACACGCTCTCAGTTCGGGTGACCCTGGTCGGGGGCGCGATCGTTCCGGCGTGACACAATGTCGCCATGCCGAAGATCGCCGCTGCCTCCGTCGCGGAGCACCGCGCGCAGGTTGAGGTCAAACTCCTCGACGCAGCCGAGGCGCTGCTCCGCGCCGGGCTACCCCTCACCGCTGGGAAGGTGACGCAGGACGCGGGCATCGCGCGCAACAGCATCTACCGCTACGTGGACAGCATCGACGACCTGCGCGGCATGGTCGTGGCCCGCTACCTCCCCCTGTGGTCCAAGACGGTCGGTGATGCCGTCGCCGAAGTGACGGACCCCGGGGACCAGGTTGTCGCCTGGGTGCGGGCCAACCTCGAGGAGGCCGCCAGCAGCGGTCACGGGTGGCTCATGCAGATGGCCCAGCAGCCGGGCGCCTCCAAGGTCACCTCCGCCATCGCGGACCAGGCCCACACCGTGCTGCGCGCCTCGCTCATCAGCGCCTGGCGCGCGCTGCTGAAAGACCCTGACCTGGTCCGGCTCAACGTCGCGCTGACCCGAGGCATCCTCCAGGCGGCGTTCGTGCAGATTGATCAGGGATTTCCGCCTGAGAAGCTGATTCCCTCCGTGGTGGACGCCGCTCGGGCGATGGTGGACGCCGCAACCGGCACCGCCGCACGCGTAAATTAGTTTCGGGCCCCTGCCCCCGCAGCGGTACCCGGGGATAAGATTGGCCCGAACGGTGCCGGATGGGCGCGGAAGGTGCGGGGGCATGTCACCACAGATGGCAGATCGGCTGGTCGCCGTCCTCGCGCGGCTGTCGCCGGGGGTGGTGTGCGTCAGCGGAGGCGCAGCAGCTGACCGTTCCACCCTCATCCTGGGGGCCCTGCAGCGGTTGACCAGCCAGTACCGCGAGCCCTCCCACGTCGACCTGACCACGCTCGACGCCGATCAGGCACTGGCTCGGGTCCTCACCGCGATGCGCAGGCTCCCGGCCCGCCGAACCTCGGCACCAGGGCGGTCCTCCATGTGGGAGCCGGAACTCCTCGTCGCACACCACGCCGAGAACCTCGCGGGCCGCGAGGCCCAGACCGCGGCCGCCGCGGAACGCGAAGGCGTGACCGTGCTCGCTGTGTCCCAGCACCGCCTCGGCGGCGCCCTTCTCGCGTCCCTCTCCCTCGGCCCCGTGGACCACCGACAACCGCCCCGGGCGTCGTCGGAGGACGGCGCGCCGGTGGGCCCCGAGCAGTACGCAGCCATCGCCCGGCAGGCGGCCCTCCACCGTTCAGGCGGCGACGACCTGTCGGCCATCGCTCTGCTGGCCTCCACCTACGATGCCGCCAGGGGGGCCGTCCACGAGCTGGAGGCGGTCAACCCGCCGATGGCGGCGCGGCTCGCCGTCGACCTCCTGCCGGAGGCGGACCGCCGGGGCGACGAGGACATCATCGGCGACGTCCTGTACCGCCTCCTGAAGAGGGCCGACACTCCCCTGGAGGTGAAGCTCGACGGTTTTACGTGGCTGGCCCTCATCGAGTCGTTCACCTCCGACGCGGTCCAACGGGTGCCACGCATCCAGAAGAACCTCAACACGGGGGTGGCGATAGCGGAGGCCCTGGGGCGTCCTGAGGACCTGCTGTTCCCGCGCCTGGCCGAAGTCCTGACCCTGGGGGTGCTGCGCGACTACGACCGCGCCGGCAAGGCCGCCGCTGACGGTCTCGAGATCGCGACGCGCCTCGGACTGGACGGCTGGCGGGCCCGCTTCGAGTTCGGTGTCGCCACCATCCGCCACGTGCTCGGCGACCACAAGGGTGCCACCGACATCGCCATGTCCGCCTGGCAGCGGGCCGAACAGGCCGGGGACCAGAAGGCGATGATCTACAGCGCCCTGCTGCTCGGGCGGCTGCCCTCGACCACACCTGATTCTCCCGGCGGCCTGCCGGCGCTGCGACGGGCCCTGGCGCTCGCCCGCGACCTGGGAGACCGGCGCCTGGAGTCCTTCACTCTGGTCCTCCTGGCGGTTCAGGCGCTCTCTACGGCAGACCCGGCCAGCTCCGCGCCCTGGCTCATCGCGCGCTACCGGCTCGTCGCCCGTAACCGCAACGGCAACGCCCTGGTACCCCACGTGCTGCTGACGCTGCGGCTGGCCGCCCGGATGGGGCACCCCAGGGTTGCGGCCCGGTTGCACGGCTCGCTGCTCCAGTGGAACGAACTCATCCTCGGCGCGCTTCCCTCGGTGCTGCAGACCCAGTACTACGAGGCGGTGGCGATGGCCAGTGCCTCGTTGGGCGAGAACGAGTTCGACCGATGCGCCGAGGAGGGCACGTACCTCTCACTGGAGAGCGCCGCGGCGGAGGCGGTCGATTACGTGCTCCGGATCGCGAACCCCGGTGCCGCGGAGGCACCCGCCTTCTCACCGCCGAGCGAGCTGACCGCCCGCGAGCGCGACGTGCTACGCCTTCTGGTGAGCGGTCACCGCAACAAGGAGATCGCCGAGCGGCTGGTCCTCTCGCCGAAGACCGTGATGCACCACACCAGCGCCATCTACCGCAAGCTCGGGGTACGCGGGCGGGCCGAGGCCGCCGTCGCCGCCGTGCGGGTGGGCATCATCCCGCCCCCGTGAGGCGGGCAGGAACGCAGCGTGGGGTGGGCCCTTTCGGACCCACCCCACGTCGTCTGTGCGGACGCTTACTCCGCGGTCTTCGCCGGTTCCAGTTCCTCGACGGCGGACTTGGCGACGCCGGTGAACGAGAACGGCAGTTCCGATCCCTCTTCCGCGACATCCACCAGGACGATCTGACCGGCGGTCAGGTCACCGAAGAGAATCTTCTCGGCGAGGATGTCCTCGATGTCGCGCTGCAGGGCACGACGCAGCGGGCGGGCACCCAGCACGGGGTCGAAGCCCCGCTTGGCGATCAGCGTCTTGGCCGCGGACGTGAGCTCGATGCCCATGTCCTTGTCCTTCAGGCGGCCCTCGATCTGGGCGACCATCAGGTCGACGATCCGCTCGATGTCCTCCTGCGGAAGCTGGTGGAACACGACGATCTCGTCCACGCGGTTGAGGAACTCGGGGCGGAAGTGCTGCTTGAGCTCGTCCGACACCTTGTTCTTCATCTTCTCGTAGCTCGAGCCATGGTCGTCGGCCCGGGAAAATCCCAGGTTGACCGACTTCGAGATGTCGCGCGAACCGAGGTTCGTCGTCATCACGATGACCGTGTTCTTGAAGTCCACGACCCTGCCCTGCGCATCCGTGAGGCGACCCTCGTCGAGGATCTGCAGGAGCGAGTTGAAGATGTCCGGGTGGGCCTTCTCGATCTCGTCGAACAGCACGACGGAGAACGGCTTGCGGCGCACCTTCTCCGTGAGCTGGCCGCCCTCCTCGTAGCCGACGTAGCCGGGGGGCGAGCCGAACATCCGGGAGGCGGTGTGCTTCTCGGAGTATTCAGACATGTCGAGCGTGATGAGCGCGTCCTCGTCGCCGAACAGGAACTCCGTGAGCGCCTTGGTCAGCTCGGTCTTGCCGACGCCCGAGGGGCCGGCGAAGATGAACGAGCCGCTGGGACGCTTCGGGTCCTTGAGGCCTGCGCGGGTGCGTCGGATGGAGCGCGACAGTGCGTGCACCGCGTCGCTCTGGCCGATGATCCGCTTGCCGATCTCGTCCTCCATGCGAAGCAACCGCTGGGACTCCTCCTCCGTCAGCTTGAACACCGGGATGCCGGTGGAGCCGGAGAGCACCACCGCGATCTCCTCCTCACCGACGACGGCGGGGATGTCCGAATCGCCCTGCTTCCAGGCCTCCTCCTTCTCCGCACGCTGCGCCCGGAGCTTCTGCTCCTCGTCGCGGAGACGGGCTGCCTTCTCGAAGTCCTGCGCGTCGATCGCGGAGTCCTTCTCCCTCTTGTTGGCAGCTATCATCTCGTCGAACTCACGCAGGTCCGGTGGGGCGGTCATCCGCTGGATGCGCAGGCGCGCGCCGGCCTCGTCGATCAGGTCGATGGCCTTGTCCGGCAGGAACCTGTCCTGGATGTAGCGGTCCGCCATGGTGGCCGCGGCCGCCAGGGCCTCGTCGGTGATCGTGATGCGGTGGTGGGCCTCGTAGCGGTCGCGCAGACCCTTGAGGATGTCGATGGTCAGCGCGACGGAGGGCTCGGCAACCTGGATGGGCTGGAACCGGCGCTCCAGCGCGGCGTCCTTCTCGATGTGCTTGCGGTACTCGTCGAGTGTGGTGGCACCGATGGTCTGCAGCTCACCGCGCGCCAGCATGGGCTTCAGGATCGACGCTGCGTCGATGGCACCCTCGGCCGCGCCGGCGCCGACGAGCGTGTGGATCTCGTCGATGAACAGCATGATGTCGCCGCGGGTCTTGATCTCCTTGAGCACCTTCTTCAGGCGTTCCTCGAAGTCACCGCGGTAGCGGGAGCCGGCGACCAGCGCACCCAGATCCAGCGTGTAGATCTGCTTGTCGCGCAGCGTCTCGGGCACGTCACCACGGACGATTGCCTGGGCCAGGCCCTCGACGACGGCAGTCTTGCCGACGCCGGGCTCACCGATCAGCACCGGGTTGTTCTTGGTGCGGCGGCTGAGCACCGTCATGACGCGCTCGATCTCGTGCACGCGGCCGATCACCGGGTCCAGCTGGTTCTCGCGCGCAGCCTGCGTGAGGTTGCGGCCGAACTGGTCCAGCACCTGCGAGCTGGACTTCTCCGCGCCGGTCTCGGGCGCACCGGACATGGAGGACTCGCGTCCCTGGTAGCCGGTGATGAGCTGCAGCACGGTGTTGCGCACGCGGCTGAGATCAGCACCGAGCTTGATCAGCACCTGGGCGGCCACACCTTCGCCTTCGCGGATGAGGCCGAGCAGGATGTGCTCGGTACCGATGTAGTTGTGGTTCATCTGCAGAGCCTCGCGGAGCGAGAGCTCGAGCACCTTCTTGGCGCGCGGCGTGAACGGGATGTGCCCCGTCGGCACCTGCTGACCCTGGCCGATGATCTCCTCGACCTGGTCACGCACGGCCTCGAGGGCGATGCCCAGCGATTCCAGAGCCTTGGCAGCCACGCCCTCGCCCTCGTGGATGAGGCCGAGCAGAATGTGCTCCGTGCCGATGAAGTTGTGGTTGAGCAGCTTAGCCTCGTCCTGCGCCAGCACTATCACGCGGCGGGCTCGGTCCGTGAACCGTTCGAACATAAGAACTTCTTCCCTTCCCGTTGCCGCGCGACGCGCACGGAGGCAACTTGAGTCTCAAGCTTACTAACGCTTGGAGAGGAACAAAGGTCCTACGCTTCTCCCGCGGCGAACAGAGCCGCGGATGGACCAGGGTGCCCGGCGGTGGTACACCGCCGGGAGATCAGTTGGCGGCTTCGTACGCGGCGACGATGTCGGCTGCGATCCGGCCACGGTCGGAGACCTTGTACCCGTTGGCGCGAGCCCAGTCGCGCACGTCCGAGTTGGTCACCTTCTTGGCACCACCGCGACCGGAGGAGGCACGCCGACGGCCGACCTTGTCCGCCTTGGCGATGTAGGGGGCGAGCAGTTCCCGCAGCGCCTCTTCGTTTTCAGGCGTGAGATCGATCGTGTAAGCGTCTCCACCGATAGAGAATTCCACCGGCTTAGCCCCCTCGGCGCCGTCGAAGTCGTCGATGTGAACCACGCGGACCAGTCGGGCCATTGAAATCTCCTTATTAGATGTATCCGGTGAAAGCTAGGATAGCCAGCAGATTAGCGCTTCGGTCGGGTCTATGAATAGAGGGTGCCACCGTGAATTCCACGAGATACAGCGTTGGCGGGCTCGCATTCCCTGACCACCAACCGATCACCCTGGGTCCACGCCACCCCACGAGTGCCGGCCTGATCACGCTCGCCGTGGATACGGAGGCCGATCGTATCGTCGCCGCAGATGTGACCAGCGGTTACGGCCACCGGGGCGCGGAGAAGCTCTTCGAGGTGCGGGATTACCGGGCCATGATCATGCTCGGGGACAGGCACGATTGGCTCGCGGCATTCAGCGGTGAATTGTCGTTGACCCTCACGCTGGAGAATGCGATGCGCCTCAGCGCGCCGCCGCGGGCAATCATTCTCCGCACCCTCCTCGCGGAATTGGCCCGCATTCACTCCCACCTTTCATTTCTCAGCTATTTGTCATCCGGCACGGAGCCGAATGAGCGTCTGTGGCGGGTGGTCGAGGAGATCCGCAGCCGCTTCCTCGCCTGGACCGGCAACCGGGTCCACCCCATGCTGAACCGGGTGGGCGGCCTCGCCACAGATGCCCCCGACGGATGGCTCGCCACCCTGGACGAACTGTTGGACGACGTTGCCCGGCTCTCTGCAGACCTCCGCGCGATCCTCGACCGGACCAGCCGGTTCTCCGGTCTGGGCATTCTCGACCAGTCCGCGTGCCTCGGATTCGGGTTGACCGGCCCGGTGGCACGGGCCGCCGGATTCGACCCGGATCGGCGAGCCGACGGCTACCTCGCTTACGGGAGCGTCTTCCGCCCCGTCCACACCCGAACCGCCGGCGACGCCGAGGCCCGCCTCGGGGTGCTGATCGACGAGGTGGGGACCTCCGTCGACATGATCCGCGTGGCCCTCGCCCTGGCCGCCCAGACGCCTGGAGAGGTCAACATCAAACTCTCTCGTCGCCTCCGGGTGCCGGAGGGTCAGCACAGCACTGACATCGAGGCACCGTGGGGAATCGCCTCGTGCCTGATGAACTCGCGGGGCGGGCAGACGCCCTGGCGGGTGGCGCTGCGCACACCGTCGTTCGCCAACGTCTCGGCACTGGGAAAGGCCCTCGAGGGCGCCACCACAGCACAGATCCCCGACGTCATAGCCTCATTGGGCTACTCCATCGGGGATCTGGACAAGTAGGGCGGGGCTGCGCCTCTCAGGCGTGCCTGCGCAGGTCCGGCAGTACGTCGAGGTTGAGCTTGGCGATGTCCACCATGGTGGGGTGCTCGTCCTCGCCCCAGATGTCGTCGATGCTGGGGTGCAGCGCGCGGCTGGGGAGTTCGACGATGTTGGCGGTGTTCTCGGCCTGACGCTCGGCGCGCTCCGCCTCCAGGTCCGCGATGCGCTTCTCCAGGGCGACGATGCGGGCCTGCCGCTCCGCCACCTCGGCACGCAGCCAGACGCTGTTGCCGCGCATGGAGCTGAGCTCCGACTTGGCGGCTCCCAGCTGGCCACGCAGCTTCGCGATGACCGCCTTGAGGTTGTCTGCACGGGCGTTGTACCGCTCGATCATCGCGACGGATTCGGCGTGGTGCCGGTCCGCCTGTTGCGAGCGCAGATCCACCTCATGCTTGAGTTCCTCTGAGTGCAGCACCCGCTCGAAGCTGAGCTGACGCCACACCACGTAGACCGCAGCGACCGCCATGAGGACAGCGACGATGACCCCCGCACGCACCAGCCAGACGTTGCCCGCCATCGAGGCGAGCGAGACAACGGTGCCGACGGCGAGAATTGTGAGTGCAATAGTGCGCTCTGAGGACTTGTGAGCTGCGCGACGACCAACCATGGCGCCCATTGTAGGTACGCTCGAACAAACACCCGTGTATTGAAACGGGCATGTTGCGGTGTTTTCAGTGCGTCGTGCCGCGGGCTGCTATCTCAGGCCGGCGAGGGCGAGGCTCCGTCGGGCTTGTCCTCGTCATCGTCGTCGTCGTGGATGACGCACGCCCGCTCCAACAGCGCGCCGGCGCCGGCCAGGAGGAGGGCGGCGACGATGGTGGCGCTGCCCTGGATCACGCGGGCCGACGGCAATGCCGCGTCCAGCTGGGAGAGGTAGCGCATCACATAGACGATGTGCCCACCGGCGAACAACGCACCGGTCATGATCATCGACTTGCCGACGGCGAGGGCGGCCAGGCCCTCCTGCGGCGCGAGGCGCTTCTCCTCGATCCGCTTGGGCAGGGCCCTGCTGTAGATGGCCACGGCCAGGGCCAGGCCGACCAGCATGATGGGCACGGACCAGGGCACCACAGGTGGGAAATGGCCGGCGGCCTCGAACCCGAGGATGACCAGGGCGAAGATCACCGCCCCGGACAGGACAGACACGACGGCCTGGCGAGGTGTGGTCAACCCCAGCTTTGGCCTGGGTTCCCTGCTGCTCAAAAGCCAGTGTTGGCTTGGATCGTGATGTCGCGGCGCGGCGTGAGCACGCTGACATCGATGTCGTCCAGCAGTTCAGCGATGGGGCCGTGACCTGCGATCTCGCCGTTCGGGTCCACGTCGTGCCACGGAACGAGGACGAAGGCGCGCTCGTGGGCGCGGGGGTGGGGCAGCTCGATGTCTCCCTCGGAGATGCGCTTGCCCACCATGATGATGTCGATGTCGAGCGTGCGGGGGCCGTTGCGGACCTCGCGGCTGCGGCCGAAGTTCTCCTCGATCGCCAGGCAGCGGTCCAGGATGGTGAGCGGCTCGAGGGTGGACTCGGCCACCACCACCATGTTGAGGAAATCGCTCTGGTCCGGGCCCTCCCCCACCAGTTCGCTCTGGTAGACGGGCGACACATCGACGAGGATCAGGTCAGGCGTCTCCGCGAGGAAATCAACTGCTTCCTGGAGGATTGCGGCCGAGTCACCGAGGTTCGAACCCAGGCTGAGCACCACCTTGGAGATGGGGCGCAGGTTGCCGAGGGTGTCGACATCGATTTCGAAGGGGCCGTTAGACATGTCTGCTCCTGCTGATCGTGACGGATACGTCCGTGAAGGTCTGGTTGATGGGGGCCTTGGGCTTGTGCACCGTAACCGTGACCCGGTCCACTCTCCCATGGCTGAGGCACCTGTCCGCAATCTCGCCTGCGACGGTCTCAATGAGATTTCGCGGTTCGCCGGTGACGACGGCTTCGACATCTGCGGCGATCTCGGCGTAGTTCACGGTGTTGGCCAGTTGGTCGCTGACGGTGTCAACGGTCAACTCCAGTTCGACGTCGACGACGAAGGGTTGACCCTCGCGGCGTTCCTGCGGGAAGACACCGTGAAAGCCGGTGGCCGTGAGCCCGGTGAGCGTGATTCGGTCGATGACGGGGTCCCCCTTAGCTTCCACTGGCACCTTACCGGACCTCTTTCCCGAGGGGAGCTTCGCGGTCCAGTCGACGGGCGACGGCGATGGCGTCGGCCTGCCCACCGACGTCATGGGTGCGCACCGCCCACACCCCGTGGAGCGCGGACCAGAACGACACGGCCGCCGTCGCGCCGTCGCGGCCCAACGGTTCGCGGCCGCCGAGCAGTTCACCGAGGAAGGCTTTGCGGGAGGCGCCTACCAGCACCCGGTGCCCCAGTCCCTGGAACCGGTCGAGGTGGCGCAGCAGTGTCCAGTTGTGGTCCCACGTCTTCGAGAATCCCAGGCCAGGATCCAGGATGATCCGGCCTTGCGGGATGCCCGCCTCAAGGGCCTTGTCGCGCTGCCCGAGCAGTTCGCCCAGCACATCGGCGACCACGTCGCCGTACTGCGCGGTGGGCTGGAACCGTGCGGAATGGTCGCGCCAGTGCATGAGCACGAAATCCGCCGACGACTGGGCCACCACCCCGAGCATGTCCGGGTCCGCCAAGCCACCGGAGACGTCGTTGATGATGCGGGCACCGGCGTCGATGGCGGCCGAGGCCACCTTGGCGCGCATGGTGTCGACGGAGACGGTGATGCCGTCCGCTGCGAGCGCGGCCACGATCGGCACCACCCTGCCCAGTTCTTCCCGCAGACCCACCCGGGCCGAGCCTGGGCGCGTCGACTCGCCGCCGACGTCGATCATGGACGCCCCGGCGGCCAGCATGGCCCGGGCGTGGGCGATGGCGACATCCGCGTCCAGGTAGGCGCCGCCGTCGGAGAACGAATCGGGCGTCACGTTGAGGATGCCCATCACGAGTGTCATCAGGTCACCGCCCGATGATCAGGCTCATGGCCTCCGCCCTGGTGGCAGGGTCGCGCAACAGGCCGCGCACCGCCGAAGTCACCGTGCGCGAGCCCGGCTTGCGCACGCCCCGCATGGTCATACAGGTGTGCTCGGCCTCGATCACGACGATGACGCCCCGCACACCGAGGTGCTCGACGAGGGCCTCGGCGATCTGCGACGTGAGGCGTTCCTGCACCTGGAGGCGACGGCCGTACATCTCGACGAGGCGGGCGATCTTGGACAGGCCCGTCACCCGGCCGTCGATCGACGGGATGTAGCCCACGTGCGCCACGCCGGTGAACGGCAGGAGGTGGTGTTCGCAGAGGCTCACGAGCTCGATGTCCTTGACGAGGATCATCTCGTCGTGGGAGATGTCGAACGTGGTGCCGAGGATCTCGGTCACGTCAGCGCGGTATCCGGCGCTCAGCTCCCCCCAGGCGCGGGCGACCCGGTCAGGGGTCTCCAGCAGGCCCTCCCTGTCGGGATCCTCGCCGAGGGCGATGAGCAGTTCCCGGATGGCGGCCGCGGCGCGCGGCTGATCCACGGCCATCAGTGGCTCGGGGGTGCGGTGGGGGGCCCCCACGGGGAGGGACCTGTCTCGGGCAGCGGCAGCTTCGTGGGCTGTTCGGGGAGGGGTTCCGGTGCGGGGGGCACCTCGACCGGGGGTTCGGTGGACGGGACGCGGAGATCGGAGCCAGTCCAGGCGGGACGCTTGTCGCGCCTGGCGAGGCCCTTGAACACCTCGTCGACCTCCTTGCGGTTCAGCGTCTCCTTGGCGAACAGCTGACGCACGAGCTCGTCGAGGACCGCACGGTTCTCCACGAGCACGTCGAACGCCTCCTGGTGCGCGGTGTGGATCAGCTTGGCCACCTCCTCGTCGACGATCGCGGCCATGTGCTGCGAGAACTCCTGGCTGGAATCCGTGCCGCGCATGCCCATGAACGGCTCCGAGTCGCCGCCGCCCAGCTTGACGGAGCCAACGCGCTCGCTCATGCCGTACTGCATCACCATCGCGCGGGCCACCTTGGTGGCCTTCTCGATGTCGTTGGCGGCGCCCGTCGTCGGGTCGTGGAAGATGAGTTCCTCCGCGGCGCGCCCACCCATCATGTAGGCCATCTGGTCGAGGAGCTCGCCGCGGGTGCGGGAGTACTTGTCCTCGTCCGGCATGACCATCGTGTAGCCCAGCGCGCGGCCGCGGGGAAGGATGGTGACCTTCTGCACCGGGTCGTTGCCCGGCATGGCTGCGGCGACCAGCGCGTGGCCGCCCTCGTGGTAGGCCGTGATGAGGCGTTCGCGGTCGTCCATGAGGCGGGTGCGCTTCTGGGGGCCGGCGATCACGCGGTCGATGGCCTCGTCCAGCATGGGCTGGCGGATCATCTCCTCGTTCATGCGGGCAGCCAGCAGCGCCGCCTCGTTGAGCACGTTGGCCAGGTCCGCGCCGGAGAAGCCGGGGGTGCGGCGGGCGATGGACACGAGGTCCACGTCGCTGGCCAGCGGCTTGCCCTTGGCGTGCACCTGGAGGATCTTGGCGCGTCCGTCCGCGTCCGGGGCATCGACGCCGATCTGGCGGTCGAAACGGCCGGGGCGCAGGAGCGCCGGGTCGAGGACGTCAGGGCGGTTGGTGGCGGCGATGAGGATCACGCCGCCGCGCACGTCGAAGCCGTCCATCTCGACCAGCAGCTGGTTGAGCGTCTGCTCGCGCTCGTCGTGGCCGCCGCCCATGCCGGCACCGCGGTGCCGGCCGACGGCGTCGATCTCGTCGATGAAGATGATCGCCGGGGCGTTCTCCTTGGCCTGGTTGAACAGGTCACGCACGCGGGAGGCACCCACGCCGACGAACATCTCGACGAAATCAGAGCCGGAGATGGAGAAGAACGGCACGTTCGCCTCGCCCGCCACCGCTCGCGCGAGGAGGGTCTTGCCGGTGCCGGGCGGGCCGTAGAGCAGCACGCCCTTGGGGATCTTGGCGCCCAGCTTCTGGAACTTCGCGGGCTCCGCCAGGAACTCCTTGATCTCTTCCAGTTCCTCGACGGCCTCGTCAGCGCCGGCGACATCGCCGAACGTGGTCTTGGGCGTGTCCTTGGAGACCAGCTTCGCCTTCGACTTGCCGAAGGACAGCGGTCCGCCGGCGCCGCCGCCGGACATAGAGCGCATCAGCCAGAAGAAGACCAGGATGATGATGAGGAACGGCAGGCCCGTGTAGAGGAACATCTGCAGCAGGCCGGGCGTGGGGTTGCGGCCGGTCCACTTGTCGATGGTGCCGGCCTCGGCACGCTTCTCCAGCAGCGGCACCACGTCGTCGACCTGGTTACCCACCCACTGGGACTGCGTCTTCTTACCGGTGTGGTCCGTGACCTGGATCTGCTGTTCGCCGTCCACCAGGATGACTTCGGTCAGCTTCGTGTCACCGGCGAGCAATTCCAGGGTCTCCGAAGTGGGGACCGTCTGGTAGCCGGTAACTGAACTGATCATCTGCATCCCCAGCATGAGGAACACGATGCTGATGAGAATCCAGGCGAACGGGCTCTTGAAAAATCTCTGCAACTTGGGGTCAGCTCTCTGGCGGCATTAAGGACGCGCCCTGAGTTGACGCGGGCGCACGGTCACATTACCAGCGGCCGCAAGACCTCCGGCTCCGCTGAGAGCGGACGGCGCGCAGGCTCAGGCGTAGACGTGGGGCGCGAGCGTGCCGACGTCGCGCAGGTTGCGGTACCGGCCGGCGTAGTCGAGGCCGTAGCCGACGACGAATTCATTGGGGATCTCGAAGCCGACGTACTTGACGTCGACGTCCATCTGGGCGGCGTCGGGCTTGCGGAACATCGTCATGATCTCGAGGCTGGCGGGGTTGCGGGTGGCCAGGTTGCTCATCAGGTAGCTGAGCGTCAGGCCGGTGTCGATGATGTCCTCGACGACGATGACGTCGCGGCCCTCGAGGTCGGCGTTGAGGTCCTTCAGGATGCGCACCACACCGGAGGACTGCGTACCGGCGCCGTAGCTGGACACGGCCATCCAGTCCATCTCCACGTGGCTGCGCATCGCGCGCTGCAGGTCACTCATGACCATCACCGCGCCGTTGAGCACTCCCACCAGCAGCAGGTTGCGGCCCACGTAGTCGGCGTCGATCTGGGCGGCGATCTGGGCCACGCGGGCCTGGATCTCGTCGTTGGTGAAGAGGACCTTCTCGAGGTCGCCTGAAACGTCTGCAGCATCCACGCAGACGAGCCTATCGCACGGTGAGCTGGTGTCCGACCCTCAGCACCCGGCCACCGGGGACGGCGATGGCCCCCTGGCCGTGCCAGTTCGTGAGGAGGGCGTCGACGGCGAACACATGCTGGGATCCCACCGTGGGCGACACCCGGGTCAGCCAGCGGTGCAGCACCCGCCAGCGCAGCGCGTCGGGCAGGGTGGCGAGGTCCTCGACGGTGAGGTCGCCATCGACCGGCACCGCCCGTGCCGCAAGTTCGTCGAGGAGTTCGGCATCCGCGCGGGCGAGGTGCGCGGTTCGTGCCAGGGCCGGCGCGAGGTCTCGACCGACGGCCCGTCCCAGGTCCGTGAGGTGCTGCCGGAAGGCGACCCTGGCGAACCTCGGGTCGGCGTTCATGGGGTCCTCCCACGGCGTCACGCCCCAGTCGTGACAGGCGGCCTCGGTGTCCGCGCGCCGGAGCCCGAGCAGCGGCCGCAGGAGGGTCACGACCCGGGCGTCGCCCCCCGGGGCGGACGGGGCCGCGGCGAGAGATGTGGAGGCCGCCATCCCCGAGAGCGACCGCGTACCCGAGCCGCGTAGGAGGCCCAGCAGCACCGTCTCGGCCTGGTCGTCGAGCGTGTGGCCGAGCAGCACCGGCAGGCCGGGGGCGGTGAGCGCCGCGAGCCGGGCCTCCCGGGCGGCGGCCTCCAGCCCACCGGCGGAACCGTCCACCCTGACGCGCACGACCTCCGCCGCCATACCTCGGTGGTCGAGCAGCGAAGCCACCCTGGCCGCGACCTCGGACGAGCCCGCCTGGAGACCGTGGTCCACGACGAACGCCCTGACGCTGCCACCCCGCTGCCTCGCCGCCCACTGGGCGCCGAGCGCCAGCGCCAGCGAGTCCGCGCCACCTGAGCACCCGACGACCGCAGCCTCAGGCAACACGGCGTGGACCGCGCGCGCGACGCGCAGCGCGGCCGGGCCGAGCTCGCGCCTAGCCATGGACCCGCTGCAGCCAGAGCGCCGGGTCAGAGATCTCCTCCGCGGTAGGCAGGTTGTCCGGCCGCTCGAAGGCGCGCTTGAGGGCGGCGCGGTTCTTCAGCCGCTGCACGCGCAGGCAGAACTCGAGCCCGTCGCGGTACTGGGCGTTCTTGTCCAGGGACTTCGACAGCCGGGCTAGCAGCCCCGCCCGCTCCGGCCGCGCGAAGGCCCGGCGCATGCCGGGGATGGTGGGCGCGTGGCGGCGCCCGGCGTAGTCGGAGGTGTAGTCCGCGTGACCCTCGAGGAACGTCATCGTCGCGGTGAGCTCAGCCATCGCGGTGGCCGCGTCTGCCGAGGTCAGGAGGGCGGAGACGTCCCGAGTTCGGGCCCATCGGAGCAGGCCCTCCCCGAGCGGCACCTCGTCGTGGACCACCAGGCGCATCCGCTCGGCCACGTAGTCGCGTAGCCACGGCGCCAGCCGGAACTGCAGGGCGTGGGTCTGCTCATGGAGCGCCACCCACATCCGGAAGTGGGCGGGGGTGAAGCGGTGCGAGCGTTCGTGGGCGACGATCGTGGGGGCCACCAGGTAGAGGGTGTCCGAGCCGGTGAAGGCGTCGTACTGCCCCAGCAGCCGGCGGCTGACCGCCCGCATCCCCACGCCGATCAGCAGGCCGTTGCGCACGGCAGAGCCTAGTGCGGCTGTCCCCGTGTCTGCCGGACCCAGACCCAGTTCGGTGACGGCACCGTCGGCCATGCCACGCACCGCCCTCCCCCAGCCGTCCCAGTCGACGACGCGGACGCGGGTGGCGCCCACCGCCTGGAGACCCAGGTGCTTCGCCGCGATCTCCCCTGCGCGACGCGCGGTCACGCGGAGGTCCGCCACGAGGCGGGTGAGCTCCCGGGAGGTCAGGTCCGGCAGGTCGTCGGGACGCAGCGCCGCGACCCTGTGGGCCAGACGCCAGTTGATGCTTGGGGCGTGTTCCATCAGCAGCCGCACGACGCGAGGGTGCCGGTGGCCTGGTCCGTCCAGACCCGCGCGGCGAAGCCGTCCGGCGCGCCGTTGATGAAGAAGGCGAAGGCCAGGAGCCGGTCATCCGCAGTGAGAGTGGTGCCGCCGAGAGTGGCCACCAGCGACAGGGAGCCGGTCTTGGCCCGGGCGATACCGCGGGCCGGGCGCGAGACGGGGTCCGCGAACCTCTCGGCGAGGGTGCCGGTGACCCCTGCGGTGGGCAGCCCGTCGAGGGTGACGGAGAGCCGGGGCTCCGACGCGAGCCTGGCGAGGGCCGCCGCGAGCATGTTCGGGGTGAAGCGGTTGCCCCGCGAGAGCCCCGAGGCGTCGTGGAGGACGGTGCCCTCATCCCAGATCCCCAGTTCGGAGAGTTGCTCCTGGATGGCTGCCACCGAGCCGGCGAACGTGGCCGGGTGCCCGGTCCGGACCGCCAACTGGTGACCCATCACCTCGGTGAAGGAGTTGTTGGAGCGCTGCATGAACTGCTCCACGAGGATGTGCACGGGCAGGGATTCGATGCGGGCGATCTCCTCGGCGTCGCCCGAGCCGGGCGCTGCGACCGGGGCGCCGGTCACAGCGACCCCGAAGGCGTTCAGCTGAGCGGCGAACGTGGTGGCCGCTGTCAGGGCCGGGGTGAGGCTACGCGGGCCGCCCCTGGGGCCGCGCCCCTCGTCGATCCACAGCGCCGAGATGGCCGTCACCTGGTCGCGGTAGGTCTCCGGCCAGGTCTCGTTCCAGCCCGGGCCGGCGAAGTGCGATTCGTCGTAGCCGAGCGTGACCGACGTCACCCCGGCGGCGCGCAGGGACGCGACGGTGCGCTTGGCCAGTTCCTCGGTGGTGGGCAACTGGGGATAGGCCCCCTCCGCGTTGGCGATGCTGCGCAGCATGGGGTCGCCCCCACCGACCAGCACCAGTTGACCGGGGGCCGGCTGGACGACCCGCGTCGCGAACGTCTCAGAGCCCTCGAACGCGTTCATCACGGCCAGCGCGGTGAGCGTCTTGGTGTTCGACGCGGGGATCAGCGGGGTCTTCTCCTGCGCCGCCGCCACCACTTCGCCGCTGGCGACATCGACCACTTCGTAGCCGATCACCACGGGCTCACCGCCCTCGGCCGGGACCAGCTTCGAAGTGTCCAGCGCCGCGATCTTCGCCTCGAGCGCAGCGCGGTCCGGCAGCACGCCGGGCGCGGGCAGTTCGACCGCCGCCACCAACCCGGTGCCGGCCGGGGGAGGCGTCGGGGACTCGGCAGGCGTCGCCTCCGGGGTGGTGGGTGGGGCGAAGAGGGTGGGGCTGACGGTGGTCGGAGCCCCGTCGCGGGTGAGGCCGGTGACGGCCAGCGCTTCCCTGTGGAACACGGAGACCAGGAAGCCGCCGGCGAGCAGTACACCAACCACGAGCCAGGTGATCACCCACTCCGCGACGCGTCCACGGCTCCGCACACCGACCTCCAAAGGGGTATCCTGCAGGGGACCCGCAACGATGCGCGGGTCTTCGACACCAATCATAGGAGTGCCCAAGTGAGCGAAGACGCGCCTGTTGGTCTGAGGCCGATCGATCCCGGCCGTCGGGTCCTGTTCGACGTCACGGTGGAGATCCCCAAGGGCACCAAGAACAAGTACGAGATGGACCACAACACCGGCCGGCTGCGTCTGGACCGCGTGCTGTTCACTTCGACGCAGTACCCCTATGACTACGGTTTCGTGGAGGGCACGCTGGGCCTCGACGGGGACCCGCTCGACGCCATGGTCATCGGTGCTGATCCCACCTTCCCCGGTTGCCTCATCGAGTGCTACGCCGTGGCGATGTTCCGCATGACGGATGAGATGGGCGGCGACGACAAGGTCCTGTGCGTGGCCACGGCGGACACCCGCCGCGCCAACATCACGGACCTCGCTTCGGTGCCGGAGCACATGCTGCTCGAGATCGAGCACTTCTTCTCGGTGTACAAGGACCTGGAGCCCGGCAAATCGGTCGAAGGCGCCACCTGGACCAGCCGCGCAGAGGCCGAGGCCGAGGTGCATGCGTCATTCGAGCGCGCCAAGGGCACGCCCTACGAGCACCACCACGTCAACCTGGCCTAGTCAGCCGGTCAGCGTCCCCGTCCAGGCGGCCACCAGGCAGCCTGCGATGGTGACCAGCGAGTAACCAACGGCGATCTCGGGCCGCCTGCGGCCGAATTCGCGGGCGGCCTGCCAGCAGGCTGACGAGAAGGTCGTGAAGGCACCGCAGAACCCGGTGCCCACCACCGCCAGCCAACTTCCCGAGAGGTGCACGGACGCGGCGCCCAGGATGAAGGACCCCACGAGGTTGACCCCCAGCGTCGCCTTCCAGGGTGCCCAGCGCCGGGCCACGATGACGTCAACGCCGGCCCTGGCCACAGCACCGAAGCCTCCGGCCAGGCAGATGAGCCAGATCACCTGTGCTCCCGCACCGTGCTCCGCCACCCGGCGAGGTGGCCCATTCCGGCCGCGAACACGCCGAAGGCCGTCTCCAACACCGCGATGAGCACGCCAGCCACGGACAGCGACTGCACGGCCAACGTGGACCAGGATGTGAACGACGCCACCCCGCCGACGGCGAGGAACAGCCGCACCAGGGTGACCTTGCGGCGGTAGAGGCCCGAAATGAGGCCGAGCGCGAAACACCCGAGCAGGTTGATGGCGGCCAAAGCGATCACCTCATGCCCGATGAGGTTGAGGAGCCCCAGACGCAGCCCCGTGCCGAGCGCGCCGCCCGCGAAGACCGCCGCGGCCCTCGCCCACCATGTGTCCACCATTCCTGCAGCCATCGCTGGCAAGGATAACGCCTGTGGTTTGTGGGAAACTGGCCAGATGCCCCGTTATCTGATGCTGCGCACCCCGTCTGCCAACCGTGTCTACGCCGGCGAATCCGGGCCGCTGACCGCCGCGGAGCTCGAGATCACCGCGCCGTTCGCCACGGAGATCGAAGAGCAGGACATCGCGGGCGTCGGCTACCTGGCGTTCCAGGCGCCTGAGCTGAACGAGGGGCAGTTGGCCACCGTCGCCCGACAGTCGGCGGCGTTCGCCCTCTTCGAGGATTCCGCGCCCGAGGGCCTCCTCCGTCCGGTGGCCATGCCCAGGCCGTTCCTGTTCGACGACGACCTCGTGACCATCCCGAAGTACCAGGGCAAGACCAACGAGCAATTCACCCAGCTGTTGCTGAGCGTGACGCTGGCCGCGGTCACGCGCGAACCGACAGGCCCCCGGCAGGTCCTCGACCCGCTGGCCGGACGCGGCACAACCCTCTCCATGGCCCTTCTGCTGGGCCACGACGCCTTCGGCGTGGAGGGCGATGCCAAGGCCTTCGAGATGATGGCGTCCTTCTACAAGACGTATCTGCGCCGCAGCCGGATCAAGCACGTCGCCGACACCACCCCCGTGCGGCGGGAGGGCAAGAACGTGGGCAAGCGTTTCGACGCGGAGATCACCACGCCGGAGGGAAAGAGCATTCTCACGGCCTTCACCGGAGACACCAGGGATTCCGCCGCCCTGTTCGGCAAGAAGCGCTTCGACGCGATCGTGGCCGACGCCCCCTACGGCATCGCGCACGGCTCGACCACGGACGTCCGCGGCGTGTCCGGCAAGCGCGACCGCTCCCCCGCCGGGCTCCTGAAGGAGGCCATCCCGGTGTGGGCCGGGCAGTTGATGCACGGCGGCGCGCTGGGGCTGTCCTGGAACACCTTCGGTCTCTCCCGGGAGGACCTCGCGCACCAGCTCACGTCCAACGGCCTCACGGTGCAGGCCGGCGGCGCCTGGGAGCGCTTCGCGCACCGCGTCGACTCCGCCATCAAGCGCGACCTCATCGTCGCCGTCAAGCGCTGACCTCCGCCGGGAGATTTCTGCCACATCGCGCCGTGTAGGGCCGATGTGGCAGCAATCTCCCTCGTTCCTCCAGGCGTAGAGTGGCCCGATGAGACGACTGGTCCTGATGCGGCACGCCCACACCGAGCCCAACAACGTCCACGGCGACAGGGCCCGCCGCCTGACCCCGCGCGGCATCCAACAGGCGCAGGAGACGGGCGTCGAACTTCGCGCCCTCGGCGTCGACTACGCGCTGGTCTCGGCCGCGGAGCGCACCCGCCAGACCTTCGCGGCTCTCGGCCTGGACGTCCCGGCCGAGTTCCAGGACGCCCTCTACCACCACGGCACCGAGACGATCATCCAGCGGATCTCCGAGACCGACGACGACGTGCAGGCGCTCCTGGTTGTCGGCCACGCCCCCACCATCCCCAGCCTCGTGGCCGAGCTGGCCTATGCCAGCAACCGGTCCGCAGCCGACGACGCCCAGTGCCACTTCCCCACCTCCTCGTACTCCGCGTTCTCCTTCGACGGGAGCTGGGCGGACCTCTCCGACGGCGAGTTCGGCCACGTGCGGCTCGATCACCTCGCGCGCCGCTGAAGTAACGCCGTCGCAACAACCGCGACCCCAGGTTGAAACCCAGGGCCCGCATCGCTAACGCGTTCGTTACCCCGTGGTGCCCATCGTCGAAATGTGCTGCCACCAGGATTCGTTGGCATGGAACTCCTCGAAATTGATACCGGCGACACAGCCTGGGTCCTCATCAGCGCAGCGCTGGTGCTCCTCATGACGCCTGCCCTGGCGTTCTTCTACGGCGGCATGGTCAGAGCCAAGTCCGTCCTCAACATGCTCATGATGTCGATCGCCACCATGGGGGTCGTCGGGGTCCTGTGGATCGTCGTCGGCTTCTCGATGTCGTTCGGCAACGACATCGGCGGCGGCCTGCTCGGCAACCCGTTCGAGTACGCCTTCCTGAACGGGCTGATGTCGCCCGATGCTGTCGTCGGCACCATCCCGACGGCCGTGTTCGCAGGCTTCCAGGGCGCGTTCGCGATCATCGCGGTGGCACTGATCTCGGGCGCGGTGGCCGACCGGATGAAGTTCTCCGCCTGGCTCGTGTTCGCGGCTGTGTGGGCCCTGCTGGTCTACTTCCCCGCAGCGCACTGGGTCTTCAGCTTCGACGAGAGCGTCAGCGCCGAGGGTGGGTTCATCGCCAACTCCATCCAGGCCATGGACTTCGCCGGCGGCACCGCCATCCACATCAACGCCGGCGCGGCCGCGCTGGCGCTGGCCCTCGTGCTGGGGCCGCGACTGGGCTTCGGCAGCGTGCCGATGCGCCCGCACAACCTCACCCTGGTGATGCTGGGCGCCGGGCTGCTGTGGTTCGGCTGGTTCGGGTTCAACGCCGGCTCGGCGCTGAGCGCCGGCACGCTGGCCGGTGTCGCCTGGGTCAACACCCTGGCGGGCGCCGCGGCGGCGATGCTGGGCTGGCTCCTGGTGGAGCGGCTCCGCGACGGCCACGCCACCTCGCTCGGCGGCGCGTCGGGCATCGTGGCCGGCCTGGTCGGCATCACGCCGGCCGCGGATTCCGTCAGCCCCCTGGGCGCGCTCATCATCGGCCTGCTGGCCGGCGTGGCCTGCGCCTACGCGATCAGCCTGAAGAACCGCCTGGGCTACGACGACTCGCTCGACGTGGTGGGCGTCCACCTCGTCGGCGGCCTCGTGGGCACCCTGGCCATCGGCCTGCTGGCCGACCCGGCCTCCCCGGCCGAAACGGCCGGCCTGCTCTACGGCGGCGGCGTCGACCAACTGTGGCGGCAGACGCTGGGCGCCACAGTGGTGCTGGTCTACTCCTTCGCGGTGACCTACGCCATCGCCAAGGTCCTGGACCGGGTCATGGGGCTGCGCGTCCCGCAGTCCGCCGAGACCCACGGCATCGACACCGCCGTGCACGCGGAGACCGGCTACGACCTCAGCCACGTCGGCTACTCCACCTACGGCGTCAAGCAGACGCTGATCGTTCCTGTCCGAGAGGATGCCCGTTCATGAGGCTCGTCACCGCCATCGTCCAGCCCACCATGCTCACCGCCGTCCAGATCGCCCTGGCGCACCACGGCGTCGCCGGAATGACCGTCACCGAATGCTCGGGCTACGCCCGGCAGCGTGGGCACAAAGAGTTCTACCGCGGCGCGGAGTACACGATCGACTTCATCACCAAGGTGAAGATCGAGGTGCTCGTCGAGGACGCCGAGGCCGAGGCGGTGATCGGGGTGATCACCGAATCCGCCCGCACCGGCTCCGTCGGCGACGGGAAGGTGTGGTCCACCATGGTCGACGAGGTGGTCCGCATCCGCACCGGCGAGAGCGGCGCGGCCGCCGTCTAACCGGTCACGAAGGGGAACGCGGCGAACTGCTTCTCGAGCCTGGAGGCCGTCGCCGGCGTGATGTCGGTGAATGCATCGACCTCGAACTGCCGCTTCCCCGGACGACCGCTCCTCGTCCACACTCCCACCACCCTGCCGCCGATCACCACCGAACGCTTGAACACCCCGTTGTTGCCGGGGACGAGCCGCTGGTGGTGGTCGGCGGTCATGGCGAACAGGCGGTCCTGGTAGCCGAGGACGAACTCATCGAATCCGGGCAGCAGCAGTGGCGCTGACGTGGCCCGGCCCAGCTCCCGGGCTTCCTCCAGGAGCCCAGGACGCCAGTAGCTGGGCTCCTCCGCGCCGTCGGTCTCGAACTCGCCGACAATGGGCGCCAGGCCCCGCCGGATCTGGGCAAGCGTCAACTTGGTCCACCACGCGAAGTCGCGCACCGTGGCCGGCCCGTGGGTGGTGAGGTAGCGGCGCAGGAATTCTGCGGTGGCCGCGTCGAGGTCACCGTTGAAGCGGTCCTCCAGATCTGTGCCCCGCGGCAGCCAGGCGTCGGCCAACACCAGGTCCTGCTCGGTGCCGTTCCACGGCCCGTAGACGACGGTCCCCTCGGCGATGAGGTGGAACAACAGGTGGTACCCGCGCCCCCCTTTGGTGCGCAGGCCGTGCTCGTCCCAGAGCTCGAACAACTCCGACCGGGAGAAGGGCTCCCCCAGCAACCCGACGGCGAGGTCGCGCGCACGACCCAGTTGCTGCTGGTCCAGTTCGAGCTGCTGCTTGCGCCGGTCCGCCGCCCGGATGGAGGGCCACGAGCACAGTTGCGTGATCCAGGCCGCGTCCGCCGCGGGCATCAGGAACACCGTGCCGCGCATGGGGTAGCCCCGCACGATCCGGGCCTCGTTGAGGGCTGTCAGCACGTCGTCGACAGAGTTCGACGGGGTGCGCAGCGCCGCCGACGCCAGCACTCCCGGCAGGTCCTGACCCTGCATCGCGCCGAACGCGGTGAGGGCATCAACCGGGGACGGGTAGGGACGGGTGATCAGCCCCTGGGCGACAAGGCGGCTTCTGCCGAGCGTGGATGCCATGCGCCCCAGTATTCCCGGTGTCGGGGACAGTTCAGGCCAGGTTGCGTGCCACCACAGCGGCGACCTCGCGGCCGCTGCGCACCGCACCCTCCATGTAGCCGTTGAAGCGGGTGGAGTACTCCGCGCCCGCCCAGTGCAGCACGCCGTCGGGTTCGGCCAGCACCGGCCCGTTGGTGGTCCAGACGCCGGGCGAGAAGTGGGCACCGTGGCAACCGCCGGTGAACTTCTCTGTGGCCCAGTCGCGCTCGATGTAGGCGAGCGGCTCTGCCGCCTCCTGCCCAAAACTGCGCACCACGGAATCTGTGAAGGCGCGCTCGCGCAGGGTGATGGAACGACGCGACAGCGAATCCGCGTCTGCGCCCTCGAAGAAGCCCATGAGGTGCCCCTTGGAGGCGCCCACGGCAGTCGTGTCGAAGGTGACGCGGACGGCGCCCTCATCGGCGGAGGACTGCCCGCTGAGGCCGCGTTCGCGCCAGAAGGGGGTTTCGTAGATCAGGAAGGCCTTGATCACGTTGCCCGGAGCGACCTTGTCGGCCGCTTCGCCGCGCCACTCCGGCAGCGGCGGCTCATGCTCGAGCGACATCGCGAGACGGGGAGGCAGGGTTGAGATGACCTGCTTGGCTTCGATGACCTCACCGTCGGCGAGGTGGAGGGTGGCGGAGAGGGGGCCGTGCTCCACCTTCACCACTTCGGCGCCCAGCCGGACGACGTCACCGAGCTTGGCGGCGAGGGCCTCAGCCACCGTCGCCATGCCGCCCTGGACGCGACGCTGGTGGAGGCCACCGTTGCTGGCGAGCATGGTTTCGAGGTCCGGACCGGAGTTGACCTGGTGGAGGCCCTCCAGCAGCGTGCAGTCCTTCGGCATGGGGCCGAACGCGGCGGAGTAGACCTCCGAGAAGCGACGCTGCGCTCCCTGCGTGCGCAGGTTGGTGGTGATCCAGCGACGGAGGTCCTGGTTCAGCCAGGCGTCGTTGGCCTTGCGCCAGGCGTTGTCGGAACGGAAGCGCTCGGCGAGGCGGCGCAGGCGCAGCAGGCCCTGCCCCAGGTCTGAGACCTCGAACGGAGTGAGGGCCGGTTCGTCCTCCGACGACGGCACGGCCAGCGCCTGCCCGCGGAGACGGATGATGAGATTGCCCTCGGCGGGTAGCCCGATGACCTCGAGGCCGAGGTCGTCGATGATCTCGAGGAGCGAGTCGAATCCGGGGCCGATCCACTGGCCACCCAGTTCGACGTAGCTCCCATCGGCGAGGGTCTTGTTCTCCACGCGCCCGCCGACGCGGTTGCGAGCCTCGAGCACGGTGACACTCAGCCCTCGATCCACAAGATGCTGTGCGGCCACCAGCCCTGCAAGGCCAGCCCCGATGATGGCGCAGTCGAACACGAGTTTCCTCCTCTACCGGACGTCTCGGGCTCGTTCCCGAAACGCAGACACCAGACTACAAGGCGACCGGGGGCCCGATCCTCCTGGGTCGGCCATGGGACTTCGCTCCCCCCACCGACGCGTCACGCCACAAGGCTCAGGCCCCCGGTCGGGGACCGGGGGCCTGATTGGAGCCGCCCACGGGAATCGAACCCGTGACCTACGCTTTACGAGAGCGTCGCTCTACCGACTGAGCTAGGGCGGCAGCAAGACGGAACTATACAGAACCACGGGCACCTTGTGCCAACCGGCTACGAGCAGCGCGTCCCCTCGTCCGGGACCACCCCGTCGTACAGAAACTCGTTGACCGCATCGCGGATGCAGGTGTTGTCGCCGGTGACCGCACCGTGACCGGCACCCTCGAGAGTGAGCAGCGCGCCCGACTCCAGTTGCTCGGCCATGGACACGGCCTGTTCATACGGCGTGGCTGAGTCGCCCGTCGTGCCCACCACGAGGATGGGGGGCGCGCCCGGGGCTGTGATCTCCAGTTGGGGAGCGGAGCCCGCCGTCCAGAACTCGCAGGCGTACGAAGTGCCCATGTGGGGCGCCATCACCGGCGCCACTGAGAAGGTCTCCTTCCACGCGGGGAGCACAGCGGCGGCGCCCTCATCCACCCCGTCGACGCAGCCCATCGCGGGAAAGGCGTACAGCGGGGTGCCGTAGCTGTCCGGGGCGCGGCCGTTGTACAGGTCCGCCAACACAAGCAGCGACTCGCCGTCGCCGGCGATGGCCTCTCCGATGTACTGCGCCAGGGAGCGGTAGGCCTGGTCGTCCTCGTAGAGCAGCACGGCGATGCCCAGCGCGGCAAGCGTCTGCGTCAACTGCCTGCCGTTGACATCGAGGGGTCTCTGGTCGAGGCGGGTCAACATGCTCTCGATGTCGGCGCGGATGGCGCCGACATCGTCGCCCACATCACAGAGGTCTGAGCCGGCGCACCAGTCGATGAAGTTGTTCAGGGCGAGTTCGAACCCGGCCACCTGCGGGGTCGGTTCGCGATCCGTGATCTCGACGGCCGCGTCGAGCACCAGCCGGCCGGTGGTGTCCGGGAACAGCTGGGCGTACATGGCGCCCACGTAGGTGCCGTAGGACACCCCCAGGTAGTTCAGCTTCGGCGCGCCGGACAGGTGGCGGAGGAGGTCGAGGTCGCGCACCACGTCGATGGTGGTGAGGTGGTCGAGCAACTTCCCGGAACCGTCGCGGCACTGCTGCGCGAAGTTGATGGAGCCTTGGCGCAGCGCCTTGTCCTCGGCGGTGTCATCGGGGCTGCTGTCGAGCAGCACCATCTGCTCGGTCTCCTTGAACGTGCCGCACACGACGTGCGTCGACCCGCCGGTGCCGCGGGGATCCCAGCCGTAGGTGTCGTAGTTCTGCCAGCGGCCGGCCAGCCCGATCGCCATGTCCTGGCCACCGAACCCGGGCCCGCCCGGGTTGACGAAGAGCGGGCCGCGCGAGGAGTCGCCGCCAGGCACCCGGGTCATCGCGAGTTCGATGGCGTCGCCTTCGGGGTTCTCCCAGTCGAGGGGCGCCAGCACCGTGGCGCACTGGGCGCGGCCGCCCTCGCCGCACTCCTCCCACTCGACGGTCTGGGTGGCGTACTCGGGGTAGCTACCCAGCCCGTCCAGGAAGTCGACGCTGGGCTGGCCCTCCGCCCGGTAGTCGAGTTGCCGATCGGCGTTCGCGTTGGCCACCGGTGGCATGGTGGGCTGCTCGGAGATGGCCTTCGCCGGAACTCCCGGCATCCGGGAACCGGACGGCACCGGCGACGGCGTCACCGTGCCCGGCCTGGTGGGTGAGGCGGGCGTGTCGCGGCTACGGCCGCCGACCATGCCGCCGAGGAACAGGGCACCGACGAGGGCCAGCGCGATCATCGCCAGGATCATCTGGGTGACCTTGACCGACCTACTCATCAACAACCTTTCCCGCCACGCGTTCCCTACGCGCCCGCGCCGTCGAACATACCGACTCCAGCGGACACCGCACGACCTCGCCCGTGGGCCGACGCACCGTCACGGCGTTGGACGGCACGTCGTGTCCCACCACGACGCCGCCTGCTCCGTCGTCCGTGGTCACCTGGTCACCGATCGACGGGGCCTTCCGCAGGAAATCCACGTACAGCGGATGCTCATACTTCAGACAGCACAGCAGCCGCCCGCACGCGCCGGAGATCTGCAGCGGGTTCGCCGGCAACCCCTGCACCTTCGCCAGCCGCATCGAGACCGGCTCGAAGTCCTCCAGGAAGGTGGCGCAGCAGAGGTCGCGGCCGCACTGGCCGATGCCGCCTAACACCCTGGCGGCGTCCCGTGAGCCGATCTGCCGCAGATCTATCCGGGCGTCCAGCGCCCTGGCGAGATCGCCCAGCAGTTGGCGGAAATCCACCCTGTGCGGGGCGGTGTAGTAGATCGCGACGACGCGGTCATACTCGGCCGAGCGGTCGAGGAAGTCGATGCCGACCACTTTCATCGGCAGTTGCCGCTTGGCGATCAGCTCACGGGCCACCGTGTTCGCGTTGGCGCGAAGCCGGCGGTTGCGCTCGTCGCGCTCCATATCCGCCGACGACGCCGGGCCCGCGCAGCGCGGGAGGTCACCGTCGGCAAACTCCACGTCTTCGGGCGCCCACACGCACTGGGCCACCTCCACGCCGTCGGCAGTTGGGTACCGGACCCAGTCGCCGACCGTGTAGTCGCGCTCTCCTGGGTCCAGGTAATGCAGTTGGCCGTGGCGTTCGAACGCCACCGCCATCACCCGTGTCATGCGCATAGCCTAACCAACGGCTCAATCCGCCGGGACAGAGGCGTCCCCGCGAGGGAACCTCGCGGGGACGCGCACAGGGTCAGGCAGTCAGGGCGTCAACTCCGGCGCGCCTCGCGTGCGTCCTCGCGGCTGCGGTGGATGGCACCGTCGATGCCGAACCGGCCGCCACCGAGCGACAGGAACAGCACGCCGATGCCCGCGAGCAGCAGGTCCTTGTCGCCGAGGAACCCTTCCATGCCCTCTACGAACGGGCTGAAGCTGCCCCAGCGGACCAGCACGAGGGTGGCGACCGCGAGCACCGTCAGGAGGACACCGACGATCCGCACGCCCAGCCCGATCACGAGCATCACGGCCATCGCCGCGAGGGTGAACCCGACGATCCAGGCCACCAGACGGGGCTCGGGGATCAGGGGCTGGCCGGCGAGGAACTCCGCGGTGTCGTCGATGCTGTAGAGCACCTGGTACGCCAGGATGCCGAGGACGCCGGCCGTGATGAGCCGCAGCACGAACAGGCCGAAGCTTCCGAAGCCGCCGACGCCCCTACGACGGGGGCGCATCTCGCGTTCCGCGTTCGCCTGCGAGGTTTGCACCATGCCGAGGCGGCGGTCGCGCTCCTCCTTCTCGGCACGCAGTGCTGCGGCGCGGGCCTCTTCCTCTGCGGCCTCGTCCGCGAGGCTGCGGCGCTCCGCCGTCGTGTCCAGCACCTGGGTCTCGTCGGCGTCCGTCCGGTACAGGCCCGCCATCCCGGGCGCGGCGAGGCCACCGGCGCTCGCACCCGCGGCACCGCCCGTGGCGGCCGCGACGGCGGCCAGCGATGTCGTGGCGTCAGCGTCGCCCGAGGGGCGGCCGAAGCTCGACTCCTCCGGGCCACGGACGGTGGTGGGCTCGTCGTCGTCGACCCTGGTGGCACCGGTGTCGCCGGGGCGCTCGTCGTCCAGGTACTCGTCGTGGGTTTCGGTGCCGGCCTGCGCCTCGGGCAGTTCGTTGTCGTCGACGGGGGTGGCGCCGGTGTCGCCGAAGGGCTCATCGTCGATCCCCTCCGACACCTCACGGGTGAGGTCATCATCTGCGGTGTCAACCGGGCGGTCGTCCTCGAAGACCGTGGCGGTGCCCGGCACGTCGTCATCCTCCGCGGCGGCGCCGGTGATCTCCTCAGGCGTCTCCCCCAGCTCGACGGTGGACACAGGCTGGTCCTCACCGGCTACCGCGTCGTCCGGATCCGGGGCGGTGGGCAGGCTGGAACGCTCCGCGACCGACTCCTCGCTCGCCTCGTCCTCCGGGGTCTCCGGGAGCACCGGCTGCTCTGGCGTCTCCGGCTGCGCGGGAGGATTGGGCACCGGCATGGCCTGCTCCGACGAGTAGTCGTCCCACTCGGTGGGCTCGACGGGCACACCGTAGTCGTCGGCCTCTTCCGTCCACTCCGCACGGTCGCGCGGCGTGCCTTCCTGGACCCAATCATTGTTGGACATCGGCTGTTCCTATCCCTGGGCAGTCTTGCTTTTCATCTTGGCACCGACTGGAGCCCCGGGCCGGGGTGACACGCCCGTCCGGCTCAACTCCGGCGCGCGAGGGACAAGCTGATCAGGAGCGACTCCAGCGCCAGCAGCGGGGCGACGTTGCCCTCCAGCGCGGTACGCGCCTGCAGGATGGCGTCGAGGGCATGCACCGTCTGTTCGGGCGTGGAGCGGCGGGCGACGGGCTCGATCTCGTCTGCCAGATCCGCGTTGACCAGCGGCACCCCCGGCGCGGTCTGGGCGACCAGCACGTCGCGGTAGTAGCCGGTCAGTTCTGTCAACACCCGGTCGAACGAGTCGCGTTGCAGACGCTTGCCCCGCATCTTCTGCTGGTCCTCCAGTTCACGGATGGCGGCCTGGGCGTTGCGCGGCTTGGCGCTCCCGCGCCCCCCGATGCCGAGGGCCTCCTGCAGCGCCGCCATCTCCTTGGCGTCGAGTTCCGTGGTGGTCTGCTCGGCCTCCTCCTTGGCGGCGGCCACCAGGTTCTCCGCGGCGGTCAGGCAGGCGGAGACAGAGGTGAGCTTGCCGGGCAACGTGAGAATCTCATGACGACGGATGCGGGCGGTCTCCGAGCGCGCCAGCATGCGGGCCCGGCCGACGTGGCCCTGGGCCGCGCGTGCGGCGTGGGCCGCGAGCGCCGGCGCGACGCCGTCGCGCTCCACCAGGAGCCGGGTGACCGCCTCGTCGCTGGGGGTGGCCAGCTTGATGGTGCGGCAGCGCGAGCGGATGGTCACGATCACGTCGTCCGGGTTGGGTGCGCACAACAGGAACACCGTGCGGGGAGCGGGCTCCTCCAGGCCCTTGAGCAACGCATCCGCGCCGCGCTCGGTGACCCTGTCTGCATCCTCCACCACGACGATCTGGTGGCGCCGCTTGACCGGAGCCATGTTGGCGCGGCCCACGAGGGCACGCACCTCGTCGACACCGATGGACAACTGCTCCGTGCGCAGCAGCGTCACATCCGGGTGCGCGCCCGAGAGCGTGGTGCGGCATTCCTGGCACTCGCCGCAGCCACCCTGCGGGCACTGCAGGGCGGCGGCGAAGGCCTTCGCCGCGTTGGAGCGACCGGACCCGGGAGGACCGACGAACAGCCAGGCGTGCGTCATGGCGTGCCGGTGCCCCTCGACGGCGCGGCGCAGCGTGGCCACCGCCCGCTCCTGCCCGATCAGCTCAGAGAACACATCACCCATGTGGTTCATCCTGCCATCAGGCGGGGACGGCATCACCTTCGGCGACGTCATCGTCCACCCGGGACTGATCGACGCGCCGGGCCCGCAGGTGGGCACGCAACGACCAGCCGACGGCGGCCGCCCCCAGCGCGAACGCCAGGAGGTAGGCCGGCAACTGCAGGCCCTCGGGCATCCCGAGGCTGCGGACGAGCGAGCGGGCGTTGACCAGCACGATCGTTGCACCCGCCGCGGCACCCAGCACGCGGGGCGGCAGGTGCCGGACGAGCCAGGCTGCGATCGGGGCGGCGATCAGCCCGCCGAGGAGCAGCGCGCCCGCCATCCACGGCACAATGGCGCCCCCGCCCAGGCCGACGAAGAAGCCGACCGAAGCGGCGATCGCGATCAGAAACTCTGACGCATCGATGGTGCCGATGACCTTGCGCGGCTCCATGTGCCCCGACGCCAGCAGCGCGGGGGTCCCGACGGGACCCCAGCCACCGCCGCCGGTCGCGTCGACGAACCCTGCGAACAGGCCCAGCGGCGCGAGGAACTTCGTCGGCAGCCGCTGGCCGAGCTTGCGGGTGGAGATACCGAAGAACGTGAAGCGCACCAGGACGTAGGCGCCGAGCACCAGCAGGATGATGGCCATCAGCGGCGCTGCGGCCTCCGTCGAGATCCTGGAGAGGAAGGTCGCCCCCGCAAACGCGCCGATGGCGCCGGGGACGCCGATGCGCAGCACCACCTGCCAGTCGACGTTGCCGAACCGGTGGTGCGAGATGCCTGAGGCGAGGGTGGTGCCGATCTCGGCGAGGTGGACGGTGGCCGAGGCCATGGCCGGGTTGGTGCCGATGGCCAGAAGGAGGGTGGTCGACGTGACCCCGTAGGCCATACCGAGGGAGCCGTCGACGAGTTGGGCGGCCAGTCCGACGAGGGCGAGCAGGACGAAATTGAGCATGGGGTGCCTCTGTGTCTGGGATCGTGTGGGCGTGCGGGAGCGGCTAGCCCAGACACATGGCGCCGGTGATGCGCATCAGGACGACAGGCGTGGGAGACGTCGGTGTGCTCTCGGCGGCGGAGTCGAACATGCGGAGAGTCAAGCAGCTACATCGGCGCTTGTTAACATCGAATCCCCCGGTTTCGCTGCACGCGGAACGCGGAATATCTGGCTGTCAGCCGCATTCGCGGCCGGGAAAGGGCTCAGCCGGCGAGGAGCGACTCGACGCGGCCCGCGATCTTGGCGGCCATGAGGTCCCTGCCCTCCAACGCCTTCATCACGAAGTACTCCTCGGGCCGCTCTGCGGCCAGCGCGAGGAGGTGCCGGCGCACCCTGCGATGGAACTCCAGGCCCGCGCTCTCGAGGCGGTCCTTATCCTGCTTGATCGACACCGCGTCGTCAGGATCGGCGTCAAGGAGGATCGTGAGGTCTGGCCGTAGACCCCCCACGGCCCACCAGGCGATATCGGCGACCTCGCCGAGCGCGAGGTCCCGGCCCGCACCCTGGTACGCGATCATCGAGTCCACGTAGCGGTCGCAGACCACCACCTCGCCGCGTTCCAGCGCCGGGCGGATCACCTCGTGCACGTGCTGGGCCTTGTCCGCCGCGTAGATCAGCGCCTCGGCGCGGTGGTCGACGTCGCCGGATGCGGGGTCCAGCACCAGCCGGCGCAGGGTGGCGCCGAGTTCCGTGCCCCCCGGTTCGCGCGTCACGATGTGCGGCAGGCCCCGGGTCATCAACCACGACTGCAGGCGCCGAACCTGCGTGGACTTGCCCACCCGGTCGCCGCCCTCGAACACGATGAACAGTCCGCTCATGAGGTGGGCTTCTTCAACTGCTTCGCCTGCTTCTTCTTGGCCTTCGCCAGCAGCTTCCGCGCCTCGGCCACCCGCTCGGGCCAGCGCTGGATGAAGTCGCGTCGACGCAGCGCCGCCCCGCCCCGGGTCCGCTCGTAGTCGAGGCCCAACTGGTAGGCCTGAGACGGCGACAGCCCGTCGAGTTCGGGGGTTCCGCTGCGGAGGCCCTTGGACGCCCTCCGCAGTTCGTCGAGCACCTCGTCGAGGGTCCGCAGCATCGTGCCCATCATCTTGGGCATCATCGGGGCCAGCACGTTGGCGGCCACCTCCAGCTGCTCGGCCGCCCGCAGGGCCGCCTGCCAGGCCTCATCCGGCGACGCGGGCGTGAGGCTGCGGCAACGGTCGGCCAGGATGAACGTGGCCTGCTCGGCACGCTCGAACAGCAGTTTCGCGGCCGGCTGATGCGACAGGTCGCCCAGCCTAGGCGCCCGGGCCCCGGTGACCAGCGCGTCGATCGCGTGCAACGTGGGCTGCTCGATGTCCCTGGCCGAGGCGAAGGGCAGGCCGGTGAGCCCGCTCTCGACGCTCTCCCGCCAAGCGGGTTCGAGCACGGTCGCGAGGCCCCGGAGGTCGCGTCCGAACTCCCACAACCGGTGGTTCAGCGCGCCCACCTCGTCGGGGTCGCCGGTGCGTCTGTCGAGGTCTGCCCGCACGATGTGGCCCAGGTGCCCGGCGAAGAGCGCGGCGACGAACTCCTCGAGGGACGCGTCGCGCCACAGTTCGCGGGGCTTGGGGAACCCGGTGAGGCCGGTGGCGGGGGCGCCCAGCCGCTGCTGGAGGTGGGGGAAGTCCGTCACCAGCGTGGACCCCCCGGCCTGGGCGGCGCTGAGCAGGAACTCGCGCTGCTGACCGGTCAGGGCCTCGCTGGGCGTGAACGTGACCTCGCGGTATTCGGAGCTGAGCACACCGTCGCGGCGCACCTGGACCTTGTCGTCGCGGACGATGGCGGCGGTCGCGTTGTCCGCGTCGCGGAGGAACCACTCGTCGCGCTCGCACGTCATGGCCGCGATGGGCCCGAGCGTCGCGCCGCGCACGAACGGCTTCACGAGGCGGGCGAACCGTTCCGGGAGGTCGCCGCTGCCGGACACGGGCTCCGCCTGCTCGCTGGGCAGGTGCGGTTCCCACGCGGGGGCGGCGAGGTACCACTGGCCGGCCCCGGCCACCACGCGGTGGGCGACGACGACGCCGGCCCTCAGCAGGCGACCGTCCGGCGCGTCGATGATGGTGCTGTCCATAACGAAACTCGCCGAGGGCCTGCGCACGAGGCGCTCCAACCCGACCGCGGTGGAGGTGAATTGTGGTGGTTCCGAGGTGAACGGGACCTCGAACCGGATCGCGCCCGTGGGCGTGCCCTTCTTCGCCATGGCTGTCAGCCTAACTACTTCTTGGGGGCTGCCTTGCGGGTGGTCGTCTTGCGCGTGGTCGTCTTGCGCGCAGGACGGGTCGACGGGCCCTTGGCCCGCTTCTCAGCGATCAGTTCGAAGGCGCGTTCCGGGGTGATGGCCTCGGGCGCGTCGTCACGGCGCAGGGTGGCGTTGGTCTCGCCGTCGGTGACGTAGGGCCCGAACCGGCCGGACTTCAGCACCACAGGCTTGCCGGAGACCGGGTCTGCGCCGAACTCCGCCAGCGGGGCGGCCGCGGCGGCGCGTCCGCGCGTCTTCGGCTGGGCATAGATGGCCAGCGCCTCCTCGAGCGTGATCTCGAAGATCTGGTCCTCGGTGGCCAGCGACCGCGAATCCGTGCCGCGCTTCAGGTACGGGCCGTAGCGTCCGTTCTGGGCGGTGATCTCGTTGCCCTCCTCGTCCTTGCCGACGGTGCGGGGCAGGCTGAGGAGCTTGAGGGCGGTGGGCAGGTCGAGCGAGTCCAGCGACATCGACTTGAACAGCGAGCCGGTGCGCGGCTTCTTGGACTTCGGGGCGTCCTCTGGCAGCACCTCGGTGACGTACGGGCCGAAGCGGCCGTTCTTCGCCACGATCATGAGGCCGGACGCCTCGTCGACGCCGAGCTCACGCTCCTCGTCGAGTGGCTGGGTGAGCAGCTCCTCGGCGACGGCGACGGTGAGCTCGTCCGGGGCCAGCTCCTCCGGCACGTTGGCGCGGCGACCGTCAGAGGCCTCCACGTAGGTGCCGTAGCGGCCGACCCGTACGTCGATGCCGGAATCCTTCAGCGGGAAGGTGGACAGGGCGCGGGCGTCGATGTCGCCGAGCTCGCTCACGAGGGACTCGAGGCCGTGATGGGTGTCGCCTTCGGCGCCGCGGTAGAAATCCGTGAGCACCTGGAGTCGCTGCGCCTTGCCGGAGGCGATCTCGTCGAGCTGGTCCTCCAGCTCGGCGGTGAAGGCGTAGTCCACCAGTTCGGTGAAGTGTTCCTCGAGCAGCCGGGTGACGGCGAACGCCAACCACGTCGGCACCAGGGCCGAGCCCTTCTTGAAGACGTAGTCACGCGCGGTGATGGTGCGGATGATGGAGGCGTAGGTCGACGGGCGGCCGATCTCCAGTTCCTCCAGCTTGGCCACCAGCGACGGCTCGGTGTAGCGCGACGGGGGGCGGGTCTCGTGGCCCGCGGGCTCGGCCTTGGCGACGGCCAGCTCCTGCCCCTCGGTGAGCACCGGGAGGCGCGACTGCGCGTCGTCGGAAGTCGACTCATCATCGACGCCCTGCACGTAGGCCTTGAGGAAGCCGGGGAAGGTGATGGTGCGGCCCGAGGCGACGATGCCGGCCGAGGTGGTCTCGGCGTCGGCGACCGTGGTGGCGCCGATGGTGGCGTCGATCCTGATCGAGACGGACTCGCCGCGGGCGTCGGCCATCTGGGAGGCCAGGGTGCGCCGCCAGACCAGCTGGTAGAGGCGGTAGGCGTCGCCCGAGAGACCGGTGTCGTCCGGGTGGCGGAACGAATCACCGGCGGGACGGATCGCCTCGTGCGCCTCCTGCGCATTCTTGACCTTCGAGGCGTAGACGCGGGGCTTGTCGGGGAGGAACCGCTCGCCGAACAGCGCGCGCACCGCCTTGCGGGCGGCGGTGATGGCCTCACCCGAGAGCGACACCGAATCGGTTCGCATGTAGGTGATGAAGCCCTTTTCGTAGAGTTCCTGCGCCACCGACATCGCGCGCTGCGAGGAGAAGCCCAACTTGCGGCCGGCCTCCTGCTGCAGCGTGGTGGTGCGGAAGGGCTCGTAGGGGCGGCGGGTGTAGGGCTTGGCCTCGACGGAGGCGACGCGGAGGTCACCGTCGGCCAGCGCCCCAGCCAGCGCCTTGGCCGAGGCTTCGTCGAGCACCAGCGCATTGCCGGCGGTGAGTTCGCCGTCGGCGTTGAAGTCGCGGCCCTGCGCCACCTTCGCGCCACCCACCTCGACGAGGCGGGCGGGGAAGTTGCGGGGGTCCGTGTCCGGGCCGCCGTCGAGCGTGAGGTCCAGGTCCCAGTAGGACGCGGGGACGAACGCGATGCGCTCGCGTTCGCGGTTGACGATGAGGCGGGTGGCGACCGACTGCACGCGGCCGGCCGACAGCTTCGGCATGACCTTCTTCCACAGCACCGGCGACACCTCGTAGCCGTACAGGCGGTCGAGGATGCGGCGGGTTTCCTGCGCGTCCACGAGGTCGACATCGATCTCGCGGGGGTTGCGGACGGCCTCCTCGATGGCGGACTTGGTGATCTCGTGGAACACCATCCGCTTGACCGGCACCTTGGGCTTGAGCTCCTCCATGAGGTGCCACGCGATGGCCTCGCCCTCGCGGTCACCATCCGTTGCCAGGAAGAGTTCGTCGACGTCCTTGAGCTTGGCCTTCAGGTCCCGGATGGTCGCCTTCTTGTCCGGCGAGACGACGTAGATGGCGTGGAAGTCGTCGTCGACGTTGACCCCGGTGCGCGCCCAGGCCTCGCCCTTGTACTTGGCGGGCACCTCGGCGGCCTTCGTGGGGAGATCGCGCACGTGACCACGGCTCGACTCCACGATGTAGTCGCCGCCGAGGTAACCGGCGATCTTGGTCGCCTTGGTCGGCGACTCGACAATCACGAGACGCTTGCTTGACATGCAGATCTGTCCTTTAACAACGGGGAAACTCGTGAGGAACAATAGCCTGAGCTGTCAAGCTTGCCCGCTTCGGGCACTCGAACCCCTAGCCGCGGCGACGTCGACCCTTGGCGGTCCACTGCACTTCGGTACCGGTGCGCGGGTCGATGATGCGCTCCTTCTTGGAGAGTCGCAGGAACCAGCCACCCCAGGCCGCCAGCAGGACCACACCCAGCGTCAGCGACGCCCAGACGGGCATGCCGAACGGCAGCTCCGTCCCGTCGGAGAAGAGCGCCAGGACGCCGCTGACGAGGAACCAGCCGGCCACCGCGGTGTAGCCGAAACCGGCGAGGGCGAACAGGACCTGTCCCCGGAAGAGGCGCATCAGGAAGGGAGCGGATTGATCCGCGACGGCGACCCCGGTGGCGCTCGCCCGTTCGGCCGCATACGCCTTGACGGGGCCGAAGGCCTCGACGGGATCCTCCCCCGTCTCGGCGACGTGGGACTCCACTTCGGCCAGGATCTCCCCGATCCGGTCGCCGGGGACGTCGAGCAGGCGCAGTTCGAGAGCGAGGTCGTCGATGTAGTCGGTGGCGTTCATGAGTGCTCCTTCAGGAGGGCGGAGAGGTTATGGGAGAAGGCACGCCAGGTGTCCGCGCGGTTGCGGAGGTCCGCCGCGCCGTCGGCGGTGAGCCGGTAGTACTTGCGGCCGGGGCCCGAATCACCGGCGCGCCAGTCGGTGTCGACAAACCCGGCCTCTTCGAGGCGGCCGAGGATGGGATAGAGGGTGCCGCCCTTGACGGTGCCGAAGCCGGCGTCGCTCAGGCGGCTGGTGATCTCGTAGCCGTAGGTCTCACCCTCGGCGATGATCGCAAGAACGGCCACTTCGAGGAAGCCCTTGAGCCAACTCGACGGCCAGGGAGTTGCAGGTACCATGACTAGATCGTATATCTATCTAGTCAGCGATGCAACCTATATCGCGTGGGAACCATCGCCGGCGAGGATCAGCATCTGGTCGAGGAGGGCCTGACGGATCTCTGGAAGCAGCGCGGCGGCCAGCTCCGCAGCGTTGAGGTCGAGGACCTGCGCGACGGCGGCCACCACCTGGCCAACGGTCAACTCGCCGTCGAGCGCGCCGAGGGCGGCGGCCAGGGCGGTGTCGGCTTTGATGGCACGCAGGAGCCCCACCCGCTGGCGGAACACCACGTGCTCCGGATTCTCCGCGCCGGGCCAGCCGATGGTCTCCTGCTCGACGTCGACGAGCCGGGGCCGGGCGGCCAACAGCTCCGCGGTCGGCAACTGGAACGCGTCGACGGCGGTCCCGTGCCGCGCGAAGACGTCTCCCACCGGCTGGGCGACAGCGTGCGGCCAGCTCTCGAAACGGCGGTACGGCTCAGCCCGCTCCGCCCTGGTGACGAGCACCCAGCCCATCCCGATGCTTTTCACGCCCAGGCGCTCGAAGTAGGCCAGCCACTCGTCGTAGGCCGTCCTCCACCGATCGGTCCCCGCCAGCCCGGCGTCGGTGAGCCACATCTCGATGTAGGAGAACACGTCCAAGCGTTCCCGCTCGATGATCCAGGCGTCACAAGCGTCCGGGATCCAGGCGTTGAGCCGTTCCTCCCACGGTTCATCGGTCACGGCCCAGTTGGTCAGCAGTTGGAGCGAACCCCCGCGATTGAGGTGGTCCGCGGCACCGCGGATCAGGGTCTCGACGAGGGAGTCGCCCTCGAAGTTCGCCTCCCGGTAGGTGAGGGTGTCGGCCTCGTCGGTGGGCGGACTCATGACGAACGGCGGGTTCGACACGATGAGGTCGAACCGCTCCCCCGCCACCGGCTCGTAGAGGGATCCGTTGCGGTAGTCCACCTCGACACCGCCCAGCCCGGCGGTCACCCTCGCCAGTTCAAGGGCGCGCTCGTTGACGTCCGTGGCGACCACCCGGCCGGCGTGCCGACTGAGATGCAGCGACTGCACCCCACAGCCGGTGCCGAGGTCCAACGCGGTGTCCACAGGCGTGCGCATGGTCAGCTGTGCGAGCGTGGTGGACGCGGGCGACACTCCCAGCACGTAGTCAGGGCGGATGGGCGACATCCCGTGGTCGAGGCCCGGGGTGGGGTCGGCCACCACCCATCCGGACGCTCCGTCGTCGGGCGAGCCGTAGGGGCGGATGTCCACGACGGCGCGGACCGAATCCCCGTCCGCCCGCACGAAACCCTCCTCCAGCAGGGCGTCCACATCGACCGCAACGGCCACCGCCTCGCGCGGCACCGCCTGTTGGAGGATGAAGAGCCTGATCAGCGCGGCCTGCGGGTCTGCGGCGGCGCGGAGCGCCACGTCGGCCGGCACGGTGCAGTTGCGCCCCAGCCCCGCCTGGCCATCCTCACCGATCCGGTCGACCACCGCATATGAGGTGTAGCGGGCGGCGGTGAGCTGGTCGCGGAGCGCGGCGGTGTCGATGGCCATGGCGACATCTTAGGCAGGGCGGCGTCGGACGAATCGCCATCGACGAGGCCTGTCGGCCTGACCCTCCCGGTTGCGACCATGGGCGCATGGCACTGAAAAGGAACGTAGTGATCGCCGCCATCGCGGCGGCAGCATTGGGGGTCAGCGCCTGCAGCGGAACCGCGGAGATCCCCCAGACGCAGGCCCCGGCCAGCTCCACCGCAACGGCCCAGGAGACCGGAGCAGGCGGCTCAAAGAGCGCTGCGGTCGAGACCTCCGCCGAGGCGACGCCGATGCAGGAGGATTCGCCCGCTGTCGAGCCGAGCGAGGAGGAGTCGCCCCCCGAAGAGGCGTCCGGCGAGCTCCCCTGGGACGAAGGCCCCGTGGACACGGAGGCCTTCCTCGACCTGTACCGCCCGGTGCAGGAGTCGATCACGACGATGAAGATGACCACCTCGACGTCGGTCCCAGGCTCCGAAACCGTCACGTACGTCGACAGCACGGACCCGACCAATCCCCGCACCTACACGGTGCTCGAGGCCGCCGGGAAGAAGGTGGAGTCGGTCACGGAGGGCACCACCGCCTATACGCGGACCGACGGCGGGGCCTGGCAGGAGCAGCAGATCCCCGACACGGCTGAGGGGACCAAGCCCACCCTCGATGCCGAGACCCTCCGTGGCCTCGTCGAATCCATCGAACTCGTGGACAAGGGCGAGCGGAAGTTCACCGTGGTGCTGGATCTGGGGGCGCTGGTGCCCTCCGCGGCGCCCGGGACGGAAGGGATCCCCACCACCTGGTGGCTCGATGACCAACTGCGCCTGGTGAAGCAGGAAATGACGATCATGGAGGCGACGGCCATCACGGAGTACTCCGAGTTCAACCAGCCGGTGGACATCCCGCAGGTGCCGTAGGCCTGAACTGGAGCGCCCGCGACGGGGACGGATCCCTGCCGCGGGCGCTTCTGCACTGGGCGAAGACGAGCGCTGCCTTGTTCCGTCACACGGAGTCGGTGGCTCCCTGCCAGAGGTTGATGCCTCCCACTCCCGAGTGCTCGTCGATCGCCGAGAGCTCGTCCTCGGTGAAGGCCAGGTTGGTGAGGGCGTCGAGATTCGCGTCGAGCTGGCGCACCGACGAGGCGCCCAGCAGCGCGGAGGTGACGGACGCTTCGCCCTGGTCGCGGAGCACCCAGGCGATGGCCATCTGGGCCAACGACTGCCCGCGGCCCTCGGCGATCCCATTCAGCGCGCGGAGGTGTTCGAGGTTCTTCTCGTTCAGCAGCCCCTCGTCGAGCGACTTCCCCGCGGCGGCGCGGGAATCAGCCGGGATGCCGTCGAGGTAACGGTCGGTGAGCATCCCCTGCGCCAGCGGCGAGAAGGCGATGACGCCCATGCCGTTGGCGGCCGCGGACTGCAGGAGGCTGGGCTCGCCGTCCTCAACCCAGCGGTTGAGGATGGAGTACGACGGCTGATGGATGACCAGCGGCGTGCCGAGTTCACGCGCGATCTGCTGGGCCTTGGCCGTCAACTCCGCCGAGTACGAAGAGATCCCGGCGTACAGGGCGCGGCCGGAGCGGACGATGAAGTCCAGGGCCTGCATGGTCTCCTCGACGGGGGTGTCCGGGTCAGGGCGGTGGTGGTAGAAGATGTCGACGTAATCGAGACCCATGCGTGCCAGCGAGTCGTCGCAGGACGCGACGAGGTACTTGCGCGAGCCGCCGAAGCCGTAGGGGCCGGGCCACATGTCCCAGCCGGCCTTCGAGGAGATGACCAGTTCACCGCGGTACCGCTTGAAGTCCTCGGCGAAGTGGCGGCCGAAGTTCGTCTCCGAGGAGCCGTAGGGCGGGCCGTAGTTGTTCGCGAGGTCGAAGTGCGTCACGCCGCGGTCGAAGGCGCGCCTCAGGATGTCGCGCTGCGTCTGGAGCGGCTTGTCGTCTCCGAAGTTGTGCCACAGGCCCAGCGAGATCGCGGGCAGTTTCAGGCCGGAGGTGCCGAGCCGCCGGTACGGCATGGAGTCATAACGGTCTTCCGCTGCAACATAAGTCATGCCGTCAGCCTATTGGCACGCCGTAGGCGGTGCTGGAGGCGGTCACGTTCCCGCGGTGGCGCTGCGCAGAAAGGTCCGTGGCGCACCGGGCAGGGCCGGCTCCAAGGGGGCACGGACCGCGATCTCGACGACGACGTGCCGGCCGCCGCCCCGCACGGCGCACTCCGCGACCGAGACCCCGTTGCGGACCGCAGCCTCGCCCGCCGCGGAGCAGGGGTCAGCGCCCTGGACCGACGCCGACACCGCTGCGAGGGCGGCGAGCTCGGCCGCCTGTTCGGCGTGCCTGGCCGCCGAGAACCACGCGATCAGGACCCCAGCCACGGTGAACGACGCCAGGAGTGCCAGGCTCATCCCCATCGTCAGCAGCACCCCTGCCGAACCGCGCTCGGTGTGGCGGCTCACGGCCCGATCCCCGGTTCGTAGGCGGCCCAGGCCCGGGCCGAGACGTCGACGACGCCCAGCCTCAGAACGGGCACCGGCAGCGTCACGCTGGCCTGGACCCCGAGGTGCTCCCTGACCACCTCTATGCGTGCGCCTTTCGGCACCCGGGCCCTGGCTTCGGCGAAGGCTTCGTCGTCACCCCGGGCGGCCTGCCGGGCCAGCTGGGCGCTGGCCTCGGCGGCCGTTGCCTGGGCCACTCCGAGGAGGGAGGCCCCGACCAGGCCAACGGTGAGGACCACGGCGAGCAGCAACCCGACGCAGAGCTCGACGGCGACCATCCCCTGTTCACCCCGCCGGGTCCTCCCTCCTCGGATCACCCTCCGACCTTGAGCAGATCGGAGATGTTGAAGTCGCCCTGCAGCACCTTGCCGAAGACGCCGGTGACCCAGTCGAAGAGCACCTGGAAGAACGCGTTGTCGGAGAAGACCCGGACCAAGAGGATGGCGACGGTGGCGGCGGCGAGCAGGCCGATGGCGTACTCGACGGTGGTGAGGCCCCGCTCAGTGAGGCGGCGCAGCTGTGCCCTGCGCTGGGGGTGGAGCACGAGGTTGGACATGGAGGTTCCTTTCCCGAGGTCGGCCGCCTTTCGGCCGGTCTCACCCCCATTGATCGGAAAAGGGCACCCTGAATCACCGCGTGAACCCGCGTGTGTGGATTAGTCAGGCGGACAACACCGCGGGCTGTGGACAACGGGTGATCGCCCTAGACTCCGCGTCGAGCAGCAGCCCGAGCAGCTCGGCCGCATCCGGCTTGTTCAGCACCTGGTTGGCGTTGCCACACTTGGGCGACACCACGCAGGCAGGGCAGCCCTCGGCGCAGCCGCACCGGGTGAGGCGCTCGAAGGTGGCTGCCAGCCACTCCCCGATGACCTCGTAGCCCCGGTACGCGAAGCCGGAGCCACCCGTCATTCCGTCGTGCACGAAGATCGTGCAGAGGCCGGTGTCCGGGTGCAGGGCGGTGCTGACGCCACCGATGTCCCACCGGTCGCACGGCGCGAACGCCGGCAGGAGCCCGATGGCGGTGTGCTCCATGGCGTGGGCGGCTGCGCCCATCTGGAGTTCAGCCCAGCCCAGGCGGCCGGCGAGGTGCGCCGGGACCGTCCACCACACCGCCTGCGTGGTCATCCGGTGCCGCGGCATCTCCAGGGCGGTGGTGTCCCACACTTCATGGGTCACCTCGTCGCGCCGGAGGTAGGCCAGCACCTGGGAATCCAGCCGCACGTCACCCCGGCAGACCTCAGTGACGCCCAGCCGCTTGCGGTCCACCTCGCGGAGGATCTCGATGTCGAACGACGACTGCGGTTGCGTGTAGTACCTCGGCCTGCCCTGGACGACGAATGCCTGGTGCTCCTCGCGGTCCAGTTCATCGACGAGGAACGTTTCGCCTTGGTGGAGGTACACCGCGCCGGGGTGGACGGTGCGGTCTGCGGCCGCCATGTCCACCACGCCGACCACCCGGCCGGTGTCGCGCTCGATGATGTCGACGGGGCGCTCCCCGATGGCGCGCAGGTCGATGAAGTCGACAGCCCGGTCCGGCCTCGTCCAGAAGTAGCGGCCGGCGCGGTTGCGCAGCACCCCCTGCTGCGCCAGCGCGTCAGCCACCATGGAAGTGGTGGGGCCGAACCACCGCTCGTCGTCTGCTGACAGCGGCAGTTCCTGGGCGGCTGCGGCGAGGTGGGGCCCGAGCACCCGGGGGTTCTCGGGGTGCAGCACCGCCCGCTCGACGGGCGCGTCGAAGATCAGTTCCGGATGCTCGAGGAGGTAGACGTCCAGCGGGTTCTCCCGGGCGAGGAGCACCACGAGGGCGTCCTGGCCGCGGCGCCCCGCGCGGCCCGCCTGCTGCCAGAAAGACGCGAGTTTGCCCGGATAGCCGGACACCAGCACCGCATCCATCCCGGCGACGTCGACGCCGAGTTCCAGCGCATTGGTGGAGGCCAACCCCCGCAGCTCGCCGCTGTGCAGGGCTGCCTCGAGTTCGCGCCGGTCATAGGCCAGGTAGCCGCCGCGGTAGGAGGCGACCCTGGTGGGCTCGCGCGCCACCTCCTGCGCAGCCAGGGAGACCAGTTCGGCACCCTGGCGGGAGGGCACGAACGCGATCACCTGCCTGCCCTCGTCCGTCAGCCCCGCCAGCAGGCGGGCTGTGTCGTCGCGCAGCGACTTCTCCGGCCGCCACAGCGCCACCGTGCGGCGGCCCGACGGCGACGAGTCCTCGTCGACCACCTTCACCGGGCCGGACCCGATGAGGGTCTCCGCGAACTCCCCGGCGTTGGGCGCCGTGGCCGACGACAGCGCGACGACGGGGTCTGCCCCGTACTGCGCCGCGATCCGCCGCAACCTGCGCAGCACTTGCGCCACGTGCGCCCCGAAGATGCCCTGATAGCGATGGGCCTCGTCGACGACGATGTAGCGCAGCGAGCCCAGGAACCTCGACCACCGCTGGTGGTTGGGCAGCATGGAGAAGTGCAGCATGTCCGGATTGGTCAGGATGAAGCTGGCGTGGTCTCTGGCGAAGCGCCGCTCGGCCTCGTCCGAGTCACCGTCGAGCGGGGTGATGCGCCAGGTCTGGGGCCCGAGTGCCGCCGCCGCCCGGGCCTGGTCGTGCGCCAGCGCTTTGGTGGGCGAGATGTACAGCGCGGTGTGCCGAGGGCCGGTGAGCCGGGCACGCATCGAATCCACGCTGACGCCCACCTTGCCGTGCACGGCGCCGGTGATGATGGGCATGAGGTAGCCGAGCGATTTGCCGGAGCCGGTGGGCGTGCACACGATGCTGTGCTCGCCGTGGAACAGGGCGTCTGCGAATTCCACCTGGTGCCGCCAGGGTGCGGCGATGCCCGCTGCAGCGATCTGTTCTGCGGCCTTGACCGGCAGCCAACTGGGCCACGCCGTGGGCACGCCAGAGGAGGCGTCGCGCTGCGAAACAGCGGTCACCTCGTCGCGGCCCAGCACCCAGGAAAACGTCACCCCTCAACTGTGCCAGCCGCCACCCACAATTTCTGAATCGACCGCCGTGTCGATTCAACCCGAGAAGAAGTTCTGGATCAGCCCGGCGATGATGGGAACCACTCCGACCAGCATGAAGGCGGGCAGGAAGCACGCCATCAGGGGCACGACCGACCGGACCCCCACCGTCCGGGCGGCCTTGAGCGACCGATCACGGAAGTCCTGCCGGGCGTCCTCGGCGTGCACCCTGAGCACGCCGGAGAGGGACGCCCCGGATCGCTCGGCCCGGGCGATGTCCGCCGCCGGCTGCCCCCAGACCGGGTGCTGCCGCAGCCGTGCCCACGCCTCAGGCCCTGCCCGGCCGAGCGCCAGCTGCGCCGCCACCTCCCGCAACAGCTTCTGCGTGGCGGGTGGTGACACGTCCGCGACCGCCTCCACTGCGGCCGACATGGGTTGGCCCGCTTCCAGGCAGACGCGGAGGAACCCCAGGGCGTCCGGGAGCTCCGCCGCCAGTTCCCCCGTGTCCGGCCGTGGCGCGCGGTACCCCAGCAACACCACCGACCCCAGACCGACCACCAAGCCACCCGCCACTCCGAGCATCCCGTCGAGGGCCAGCATCAGGAGAGCGCCCATGGCCAGGCCCAGGAGCGTCCGTTGACGCAGCGGCAGGGCCCCCTCCCTGCCCTCCAGCCACGCAGGGACCCTCCGTTCGGGCCGTGCCCGGAGCCGCTCCAGCGCCGCAGCCGGCGCGGGCATCGCCACCAGCACCGCCAGGAACGCAGCCAGGGCGGCCATGAGTAACTGGTTCATCTGACCTCCCTCCTTCCCTGCGCGAGCTTGTCGATCCACAACACCCCGGCGGCCGTCAAGGTCACCGCCGTGAGCACCAGCACCTGACCGATGACGCCGCCGAACAGGAATTGCAGTGGGTCTGCGCCGGCTGCGAAGCCCAGGCCGACGGCCAGGAAGGGCAGCGCGGCCATGATGTGGCCACTCGCGCGCGCTGCAGCCAGCTCGGCCTCGATCACGGCCTGCAGTTGCCGTTGGCGCCGCAGATTCTCTGACACCGACGACAGGACGTCCGCCACCGGGGCTCCACTCCTCTCGCTCACCCGCCACGCGGAGGCGACGGACCGCATCCCGCCCTGACCGGGGACGGAGGCAACCCGCTCCAACTCCGCCCCGACATCCGAGCCCAACGCGGCGGCCGCGGCAGCAGGGGCGAGGACAGGCGAGTCCCGAGCCGCCTCGGCAAGCGCCACGGTGGGGATCTGGCCGGAGCGCAGCAGGGAACTCAACACGCGGGCGGCCGCGGCGCACTCGCCGGCCCGCCGGGAGGCGCTGCGTCGACGCCGCGCGCTCGCCACCAGCCAGCCGCTGGTGCCGAACGCGATGGCGCCCACCGCCATCCAGCCGACCGCCCGGAACCCCAGCGCCCCCGCCGCCCCGACCACGGCGAGCACCCCGAGCACCACCCACGGCGACACCCGCGTGGGCAGGCGACGGCGGCGCGGCGCCAGGCGACGCAACCCGGGGGCCGGCCCGATCAGCGCCGCCGCGGAGAGGGCGGCCACCAGCGCAGCGCCGGTCACCATCCCACCAGCCTGGTCAGTTCGGCGCCGGCCTCCCCCTCGTAGCGCACCCGTCCCCCGGCGAAGGACGCCGCCGGCGCGATCTCGACCCGGCCGTCGGCGCCCCGCCTGAACAGCCCGATCTGATCCACCGCCCGGGCACCTGAGCGGCTCCGCCGGAGATGGATCACCAGCCGTAGCGCCGCGGCCACCTGGGCGTGACACGCCTCGCGGCCCAGCCCACCCAGTGCTGCGAGGGCTTCCAACCGGGCGGGCACGTCCTGCACCGAGTTGGCGTGCACCGTGCCGCAGCCCCCTTCATGCCCGGTGTTCAGCGCGGTCAGCAGGTCCGTCAGTTCGGCACCCCGCACCTCCCCCAGCACGACGCGGTCCGGGCGCATCCGCAGCGCCTGCCGCACCAGAGTGGTGAGCGTGAGGGCACCTGTCCCCTCGGCGTTCGCCGGCCGGCCCTCGAGTCGCACACAGTGGGGATGATCCGGCACCAGTTCCCGCGCATCCTCCACCACGACCAGGCGCTCCTGACCGGGCACCAAGGCCAGGAGGGCCGAGAGCAGCGTGGTTTTTCCCGTGCCGGTGCCGCCGGAGATCAGGAAGGGCAATCGTGCAGCCACCACGGCCCGCAGCAGGCGCTCACCTTCCGGCGGCAACGAGCCGGCCGCCACGAGGTCTGCCACCGAGAAGCTCCGGCGGGCCGGCACCCGCAGCGACAGGCAGGTGCCCGGCGCCGCCACCGGCGCGAGCACCGCATGCAGCCGCACCCCGCCCGGCAGGCGCCCGTCGACAAAGGGCGACGAGTCATCCAGGCGTCGCCCGGCGGCGGCCGCCAGCCGGATGGCGAGCCTGCGCACCTGCTCGTCATCCACGAAACGCACCTCCGCGCGTTCCAACCCCCGGCCGCGGTCCACGAACACCTCACGGGGCCCGTTCACCACGACGTCAGAGACCCCGGGCTCGGCCAGCAGGTCGTCGAGCGGGCCGGCCCCGACGCTGTTGCGCCGCAGCTGGGCGAGCACGTCGTGCACCACCGCATCGGTCACGATGACGCCCATCCCGCGCAGCGCGGCCGCCACGTCCACCGGGGTGTGGGTGCGGCCCAGCCCGGCCAGGCGGGTCTGGAGCACATCGAGTTGCACCTCAGCCACCGCGCACCTCCGCCAGCAGGGCCGCAACCGCTCTGCGGTACCGGCGCGCAGCCGTGCTGACAGGCGACAGCCCCAGCTCAACCAACCGGACCACCGCCTTGTCGTGTGGGATGGCCGCCAGGCAGGGAAGGCCCAGCGCGCGCGAGACGACCTCCGCGGGGATGGACCGGCCGGGCCCACGCCGGACCACCACCGCAGCGGGCTGCACGGACCGGCCCTCGACCAGCATCCGCGCTGAGGCGACGGACCTCACGTCCGCGCCGACGACGAGCAGCGTCCGGTCCGGCTCCACCTGCGGCGCCTCACGGCCGGCATCGATGACCACGAGGTCTGCGGAGCGGGCCAGCGAGCCGACGGCGGCCGCCACCGCCGCCGCCGGTGGCGCGGAGGGCGACTCCCGGCCCTGCGCCAGGAACGCTGCCCCCTCGGCCATGGGCAACCCGCCGATGAGATCTCCCAATTCGCCCCGCGCGTGACTCAGGTCTGGCCACCGCACGCCGTCGACGGTCTCCGCTCCGACGATGAGGTCCAGCCCGCCGCCCGCCTGCGCCAGATCCACGCACGCCGCGCGCATCCGCTGTGCCGCCGCCACCAGCGCCAGCGAGGCCGCCAGCGTGCTCACGCCCAGACCGCCGGAGGCGCCCACCAGCGCCACGACCGTGGCCCGCACCGCGTCCGCGCGCACCGCCGTCGAGATGGCCTCCGCCAGGTGACCACCGTGGTCAGGCAGCGGCAGCACCGGCAACGCGAGCGCGGCGGAGCAGCGCGCCAACTCCCGCGGCGAGTCGCCGACGAGGTGGGCCTGCCCGGGCGCGACGCCCGTCCAGCGCGTGGCGACCTCTGTGGACACCAGCCGCAGGGCCGCCTCCGGCCAGGCCAACCGCACCTCGTCAGGGTGGTGGGCCACGCGCAGCGGCACCTCGAAAGCGGCCGCCGAGACCTCCACCGCCTCGATGACGGCCGGGTCCCGGGAGCAGAGCAGAACGTAGGGTTCCATGCCCACCACTGTGGTCAACGGGCGGCCCGATTTTCGACGGATGTGCCCCGTTGTGGATAACCTTCCCCGGCGCGGCGTCCTCCGTCGTGACGCACAACCCGCCAGCTAGGCTGGCCCCACCACATCAGCTACGCGGAAGGATGGCATGAGCATCACCCTGCCCGACGAGGCCCTCACCTGGCTCTCCGTGTGGCAGGACGTGCGCGGGCTGGTCCTGGCCGGCGACACGCATCTCACGCGCCGGCTCTCGGCCGCCGGGCACACCCTGTTCGCGCTGACCGACAGCCCCGCCGTCCACGTGCGGCTTGCCGAGCTCACGCGGGTCACGCCGCTGCTGGCGCGGCCGGAGGCGGTGCCGACGGATCCGCTGCAGTTCGAAGTGGTCTTCGCGCACCAGAGCCTGCACCGCTACAACCTCGACCAAGCCCTCCCCCAACTCGCCCGTGTGCTGCGCAGCGGCGGATGCGTCAGCGCCTCCTACCTGGTGCGCGACGACTCGGTGCCCTGGGTGCGGCGGCTCGCCGCCCTGTTGCGCCGCTATGACCCCATGGCCATGAAGGGCGACTACGGCCACCAGAGCCTCGACGTGCTGGGCCGCTCCAAGTACTTCCCAGAGGTGGAGCGCCGCGCGTTCCGGATCTGGCAGGCCGTCAGCCGCGAAGACCTCATCGCCATGGTGCGCAGGCAGCCGCTGGCCGGCAACCTCGACCAGAGCCAGCTCGACACCCTCATCGGCCAGGTCGTCGACCTGTTCGACGGAGCGGTACGCCCCGGCGAGAACCTGCGGCTGCCCTACCAACTGCTGTGCTGGCGCGCCTGGGTCAGCCACGAGGAACTGACCGGCCCCGTCGAATTACCCGATAGCGGCCTGGCCATCCCACTGTGATCTATGCGGTACTAGGCTGTTAGCTGCGAAAGGAGCATCCAATGCCCGCTGAGCCCCGCCACCCGTTGGTCGACATCAAGGACTCGCTCTCCGAGTTCGTCTCGAAGACGTCCGAGCTCGCCTCCGCCGAGATCAAGCCCGCCGCCAAAGCCGCAGGCGTGGGCGCCGGGTTCTTCGCCGGTGCCGCCGTCTTCGCCCTGCACGCCATCTGGATGCTGGTCATCCTGATCGCCCTAGGTGTCGGCCTGCTTCTCAACGCACTCACCTCCATGGGGCCGTTCCCCGCGATCACGCTGGGTTTCCTAGTCAGCGTCCTGTTCTCACTGCTCGTGGCCGCCGTCCTGTTCACGCTGGGCCGCGGCAAGTTCAGGGACGTGAAGATGCCGGAGGCCACCATCTCCGAGGCCCGGATGACGCTCGACGCGGTGGTCGACGCCGTCGCCTCCCGCACGAAGGACACCGACGTCGTGATCCGCTCCGAGGACCTCCCCCAATTCCGCGACGCAGACCTCGAGAAGTCGTTCGGCCGTCCGTAGTACCTTGTCCCACATGATCAAGTGGGAATACTTCGTCGCGCCCGTCCTGTCGCACGTCGCTCAGCAGCTGCTCAACAACTTCGGCTCCGATGGCTGGGAACTCATCCAGCTCGCCCCCGGCCCCAACCCGGACACGCTGGTCGGTTACTTCAAGCGGCCCATCCAGGAGGCCTGATGCCCACCTCCGAGCGCCTGACCGCACTCGGCATCGAACTGCCGCCGGTAGCTGCTCCCGTCGCCGCCTACGTGCCGGCTACCCGGGTGGGAAACCAGATCTGGACCTCGGGCCAGCTGCCGTTCGTCGACGGTGAACTCGTCGCCGTCGGCAAGGTGGGGGGCGCGGTGTCGCAGGACGACGCCGCTGCCGCGGCCCGCACCGCGGCGCTCAACGCCGTGGCGGCCGCCGCGGCCCTCGCCGGCGGTGTCGACAACATCCGCCGCGTGCTGAAGGTGGTGGTCTTCGTGGCCAGCGAGCCGGGCTTCACGGCGCAGCCCGCCGTCGCCAACGGCGCCTCCAACCTGCTCGGCGACATCTTCGGCGAGTCCGGCGTCCACGTGCGCAGCGCGGTGGGCGTGGCGGTGCTCCCGCTGGATTCGGCCGTGGAGGTCGAACTCGTCGTCGAGGTCTGAGGTGGACCAGCCGGCGATCATCAACGAGACGCTCGCCGAGGCCTACCCCGACGCTCGGTGCGAGCTGGATTTCCGCACCCCGTTCGAGCTGCTCGTCGCCACGGTGTTGTCGGCGCAGTCGACGGACCGCCGGGTCAACGCGGTGACCGCAGACCTCTTCCGACGCTTCCCCGACGCCACGGCGCTCGCTGAGGCGGACAGGGAAGAGGTTGAGGTCATCATCGGACCTGTCGGGTTCTACCGGAACAAGACCACCGCCATCATCGGGCTGAGTCGGCGCATCGTCGATGAGTTCGACGGCCAGGTGCCGGGCACCCTCGACGAGCTCGTCTCACTGCCGGGAGTGGGACGCAAGACCGCCAATGTGGTGCTGGGTAACGCGTTCGGCGTGCCCGGCGTGACCCCCGACACCCACCTCATCCGGCTGGCCAACCGCTTCGGCTGGGTGGACAGCACCAAGCCCAACGATGTCGAGCGCTCCGTCGGAGCCCTGTTCCCTCCCGAGGAATGGGTGATGCTCTGTCACCGCGTGATCTGGCACGGTCGACGGTGTTGCCACGCCCGGCGCCCGGCCTGCGGGGCCTGCCCCGTCGCCGAATGGTGCCCCCGCCGCGACATCGGCGAACAGGATCCGGCGAGGGCCGCCAAGCTCATCCGCGAGCCGAGGAACTGACGTCGCACCGTTGGCGGCGTCGGGTTGAGGCCCTCCCGCCGTGGGGTAATCTCGCAGCACGATGAGGATCAGGTCTGCCATCGCCGCGCTTGGCGCGGCTCTGCTGCTCGCCGCGTGCACGCCCGGCCCGAGCACCACCCCCACGGCGCCCGCCACGCCACCGCCGGATCTCGCGGCGCTGCGCGTCGAGTACGGGCTGCCTGACTGCCCTGACACGGATCCGGCCGCCGAGCAGGTCGACGGCGGGCTCCCCCACACCCAACTGACCTGCCTGGGCAGCGACAAGACCGTCAACCTGGCCGGCCTGGAGCGCACGCCCACCATCATCAACGTGTGGGCCCAGTGGTGCGGCCCCTGCCGCGAGGAGGCGCCCTTCCTTCGTGAGGGCCTTGCCGAACTCGACGGCGTCGCCTTCCTCGGAGTCGACTACAACGACCCCCTCCCCGATTGGGCCATCGAGTTCGCCGGCCTCGTCGGCTGGTTCTACCCCCACGTGACGGACCAGGACAAGACGCTGCAGGTGCCTCTCAAGATCCCTGGCATCCCGTCGACATACTTCATCGACGCCGACGGGAAGATCGCCGGGGTCCACGCCGGGCCCATCGAATCCACCAAACAGTTGCAGGACCTGGCCGCCCGGTACCTGGGGGTCTCATGAGCATCGAGCGCGTCTTCGGCCGCCTCCGCGGCGCGCTGGCGCAACCCCAGGAGGCCCGCCACATCGGGATCGACCGCACGCCGCGCGGCGAACGCTCAGCAGCCGTTCTGGCCCTGTTCACGGACGACGGCGACCCGTCGCTGACCTTCATCACCCGGGCCACCACCATGCGCCGGCACGCCGGGCAGATCGCACTGCCGGGGGGCGCCGTCGACGACACGGACGTCGACCGTGCGGACACCGCGCTCAGGGAGGCGCGCGAGGAGATCGGACTCGACCCCACGCAGGTCACGGTGTTAGGACAATTGCCGGCGCTGTGGGTGCCGGCATCGCGCTACGACGTCACCACCGTGGTGGGCGCGTGGCCGGGTGGGGACGAGCTCACCGTCGTGGACCCGCGCGAGGTGGCTGAGGTGCACCACTACCGGGTATCGGAACTGGCGGCACCGGAGACACGCGTGATGGGCCGCCACCCCAGCGGGTTCATGGGCCCGTCGTTCGTGTTGGGCGACCAGTTCATCTGGGGCCTCACCGGGCACCTCGTGGATTGGGTCTTGGACCTGGCCGGATGGTCACTTCCCTGGGACCGGGGCCGGGTTGCAGACGTGCCCGCGCGTTTCCTGCGGGACTGACTGACTGTTGAGGCGGCGGGTGGAACGCTCCACCCGCCGCCTCGATCAAGTGCTTCAGTGGTGGTCCACCGGCACGACCGTGAAGCCTGCGCCGTTGTTGTAGTTGACGAGCACGTCGAACCACGAGTCGATGTCGGGCCGCTGTCTCAGCAGCGCTCGGCGCTCACGTTCGGTCATTCCCCCCCAGACACCCCATTCGATCCGGTTGTCGAGCGCCTCTGCGAGACACTCAGATCGGACCGGGCATCCGACGCAGACTGAACGAGCCCGTTTCTGATCTTTACCTTCTGGAAAGAGTGCGTCCGCCATGTCCCGGCATTTGGCCTGGAGCGTCCATTCACTAACCTCGGCGAGCGACATCATCTGCCCTCCCTTGCGCAGTTTCGTCCTATGCGTCGACCGTAGCGCATGTCGTGCGGTTTGCAACAGGGGGGTTCGGGCTACCGCCCATGCCAGCGGCCATTGAAACGTCTGACAAAGGCGTTTTGGACCCCCTCACGTAGAATGCGCCCTATGAAGTCTGCCTCCCTGGGCCAGAAGGGCTATTCCCTCCTGATGTTCTTCGCGGTATCACTCCTGTCGGGCCTCCTGCTCGCAGGGCTGGCCGTGCCGATGACCGCTCTCGCCGGCAACGGCGTGAAGATGGCTGCCGAATCGCTGGAGCAGTTGCCGGCGGAGTTCGAGACCCCGCCGCAGTCCGAGCGATCGCGCGTCCTGATGGGCGACGGCAAGGTGCTGGCCACGTTCTTCGACGAGAACCGCATCTACGTGCCGCTCGAGGACATTTCGCTGTTCATGCAGCAGGCGCAGATCGCCATTGAGGACCACCGCTTCTACGAGCACGGCGCGATCGACTTCCAGGGCTTCGGCCGAGCGGCCGTGAAGACGCTGACAGGCGACACCCAGGGCGCGTCGACGCTGACCCAGCAGTACGTGAAGCTCGTGCGCGTCGAAACCGCGTCGATGAACAACGACCAGGAAGGTGTCCGCAAGGCCACGGAGGTGTCCCTCGAGCGCAAGATCGTCGAGATGCGCTATGCCATGGCCGTCGAGGAGAAGCTCACCAAGGACGAGATCCTCGAGCGCTACCTCAACATCGCCTACTACGGCGACGGCGCCTACGGCGTGGAGGCCGCGGCCCAGCACTACTTCCAGGTCTCAGCCAAGGACCTGGACCTGGCGCAGTCGGCGATGTTGGCCGGCCTGGTCCAGAACCCCGTGCAGACCAACCCCACCAAGTACACGCAGCGCGCCATCAACCGGCGCGACACCGTGCTGAACCGCATGGCCGAGCTCAAGCTCGTCACCAAGGCGGAGGCCGCCGCCGCCAAGGAGACGACGTTCGATCCGTCGAAGATCAAGCGCCTCCCCAACGGCTGCGTCGCCTCCCAGTTCCCTTTCCTGTGTGACTACGTGCAGCGCACGCTGATGACGATGCCGAGCATGGGCGAGACGGAGGAAGAGCGCCGCAACATGCTCAACCGCGGTGGGCTCACCATCCACACGCTGATCGACGCCGAGGCCCAGCTCGCCGCTGAGGCGGCTGTCGCCTCCCTGATCGCGCCGCTCGACCCAGTGTGGGGCTCCTCCGTGCTGGTGCAGCCCAGCACCGGCCTGATCGTGGCGATGGCCCAGTCGCGCCCCAAGATGGGACCGGACGAGGCCGTGGGCGAGACGTTCAAGAACATCAACGTCGAAGGCTCCATGGGCGGCATCGAAGGCTTCCAGGCGGGCTCCACATTCAAGGCCTTCACCATGGCGGCCGCGCTGGACCTGGGCATGACTCCGGACCAGAAGTACGACGCCCCCAAGGAACTCGAGATCGACGGCGAGACCTTCACCAACTGTGAGGGTCCGTTCAAGACCCGTGCGGACCGTCCGGTCAGCAACTACGACAGGGGCTACGGCACCATCGACATGCGCAAGGCAGCCGAGTCGTCGGTCAACACGTACTTCATGCAGCTCATCCAGGCGGTGGGGATCTGTAACACCACCACGATGGCCGAGAAGGTGGGCGTGAAGCTCGCCAACGGCGATCCCATGAACTCCCAGGCCTCGTACCCGTCGTTCACGCTGGGCACCGCCTACATCACGCCGCTGTCCATGGCCGAGGCCTACGCCACGTTCGCCAACCGCGGCATCCACTGCACCCCGATCATCCTGCAGTCTGTCACGACGAAGGACGGCAAGAAGCTCGAGGTGCCGCCGGCCAACTGTGAGCAGGTCATCCGGCCTGAGGTGGCCGACGGCGTCAACTACCTGCTCCAGGGCGTGGCCATGAACGGCACCGGTCGGCGGGCGGCGCTGCGCGACGGCCGCGACGAGGCCGGCAAGACCGGTACCACCAACGAGAACAAAGCCGTCTGGTACGCCGGTTACACCCCCGAGATGGCGGGCGTCGCCATGATCGGCGTCGATACCGCCAACACCTGGTGGAAGACCCACACCCAGACCGTCAAGGGCACCATGCCCGCCAGCGGCACGTATCTGGAGGGATCCGGCGGCGGCGACGCGGGCCAGATCTGGAAGGCTGCCATGACCTCGGCGCTCGCCGACAAGCCCAAGACGAAGTTCACCGAGCCCAGCAAGACCATCCTCGAGGGCGAACTGGTGCCGGTGCCGGACGTCAAGGGGATGGGGTACAACGAGGCCAAGGAGACCATCGAGGCGGCCGGGTTCACAACCCGCACACAGCGGGAGTACTCGAGCCGCCGCAAGGGCGCCTTCCTCGGCATCACCCCGTCTGACCAGGCCGTGAAGTTCTCCAGCATCACGCTGCGGGTCTCAGCCGGTCCGGAGCCCGCGCCGAAGCCTGCGCCGAAGCCAGTGGTCCCTGAGCCCCCAGCGACGGCCCCCGCTGCCCCCGCGCCGCCCGCCGCTCCTCCGGCAGCACCTCCCGGCCAGCAGCCGGGTGGCCCTCCGGGCCAGGGCGGGGACGACGGCGACTGATGCGCGCCGCCACCAAGACCCTCGGCGGCCTGGCCGGCCTGGGCGCCGCCTGCTTCGGCTGGGGCCTCGTCGAACGCAGCCTGTACACCGTGCGCCGGGTGCAACTCGACGTGCTGCCGCAGAGTTCCGCAGAGCTCCGCGTGCTACACGTGTCAGACTTCCATCTCATGGAATCCCAGCGCGGGAAGCAGGAATTCATCGCCGCCCTGGCAGGGCTGGAGCCGGACCTCGTGGTCAGCACCGGCGACCACATCTCTCAGGCCAAGGCCATCCCGGCCCTGATGGCGTCGCTGGAGCCCCTGCGTGGCATACCCGGAGTGTTCGTGTTCGGGTCCAACGACTACTTCGCGCCGCAGTTCCGCAACCCGCTGAGGTACCTCACACGCGGGTCGTCCAACGGTCACAAGCAGCCGGAGCCGCGCCAACTCCCCACGGCGGAGCTCGCCGCGCATCTCGAGGGACTGGGTTGGGCGAACCTCACCCAGGGCCGCACCGTGCTCGAGGTGGCCGGGCATCGGCTGGCCTTCCGGGGCACCGACGACGCCCACCTCGGCCGCGACGACTACGCCGCCGTCGGCGGGCCGCCGGAGCCGGGCGCAGCGCTCAACATCGGCGTGACCCACGCGCCGTACCTGCGGTTGCTGAACGCCATGACTGCGGACGGCGTGGATCTGATCTTCGCGGGCCATACCCACGGCGGTCAGGTCTGTGTGCCGGGCCATGGGGCGCTGATCACCAACTGCGACCTCGACACGGCACGCGTCAAGGGCCTGTCCACCCACACCTCCGGGGGACGCACCGCGCACCTCCACGTGTCTGCGGGTTTGGGCACCTCCCCGTTCGCGCCGTACCGGTTCGCATGCCGCCCTGAGGTGACGCTGCTCACCCTGGTTCCCGGGCCGGAGCGGACCATCGCCCACGGCCCCATCCGGAACCGTGAATTCGCACCTGAGGCCGCCGTGCGCTAATCTTTCCCTTGGCTCAAAAAGCCATCGGGGTGTGGCGCAGCTTGGTAGCGCGCGTCGTTCGGGACGACGAGGCCGCAGGTTCAAATCCTGTCACCCCGACCATGTGATGTCTCAGGACATCGGACTAGCCTGAACCCTCTGGGTTCAGGCTTTTATGGTTCCCGGGGCTGGTGGTCCGCCGCGGCCCGCGGAGCGGCTCAGTAGACTGCGAGCTTGCCCTGATCGTCGTTGCAGACGAGGCCCACTCCGGTGGGCAGTTCCAACCCGGTGAGCTCCGCGCAGTCCGGCGTCGCCTGGAGCACCGTCAGGAGATGCCACTGGCGCGTCTCGCCGTCCTCTCCCCAGATCGCCTGGCCACCACCACAGTCCGTGCTGATCGTGCCGAGGATGAAGCCGTCCTGGTGCTTGCTCATCACGCTGAGGCCCAGCACGGTGCAGCCGTCCGTACCGGCGGACGTCATCGCGTTCTCCGCGTAGTCGCGGAACGCCGGTGACGCCTCCTCAAGCAGGTGGAGCTGCGAGTAGGCGACATTGTGGATGTGGCGGTCCTCCCACCCGTTGGTGGGTTGGAAGTCCGGACCCGCCCCAGCCGACTGCATCGAGGTGAGCTCGCTGGAGCGCGCAGCCGCCCTCGACATGACCTCGTCCACCTCGGCGGCGGCCTTGGCCTGCTTCTCCGCGGCAACGACCTCCTCCGGGAGCTCTTCATCGGCGGCGTCCTTGGGGACACCGAACGACGGAGCCAACTGCCTGGCCGACACGGCCGACGACACCATGGAATCCGGGGCGCACGCGGGCAACAGCAGCAGCGCCGCGGCCGGGGCCGCGAACCAGGTGGCCCTCATCAGAAGTCCCGGGCCGAACCGTCGTCGCCCAGACAACGCAGGCCCGGGGCGCCTGCGGGGATGCCGTTGTAGGCGAGGTCCGCGCAGGGCACGGGGTCGCCGAACTGAACGATGTAGTGCCACTGGTTGTCGGTGATGCCCCACACCACTTCGCCGCCCGCGCAGTTCGACTCCTCAGTGCCATAGGCGAAGCCGTCGGAGTGAATGCCGTGGAGGATGACCTCCTCGGTGACGCAACCGGTCTCGTCCTCGACGCCGACGCGGCTGGTGAGGAACGCGCGCAGCGACTCCGGCAGTTCGGTGGCCTTGATGATGTCGGCGCCCGAGCGCAGCGTCAGGTCCAGCTTCGTCCAGGGGCCGCCCTCCTGCGGGGGCTGTTCGACCGGGGACAGGCTGGTCGTCGACTCGGCGGTGGGAGGCGGGGCGGACTCCCTGGCCGACGCGGATTCACTGGGCGAAGCCGACTCCGACGCCACGATCTCCGTCTCCGCCGTGGGCGGTGGTTCAGTGGCGCCGGGCGTGGTCATGTCAACCGCCGGCGCCGTGGGGGACGGCGCGGCCGGTTCGGGGGAACACCCGCCCAGTGCAGCTGCACACGCGAGCACGCCCGTCAGGATAACTGCCGTTCGCACCCCAGCACTGTAGCAGCGTGAGACAAAGTCCCATCAAGTAGCAATGAATGAAAATGTCTGGCTATGGTGGAAATGGAAGCGCTCAACGGAGATGCGTGATTCCACCGCAACGAAGGGGTCCCATGACAACCGCCACCCAAGTTCACCGGAAAACACGAGCCGACCTCCCCGCCACGGGCGAGGCACCCACCCACCCGAAGCTGGTGGCATGGCTCGATGAAGTTGTCGAGCTGTGCCAGCCCGACGCCATCCATTACTGCGATGGTTCCGACGCGGAGTACGACCATCTGGTCCGCGTCCTCGAAGAGGCGGGCACTGTCATCCGCCTCAACGACGAGAAGCTACCCAACTCGATCTACGCTCGCACGGACCCGGACGACGTGGCCCGCGTCGAGGACCAGACGTTCATCTGCTCCGAGGACGAGCGCAACGCCGGCCCCACCAACAACTGGATGGCCCCGGCCGAGATGAAGCGCGTCATGAAGGGCCTCTACGACGGCTGCATGCGCGGGCGCACCCTGTACGTCATCCCGTTCTGCATGGGCCACATCGAGGCCGACGACCCGAAGTTCGGCGTCGAGGTCTCCGACTCCGCCTACGTGGCGTTGTCGATGCGGATCATGACCAGGATGGGAGCCGAGCCGCTCAAGGCGATGACGGACACCCAGGCCGACTTCGTCCCCTGCCTCCACTCGGTGGGCCTGCCGCTCGAGGAGGGCGAGCAGGACGTGCCGTGGCCCTGCTCGGAGACCAAGTACATCGTCCACTTCCCCGACGAGCGGATGATCTGGTCCTACGGCTCCGGCTACGGCGGCAACTCCCTGCTGGGCAAGAAGTGCTACTCGCTGCGCATCGCCTCCGTCATGGCGCGCGACGAGGGCTGGATGGCCGAGCACATGTTGATCCTGCGCCTCATCTCCCCGGAGGGCCGCAAGTACCACATCGCGGCCGCGTTCCCGTCGGCCTGCGGCAAGACCAACCTGGCCATGCTCGAGCCGACGGTCCCCGGCTGGAAGGTCGAAACCCTGGGCGACGACATCGCCTGGCTCCGCTTCGGTGAGGACGGCCGGCTGTACGCCACCAACCCGGAGACCGGCTTCTTCGGCGTGGCGCCCGGCACCAGCTACGAGACCAACCCCAACGCCATGCGCACCATCGCCAAGGGCAACTCCATCTTCACCAACGTCGGCCTCACCGCCGACGGCGACGTGTGGTGGGAGGGCATGACCAAGGACAAGCCCGAGAACATCACTGACTGGAAGGGTCGCCCCTGGAGCGGCTCGACCGGTCCGGAGGGTGGCCGCAAGGACGAGAAGGCGGCGCACCCCAACAGCCGCTTCTGCACGCCTATTGAGCAGTGCCCCATCCTGGCGGACGACTACCACAACCCGCAGGGTGTGCCGATCGACGCGATCGTCTTCGGCGGCCGTCGGGAGAACACCATCCCGCTGGTGACGCAGTCGCGCAACTGGAAGCACGGCGTCTTCATGGGCGCCACCTGTTCCTCGGAGACCACCGCTGCGGCGAAGGGTGCGGTCGGCGTGCTGCGCCGCGACCCCATGGCGATGCTGCCGTTCATCGGCTACCACGTGGCCGATTACGTGCAGCACTGGATCAACATCGGCAAGAAGGCCGACGAGGCCAAGCTGCCGAAGGTGTTCTACGTCAACTGGTTCCGCCGCGACGGGGACGGCCGCTTCATGTGGCCCGGGTTCGGCGAGAACTCCCGCGTGCTGAAGTGGATCGCCGAGCGCGTCGACGGCAAGGCCGACGCCGTGGAGACCCCCACCGGCTTCGTCCCCACGAAGGAGTCGCTCGACGTCGACGGACTCGACATCTCCGACGAGGACCTGGAGGCCGTGATCAGCTACCGCCCGCAGGAATGGCACGACGAGGTCCCGCGCATCGGACGCTGGTTCGACAGCTTCGGCTGGCGTCTCCCGCGCGAACTGGTCGACGAACTGCGTCACCTGGAGGTCGCCGTCGGGCGCGCGCCCAGCTCGATGTGGTGATGAACCTGCACCGACCTGCCCGCTGAGCAACGATCGCCGGCATCGCCCCGTTCGGGCGGTGCCGGCGATCGTCGCGCGGGGGGGTCAGCGGACGATCTCGAGCCCGTCTGCCACCTTCTGGTCCAGCGGCGACCAGTCGGTGACCGGGTTGTTCTTCAGGGACAGGAACGTCAGGTTCTCCAGAGCCGCGAACGGGGAGACGTCGGTGATCTCGTTGTCGTCCAGGTTGATTGCCACCAGCAGCGGCAGCTCCGTGACGAACGAGGCGCCGGTCAGGCCCGCGTTCATGGCCATGAACGTCTCAAGGCGATCGAGGTCGGTCACGTCGGAGGCCTTCAAGCCGGTCACCGGGGCGTCGGGGCCGCCGATGAGTAGATGCTCGAGCCCGCGGAGCGCGTTCAGGTCGGACAGGTCGGCCAGCGGGACCTGGTACAGATTGAGGCTCGTCAACTTCGACAGCGAGGTCAGGGGATCCAACGAGAGGGCCCCGGCGGTGTAGCGCCGTCCCTGGATGTCGAGTTCCGCGAGATCCCTGGCCACCTCGATGCCTCCGAGGTCCTGGACGGTATATCCGTTGGCCGTGGTGCATTTCAGGGTGACCAGCCCCTCCACCTCCGAGCGCAGGATCCGGTCGTGCCCCGTCTGCGCTCGGACGCAGTTGGTCAGGGAGCGGTCAGCGAAGGTGACCTCGTCCACGGGCTGGGTCGGCTCGGGCGACGCGGTGACGGTGGGGATCCCGATCGGCACCTCAGCCACCGTGCGGTCGTCGGTGAAGCGGACGATGTTGTTGAAGACCCACTGGTCCTGCCAGCCGTAGACGCCGGCGGCACGCTCCCCCGCGGTCTGGGTGACGACGGTTGCCATGGCGTAGGAGCGGCACCCACGGCGCCCGGTTCGCTCGTTGTCGCACTCGGTCCACCACTCGCGGCCGTCCGGGGCCGTCCAGTTGCCCGGGTTGGCGAGCGGGTTGGAGCCCCAGAGCTTCCGTGATGCGGGGAGGTAGGTGAGGTTGTTGAAGGCCCAGCCTGTAGTGCGCGTGAACGTGCGCTTCGCACCGTCGTCGAGGTGCGCGTAGGTGATCACGGTGGCCTTGATCTCCGTGCGGCACCGGGTGGTCCGGGAATACGGTTCGCAAGCGGTGCGCCATTCCCGCCCGTTGACCACGTGGATGCCCTCGGTGGTGTAAACATCGACCTCTGCATGCGCAGGCCCGGCTGGCCCGAGGAGTGCCGGCACGACCACCAGCACTGCCGCGAGAAGGAGCTTGAACCAAGAACTCATCATTGCCCCCATCACCGTGCCGTCATCGGCGCTGAGGGCGACCCTAACAGAGCCGCCGCCTCGGCCGGGCGCGACCTCGCCTAACCTGGGGCCATGCAGCGGTTCACGTGGCTCATCGTCCTCATCGCCGGTCTGGCGTTCGCCTTCTCCATCGAGGGCTGGAAGGTGACCGCCGTCAGCGCGCTGCTGGCGGTGTGCGTGATTCTCCTCGCCTGGTGGATGAGCCCGTTCTCCGGCGGCCGCACCAAGCGGCACGCCGACGTCATGGCGCTGCCCGCCGAGCAGCGCCGCGTCGTGGCCTACTGGCGGCCAGGCTGCATCTTCTGCCAGAGACTCCGGGGCGGCCTCGGGAGCGATGCGAAGAAGGTCACGTGGATCAACATCTGGCAGGACCCGGACGCGGCGGCATTCGTCCGCAGCGTCAACAACGGTGATGAGACCGTCCCCACCGTCGTGGTCGACGGCGAGGTGCTGGTCAACCCTGATCCGAGGACGGTTCGCGAGGCCCTCTGAACCGCCGTTGACAACGCATTCTCTTGAGTGAGACGGTGCATGGGTGAGCGGTTCTGTGCTGGTGAGTGGTGGTCTGGTAGTCGGTCTCGACGGGGAGGGCGAGCGGGCCGTCGACGTGCGGATCCGCGACGGGGTGGTCACCGAGGTGGGGCCGTCTCTGCCGGTCCGGGGCGAGGAGGTCGTCGACGCCTCGGGCTGTTGGCTGATCCCCGGGCTGTGGGACAAGCATGTGCATTTCGGCCAGTGGGCCCGCTCCACCACGTGGATTGGCCTCGCGGGCACCGTCGGCCCTGAGGAGGTCTGCGCCCGGGTGGCGGAGGCCCTGGAGATGCGTCGCGACGACGGCCGCATCGCAGTGGGGTTCGGCTACCGGTCCGCGGCGTGGGAACGCGTGGGCACCGTCGCGGAACTGGATGCGGTGTCCGGCTCCCAGCCCGTCGTACTGATCTCCGGCGACGCGCACAACGGCTGGCTGAACTCGGCTGCACTGGAGCGCCTGGGGGTCGCGGCCCGCCCGGACCCCATGACGGAGAACGAATGGTTCACCACGCTGGCGCGGCTGACGGCGATGCCGGAGCAGGCCGCCACCGTCGAGGAGGAGGGCGCCGCCGTCGGGTACCTGGCGTCGCGCGGGCTGGTGGGCATCGTAGACCTCGAGTTCGCCGATGCCTTCCGCCACTGGCCCCGCCGCGTGGCCGCCGGGATCCGCGGGTTGCGCGTGCGCGCCGGCGTCTATCCCCCGCAACTCGATGACGTCCTCGGAGCAGGCTGGCGGACCGGCGACACGCTGCCCGGTGGCGACGGGTTGATCACGATGGGGCCGCTGAAGATCATCACCGACGGGTCGCTGGGCACCCGGACGGCGTGGTGCTGCGAGCCCTACCTGGGCCTGCCCGCCGACGACCCCCACCCCTGCGGCGTGGTCAACGTGGCGGGCGAGGAGTTGGTAGCCCTGCTGGACCGGGCGCGGGAGGCCGGCCTGGAACTGGCGGTGCATGCCATCGGGGACCGGGCGAACCAGGCGGCCCTCGACGCCTTCGAGGCCACCGGCGCGGCCGGCTCGATCGAGCACGCGCAGTTGTTGCGCCGCGAGGACGTGCCGCGGTTCGCGCGCCTGGGGTTGACGGCCAGCATGCAGCCGCACCACCTCGTCGACGACCGCGACATGACCGAGCGCTGGTGGGGCGACCGCGCGGACCGGACGTTCCTGGTGAAGTCGCTGCTCGATGCCGGCGCCACCCTCGCCTTGGGTTCCGACGCGCCGGTGTCGCCGCCGGATCCGTGGCTCGGCATCGCCGCTGCGGTGTACCGAAGCGGCGACGACCGGCCGGCGGTGCAGCCGGAGGAGTCGCTGACCGCGCGCGAGGCCCTTGCCGCGTCCGTCGACGGCCGGCGCATCAGCGTCGGCGGTCCGGGCGACGTGGTGCTCCTCCGCACGGATCCGCTGGCGGACCATGGGTCGCCTGTTGCCACTGCCGCTGCCCTGCGTGCCATGGAGGTCGTTGCCACCATCTGCGACGGGGCCCTCACCGCACGGCCATAATGGGGCCCATGATCACGCTGCCCACTTCCCGTGTCCCGGACCCGATGACCGCTCCCCCGCTGCGCTGGGGGGTGCTGGGCACCGGCTGGATCGCCGAACGGTTCTTCGACGCCGCGCACACGCACACGCAGCAGCGGCTGACCGCCGTCGGCTCCAGGACGCAGAGCAGGGCCGACGAGTTCGCGGCCCGGTTCCAGTCGCCCCGGACCTACGGCTCGTACGAGGCTCTGGTGTCCGACCCGGAAGTGGACATCGTCTACGTCGCCACGCCCCACAGTGAGCACCTGGCCAACGCGCAGCTGGCCATCGAGGCCGGCAAGCACGTGCTGGTGGAGAAGGCCTTCACCGAGACCGCGGCCCAGGCCCGCGAGCTCATCGACGCAGCCCGCGACGCCGGCGTCGCCGTGATGGAAGCCATGTGGACGCGGTTCATCCCCCACACTGATGTCATCCGCCAGCTGTTGGCCGACGGCGCGCTCGGCGAGATCGAGACCGTCTTCGCCGACCACGGCCAGTGGTTCGCCGACGACCCCGAGTCGCGGCTGTTCGACCCTTCCAAGGCCGGCGGCGCGATGCTCGACCTCGGCGTCTACCCCGTCTCCTTCATGCACTTCGCACTCGGCTCCCCGGGCCGTGCCCTGTCGCTCGGCACGCGGGCCTTCACCGGCGTCGACCGGCAGATCTCCGCCGTCTTCGACGGCTTCGGGGCATACCCGAACGCGAACGCGCTCATCAACACCACGTGCAAGGCGCTCACGCCCACCCGCGCCTTCATCGCTGGCACGAAGGCCACCGTCGACGTGCCCACCTTCTTCTACGGACCGCAGCAGTTCACCCTGCGCACCGTCGACGGCGAGACCCAGCTGAGCGAGCAGCCCACGCTCCTCGAGCACGAGGGGCTGGCCTACGAGGCCGCCCACTTCGCCACCATGGTGGCCGAGGGCCGCGTCGAATCCGAGTGGATGCCGTGGGACGAGACCCTCGCGGTGATGGACACGATGGAGGCGCTGATCACCTCGCTGCCGCGCGCCTGACGACCTTGACGATCTCCTCGTAGACCAGGACGGCGACGCCTGCGCCCACGGCCACCGCCCAGTGGGCCAGGTCGAGCGACGTGGTGCCGAACGCGTGCTGCAGGAACGGCACCTGCACGACGGCGACCTGCGCCAGTGCGGCCCCGAGCAGCGACACCCACAGCCACGTGTTCGTGAACAGGTGGCTGAAGGCGCTGCCCATGTCGGAGCGGGAGTTCAGCGCGTTGAACAGTTGCATCATCACCAAGGCGGTGAACACCGTGGTGCGCGCGACATCCAACTGCTGCTCAGTCCCGACGAGGTGCTCGAGCCCGCCGAGGAAGCCACCGGGCAGGCTCAGGTCGTAGATGACCAGGCTGATGAGGCCCATCACCAGGCCGGTGCCGATGATGCGCGCCCACATGTGGCCGTCGATGATCCGGTCGTCGTAGGCGCGCGGTTTGCGGCTCATCACGTCGTCGATCTCCGGGTCCACGCCCATGGCCAGCGCCGGCCCGGAATCGGTGACCAGGTTGATCCAGAGGATCTGGGTGGCCAGCAGGGGCACGACGGTGGCCCCGGGGTTGGCGGGATCCGCCAGGCCGATGAACGAGCCCAGCACCACGCCGAGGAACACCGTGGCGACCTCGCCCATGTTGGAGCTGAGCAGGTAGCGGATGAACTTCTTGATGTTGTCGAAGATGACCCGGCCCTGACGGACCGCGGCCACGATCGTGGCGTAGTTGTCGTCGCCGAGGATCATCTCCCCGGCCTCCTTGGTCACCTCGGTGCCGGTGATCCCCATCGCAATGCCGATGTCGGCAGATTTCAGCGCCGGGGCGTCGTTGACGCCGTCGCCGGTCATCGACACGATCTGGCGGTCCGCCTGCAACGCGTCCACGATGCGTAGCTTGTGCTCCGGCGACACCCGGGCATAGACCGACGTGCGGCGCACCAACTCAGTGAGTTCGTCGTCGGAGAGGCCCTCGAGGTCGCGGCCGGTGACGGCCCTGGGCGCGCCTGAACCGTTGTCGGTGATGCCCAGGTCCTGGGCGATCCGGGAGGCGGTGACGGGATGGTCGCCGGTGATCATGACGGTCTTGATGCCGGCGCGGTGCGCCTCGGCGATGGCCTGGGCGGCCTCGTCGCGCGGAGGGTCGATGATGCCGACGACGCCCACCCACACCAGGTCGTGCTCGGCGGTCTCGTCGAAGCCCTCGGGGTCCGCCTCGCCCGCCTCCCGCCAGGCGACACCGAGCGTCCGGTAGCCCTGCTCGGACAGACCGACGACGGCCTGGCCGAGTTCCTCGCGACGCTCGTCCGTGAGCGGCCGCTGGGTGCGGCCCACCTGTTCCTCGACGCAGCGCTCCAGCAGCACGTCGGGCGCGCCCTTGGCGAACAGCCGTTGTTGGTCCTCGCGGTGCCCGAGCACGGACATGAGTTTGCGCTCGGAATCGAACGGGGCCTCCGCGTCGCGCTCGTACCAGCCGACGCGCTCGGTGACACCCTCGAGTTTGTGCTGGGCCACGACGAACGCAGCCTCTGTGGGATCTCCCTGGATGCTCCAGGTGCCGTCGTCGTCCTGGGTCAGTTGGGCGTTGTTGGCCAGCACGCCGGAGGCCAGGAGCCGGCGGGCCTCAGCGGCGGCCTCGTCCCCACCGTCGATCTCGACCCCTCCCTCCGGGGCGTAGCCGGTGCCGCCGAGCCTGACCCTGCCCGAGGCGGTGACGATCTCGCGCAGCGTCATCTCGTTGCGCGTGAGGGTGCCGGTCTTGTCGGAACAGATGACCGACACGGAACCGAGCGTCTCGACGGAGTGGAGGTCCTTCATCACCGCGTTGCGCCGCGCCATCACCTGGACGCCGATGGCCAGCACCAGGGACAGGATGGCGGGCAGGCCCTCCGGCACGGCGGCGACGGCGAGGGAGACCCCCATCAGCAGGATGTCGACGGCCTCGTCGAGGCTGCGCACGCCGTTGACGAGCGCGACGGCCCCCATCACGACGATGGCGATCACGACGACCAGCAGCCCCAACATCTTCGAGATCTTCGCGATCTCCTGCTGCAGCGGCGACGGGTCGCGCTGCGTCTCGTCGAGCAGCGTGGCGATGCGGCCCATCTCGGTGTCCATGCCGGTGCCGGTGACGACGGCGCGGCCGACGCCCCGCGAGACAGCGGTGCCCTTGAAGACCATGTTGACCCGGTCCCCCAGCGCCGCCTCGCCCGACAACGTGCCGGGGTCCTTCTCCACGGGTTCGGACTCGCCGGTGAGCGAGGCCTCCTGCACCTTCAGTGACGACGACGTGAGCAGCCTGCCGTCGGCGCCCACCGCGTCTCCCTCCGAGAGCACCAGGATGTCCCCGGGGACGATGACCGACGACGGGACATCGGTGAGTTTGCCGTCGCGCAGCACGGTGGAGTGCGTGGCCGTCATGTCCGACAGTGCCGCGACGGCGTTCTCGGCCTTGTTCTCCTGAACGAAGCCGAGCACCGCGTTGGCCACCACGATGATCGCGATGACGAGCGCGTCGACGGGCAACCCCGAGGCTCCCTCGGCGAACCAGGCGAAGAGGGAGATGACGATCGCCACCAGCAACAGGTAGATGAGCGGGTCTGCGAACTGGCGCAGGAAGCGGCGCCAGGCGGGTTCGGCTTCGGCACCGCGCAGCTCGTTGGGCCCGAACTGTTCGAGGCGTTCGGCGGCCTCCTGCGAGGTGAGGCCGTTGCGTGGATCGACCGTGATCTCTGCGGCCACGTCGTCTGCGGATTTCGTGTATGCCGGTGCGGTCATGGGCGCAAACTCGCTTTCACAGGTGCCTTTCTTCCACCATACGCGCGTCCCCTATCGTCGAAAGCTCAGGCGACCAGGCTGCGGGGCTCCTCGTCGGCCAGCGCGAATCCAGCGGCGTGGGCCTCCGGGGACGAGGCAGAGAGGACCGCCAGCGGTCACTTACTCCAGATGGAATCGAAGACATCGGCGACGAGGTCGTCGAAGATGCCGAGCTCCCATGCCACGTCCAGGGCGGTGTAGCGGGAGCGGTAGAACATGGCCTTGGGAAACATGGTGCGCACGTCGTCGCGCGTCACGCCGATGTCCTCAGGCCGGGACGGGGCACCCGCCTCGCGCAGCATGGTGCTGAGTTCGGCGGTGGTGACCAGTTGGGCGCGCAACTCGTCCACGACGGCGGGCCATCGGTCGAGCAGGGGCTGCAGGCGTGCGACGAGTTCGTCGCCGGCCGCGTACTTGGCACGGGTCTCCCGGGCGGCGTGGTCCGCCAGCGCACCAGTGAAGCGGCTGCGGATGTCAGCCTCGATCTCGCTCCACGGAGCGCGGGCGGCGGCCGCTGCAGGCAGGTCGATCGCGGTGAGGTCGCGGGCCAGCAGCGCCTCGTAGAAGGCGCACATGGCGAGGGAGCCGACGGCCACCTTGAAGCCGTGCGACAGGGGCGGGTTGCGGTCGGCGCCCAGCCCCTCGATCTCCCACAGGTGGGCGAAGTAGTGCTCGGCACCGGAGGCCGGGCGCGTGCCGTCGTAAGCCTGCATGGCCAAGCCGGAGAGGCATAGCCCCTCGACCAGGCCGGAGAAGGCCTCGACGTTGCCGGCCGCCAGTTCCGCCGGGCGGGACAATGCGGTCGCCACGCCCGACTGGACCATGTCCCACACGGCCCGGTCGATGGGCTCGACGCCGGTGTGGTGCGCGAGGATCCAGTCGGCGCCGCCCGGGATCTTGGCGACGAGGTCGCCGTAGCCGGAGGCGGTCATAGTCGGCGGCGCGGCGGCCACCACGTCGAGGTCCATGATGACCACGACGGGGGCCTTGCAGTTGCGGGTGGCCTTGACGCCGTTCTCCGTCATGGGGGCGCCGGCGCCGGTGTAACCGTCCATGGAGGCGGCGGTGCCGACCACGGCGTAGTCGCGGCCCAGCTCGAACGCGGCGAGCTTGACCAGGTCGTTGATGGTGCCGGAGCCCAGCGCGATGGGCAGGTGCGTCCCGGGTGACTGGGGGGAGGCGGTGGCAGCATCGTCGGACGTCAGTGCGCGCTGGATTTGCAGGCAGTTGTCGTAGGACGCGTACAGCGCGGGCTGGCCGGGGAAGACCAGCGGTTCAGCGACCTCACACCCGGCCTCGCGCAGGGAGGCGACGAGGGGCTCCCCCGCCACGGCCCACGTGTTCTCATCGGCCACGATGAGGAACGGACCGGTCCCGAGGTGGGCGGCGACGAGCCGCCCACTCTCTGCGAGCGCACCGCGCTCCACCGCCGCGCCCACCGTGTCGATTGCTCGGCTCAGGGCCGCGCGGAGGGTCTCACTCGTCACGGCCGAACACCACCTCGACGCCGAGGGCGAGGGCGGGGGTCGCGTCGACCCGCCGGGTGTTCTCGCCCGGGAAGGCGGGAGCGTCCTTGGCGCCCTCGATGACTCGGGTGGTGTATGCCATGTTCGTTCCTTCACTCGTTCTACGAGGTGGTCGTGGACTGACCGATGCTCCAACCACGCTATGGCAACGCGCCGCACACCGTTGACGAAAGGCGAGTACAACGCGGGCCTGTCGGGTGATGTGCCTGTCCTTCCCAGTTCCGGGTGGTCAGCTGCCGGAGCCGTTGGAGCCGAAGAAGGAGTCCCAGGGGACGTTGACCTGGCGGTCGAGCCCGACGACCTCGTAAAGATGCCGCAGCAACGGGAACTTCTCGGGCGCGACGATCCCGCGGTCCGTGAGCTTCACCATGGCCTCCCCGATGACGGCGATGGCCGCTGCACCCTCGAGCGTGACGCCGGGCATCTGGTCGCGCGCCTGGCTGAAGGTGAGGCCGCTGCCGACGAGCCGGCCGCACTTGACGTTGCGGCCGCCCATCGACGTGACGAAACAGTCGCCGATACCGGGCAGGCCCAGCGGCGTGGTGGGGCTGCCGCCGAGGAGGTCCATGAACTGGATCATCTCGATGGAGGCCTGGCCGAACAGGGCCGCCCCGTAGTTGAAGTTGACGTAGCGCTCCCCCGCAGTGTCGCCCATCGCATCGAGGATGCCGCTCATGAAGCCGGCGCCGAACGCGTAGCAGTTCTTGGTGGCGGCGCAGACCTCGACGCCGACGAAGTCGGTGTTGGTCCACACGTGGTAGGCCTCGGTGGCGAAGAGTCCGCGCCACATGTCGAGGACCTCCTGCCGGTCGCCGGTGAACACGACGGAGGTGTGGCGACGCACGGCCACCTCGCCGGCGATCGACGGCCCGGCGATCGCCGAGAAGGTCACCTGGCTGCGCAGTTCGTCGGGGACCTCGCCGGCCAGGACCCGGGGCAGGATGGTGAGGTTGCCCTCGTCGTCGGCCTCCATACCCTTGGCCAGCGCGATGACGTGCATGCCGGGGCGCAGCAGCGTCGCGAGCTGCTGACCCGCCCAGTGGACGCCGAACGAGTTGACGCCGCTCAGCACGAGGTCGATGCCGTCGAACGCGTCGGCGGCCTCTTCGAGCTGATAGGCCGTGGTGCCTTCGGGGAGGGTGAGCCCGAGGTTGGGGTGCACCCCGGTGCTCTTGATGGAGTCGATGATCTCGCGGTCGAGATGCGTGCCCACCAACCGCATCGTGTGGCCGTTGTCAGCCAGCGGGGTGGCCAGGGCGCTGGCCATGATTCCTGCACCGAGAACCGCGATCGTCGCCATGTGTGCTCCTTTGCCGCTGTCACGCTTCGATGCGTGAGCTTGTCGATGGTCTGACGCTACTGGGACCTTGTCGTCATTGCGAGGCGGTGAGGACGGGCTTCTGCCACCGTTGTGCGGACGGCCGGTTGATTCCGGTGCGTGGGACAGCGCCGGGCTGGCACTGTGGAGGCACACACCGATCAGAAGGACCCCGCCATGACGCTCAGCTCCCCCACCGGGTGGTACGACGCCTACGTCTTCGACCTCGACGGCACCATCTACCTGGGCGACGACCTGCTGCCGGGCGCGAAACGGCTCATCGAGGAGCTGCGGGCGGCGGGGCGGGTGGTGAAGTTCCTGTCCAACAACCCGACGAAGGACCCGCAGCAGTACCAGGCGAAGTTGGAGCGGCTGGGCCTGCCCACCCCGCTGGAGGACATCGCCAACACCGTGGTCACCACCACCCGGTGGCTGCTCGACCACCACCCCGGCGCGGCGCTGTTCGTGATCGGCGAGGAACCGCTGCAGCGCGCGCTGCGGGAAGCCGGGTTCCGCCTCACCGAGGACCCGGCGGAGGTCGACATCGTGGTGGCGTCCTACGACCGGGGCTTCGACTACCGCAAGCTGCAGATCGCTTTCGACGCCATCTGGTTCCACAAGCGGGCGTTCCTGATCCAGACCAACCCGGACCGGTTCTGCCCGTTCCCCGGTGGCCGCGGCGAGCCGGACTGCGCGGCCATCACCGCCGCCATCGAGGCGTGCACCGGGGTGACGTGCCAGGTGTCGCTGGGCAAGCCGTCGGCGTTGATGCTGGAGGCGGCGCTGGGAGCCGACGACGTGGACCTGAGCCGGTGCCTGATGATCGGCGATCGGTTGATGACGGACATCCAGATGGCGATCGACTGCGGCATGCCCTCGGCCCTGGTGCTCACCGGTGAGTCGACCGTCGACGACGTGCTCGCCCAGCCGGAACACAACCGCCCCACCTACATCGTCGAACGGATCGACCAGTTGCTGCCAGTGTCAGGCGGATGAAATGCGACAGGTCGGCGCCCGCGGACGCCGACCTGTCACTGCAGACCCGACGGGTCAGGCATCCAGATTGTGATGGTGGGGACGCTCGTCCTCCAGTTCGGTGAACGCCAGACGACCCTCGTCGTCCTCTTCTGCCTCGTGCAGGGCGGAGGTGCCGGCGACCATCCGGGTACCCCGGCCCTCAGGCAGGACGGTGCGGCGCAGGATGACGTAGACCAGCGGAGTGATGACGAGCGTCAGCAGGAAACCGATCGGCAGGATGCCGGTCACCTGCAGCGAATAGGAGATGGCGAAACCCACCAGGAGTGCGATGATGCCCGCCCAGTTGAACAGTTCCACCCGCCGCGTCGACGCCGGTTGGCCCTTGCGGACGATGAAGTAGTCCGTGACCACCAGCGAACACAGGGCGAACGTGGCGATGCCAAGTGCGGCGAGGAACTGGACGAGCAGTCCCAGAATGCCGGCATACACGGCGACGAGCGCGATGACGTTGCCGATGATGAGCATCACGATGCGGCTGGGGGTCTTCTGGAAGAGCGCGTCGAACAGGTTCGACAGCGTCAACGATCCGGCGTAGGCGTTGATCGCCTGGGCCTTGACCTGCGCCGCGTACATGACGATGAAGCCGATGATCCCGGCGAGGATCACGAAATAGGCACCCGCATTGTTGTGCGCCAGGAACTGGACCTTGTCCGCGATCGAATCGCCCATCTGCGATTCGGCGAGGGCAGGGTTGTCCGAGAGGTACTGCGCCACGACGGTGTCACCAGCCTGGTAGAGCAGGGCTCCGAGGGAGACGACGCCGAAGTTGACGATGATGTTGCCGCCGATGGCCATGATGGCGACGTCCTTCTTGTTGCGCGCATAGCGGGCGAAGTCGGCGCCGGTCAAGGCCAGTGCCCCGGCGAATCCGATCATGCCGGCCAGCACCGCCAGGAAGGCCCCGGGGCCGAATCCTTCGGGGCGCTGCGTCATGATCTCGCCCAGCGGCTGGGTCGACCGGTTGACCGCGATGAAGAGGATCGCGATGAGCAGGGCGCTGGCAATGATCGTCAGCCACAGCGACGAGATCTGGATGAGTTTCAGACCGAACAGCGCAAGCAGGATCCATGCGACCGTGAGGACGCTGTAGATGACGATGGCGTTGAGCATCGTTGGTTGCCACCCCAACAGGAACAGGGTGCCGTTGTAGAGAAGCGCGTTCTCGAGCGCCAGGAAGCTCAGGATCATCCAGGCGAAGATGAGCGACGCGAGCGCGGAGCCCCGCGCGCCCAGTCCGTGGAAACGGGTGCTCACAGTGCTGGACATGCCAGTGCTCTGGGCTACCCGGCCGACACCGGTGCCGATGACTGAGCCGAACGTCGCTGAGATCACGGCCGCCACCATGGTCCAGCCGACGCCGACCATGTAGCTGGAAGTGCCCCCGATCAGCAGCATAGCGAGGGTGGTGCCGACGCCGGCGGTGTTGGCCAACAGCGACCAGCCACTCACCCGCTCAGCTTCGGACACGGGATTGAGGACGTTGTCCTCCATCTTGTTGCGGATGCTCTGCTCTTTGGCACTGCCCGTTGATTCCGTCACGGATCCTCCTTGATCGTGTGCACTGTGCGGTGCGGATGGAACGGGATTGTTCGCTGAAAGGCCAGTGGCCCGATAGACGCGTGTCCGGCCATTCCGGACAGGACACTGCGTCCGGAACTGCCGGACAGGCCGCACACTGCGCCTTGGGAGCAGGCTTACGGTCCTGTCATGAACAACGACGTTTCCAGCACCCGGCTAAGGCAGCCGAAGCACGCCATCCAGTCCTTCGCCGAGCGTGACGCACGGTGGACAGCCCTCTCGCAGGCAGCCATCGACGAGGGCTACGACGTGCTGCTCTTCGCCGCAGCGGACTACCGCGGGCACAAGGGCAGCGTCCGCTACATCTCCGGCTATAACCCGTGCCACCGCTACGGCTACGCGGTGATGTTCCCGGGGGAGGAACCGAAGGTTGTCCTGCCCCAGAACCTGGAAGCGGACCGGCGCCCCGACCATGACTGGGTTTCCGAATACCTGACCCCCTACAACTTGGGCCGGGGGTTGGCCGAGGTGCTCGGGAGCAAGGGGGACTCCCCCCACATAGGCATCATCGGGCTGCGCCAGGTGATGAAGGTCGAGGATTATCTGGCCATCACGGAGCTTCTCCCGAGGGCGAAGATCTCGGATGCGGGCCAGATGTTCAGCCGGATTCGCGCGATCAAGTCCCCGGCGGAACAACTCGCTGTCAGGGAGAGCGCCTACATCCTGGATGCGTGCTTCGATCGCCTTCTGGAGATCGCCAGGCCGGGATTGACTGAGCAGCAGATCGCGGCCGAGATGTTCAAGATCGGCTCGGAGCTCGGCGGGCAGGATCCGCTGTTCCTGACCATGTTCGCCGAGATCAAGGGCAACACCGGCAGGGCAACCTTCGGCCAGCCGGAGGATCGCATCCTCGGTGTCAACGATGTGTTCACCTTCTCCTACGAGATCGTCGGCCCGAACGGCTATTGGACTGAGCTGTCGCGCATGGTGACCTTCGCAAAGCCGACGTCGGCGGTCTCGGAGATCGCCGACGCGGTCGCGGCCGGCATCGACGCCGCGCAGCAGGCGCTCGTCCCCGCCACAGCCTTCAGCGATGTCCAGCGCGCGGTGATCTCGGCCGTTGAAGCCAGGGGCGCCAAGTCCGAGTACTGGTCGGGTCACGGCATGGGCCTCGACGTGCTGGAGGAGCCCTGGATCGGGCTCGATGTCGTCGGCGACGATGCCGATGCCGGGGCGGTGACGAAGGCGGCCGACGGTCAGGTGCTGGCCCTCCACCCGACGCTCTGGAATGAGGAGTTCCAGTCCATGGGCTACATGTCCGACTCGTTCATCATCGTGGACGGTCACGCAGAGAAGTTGTCGAAGCACCCCACTCAGATCCATCAGATCAGCTGATCCGACGTTGACCAAAGGAGGTCACATGTCTGAAACCCCAACCCGAACCGTCGACCCGGTGCTCGCCTCAGTGCTTGCCCGTAGGTTCGACGCCATCGCCAAAGAGATGGCCACAGTGCTCATGCGCTCGTCCAGATCCCCGATCTTCAACGAGGTCGGAGACCTTGTCACGGTCATCTTCGATGCGAAGGGACGAACGATGGCCCAGGCGGAGTTCGCCGCCATCATCGCCTTCGGAGCACAGCCCCCACTGAAATACATCATCGACTACTACGGCGATGACATCCACGAGGGCGACGTCATCATCCACAACGATGTCTACACCGGCGGCAACCAGAACGCAGACACAGGCATCTACATGCCGATCTTCCACGACGGTGAACTCGTCGGATGGACTGCGTCCAAGGGACACCTTGCAGATATCGGCGGCATGACGGCTGGCGGCTACGATCCTGCAGCGCGCGAAGTGTGGCAGGAAGCGTTCCGTATCCCGCCGGTGAAGTTGTACGAAGCAGGTAGGCGTCGAAACGATGTCTGGGATCTTGTCTCCGCCAACATCCGCTTCGGTTTCGTCATTGAGGACATCAAGGCGATGATCGGCGCCTGCGAAGTGGGCAAGCGCCAACTCCTCCAGGTTCTCGATCGGCATGGGCGCAAGGTCATCGATGACCACATGCAGTATGTGATGGACGCCTCCGACAAGCAGGTCCGTGCCGAATTGGCCACCTGGCCCAACGGCGTCTACCACGGCGAGAGCGAAATGGTCAGCGACGGGGTGGACCCCTCGAGCCGACACATGATCCGTGTGAAGATCACCATCAGCGATGACGCCATCGAGTTCGACTTCACCGAATCGGACGATCAGACCCCAGGCATCGCGAACCAGCCCAAGGCCTCGGCCGCCGGCGCGGTGCGCATCAACTTCCTGATGCTCGTAGCGGCTGCAGGGGTGGTCCTCCCGACGAATGAGGGGATGTTCGGCCCGGTCAAGACGATCTTCAGGGAGGGCTCACTCCTGAACCCGAAGTTCCCCGCGGCGACCATCTTCGGCAACCAGATGACCGACAACATCACCGAAGCCATCATGATGGCGCTGGCCGGTGCGCTTCCTAAGCGGGTGACCGCCGGTTGGTGCAAGGCGATGAACGCGACCATGACCGGCGTGGATCCTGACACCGGCGAGCCCTACGTCTCACTCACCGTCTTTCAGCGCACGGGTCCTGGCGCCATGAACGGCTATGACGGCTGGGACGGGTTCGGCTTCAGCGGCGTCGTCGGGCAGATGCGCTCTCCCGACATCGAGATGTTCGAACTCACTTCTCCGCACTTCTTCCTGTACCACGAGTACGACCCGGACAGTGCCGGCGCGGGACAGTGGAGGGGCGGGATGGGCACCCGGTCTGCCTGGCGTGTGGAGGGTCTGGACGCGCACGGTGTCACTCTGGGCGAAGCCGCCATTTCAGAGGGCGCCGTCCCCGGGCGCGGGCTTGATGGCGGCGAGGACTCCGGCCTCAACGTCATGCGGGTCGAACTGCCCGACGGCAGCGTCTACGACTGGGGGTCCAAGGAACGGATCGCCATTCCGACCGGCTCCACCATTGTGTCGCTGTGTGGCGGCGGCGGTGGCTACGGCGACCCGCGCAAGAGGTCAGCGGAACTGGTCACCGACGAGGTTCGCAACGGGATCACCAGCATTGAGAAGGCCCGCACTTCCTATGGAGTGGTCGTCGACTCCGAGACCCTCGAACTGGATGAAAAGGCCACGGCGGCACTTCGCACCGACAAGGAGAACGAGAAATGAGCACGATGCGCGTAGGTGTGGACGTGGGCGGTACCTTCACCGACTTCCTGGTCGTCGATCAGGACGGCTCACGTCTGATCCATAAGACGAGTTCCATCCCCTCCGACCCTGCACGTGCCGTCACCAAGGGGCTCCGCGAGATCGCCGAGAAGCGCGGTGAGTCGGTGGAACAGTTCCTGGCGCAGGTGAGCACGATCGTGCACGGGACGACCGTCACCACCAACGCTCTCCTCACTCGACGGGGCGCCAAGACCGGCCTGCTCGTCACTGACGGGTTCCGCGACGTGCTACCCATCCGCGACGGCACCCGCGAGGAGCCCTACGACAACCGGATGCAGAAGCCGAAACCCCTGGTCAATCGTCAGCTCACCCTTCCGGTGGGAGGACGCATAGACAAGCACGGCGACGAGGTCACCGCGCTGGATGAGGAGTCTGTGCGCGAGGCAGCGAGGTTCCTGAGGGAACAGGGGGTCGGCGCCGTCGCCATCTCCTTCCTGCACTCGTATGCCAACCAGAACCATGAGACCCGCGCCAACGAGATCCTCGAGGAGGAACTGCCGGACGTTTACATCACGCGCTCGAGCAGGCTCCTCTCCCAGGCCCGCTACTACGACCGCACCTCGACATCGGTCCTGAACAGCTATGTCGGCCCCATCATCTCGGACTACCTGGCCGTCCTCACGGAGACCCTGGAGGAGGCTTCGTTCGGGGGGATCCTTCTGATCATGCAATCCAACGGTGGCGTCGCCACCCCTGAGGAACTGGCACGCCGCTCGGCGCTCTCGCTCCTGTCCGGCCCTGCTTCCGGCCCAACCGCGGGCCTGATGGAAGTGGCCGTCCACGGGTTCGACCGCTGTCTAACCGTCGACATGGGCGGCACCAGCTTCGATGCTGCCATCGTGGCTGGCGGACGGCCGCTGGTGATGACGGACGGTCTGATCGACCGCTGGCGGATCGCTCTTCCCATGGTGGACATCCATACCATCGGTGCGGGTGGTGGCTCCATCGCACGCGTCGACGAGGGCGGCATGCTCATGGTCGGGCCACAGAGCGCGGGAGCTGTTCCGGGACCGATCTCGTATGGTCGCGGCGGGGAACTACCCACGACGACCGACGCGGATGCGGTGCTCGGGTATCTCTCCCCGGAGAGCTTCGCCACCTCAGGGTTGAACCTTGACGTCGATGCGGCCCGCAAGGCCATCGGTGAACAGATCGGTGAAAAGCTGGGTCTGGATCCGCTCACCGCGGCCGCGGGGATTTACGACGTGGTCAACGTCTCCATGGCTGCCGGCGTGCGCGAGATCACGGTGCGGCGCGGCCTCGATCCACGTGACTTCCCGATCGTGGTCGCCGGCGGCGCGGGGCCCGTGCACGCCGCCGCCATCGCCAGGGAACTGGAGATCCCGATGCTCATCGTGCCGCGCCAGTCGTCGATCTTCTGCGCGGCCGGCATGCTGGTGTGCGATTTCCAGCATGACTACGTCCAGAGTCAGAAGTGGGACCTCGCCGGTATCGAGACCGACGAACTCAAGGCCCTGTGGTCAGAGATGGCCGAGCGTGGGCGACGCACCCTCCACTCAGAGGGGGTCACGGATGCCGACATCGAGTTCCTGCCCTCCATGGACATGCGCTACAAGGGTCAGTGGTTCGAGATCAACGTGCCGCTGGCGTCCAGCTCGCTGGAATCGGTGGATCTCAACGAGATCGCCGCGGAGTTCCATCGCCTGCACGATGTCCAGTTCGGGTACCACTCGGAGGCGTCGCCCATCGACGTGTTGAACGTCCGTCTGGCCGCCATCGGACGCGTGCGTGGTTCGGTGGGCAACTCGGAAGAGGCGCCCGAAGGTGCCAACCCGGTGTCCGGGGAGCGCGAGATGTGGAGCCCGGCCCAGCGCCGGATGGTCACCGCAACCGTGTACAACGGTGAGTTCATGAGGCCCGGCGATGAGATCTCGGGGCCGGCCATCATCGAACTGGGCACGACGTCGATCGTGGTGCTGGATGAGTACGACGTGGTCGTGGATGTGAGCGGCTCGTTCGTCCTGTACCTGCGCAGCAGGGCCGAGGAGATGCGCTCGCAGATCGCGGTGGCAGCAGCGGTCTGACGGCCGCGGCGCAGCGGAGAGCCAGGGGGTGGGTCGTCACCTGCCCCCTGGCTCGCGCTCAGCGCAACTCACGTGCTGTTCCGGTCCAGCCCATGGCGCGCGAGGTTTCGATGGCCGCTTGGCGCACCGCCGCCCCGAGCTCCTGGACTCTCGTCCGGTTCATGGATGCCGCCGTGTCGCCGATCCCGATCGCTCCCATGGCGAGATTGGTGCTGTCGAACACCGGCGACGCAACAGACCGGATACCGGGTTGGCTCACGTCCGTCACGATGTAGCCGAAACGCTCCCACCCCGTCAGTTCTTCCTCCAGCGACTCTTGTTCCTCCGCCGTCAGGAGCGGTCCGAGTTCCGCATTCCTGGCCGCCTGCGACATGGTCGCCAACACGGCACGCCCACAGCCAGAGGCGTGAATCGCCCACCTTCGGCCGGTTCGGTTGATGGTGGCGACGCGGGTCGAGGCCCGTTTCCGGTAGGCATAGAAGACGGCACCAGGGAGGTAGGCGGCAACATGGACCTCGACGCCGAACCTGTCGAGGTGACGTTGAATGGGCTGCTGGGCCGCGTCCACCAGGCCTTGCCGCTCGATGACCTGCCCGCCGAGCATCGCCAGCCCGATTCCCAACTGGAAGCCGCCATCGGGCCTGGCTTCCAGCAGGTTGGCTGTCACGAGGGTCCGGCAGAGGTCATGCACCGTGCTACGCGGAATTCCGGTCTTCGACGAGATTTCGCGCACGGTGAGCAGGCGGTTCATCCGATCGAACACGCCGAGAATCAGGGCCGCCTTTGCCACTGACTGCACATCACCAGCCACGGGAGAAGCCTACTCCGGATGATCAGTCGGCCCAGACGGATGACTCTCCTGAGATCCAGTGTCCCCTGCGATCTCATCGGAGGAAGAGGGCTTTGAGCCTCTTGGTGGCGACCGTGACGCCGATGAGGATCATCACCGCGAAGTAGCCGAGGTGCGCCCACATCGACGGCTGGATCAGGCCCGTCGTCAACTGGCGGATCATGTCCACCCCGTGCCAGAGCGGCAGGGCCATGATCACCCACTGCACCGCCTCCGGGTAGACGGTGATGGGGAAGAACGTGGCCGAGAGGAGGAACATCGGCAGCATCACGAAGAACACCAGGTCGAGGTGCTGGAAAGACGTCATGTAGCTCGTCGCCGCGAGGCCCACGGAGGCGAAACCACAGGCCACGACCAGCGCCGCGGGGATGGCAAGCAGGGCCGTCCACGAGAGGTTGAGGTCGAGCAGCGTGGTGACCACCATGAACCCGCTGGCGTAGAGGAGACCGCGGAACAGCGCCATGAATATCTCACCGAGCGCCACGTCCATGGGGCCTAGCGACGTGGACAGCATCTGCTCGTACAACTTGCCGTAGCGCATCCGGAAGAACACGTTGGTGGTGGAGTCGTACAGCGCGCCATTCATGGCCGACACCGCCATCAGCGACGGCGCGATGTAGGCCGCGTAGGGCACCTCGCGGCCGTAGAACTCGACGCCACCGATCAGTGCTCCGAGGCCGAGGCCCATGGACAGCAGGTAGAACACCGGCTCGAAGAACCCTGACAGCACGACGAGGTAGTTGTTACGGGCGATCACCTTCATGCCACGGGCGACCACCGAGCGGGTGTTGCCGCGGTAGATGCCGCGCAGCGCCTTCGGCACCCGCGTCTGCCGGGCGAGGGAATCTGTGCTCACTGATCCAACCTCCTGCGGAAGTGGCGCACGGACAGCAGCCCGCCGACGACGGCCATGGCGGCCAGGAAGCCGACGTGGATGAGGCCCATGCCCACCGTCAGGGGCGCGCCGTAGAGGACGGTTCGGCCCAGTTCGGCGGCGTGCCACAGCGGCGACACCCAGCCGATGGGTTGCAGGTAGCCGGGCAGCGTCTCCAGCGGGAAGTAGGTGCCGGAGAACAGGGTGAGCGGCACGATGATGAACCGCTCGATGAAGCTCAACTGGCCGCGCTCGTCCTTCTGCGTCGAGACCCACGCCATCACGCTGAAGCCCACCGCCACGGCGAGCAGCAGGCCGATGGGCAACAACAGCAGCACTCCCCACCACCGGCCGATGCCGAACACGAGCAGCGCCACCAGGTAGAACCCGATCATGGGGAGGACGCGCACCATCACTGCCGCCTGGAAGCCACCCGCCATCTGGCCAGGCGTGATGGGGGTCAACCGCATGGCGTTGAACAGGTTGTTCCACTTGAAGCCACCGAACACACCGAAGGTGTTCTCCTGCGACGCCACCTGCATGGCGCTGGCCAGCACCAGCGCCGGCGCCACGAACGTGAGGTACTGCACGCCGTCGATGCCCTTGCCGTCGTCGACGAGGACCCCCAGCCCGGCGCCGAGGCCCAGGAGGTAGATGAACGGCGACCCGATCCCGGTCAGCAGGAGCGTAGCGAGGTAGGCGCGCATGTGCATCACCCACTGCTCCACCACCGCCCACCACCCCATGCGGGCGACGACGCGGTGGTCTGCCGTGAGCCGGGTGTCGATCACCGGTTTGTCCGTGGCGAGGCTCATTCGATCAGGCTCCTGCCTGTGAGGCGGAGGAACACGTCCTCCAGCGACGACCTGCGCACCAACGAGGTGACGGGCTCCAGCCCCCGCTCGACGACGGACTGCAGCGCGTGTTCGCCGTTGTCGGCGTAGATCAGCACCCTGTCCGGGAGGAGTTCCTGCCGCTCACCGATCCCGTCGAGCCGTCCCGCGGCCGCCTGGTTGCGCGACGAACCGAAGCGGACCTCCAGCACCTCGCGGGTGGCGTACTGCCTGATGAGCTGCTGCGGCGAACCCTCGGCGACGATCCTGCCCTTGTCGATCACGACGAGCCGGTCGCACAACTGCTCCGCCTCGTCCATGAAGTGCGTGGTCACCACCAGCGTGACGCCCTCCTCCTTCAGCCGGAAGAGACGGTCCCACAGGACGTGGCGGGCCTGCGGATCCAGGCCTGTGGTGGGCTCGTCGAGCAGCATCACCTTGGGGTTGTTGATCAGCCCTCGGGCGATGGTGAGGCGGCGCTTCATGCCGCCCGAGAGCCCGTCCACCCGGGCCGTGCGCTTCTCGCGAAGCTGCGCGAAATCGAGGAGCTCCTCAGCGCGTGCCCTGACGTAGGCGCGGGGCAGCCCGAAATAGCGGCCGTAGACGTAGAGGTTGTCGATGACCCGCAGTTCCTCGTCGAGGAGGTCGCCCTGGGGGACGATGCCCAGCTGCGCGCGGATCTCCGGTCCGTGCCGGTTGGTGTCGAGGCCCAGCACGCTGAGTGCGCCGTCGGAGCGGGTGGACGTGGCCGCGATCATCCGCATGGTGGTGGACTTGCCCGCGCCGTTGGGGCCGAGGAAGCCGAAGGATTCGCCGGGCGCGATGTCGAAATCGATGCCGTCGACGGCGGTGAAGCTGCCGTAGCGCTTCGTCAAGCCGCGGGCGGAGATCACTGGTGTAGGCACCCCAGCAACCTACAACCTGCCCCGGACAAACCACACCGGGTCAGTCCGGCGGATCTGCGAAGGCCTTGGCCAGGGTGATCATCCGGCCGCGGAAGTCGTCGGAGGCCGGCGCATATCCGGCCGCCCAGACGGCGTTGAGCACCAACCGGACGAAGGTCCAGGCGTAGGCGCGGTCGAGGTCGAGCCCGGCGGCATCGGCCACGACGTCGGCGCGGAGCCGCACATGGGCCCGCAGGTTGTGCGCGCGGGCCGCCACGTCGGCGCGGTTCCACACCACCGGGGCCACGGCATAGGCCCACTCCCCGACGACGGGCTTGGGGTCGATCGCGAGCCAGTCGCCGCGTGCCGGGTCCAGCGGCGCGAGCACGTTGGCGTCGTGGAGGTCCTCGTGCACCAGCCGGCCGGGGACGGGGCCGGCGAGGAGATCGTCGAGCGTGCTGTGTGCCTGCTCCGCAAGGCGTCGGGGAACGGTGCGGTCGGCCGCGGCCAGCTGGCCGCGCCACCGTCTGGCCTTGTCGGCGACCCTCGGGAACTGCGGCGAACCCTCGCGGTCGAGGCTGCGGAAGAGTCCACCGATGGTCTCGCAGGAATCCAGGACGGAGGCTGAGGTGAGCGGGCGGGAGGCGTCGAGCCGCTCCAGCAACAGCGCGTCGGCCGCAGGGTTGGCGGCGATGAGCCGGACGGCGCCGTGGCCGTCCCAGAGCCTCAGGGCCAGATGCTCGAGATCCGCCTCGTGGTGCGGCCAGCCCACCTTCACGACGGCGGGCTGGCCGTCGTGGAGCACCGGCAGCACCAGTGCGTTCTCGCCGTGCCACGGGTCGCCGTCGGGCGTGAGGTCCCAGCGGGCCAGGTGCTCCTCGATCAGATTGGGGAGCCGGGCCAGCCAGGTGTCGCCGTCGATCGGGCGCGCGCCGAGCACGTCGGCGGGGCGGCCGGCGACGAGTGCGCGGAACGGACCTGGGATCACGTGCTCCACGCTAGTGGGGATGCGGAGGGGCGGACCGCCGACGCGGCCCGCCCCCCCACGTGCGCGCTACTTGATCTTGGCCGAGCGGTTGCCCGAGGTGCGGGTCACCTGGACGACGGAGGGACGCGGTGCCGCCACCTTGTCGCCGACCTGGACCGGGCCGTCCGCCGGGAGCTGATCCGGCCACAGGGAGGTGTGGGCGCCCCAACGGCCGTCCTCACCCGGGTGCTGCACGGCCACGAAGACCGAGTCGTCGCGGTCGTGGATGACCGGGCCGCAGGTCTCGGAAGCCGAGGGCACTGCGAGGAACTGCTCGACCCGGCCGCGGTTCGGGCCGTCGACGGTGACCTTGTGCAGGGCGTCGCACAGGCCCAACGTGCCAGGCTGGCCGTCGGTCGAGATCCAGAGGTTGCCCAGGGAGTCGAACGCGATGTTGTCGGGGCAGGAGATCGGTGAGACCTTGTCGGCCGGGTAGCCGGAGAAGTAGGTGCGGGTCGAGGTGCGGGGGTCACCGCAGAGCATCAGGATGTTCCAGCTGAACTTCTCGGCGGCGTGGTCGTTGCCGTCCTCGACCATCTCGACGATGTGGCCGTCGCGGTTCGCGGTGAGCGGGTTGGCCTCGTCGACGGCGCTGCGGCGCGAGTTGTTGGTGAGCGCCAGGTAGACCTTGCCGGAAACCGGGTTGGTCTCCAGGTCCTCGGGCCGGTCCAACTTGGTGGCGCCGACGCGGTCCGCGGCGAGGCGCGTGAAGACGAGCACCTGCTCAGCGGTCATGCCCGGCACCAGCGATGCGGTGCCGCGCACCAGCGGGACCCACTCGCCGTAGCCGTCGAAGGCGCCGTCGGCCGGAAGGTCGCCGTCGCCGGTGATCTCGGCGTCGGGCGAGTTGCCGTGGTAGCGCGCCACGTAGAGCGTGCCGTCCTCGAGGAGGCGCATGTTGTGCTGCTTGTCGCCCTGGATGAAGGTGCGCGACGACACGAACTTGTACACGTAGTCGTGGCGCTCGTCGTCGCCGGAATAGACCACCGCCTGGCCCGACGGCGCGATCACGCAGGTGCCCGCCTCGTGCTTGAAGCGGCCCAGCGCGGTGTGCTTGACCGGGGTGGAGGTGGGGTCCTCCGGGTCGATCTCGACGACCCAGCCGAACCGGTTCCCCTCGTTGGCGTACCCCTCGTTGCGCAAATCGAAGCGGGGGTAGACCGTCTCCCAGCCGCGGCCGGTGGCGCCAGAGCCGATGCCGTAGCGCGCGTGCTCGGCCGAGCCGTCGCCGCGGAAGTACTGGTTGAAGTTCTCCTCGCCGGAGAGGACGGTGCCCCACGGGGTCGTGCCGCCGGCGCAGTTGTTGAGGGTGCCCTCGACGAGGGTGCCGGTGGGGTCGTCGGCGGTCTTCAGCAAGTCTGAGCCGGCGGCGGGGCCGGAGACCGAGAAGGAGGTGAAGCCGGTGATGCGACGGTTGCGACGGCCGGCGCGCACGTACGTCCAGGGCTGGCCCTGCTTGTCGCGCTGCAGGTCGACCACCGAGAAGCCGTGGGCGGCCAGCGCGATGTCGACGACCTCCTTGGCGTTCCCGAGGCGGAAGGCGTCGGAGAACATGATGCCTTCGTTGGTGTACTCGTGGTTGCACACGAGGTAGCCCGAACGGTCGTTGCCGCCGTCAGAGATGACGTTGAGGTAGTCGCAGTTGTAGCCGAACTGCTGGGCCTGCGCAGCGCCGGTCTGGTTCTCGATGTCGAAATCCGGGGCGTCGGCGAGGATCGGGTCGCCCCACCGGATGATCGGGTCCCAGCGGTAGCCGCGGGGCACAGTGACGGTGTCCACAGAGCGCGGCACCGGGGCGATGGCCTCGAAGGGGAGCTTCCCGCCGCCCTGCGGAAGGACGCCGTTGTCCGCGGCGGCGGTACCGGCGGTGACGTGCGACACGACGAGGGCGCCGGTGATGCCTGCGGCGCCGCCCAGTGCGGCACGGCGGGAGAACACGGCGGAGACGATGTCGCGGAACGACTCGTTCTCAGTGGTGTTCGGCTCGGGATGCGAACAGGCGTTGCCGCACTTCAGTTCGCAGGTGATGGGCGAGCGGTTGCCGCGCGTGTGGCCGAGCATGGGAAGCAGACGCTTCATTCGAAACCCCTTGGGTGGTAGGCGATCGGGCACAGCTATCCCATCGGACCAAGTGGGCAGGATCCGGTCGTCCAGGTGACCGCTGGATGAACAGTTGTGGACGACCTGGCCAACCGGCCGGGCGCGGGGGCCCCCGTCGACGGACCGGCCGGCTGGACCTGCGGAGTTCGTTGCGGCGAAGGGAACGATGGGCCAGTGGGTAGGCTGCGTCCATGCACATCGACGCGTTCCGGGAGCTCCCGCTGGATCGCTCCCCCGGGGCCGCACCGCTGCCCGTTCAGGTGGCGGCCGGCATCCGCGACTTCGTGGCGCTGGGCTCGCTTCTTCCCGGCGAACCGGTGCCGTCGACACGGGCGGCCGCCGCCGCCCTGGGAGTTTCGCGCGGCACCGTGGCGGCTGCCTACGACCAACTCGTCGCCGAGGAATACCTCGTGGCCCGGGACCGCTCCGGCACCGTCGTCAACCCTGACCTGCGCTCGGTTTCAGCCCCCACCGTGAGCAATCGGATGGGGTCATCGCCCCGACACGCCGGAAAACGGCCCGAAACCAACCGTGACCCCATCCAACTGCTCACGGCCTCCGACGGCGGGGCCTGGCCCGACGACGCCGCCTGGCGCAGTGCCTGGCGGCGAGCCGTGACGGACGAGCCGGTCCCCGCGCTGGCGGAAGCGGTGGCCGAACACCTGCGCCACATGCGCGGCGTGGTGGTCGAGGCGGACCGCATCACGGTGACGTCCGGTGCGCGCTCCGGGCTGTCGTTGCTGCTCGCGGTGGCGGCGCGGCGGGCGGGCAGGCGCCCGCGGGTCGCCGTCGAGTCGCCCGGCTTCCCGGGCCTGCGGCGACTGCTGGAACATTCGGCCGTGGACACCGCGGCGCTGCCCGTCGGCACGGCGGGCCCGCACCTGGAGGCACTGAGCCGCGCCCACCGTGGCTCCCCCATCGACCTGGCGATCGTCACACCCAACCACCAGTACCCCAACGGCGGGGCACTGTCCGCCCGCCACCGGCAGGCCATGATCGCCTGGGCGCGCGACGAGGGCGTGGTGCTGGTGGAGGACGACTTCGACTCCGAACGCCGCCACCTCGGCCCGCCACTGCCCACGCTGTGGAGCCTGGACCCCCCCGTCGTGGCCCATCTGGGCACGTTCGCGGCGGTGATCGGACGGGGCGTGGGCACCGGTTACCTGGTGGCGCCGCCCTCGTGGCATGCCGAGATCGTCGGGGCGGCCGACGCGACGGGCGCCGCTCCCCCATTGTTGCTGCAACGCGCCGTCGCCGCCTATCTCGCCGACGGCGGCCTGCGCCGGCGCCTGGCACGGGCCCGCCGTCGCGCCTCCTCCACGAACCGCGAACTCACGTTCCGCTGAGGCCAGGCCGGGTCAGTCGACGATCTGGAACTGGACGCCCTGGTCGTCCTCCACAGTGGCCACCCGCCCGTTGGGAGAATCCATCGGCCCGTCGACGAGCCGGCCACCCAGTTCCTGGATCCTGCCGATCGCCTCGTCGGTATCCGCCACTGAGAAGTAGACGCGCCAGTAGGACACGGGCACCTTGGAGGGGACGAACTCCGAGGCGTCGCACAGGCCGGCCACCGCGTCGTCGCCCTGGCCGTTGGTGGCGTACTGCCACTCCATCCCCTGGTCGCCCACGGGCTGCACGTCCCACTGGAAGACGTCGCGGTAGAACTCCAAGGCCGCGTCGTAGTTGCCGGTCATGAGTTCGAACCAGACGGGGGCGCCCGGCTTGTCCTTTGCCTGGATGGCGACGGTGTCGCTCTGCCAGGCGCCGAGGGCGGCCCCGGTGGAGTCGCTGAGGAACGCCATGGTGCCCTGCCCGGGGATCTCCATGGGCTCGACGTGGATCTCGCCGCCCGCCTGCCGGGCCCGCTCCGTCATGGCGCGGATGTCGTCTGTGCGGAGGTAGATGCACCAGGTGGGGATGCCCATGTCGGGCTGCTGCACCATGGCGCCGCCGACAACCTCGTCAGCGCGCATGATCATGTGGTAGTTGCCGTACTCCTCGCCGGAGTTGTCGAACCGCCAGCCGAACAGGCTGCCGTAGAAGGCCTGGGCCTTGGGGAGGTCCTGCGCGTAGAGCTCGACCCAGATGGGCGCGCCCTTGAGAGTGGTGTCGGTCATCGTTGGCCCCTTCTCATCGTGAGCCCGGTGGCTCACTGAGCAGCCTAAGCCGACGGGTGGGGCAGGTCCATAGCCTTCGTCACCCGGCTGGTGCGTGCCGTTCGATGAGGATGCGGCGGCCCTCGAAGGCCCTGCTCAGCGTTGCCTGGTCCGCGTATTCCAGGTCTCCGCCGACGGGCAGGCCGGAGGCCGGCCTGGTCACCCGGACACCGAAATCATTGAGCATGCGGCTGAGGTACGACGCGGTGGCCTCGCCCTGCGTGTCGGGATCTGTGGCGAGGATGACCTCCTGCACCTCCCCGTCGGCAAGGCGCTGGAACAACTCGCGGGTGTGCAGGTCTGCCGGGCCGCGGCCCTCGATGGGCGAGATGGATCCGCCCAGCACGTGGTAGAGCCCGCGGAACTCGTTGGTGCGCTCGATGGCCACCACGTCCTTGGATTCCTCCACGACGCACAGCTGGGAGCGGTCGCGCCGGGGATCGCGGCAGATGCGGCAGCGCTCCTCCTGCGAGACGTTGAAACACACCTCGCAGAAGCGGGCGAGCTGCTTGACCCTCCGGAGCGTGTCGGCAAGCGCGTAGACATCCTCCTCGGGTGCATCGAGGAGGTGGAACGCGATGCGCTGCGCGCTGCGCGGACCGATGCCCGGCAGCCGGCTCAGCTCATCGATCAGTTCCTGGATTGCGCCTTCGTACACTCAGCCCCCGAAGCCCGGCATGCCGGGCATGGTGGGGAGTTCGGGAAGCGTGGCGGCCGTGGCGGCGTCCACCTCTGCCCTGGCGGAACGGAACGCGGCCACAATGAGGGCCTGCAGCGTCTCGATGTCGTCGGGATCCACTGCGGCGGGCTGGAGCTCGATCTCCTGCATGTCGCCCTTACCGCTCAGGGTCACGCTGACGAGGCCGCCGCCTGCGGTGCCGGTGAACGACTGGTTGCCCAGTTCCTCCTGCGCCGCCTGCAGATCTGTCTGCAGCTTCTGCGCCTGCTGCATCAGCGCGTTGATGTCAAAGTCGCCAAACATTTCTCACTCCTGAGTGGGGGTCGGTTACAAGCATAGAAGGCCGGCCGGACGGTCAGCATCAGTCGTCGTCGGCATCCCGCACCGAGATGACCTCGGCGCCGAACGCATTGCTGAGCAGTTCCTCGGCGTTGTGGCCCGCGTCGAGCACCGCGTCGTCCGCTGACACCTGCTCCGACGGCGGGGGCGGCTCCATCCGGGCGCGCTGCTGCGGCTCGGGGTGGGGATCAGGCTCATCCGGGGCGACGGGTGCTCCCTGGGGCCGCTGCGCCGGGCGGGCATCCTGCTCGCCGCTGGCCAGCACCGACTGGATGCGCAGCTCGACGCCGATCACCTCGATGAGGGCGTCCGCCAACACATCGGCGCTGCCGCCGGAACCGAAGTTCTCCCGGGGGCCGGGCGCATCGAAGCCGAGCACGAGGGCACCGTCGGTGATGTCGACCACCTGCGCGTGGTTGCTGAGCAGCATGAAGGTGAACCGACGGCGGCGCTTGACCTCGTCGAGCACGTTGGGCCAGACGCGCCGCAGCTCGGCGGCGGTGAGCTGGCCCTGGGAAGCGGGGCGCCGCTGCTGCACGGCAGGCTCCGGGGCGACCTCCGGCTGCGGGGCGGCCTCCGGCTGCGGGGCGGGCCGCTGCTCAGGAGCCGGGCGCTGCGCCGGCGCGGGGCGCTGTTCACCGGCGGGACGCTGCTCGGGGGCCGGGCGCTGCTCGGCCGCGGCGGGCTGCTCGGCCGCAGGACGTTGGGCTGCAGCGGGACGCTGGGCGGGCTGCTCGGGCGTGGGCCGCTGCTGTTCTGCGACCGCTGCCGTCTCGGCGGCTGCGGGCGCCGGACGCTGGCGCTCGTGCTCCGCCGCGCGCGGCCGCTCGGGCTGGCGCGGGCGGGCCGCACCGGTGTCCTGCCAGTCTTCGACGGGGGCGGCCTCGCCGCTGCCCATCATGCCGACGCGGCGCTCGAGCCTGTCCATCCGGGCGTGCAGGCCGCGCTCGTCGGCGTCCGCACCCGGCAGGAGGACGCGGGCGCACATCAACTCCAGGTGGAGCCGAGGCGCCGTCGTGCCGCGCATCTCCGTGAGGCCGGTGGCGATCACCTCTGCGGCGCGCGTCAGCTCGCCCGAGCCCATCCCCGCCACCTGCGTGGCGAGGCGCTGCGCCTGATCTGCCGCCACCTCGAGCAGGCCGTTGGTGGCGGCTTCCGGCACGGCGGCCAGGATCACAAGGTCACGGAGCCGGCGCAGCAGGTCTTCGGCGAAGCGCCGGGGGTCCTGGCCCACCTCGATGACCTTGTCGATGGTGTGGAAGACACCTGCGGAATCGCCGGCGGCGAAGGCGTCCATGATGTCGTCGAGCAGCGCATCCGGCGTGTAGCCCAGGAGCGCGGCGGCCTGCGAGTAGCTGACGCCCTCCTCGTCGGCCCCGCCGAGCAGCTGGTCCAGCACCGACAGCGAATCGCGCACCGAGCCGGCCCCGGCGCGCACCACGAGCGGGAGCGCGGTGCGGTCCACCGCCACGCCCTCGGCGTCACAGATGCTGGCCAGGTAGTCACTCAGCACCTTCGGCGGCACCAGCCGGAACGGGTAGTGGTGCGTGCGGGAGCGGATGGTGCCGATGACCTTCTCCGGCTCCGTCGTGGCGAAGATGAACTTGGCATGCGGCGGCGGCTCCTCCACGAGCTTGAGCAGCGCGTTGAAGCCCGCCGTCGTGACCATGTGGGCCTCGTCGACGATGTAGATCTTGTAGCGGCTGGCCACAGGCGCGAAGTAGGCGCGCTCGCGCAGGTCACGTGCGTCGTCGACGCCACCGTGCGAGGCCGCGTCGATCTCGATCACGTCGATGGACCCGGGGCCGCCGCGGGCGAGGTCCACGCAGGACCGGCAGATCCCGCACGGGGTGTCCGTAGGGCCTTCCACACAGTTGAGGCAGCGCGCCAAGATGCGCGCAGAGGTGGTCTTGCCGCAGCCGCGCGGGCCGGAGAACAGGTAGGCGTGGTTGACACGGTTGTTCTTCAAGGCGCGTTGCAGGGGGACGGTGACGTGCTCCTGGCCGATCACGTCAGCGAACGAATCCGGACGGTAGCGGCGGTAGAGCGCCAGCGGTGCCGCGGGAGCCTCGATGCGCGGGCTGTGGTCGAGCTTCGACGGCGGCACGTGCGTCACGGCCGGCAGCTCAGGCTCCTCGTCCGGCTCCACCTCCGCGAAGAGGCTGGGGCCCGTCTGCTCAGGGATGGCACCGGGCGCCGGCTCATCGTCGAACAGGCTGGGCCCGTCCATGGGCTCGAAGCCGGGACCCTCATCAGCGATGGGGGCGTACTCGTCTTCTTCGATGTACTCGTCGTCCACGATTCCCACCCTATTGCAGCCTCCGGACATTCACCGGGCAAAGAAAAAGGGCCCCTCGCGCACCCGGAAGAGCTCACTTACCCTTGCTGCCTTCCGACCCTGGGGGAGTTGGGCGAGTTACCGCCGCGCGAGGAACCTTGGATCACTCTACCCCATCCGGATCGGCGCTTCACTTCCGCGCTTTTCCCCCCGAATCCAGATGTGGGGCGGTCCGGCACCCCGAATCTGGATTTGGGGCCTTCCCCGCGCGGCGGCCCGACGCCCCGGATCTGGATTCGGTCCGGTCCGGCACCCCGAATCTGGATTTGGGGCCTTCCCCGCGCGGCCGCCCGACGCCCCGGGATCTGGATTCGGTCCCGTCCGGCACCCCGAATCTGGATTTGGGGTCTTTCCGGCGGCGGTGGCAGGGTGGCGGAATGGTCAGCAGTCTCGATCCCGCGCTCGCCGAGGTGTGGCGCGGCCCGTACCTCGAAGCGATCCACCACGGCGCGGTCGCCGTCACCGGCCCAGACGGCGTGCGCCTCGCGCTGGGGGACGCCTCCACCCCGTTCCTCGCCCGTTCAGCCGTCAAACCCATCCAGGCGGTGGCCATGCTGCGCTACGGGCTCGACGTCGAGGGCACCGAGCTCGCGCTCGCCGGAGCCTCCCACGACGGCGAGCCCATCCATGTCGACGGCGCCCACCGCGTCCTCGAGGGCGCCGGCCTCTCCCCCGCGCACCTGCAGACCACGCTGGCCTTCCCCTCCCGCGTCCCCCTCGACGCCTGGCTGGCGCAGGGCCGGGGCGCGGAGGCGATCGCGCACAACTGCTCTGGGAAACACTCGGCGATGCTGCGCACCTGCGTGCGCGCCGGCTGGCCCACCGACACGTACCTGAGCCCGGACCACCCCCTGCAGGTGGCCATCCGCGAGGAGTTGGCCGCCCAGACCGGTGAGCCCGTGGGCGACCCCGTCGTCGACGGTTGCGGCGCCCCCGCCTTCCCCACCAGCCTCACCGGGCTCGCGCGCGCCTTCGGAAAGATCGCCGGCGCGACGGACGGCCCCGAGCGGCGGCTGGCAGACGCGTTCCGCGCCCACCCCGAGTTCGCGTCGGGCACCCGACGCGACGAGGTCGTCTACCACCGCGAGGTCCCCGGCCTCATCTGCAAGGCCGGTGCCGAGGGCACCCTGGCGCTCGGCCTGCCCGACGGCACGGGAATCGCCATCAAGATCACCGACGGTCGCCACCGCGGCACCGTGCCCGTGGCGGTGGCGGTCCTGAAGGCGCTCGGCCACACGTCGGCGGCCCTCGAAGCGCTCGATCCCGAGCCGGTGCTGGGCCACGGCACGAAGGTGGGCCACCTCGCGCCGTCGCAGCAACTGCTGACAGCACTGGCGGAACTCGACGCCTGACCCGGTGCGGCGCCGGAGGCACCCGGCACTTAGGATGCTCCCCGGCCCCTGTCACCTAGCCCCCGAAGGCTGCCCATGAACGCCGTCGTGCTGTCCGTCCTCGTGATGCTGATCCTGTCGGTACTGCGCGTCCATGTGGTCTTGGCGCTGTTCCTCGGCGCCCTCGTCGGCGGCCTGACCGCCGGGTTGGGCCTCGAAGCGACGATGGTGGCCTTCCAGGACGGCCTCGCCGGGGGCGCGAAGATCGCGCTGAGCTACGCACTGCTGGGCGCCTTCGCCATGGCCGTGGCCCACTCCGGTCTGCCGCAGCTGCTCGCGAACTGGTTCATCGCCAAGCTCGACAGCGCCGACATGTCCACCTCACAGAAGGTGGCGGCCTGGGCCAAGTGGGGCATGCTCACCGGCGTGCTGGCGATGGCGATCATGAGCCAGAACCTGATCCCCGTGCACATCGCGTTCATCCCGCTGCTGATCCCGCCGCTCCTGGTGGTCATGAACCGGCTGCGGCTCGACCGCCGCGCCATGGCGTGTGTCCTGACGTTCGGCCTGGTCACCACCTATATGTTCCTGCCCATCGGCTTCGGCAAGATCTTCCTGTACGACATCCTCTACGGCAACATCCTCAAGTCCGGCCTCGACGTGAGCGACGTGCCGGTGATGCAGGCCATGTGGATCCCGGCGCTGGGCATGGTCATCGGCCTGCTCCTCGCAGTCGGCGTCACCTACCGCCGCCCGAGGGGCTATGACACGACCGCCGTCGTGGACGTGGAGGCGCCGAAGGCGATCGACAGGAAGAAGGTCTTCATCGCACTGGTGGCGATCGTCGCCTGCTTCGCCATCCAGACCTGGCTGACCCTCATCGACTCCGCCGCGGACTCACTTCTCGTGGGCGCACTGGTGGGCCTCTGCATCTTCGTGGTCACCGGCGCCGTGAAGTTCACCGACGCGGAGCACGTGTTCACCGGCGGCATGAAGATGATGGCACTCATCGGCTTCATCATGATCTCGGCGCAGGGATTCGCGGCCGTCATGCAGGCCACGGGCGAGATCGGTCCGCTCGTCGAGGGCACCTCGGAGCTCTTCGGCGACAACCGCGGCATGGCCGCGTTCGCCATGCTGTTCGTCGGCCTGCTCGTGACCATGGGCATCGGCAGCTCGTTCTCGACGCTGCCGATCATCACCGCGATCTACGTGCCGCTCTGCCTGGCGTTGGGCTTCTCCCCACTGGCGACCGTCTCGATCATCGGCACCGCCGGTGCCCTCGGCGACGCCGGCTCCCCCGCGTCGGACTCGACGCTGGGCCCCACGGCCGGTCTCAACGCCGACGGCCAGCACGACCACATCCGCGACACCGTCATCCCCACCTTCCTGCACTTCAACCTCCCCCTCCTGGCCGCCGGCTGGGTCGCGGCGATGGTGCTCTGACGCTCGGGCGGAGAATCCTCCGCCGGCTCTGCAACCTTCCGGCCGGCCACTGCGTATCAGTCGATGAAAGCCCTGGCCGCCCGGGGTTAGGAAATGACCGCGGCGCCGTTTACGATTGGCAACGATGTTTGCCTGGGAGGAAGCTCGAAATGCGTAAGAAGCTGTTGGGGGTCGCAGTCGCCGCCTTGGCGATGACACTGGTCGCGCCGTTCGCGACTGCCGAAGAAATCAACCCCACCCCGCCGGGGGAACTGCCACCGCTGGCGGCCTCCCCCACACCCACCCCGACGCCCACGCCCGCGGTACAGCCGAAGCTGACACCCGAGCAGGCCGTCTACGTCACCCCGGGCTACCACCTGGTGGCCGGGCGCTACTGGTACACCTCGTGCGAGATGTACTCCTCGACGACCGTGCGGTGCCGCACCAGCATCTACGCTTCCACGGTCTTCCAGAAGGACGGCCAGTGGTTCACGCAGAACGCGTGGGTGTTCAACAACCTGACCTACCTGCCGTCCCCGCGCTCCGTGTGGGCCAACAACCCGTTGGGTAGCACCGGCGAGTGGACCGCCACGGACGGCCGCAAGTGGCGCTCCGAGTGCGACACCGCAGCCACCGGCCGCGGCGCCTGCCGCAGCTACGCCGTCGCCACCACCGCGTCGGTGGCCACCGGCCAGGTGACGCAGAAGACAGACTGGGTGTTCAACGGCATCGTCAAGTTCGACAGCCAGTACAGCCCGTGGGTGAAGAGCATCCCGGCCACCAACCCCCGCCCGGCAGGTGTGCCGTACCCCACCGCCCCGGTGCCCGTCGTCACGCACCCGCTCGTGCAGTCCGGATTCCGGCTGGATCAGCGCTGCATGACCGGCCGTGCGTTCTGCGTCTCGAAGGGCCAGGACAAGATGGCTTGGGTGATCAACGGCAAGGTGCAGACCATCGTCGACGTGCGCTTCGGCAGGACCGCCACGCCCACCCGCAACGGCGCCTTCAAGATCGGCTGGAAGTCGCGTGACCACTTCTCCAGCATCTACAAGGTGGACATGCCGTTCGCGCTCTTCTTCGACGGCGGCATCGCCATCCACTACTCCGCCAACTTCGCCCGCGTGGGCTACAGCGGCGGCTCCGGTGGGTGCGTCAACGTGCGTGACTACGCTCAAATGGAGCGCTTCTTCGACATCGCCCGCGTGGGCGACAAGGTGATCGTGTACAACTGATCCACCCTTCACCAGGCACTTCGACGGCGCGCCCGCCAGGGCGCGCCGTCGCTGCTTTTCGGCCGGATTTGAGGCAGGGCGCGCAACTCCGGTAAGTTTCTCCCTGGAGGATTCGCCTAGAGGCCTATGGCGCTCGCTTGGAAAGCGGGTTGGGTTAACGCCCTCACGAGTTCGAATCTCGTATCCTCCGCCATCAGACCCCCGTCCGGGCTTCCCGGGCGGGGGTCTTGGAGTTCCCGCCTACGAGCGGGTCACCGAGTGACCTCGAAGTTTGGCAAGCTGGGCCCATGGACGGCCTCCTGGACGACGACTTCGACCCGCTCGCGCCGGTCCACGTCGCCGACCCTTCAGACGAGGTAGCGGAGGAGGACGCCGCCAACTCCATCGCGGATCCGCAGCGGATCGTGCGACTGTGGTTCGAGGACGGCCGTCTGGTCAGGGTCTCGGTCTCCCCCATCTGGCACCGCAAGCTCGGCGAGCACCGCACGCTCGGCAGTGCTTTCGCGGCAGTGTTGGCCGCCGCGCGGATCCGCGTCGCGGAGCCCGAAGAGCTCCCGGAGCCGAATCTCGACGGCGTGCACTTCTCCGGTCTCTGGCGCTTCGGCCCAGATCCGTTCACCACGTTCCAGTTGGCCTTGGAGAACGTCAACCGACGCTGGCAGGCCGCGGCCCGGCGGCACCTCGAGCAGCCGCCCGCTGGGTCGGAGCCCGTGAGCGTGGTCCAAGAGGGCGCCCTGGGCGTGCGGCTGGACGAGCAGGGTCACCTGGTGGCCGTCGAATTCGACGAGGACTGGCTGGATGAGGCCGATGTCCGCGAGATCAACGACGGCGTGTTGAGGCTCGCCCAGCAGGCCTACGCCCGCTACGCTCCCCCCGCCGACACCGCCGGCGAACTGGCCTCCATCACGCGCGAGCATGAGATTCTGATGGCCGGCCTGCGCCGGATGCTGACCGGAAGGGACCCAGCATGAGCAGCGACGAGGAACTCTGGGACCAACTCGCGTTCCGCGTGACCCGCTCCCAGGTGGGCGGCGTCCGCGCCGAGGACGACGACATCCTCGCCGCCGCAGACCTCATTGAGACCAGCATCAACCCCCACCGCGGTGCCCAGGCCGGCATGGCCGGGGCCGCCTCCCCGGGGATGATGCCTCCCATGATGATGGGCGGCGCCGGCGGCGCCGCTGGTGGTGCAGGCGGCCCCGCAGGCGGCCTTGGAGCAGGCGGGCGGGTCGCGGACCCGGGCGCCGGGCCCCTGTCGGTCCCAGCGTCGGCCCCGGCGGCAGCCGGCGTCCCCGGCGATGCCACGGCCCTCTCACGCCAGAGCGGAGGCGGCGGCGCCGGCGGCATCGGCGGTGGCGCGGGGCCTGCTCCCCTCGCAAGCGGCGGCGGCCCCGGTGTCGAACCCGCGGCGGCCGCGGAGGCTGAGCCCCCCGTCGAGCGGGCCGGCGAGGTGGCGGGGCTGGCGATGGTGGCCAGCGAGACCGCAGACCTCGGCCGTGCGGTGGCGGTGGCGGTGGCGGTGGCGGTGGCGCCGGCGTCGGAGCCGCTCGACGGGTTCGAGGCGGACCCTGCGGAGTTGCACTGGCTGGGGGAACGCTGGTCTGAGCTGGCGGAGCGGGTGGCCGGTCTGTCGCGGCACCCCGAGGCTGGGATGGGGCTGTTCAAGGACGCGGAGCGGGCCCAGCACGTCCTCAGCCAACAGCTGGACGCCTGGCGCACCGGCGCCATGGACGAGTTCGAGGCGATGGCGGAGCGGCTGCACGTGACGGCCGCCCAGTACGGCCGCGCCGACGATGAGGGAATCGCGGAACTGCGGCGCACGGAAGGGCTGGAGGCATGACCACCCGGACGCTCGTGATGAGGCTGGCGCAAGTGCAGGCCAGCCAGCTGCGGCAGCAGGACGCCGACGCCACCGCCCCGAAGGCGGATTTTGATGCCGTGCGCGACGCCACCTGGAGGCTGCGACACTCGGCCCAGCGGGTGCTGGACGCGGACCTGCGGCAGAGCCGCGACGCCGTGGCGGAGATCGCCCGCCACCACCCGGAGATGCAGACGGTGATCGGCTACCTCGTGGCAGACGGCGAACGCGCCGCCCGGGCAGATCTTGAGGAGGCCGTGGCAGAACTGCGCACCGCCGTGGACGAACGGCTCACCCCCCATTCCCCCGTCCCCGCCCGGCTGGAGACGCAGCAGGGCGAAGTGCTGGCACAGGCGGACCACCTCGACGAGGCCCTGCGCACCGCCCGGGAGTTGCAGGATTCCGGTACCTGGCAGGGCGAGGCCGCCCAGGCGTACCGCACGGCGGCGGACACCCAGGCCGGCGCACTGCAGGAGTACGCGGCGGTCACACGCGCGTCGGCGGAGTACCTCGGGCAGGCCGCGCTGCTTCACCGCGCCACCTTCTTCCTCTGCGCGGAGTCCCTGAAGGCCGCCGCCGCCCACATCGACATGCTGGCCATCCGGGATGCGGGGCACCTGTTCGCCCGCACGCGCCGGGCCATCGCTCAGGTGAAGCGGGCCACCTCCCACCTGGGCCGCGACCTCGACGGGGCCCTGCGGGGCGCCCCGGCCCTGGATCTCGCCCGGGGCCTTGAGGACCTGGTGCAGGGCGCCGAGGTCCTCAAGGGCAACTGGCCGCAGGGCGGCGAACCGCCGAAGTGACCCTGCATTCCATCGCATGCCACGACCGCGACTTCACCCAGTGGCGCGGCGGCGCGGACCACGCCCTGATCTGGGCCGTGCTGGCCGATGTCGACGACGTGCGCGCCGCCGTCGACTCCGCCCGCGCCCACTGGGCCGACGTGCTGCTGCCGCGCTATGACCGCCAGCCGCACATCACCGTCGGCTACGGCGGGCCGGTGCCGAAGCCCGGCGCCACCCCGGAGGATGAGCCGTACACCCACGAGCGGATCGACGCGGACCGGGCCGCCGTCGAGGCGTTGGGCCTGGCGCCGTTCGAGGTGCGGATCGGCGGCTGGGACACGTTCCAGATGGTGCCGTACCTGCGCGCGGAGGCCCCCGAGTTGCAGGCCGTGGCCCGGGCGCTCCGGGAGGACCGGCGGCGGCCGTACGTGCCGCACGTGACCATCGGGCTGTACTCCGTGTCGGCGCCGCTGAGCGGGTTGGCGGGGCGGGCCGCCGGGTGGGAGTCGCCGTCGATCACGCTGCCCGTGACCCGGCTCAGCCTGCTGCGCTACGACGCGGCGGACGTGGCAGGGCCGCTGACGGAGGTGGACGCGATCGACCTCAGGCGGCCAGCGCGAACGCCACGAGGAACACCGTCTGGATGACCTCGATCAGCGAGCCGAAGGTGTCGCCGGTCCAGCCCCCGAGCCGGGTCAGGAGGTGCCGGCTCCACAGCGCCCCGACGAGCGCGGCGGCCGCCAGGCCGATCGCTGCGGCGAGCAGCGTCTGGTAGCCGCCGGCCCACCAGGCGCCACCGAGGACGACGCCGGCGACGGCGACCAGGGTGATCGCCGCGGTGCTGAACCTGGTGACGCCGACGAAGAGCGCCCCGAAGCCCTGCTGCCGCGCCGACAGTGGGGAGACGCTCGCCACGGTGATGCCCAGCCGACCCGCGGCGGCTGCGGACGCCAGCGCCACCCCGCCCAGCAAGGGGGTGGGCATGGAGGCGAGGGCGGCGGCGTCGATGAGCAGCACGAGGACGAGGGTGGCCACCCCCATGGGGCCGATGTCGGAGCGGCGCATGATCACCAGCGCCTCCGCCGGTGGGCGGCGGGAGCCGAGGCCGTCGGCGGTGTCGGCCACCCCGTCGAGGTGCATCGCGCCGGTGACCCCGGCGAGGAGCGCAAGGCCGAGCATGGCCCCCAGGAACGGGCCGGCGAGGTGCCAGGCGCCGAACACGACCACGCCCCCGGCGGCGCCGATCAGCAGCCCCAGCCAGGGGAAGGCGGCCATGGCGCGGGCAGCGAGCCGGCGGTCCACCTCGAACGCGCGCACGGGGATGATGGTGAACAGCCCCGTGGCCGCGCCGAGCGGACTCATGCCCACCGCTTCGCGATGCCGGCCACGCAGAACCAGACCTCGTCGACGGCCGTCGCGAGGCTGGCGTTCAGGCGGCCCAGCTCGTCGCGGTAGAGGCGCCCGGAGGCGGTTGCGGGGACCACGCCCAGGCCCACCTCGTTGCTGACGAGGATCACGGTACGGCGGGTGGTGCGCACCGCCTCGACCAGCGACACCGTCCGGGCCGCGACGGTGTCGCGCCAGCCGGGCGCGTCGTCCCAGGCCCCGGCCTCGAAGAGGACGCGGTCGAACCAGACGGCGACGCAGTCCACCAGGACCGGCGCCTCGTCGTCGGCCCCGATGACCGAGGCGATGTCGAGGGTCTCCGTGGTGCGCCAGGTGCCGGGCCTGCGCTCACGGTGGAGGGCCACGCGGTGCGCCCACTCGGTGTCGCCGTCGCGCAGCTCGGAGGTGGCCACGTACTCCACATCGGCGACTCCCGCGAACTGGGCCTCGGCCCAGGTCGACTTGCCCGAGCGGGCCCCACCCAGCACCAACGCGGTGCCACCACCTGTGAACTGCATCAGCCCTCCGAGACGCCTGCGCTGGCGAAGGTCGCCATCTCGCTCAGGATACGGGCGGCCGCCTGGACCATGGGCAGCGCGACGGCGGCGCCGGACCCTTCGCCGAGGCGGAGGCCGAGGTCGACGAGCGGGCGCAGGCCGAGGTGCGTGACGGCGGCCTGGATGCCCGGCTCGGCACCGGCATGGCCGGAGACGAGGTAGCCGCGCACGTCGTCGTTGAAGGCGACCGCGACGCAGGCCGCGGAGCACGCGATGACACCGTCGAGGATGACCGGCACCCGACGCGAGGCGGCGCCCAGGATGAACCCCGCGATGGCGGCCTGCTCGAGCCCGCCGATGGCGGCGACCGTGCCCAGCGCGTCAGTGGAGTCGGGGCGGTGGAGCGCGATGCCGCGCTCGATGACGTCCACCTTGCGGTTCAGCATCTCGTCGTCGGCGCCTGCGCCGCGGCCGGTGACAGTGGCGGCGCCGGTGCCGGTGAACACGGAGATCAGGGCGCTCGACGGCGTGGTGTTGCCGATGCCCATCTCGCCGGTGAGCAGGCACTTCGCCCCGCCGTCGATGGCCTCGAGGGCTGTCTCGATGCCCACCTCGACCGCGGCGCGGGCCTCGTCGAGCGTCATGGCGGGTCCCTCCGTGAAGTCGGCGGTGCCGGGGCGCACGCGGCGGTTCCGGATGGCGGGGTGCTCGGGCGCGTCGTTGGCGACGCCGACGTTGGTGACCCAGACGGTGGCCCCGGCCTGGCGGGCGAGGGCGTTGATGGCCGCGCCACCGGCTCCTATGTTGAGCATCATCTGCACCGTGACCTCCTGAGGCCAGGGGCTGACACCCTGCGCGCAGACACCGTGGTCGCCGGCGAAGAGGCCGATCACCGCGGGCTCCGGGATCGGGGGCGGGCAGACACCGGCGATGGCCGCCAGCCGGTTGCCCACCGTCTCCAGGTGGCCGAGGCTGCCGGGCGGCTTGGTCAGCTGGTTCTGGCGTTCCTCAGCGGCGGCCAACGCCTCCGCGGAGACGGGCTGGATGGCGGCGAGTGTGGTGTCGAGCAGCGACATGGGTTTCCTTCGGGTTGGATGGTGGGGTGATCTTGATTCTGGGCGGCACCGCGGAGGGGCGCCGGTTGGCGGCCGCGCTAGGGAGCGGAGCCGTGCTCTCGTTGGCCGGGCGAACGGAGGACCCCTTGACAGTGGGCGACACCCGGCGCGGCGGGTTCGGCGGCGCCGAGGGCTTGGTGTCGTACCTGCGGGAGCACCGCGTCGAGGCGGTGCTGGATGCGACGCATCCGTTCGCCGCGACCGTGTCGGCCAACGCCGTGGCCGCCTGCGCCCGGGCAGGGGTGCCGCTGCTGCGCGTGGTGCGGCCCGGCTGGGGCGGGCACCCCCTCGCAGCGACGTGGCGCTGGCTGGATTCGCACCCCGAGGCCGCGGCTGCGGCTGCCGAGGGCGAGCGGACGGTGCTGCTCACCGTGGGGCGGCAGCACACCGTCGACTATGTGCCGGCGCTGGCGGGGCATCGCGTGGTCGCGCGGGTGGCGGAGGCTCCCTCCCAGACCCTTCCGGCGGGCTGGGAGGTGCTGACTGTCCGCGGGCCGTTCACGGTCGGCGGCGAGCGGGAGTTGTTCCGCCGGTACGGGTTCGGCGTGGTGGTGACCAAGGACTCGGGAGGCGCGGCCACTGACGCCAAACTGACCGTCGCCGAGGAGCACGGGGCCGAGGTGATCATGCTGCGGCGCCCCAAGCTGCCGGCGGCCGACGAGGTGGCGAGCGTCGAGGACGCCCTGGCGTGGGTGAGTCACCGGCCCACCCCCAGCTGACGCAGCGCCTCGACCAGGTGTTCGTGGACGTCCGGCGTGCGCACCGCGAGCCGCAGCCAGGAGGGGCCGAGCCCGGGGAAGGTCTCCCCGCGCCGCACGGCGAAGCCTCGCTGAGCCAGCGCTCGACATGGCCCTTCCATGAGCAATTGGATGGGGTCGTCGGAGGTTTGGGGTGTTTTCCTCGGCGTGTCGCACCGTGACCCCATCCAATTGCTCACGGTGTCGACCAGCACGAACGGGGCGGCACCCGGGACTGGACGCAGGCCGAGGTCCGTGAGGCGGCGGGCGAAGTCGCGACGATGGGCAGCGGCGTCCCGCGCGAGCCCGGCCGCCTCCGCCCGGGCGCGCGGGGTGAGGCACGCGAGGGTGGCCCGGATGGCCGGGGTGGAGACGGACCACGGCGGCTGCTGCTCCGCAAGGGCGCGGATGAGGGCGGGGTCTCCGACGACGTAGCCCGCGCGGAGACCGGCCAGCGCCCAGGTCTTCGTCAAGGAGCGCAGCACCAGCCGCCCGGGCATGCTGGGCGCGATGAGCGTCTCGGGTTGGCCGGGCACGGCGTCGAGGAAGGCCTCGTCCACCACCAGCACCCCGGCGCGCAGCGCGGCCAGGTCAGCCGCGGAGTGCAGCACCGCCGTCGGGTTGGTGGGGTTGCCCACCACGATCAGGTCGGCCGGCGGCACGACGCCGGGGTCGAGTTGAAAGTCGGTCTCGGGGGTCAGTACGTGGCGCTGGGGTGTGCGGCCGGCGGCCAGCAGAGCGGCCTCGGGTTCGGTGAACTGCGGATGCACGATCAGGGAGGAGCCGGTGACGGCGCGGGCGATGAGGGTGAAGGCCTCGGCGGAGCCTGCCGTCGGGAGCACCATCGCGGGGTCGACGCCGTGGTGCTCCGCGATGGCGAGCCTGGCGGGTTCCGGGTCCGGGTAGGCGGCCCAGTCGGCGTCGCGCATGATGGCCTCCACCAGCCACGCCGGGGTGCGGGGCTGACGGACGTTGACGGCGAAGTCGATGAGCCCCGGCGCGAGATCCTTGTCGCCGTGGTGCCACAGGTCCGTCATGCGCCCACTGCCTCGGCGAAGCGGGCCGCGAGTTGCGGGTGGCCGGCCCAGTGGACGTGGAGGTAGGACGCGTGCAGCGTGGCGGTGGCAACGCCGTCGGGGTCCGGGAGCAGCCAGGCGGGACCGGCGGCTGGACGGTTGAGGAGCCGCGTGCGGTGGAACTCGTGGCCGGTGACCTCCTCCCCCGGGCGGCCCAGCAGCGAGGCCCGCTCCGTGGTGGCGGTGCGGTACCCGAGGGTGAGCCGGGGCGCCATCGCGGCGTCGGCGTCGATCGCGCCTGCCATGGGGACGCCGTCGAGGCTGCGGCACAGGTACAGCAGGCCGGCGCACTCGGCGACGGTGGGGAGGCCTGAGCGGACGGAGTCGCGGATCTCCCCCATCAGGGTGGCATTGGCCGCCAACTCGGCGGCATACATCTCGGGGAAACCACCACCGAGCCAGAGCCCGCGGGTCCCAGCAGGGAGGGAGTCGTCGAGGAGGGGGTCGAACTCGACGACGCGGCAACCCGTGGCGGCGAGCAGCTCGTCGGTCTCGGGATAGCGGAAGGTGAAGGCCCGGCCCCCCGCGACGGCGATGGTGGGCGTGCCCTCCACTACGCAGCCCGGATCCGGGCGCCACGGCACCACGCCCAGGGGTGCTGCGGTCCTGGCCACCGCCAGCACCGCGTCGAGGTCGACGTGCGCGGCCACGGCCTCGCCCATGGCGGCGATCTTCGCGTCGTCGCGCTCCGCCGCCGGCACCAGGCCGAGGTGCCGCGACGGCGCCTCGATCTCGAGGTTGCGCGGCAGCACGCCGAGCACCGGCAGGCCCACCTCCTCGACGGCGGCCCGGGCCTCCGTCGCGTGGCGGTCACTGCCCACCTGGTTGAGGATCACCCCCGCCACGCGGATTGCGGGGTCGAAGCGCGCCATCCCCAACGCCACCGCGCCGACGGTGCGCGAGGTGTGCCGGGCGTCGACCACCAGCACGACGGGGGCGTCGAGCAGCCTCGCGACATGGGCCGTCGACCCCTCACCCCTCGTGCCCAGGCGACCGTCGAAGAGGCCCATCACGCCCTCCACCACGGCGACATCGGCCCCCTCGGCCCCGTGCCTGAACAGCGGCGCGATCAACTCCTCGCCGCACAGCACCGGATCCAGGTTGCGCCCGGGCCGCCCGGTGGCGAGGCCGTGGTAGCCGGGGTCGATGTAGTCCGGGCCCACCTTGAACGGCGACACCGTCAGCCCGCGCGCCCGGAGGGCCGCCATCAGGCCCGTCGCGACGGTGGTCTTCCCGCTGCCCGACGACGGTGCGGCCACCACGATCCGGCTCACCATTCGATGCCCGCCTGCCCGCGCTGGCCCTGCGTGAAGGGATGCTTCACGGGCACCATCTCGGTGACGAGATCCGCAGCCTCGATGAGCGGCTGTGGGCACCGTCGACCGGTGATGACCACGTGCTGCGTGCCTGGGCGCTCGTGGAGCACGGTGAGCACCTCGTCGAGATCCACCCAGCCCCAGGCGATGGGGTAGGTGAACTCGTCCAGCAACCAGAAGCGGTGCCGCTCCTCGGCGAGGCCCTCGCGGATCCGTGCCCATCCTTCGCGCGCCCCGGTCTCCGGGTCAGAGGCGGTGTGGGCCCGCGACCAGCTCCAGCCGGTGCCCATCTTCTCCCATGTGACGTCGCCGGCCAGCGCCGCGAACGCCGCCTGCTCCCCGGTACGCCACTTGGCCGACTTCACGAACTGGTAGACGCCCACGCTCCAGCCCTGGGCCCAGGCGCGCAGTGCCATGCCGACGGCGGCGGTGGTCTTGCCCTTCCCGTCGCCCGTGTGGACGGCCAGGACGGGCCGGTTGCGCAGTTCCTTCGTGCTCATCGCTGCAGCGCCCACGTCACGACGGTGCGCGCCGGGGTCCAGCCCAGCAGGCGACCGATCGGCTCGGCGTGCTCGACGCCGACCCTCGCCAGCGCGCCACCCCACCGTCGATGGGCCGCGACACACACCTCTTCGGCCTCGACCGTCACGCCGTGCACGACGATCCGGCCGCCCTCCGGCAGCCGGCCGATGGCCAGCTCCACCAGGGCGGGTGTCGCGCCGCCGCCGATGAACACGGCGTCGGGGTCCGGCAGCTCGGCGAGCGCGTCCTCGACGGCGCCCCGGACCAGTGTGTAGCTTCCGGCCGGCGCCAACCGCCTGGCGTTGGCCTCCGCCCGGTCAGCCCGCTGATCGACCCGCTCCACACCGACGCAGCGACAACCTTCCGCCGCGCGGCACCACTCGATGCCCACCGAACCAGCGCCGGCCCCCAGATCCCACAGCAACTCACCCGGCATCGGCCGCAGGTGCGCGAGCGCGCCTGCGCGCAGCGTCCGCTTCGTGATCAACCCATCGTGCTCGAAGACCTCCTCCGGCAGGCCGGGGGTGCGGCCGAGGACGGTGCAGTGCGGGTCGTTGATCATCGTGCCTCCAGCAGTGCGGTGACGTCGTCGAGGTGTCTCGGGGTGCCCGCCAACCCGAGGCGACCCGCGAGCTCGAGCGGCCACGGACGGTGGAGCCGGGCGGCGGTCAGCAGCGCCGCGTCGTTCAGCAGCGACACCGGCCCCTGCCGCACGTTACCGTCCACCACCACGGCGACCTCGTCGGCCCAGGCCAGCGCGAACGCCACATGGTGCGTGGCCAGCAGGATCCCGGCGTCCAGGCCGTCCAGGGCGGCCAGCAGTTCGTGGACACCCTCGGGGTCGAGGCCCGCGGTGGGTTCGTCCAGCAACAGGTAGTCGGGACGCATCGCGACGGCGCCCGCGAGCGCCACCCGCTTCCGCTCGCCGTAGCTGAGGCGATGCGTCGGCCGCGCCGCGAGGTGCGCGATGCCCAGTTGCCGCAGCGTCTCGTCCACCCGCACTGCGGCGTCGGTCTCGGACAGCCCCAGGTTCAGCGGCCCGAACGACACGTCCTGGCGCACGTCGGCGGAGAACAACTGGTCGTCGGGGTCCTGCAGCACGAGCTGCACGCGGCGACGGTGGGCGCGCAACCCGGCGCGCGACCGCTGCAGCGGCTGATCGTCGAGGAGCACCCTGCCGGAGCGCAGTTCCAGGGCCCCGGCCAACGCGTGCAAGAGCGTGGTCTTCCCGGACCCGTTGGCGCCGAGCAGCGCCACCTTCCCGCGCCCCACCTGGATGGACGCGCCGGACAGCACGGGCCGGTCCGGGTAGGCGACCGTGATCTCCTCGGCAACCAGCATCACGCCACCGCCCAGACGGCGAGCCAGATGCCGACGACGAGCGCGGCGTCGCGCAGCACGCTCAGCCCGGCAGCACCCGGGGCGGGCCGCAGGGTCGGCAGGTCCTCCTCGTAGCCGCGCAGCGCCAGGCCGTGCTGCAGGCGCGTGGCGCGGTCCCAGGTGCGCAGCAGGACGGTGCCGGTGGCGTCGGCGGCGTAGCGCAGCCGGCGGGTGAACGGGGCGTCGGCGGACAGTCTGGCCTGCTGCGCCTGCTGAAGAGCGACGGCGGTGCTCAGCAGCACGAACACCAGCCGGTACATCAGCTCGGCGATCTCCAGCAGCGGTGCCGGGATGCGCAACCCGCGACACCAGGCGAGCAGGTCCACCATGGTCGTGGTGGTGACCAGCAGCAGCAGGGCGAGCGTGCCCGCGACGCCGTGTGCCAGCACATCCAGCGCCCTGGCCCCGCCGTCGGGCGCCCACGAGAGCACGGCAGCGCCGCCCACCTGCACGGCGAGCGGAAGGACCCCCACGGCGATGAAGACCACCGGCGGCACCGTGACGAGCGCCACGAGGGAGGCCCGGATCCGTGCGGAACCCAGCATCAGCGCGACGGCGACCGCAGCCACCAGCGCGGACCCTGGCCACGCCGGGGTCACCAGTGCCGTGAGGACCAGGGCGAGCGACAACGCCACCCTGATGCCGACGGGACGCGCGCGCCACGGCGACCCCCAGGCCGCGTCGTCGACCGTCGCCAAGTGCGCCATGGCCCTACTCCTCCGTAGCGTCGGGAGGGACGCGACGGGTCAGGCGGCCCAGCAGGAAGCCGAGAACGACTCCCCCGACAGCCGCCTGGATGGCGAAGAGGCCGGCCTCCACCTCCGGCCCGTAGCTGGCGGGCGAGAAGAGGGGCTCTGCCCAGGGCTCGGCGGGGAGCATCGCCCCCACCGTCGCATCCGTTCCCTCGAAAGTGGCGCCGTCGGGAGCGAGGACCACCGCGAGGAGGTAGCCCACCACCAGCGCGGCGATGATGGCGATGACGGTGACCAGCTCCCAGGTGCGGAACCTACCCCTAGACATGGGCGCCCTCGCTGAGCAGGCCCAGGCGCACCAGTTCGGGGCGCGCGGCGCGCGCCAGAAACCCGAAAACCAGGACGCCCAGCACTCCCTCTGCCGCGGCGAGGGGGATCTGCGTGAGCGCGAACACCGTGGCGAACTTGGCGAAGGCTGCAGCGAAGCCGCCCGCAGCGTCGGGGAACGCCAGCGCCAACTGCGCGGAGGTGACCAGGTACGTGGTGAGGTTGGCCACGAACATGGCGCAGCACACCGGCAGCCATGCCGGCGGGCGCAGGGCCCGGACGAGGCGGAAGGCGCCGTAGGCGGCCCACGGGCCGGCCACCGCGAAGGAGAAGACGTTGGCGCCGAGTGTCGTGAGGCCCCCGTGCGCCAACAGCAGCGCCTGGAAGAGCAGCACCAGCGTGCCGATGAGCGCCATCACGGGCGGGCCGAACACCGCGGCCCCCAACCCGGTACCGGTGGGATGCGACGACGAACCGGTCACCGATGGCAGCTTGAGCGCGCTCAGCACCAACGTGAAGGCACCGACGGCGGCGATGAGCAGTTTGTTCTCTGGACGCTCGCGTGAACTCCGCACCACGGCGACGGCGCCGTGGATCACGAACGGTGCGGACGCTGCGAACCAGGCTGCGCAATGCAGCGGTGGCAGCATCCCCTCTGCGATGTGCATGGGGATTCCTTTCGGCCGGGATGTCGCGTCCCGGCGATCGGGTGGTGGGGATCCAGTTCCTGACTCTCCGCCCGGCTGGGCGGTTCACAGTGGCGCGACCGTGCCGGCTTTTCCGGCTTCCTGGTCTCCTCACGGGGGTTTTGTGTTGTGTCCCCATCCAACCAGACACCCGCCCCGAGGACCGCCGGGGGGTGCACTACGGTGTCGGCGTGACCTACGACTACCTCACCGACGGCTCCGAGATCTACCGCGAAAGCTTCCGCATCATCCGGGAGGAAACCAACCTGGAGCGCTTCCCCGAGGACATCAGCCGCGTCGTGGTGCGCATGGTGCACGCCAGCGCGGCCACCGACCTCGCCGACGACGTGGACTTCACGCCGGGGGTCGTCGCAGCGGCCAACGCCGCGCTGCGGGCCGGGGCGCCCATCTTCTGCGACTCGTCGATGGTCGCAACCGGCATCATCCGCTCGCGTCTCCCGCGCGACAACGAGGTGATCTGCCACATCAAGGACCCGGCGCTGGCCCAACTGGCTGCTGACAATGGCATGACCAAGACGATGGCCGCCATCGACCTGTGGCTGCCCCGCCTCGACGGCGCAGTCGTCGCCATCGGAAACGCCCCCACCGCGCTCTTCCGGCTGCTCGAAGTGGTGGCAGAAACGGGGGTCCGGCCCGCCGCCGTGGTGGGCATCCCGGTGGGCTTCGTCGGCGCCGCGGAATCGAAGGCGGCGTTGGCCGCCAACAGCCTCGGCCTGGAGTACCTGGTGGTGCGCGGCCGACGCGGCGGCTCGGCGTTGACGGTGGCCGCGGTCAACGCGATCGCCAGCGTGGACGAGCTGACCAACACGTCCCGGCAGGAGGGCTGATGGGCCGCGAGGTGGCGCTGATCGGCATCGGCGCGGGCGACGCGAACTGGCTCACGCTCGAAGCGGTCGCGGCGATCCGCGAACTCGACGTCCTGTTCGTGGTGGTCAAGGAGGACGAGTACGAGGAGCCCGTCGCGTTCCGGCGTGATCTGGTGGCCCGGCACCGGGGATCTGATCTTCCCGGTGTGCGCGTGGTGGAGTTGACAGACCCGCCCCGGCCCTGGCGCAGCACGCCCGACTATCCCGCCGCTGTGACCCGGTGGCGGCAGCAGCGCTTCGAGCAGTGGGGCGCCGCCATCGACGGGGCGCTCGGCGCCGGCGAGACCGGCGGCTTCCTGGTGTGGGGCGACCCCAGCCTGTACGAGTCGACGCTGGCCATCGTCGAGCGCATCGCGGAGGCCGCCGTCGAACCGTTCTCGGTCCGCGTGCTCCCAGGGATCAGTTGCGTGCTGGCGCTGGCGGCGCGGCACCGCATCCCGCTCAACCGGCAGGGCAGGGCCGTGCAGATCAGCCCAGCGCGGCTCCTGGCCGACGGGCTGCCCGACGGCGTGGACGACGTCGTCGTGATGCTCGACGGTAAGCAGACCTTCGCGACGATCGATCCCGCCGGCATCGAGATCTACTGGGGCGCGTACCTGGGCACGCCGGATGAGATCCTCCTCAGCGGCCGACTGTCCGACGTCCGGGAGGAGATCACCCGGGTGCGGGCCGACGCCGCGGCCCGTAAGGGATGGATGTTCGACACCTACCTGTTGCGGCGGGTGGGGCTCGACGCCTGAGCCTGCCGCCTGCAACTGGTCGAAGGATCCCGACGCCGACCGCGATGCCCACCCGCCCGGCCTGCGTCTCCACCTCCTCCATGAGGCCCGCCTCTCCGCCGCAGACAGTGTCGTCGACGAGGTCCGTCAGTCCGTGCGCACCACCACAGCCCAGGCCACCGCGTCGTTGAAACTGGCGCTGGATCTCGGGGAACGCTTCCCGCTGATCGCTGCGGCGTTGAACGACGGGGAGATCTCGCTGGCGCAGGCCGAGGCGATCGTCTCGGGGCTGCGGAAGCTGCCCGGCCGGTTGACCCGCGCAGATCTGGTGGAGTGCCAGAAGTCGGTCCTTGAACACGTGGACACCCTGGGGCCTTCGGAGTTGCGGGAGTTGGCGTCGCGGCTGGCCGAGGTGATCGATCCTGACCTGGCGGACGCCGACGAGGCGAAACGCCTGGCGGCCGAAGAGCGGGCCGCGCGCAGGGGAAGGTTCCTGGCGCCTTTCGCCGGACCATCACGGCTCGATCCGGATCACCGGCCTGCTACCGGTGGCAGATGCCGCGTTGTTGGCCGCGCAGCTGGAGGCGTTGCTGCCGTCGGCCTCCTCCTACGCGGACGCGGGCGAGACGCCCGGGCCGGAGGTACGCCGCGCCGACGCCCTGGTGCTGCTGGTCCAGGCCGCGGCCGCTGGCGGTGACCTGCCTGCTCATGGTGGGGACCGGCCCCGGGTCCACATCACCATGAAACTCGACACCCTCACCACCGGGCTGGGAGCGGTCGGGTTGCCGGGCCTGGACGTCGACGGCCTCACCCCAGGAGCGGCCCGCAGAATGGCGTGCGACGCGGGCGTGATCCCCATGGTGCTCGGCAGCGACTCCCAGCCCCTCGACGTCGGCCGCGAGCATCGGTTGTTCACCCCCGCCATCCGCGCTGCCCTGATGCTGCGGGACGGGGGCTGCGCGTTCCCCCACTGCACCGCCACACCGGCCTCGTGTGACGCGCACCACATCGTCCCCTGGTGGGCAGGCGGTCAATCCTCACTCGCCAACGGCGTTCTCCTCTGCCCGCACCATCACCGGCTGGTCGAGCCAGACCCACAACAGTCACCCGAATCGCAGTGGCAGGTCCACCTCGACCCGGACACCGGAAGGGCATGGTTCACCCCACCGAGACACATCGACCCCGCCCGCAGACCCAGGCAACACCCACGACACCTGCTGCGCGACCTCGTCCCCTCCACCAAGGCACCACCCTGCCCAGACGAATCCGAGCCCCCTGACTTCAGCAAGCTCGACGAACTCATCGCCCGCACCGCCGCAATCTGGCAACCCGCCCGCTGAGCTAGGGCTGGCTCAGGACACGACGCTCAGGAGTCGGGGTCCGCGACGATGGCCACCACCGCGTCGCGTACCGCGCGGGACAGGCGCGGGTCCCGGTTGCCGATGACCGCGACCGTCAGCCCGTGGGCGTCCGCCGTTGCCGGCGTCCACGCGGTGCCGGCCCGTGCGTCGTCGGCCCGCACGCAGAACCGGTGGTGCGCCTCGGCCATCTGGGAGGCGGCGCGGTTCGCCGTCGGGTCATCGGTGGCCGCGAGGATGTACCAGGCGTCGCCCAGGTCGGAGTCCAGGAACGCCCGCCGGATCCATTCGAACCGGCCCTCCTCAGCGAGCGCCCGCAGCGCGGGCGTCAGATGGGGCGCCACCACCCTCAGCCGCGCCCCGGCCTCCAGCAGCCGTGGCACGCGGCGCTCCGCGACCTTGCCGCCGCCCAGAACCAGCACGTCTCGGTTGCGCAGCAACAGCCCCGCCAGATAGGTGGGCGACCCATGCGGCGGCGCCTCCGGCAGCATCTCCAGGTAGCGCTCCACCACCACGTCGGCCAGTTCCGCGCACGCCCCGATCACGTCGGCTACCCGAACCTCGGCATCTGGGTGGGCGGCGGCCCATTCGTCGGTCTGCCGCTGCGTCCAGGTGCTGAGCATGCCGGGGAACAGCCAGTGCCCCATCACAACGATGCGGCGCGCCCCCGCAGCGTACGAACGATCCAGGGCGGTGGGCAGCGACGGGCGGGTGACCTGGATGAACGCCGGTTCGACGTCGGCCCACTCCCCCCGCTCCAGCAGCATGCGAGCCAGGCGCACGTGATCGGCATTCGCGTCCGGCACCAGGGCGCCACGGCCCACGAACACGACGCTGGTCTCGGCAGGGGCCCAATCGCCGCGGGCCGCGTGGAGCCGGCCCTCAACGGCCTCCATCAGACGCGGATGTGGGCCCAGATGCGCCGCGTAATCCACATGAGCTGAGGGCACCGCCGACCGTGCCTCGGCGATGAACTCCGGAATGTCCGAGCGCACATGCCCGCCGGTGCCCAGCATCAGCGGGACGACGACGGCGCGCGGCCCATGCTGCTCCAGTGCCTGGGTGAGGGCTGCGGTGATCGACGGCTCAGTGAGTTCGACGAACCCCACGCTGACCGGCACGCCTGGCACCCTCTCGCGCACCAACTGGGCGAGTTCCAGGCACGCCTCCACTCCCGCTTCGAGCCGCGTGCCGTGGGCCGCGATCAACAGGGGGGTCCTCATGCGTTGTCCTCGGGGTGTAGTTCGGGCGCCGGTCCTTGGTGAGCCTGCAGCTCGTTCACGGCGCCCTGCTCCTCCAGAACCACCGACCCTGTCCGGTGTATTCCCTGCCCCTCTGGAACCGCCGGATCCATCCAGGTGTAATCCCGCGGGGTGACCATCAGCTGGCGCCCCCCGCCGGACGTGACGTACTTCGTCGACGACGAGCCCACCACGACAAGGGAATTCATGTCCACCCACTCGGGCCGGAACTCCGCCAGCGTACTCAGGATGACCTTCTGTCGAGGGCGCTCCGCCTGCTGGACCACCGCCACAGGGGTGTCGGGCGGGCGGTGCTCGCCGAGGATCTCCAGGGCCCGCGGGAGATGCGCCACCCGCTTGCGGGAGCGCGGGTTGTAGAGGACCGTGACGAAGTCGCCGACGGAGGCGCCGTGGAGGCGCCGCTCAATGGACTCCCAGGGGGTGTGCAGGTCGGACAACGAGATGGTGGCATGGTCGTGGCCCAGCGGCGCGCCAAGGATGGCGGAAACCGCGAGCGAGGCGGTCACGCCGGGCACGACGTCGACGTCCACGCCGTCGGTGCCCTGCTCCAGCACGGGGCTGGCCATCGCGTAGATCGCCGGGTCGCCGCCGCAGACCAGTGCGACGTTCTCGCCGGCCCGGGCCGCGTCGATCGCCGAGGCCGTGCGCTCCTCCTCGGTGCCCATCTTCGTGGCCATGATGCGGGCGCCGGGGCGGATGAGGTCGCGGATCTGCTTGACGTACGGGGCGTACCCGACGACGTAGGTGGCCTGCTGGAGACGCTGCTTCGCGCGGGGCGTGAGGAGGTCGCGGACCCCGGGGCCGAGCCCCACGACGCTGAGCCGCCCCCGCGCGGGGATACGGCCGACGGCGCACGTGGCGTCCTGGGTCTTCTGTTTGGGCACGATGAGGCGGGCGCCGCGCGCCATCACAGAGGCCTCCGAGACCGACGGCGTGCCGACGTGCTCCAGCGCGTACTGGCTGGGCGTCGGCACGTCGAAGACGGCCAGTTCCGCGGCCGGGTAGTCGAGGAGCTTGACGCCCAACTGATGGGCGAGCTGGATCAGCCCGAGCTCGCCGGCCTTGGCGTCGATGGTGGTGAGCGCGGTCACCGACTCGAGGGCCAGGCTGTGCTCAGCGAGGGTCGCCTCGAGGAGTCCGCGGAGGTGCTCGGCGGAGGTGCCCTTGTTGCAGCCCATGCCCACCACGAGGCTGGGGGGATGCAACACGACGGTGGGGACTGTTTCAGTCTCAACCAGCGTGTGGTCCGTGACGAGGATGCGGGCGACGGGGCGTTCGCCGTTCTCTGACACGTTGGCCGGCAGCGGCGGCAGCGGCCACGGCTGCCACTTCTCCACGAGCACCGGCCCGCCGTCGATGATGGCCCGGGTGACGGCCGCGACGTCGCCGGAGTAGGCCCAGCCCAGGGTGTCCAGGGCGGGGATGTTCAGCGCGTCGGTGGCGGTGGTCAGCACCGGCGTGGCGCCTGTGGCCTCGGCGATCCGCCGGGCCAGGTCGTTGGCGCCGCCCGCATGCCCGCCCACCAGCGGGACGGCGAACCGGCCGGCCTCGTCGACGACGACCACGGCGGGGTCGGTCTTCTTGTCCCGCAGCAACGGCGCGATGATGCGCGAGGTCGCTCCCAGGGCGAGGTGGCTGACGATGAGATCGCACCGCTGCCAGGCGGCCGCCAGCCCTTCGCGGGCCGGGCCGTCGAAGCGGAGCGTGGCTCCGACGACGCCGTCGATGGCGTCGGCGTGCCGCCGGGCCGCCGCCGAGTTGGTGACCTGACCGATCACGTTCCCTGAGCCGGTCGAAGGGCGGAGGCCCGGGCCGTCGAGGATGATCACGACGTTGGGCTCCGTCACTTCTGCCGTCAGCGCCTCCTCGGGCGAGAACCAGCGCACCCGTTCGTCGGCCTCCCCCAGCCGTTCGGCGACGACGAAGCGCAACCCCTCGGCAGGGGCGAGCGCCGCCGCGATCTCGCGCAGGCCGGTACCCGGCCCGGTGAGCACCGCGACCTTCGGGTGCCTGCGCGCCGCGGCCACGGCGTCGTCGATGGGGCGCCCGTGGGCGGAGACCACGACGGCGTCATCCCAGGGCAGCGCGACGGCGGCGAAGGCGGCCGCCACGGAACTCACCGCCGGCCGCACCGAGAGCTCGAAGCCGTCGGCACGGAGCCGGCGCACGATGCCGTGGAAGCCGGGGTCGCCGCTGGCGATCACCAGCGCGTCGGCGCCGTCCGGCAGGGAGCGCAGCCGCTCCAACGCCGGGGTCAGCGCACCGAGCACCACCCGGCGCGGCTCCTCCACCCCCAAGGCCTCCAGGTGCCGCCGGCCGCCGACCACCAGCGCCGCCCGCTCGGCCAGCTCGACCGTCTCCGGGGCGAGCTGCCCCAGGTACCCGTGGACGTGGATCATGACAGTTCCTCCGTGACGCCCCGCGTGCCGTGGGCGCGCAGGTCTGCCTGCGCCTGGGGTTCGGCCGCGCGGTACTCGTGCCGGAATCCGGGATGGTAGAGATGCGACCGGGTACTGAGCGGTCCTTCGGCCAGCGCCGGACCCACCAGGACGACGGTGTGCTTCCACAGCTTGTGCTCGCGCATCGTCGCCGAGAGCTCTTCAAGGGGGCAGCGCAGCATCAGCTCGTCGGGCCAGGTCACGCGGTACCCGACGATGCACGGGGTCTCCGGCGGGTAGCCGCCCGCAAGGAGCTCGTCCTGCAGCACCTTGTTGCGCGCCGCGGACAGGTACAGCGCCATGGTGGCGCCGTGCGCGGCGAACGAGCGCACGGTCTCCTTCGGGGGCATCGGCGTGCGGCCGCCCTCCAGCCTGGTGAGGATCAGCGACTGCGACACCTCCGGCACCGTGATCTCCACCTCCATGCGCGCGGCCGCGGCCGAGAAGGCGGAGATGCCGGGCACGGATTCGAAGTCGAGCCCCAGTTCGCGGATCAGGTCGCGCTGCTCCGCGGTGGCGCCGTAGATGGAGGGGTCGCCGGTGTGCACCCTGGCGACGGTGAGCCCCTCGTCGCGGGCCCGCTCGTAGAGGGGCGCGATGTCCTCCAGCGAGGCGGACGCGGAATCGATGACCTCGGCCCCCGGCTTCACGCCTGCGACGATGTCGGGATGCACCAGCGAAGACGCCCAGATGACGATGTCGGCCTCCCCGATCACGCGCGCCCCGCGCAGCGTGATGAGATCAGCGGCGCCCGGACCGGCGCCGACGAACACCACCTTGCCGCTCACAGCGCACCGCCCGTCCCCGTGCGGCGCGGGGCGCTCAGCACGGTGGAGAAGTAGGGCGCCCGTTCGTCGTCGGTCAGGTCGTCCAGCGCCACGAGCCGCTGCCCCTCGAGGGACACGTTGACGCCCAGCACGGCGTCGCGCCCCTCCTCCCGGAGCACGCGCACCAGTTCGGGTAGCTTCCGGCCACCCTTGTAGGCGACCACGGTGTCGGCGGCTCCCAACAACTCCCGCACCCGGTCGAGGCCGACGGTGACCGGGACCAGTGCCAGGATCTCCTGCCCCTCGACGAGCGGCGTCTTCGACTCAGCGGCCAGGGCCTGCATCGCTGTGATCCCGGGAATCACCTCCACCTCGACGCCCTGCCGCGACTCCACGACGTGCGCCGCCAGGTACGAGAACGTCGAGTACACCGACGGATCGCCGACGGTGGCGAAGGCCACGCGCTGGGCCCCGCCGTCGAATTCCTCCAGCGCGGCCGACGCGGAGGTCAGCCACGCCTCCTTCCGCCGGTCCGAGACGCCGCTTCGGTCCGCCATGGAGAACGGGATGCGCCGGATGCGCGCGTCGGGCGCGACCTCCGCGACGATCAGCTCAGCCCGGCCCGGACCGTCGCCGGAGGCCTCCGTCGCGGGGACGAGGACGACGTCGGCCGCCCTCAGCGCCAGCGCAGCTTTGATGGTGGTGAGAGTGGGATCTCCTGGGCCGACACCGACGCCGATCAGACGTCGTGGGGCAGGGGTGGGGACGGTGGACACCGTGGCCTCCTGTGGGTTCGCTCGCCCGGACAAAGTGGCCGCGCAGACAGAGTTCCTGACTCACCCGTTAGGGCTCACAGTGGCGGGACCGCCCCGGATTCACACCGGGTTCCTCTGACGCTCTGCGCGTTGGCAGTCATCCTCGCAGACCCCCTTCGGGCGCCGACGGCGGGGTCATCCGAGCGACAGGATGCGCTCCACGTCCGCGTGTTCCTCCAGCGCGTCGGCCACCGCTTCGAGCATCATTTCGCGCCGCTGCGCGAACCCGGGCGCGGCCGACGGCGTCCAGTCACGCCCCGCGGCCTGGGCCACGACGGCGAGCCAAGCCCGGCGGAAGTCGTCTGACTCCAGCGCGCCGTGCCACATGGTGCCCCACGTCTGCCCGACGCGGACGCCGCCGAGGAACTCCTCGCCCCGGGTCGACGGGTGGACGCGGCCGTGGTGGATCTCGTAGCCCTCCACGGGAACCCCGCGCCACTGACCCTTCGGCCGGCCCAGCACCTTCTCCGCCTCGAACCGCACGTCCACCGGCAGGAGCCCCAGGCCCGGCACGGGGGTGTCGTCGCCGCTCTCCACCGGGTCGACGATGGCGCGCGCGAGCATCTGGAACCCGCCGCAGATCCCCAGCACCGGCCGCCCGGCCGCCGCCCTCGCGGTCACCGCCTCGGCCAGGCCGGTCTCGCGCAGCCACGCCAGGTCGTGCAGCGTGGCCCGCGACCCCGGCAGCACCGCCAGGTCCGCCGCGGCCACCTCTGCGGGATTCGTCGTCACGCTCACGTGCACCCCCGGCTCCGCAGCCAGGGCGTCCACGTCCGTCGCGTTGGAGATGCGCGGCATCCGGATCACGGCGACGGTGAGCCCGCCGTCGGCCTTCTCCTCGCCGCGCCAGCGGGCCACCTCCAGGGCGTCCTCGCCGTCGACCCACATGCCAGGCAGCCACGGCACCACGCCGAAGTTGGGCAGGCCGCACCGGCGGGTGAGTTCGTCCAGCCCCGGGTCCAGGACGGCCTGGTCGCCGCGGAACTTGTTGATGAGGTAGCCGGCCAGCAGCGCCCGGTCCTCGGTGTCGAGCAGGGCCCAGGTGCCGTAGATGGAGGCGAGGACGCCGCCTCGGTCGATGTCGCCGACGAGCAGCACGGGCAGGGTGAAGGCCCTGGCCAAGCCCATGTTGGTGTAGTCGCCCTCACGGAGGTTGATCTCGGCCGGGGAACCGGCGCCCTCGCAGATCACCAGGTCGTGCCGGGCCGCGAGCTCGCGGTAGGCATCGTGGGCCGCCTGCGCCAAGAGCCGCCGTCCGGTGGCGTATTCGCCGGCCCGCAGTTCGCCCGCTGGTTGGCCGCGGAGGATGACGTGCGCGCGCCGGTCGCTGCCCGGCTTCAGCAGCACGGGGTTCATCGCGGTCGACGGCGTGACCCCGGCCGCGATGGCCTGCAGGTACTGCGCGCGGCCGATCTCGCCGTCGGCCACCACCATGGAGTTGTTGCTCATGTTCTGGGCCTTGAACGGCACCACGTCGATGCCCCGCCGCCGCGCCGCGCGGCACAGCCCGACGGTGATCAGCGACTTCCCCGCATCCGACGACGTGCCCGCCACCAGGAAACTCATCGCCGCCCCCTCCTCAGCAGGGCGAACCCCGCCGCCAGAGCCGTCGCCGCGCCGGTCACGAGCGTGACCAGCTGCGCCGCCTTGCGCACCTCACACGCGCCCGGTCGGGGCCCGTCGCCGAGCCGCCCCCGCTCCTCCACGCGATTGGCGTACACGTTGCGCCCGCCCAACTGCACGCCGATGGCGCCGGCCCAGGCGGCCTCGCACCAGCCGCCGTTGGGCGAAGGGTGGTTGCCCGCGTCGCGCAGCGTGATGGCCCAGGCGCGCCGGGCCGAGCCGCCGACCGCGGGAGCGAGCGCCGCACCCAGCACCCCGGTGAGACGTGCCGGCAGGAGGTCCAAGGCGTCGTCCAGCTTCGCCGACGCCGTGCCGAAGCGGCCGTAGCGCTCGTCGCGGCGCCCCACCATGGCGTCGAGCGTGTTGACCGCCCGGTGCGCCAGCAGGCCGGGGACGCCCAGCAGGGCTCCCCAGAACAGCGAGGCGACGGCGGAATCCGCCGTGTTCTCCGCCATGGATTCGACGGTGGCGCGGGCCAGTTCCGGCGCGTCGAGCTGGGCGGCGTCGCGGCCGCAGAGGTTGGGAAGCTGCGCGCGGGCGCGGGCGAGGTCGCCGATCTCCAGGCTGTCGGCCATCGTGTCGCCCTCGCGGGTGAGGCTGCGGGCGCCGAGCACGGCCCAGGTGGCGAGCGCCGTCGCGGCGGTGTGGAGCACGGGGTGCCGGCGGGTGAGCCGCTCGGCCGCGACCCCCAGCGCCACGACGGGCGCCACCGTCGCCGTCGTGTAGACCGCCCCGGCGGCGACGGTGTCGTCGTAGAGGGGGCCTTCGGCGCGGGCGGCGAAGGAGCCGAACCAGGCCACCGGGTGGTGGCGCCGGGGGTCGCCGACGATCTGGTCGGCGAGCACGCCGAGAGCGAGGCCGAGAGCTCTGGAGATCACGGGGGAAGGCTATCGGGCCAGGTTGTGGGTGCGGACCTCGCCGTTGCCGAACTCGTGCCACTCGACGCTGCGGTGGTCCCGGCCGTCGAGCACTGCGAGCAGGATCCGCAGCGTGTCGCCGTGCGAGACGAGCACCACCTCGCCGTCGACGTCCGGCAGCCCCGCCATGAAGATCGTGAGGCGCTCGTGCACGTCGCGCACCGATTCGCCGCCGCCCCAGCGCACCTCCGAGATGTGGACGCCGTCGGGTACCGGCTCCTCGATGAGGTCGTCGTAGCTGAGCCCTTCGAGCCGGCCGAGGCCCTGCTCGCGGAGCGCCGGTGTCGCCTGGACGGGCACGCCCAGCGCGCGGGACACGGCGTCGGCGGTCTGCAGCGCGCGCACCTGGTCCGAGGACCAGATGGCGGAGACCGACCTGCCGGCGAGCAGCTCGGCGACCGACGCTGCCTCGGCATGGCCCTGCTCGGTCAGCGGCACGTCGGGGGTCTGGCCCTGGAGCCGGCGCTCCAGGTTCCACGCGGACTGCCCGTGCCGCACCAGATGAAGAATCACGCCGGTGAGTCTAGGGTGAACGCATGAGAGACGCCGTGGACGACCTGATCTGGGACGAGGCCCCCAAGGAGGCCGGAGCGATAGCCATCCTGGACGCGCCCGCGCTCGTGGAGGACGCGCTCACCATCGCCGATGACGTGCGGGTCTTCTGCGACGACTGGCGCGACGCCGCGTCGGTGGCCCCGGAGTACCTGGTGGCCAACCCCGACGACCTCGGCGGCGTCGACCTGGCGCTCGCCCGCCTCCCCAAGAGCCTCTCGGCGCTGGACCACCACGCGGCCGTGGTGCAGGGCGCCCCGGACGTGACGTACCTGGGCGGTGCCCGCATCCGGCACATGAACCACACGATGAACGAGGTGCTCGCCAAGCACTTCGTGGCAGTGGCGGCCTCCCTGGGCCGCTCGAAGTCGCGGGTGCTGCGCGCCTGGGGGCCGCAGGGCCTGGAATCCGACTGGCCGAAGGTGCGCCAGCATGAAGACCTGGGCTACGCAGTCGCCGCCTACGGTGCGACGTTCGGCGGCACGAAGGTGGACCCCGGCACCCGCCTGCTGCTCATGGCGCTGGCCGGCGGGGGCGACCACGCCCCGCTCGAGGCCGACACCGTCCTGGACTGGGGCTGCGGCAACGGGTCCGTGGCGATGTGGCTGGCCAAGGAGGGCGTCGACACGGTGCTGGCCCGCGACGTGAGCTGGTCCGCCGTGGCCGGCACCTCCGTCGCCGCCGAGATCAACGGCTTCCAGGTGGACGCCACCTGGGGCGACGGGCTCGACGGCTACGCCGACCAGAGCGTCGACGCGCTGGTCACCAATCCGCCGTTCCACCAGGGCGTGGCGAAGGACTCCAGCGACACGCTCGACATGTTCGTGGACGCCCGACGGGTGCTGAAGCCGGGCGGCCAGCTGTGGTGCGTGTACAACTCGCACCTGCCGTACCGCCGGGCCCTCAACGAGACGCTCGGGCGCACCCGGGTCGTCGCGCAGGACAGGCACTACACCGTCACGGTCACCTCGTCGGGTCGGTGAACCGCAGAGGTCCGAAGCTGACACAAAGAAACCTCACAGGAATCACATAGACTGGACGGGTTATCTAGGCGCGTACCCACCAAGGAGCCCAGATGAGCAACGAGCAGAACCAGCAGCCGGATCCGATGAACCGCCCGCCTCAGCAGTGGCAGCCCCCGGCGCATCCGCAGCCTTCTCAGCAGCAGCCCGTCCATCCGCAGCAGCAGTACCCGCCGCGGCCCACGTACCAGCAGTCGGGTCCCTCCTTCCAGCAGTCGGCCTACCCGCCCAGGCCCGCGTCGTACCCCAGCTACCAGCAGTCGGGGGCCACCAGCACCTCGACGCGGCCCCCGCAGAAGCGCGGCGGAGCCCGGGTGGCGGGCGTGCTCGCCATCGCGATGCTCGCGGCAGGCGTCGGCGGCGGCACGGGATTCGTCGCCTCGCGCTACGCCGCTGAGGACGCCGCGGCCCCCGGCATCACGTCGACGTCGCCGAGCGCCGGCCCCTCGACGGAGACCACCGAGGACGCGTCGGGCGGCCAGCAGACCACGGTGGTGCAGGGCGACCCCACGAACCCCGACTGGAGCGCAGTAGCGGAGGTGGCGTCGAAATCGGTCGTGGCTATCCAGGTGGCCGGTGGCGACGGGGGCAGCCAGGGCTCGGGCGTCGTGATCGACGGCGACGGCCACATCGCTACGAACAACCACGTGGTCGCCAGCGCAGGATCCGGCGCGCAGATCACCGTGCTCCTCGGCAACACCGCCTACCAGGCTGAGGCCGTGGGCTTCGACCCGTCGACGGACCTCGCCGTGATCAAGATGATCGACCCGCCCGCAGATCTCGCCGTGATGGGCTACGGCGACTCCCGGGAACTCGTCGTGGGCGACCCCGTGATGGCCATCGGCAACCCGCTGGGGCTGGCAGACACCGTGACCACCGGCATCGTCTCCGCGCTGAACCGCCCGGTGACCACGCGCGCCGTGTCGAACGAGACCGTGTCGCAACAGACCTCCGACAGCGTGGTGGTGACCGCCGCCATCCAGACCAACGCCGCCATCAACCCGGGAAACTCGGGCGGTGCGCTGGTCAACAGCGCCGGCGAACTGGTGGGGATCACGTCGTCGATCGCCTCCATCCCGTCGCCCGGGCAGAACCAGGCCGGCAACATCGGCATCGGGTTCGCCATCGGCTCGGACCAGGTGCAGTACGTGGCCGAGCAACTGATCGCCACCGGCCGGGCGGAGCACCCGCAGCTCGGCGTGAGCGCCAGCGACGTGCAGAGCTACGGCCCGATGGGCGCCGAGATCGTCCAGGTCGTGCCCGGCTCCCCCGCTGAGCAGGCCGGCATCGCCGTGGGCGACCAGATCACCCAGGTGGACGGCCAGCCCGTCAGCTCGACCGAGTCGCTCGTCGCCCTGGTGCGGGCCGGACGCGTGGGTGAGGAGATGGAGATCACCTTGCTGCGTGGCGGCAAGGAGACAAAGGTGGCGGTGACCCCCATCGCCGCACCCAACTGACGCCCCGGCCCGCTCGGGCATCCCAGCCGAGGCCGAGTGAAGTTGTGCAGCTACTCCGCTGCATAACTTCACTCTGCTTGGGGCCGGCTGGCCGCTGGGCGCCGGGCGACGGCGGGGCAAACCCCCTCTAAAGTTGGGGCCTATGGACATCCGCGTGACGCTGGCGGCCGTGGGCCCCATTCCCGAGTCGCTCCTCGCCTGCATTCCCGACCCGATCTCCAAGACCGTGGACCGCACGGCCTACGGGCAGCGGATCAACGTCTACGCCCGCCACGACGAGCCAGAGCAGTTACGCCAGGCGCTCCGCGCCGTCGCGGGCAAGGTCGCCGTCGGGGTACTCACCCGGCCGCTTGCCGCCCAGCCAGCCCAACTGCTGCTCATGGACGTCGATTCCACACTCACGACAACCGAGGCCGTGGACCTGCTGGCCCACCATGCGGGCGCGGGCGAGAAGGTGGCGGAGATCACCGAGCGGGCCATGCGCGGTGAACTCGACTTCACCGCGTCCCTCCGCGAGCGCGTCGCCACCCTGGGAGGATTGCCCGTCTCGGTGTTCGAGGACGTGGCGCCGGCCATGACGCTGTCGCCGGGCGCTGAGGACCTCATCCGCGCCGCGCGCGCCGTCGGGGCGAAGGTGGGCGTCACCTCCGGCGGGTTCACGCAGCTCGTCGGCCCCCTCGCCGAGCGGCTCCGGTTGGACTTCTTCCACGCCAACGAACTGGAGACCGAGACCGTCGACGGCGTGGAGCGGCTCACCGGCCGCGTGATCGGCACCGTCGTCAACCGCGAACAGAAGGCCCGCGACCTCCTGCGCTTCGCCCACGCCCACTCCATCGACCCCGAGATGACGGTGGCCGTGGGCGACGGCGCCAACGACATCGACATGTTCGACGCGGCAGGCCTCTCCGTCGCTTACTGCGCCAAGCCCGTCACGGCCGCGGCCGCGGATGTCGCCATCCCGTTCGCCAGGCTCGACGCGGTGGCCGCCTTCGCATTCAACCGCTGAGCGGCACCGTCGCAGAGACGGCCACAGGCGCGCCCCTGGACACAGAACAGCGCCTGAGCCTCCACGGCTCAGGCGCTGCCATTGACGGTTCCCTTCAGGTTCAGCTCACGAGGTGGCGCAGCGCCGCCTGGTAGAGCTCCACGAAGCGGTACTCGCGGGCGCCCTTCTCGTCGGCGTCGAACTTCTCCTCGGCCGCCAGGAAGTCGGCGATCGACTCCCCCTCGGCCAACGTGGGCTGGCCCAGCTCGTCGATGCTGGCTTCCTTCATGAGGGCCTGCACGGCGGGATCGGCGCGGAAGGCCTTGGCCTTCTCGGCCAGCATGAGGTACATCTCCATGTTCGCCTTGGCGGAATCCCAGATGCCCTGGACACCCTCGGTACGCGACGGCTTGTAGTCGAAGTGGACAGGCCCTTCGTAGCGGGGCGCCTCCGGCGAGAACGGGAAGCCGTTGACCAGGAGGTCGACGGTGAAGAACGCGCTGATGAGGTCTCCGTGGCCGAACACGAGGTCCTGGTCGTACTTGAGGCCGCGCTGGCCGTTGAGGTCGATGTGGAACAGCTTGTTCGAGTGCAGTGCCTGGGCCAGCCCGTGGGTGTAGTTGAGGTTGGCCATCTGCTCGTGACCGACCTCAGGGTTGAGGCCCACGATGTCGCCGTTGTCGAGCGTCGCGATGAGCGCCAGCGCGTGCCCGATGGTGGGTAGGAAGATGTCGCCGCGGGGCTCGTTCGGCTTGGGCTCGAGCGCAATGCGCAGGTCGTAACCCTGCTGCTTGATGTAGCCGGCGACGGTATCGAGGCCCTCGGCGTAGCGGGCATGGGCCGCGTAGAGGTCCTTCGAGGACTCGTACTCGGTGCCCTCACGGCCGCCCCACATGACGAACGTGCTGGCGCCGAGCTCGGCGGCCAGGTCCACGTTCTTCAGCACCTTGCGCAGGCCGAAGCGACGCACGGACCGGTCGTTGGCGGTCAGCCCTCCGTCCTTGAAGACGGGGTGCGAGAAGGTGTTGGTGGTGACCATTTCGATGACCAGCCCGGCCTTGTCGGCGGCGTCCTTGAGGCGGCCGACGCGGGAGGCGCGCTCCTCGTCGGTGGAGCCGAACGGGAAGACGTCGTCGTCGTGGAACGTGATGCCCCACGCGCCGAGTTCGGCGAGCTTCTCGGCGTATTCCCACGGGTCGAAGGCGGGGCGGGTGTTGCCGCCGAAGGGGTCCGTGCCGGTCCAACCGACGGTCCAGAGGCCGAAGGAGAACTTGTCTTCAGGGGTTGGTGTGCGGTTCATGCTCTTCACTCTCTTGGGCCGGGGTCTCCGGGGCGACTTTTCATCATCGAGGCGCCGCCACTTTTGTTTTGTGCTGAGACTAAAGAGGATCGGGCCGCAGAGTCAAGCTGATGCGATAACGATTCGGACACGTCGTAGTAGCACGCCATGCACAGCCGGAACGGCCACCGCTGCACCGTCCAATTTCGCCCCGACAGCCCCGGCAAAACGCCAGCCGGTATGGTGGGCCACGCCACCGAAATTCTTCAAGGAGGACAGATGTCAGGTCGCATCCGATACGAGGCGTTCAAGAACAAGGTGATGTCGGCCCACGACGCCGCCGCCCTCGTCGAAAACGGATGGAACATAGGCTTCTCAGGGTTCACCGGTTCCGGTTACCCGAAGGCGTTCCCCGAGGCGCTCGCCGCCATCATCGACGCCGCGCACAACCGCGGCGAAGAGTTCAAGATCGGCGTCTGGACCGGTGCGTCCACGGCCCCTGAGCTCGACGGCGCCCTCGCCCGCACAGGCGGCATTTCCTACCGCGCCCCGTACCAGTCGGATCCCGACATGCGTAACACCATCAACTCCGGCGTGTCCTACTACCAGGACATCCACCTGTCCCACATGGGCCCCCAGGTCTCCCAGGGCTTCCTGGGCAAGCTCAACGCGGCAGTCATCGAGGTGACCGCCATCACGGAGAGCGGCGACCTCATCCCGTCGTCCTCGGTGGGCATGAACCGCACCTACCTCGAGCACGCCGACAAGGTCATCATCGAGGTCAACGAGTGGCAGTCCGAGGGCCTCTTCGGCATGCACGACATCTACTACCCCATCGGCGCCCTTCCCCCGAACCGCGTCCCGCTGCCCATCCAGAACCCGGGCGACCGCATCGGCGGCAAGTACCTCACGGTGGACCCGGAGAAGGTCATCGCGATCATCGTGACGAACTCGCCGGACCGCAACACGCCGTTCAAGCACCTCGACGACGACTCCCGCGCCATCGCCGGCAACTTCTTGGATTTCCTCGGCCACGAGGTCAAGGTCGGCCGTCTGCCGGAGAACCTGCTCCCGCTGCAGTCCGGCGTCGGCAACATCGCCAACGCCGTGCTCCAGGGCCTGCTCGAAGGCCCGTTCGAGAACCTCACCTCGTACACCGAGGTGATCCAGGACGGCATGGTGGATCTGCTGGATTCAGGCAAGCTCAGCGTCGCCTCCGCGACGGCCTTCTCGCTGTCGCCGAAGGCCGCGGAGAAGATGAACGACAACGCCGCGCACTACGCCAAGAAGATCGTGCTGCGCCCGCAGGACGTGTCGAACCACCCCGAAGCCATCCGTCGCATGGGCGTCATCGCCTGCAACGGCATGATCGAGGCCGACATCTACGGCAACGTGAACTCCACCCACGTGATGGGCTCGCGCATGCAGAACGGCATCGGCGGCTCCGGCGACTTCACCCGCAACGGTTGGATCTCGTCGTTCGTCACCCCCTCGACAGCCAAGGGCGGCGCCATCTCGTGCATCGTGCCGATGGTCAACCACGTGGACCACACCGAGCACGACGTCCAGGTGATCATCACCGAGCAGGGCCTGGCGGATCTGCGTGGGCTCGCCCCGCGGCTGCGCGCCAAGGCGATCATCGACAACTGCGCGCACCCGGATTTCAAGGAGCCGCTGCGTGAATACGTGAAGCTCGCGGAGAAGAAGGCCAACGGCATGCACACGCCGCACGACCTGGCCACCGCGCTGGGCTGGCACGTGCGCTTCCTCGAGACGGGCACCATGGCTCAGTGAGCTGACAGCCACACGGGCACCGGGGGTGGGTTTCCACCCCCGGTGCCCTTTTCTGTGGGCCTGCGACGGGGATCTGTGGCTGGGCTCTGTTGCCGGGCTTTGAGCCTGCGTCGCCACCCCGCCCCCACGCGGGCGGCCGGACTCTGGCAGGCTGAGCACCGCCGCGCCCTGAAAGGAGCCCACACCCCGTGCTTTCCGCCGCCTTGACGTTCTTCCTGGTCATGGACCCGTTGGGCAACGTGCCCCTCTTCCTGACCGCACTGCGCAACACCCCGGAGGAACGGCGACAGTGGGTGATCCTGCGCGAACTCCTCATCGCCCTGGCCGTCATGGTGGCCTTCCTGTTCGCGGGGCGGGGCCTGCTGGACCTGCTCAACATCGGCAACGCCGCGCTCGAAACAGCCGGTGGAGTGATCCTATTGCTCATCGCCATCCGGATGGTGTTCCCCACCGCCGAGCGCAACCTGCGAGAGCCCCACACCGACGACGAGCCGTTCATCGTCCCGCTGGCCGTGCCCTATGTCGCCGGGCCGTCGCTGCTGGCCGTCGAGGTCGTGCTCATCTCGCAGAACCCGGCAGACTGGCCGATCTTCCTGGGCGCGCTGATCCTGGCGTGGTCGGTGACCGCCGGGATCCTCTACCTCTCGGGCTTCCTGCGTCGGGTCGTCGGCGACAAGACCCTCATCGCCATCGAGCGGTTGATGGGAATGATCCTGGTGATCCTCGCGGTCCAGATGATGCTGGGCGGCATCAAGGCCTTCTTCACGGGCTGACGCGGGGCGGCCGTCCGCCGCGACTGGTATGAATAGGGCCATGATCGACCTGGTTGCCCTACGCCGCGAATTCCATCAGATCCCCGAGGTGGGCCTGCAGCTCCCCCAGACCCAGGCCCGCGTCCTCAGCGCGTTGGAGGGGCTGCCGCTGGAGATCACCCTGGGCGAGTCCGTGACCAGCGTCGTGGGCGTGCTGCGCGGCGGGAAACCGACGGAGGGCAAGCGCCCCGTCGTGCTGCTGCGGGCGGACATGGACGCGCTGCCCGTCGAGGAGCTGACCGGCCTGGAGTACGCGTCGGCCAACGGCAACATGCACGCCTGCGGGCACGACCTGCACATGGCGATGCTAGTCGGCGCCGCCCACGAACTCTCCGCCCGCCGGGCGGACCTCGCCGGCGACGTGGTCTTCATGTTCCAGCCGGGCGAGGAGGGCGTCGACGGCTGCCGCTACATGCTGGAGGAGGGCCTCCTCGACGTGGCAGGGTCGCGGCCGGACTGGGTCTACGCCATCCACGTGTGGTCCGCCCTGGACCCCCATGGCACCTTCAGCACCAAGCCCGGCACCGTCATGGCCAGCTCGGACGTCGCCCGCGTTCGGGTGGTGGGCCGCGGGGGTCACGGGTCCACCCCGCAGCTCGCGGCAGACCCGGTGCCCGCGCTGGCGGAGATCACCACCGCGCTGAACACCATGGTCACCCGCCGCTTCGACGTGCAGAACCCCGTCGTGGTCACCGTCGGGTTGCTGCAGGCCGGCACCATCGCCAACGTCATCCCGGAGGACGGCCGCCTCGAAGCGACGCTGCGCACCTTCGACACCGGAGTGCGGGCCAAGCTCATCGAGATCATCCCCCAGGTGGTGGAGGGCATCGCCGCTGCGCACGGCGTCACGGGCGAGTTCTCCCTGCTCGAGCAGTACCCCGTCACGGTCAACGACGACGCGGAGGCCGACGTCGTGGCCGCAGCGGTGACAGACCTCTTCGGCCCGGAGCGCCACGCGCGCTGGGAAAAGCCGCTCGCCGGCGCGGAGGACTTCTCACGCCTGCTGGAGGAGGCGGCCGGCTGCTTCATCGGTCTGTCGGCCTGCCCGCCGGATCTAGACCCCGCCACCGCACCGTTCAACCACTCCGCCTACGCCCTCTTCGACGACGCGGTGCTGGCGGACGGCGCCCGGCTCTTCACCGAACTGACCCTGCGCAAGATCGCCTGAGAAGGCGCATCGCCACCATACGGGTGTGGCGGCGAGGGGGCGGGTCACGGGTACTGTCGAAGGATGGAACTCGACGACGCCGTTGCGGCGGCACTTGCCCACCCGCTGGTGGTCGCCGCCGCGCCCAGCAGCGAGCATCCGGGAATGATCACGCTCACGCTGCTCACTGGTGAAGACATCATCTGCAACCCGCAACTCGCCGAGCCTGATCCCGGCGAGTCGGGCGAGGACGCCCTCATGCGCTTCCATGCGTCACTGGACAAGCTCCTCGTCACCGTCCAGACCACGCTCGACGAGGAACACAGCCTCGACGACGCCATCCCCCTGGTGCGCAGCGCCGACTACTTCACCAGGCCGGAGGCCAGCCCGGCGCTGACGTTCCCCCTCACCGACTACATCGGCGTCGGGCTCGCCTTCGACCTGCCCACCGCCGTCATGCCCATCAGCGAGGACCAACTCGCCGGCGACACCGCCGAGGAGGCCGTGAACCGCGCGGCACGCGCGGTGCTGAACCTGCGCGACATGGCTGAGCAGTTCGGCCTCGCCCCCGTCGTCGAGGACAATTCGATCCTCGTCGTGCACGCCACCGAGGGCAACGACTCCGCCTGGTTCGCGGACCTCCAGACCATGGAGGCGGCGCTCACCCAGATGGAGAGCGTCACCGGCTCCGAATGGGCAGCGGTGCCCGCCTCCCGCGAGGATCTCTTCCTGCTGGACACCGACACCCTGCACTGGCCGGAGTTCCTTGACGTGCTGGAGTCGGTGCACGGCAGCCACAAGGAGGTGTGCCCACTGCCCCACGTGCAGGCGGACCACGCGTGGCGGGAGTGGCTGCCACCGGCGGGGCACCCGGCGGAGCAGAGACTGACCCGGCTGCGCGCCGACATCCACGCCCAGCAGCACGCCGAGCAACGCGAGCGGCTCCAGTCCGGCGGGCCGTTCCCGTCGTCGATGCTGCAGATCGAGCGCTCCGGCCGCTGGGAGACCCTTGCGGTGACCGCCGACGACGTGACCAGCATCCCGCGCACGGACCTGGTGGTCTTCTTCCGCGAAGGTGACCAGGAGCCGCTCGGCGTGAGCCTCGGCGACGCACTGGTGCTGTGCCCGCATCTCTTCTCGCTGCACGAGGGCACCTTCCCGCCCCGGCTGCTCGTCAAGCCGCCCACGGACGACGACCGCCGCGCGCTCGATCAGAATCGCGTCCAGTGGGGCGCCCGCGCCTGACAGAGGGGAGAATGGGCCGATGCGTCCCATGCTCGCCACCCCCACCGCCACACCCGGGGTCCCCCCCATCGGGCCGGGCTGGGTCCATGAGATCAAGTGGGACGGCGTGCGCTCGATCGCCGAGACCCGTGGCGGGGAACTGATCCTGTTCAACCGCACCGAGGGGCAGATCACCCTCGCCTACCCCGAGGTGGTAGAGGGCGCCCGCGGCCTGCCGGACGGCCTCATCATCGACGGCGAACTCATCGCGCTGAACAGCGACGGCGTGCCGTCGTTCCACGCCATCCAACCGCGGATGCACGTGCGCAACGCGGCGCGGGCGGCCAGGTGGTCCGCCGAGCGGCCCGTCACGTTCGTCGCGTTCGACCTGCTGAAGCTCGCCGATGAGGACCTGACCCGGCTGCCGCTGGCAGAACGGCGCGCACGGCTGGAGGAGCTCGACCTCGCCCGGCCGCACTGGCAGTTGTCGGACCAGCACGACGACGGCGAGGCGCTCGCCCGTGCCACCCGCGACGCCGGGCTCGAGGGCGTGATCAGCAAACGGGCCGATTCCCTCTACCTTCCCGGTGCACGGACCACGGACTGGGTCAAGACTCCGCACCGCACCGAACTGGTGGGCGTGATCGGCGGTTGGCTCCCGGAGACCACCAACCCGGCACGGCTGGGCGCGGTGTGGATCGGCCACCCGGCTGACGAGGCGACGTTCGAGACCGCACCGGTGCTGTACTCGCTCGGCCGCGTGGGCTCAGGGCTGAGCCACGCGGAGAAGGACATGTTGCTCGAGGTCCTCCGCACGACCGAACGCCCCACCCCGCCCTTCGATCCCGTCCCCTCAGACCCGGCAGTCCGTCGCACGCACTGGGTGGAACCCATGCTGTGCGTCCAGGTGCGCTACCTCAACGTCACGCCCGACGGGGTGCTGCGGCAGCCGGTGATGATGCGGCTACGCCCAGACGTGTCGCCGGCCGAGGCGGCCGTCGCCGAGATCGGTTGAGCCGGCCGCCGCTCAGTTGAGCCGCTGCGCCACCAGCACCACGTCGTCGCGGTGCTGCGCACCGGCCCCATGGGTGACGGCACGCTCGCGGTTGTCGAGGGTGATGACGCCCCACCCGTCGGGCAGCTGTTCGGAGATCAGCTCCGGGCTGAGGAGTTCCCGGCCGTAGGCCGGATGGTCCGCGTGCACCTGGGTGTCGAAATCTGCGTGGTGCACAACGAGGAGGTGCCCGCCGGGCGCCACCAGGCTCGTGAGGAGATCGGCCGTGTGCGCATCAGTGAACAGCGGGACATAGCTGGCGGTGACCAGGTCGTACTCGGCGTGCGGCAGGAAGGCGGACCCGAGTTCACCGTGCACCCACTCCACCTCGACGCCGGCGGCCTTCATGGCCCTGGTGGCACGCTCGATGGCCACCGACGACGGCTCCAGCCCGACGACCTCCCAGCCCTGCTGCTCGAGCCAGATGGCGTCCGCGCCCTCGCCCGAGCCGACGTCGAGGGCGAGCCCGGGGGAGAGCTTCGAGGCCTCCGCCACGAGTGCCGCATTGGGGTTGCCGGACCACATGGCCTCGGATTCGCTGTAGGTCTCGTCCCAGTCGTGGTCGTGCATGGCTCAAGTATGCCTCTGCCGCTGGGGCTGAACGGCTTGTAGTCTTGGCGGCGATGGACACCACCAAGCAGATCGCGACCCTCCCTCCGCTGGAGGAACTGCAGGGCGGCGTGCCGCTCAGCAGGCGCACGGGCGAACCCCGGCGCCCCGTCGTGATCGCGGTGGCGTCGGTGCTGCTGTACCTCGCCGTCGCCTCGGCCGTCGGCGCCTACGCCTGGCACTGGTGGATGGCGGCACACCCGGCCAGCTACGCCAACTCCGCGTGGCTCATCTCGTGGACGGATCCGGCACCGGGCAAGTGGTTGTCGCTGACGCTGGAGGTTGCGCTGGCCGGCGCGCTCGCACTGGCCGCCGGGGCCGCCGGCATCGCCGGGTTCCAGGCCTGGAACGGGTGGCGCTGGGCGCGCTGGGCCGGCCTCGTCGCGGCGGCACTGATGGGCGGCTTCATGGCGCTCACCCACTGGTACGCCGCCGTGCCCGTCGGCCTGACGGTGCTTGGCGCCGGGCTGCTGTTCCTGCCACCCGTCACCCGCTACTTCCGCCACTGGACTCAGGTGCGCGCCACCCGGCCCGCCCCGTACCGCCGGCCCGGCGAGATCCACTACGGCCGGCTCGCCCGGTTCCGCTGACTTATAGACTCCCCGGCATGGCCAACCCGCTCCTCAACGGTCTCCTCCGCGTGCTCCGCGACGCGGCCACCCGCTCGCTCCGGCGCCCGCAGGACGCCCCCGGCGGTGGGCCCCGCACCCGCGCGCGCTTCAAGCGGAACGAACCGTCGCCGGGGCGGCGCCGGGAGGAACCCTCGGGCGACTACCCGGGGGACTTCACGCAGCTGCCGGAGATCAGCTACGCCCCCCATCTCGACGGCCGTCCGGACCCGGGCGAGATCGTCTGGACCTGGGTGCCCTACGAGGAGGACCACACCCGCGGCAAGGACCGCCCCGTGCTGCTGATCGGGCACGACGGCCCCTGGCTGCTGGGGTTGCAGATCACCAGCCAGGACCACGATCGCGATGAGGAGCAGGAGGCGCGGGCCGGCCGGTACTGGGTCGACATCGGCGCCGGCGCCTGGGATTCGCAGCGCCGCCCCAGCGAGGTGCGGGTCAACCGGATCATCCGCATCGATCCCGACGGCGTGCGCCGCGTAGGCGCCATCCTCGACGAGTCCACCTTCCGCACCGTCGGGCGCGAGGTGCGCAGCCACTACTGACCGGGCGTCAGTACGCGGCCTCCGCCTCCAGCAGCAGGCGCTCGAGCCGGTCCGTATACGGGTCCGGGTGGGTGAGGTTCACCATGTGGGTGCCGTACCCCAACACCACCAACCGACCGCGCCGGGCGGCCCGCGCGAAGCGCCGTTCCTGCCCCCGGAACTGGTCGAACCGGCCGTTGAGGATGGTCACGGGGGCGTCGATGGCGGCCAGGTCGGAGAGCAGGTCGAACCGAGCCACCGCCCGCACCCCGGCCGCCACCGCAGCCAGATCGGCGCGGCCCCGCCGCAGATAGGCCTCCGCGCCGGCCGGGCCGAGCACGCGGCGCAGTGGCGCCTCGCCCGCCCGGTCCGTCCAGCCGATCAGCCGGCCGTAGAACGCGGCGCTGCGACGTCCAGGCTGGGTGGAGCACCCGGCCGCCACGAGCGAGCGGACCAGTTCAGGGAAGCGGGCGGCGGCATGGATCGCCAGCATGCCGCCCAGCGAACAGCCCACCAGGTGCGCCGGCCCCGCCGTCGACGCTTCGAGCAGGGCGGCCCTGATGGTGTCGAGGGCGCTCTGAGAGGTGAAGGTCTCGTCGCGACGGCTTCCGTGCCCCGGCAGATCCGGGCTGACGCAGGTCCAGCCGCGCTCGCGGAGCCGCGCCACCTGGGGGTCCCACATGGTCGACGAGGTGCGCAGACCATGGACAAAGACCACCGTGCGGCTCATGCGTCCCACCCTACGCACCCCGCCCGCCCAGGACTCCGTGAGCAATTGGATGGGGTCATGGGGCGCCGAGCCCGCATTTCTCGGCGTGTCGCGCCGTGACCCCATCCAATTGCTCACACAACGAGGGGCGGGGTACGCCGGTGGTGAACAAGTGGCCGGCCGATTCGGAGCGCCGGGCACCCGAGTGGTTGAATGATCGCGCAGAAGCACAGGAGAGTTCATGATCACCGTCACAGACCTCAGGAAGGTCTACCACCAGGGCAAGCGTGAAGTGCGCGCCCTCGACGGAGTCTCGCTGACCGTCCCCGCCGGGTCCATCCACGGCGTGATCGGGCACTCGGGCGCAGGCAAGTCCACCCTGGTGCGTTGCCTCACCATGCTGGACCGGCCGTCGTCCGGCACCGTAGAAATCAACGGCGTGGACCTCACCGCTGCCCGCTCCGACGCGCTGCGCACGGCACGCCGTCGCATCGGTCTTGTCTTCCAGCAGGCCAACCTCTTCGATTCACGCACCATCCTGGCCAATGTCGCCTACCCACTCGAACTCATCGGTGTGAGCCGGGAGAAGCGCCACGAGAAGGCCCAGGAACTGCTGCGGCTCGTCGGCCTTTCCGACGCGGGCAACGCCTACCCGGCGCAACTCTCAGGCGGCATGAGGCAGCGGGTCGGCATCGCCCGCGCCCTGGCCACAGACCCGGACGTGCTCTTGTTCGACGAGCCCACCTCGGCGCTGGATCCGCGCACGACGGACGAGATCCTCGACCTCATCGTCTCGCTGCGCGACCGCAGCCCCCAGGACCTGGCGGTCCTCGTGATCACGCACGAGATGCACGTCGTCAAGAAGATCTGCGACTCCGTCTCACTCCTCGAAGCCGGCCGGATCGTCGAATCCGGGCCGCTCACGCAGGCCGTCCAGCACCTCAGCGGCAGGCTCAGCCAGGCGCTGCTCGGCATCCCGCCACACGCCCCAGTCGAGGCCAGCGACGCGACCCTCGTCGACGTGCTGGCCAGCGGTGACCGCGCCGCCCTGCCGATGATCGCCCACACCTCCGGCGCCGTTGGCGCGGACCTCGCGATCGTCGCCGGCTCGGTGGAGCAGCTCGCCGGCACCACGTTCTCCCATCTCCGGCTCGCGGTGCCCCACGGAACCGACGCCAACCGCGTCGTCGACGAACTGAAGCTGCTGGGGGCCGACGCCCGCCTCACCACCGAGATCCGTCAGGAGGAACCCATCGCATGATCCTCCTCGACACCTGGTTCAACAACCCGGCGCTGCAGAAGGCGCTGCTCCCCGCGTTCGTCGAGACCATCCAGATGGTGGGCATCTCCAGCATCGCCACCGTCCTCATCGGCCTCCCGCTGGGCGTGATCCTGTTCGTCACCCAGCGCGGCGGGCTCGCCGAGAACCGGGCGCTCAACTTCGCGCTGTCACCCATCCTGGTCAACATCACCCGCTCGCTGCCCTACGCCATCCTGATGGTGGCGCTCATCCCGTTCACGCGCTGGCTCGTGGGCACCTCGCTGGGCCCCATCGCCGCGTCGGTGTCGCTGGCCATCGCCGCCATCCCGTTCTTCGCGCGCCTGGTTGAGACATCGCTGCGCGACGTCCACGTCGGCAAACTCGACGCCGCCCACGCCATGGGCTCCACGAAGCTACAGTCGGTGGCCAAGGTGCTGATCCCTGAGGCCATGCCGGCGCTCGTCGCGTCGATCACCACCACGGTGGTCACCATCGTCGGCTACTCGGCCATGGCCGGCCTCATCGGGGGCGGCGGCCTGGGCCGGTTGGCCTACAACTACGGGTTCCAGCGCTATCAGGCCGACGTGATGATCGTCACCGTCGTCATCCTGGTGGTACTCGTCCAGGTGATCCAGATGGCCGGCGAGGCCGTCACCAAGAAGATCGACCACCGCTGACCCACTCCCACAGACTCCCGCCGTCGAGGCGGGCGGCCCTTCGGGGCCACAGTAAGGAAGATGGCCGACTTGTTGTCGGCCCAGTAGCTAAGGAGAAAGACCTATGCGCAAAATTCTCACCGCCGTCGCTGCCTCGTTGGCAACTGTCATGGCCATGACGGCCTGTGGTTCTGACCCCGCCACGCCCGGCGCCGACGCCACGCTGGACCCGGCGAACCCCACCAAGGTCGTCGTCGGCGCCAGCCCCGTGCCGCACGCCAAGATCCTGGAATTCGTCAAGGAGAACCTGGCCGCTGAGGCAGGCATCGAGCTGGAGATCCAGGAGTTCGACGACTACGTGCTGCCCAACGAGGCGCTCGCCTCAGGTGAGCTCGACGCCAACTACTTCCAGCACGTGCCGTACTTCGACAACCAGGTGGCGGAGAAGGGCTTCGAGTTCGAGCACGGCGAGGGCGTCCACATCGAGCCCTTCGCGCTGTTCTCCGACAGGCACGAATCGGCGGACCAGGTGCCCGACGGCGGCGTCATCGCGCTGACCAACGACCCGTCGAACCAGTACCGCGGTCTGAAGCTCCTTGAAGAGGCCGGCCTGCTGCAGGACATCGCCGAGGACACCACCGCGCTCACCATTTCCGACGAGCAGAACCCGAAGGGCCTGAAGTTCGAGGAGGCCCAGCCTGAGGTCGTGGTGCAACAGCTCGAAGACCCGAAGGTCGACGCGGCGCTGATCAACGGCAACTTCATCCTCAACGCGGGCCTGAACGCCGACGACGCGATCGCCGTCGAAGCCGTCGAGGGCAACCCGTACGCCAACATCCTCGCGTGGCGCACGGACAACACCAACCCGGGTGTCGCCAAGCTCGACGAGCTGCTGCACTCGGACGAGGTGGCCGAGTTCATCAAGCAGGAGTGGCCTGCAGGCGACGTGATCCCCGGCTGATCACATCCCTTTGACGACGGGGCCACGCGGTTGATCCGCCTGGCCCCGTCGTCGTTTTTCCCCTTGTGAAATTCGGTTTCTCGGACTCTTCTCCCCGGACGCACCCAGGCGTACATTGTTTTCAAGACCCGGGCGACGCCGCCCGAGCCGGTTGGAAACAGGGGGATTCTGATGCGGCACATCACGAGGTGGATCATGACCGCGCTGACGCTTGCGTTGGTCGCGGCGGGCTGGGTGGCGGCACCCCCGGCCCAGGCCTTCGACGTCTACACCACGCCGGGCGAACACATCAGCGCCGGACGCGAATGGCGCACCTGGTGCGAGCCCTACTCGCAGACGGCGCGCTGCACGTCGCAGCTCAAGGTGGGGGGCGTGTGGACGTTCAACAACCTCACGTACCTGCCGTCGCCGAGGAGCCTGTGGACCGGCAATCCCCTGGCCACTCCGGGCGAGCACCACATCAACGGGCGCACCTGGTGGACCGAATGCGAAACGGCGACCACCGGCCGCAACGGCTGCCGTTCCTACCTGTGGAACGGGCGGCAGTTCGTGTTCAACAACATCGTGCAGTTCGGCACGATCCGCCCGGATCTCGCGTCGCTCTACTGGTACCGCCCGCCGGCCACACAGGCACCGTCCGTGCCGGCGCCCAGCCCCTACAACATCAACAAGGGCCCCAACGCGACGAACCGGGTGACGCTCACGTTCGACGACTGTCCCACCTCGCTCTCGGCCTTCAAGACCACCGTCAACGCGGCCACGGACCTGGGGATCGCCCTGGTGCTGTTCCCGACGGGGAACTGCATCAGCGCCGAGAGGTTCGACGCCGCGTATGCCCGCTCCAAAGGCCACTACGTGTTCAACCACTCCATCACCCACCCCGACCTGACGACGCTGACCTATTCGCAGGTCGTCCACGAGCTGGGTGCGCCGGGCGTGGTGACCACCTACGGCCGGCCGCCCGGTGGCGCCTACAACACCGACACCGTGAAACGGGCTTACGCCGCCGTCGGGATGAAGATCTGGCTGTGGAACCTCGACACCTTGGACTACCGGGGCCGCACCAGCCAGCAGCTGATCAACACCGTCGTCACCTCGGCCCGCCCCGGGGACAGCGTGCTGATGCACATGAAGTGGTACGCGTTCAACGGGCCCACGCTGAGGGCGATGCGTGACGGGCTGAAGGCCCGCGGCATCGGGGTGTGCGTCAACCGCGGCCCTGTCGTGGCGAAGCCCGCCGGCCTCGCCTGCTGAGCATGACGTCAGCCCTCGAACAGGGGCTCCTCCACCGCCGCCGCTGAACAGGGACCACAGCCGCACGGGGCCTGTCCAGCGGCCGACCATGCTTCTTGATCGAAGCCGAGGGGAAAGTTGAACAGATCCATACGTTGTCAAGGAACAGTGGTCAGATCAGCCGGAAGGACCGGCACCTGAATGAGGGAGACCACGATGATCACCAAGCGCAGGATCGCCGCCATCGCCGCCGCAGCCGCGGCCGTCGTCGCGATGACCGCCACCTCCGCCGGAGCAGTCGAACCCACCGGCCGCGAGTTCGCCGGCCACGTCCGCATGATGGCCCAGTCAGACATGGGCCTCGACGGCACCCACAACCCCGGCCTGCACCAGGGATTCTCCAGCATGGAGCACCACCACTCCTCCTGACCAGAGAGCTCAGCTCGTCACGTGATCCCCGCCGGGCCACAGGCCGGGCGGGATCGCACCGACTCAAGCCGCTCAACGCCGCACCGGTGGCGAAACGAGCGGCGAACACCCTGTACAAGACCCTCACGCCATCCTGCTCGTCGAGTTCGGGGCGCCAGAATGCGTGCGCACGGACGCTCGCCGTCAACCTCCCGGAACGAGCCAGCTGCCTCAACGGGGGGTGGCGACAACTCGACCAGCGCTCAGGAGCCGAACCGACAGTTGACCCGCGATGCGGTGGCCGAGGTCATGGCCGCCAGTCGTGACCACAGCGGCACCGGGTACCCGTGCGATTGAACGTGCGCCAGTCCGGCGGCTGCGGTGGCTAGGGTTGTCCTCATGACCCGCGCTGTTCTCTTCGACCTCGACGGCACGCTCGCCGACACCGTGCCCCTCATCGCCGAGTACATCGCCGGGGCGCTCAATGCCCACGGCATCGAATGCGTCCCGCGCGACGTCTACCCGCTGATCGGACGCCCCATCGAGTTCGCGATGGGCGAGTTGCACACGTTCGCCGACGACCCGGAGCGCATGAACCGCATCATCGTGGAGTACCGCGACGCCCTCCACCTCGCCGTGAACGCCGCCGGTTCCAAGCTCGTCCTCCCCGGCGTGCGGGAGATGTTGGAGGACCTGCGTCTGGCGGGCTACCGCGTCGGCGTGGTGACGGCGAAGGGCACCGGCTCGGCCATCCACCTGCTCGACATCACGGAGTTGAGCCACCTCATCGACGCCCTGGTCACCACCGACGACGTCGAGCACGGCAAGCCGGCGCCGGATTCGGCGCTGCTGGGCCTCGAGCGCCTCGAGGTGCAGGCCGAGGGCACCTGGTACGTGGGCGACGCCGTGAGCGACATGACCATGGCCATCGCGGCCGGGATGCGCCCGCTGGGCATCACCACCGGCGCCGCGACCCGCGAAGAGCTGCTAGCCGGCGGGGCCGAGGTCGTTGTGGACTCCGCCGCCGAGGTCACGGCACTGCTGACCACCGACAGCTGACCCTTCGGCGGGAGATTTCTGCCGCATCGGGCTGTATACGGGCGATGTGGCAGGAATGTCCCTTTGTTTCCGGGTCACCTCGGCCTGGGCGGGCGCTGGTGCAGGCCGGAACGCAGTTCCGCCCGCAAGGAGAGCTTCGTCGCATCCCAGGAATGGTGCACCTGGCTGAAGGCCAACCCGACGGGCGTGTAGCCGAGGTCACGCAGGCCGAGGTAGCGCTCGTAGTCCGCGTCGCGGTACTGGTGGAACTCCGCACTGTCGCACTCCAGGACGAGGGACCTGCCCACCAGGAGGTCCACCCTCCCCACACCCACGATCCACACCTAGGCCGTCACCGGAATGCGCTGCTGCTGCAGCCAGAGCCGCACTCGGGTCTCGGAACCGGATTCCGCAAGCGGGTTGAAGAACTTGAGCAACCGTTGTTTCCGCGCCGGGGCATCGGCGATGAGCAGCCGCGCCTGGCCCGGGGTGATCAGTGCCTTGTTGGCGGCAGACTCAAGGACCATCAGCGCTTCCCCCGGAGTGTGGTGCCGGATGACCTGGGCCAGGCAGTCGAGGACGGGGAACACCGCCTGCCCCGGGAGAGGACCGCTGTGGCGGTGCCGCCCGGTCCGCCCCACAGTGGCGCCTTTGCCGACCACGATGTGGGGCTCCGGGTGCGACGGGGTCCAAAGCCCGTGATGGCTGCAGCCCGACAGGCACCCCAGCCGGCCGCCCTTGCGCACAGCCTCGACCACCCAGGATTCAGCGCTCGGGTGGCGTACCAACCGCGGGCGATGTTCATGAGGGTGCCCGCCGCCACGGCGGCCTCGATGCTCTTCCGGGTCCAGTCCTGAGCCAGGAGGCCGGCCCGGGAGATGACACGCTGGTTCATCGGATTCCGGAGGGAGATTTCTGCCACATCGGGCTGTATACGGGCGATGTGGCAGGAATCTCCCTGCGAATTTCAGTGCCATATTCCATGGCAGCACTGTGGCCGGTCAGGCCACCGATTCACCGTTGTCCACAGCTTCCGCCACGCTGGCCTCGAAGCCGCCTTCGGCGTAGACCGGGTAGAAGCCCAGCGCCTCGTTGACCCGCAGCATGTGGCGGTTCTCCTCGGCGTTCCACGTCAGGATGGCCTGGGCGTTGGGCTCCTTGTCGCGCACCTGGATGAGGTTGGAGGCCTTCACGAGCATGCCCAACCGGTGGCCCCGGTGGTCCGGCAGCACGATCGTGTCCCACTGGTCCACGAAGGCCAGCGGATTGGACCGGTCCACGTGCATCTCGCTCAACGCCACCAGGTCGCCGGTGGGCAGGTGCCGCACCACGACCCGGTAGATCCGGTCGGTCAAGAGCCTCGTCGCCTCGGCCTGCCGTACGCGCTCGGCGTCCCATTTGCGCTCCACGACGGTGAGCTCACCCTGCGGAGGATCCACGGCCATCCGCTCCATCAACACGGCGTAGCCCGCCAGCATGTCGTCGGGCATCCGTCCCTCGACGGCGACCACCTCGTAGTCGGCACCCGCCACCCCTTGGGCCTCGGCCAGCGCCTCGGCCGGATCGACCAGGGGCCGGGCGAAGTCGTAGCGGCTGACGCGCTCCGCCTGCTTGAGCTTCAGTCCGTTCGCCAGGGCGAGCCTCACTCCCCCGTGGCCCGGGTCGACTCCCCCGAAACCCGACGACGGCCTCAGCGGCTCGTCGACGATGGGCGTGGTGATCCACACCTGGAACATGGTGACGCCCTCGGCCACCAGCGCCTCGCGCACCGTGTCGACCAGCGCCTGCCCCAACCCGGTCCCGCGGTGGGACGGGGTGACGTACAGCGTGACGTAGGCCAGCTCCGGCTCGTCGACCATGTTGCGGGCCGTGCGCGCCCACCCCACGGCGACTTCGCCGTCGCGGGCCAGGAACCAGCGGGTGGCCCATTCCTTCTCGGCCCTGGCAGAGACGAGGTCCGCCTCAGGATCGACGTCCCGCTCGGGCCCGCCGATGATCTCGCGGTTGCATTCGGTTTCGAGCCGCTTGTGGTCCGCCCAGTCGGGATCGGAGGCCAGTTCGGGCAGAGGGATTTCAAAGATGTCCATGCTGATTCCTAAAGAGGGTGCGATGAGGTCGTCGGGAAAGGCTGCAGCGACGTTGCCCGGGGCCGCGGAGACACAACGGCACGCACAGCGACAACGCCTGGGATAACCCGCGCGCTCAGAGCCTCATCATCATGGAAAATACCTTGGCACTGGGACGACGGCTGCGCAAGACCCCGCGCGGAAATTAACCCAAGCGTGCGGCCCGGTCTACAGTGGAGGCGCCCTCGAGAGAAAGCACGATCTGCATGCGCGAGACCCCCGTCGAGTCGGAGCACCGCGACACTGACGCGTCACCCGTCCTCCAGCCGGATTCCTTCGGTCGCTGGATGGCCCGGCTCCTCAAGGGCATCGCGGTCGGCGTCGGCGCGATCCTGCCGGGGCTGTCCGGCGGCGTGCTCGCGGTGATCTTCAAGCTCTACGACCCGCTGATCCGCTTCCTCGCCAATCCCCGCCGCAACTTCCTGCGCAACGTGCTGTTCTTCATCCCCGTCGGCATCGGCGTTGGGCTCGGCATTCTCGGCTTCGCCGTCGTGGTCGAAGCGGCCTTCGGCAAGTACGCCGCGCAGTTCGTGTGTCTGTTCATCGGCTTCGTCATCGGCACGTTCCCGTCGTTGTATTACCAAGCCGGCAAGCGCGGGCGCAGCACCAAACACCTCGTGATCATGGCTGTCTCCGCCGCCGCGATCTTCGCGCTGATGCTGGTGGGCGGCCAGTCCGGCGAACTCCTGCACGTGGAGCCCAGCATCCCCGCCTGGTTCGGCTCCGGCGCCCTGATCGGCCTGGGCCTGATCGTCCCGGGCATGAGCCCCTCGAACTTCCTCATCTACTTCGGCCTCTACGACAAGATGGCCAGCGGCATCAAGGCGCTGGACCTGGGAACCGTCCTCCCGCTCGCGCTCGGCCTCATCGTCTGCGTGCTGATCTTCGCCAAGGCCGCCGCGTGGGCCTTCGACCGCCACTACGCGGGCATGTACCACTTCATCCTGGGCATGGTGGTCGGTTCCTCGCTGGCCATCTTCCCGACGGTGGTCTTCCCCGCCTTCTCCGCCGAGGGGCTGCGCGCCGCAGACCTGAGCTTCACCAACGCCGTGCTGTTCGCCGTCGTGCTCCTGGTGGTGGGCGTCATCGCGTCCTGGCTGTTCAGCAAGGTGGAGGACCGGGTGACGGATCAGCGAGAGGCGCTCGCGGAGGCTGCCGACGAATAGTTCCGGGCAGCAATGGAGCGGGCGACGGGAATCGAACCCGCGTGTTCAGCTTGGGAAGCTGACGCTCTACCATTGAGCTACGCCCGCGTTTGCGAACCCAAGACTAGCAGGCATCCAGCGCCTATCCGGCGCACCCCCACATTGGCAGGACATGAGTACCCTTGGAGCCGTGACTGACGCACAGGCCCACCTCAAACGGGATGAACGCGCCATCACGCGCCTGGCCATGGCCCACGACGCGTCACATTTCCTGCTGACGCCGGCCGCCGTCGTCACCCCCACCAGCGTGGAGGACGTCTCAGACCTGATGGCGGAGGCCTCCTTCATCCGTCAGCCCATCACCTTCCGCTCGGGCGGCACCAGCCTCTGCGGGCAGTCGGTGACCGACGGAGTGCTGGTCGACGTGCGCAAACACTTCCGCGGCGTGGAGGTCCTCGACGGCGGTGAACGGGTGCGCGCCGGAGCGGGAGCCACGCTCGCGGCGGTCAACGCCCGGCTCGCGCCGTACGGCCGGCGGATGGGGCCGGATCCCACCAGCGAGGTGGCGTGCACCATCGGCGGCATCATCGCCAACAATTCCAGCGGGATGCTGGCCGGCCACGACGAGACGGCCTACCACACGCTCGAATCGATGGTGTTCGTCCTGCCAAGCGGACGCATCGTCGACACCGCTGACCCCACGGCCGACATCACGCTGCGTCTGGAGGAGACCAAACTGATCGGCGGGCTCCACATGCTACGCAACCGGTTGCGCACCAACCCCACCTCGATCGCCGAGATCAACCGCCTCTTCAGCATCAAGAACACCATGGGCTACGGCATCAACGCGCTGCTGGAGTTCCACCGCCCCGTCGACATCATCCCCCACCTGCTGGTCGGCTCCGAGGGCACGCTGGGGTTCGTCGCGGAGGCCACGTTCCGCACCGTGCCGCGCTACAGCCACTCGGCGGCGGCGCTCGCGGTGTTCCCAGACCTCGACGCGGCGGCCACCGCCGCCCAGGGACTTGTCGAACACGGGTTCGAGGCGATCGAATTGATGGACGTGGCAGCGCTGCGCGTGGTGCGCGAGCAGCCCACCGCACCGTCGATCATCCGCGACGCGGACCTCACCACGCAGGCCGTGCTGCTGGTAGAACTCCACGACACCTCCGCCGAGAACCTCGCAGAGCGCGTGACCCAGGCGGAGACGGCGCTCAGTGAACTGAACGCGGTGGACGTCGTCGAACTCACCACTGATCCCACGGAGCGCAACGCGCTCATCGAACTGCGCCGGGGCCTCTACGCCCTGGTGGCGGGCGCGCGCACCTCGGGCACCACCACCCTGCTCGAAGACCTGAGCCTGCCGCTCGAGAACTTCGCCGACATGTGCAAGGCCCTCGACGTGCTGTTCGACAAGCACGGTTACGGCATCGACAACGTGCCCCTGTTCGCCCACGCGCGCGACGGCAACATCCACTTCCTGCTCAGCGAACGCTTCGACCAGCCGGCCGGCCTGCTGCGCTACCGCAAGTTCACCCGCAGCCTGGTGCGCGAGGTGTTGCGCCGCGGCGGCGTCCTCAAGGCGGAGCACGGCACGGGGCGCGCCATGGCGCCCTTTGTCAACGCCCAGTACGGCGACGAGTTGTACGAGGTGATGCGCGAGATCAAGCACCTCTTCGACCCCGCGGGCATCATGAACCCCGGCGTCATCATCTCCGACGACCCGGACGAGCACCTGCGCAACCTGAAGCTCATGCCCACCATCGAGCCGGAGGTCGACTCCTGCATCGAGTGCGGCTACTGCGAATCGGTGTGCCCCTCGCGCGACCTGACGATCACCCCCCGCCAGCGCATCGTCCTGCGCCGCGAACTGGCAGCCCGCCAGTCGGACCATGAACTGCTCGACCAGATCACCGACGACTACCTCTACGCGGCCATCGAGACCTGCGCCGTCGACGGGATGTGCTCGGTGGCATGCCCGCTCGGCATCAACGTCGGCGACCTCGTGCGCCACCAACGCCAGGAACTCGCGCAGGGCGTGGAGAAGACCGCCTGGACCTCGGCGGCAAAACACTGGGGGCTCGCCACCCGGATGGGGTCTGCCGCCCTCACCATGGCCAAGACCACCACCCCACTCGCCCTGGCCGTGACCAGCGCCGGCCGGCGCAGGCTCGGCGAGGAGGCCGTCCCCGGCTACGACGAGGATCTGCCACGCGGTTCAGGGCTGAAGCGCAGGCCGAGCAGGAAGGACCGCGGCCGGATCTACGGGGTCGCGGCGTACTTCCCCAGTTGCCTCCAGACCGTACTCGCCCCCGCCGGGCAGGGCACCTTCCAGGCGTTCCGCGACGTCTCCAACCGGGCGGACGTCTCCGTCTCGCTGATCGATGCCACAGACCTGTGCTGCGGCGCCCCCTGGAAGGCCAAGGGTCTCGTCGAGGGCTACGAGATCATGACGGCCAAGACCCTCAAGAGCATCGACGTGCACGGCCCCGACGGCGCCAGCCTGCCCATCGTGATAGACGCCTCCAGCTGCGCCCTCGCGCTCCAGGAGATGGCCGAGGGACACGACATCGAGGTCCTCGACCTCGTCCAGTTCACCGCAGAGCACCTCCTGCCCCACCTGAAGGTCACCCACCCCATCGACTCCATCGCGCTGCACCCCACGTGCGCGTCGACCCGGATGGGGATCAACGAGCACCTGCTGGCCATCGCCAACGCCATCAGCGACGACGTGGTGGTGCCGGACACCTGGGCCTGCTGCGGCTGGGCAGGCGACCGGGGTGTGTTGCACCCCGAGCTGACGGAGTCGGCGACGCGGGAGATGGCCGAAGAACTCGGTGGGCGGCAGTTCGCCGCGTACGCGTCCACCAACCGCACCTGCGAACTCGCCATGACCCGCGCCACGGGGCAGACCTACCGCCACGTCATCGAACTGCTCGCGCAGGCGACCCGCCCTTGAGCTGACCGCCCGGTCTCGCCCGGGCGTCCCTCAGGAGGCGTCGGCGGCGGCCCGGATCAGCTCGGCGAGCCCCAGGTCGCGCGACTCGGGCGTGAACCCCATCCGCACCACCACCAGGTCCAGGCTGGGCGCGACATACATCCGCTGGCCGTCGTGGCCCTGCGCCCAGAACAGGTCCTCGGGGAGGTCCGGGTGTGCCAGGGTCCCGTCGCCGCGCAGGTTCGTCCACCACGACGACGCGTAGCCCGCCTCCTCCGTGGCGTACTCCCCGGTGTCGGCCCCGGTCAGCGGCACGACGGTGGTGGACTCCTCCACCCAGCCCTCCGGCAGCAGCCGGACATCGTCGACCACGCCGTCGTCCAGCACAAACTGGCCGATCCGGGCCCAGTCGCGGGGCGTGGCCCACAGGTAGGACCCGCACACCGGCGTGCCGGCCGCGTCCGGTTCCAGCACCGCTGAGGCCAACCCGAGCGGGGCGAACAACTGTTCGCGTGGCATGGTCGGGCCCGCCCCCAGACGATCGTTCAGGACCGAACACACCAGGGTCGTCGACCCCGACGAGTACTGCTGGAACGTCCCCGGCTCGTGCGCGGCAGGCTGCCCGGCGACGTAGGCCGCCATGTCGTCGGAGTTGAACAGCATCTCGGTGATGGGCGTGCCCAGGTCGTACTCCTCGTCCCATTCCAGCCCGCTGGTCATCCGCAGCAACTGGTCGACGGTGATCTCAGCGCGCTCATCCGTCCACTCCGGGCGCAGGTTGGCGTCGTCGAGGGCGACCGCTCCCTGCATCACCGCCCGACCCGTCAGGAGGTTCGTCACGGACTTGGTCATCGACCAACCGAGCTGGGGCGTGTTGGCCGTGAAACCGTCGGCGTAGCGCTCACCCACGATCACCCCGTCCTTGACCACCACGATGGCGCGGGTGCCCAGCGCCCGCGCCTCGTCGTCGGAGAGCCCGTCGCCGAACGCGCGGCCGATCGCCTCGTCCAGGGAGGCGTCGAGGGAGGGCTCGTCCGTCAGCAGGGAGGTGGGCGGCAGCGCCTCGGGGGTCGGGAAGACGGGGCGCCGCGGCGACAGCGTGCAGCCCAGGCCCTCCGTGTAGTAGGCGGTCTGGCCCGCGAACAGTCCGAGGACGTTGACGTAGGCGTAGCCGCCGTTCTTGAACTGCGTCAGGAAGGGCACCAGCGGGTTGGGCGGCAGGTCCTCCGACGCGTCGGTGCGCCCCGCGACCTCGGTGACCGCGCACAGGCTGTGCGCCGCGTAGCCCGTGCCCGTCCGCAGCAGCGGCCGCACGTAGAGATAGCCCGCCAGCACCATCGTCACCACGATGGCGAGCACCACGCCCACCACGACCCACCGGGGCCGGCGGCGTCCCACCCTCGTGGCCACTCAGTCTCCCAGGTTGGTGCCGACCCCGCGCGCGGCGCGGACCCACTCGTGGTCCACGGGCACGGTCTTCAGGTTGCCGGCGACGTCCTCCAGCGGGACGGGCACCGCCGCGCCGCACTGCGAAGCGACCGTGATACCGAAGGTGCCTTCCGCCACGAGATCCGCCCCGGCGGATCCCAGCAGGGTGCCCAGCACCCTGTCGTTGGCGTCCGGGATGCCACCGCGCTGCACGTACCCCAGGATGGTCACGCGCGATTCCAGCCCGGTGATCTGCTCGAGCGATTCGGCCAGCTTGAAGGCGTTGTTGCGGTGGCTCGCCACCACGGCGTCGCGGTGCTTGTCTGCGGCCGCCTTCGCCTCCGCGGTGGAGGCGTGCTTGCGCAGCACCTCCGCAGCGGCCAGGTCCGCCGAGTCCTTCTCGTCGCGGGCGCCCTCGGCCAGCGCGATGACGGAGAAGTTGCGGCCCGAGGCGGCCCGCCGGTGGACCGATTCCGCCACCGCCTCCACCGAGTACGGGATCTCCGGGATCAGGATGACGTCGGCCCCGCCGGCGATGCCTGCGCCCAGCGCGAGCCAGCCGGCCTTGTGGCCCATGATCTCCACGACGATGATGCGGTGGTGCGAGTGGGCTGTGGAGTGCAGCCTGTCCACGGCCTCCGTCGCGATGCCCAGCGCCGTGGAGAAGCCGAAGCTGGTCTCGGTGTGCGCGATGTCGTTGTCGATGGTCTTCGGCAGGTGGATGACGTTGAGCCCCGCCGCGGCGAGGCGCTTTGCGTTCTTGGCCGTGCCGCCGCCCCCGATGCACACGAGGCCGTCGAGGTCGTTCTTCTCGTAGTTCTCGAGGATCGTGGACGTCATGTCGCGGACCTCGCCGTCGATCACCATCTTGTGCGGCTTGTCCCGCGAGGTGCCGAGGATGGTGCCGCCGATGGTGAGGATGCCCGACAGCGCGTCCGAGTCGAGCACCTGGAAGTTGTTCTCGACGAGGCCCTTCAGCCCGGATCGGAAGCCGAGCAGCTCCATGCCGTGCTGCCCGATCGCAGCCTTGCCGAAGCCGCGGATGGCCGCGTTCAAGCCGGGCGAGTCGCCGCCTGCCGTCAGAATCCCGATGCGCTTTGCCATGTGCCCACCCTAGAGCGGCGGGGCCCCTCCCGTGTGCCGTTCCGCGCCCGCAGCCCCCGGCCATCCGTGGCATCCCTGAACCGACCCGGGATGCGGCCCGCCCGGCTGTCGGCGGGACGGGTAGACGACCTACAGTGGATCCATGTCGATCGAACAGAACCGGCTGCAGGGACTGCGGTGCGCGGACCAGGACCGTGAGTTGGTGGCGCAGTTGCTGAACAACGCCTACGCCGACGGGCGGTTGACGTTCGACGAACACGCGGACCGCATCGCCAAGGCCTACGACGCCAAGACCTTCGGCGACCTCACCCCCCTGACAACCGATCTGGTGGCCCCGCAGCCCCAGCCCGTCGTGGAGCCGTATTCGGCGCCCTCCCCGGTGGGGTCGCCGGGCCGCATGCCGGTGCCCGCCCAGTTCGCGGGGCCGCCCGCGGTGCCGGGGATCGACGCGTTCACCGGCGGTAACGCCGTGATGTCGACGTTCAAGCCCGGCCAACTCCACACGATCGCGTCCAACGTGACGATCAACTCGTGGCTGGGTGATGCCAGGATCGACCTGGTGGGCGCGGCCTTCGAGAGCCGCGACACCACCATCAACGTCGGCGGGCTGATGGGCGAGATCAGCATCCGCGTGCCCGAGGGCGTCTCCGTGGACGTGTCCCGGTTGAACATGATCATGGGCGAATCGAAGGTGGACGGTGCCGTGCCCCACCCGGACGGCATCCGGCTGCGGCTCGTCGGCACCTTCATCATGGGCGAGGTGACCGTGTTGGGCCCCGACACGACCCGCGTCCGCAAATACCAGAGGTTCACCCGTTGATGAATGACCTGTTCGACCCGCCCGGCACACCGTGGCAGCGTCTCTCCGGCAACTACCTGACCCAGAAACTGATCCTCATCCCCCTGGGATGGGGGTTCTTCTTCGCGTTCCTCGCTGTGCCCGTGCTCCTGTGGGGCGCCAGTTGGATGCGCTGGTCCTTCTTCGCCCTGGCGGTGGTGGTGATCGCGTGGCGGATGATCCGCGCGCCGCGGGTCTTTCGACGGTGGGGTTACGCCGAACGCGACGAGGACGTCTACCTCACCCGGGGCCTCTGGAGCCGGAGCCTGCAGTGCGTGCCCTACGGCCGGATGCAGCTCGTCCAGGTCCAGTCCGGGCCGCTCGACCGGCTGTTCGGCCTTGCCACCGTCCAGATGATCACGTCGTCCACCAGCGGCACCGTCACCATCCCGGGTCTCCCCGCCGCTGACGCGGCCGCTCTGCGCGACCGACTGATCGTCCGCGGCGAGCAGCAGCAGGCCGGGATCTGATGACCCACGGGCCTGATTTCCTTCCGCCTCTGCCTCCGCCGGATCCGGCGGACCGCGTCGAGGCGGCCGAACCGGTGGGGGTGCCGTCCGTCGATCCGCCGTCACTCGTCCCCCACGACGGCGCCCCGGTGCCGCAGCCCGATCCGTCGGCCTTCGCGCCGCCCTACCCGCTCGCGCCGGAGGTCCCCCACGCCAAGATCATCGAGCGTCCCCACCCCCTCACTGGCCTCGCCCGCGGGGGGATCGCGCTGGTGGCGGGCGGCTACTTCCTCACGCGCGAGATCCTCGAAGGCTCCTCGGGCTTCGGCAGCAGCGCCCTGTTCATCGGCGGCGGCCTGCTCCTGGTCGCGCTGATCGCCGGCGTCTCGGGGATCTTCACCTGGCGCACCACCACCTTCATCGCAGACGACGACGAGTTCCGCGTCGAGCGACGTTTCCTCTCCGAGACCTCCACGAAGGTGGACTACACCAAGGTGCAGTCCGTCGAGGTCTCCCAACCGCTGATCGCGCGCCTCATGGGGCTCGCCAAGGTGCACATCGACGTGGGCGGCGCCGGCGGAGTGGACCTGGCGTTCCTGTCCCTCGGCCGTGCGGAGTCGATGCGCGAGCACCTCGTCGCGCGGATGCGGCGGGCCCACACACCCGTCGCCGCCCCGAGGTATCCGGCCGACGTCGGGCCCACCCTGGGCGGCCAGCCCCCGGCGCAACTGCCCCAGGCCCGGGAGGACCTGGTAGTGGCGGTGCCGGCGAGCAACCTGCTGCTGGGCGCACTCGTGTCGCTGGGCACCGGGGGCGCAGTGGTGGGCGGCGGCATCCTGGTGGTCTTCGCGCTCCTCGCCCAGACGCCGGTCACCATGCTCGCGGCGGCACTGGGCATCGGCGGCTGGATCTGGAACCAGACCGGCCGCAACTGGAACTTCCGGATGACGCGCAGCGACGGCGCGCTGCGGCTCACGCGCGGTGCCCTGAGCACCACCAGCCAGGGGCTGCGCCCCAACCGCATCCAGGGCGTGGCCATCAAGCAGGACATCCTCCAGCGCGCCACCGGGCTCTACCAGATGACGGTCACGGTGCTGGGCTACGGCGACCCGTCCGGCGATGAGAACCGGCAGACCAACGCCGTCGTCCTCCCCTACGGGACGTGGGACGACGTGCTCACGGTCCTTCGGGCCCTCTGGCCAGAGGTGGAGCTGACCCAGGTGCAGGCCCATGCCCAGCCGGAACGGGCCCGCTGGCTCACGCCGTTCAACTTCGGCAGCCACACCTGGGGCATCGGCGAGCACGTCGTCGTGACACAGCACGGGTTGTTCGAGCGGGTCATCAGCATCGTTCCGCACCGACGGATGCAGTCGGCGAGCATCCACCAGGGCCCCCTGCAGCGCCGCCTGAGACTGGCGCACGTGCACGTCCACACCACCGACGGGCCGGTCACCCAGAAGCTCTACCACCTCGACGAGGCCGACGCCCGGCGGGTCTTCGAAGAGCAGGTCGCCCGCGCCCGCATCGCCCGCGCCACCGCCTGAGTCCCAGCAATCCGGGCGCGCCCCATTTGATCGTGCCAAGCTCCGCTACGCTTGTGCGTCATGAGCATCATCCTTGGCATCGATGTTGGCGGCTCCGGCATCAAAGGCGCACCCGTCGACCTGGCAGCGGGCGACTTCCTGACGGACCGCAAGCGCATCCCCACGCCGGAGAAGTCCACCCCGAAGAACGTCGCAGCCGTCATGGCCGACATCATCGAGGAGTTCAAGGAGCAGATCGGTGACGGCCCCGTGGGCATCACCATCCCGGCCCCCGTGGTGCACGGTCGCATCCCGTTCATCGCGAACCTCGATCAGAAGTGGGCCGGCCTGCAGGCCGACCAGTTCCTCGAGGACAAGCTCGGCCGCAAGATCACGCTGGTCAACGACGCCGACGCCGCCGGTCTGGCCGAGGTGCACTTCGGCGCCGCCAAGGGTCACCCCGGCCTCGTCATCCTGACCACGCTGGGCACCGGCATCGGCACCGCGATCATCTACCGCGGCGTGCTGATCCCCAACGCCGAGCTGGGCCATATCGAGATGATGGGCAAGGACGCCGAGACGCTGGCCGCCTCGTCGGTCAAGGACAAGGAGGGCCTGTCCTACCAGGTCTGGACCGAGGAACGCCTGCAGCCCTACTACTCGCGCCTGGAGATGCTGCTGTCGCCAGATCTGTTCGTCGTGGGCGGCGGCGTGAGCCGCGACTGGGACAAGTTCGGCCCGCAACTCCAGCTCACCACGGAGATCATCCCGGCCCAGCTCCGCAACCGCGCCGGCATCATCGGTGCGGCCATCGCCGCGCAGGACGCTGCGGAGAACCCGGACCTCCTCGCCAAGCCGCACTGACGCCGTCAGGACTCGCTGTGCCCCTTGCCCAGCGGGTCCGGACCGGGGATGGGGTCTGACGCCCCTGGCGTGGCGACGCCGAGGTTGACGTCGCCCGCCTCATACGTGGCATTGAGCCGTCGGTAGGTGCGCGTGAAGAAGACCAGCGTCGTCAGGATCAGGCCGCCGATGCTGACGATCACGAACACCAACGCAATGCCCCGCGCGTCGCCGTGCCCCAGCAACCAGCCCCACTGTCGCCGCCCGGCGGGCGACTCCGCGTAGGGGATCAGCCAGAACTGGGCCATCGGCCCGATGACGAAGGCGCTGATCGGGGCCGCGGACACCTCGACGGCCTGCGCGAACCCGAACACCCGGCCCTGCTTGGCCAACGGCACCACCTGTTGCAGCAGGGTCTGCTCGGCGCCCTCGATGAACGGCATCAGCGCCATGTAGGACACCAGGCCCGCCACCAGGAGCACGACGGAGTCGCGGACGGTGAACGCCCCGGCGACGACCCACATGGCGAGGCTGGCGAACAGCAGTGTGCGCAGCGGGAGCCGGCCCAGGCCCTTCCTGGCGATGATGCCGCCGCCGATCAGGAAGCCGAAACCCGACAGGCCGAACAGGATGCCCCACCATTCCACGGACACCAGTTCCAGGCCGTACGGGTCGAGCAGGCCCATGAAGACACCGCCCAGGAAGTTGTTGAAGGTGGAGAACAGGATCAGCCCCATCAGCCCCGGGACGGCGGCGACGGCGAGCCAGGCGCCCTTGAAATCCACGGCCTTCGGCGCCCCGTCGGCGTGCACGATCTCCGGCTCCGGGATCCGGATGGTCAGGAGGTGCACCAGTGACACCAACACGATGGCCAGGGAGATCATCAGCGTCCAGAACAGGCCCAGTTGTCCGATGGCCAGGCCGGAGAAGATCCCGGTCACCATCATGGTCATGCCGTTGACCGTGCCCACCAGGCCGTTGGCGTTGGCCCGCCTGTCGGACTCGACGAGGATGGTCACGCAGGTGGCCAACGCGATGGAGCGGATGCTGGCGAGCAGGGCACCGGAAAGCACCAGGAGGCAGAACACCCAGAACCAGGGCCGCCCCAGATCGACGAGGACCTCGGGCGGGGTCAGGAGATAGACGGCCACGGCCAAGAGGAACACCAGAGCCGTGCCGACGGCGGAAGCCACCATCACCTTGTGCTTGTGGTGCCGGTCCACCAGGGTCCCGAACGGCACGCCCATGACCGCCATGCCCAGCATGTAGGCGCCGCCGAGGAACGATGTCGCGAGCACCGACCTGGTCTCGAGGTAGGCCCAGAAGGTGATGCCGAACCAGATGAAGGCGGTGCCCAGCATGGCCGCCGCCGTGTTGCCCAGGACGCGGCCGAAGGTGCCGGGTCTTGCTGCCTCTCGTGAACCCACGAGGCAACCTAACACGCAGCGATGCCCGCCGGAACACGAGATCCGCGTCAGGTGCGCGGGAGCAGCGCGACCTCCCGGTCGGTCACATCCGGTCCGGCGCGTCGATGCCGATCAGGTCGAGGCCCTTGGCCAGCACCTGCTTCGTCGCCGCGCACAGGGCGAGGCGCGACGCGCGCACGTCGCCCTCGGACTTCAGCACCGGGCACGCCTCGTAGAACGACGCGAGCGCTCCCGCGAGGTCGTACAGGTAGGCGCAGAGCTTGTGGGGCTGCAGGTGGTGGGCCACCTCGTCGACCGTCTCGCCGAACCCGCTCAGCAGCAGCGCGAGTTGCTGTTCGGCCGGCTCCTCAAGCACGGTGACCGAACCCCAGTGGATGTCCTCGGCCTCGGCCTTGCGCAGGATCTGGTTGACCCGCGCGTGGGCGTACTGCAGGTAGGGGCCGGTGTCGCCGGTGGTCTGCACCATGCGCTCGGCGTCGAAGGTGTAGTCCTTCTGCAGGCCGTTGGAGAGATCGGCGTACTTGATCGCGGCCAGCGCGATGTTCGGCGCCGCGACCTCCTCAGCCGCGTCGAGCAAGGAGCCCAGGGTCGCGGCGGAGCCGTCGCGGGTCTTGAAGGGGCGGCCGTCGGTGCCGAGCACCATGCCGTAGCCGACGTGCTGCGCGGTGACGTCTCCCGGCAGGAAGCCCGCCTTGCGCGCGGCCGCGAACACCTGCGCGAAGTGACCCGCCTGGCGCAGGTCCGTGACGTAGATGATCCGGTCGGCGTGCAGTTCGTTCACGCGGCGACGGATGGCGGCCAGGTCCGTGGTGGCGTAGCCGTAGCCGCCGTCGGACTTGCGCACGATGAGGGGGGCTTCGAAGCCGTCGACGAACACGCAGAGGGCGCCGTCGTCGACCACCGCGACCCCACTCTCCTCGAGCTCCCTGACGAGGACGGGGAGGTCGGCGTTGTAGGTGGACTCGCCGGCGAGGTCGTCGTCGGTGAGCTTCACGCCCAGGCGGCGGTAGGCCTCGTTGAAGGCGGGCTTGGAGATGTCGACGAGCTGCTGCCAGATGCTCAGCGACTGCTTGTCGCCGCCCTGGAACACGGCGACGCGGGCGCGGGCGCGCGTGGCGAACTCGGTGTCCTCCTTGAAGCGGGCGGCGGCGCGCTTGTAAAGTGCGTCGGCCTCGTCGAGGCTCAGCGTGGAGACGTCGATCCCCTCGTCGAGGACCTGCTCGATGAGCATGCCGAACTGGGTGCCCCAGTCACCGATGTGGTTCTGCGGGATCACCGTGTGACCCAGCGCGGAGAGGACGCGGTTGAAGCAGTCGCCGATGATGGTGGTGCGCAGGTGGCCCACGTGCATCGTCTTGGCCACGTTGGGCGCCGAGTAGTCGATGACCACGCGCTGCGGGTGGTTGGCGGGGTTGATGCCGCCGTGGGGGTCCTCCAGCAGCGACGACACGGCCGCAGCGAGGACGTCGGAGCGCATCCGGAAGTTGATGAAGCCGGGGCCTGCGATCTCGAGAGGTTCGCACAGGTCGTCGACGTCGAGCTTGGCCACGATCTCCGCCGCGACCTCGCGCGGCGGCCGACCCTGCTGCTTGGCCAGCCGCAACGCGACGTTGGACTGGAAGTGACCGAACTGCGGCTTGGTGGCGGGACGCATCTCGGGGTCGACGCCGGTGACCTCACGGAGACGCGCGTCCAGGAGCGCGGGGAGAGACTGCATGAGGGCCATTGTTTCACCTGACGTGAAGCAGTCCCAACCGACGGCCGTTCGGCCGCACCTGCGGGCAATGAGGGGAGCTGATGGGGGCGCTGATCGGCCCCGGCGTCAGCTGGCGTCGACCGCGGCCCGTTCGATCGCGAGGCCCCGACGGTAACGCTCCATGAACTGGTTGAAGCCCTCGACGTCGCGGGGTTCCGGGTCCATCGTCGAAATCTCGGCCCCGGCGAAGACCTGAGTGGCCAACCACTCGCCCAGGCTCACGTCGCCCGCGTCGAGGAACGCGGCCAGCAGGGCCATGCCCCACGCGCCACCCTCACCGGCGACCTCACCGACGGACACCGGGGTGTTCATGGCGGCGGCCAGGAAGCCCTGCGCCACGCCCTCGGTCTTGAAGAGCCCGCCGTGGGCGAACAACGAATCGAGCCGGACGCCCTCGTCCTTCAGGAGCACGTCCATCCCGACGCGGAGCGCGCCGAACGTGGAGAACAGGTGGGTGCGCATGAAGTTGGCCAGGTTGAACGCGCTGGAGGGGTGCCGCACGAACAGGGGACGCCCCTCCTCCATGCCGACGACGTGCTCGCCCGCCAGGTAGTTGTAGGCGAGCATCCCCCCGCCGTCGGGGCTGCCGTTGAGCGCGGCGCGGTACAGCGACTCGAAGAGCGTGGTGGTGTCCACCTCGGCGCCGCAGGCGGCCAGCGCCTCGCCGAACAGCGACACCCAGGCCGCCAGGTCCACCGCGCCGTTGTTGCAGTGCGCCATGGCGACCAGGTCGCCAGCGGGCGTCGTGACCAGGTCGATCTCCTCGTGGAGGGCCTTCAGCTCGCCCTCGAGTACGACCATCGCGAAGATCGACGTGCCGGCCGAGACGTTGCCCGTGCGCTGGGCGACGGCGTTGGTGGCCACCATGCCGGTGCCCGCGTCGCCCTCCGGCGGCGCCATGGGCGCCCCGGGCTGCAGCGCGCCGGTGGGATCCAGCAGGCCCGCGCCCTCGTCGGTGAGCGCGCCGGCGTCCTGACCAGCGCCGAGCACGGTGGGCAGGATGTCGCCGATCTTCCAGCGGTAGCCCCGGTCCGCTACCAGCGCGTCGAACTGCCCGAGCATCCGCTCATGGAAGGCGCCGGTGGCGACGTCGATGGGGAACATGCCGCTGGCGTCGCCGACGCCCAGCACCCGCTGGCCCGTCAGCTTCCAGTGCACGTAGCCGGCCAGGGTGGTGAGGAAGTCGATGGACCCGACGTGTTCCTCGCCCCGCCGGATGGCCTGCTGCAGGTGGGCCACGCTCCACCGCTGCGGGATGTTGTGCTGGAACAACTGCGTGAGCTCCGCCGACGCGTCCTGCGTCATGGTGTTCTGCCAGGTGCGGAACGGGGTGAGCAGCTCGCCGTCGGCGTCGAACGGCAGGTAGCCGTGCATCATCGCCGAGACGCCCAGCGCCTTCAGCTGCTTCAGCTCGACCCCGGCCGCTTGGCGCACCGCTGCGGCCAGATCCGCGTAGGCGGCCTGCACGCCCGACCACACGTCGTCCAGGCTGTAGGTCCACACGCCGTGCGCCAACGTGGAGCGCCATTCGTGCCCCCCGCTGGCGATGGGCTGCAGGTCCGGGCCGATGAGGACGGCCTTGATGCGGGTGGAGCCGAACTCGATGCCGAGCGAGGCCCGGCCCTGCTCGACGGCGGTGCGGGCGTTGACGATGGGATCCACTGTGACCTCCGGAAAGAGTTTGTGCTCCCCCATCATCCCGCAGCACGCACGGGGCGCGCACCTCCGCCCCCGATTCCTGGCTAATCTGTGGGCCATGCGCATTTCTGTGATCGGTTGCGGTTACCTGGGAGCTGTACACGCGGCCTGCATGGCCGAGCTGGGCCATGATGTGGTGGGCCTGGACGTGGACGAGGCGAAGATCGCGAAACTCTCTCAGGGGATCGCGCCGTTCCACGAGCCCGGGCTCCCGGAACTGCTCCGCAAGCATGTGTCCACCGGCCGGATGCGCTTCACCACGGACCCGGCTTCGATCGCCGACGCACAGATCCACTTCATCGGCGTTGGCACGCCGCAGCTCCAGGGGCGGCTCGCGGCGGACCTCACCTACGTCAACCAGGCCGTCGACACCATCCTCGAGCACGCCGTCGTCCCGGCGGACGGCAGACCGGTGCTGGTGGCGGGCAAGTCGACGGTGCCCGTGGGCACGTCCGAGGGCATCGCCGCGAAGCTCGCCGCATCAGGCAAGGACATCCTCCTGGCCTGGAACCCGGAGTTCCTCCGCGAGGGGTACGCGGTGGGCGACACGCTGACGCCGGACCGCATCGTCTACGGCCTGTCCGAGGACAAGGAGAGCGGCCACCGCGCCAAAGCCCTCCTCGACGAGTGCTACGCGATCCCGCTGGCCGCAGGCACCCCGCTGATCCTGTCCAACTACCCCACTGCGGAGCTGGTGAAGGTGGCGGCCAACAGCTTCCTCGCCACCAAGATCTCGTTCATCAACTCCATGGCTGAGCTGTGTGACGCCACCGGCGGCGACGTCACGCGGCTGGCCGAGGCGATCGGGCACGACGACCGCATCGGCAAGAAGTTCCTCCAGGCCGGCATCGGCTTCGGCGGCGGCTGCCTGCCCAAGGACATCCGCGCCTTCATGGCCCGTGCCGGCGAGCTGGGTGTCGACGAGGCGCTCACGTTCCTGCGCGAGGTGGACACCATCAACCTGCGCCGACGCGACCACGCCGTCAACTTGGCTGAGGAGGCCGTCGGGGGCCGCCTCGTCGGCAAGAAGATCGCCGTGCTGGGCATCACCTTCAAGCCGGACACTGACGACCTGCGCGACTCCCCCGCCCTCGACATCGCCGGCCGCCTGTCGGCCCGCGGCGCGGAACTGGCCATCGTCGACCCCGCCGCATCGCACACCCTCCGGCAGCGGCGGCCGGAGCTCGACGTGCCGGAGACGGTCGAGGAGGCCGTCACAGGAGCCGACGTCGTCATGCTGCTGACCCCGTGGCGCGAGTACGTGGACCTGGACCCCGCGTCGCTGATCGACCTGGTCCAGACGCCCAACATCATCGACGGCCGCAACGTGCTCAACCCACACGACTGGGCCGACGCGGGCTGGACCTACTACGGCATGGGCCGCAGCGTCTCCACCTGGTGAGCCGACGACCGGCTCAGGTCAGGTGGAAGCGCTCAGCCTTCTCGATGGGGCCGGTGACGAGGATCTCGTCCTCTGCCGACAACACGGAGTCGCCTGAGACGTCCACCCAGCGGCCGTCCGCGCGCTTCGAGGCGATGACCGTCACCCCGAATTCGGAGCGGACGTGCACCTCGCGCAGCGGCTTGCCGAGCACCGCCGCGGGCGCGGTGGTGCGCACCAGCGCGTAGCCGCCACCCAGATCGATGTAGTCCTTCAGCTGGGCGCGCACCTGGTGCGCCACGCGCATGCCGCTCTCCCGCTCCGGATGGACGACGTGGTGCACGCCGATCTGCTCCAGGATGCGGCCGTGGGCGTCCGAGACGGCCTTGGCCCAGACATGCGGGATGCCGAAGCCGATGAGCAGCGAACTGGTGAGCAGGCTGGCCTCGACGGAGTCGCCGATGGCGACGACGGCGTGCGTGGCCTCGTGGATCCCCAGCTGGCGCAGCACGTCCTCGCGGGTGGCGTCCGCCAGCACCGCGTGGGTGATCCTGCCGTTGAACTGCTGGACCAGGTCCTCGTCGCGGTCGATGGCCAGGACGTCGGCCCCGTCGTTCATGAGTTCGAGCGCGAGCGACTGGCCGAACCGGCCCAGCCCGATGATGACGATGCTATCGGCCAGGGGTACGTTGCCCGGCCTCTTGAGGGGGCGCAGATTAACCAATGATCGGCCTTTCCTTGGGGAGTTCGTAGAGCCGCTGGCGGGGGCTCAGGGCGAGCGCAGAGGCGAACGTGATGGGGCCGAGGCGGCCGACGTACATGAGGAAGCACAGCACCAACTGCGAACCGCCATCCAACTGCGCGGTGATGCCGGTGGACAGTCCCACCGTGCCGAAAGCCGAGATGACCTCGAAGAGGACGTCGTCCAGGCGGAAGGGGCTCAGCAGCAGGACGGTCATGGTGGCGAGCACCACCAGCGCCACCGCCAACAGCGCGACGGAGATGGCCTGCCGGTGCACGGCGCGCGAGAGGCGTTTGCCGAAGATGTGGACGGCGGTGTCGCCGCGCACCTCCGTCCAGATGATGAAGAAGAGGACGGCGAACGTGGTCACCTTGATGCCGCCGCCCGTGCCGGCAGGGCCGGTGCCGATGAACATCAGTACGTCCATCCCGAACAGCGTGACGGCGTGCATGGCGCCGATGTCGATCGAGTTGAAGCCGGCGGTGCGGGTCTGCACCGACTGGAAGAAGCCGGCCAGCAGCTTGTCGTCCCACGCCAGGGGGCCGAGCGTGCCGGGGTTGGTCCATTCCAGCCCTGTGATGAAGACGGTGCCGCCCACCAGTAGCAGCGGCGTCATGATCACCACGATGCGGGTGTTCATGGTCCACGCGAGGAGGTCGGCGTGGTGGCGCCACAGTTGTTGCAGCACGGGGAAGCCGAGACCGCCGAGGATGGTGGCCCCCGCCATCGGCAGCAGGAGCCAGGGGTCGGCCACGAAGCCCATCATGTTGTCCGCGAACAGGGCGAAGCCGGCGTTGTTGAACGACGACACCGAGTGGAAGAGCCCGCGCCACGCCGCCTCGGGCAGGCTGAACCCATGCCCCAACCAGAACCGCAGCGTCAACATCATTGCGGTCACCGCCTCGATCGCGACGGTGGTCTTCATGATCCCGCCCAACACATGCGGCACCCCACCCGGGCCCTCCATGTGGCTCTCTACGGCGGCGGTCAGGCGTGAGCGCAGCGACAGCTTGCCCAGCACCGTCAGACCGATCAGCGTGGCCAGCGTCATGACGCCGAAGCCACCGATCTGGATCAGGGCGAGGATGACCACCTGCCCGAACGGCGTCCAGTAGGACGCGGTGTCCACGATCGTGAGGCCCGTGACGCAGATGGCGGACGTGGCGGTGAAGAGGGCCTCGATCAGCGAGGCGCCACCGGCGCCCCGCTTGGAGATCGGGAGCATGAGGAGGCCGATCCCCACCCAGGCCGCCGTCGTGAAGGCGACGAAGATCGCCCGCACCGGGGACAGCCGACGTAGCGCGTTGAGCACGGCGTCACACTAGACCCCAGCGGGGCCGCGCACCACTGCGGAGTGTTACTTGAAGCGGACGATGTTGTTGAAGACGTAGTCGACCTTCGACGTGAAGGTGTAGCCGCCGCCGGCCTTGGCGGTGGCGGTGACGACAGGAGTCTGGATGTAGGAGCGGCAGCCGTTGCGCCCGGTGGCGGCGGAGTCGCAGTCGGTGCGCCACTTGCGGCCGCTGATGACGTGGTCGCCCTTGGTGGCCAACGGGTTGCCCGCCCACAGGCTGCGCGCCGACGGCTGGTAGGTCAGGTTGTTGAAGGCCCAGCCGGTGCTGCGCTGGTAGTTGCCGCTCTTGTAGGAGATGACGGTGGCCCAGATGTCCGTACGGCAGCGCTGCGTCTGGGAGTACGGCTCGCAGGCCACCTTCCACAGGCGGTTGTTGTAGGCGTAGGTGCCGGTCTTGGAGTAGACGTCGTCGGCCTTCGCCGGGTTGACGGCAGTGATGTTCTGCTGCACTGCGGTCAGCCACTGCGTTCCCGAGTCGTAGGCGGTGCCGGCGTCGATCAGCGGCTCCTTGTAGAAGTTCACCGCGGCGTAGATCTCTGATTCAGAGCGCACCAGGCCCACGGCGATGTGGGTGTAGGACGCTTCCAGGATGTTGGCGCGATGGCTGTCCGAGGCCATCCAGTCGTCCATCATCGTCTGGACAGGATTGGCATAGCCGACGTTCCAGCCGACGTTCTCGCCCCAGGCCTCGGCCCCGTCCCAGCGGAAGTCGTCGTTGTGGGAGATCTTGCCGGCCTTCTGCATGGAGATGGCCCAGTCCTGCGCGATGGCCGCGGCCACCTTCGGCACGAACTTCAACGGTTTGAGGCCCTTCGACACCCGGATGGCGTTGTGCGCGTCGACCATGGTGGCGATGTCGGCGACGTTGGCCTTCTGCGACGCCTCGTCGGCCTCCGCCCGCGGGGCGACCATCCCTGCGAGTGCAATGGCGACGATGAACATCAGGGCGAACAGTCTCTTCACGGTGAGCACCTTCCGGGGAAGTGGGGTGGCTTGCGGTTATGACGGTAACACCGCACCCCCACGCCAACGGACAGCGGCACGCGGCCAGGCGCGAGATTCAGGACTGGGCCGCGGCCAGCAGCGACGGGTCCGGCGCGTCCGCCTGTGGGCGCCTGTGGGTGAGGAGGTCCCACTCCATCTTGAGGTTCGCCGGGAACTCGCGGACCCAGCCCTTGACCCAGTTGTAGGGGAAGCGTCCGAGCATGCTGGTGTCGCCGACACCGACGGTGTCGACGCCCACCTCGCGGCAGATCGCGATGGTGCGGCCCAGGTGGTAGTCCTGCGTGATGACGGTCATCTCCGCCACGCCGAACACGTCGCGGGCCCGCACGCACGAGTCGTAGGTGTCGAAGCCTGCCGGGTCCTCGACGATCCGGTCCGCCGGCACGCCCCGCTCCTCCAGGTACCGACGCATGATGAGCGGCTCATTGTTCGACCCCGGCCCGCCGTCGCCGCTGACGAGCACGGCGCGGATCTTGCCGGCCTGGAACAGGCGCACCGCGACCTCGAGGCGAGCAGCGAGGAACGCCGACGGCCCGGAGGGGTCAGCCTTGGCGCCGAGCACCATGCCCACGGGCCGCTCCGGCACGTCCTCCACCGTGTGCACGTGACCAGAGGCGAGCCACGCCACCCTCCCCGCGCTCAGCACCACCGGAAGCGCCCCCAGCAGGGCGACCACCCCGACGGCGATCAGCGCGGTGCGCCACCGTCGGGGCCGGACGGAGGGCTGCGGTTCAGTCACGGTTCTGTAGGTACCAGCTGACGAGGGACTGCGTGGACGGGTCCTGCTGGGCCAGCGCCTCGGCGTCGCCGAAGACCGCCGGGGCGATCTCCAGGGCGAGCTTCTTGCCGAGCTCGACGCCCCACTGGTCGAACGAGTCGATGCCCCACACGACGCCCTGGACGAACGTGATGTGTTCGTAGAGGGCGATGAGCTGGCCGACCACGGACGGTGTGAGCGCCGGCGCCATGATCGAGGTGGTGGGCTTGTTGCCCTCGAACACGCGGGCGGGCACGATCTCCTCCGCAGTGCCCTCGGCGCGGACCTCTTCGGCGGTCTTGCCGAAGGCCAGCGCTGCGGTCTGCGCGAAGAAGTTGGCCAGGAAGAGTCCGTGGACGTCGGTTTCGCCGTCCTTGACGGGGTGCGCCGGGTTGGCGACTGCGATGAAGTCCGCGGGGATGATGCGGGTGCCCTGGTGGATCAGCTGATAGAACGCGTGCTGGCCGTTGGTGCCCGGCTCGCCCCAGAAGATCTCCCCGGTCTCCGTGGTAACGGGGCTGCCGTCCCAGCGCACGGACTTCCCGTTGGATTCCATGGTGAGCTGCTGCAGGTAGGCCGCGAACCGGTGCAGGTACTGGGCGTAGGGCAGCACCGCGTGGCTGTGCGCGTCGAAGAAGTTGACGTACCAGACGTTGATCAGGCCCATCAGCAACGGCACGTTGCGCTCTGCCGGCGCGGTGCGGAAGTGCGTGTCGACGGCGTGGAAGCCAGCTAGGAAATCGCTGAACCCGTCCGGACCGATGGCGATCGCCACGGGAAGTCCGACGGCGGAGTCCACCGAGTAGCGGCCGCCCACCCAGTCCCAGAAACCGAACGCGTTGGCAGGGTCGATGCCGAAGTCGGCCACCTTGTCCAGCGCCGTCGAGACCGCGACGAAGTGCCTGGCGATCGCGCCGCCCCGGGCCTCATCGGAATCGTCGATGGCGCCGTCGGCGACGAGCGCGTTCAGGAGCCAGTCGCGGGCCATGCGGGCGTTGGTGAGGGTCTCCAGGGTGGTGAAGGTCTTCGACGCCACGATGAACAGCGTCGTGGCGGGATCGAGGTCCTTGACCTGCTCGTAGCAGTCGTTGGGGTCGATGTTGGAGATGAAGCGGCACTCCAGGCCGTCCTGCTTGTACGGCAGCAGGGCCTCGTAGACCATCACCGGGCCCAGGTCTGAGCCGCCGATGCCGATGTTGACCACCGTCTCGATCCGCTTCCCGGTGACGCCCTTCCACTCGCCCGAGCGGACCTGGTCGGCGAAGGCATACATGCGCCCGAGCACCTCGTGCACGTCCGCCACGACGTCCTGCCCGTCGACGGTGAGCTCAGCATCTGCCGGCAGGCGCAGGGCGGTGTGGAGCACGGCGCGGTTCTCGGTGACGTTGATGCGCTCGCCGTTGAACATCGCGTCACGACGCTCGGGCAGGTCGACCTGCTCAGCGAGGCGTACCAGCGCGCCCACGACGTCTTCGGTGATGAGGTTCTTGGAGAGGTCCACCCGGAGGTCTGCCAGGTCGAAGGTGAGTTCCTCGGCGCGATGCGGATCAGCTTCGAACCAGTGCCGCAGGTCGGGGACGAGAGCGTCCTTGAGGATGCGAAGGTCTGCCCAGGCCTCTGTGGCAGTGGCGTCTACCGGAGTGTTCATGGGCCCCAGCCTAGAACGCTCCCCCGGTCGGCGTCCCGCCGGGGCGTCACACAGACGCGAGGGTGCGGTTGGCCACCCGACGGACACCGGCCACAATGAGGGGCATGATGCGAGCCCTCTTCGAGGATGACCAGTACGGCGACGAGACCCCCGACCAGGGGACCGACGACGGGGCCGAGCGCACAAAGAAGCGGCGCGGCCCGCTGTTCGTGTTGTTCATGGTGTGCATCCTCGTGCTGCTCATCCCCGCCCTGGTCGTGGCGTTCTACGTCGGCCGGGGCTGGGTGGCACTGGACAGCATCGAGCGCGACCCGGGGCTCACGCCGTCGGAGTATGTGGGCCGCCCCTCCCCCGCCGCTCCCAATCCGGAGAAGCCGGAGGCCACCGCCCCGGTCAACTTCGTGCTCATGGGCTCGGATTCCCGGGAGGGCGACACCGGCCGTTCCGATTCGCTCATGGTGGCCCACGTCTCCGGCGACCGCGAGCACGTCTACCTCATCTCCTTCCCCCGCGACATGTGGGTGGAGGTGCCCGAGCGGGGCGAGGCCAAGATCAACGCCGCCTACGCGTGGGGCGGCGCGCCGCTGACGGTGCGCACGCTCGAGAGCCTGCTGGGCGTGCGGATGGACCACACCGTGGTCATCGACTTCGAGGGCTTCGTCAACCTCACCGAGGCCGTCGGCGGCGTGACCGTCTACAACCCGTGGGCCTCGGGGCAGGGCGCGAACAGGTTCGAGGAGGGCGAGATCAGCCTGGAGGGCGAGCGCGCGCTGACCTACGTCCGGGAGCGCAAGTCGCTGCCCAACGGCGACCTCGACCGCGCCTACCGGCAGCGCACCGTCGTCAAGGCCATCATCCGCAAGCTGGCGACGCCGGACACGATCACCAACCCGACGCGGTTCAACGACGTGGTGGGGCAGGTGGCGGACACCCTCACGGTGGACGACCAGATGACCAACGGGTACGTCACGAACCTGGGCACGCAGCTGCGGATCTTCGGCGCCGACGGGGTGCGGATGCTGCAGGCCCCCATCCGCGGGTTCGCGACGATCGACGGGCAGTCGGTCGACGTGGTGGACCAGGGTCGCCTGGAGATGCTGGCCAGGGCGCTGTCCACCGACACCATGGAGCACTACTTCAGCAGCTACGGCGCGGACTCCTACGCCAAGCTGCCGCAGGTCGACCCCGACGAATGAGTGGGGGCGGTCCCGTGGGGGCGCGGAGCTCGCGTGGTCAGGCCTCCTCGAGCGCCTTGTCGGTGTATTCGGGGAGGAACCACGCGGCCACCATGGCCATGGCGAACATGCCACCCAGCACCATGAACAGCGTGGGCCGGCCGGCTGCGCCCACGATCACGGGCACCAGCAGCGGTGCGGCCATGGCGGCGATCCGGCCGAACGCCGTGGCCGCGCCCGCACCGCTGGCCCGCACCGCCGTCGGATACACCTCCGGCGTGATGGCGTAGAGGGCGCCCCAGGCGCCGAGGTTGAAGAAGCTCAACGTGCAGCCGGCGGCCAGCGTGATGGCATAGGCGGCGGAGGCGCTGCCCGGGGCCACCGACTCGGCGATGGCGGGCGCCATGCCGAAGGCGAGAGCACCGACGACGGAGCCGCCCAGGAACGTGACCAAGGTGGGGCGACGGCCCCACACCTCGATGAGGATGGCCGCGACGAGGTAGCCGGGGAGTTGGGCCAGCGTCATGTACAGCGTGAACTCGAACGAGCGCACCAGTGTCATGCCACCCTCGAAGAGCAGCGTCGGCAGCCAGATGAACGCGCCGTAGTAGGAGAAGTTGATCCCGAACCACACCAGCCACAGCGCGACGGTGCGCCGGCGGAAGCGATCGCCGAAGAGTTCCTTCTTCGTCACCTTCGCTGCGGCGGACACCGGGGCGTCGGGAGCCTTGTCGCGGTCGTCGACGGTGACGCCCGCGGCGTCCTCGAACTCGCGCACCGCCTGCTCCGCCTCCGCGTGCCTGCCCTTCGCCTCCAGGAAACGGACGGATTCGGGCAGCCCGAAGCGGACGAACAGCGCGTAAGCGGCCGGCACCGCGCCCAACGCGAGCGCCCACCGCCAACCGTTCTCGGACGGCACGACGAAGTAGCCGATGGTGGCGGCGCCCAGCCAGCCGATGGCCCAGAACGACTCGAGCGCCACCACGACGCGGCCGCGGATCTTGCGCGGCGCGAACTCGCTGACGAGGGTGGACGCCACCGGAAGTTCTGCGCCGAGGCCGACTCCGACGATGAAGCGCAGGACGATCAGCATCGCCAGGCCGGTGGACAGGGCCGAGATCCCCGTCGCGATGCCGTAGATCAGCAACGTGAGCGCGAAGACCTGGCGGCGGCCGATCCTGTCTGCCAGCAGCCCGCCCAGCGAGGCGCCCACCGCCATCCCGACGAAGCCGATGGAGGCCAGCATGGACAGCTGCCCGGAACCCAGCCCCCACTCCGACGCGAGCGCGGCCATGATGAATGAGATGAGCCCGATGTCCATCGCGTCCAGGGCCCAGCCGATGCCGGAGCCGAAGAGCAGCTTGCTGTGCTTGCGGGTGTAGGGCAGTTCGTCGAGACGCTGCGCGCGGCTGAGGTTGAGGCTCATGCGCGGAAGCCTAGGCCCAAGCCGGGGCGCCGCGATAGGGCCGCCGGTTCAGGCGACGGCGGGCGTACGGCAAGATGGTCGCCATGACTCTGCGTGGAATTGTGGTGTGCCTGCCTGATGCGTCGCTTGACGACTACGTCGGCGTCATCGAGGTGCTCATCCAGGAGGGGTTCTCGCGGTTCGCCCTCCCGGCCGGCGCGGCGGCCTTCGCGGACGTGACGACGATCTTCGGTGCGCGGGCCGACTTCGGCGCGCTGAGGGTGTCGTCGAGCGCTGAGGTGCACCGCTCAGCCGAAGCGGGAGCCGCCTTCGTGTTCTCGGACGTGGCCGACAGCGATGTCGCCGACGCGGCGGACGAGCGCGGGCTCGAATGCTGGTGCTCCGCCATGACCCCGCGCGAGGTGCGGGCGGCACTGCAGCTGTCCAACGGTGCGCTGCTGTACCCCGCAGACGTGGTGGGCCATGCCATGGCAGCTCGGCTCAAGGAACTCGGCGTCGTGGACCGGGTCGTCCCCCTGGGCGGCATCGGGGCGTACGCGGCGGGCGAATGGTTCAAGGCCGGCGCCCCGGCCGTCGGGGTGGACCAGACGCTGCTCGGCGACGCGTTCGACGGCGGCTCGTTGTCGCAGCTGCGGGACCGCTGCAACTCCTTCATCGCGCTGGAGCGCCGCCTCGTGACCGACCCGGAGAACTGACCGTCCAGCATTGACTGGAGGCGATGTCTCTCAGCTTGGATTCCGCTCAAGCACGACCTATTCTGAGAAAATCTTAAGGCATTCTCAGGAAAGACGAAGGTATGGGAACACCCAAAAGGGCCGCAGCGAACGATGCAGCAGTGCAGGACGATGCAGCCGAGCTCCAGACAGTGACAGACGCCCGAAGGGCGGTTGGCCTCACCCGCGGACGGGGCAGGGCGGTGCGGTTCGCCATGGCGCCGGTCGCCATGCTGACGGTCGGCGGGCTGGCTGCGGGTGTGTTCTGGTTGGGACAACCGGCTGACAGCACGGAGACGGTTCAGTCTGCGCGCCCGGTGGCCAACCTCGGGGTGTCCCGGAGCCAGGCCAGGCCGGAGTTGTCGCCGTCGGCCTCGCCGTCGCCCTCCCGGGAGCCGCTCGACACTGCTGCCGCCGCTGCCGCGAATCCCGCGTTGCCGACGCCCACTCCCGTGGTGACGCCCAGCACCCCTGCCCCGGCCCCGGCGCCGGCCAAAGCGGTCTCCGACGAGGCGGCCTCGGGCGAAGTGGCCGGTGTCGCCGAATCGGCGCCCGCCGCGGTTGAGTCGGCAGAGCCGGTGGCGGAGGTCGTCGAGGAGCCCGCCGTTGACTACACCGCGCTGGGCGAGGCGTCCAGCACACTGTTCGTCACGGCGGCCGTGAACGTACGCACCGGCCCCGGCACGGAGTTCGATGTGCGGTCCTCGCTGGCTGAAGCCGCCCAGGTCGCGACGACGGCCTGGGAGGTGGACGGCTGGCGGCAGGTGTCGCTCGACGGGGAGGCCGGCTGGGTCAAGGGCACGTTCCTCACCGACAGCAAGCCCGCCGTCGAGGCCGTGCAGGAGGCCGCCTCGGGTTCGGGTTCCAGCTCGGCGGCCGCGGCACCCGACGCGGTGTGCGAGCAGGCCTCCGGCCTGGAGCGCAACCTCACCGACCGCACCGCCAACGTGCTGCGGGTGGTGTGTGCCGAGTTCCCGAGGGTCACCTCCTACGGCGGCTACCGCCCCGGCGACACCGACAGCTACCACGGCAGCGGTCAGGCGATCGACGTCATGGTCAGCGGTGAGTACGGCTGGGACATCGCCCGCTGGGCCCGCGCCAACGCCGGCGAGTTGGGCATCATCGAGGTCATCTACGCACAGCAGATCTGGACCACGCAGCGCGCGGGCGACGGCTGGCGGCCGATGTCGGATCGCGGTTCCGTGTCCGCGAACCACTACGACCACGTGCACATCTCCGTGCGCTGATCGATGACCGCCGGGGTCAGGTGCCGTCAGGGGCGACCTCTGGCGGTGCCGCGCTGCCGCCGGGGCTCTCCACGGGCACGACGGTGACCGCTCCCCCGCCGAGCCCCACCTCGGTGCGGCTGAGGGCCATGAACTGCAGCGCGGCGTAGTCCCCCGCCTCCCAGATCACGCCCAGCCGCCCGTCAGGCAGTTCAGCCGCGACCGAATAGGCCGCCGCTCCCGCGTCGAGGAGCACGGAGTCGCCCCAGGTGGCGCCGCCGTCGGAGCTGACGCGTAGCGCGAGTCGCCGTCGCTGACGGGGGTCGTCGAGGAGGGTGCAGACGAGGTCGTCGCCCCAGCGGGCCAGCCCGCCGTTGCAGGCCGGGTCGACGAGTTGTTCGTGCGGCACCGGCGCCGAGAACGTGAGGCCCCCGTCGTGGGAGATCGCCCACCGCCGACGGGGCCGGGTACGGGCATGCAACAGGACGCTGCCGTCGGGCAGTTCGACCACCTTGTTCTCGTCGCAGTCCGGGCCGATGCGCTCGCCCAGCTGCCAGCTGTCGCCGTTGTCGTCCGAGTAGGCCATCGCGACGTAGTGCTGCTCGTCCAGGGTGCGCAGGACGAACGGCTGCAGGAGCCGCCCGGTGCCGAGGGTGGCCCCGTGGCCGGAGGAGGCGAACATGCCGGTGACGTCGTCGGGCTTGAGTTCGTCGGTGAGGTCGCGGTGCGTCCAGGTGTCGCCGTCGTCGATGGACGTGGCGAGCCAGAGCCTGAGCCCCTCGCCGTCCCGCCCGGCGTCCGCGGTGAAGAACGACCGCCCCGTCGACCCTACGTACCAGCAGTAGAGGGTGCCGGTGGGGTCGACGACGAAGCTGGCATCCCCGAAGCCACCCTTGGCGGTGCGGGCGCGGAGGACGCGGACGTCCGACCAGGTGTCGCCGTTGTCGTCGGAGAGGCGGTAGACGACGTCGAAGGGGCCGGGGAGGTCGCGCCAGTCCGCCCGGACGTCCCAGGCGGCGATGACCCGCCCGGTGGGCGTCACCGCGAGGGCGGGGATCCGGTAGCAGGGCGCGTCGAAGGCCGAGCCCTCGAGCGGTTCGCCTGTCTTCGCGAGTGTGAACACGGATCTAGCCTTTCTGGCCGCCGCCCCAGGCTCAAGGAGTGTCCGAGGACGGGGGGTTGCAAGTGTGATCGCGGCACCGGACCCCACTCAGGTCGATGTTGCCCGGCAAGGACGATCAGAAGCGGCGTACCCCGTCCTCGGACGCTCCGGCAACCCGGGCTACGAACGGTATCGGCGGCGGCACAACGACCGCGAAACCTACAGCGAAGGTCGGGGAATGAAGGGTGCGAGTTTCGAGTCCACCCCAACCCGCACAGAGCCAACGTCGCCCGAACAGCGTAGGGAGAACACTCGCACCCTTCTTTCCCCGACGTTCGCGGAACACTGCGCAGTCGCGCCGAGAGACTCAGCCAGCGTTGTCGACGGCCTCGGCGAACCAGCCGGTGATGGTGGCGGGATGCGTGATGGCGGTGCCCACGACGACGCTCCAGGCGCCGCGCTTCATCGCCTCCACCGCCGCCTCCGGCGAGTGCACCCGGCCTTCGACGAGGACGGGGCGGTCGACTGCGGCCACGATCTGGTCCACGGCCTCCCAGTCGACACCCTTGGTCTTCGGGCGTTCGCCGCTGTAGCCCACGAGAGTGGTGCCGATCAGGTCGGCGCCCGCCGCCTCAGCGGCGATGGCGTCACCCTCGGACCCACAGTCGGCCATGACCAGCACGTCGGGGAACTGGGCCTTGAACTCGGTGATCGTCTCGGCCAGCGTCCGGCCGTCGGGGCGTTCGCGACGGGTGCCGTCGATCGCGATGATCTCGCAGCCCGTCTCGGCGACCTCGATGCAGTCCTTCAGCGTGGGGGTGATGTACACGCCGCTGGCGCCCACCTTCACCAGGCCGATCAGCGGCACGTCGACGCGCTGCCGGATGGCGCGGAGGTCGTCGAGCCCCTTGGCACGGATGGCCGCGGCGCCGCCGCGCACGGCGGATTCGGCGACCTGGGCCATGGTGTTGGGGTCCAGCATCGGCTCACCCGGGTAGGCCTGGCACGAGACGATCAGTTTGCCCTTGAGTTGGGCGATGGCGTCCATTTACTTCTCCTCGCTGGCGAAGACCTGGGCGGCGGCCCCGACCAGGGCGGCCGACGATCCGAGTTCGGCCTTGAGTACAGGTAGATCTGCGAGGACGGAAACGACCTCGCCGCGGATGGTGTCGCGCAACGGCTGCCACCAGACGGAGCCCGCATCGGCGACTCCCCCGCCGATCACGACGGCGGCCGGGTCCACCACGGTGACGACGCCGGCGATGGCCTTGCCCAGCGCGACGGCTGCTTCCCGTACGACGCTGAGCGCATCGTCGTCGTAGCCCGCGGCACGCTCCATGATCTCGCGGCCCGAGGCCCGGTCCCCGCCCAGCGACGCGTAGCGCCGCTCGATGGACGGCCCCGCTGCGATGGCTTCGAGGTGACCGAAGCGGCCGCAAGGGCACCGAAGCGATTCAGCACCGGGAGTGGGGATGTGCCCCATCTCCCCGGCGACGTGGTGCGCCCCGGTCCGCAGCCGCCCGTCGAGGACGAGCGCACCCCCGACGCCGGTGCCCACGGCCACCATGAACAGCGACTCGAGGCCGCGCGCGGCGCCGAAGCGGTATTCGCCCATGGCGTGGGCGTCGACGTCGTTGATGACCTGGATGCGGCGGCCCGGCGCCCAGCCGAGGCGGGCGCGGAGACCGGCCGTCACGTCGGTGCCCACCCAGTGACGAAACGTGTCCGTGGACGAGATGATCCGTCCGGCGCGCGAGTCCACGACGCCGGCGGTGCCGACCCCTAGACCCACGACGTCGTCGTTGGCGAGCTGGCGGATGAGGGCGGCGACCGTGTCGAGCACCGCTTCGCCGCCTTCACCGGCAGGGGTCGGCGCGGTCACGACATCGCCCAGCACCCCGTCAGAGGACACCAGTGCGACGGCGGTCTTCGTGCCGCCGAGATCGACCCCTACCGCGTAGCTCATGCGAGCAGGCCGACCTCACGCAGGATGCCTTCGATGGCAGGCTTGCACTCACCGTCGAGGGCGCGCAGCGGGGCGGGCATGGCGGGCGAGTCGATGACGCCGAGGCTGGCCATGGCCTGCTTGAAGGCACCGATGCCGCCGGCGTCGCCGGACATGCCCTTGGGCACGAAGGCGATCTCGAACAGGTTGGTGATGCGGTCCTGCTCGTCGCGCACTGCGGTCCAGTCGCCGGCTTCGGCGGCCTTCCACATGCGGGCGTAACCCTCGGGGTCGACGTTGGCGAGTCCGGGGACCGCACCGTCGGCGCCGAGCAGCAGCATGCCGTCGACCATGACCTCGTGGCCGGTGAGCAGTTCCAGCGGCGAGCCGGCCGCCTTGTTGGCCTGCACCAGGCGGCGGAAGCCGACGTCGTCGCCGGAGGAGTCCTTCACACCGGCGATGACACCCTCGAGGCCGAGGCGCACGAGCATGTCGACGGCGAGGTAGTTGTGCACGCGCACCGGCACGTTGTAGGCGTAGACGGGGAGGTCGACGCCGGCGGCCACGATGCGGAAGTGCTCCTCGATCTCGGCCATGTCGTTGAGCGCGTAGAGCGGCGAGGTGACGACGATGGCGTCGGCACCCAGGGCAGCGGCGCGGCGACCACACTCGACCATACGACGGGCGGTGAGGTCGGGTGTGCCGACGAGCACCGGCACGCGGCCGGCTGCACGTTCGACAGTGCGCTTGATGACCTCGTCGCGCTCGGAGTCGGTGAGGTAGGCCACCTGGCCGGAGGAGCCGAGCACGAACAGGCCGTGCATGCCACCCTCGATGAGGTGGTCGACGACCTTGTCCAGGCCTTCGTAGTCGACGGAACCGTCGTCGTGCATGGGGGTGATGACGGGGGGAACGATGCCACGCAGTTTCTGCATGATGATGGGATCTTCTTTCCGGTGGTGCGAGGGGATTACAGGAGCGAGGGGACAGCACCCAGGAGGGTGCGCGTGTATTCGTGCTGGGGGTTGCGGAACAGTTCGTCAGCGGGGCCGGTCTCCACGATCCGGCCGGCGAGCATCACCGCCATGCGGTCCGAGATGAAGCGCACGGTGTTGATGTCATGGCTGATGAAGACGAGGCCGAGGCCGAGCTGGTCCTTGAGGTCGGTGAGCAGGTTGAGCACCTGGGCGCGCACCGACACGTCCAGAGCAGAGGTGGGTTCGTCCGCGATGATCACGTCCGGCTCGAGCGCGAGCGCCCGGGCGATGGCGACACGCTGCCGTTGACCACCCGAGATCTGCCGGGGCAGGACGTCGAGGGCCGACTGGGGCAGGCCGACGACGTCGAGCAGGTGCTTGACGCGCTGCTCGCGCTCCCTGGGGCTGCCGACGCCGTGGACCTTGAACGGGTCCAGCAGCGCGTCGCGCACCAGCATGCGCGGGTTGAGGGCGGTGGCGGGATCCTGGAAGACCACCGACACTGCCCGGCCGAGCTTCTTGCGGCCGTCTGCGTTGAGCTTCATCTCTTCGCCGAAGTACCGGACCGTGCCCTCGGTGATGGGCTGGAGACCCACCATCACGCGGGCAAGGGTGGACTTGCCGCAGCCGGACTCTCCGACCAGGCCGAGGGTCTCGCCCTTGCTGACCTGGAGGTTGACCCCGTTGACCGCGTGGACGCGGTCCGGGCGGAAGAGCTTGCCCGTGCGGGCCTTGTGGACGACGTGGACGTCCTTCAGTTCGACGACCGGGGTGGTGCTCATCGGACTGCCTCCTTCTCCAGCAGATCTGCCAGTTCATCGGTGCGGGCGTAGAGGTGGTCCTTGCCCGGCACCGGACGCAGCGTGGGCTTCTGTTCGAGACCCACCGTCGGGTAGGACGATCGCGGCGCGAACCGGTCGCCCTGGACGAACTCCCTCGGCGAGGGCACGACGCCGGGCACCTGATGGAGCCGTCCGCCGCCCTGTTCGATGGAGAGCACAGCGCCGAGCAGGCCACGGGTGTACTCGTGGATGGGGTTGCTGAGCAGCTCGCGGGTGTCGGCCTGTTCGACGACCTGGCCCGCGTACATGACGGTGATCCGGTGCGCCACCTGGGCCACCAGGGCGAGGTCGTGCGAGACGAAGACCATGGCGAAGCCGAGCTTCTCGCGCAGGTCGTTGAGCAGGTCCACCACCTGGGCCTGCACCGTGACGTCGAGCGCCGTGGTGGGCTCATCGGCGATCACCAGTCGCGGGTTGCGGGTGAGCGCCATGGCGATGAGGACGCGCTGCCGCTGACCGCCCGACAGTTCGTGCGGGTAGGACTTCAGCGTGCGGACCGGGTCGAGTCCGACCAGTTCGAGGAGTTCCTCCGCAGTGCGCTGACCGCCGCGCTTGGTGAGCTGCCCCATTTGGCTGCGGATCAGCATCGACGGGTTCAGGGAACTGAGCGCGTCCTGGTAGACCATGCTCATCTCGTGGCCACGCAGCGCGTTGCGCTCCTTCGGCGACTTGGTGAGCAGTTCCTGGCCGGCGAACTTGATGGAGCCCTCGATCTTGGCGGTCTCGGGCAGCAGGCCCATGATCGCCATCGAGGTGATCGACTTGCCACAGCCGGATTCGCCGACGAGGCCCATGGTCTCGTTGGGGCGGACGGTGAACGACACGCCGTCGACGATCTTGACGTCGCCGTGGGCGCCGGGGAACGAGATCGACAGGTTGTCGACGACCAGCAGCGGCTCGGAATCCGGGTTGTCCAGGACGAGGCGGTCCGTGCGGGCCGACTCGGCCTGCATCAGTGCTCCCAGGCGGGCGTCGAGTGACTCACGCTGGGTGGCGTTGGAGTGGGCGATACCGTCGGCGACGGAAGCGCCGGCCATCGCGTCCTCTTCGGCCTGCACGTTGACGCGGACCTTGATCTTGGGCGAGGCCAACGCGTCGGTCAGGCCTTCGGAGAGGATGTTGAGGCTCAGCGTGGTGACCAGGATGAACAGGCCGGGGAAGAACGTGACCCACCAGTGGCCCGACAGCAGCAGCGCCTTGCCCTCGGAGAGGATGTTGCCCCAGGTGGCGGCGTTGACCGACGTGATACCGGTGCCGATGAAGGACAGCGAGGCCTCGAAGACGATGGCGTCGGCGACGAGCACGGTGGCGAACACCATGATCGGAGCCAGGCAGTTGCGGGCGACGTGCTTGATGAGGATCCACCAGGTGCGCGCACCCATCACCTTGGACGCGGACACGTAGTCCTCGCCGAACTGGGACAGCACGTTGGCGCGCACGACTCGGGTGAGCTGTGGCACGTAGAGGAACGCGATGGAGATGATCACGACTGGCAGGATCGGGAGTCGCGACGCCAGAGCCGTCACCATCACGGCTGCCAGCGCGATGCCGGGGAAGCTCATGATGATGTCCAGGATGCGCATCAGTACCTCCGCGACGACCTTGCCCGCGGTGGCGGCGATCGAGCCGAGGACCGCAGCGACCGCCAGCGCCAGGCCGGTGGCGGCCAGGCCCACGAGCAGGGAGACCCTCGTCCCGTGGATGACACGCGAGAGGATGTCACGGCCGGCGTCGTCGGTACCGAACAGGAACGTGGAGTTGGGGGGCACCGAGTTGTCGGGGATCACCTGGGTGCCGACACCCTCGATGGTGATCTCCTGCAACACGACCATGTCCTCAGGGACGAGGCCGGAGGCGTTGGGTGAGTAGGGGGCGATCAGCGGCGCGAAGAGGGCGAGCAGTCCCATGAAGACGAGCACGGCGATCGCGATCTTCGAGCTGATGGGCAGCGCCTTCAGACTCTGGAACCGCAGGCCGGGCTGCGCGAGCTTCTTCTTGGCTTCGGCAGACAGTGACAGCATCAGATGCTCCTGATCCGCGGGTTGACCATGACGTAGAGGAGATCCACGATCAGGTTGATGACGATGAAGGCGATCGCGACCGTGATGGTCACGCCCTGGACGATGTTGACGTCGTTGCGGGTGATGCCCTGGAAGATGAGCTGGCCCATGCCCTGGATGTTGAAGATCATCTCGATGACGACGGCGCCGCCCATGAGGTAGCCGACCCGGAGGCCGAGCACGGTGAGCGGGGTGATGAGCGCGTTGCGCAGCACGTTGCGGCTGACAACGACACTCTTCGGGATGCCGGCGCCGATGGCGGTGCGCACGTAGTCACGGTCGAGTTCCTCGACCATGGCGGTGCGCACGACGCGCGTCAGGGAGCCGGCGACGGGCACGGCCAGCGCGAAGGCGGGCAGGAAGACCATGTTCGCGTAACCCGCGGGATCCTGGCTGAACGGGACCCAGTTGACGACGGCGGGGAACCATCCCAGGCCGCCTGGGATGTTGCCGAAGCCCTGGATGAGCAGCAGCGCCAGCCAGAACGACGGCGTCGCGAGGCTCGCGATGGAGAACAGGCGGATGGCCTGGTCGGGCCACCGGTCGCGGTAGAGGGCAGCTAGGACACCGAGGATCAGGGCGAGCAGGACGGCGATCGCCAGACCGATGAAGGTGAGCTGCAGAGTCTTGGGGAAGTTCTCGGCGACCATCTGCGAGATGGGCACTCCGGTGAAGGACTCGCCGAGGTCGCCCTGGACCAGGCCGCCGAGGTACCTGAAGAAGCGCACCAACATGGGGTCGTTCAGGCCGAGGGCCTCGCGGTAGTTGTCAAGGGCCTGCTGTGAGGCGCTCTCGCCGAGGGCCAGTCGGGCGGGGTCTGCGCTGGAAAAAGACATCACGATGAAGACCAGCAGCGTGACGCCCAGCACCATGATCGGCAGCGCGATGAGGCGCCGACCCAGTAGCCGGATGAGATTGGACACGTGTGTCGCTCCTTGCGGGCGGGTTGTCCGCCCATAGGGGTGCGTCAGAGGGGACGGCTCGCACGGGGCCCCTTGTCAAGGGGCCCCGCAGAGGCCTGTGGGGTACCGCTTACGGGGAGACTGCGGCGGGGTGGCCGGGCCCCGGCATTGCCAGGGGCCCGGCGGGCACGCTACCGGTACTACTTGGTGGAGCCGACGCCGACGAAGGACAGGCCGGTCACGGGGATCGGCTTGAAGTCCTGCAGCGTCTCAGCATCGAACGCGGTCGGGGACTTGCGGTGGAAGATCGGGTACAGCGGGGCGTTCTCGGATACCAGGTCGAAGACCTGGTGCCAGATTCCGACCTGCTCGTCGCCCGTGGACTCGGAGGCCTGGCCCAGAAGGTCCTGGACCTGGTTGTAGGAATCCTGGCCCTTCCAGTGCATGCGGGCGTCGGTCCACGTGTCACCGGCGTACCACCAGCGCAGCAGGAGGTCAGCGTCGTCACCGAACACCGACGGGTCACCGGGGGCCATGACGACGTCGTAGGCGTCGACGGCACCGTCAATGGTGGCGTAGACGTCCGAGGACTTCTTCTCTTCGTAGGCGACGGTCAGGCCGGCGGCCTCCAGCGACTCCTTGACGATCGGGCGCACAGCGGCGAACCAGCCGTGGTCCGAGGACAGCAGGCGCACGCTGGTGAGACCGGTTTCGGCCAGCAGTTCCTTGGCCTTCGCCACGTTGCCGGCGTACTGGACGGACGCTTCCTTGAACGCGGGGTGCGCCTCGTGCACGAAGGACTTGGCCGGGCTGGCCAGGTCCGACATGCCGACCTTGCAGATGCGGTCGTAGTCGAGGGCGTACAGGATGGCCTGACGGTTCTTGACCTCGTTCATCGGAGCGGCGCCACAGTTGAACATCATGAACAGCAGACCGAAGCCCTGCTCAGCGGCGACCGACTTGGTCTCGGCCAGCTGCGCCAGGTTGGCGGCCGGCACGGAGTCGATGGCCTGGACCGTGTCGGAGCTCAGCGCGTTGGTACGGGTGGAGTCATCGGGGATGATCTGCCACTCCATTTCGGCCGCGCGGGCCGCCTGCGGGCCGGTGTACTGGTCGAAGCGCTCGAACTTGAGCACCTGCGAGGCCGCACCGTTGTCGGTGAGCTTGTAGGGGCCGGTGCCGATGGGGGCCAGGTCGAAGGCCTTCTGGTCCGCCTCGACGAGGGCCTTGGGGACGATCTTGACGACCGCCAGGCGCTCGGGGACGAGGGAGAAGGGGTACGACGTCTTGATCGTGACAGTCTTATCGTCCTTGGCCGTGACCGACTCGATGAAGGGGATGAATGCGGCGTAGAGCGAGGCGTTGTCCGGGTTCAGGACGCGCTCAAAGGAGAACACCACGTCTTCGGGGGTGACCGGGCTGCCGTCGTGGAACACTGCGCCGTCACGGAGGGTGACTTCCCACGTGGTGTCGTCGACCTGCGACGGCATGTCGGAACCCAGTGCGGCGAACACCTCACGCGTGGCGGGGTGGAGTTCCGTCAGGCCTTCCATGGTGTGCCAGTTGGCCGCCACGGTGAGCGCGGCGGTGGTGGTCATCGGGTCATACCCGTTGGTGCCCAGTTCGTACGAAATGGCGGCGGTGATCTTGCCGTCGGTGACCGCCGCGGCCGACGGGCTCGCGCTCTCCGAACCTGCCGGCGACGTGCTGGCGCCCGGGGTTGGCTGCGACGCCGACGGGCTGCACGCCGCGAGCGACCCGGCGAGCGCCGCGGCCGCGCCGAAGGAACCAGCGAGCTTGAAGATGGAACGGCGCGAGGGGTGCGCGCCCATGGGATTCGTCATTGAAAACTCTCCTAGTTATCGGACATCCGATGTCTGACCTGCTGTCAGTATTGCATGATACATGGCGATACACTCGTCACGCTCACCGAAAGTGCGCAGCCCGATCGAAAGAGTCTGAATTGTGACCAACAGCCACGAGCCGCAGCGTCTCCGGCAGACCGCCCAAGCGGTGAAGGAGCACATCCTGCGCGAAAAGCTAAAGACCGGCGACCCCATGCCCACGGAGATCCAGCTCGTCGAAGCGCTGGGCGTCTCACGCTCAAACCTACGCGAAGCGATCCGCAGCCTCGTCACGCTCGACATCCTCGAAGTGCGCCACGGCACGGGGATGTTCGTCGGCCGGATGTCGATGCGTCCCCTGGTGGAGGCTCTGGCCTTCAAGGGCGTGGTGCTGCCGGGCGAGGATTTCGAGACCCTGCGCCAGATCGTCGAGATCCGCACGGCGCTCGACTACGCCCTGGCGCCCGGCATCGTCGAGCGCATGAGCGGGCACGACGCCCCCGAACTGGCCGGACTGTGCAATGCCATGACCGAGAAGACGGCCGCCGGCGAGAGCTTCGCCGCCGAGGACCGCTCCTTCCACCTCAAGCTCGCCGAGGTGCTCAGCAACGAGTTGTACGCGCAGCTCGTGGGCGCCTTCTGGGATGTGCACACGCTGATCGCTCCCCGTCTGGGCGTCCCCACCCCCCGGGACCTGGACGAAACCCTCGACGCCCACCACAGCATGCTCCAAGCCGCCCTGGCGGGAGACCTTGACGCCTATCGCGACGCCGTCGACCGGCATTACGCCCCCCTGCTCAGGGTGCTGGACTCGTCGAAGAAGGCCGTCGCTTCAGGGTCCTGAACCGCAGGTCGCCGCCCCTCTCTCACCGCTGAGTTGGTTGCCACAAGAAAAGCGGCCCAGCCCCAAGGGCTGGGCCGCTTCCCACTTTCAGGCGAGGCGCACCACTGCGGCGCCCGGGCGGTCCGGGGCCAGGGTGAGCACGCCGTCGACGAGGCTCCCCCACTCAGGAGTGAGCAGCTCGCCGTCGACCTCGACGGGGGTGTCGGCGTCGATGAACGCCAACGTGGACCCGTCCTCGGCCGCGCCGAGGCGCACCCAGACGTCGTCGCCGAGGCTGAGCGTGCGGTCGGTGGGCGCCACCTGCAGGAATCCTCCGGCGGGTCGCACCCACCTGCCGACGGAGGCGACAACTTCGGACTGCCACCCGGGCAGCTGGCCGTCGGCCATCGGCCCGACGCCGAACAGGAGCCGGCCGCCGCGGGTGACGACGTCCACGAGGTGGCGGATCGCCATCGGACCGGCCAGTGCGTGTGACAGGTCCTCCTCCTGGTTGTAGGCGAATGACAGGCCCACGCCGCGGCAGTTCTCCCACATGCGGGCGTCCTCGTTGTCCAGCATGTGCTGGTACTCGCTGGTCACATAGTCCGCGTGCGGCACGTTCCAGCGGTCGTTGACCACACCGTCGGGATTGGCGGCGTAGAACTCCTCGAAGACCGAGCCGATGCCGTGCGCCTCGAAGTTCTTGCCTGCATCCGGCCACTCGATGTCGTCCCACAGCACGTCCGGCTGGTAACGCTGCACCAGGTCACGGACGTGGCTGGCCGCGTAGGCGGCGTAATCCTCGTCCAGCGGGCGCAGCCCGTCCCAGGACCAGGTGTCCGCCTCGCCGATGGGGGCGAACGGCCGCTCGTGCCAGTCGAGGCCGCCGGAGTAGTAGGCGCCGAACCGGACACCGTGCTCACGGCACGCGTCGGAGTACGCCCCGACGAGGTCCTTCTTCGGACCGCGGGCGACCGTGTTTCGGTCCGTGCCCGGGGCATCCCACAGGCAGACGCCGTCGTGGTGCTTGGTCGTCAGCACTAGGTAGTCGGCGCCGGCCGCCGCGAGCTCCCCCACCAGAGCGGAGGCGTCGAAGTTCTCAGCCTTCCACTCGTCGATGAAGTCGTCGTAGGGGCGGCCTCCGTAGACCTCCTGCTGGTGCTTCCAGGCCGCACTGCCCTCGAGCCGGATGGTGTTGTAGTACCACTCCGAATACGGGTTGTGCGTGTACCACTCGGTGGCGGATTGGATGGTGCCTAGCTCGCCCGTCGGTTCCGCCCACGCCGGCACCGAGTACGGCCCCCAGTGGATGAAGAAACCCAGCTTGGCGCGCCGGAACCACTCCGGCGTTGCCCTGTCATTCAGCGCCTCCCAGCGCTCTTGGTCATCGACCACCGAAACCTCCGATATTCATGCCTCGGGACAGCTGGCGCTGCATGAGGAAAACAATGATGAGAGAGAACGCCACTGCGACGGAGCAGGCGGCCATCAGCGGACCCCAATCCGTGCCGCGCTCGCCCGAGAACATGGACAGACCCAACTGCAGCGGAGCCTTGGCCGGATCAGTGATGATGATCAGCGGCCACAGGAAGGCGTTCCAGTAGTCGATGAAGGCGAACGCCGCGACGATGGCGATGGGTCCGCGCAGCAGCGGCACGATCACGTGCCACAACAGTTGGATCTGGCTGGCGCCGTCGATCCGCGCGGCCTCTTCGTAATCCGGGGGCAGCGACAGCAGGAACTGGCGCAGCAGGAAGGTGCCGAACGCGCCGAACGCGAAGGGCAGGATGACCATCGAATAGGTGTTGACAGCACCGAACTCGTTGGCCCCGATGAACAGCGGGATGACGAGCACCTCGATGGGCAGCATCAGCGTGGCGATGAACACGGCGAACAACTGGTTGCGGCCCTTGAACTGCAGGCGCGCGAACGCGAACGCGCTGAGCACCGAGACGGTCACTGCGATCAGCGCGCCCATGCCGGCGATGAAGAACGTGTTGAGCAGGATTCGAGCGAACGGGATTGCCGTGAAGACCTCCGCGTAGTTGCTCCACCGCACCTCGGAGCCAACCAGGTCGGCCCCGCCCAACAGCACTTCCTGGCTGGGCTTGATGGAGCTGATGAACATCCAGAGGAACGGCACGAAGAACACGAAGCCGAACATCGCGAGCAGCACCTTGCTGATGATCCTCGTGGGGCGCACGCGGCGCGCCCTGTTGCTCACTTCGGCGACCCGGAGGGTTTCTTCCCTTGTCAGAGTGTCAGGCATCGTAGCTCACCCACTTCTTCTGCCCCAGGAACTGCAGGGCGGTAAACAGCATGATGATGACGAACAGCACCCACGCCATGGCCGACGCGAACCCCAAGCGGTCGTAGGAGAAACCGGCGCGGTAGAGGTACAAGACGATGGTGTTGGTGGTGTCGCCGGGACCGCCCTTGGTCAGCATGTAGGGCTGCGTGAACACCTTGAACCCGCCGATGACCGTCATCACCGAGGCGAAGAACAGGGACGGGGACAGCATGGGGAACGTGACCCGCCAGAACCGGCTCCACGCGCTGGTGCCGTCGATCCTGGCGGCCTCCATCACCGAGGGGTTGATGTTGTTGAGGCCTGCGGCCAGCACCACGATGTTGTAGCCGACGCCCTGCCACAGAGACATCATCACCAACGAGATGAGCGCCCAGTTGCCGTCACCCAGCCACGAGGGGCCAGTGATACCGATGTTGCCCAGCAACGTATTGACCAAGCCGTTGTCCTGCAGCATGAGCCGCCACACCAGGGCGTTGGCCACCATGGGGGTGACCACCGGGATGAAGAAGAGGATCCGGAAGAAGGCTCCCCATTCGGGCAGCGAGTGCAACCACACCGCGATGCCGGTGCAGATGATGAGGTTCGCGATGGTGTAGCCGATCGCGAAGACCGCGGTGTTGCGCAGCACGGTGAAGAACACCGGATCGGCACCCGACAGAAGCTGCACGTAGTTCTCCACCCCCACGAACTCACGCTCGCCGTACAGGGGCCAGTTGTACAGGCTGATCACCAGGGAGGCGATCAACGGCACCACGATGAAGATGAAGAAGCCAGCCATCCCGGGGGTGAGATGGAGGAAGGCCAGCAAGCGCTGGTTGAAGCCAGGCTTGCCGGTCCGTTCCACCTTCACCCTCGGCCGAGCTTCAATCGGAGCTGCCGAGGAGGTCATGATCAGCCAACACCCTGGGAGATCTGGGTGAGGATGTCTTCAGCGGTCTTGTTGCCCCGGTAGCCATCGGACGAGTACTGCGCGAACTGGGTCACGACCTGGTTCCAGGTGGGAGTGGTGACCAGCGGCCGGCCGCCGGCAAGAAGCGCCTTGACGACCTCGACATCAGCCTCGGGCTTGCCCTCGGCCCAACCGTCGATGGCGGACTCGATGGACGGCACGGTGCCGCGGTTGGCCCCCACGTAGGCAACCACGTCCGGCGTGGTCATCTTGATGATGTTCTCAAAGGCGGCGGCCTTGTCCGGGCAGGAGTCAGCGATGCCGAAGCCGGAGCCCTGGATCATGCCGCCGGGGGTGCCGTCGTTCGAAGGGGGCGCGGCGATGCCGACCTCGAAGTCTGAACCCTCCTGGTAAGTGGAGTAGAACCAGGGGCCGTCGATGAACATGCCGACGTTGCCGGCCATGAACGCCTGGCGACCGATCTCATCGGTGTCGCCGGGGTTCGGCGCAGCCGCGACCTGCTCCTTGTTGACCAGGTCCATGGTCCACTGCACATCCTCGATCAGCGCCGGGTCCGTGAGGTTCAGTTCGCCGTCCTCGGTGGGGCCGACACCGTTGGCGAAGCTGAGGGCGAGGGGCGGGTAACCGATGTCGGCGGACACGGCGAAGCCGTACTTGTCGTCCTTGGTGAGGGCCTTCGCGTCGGAGAGGAACTGCTCGCGCGAGTAGTCCGCACCCGGCAGTTCAAGGCCGGCGGCCTCGAACATCTCCTTGTTGAAGAACAGCAGCATGGGCTCTGCGTCGTAGGGGATGGCCCGAATAGTGCCGTCCACCGTCAGGCCCTGCATCATGGCCTCGTTGTACTGGTTGAGGTCGAGGCCTGCATCCTTGGCGAGGTCGTCCAGCGGCGAGAGGAGGCTGCCGAGCTCCTGGGCGCGCGCGGCCTGCGTCGTGATGATGCACGGGGCGTCGGAGGCGGCCATACGGGTCTTGACGAGGGTCCAATATTCCTGGAACGACGGTCCGTCCAGCGTGATGTCGAACTCGCTGTCACCGCCCTCCTGCACGCCGGTGATGAACGTCTCCCACTGTTCACGGTCGGACTCGTTCGAGACCCACGTGTACATCTGGTTGGCGCGGGGGTCCGCCTCACCATTGGCTCCATCGGTGCCGGTGCCGGAATCGCCGCCACAGGCCGCGAGGCCCAGAGCGAGAGTTGCACAGGCCGCAATTGCCGTGACTCGACGAATGTTCATTGGGATAAGCCCTTCTTCTTTGAATGGGTTTCGAGGGTTCGGCCCAGGCCAGCGGTGGTCTTGGTGATGCCCTCTGGAGCAATTGTAAGAGCAATGCTAACTCAGGTCAACCAAAATTGCTAACGTTCCCATAGGGTGTTGCGGCGTATGTTTGGCTGGCATCACGGAACTTGAGCCCCCCGGCGCTGCAGTTGGGCTTTTATGTACACACATGCACCGCGCCTGCGTCAACGATTGTGCGTTACGCCTTCGACGGGCGGGACGTCGTGCCACCGGCCGTCGGCGGCCGACGCCATGGCGGCTTCGTCGACCTCGGCGGCCGCCAGCCCGTCATAGACCGACGGGGCAAGCTGCTGGCCGGCGAGCACCGACCCGATGAACTGGGACGCCTCGACGACCTTCAGGTCATCGAACCCCATCGACGTACCCGGGGAGGGCTGGAAGTTACCGAAGCGCGGGAAATCGTGCCCCGCCATGACATGCTTGTAGCCGGTGAACTCCTGACCACGCCCCACGGCCACCAGCAGGTCGTTGAGGTGTTCGAAGTTCCAGCGCACCGAACCGTCGGAACCGTACACCTCGACGACGTACTCGGCGCGCGGGCCGGTGGCCACCCGGCAGGCCTCGAGCGTGGCCAGGGCCCCGCCCTCCAGGCGACCGATCATCGCGATCCAGTCCTCGTTCTCCACGGGGCCCTTCTTGTCGCTGACCTCCCAGCCGCTGTGCCCGACGCCCGCCTTGAGCGGGATGGGGCGCTCGGTGATGAACTGCCCGGTGGCCGCGGTCACCGATTCGATGCGCCCCACCAGGTACTGCACGAGGTCGACGCCGTGGCTCATCAGGTCGCCGATGACACCGCTGCCGCCGTATTCGCGGCTGTCGCGCCAGGTGAGCGGCCCGTCCGGCGACGAGGCGTAGTCGGCGATCAGCCAACAGCGCACATTGGTGATCCGGCCGAGACGGCCGCCGCGGATCAGCTCGCGGGCGCGCTCGATGGCAGGGGCGTGGCGGTAGTTGAAGCCGACGGCGGTCACCAGACCCGCGGCACGCGCGGCCTCGGCGATGTCGCGCGACTGCGCCGCGTTGGTGCCCATCGGCTTCTCTATCCAGAACGGCTTGCCGGCGGCGGCCGCGGCGAGGGCGATCTCGCGATGGAGGAAGTTGGGCGAGCAGATGGACACGACGTCCACCTCGGGGTCGGCGATCACCTCGCGGTAGTCCTCCACCGCCCGCTGGAATCCCATGCCCTCCAAAGCGGCCTTCCTGGTTTCGGGCTGCGCGTCGCAGGCGCTGACGAGGCGCACCGTGGCGCCGAGCTCAGGGAACTTCTCCGCGAGGGCGCGGTAGCTGCGCGAATGCAGGCGCCCCATCCATCCCAGACCTACAGCTCCGACACCGATGCTGCGATCCGTCACTGGACCACTACCCTTCACAAGACCGATCATTTTCGTTGTCCAGGCGGTGGGAACTCACTCTTCGCGCTTGAAGGACATGGTCGCTTCGAAGGTGCGCTCGGACGGCCAGCGGCTGGTGACAGCCTTCAGGCGCGTGTAGAACGACACGCCCTCGGGGCCGTGGATGTGGTGGTCGCCGAGCAGCGAATCCTTCCAACCACCGAATGAGTAGTAGGCGACGGGGGTCGGGATCGGCACGTTGATGCCCACCATGCCGGCCTGCACGTCGAGTTCGAAGCGGCGCGCGACACCACCGTCGTTGGTGAAGATCGCGGCGCCGTTACCGAACGGGGAGCCGTTCACGATCTCGATGGCCTCGTGGTAGCTGTCCGCCACCACGATGGTGAGCACAGGGCCGAAGATCTCCTGGTGGTACGCCGGGGCATCCAGCGGGACGTTCTTCAGGACGGTGGGACCAACCCAGAAGCCATCCTCGTAGCCGTCGACGGTGAGGTCGCGGCCGTCGAGCACCACCTCGGCGCCACGCTCCTCGGCGTCGGTGATGAGGCCCTTGATGCGCTCCTGCGCCTTGCGGGTGATGACGGGGCCCATCTGGACGCCCTCGTCGAGCCCGAAGCCCACCTTGATCTTGGCGGCGTTGGCCTTGACCAGATCGGCGAGCTTGTCCTCCACACCGCCGACGGCGACGACCACCGGCAGCGCCATGCACCGCTCACCGGCGGCACCGAAGGCCGCGGCGGAGATGTGCTGGGCGGCGAACTCGAGGTCCGCGTCGGGCATGACGATGGCGTGGTTGTTCGCGCCGCCGAGCGCCTGGACGCGCTTGCCTGCCAGGGTGGCCTTCTCCTGGATGATGTGGGCCACCGGGGTGGAGCCCACGAAGGAGATGGCGTCGATGCCCTTGTGCTCGAGCAGCCCTGTGACGGTCTCGACGTCGCCGGCGACGACGTTGAAGACCCCGTCGGGGAGGCCGGCCTCCTTGTACAGCCGGGCCACGACCAACGACGCGGTGGGCGTCGGGGTGGCGGGCTTCAGGATGAAGGCGTTGCCGGTGGCGATGGCGATGGGGTGCATCCACATCGGGACCATGACCGGGAAGTTGAAGGGGCACACGCCCGCGACGACCCCGACGGGCTGGCGGATGCTGTGGATGTCCACGCCGGAGGAGATGTCGTAGGAGTGGTCGCCCTTGAGGGCGGTGTTGATGCCGCAGGCGAAGTCGAGGGTTTCGCGGCCGCGCTGGATCTCGCCGATCGCGTCGCCGTAGTCCTTGCCGTGCTCGGCCACGATGGCCTTGGCCAGCTCGTCCTGGTTCGCAAGCACGAGCTCGCGCATCTTGAACATGATGGCGGTGCGCTTGGCCAGCGAGGTCGCGGCCCAGCCCTTCTGCGCTTCGCGGGCAACCTCGACGGCATGGTCGATGTCGGCGAGCGACGCGGCGAGCAACTCACCGGTCACCTCACCGGTAGCTGGGTTCTCCACGGGGATGCGGTGTGTGGGCGAGCCCTCGTACGGGGCTCCGCCGATCCAGTGGGTGATGGTCTCAGTCATGGCTCAACCTTCCATTCTTTGGCCACGTCGCCTATTTGTTCTAACAATAGCACGGATCAGGCCAGAGCCGAAAGAGCGTCGAGCGAGGCCTTCGCGTTGGCCACGGGGCCACCGTCTGCCGGGGGCTCCTCGTCGAGCATGATGTCCTGTTCCAGGACGTAGTAGCCGTCGAAGCCCGCCTTGTCGAGGAGGTCGACGATGGCGGAGAAGTCGATGTCGCCCTGGCCGATGGGGGTGAACATGCCGGCCTTGATGCCCTCGCTCCAGCTGAGCTCGCCAGTGAGGAGTCGGTCCGTGAGGTCCTTGCGGATATCTTTTGCATGAACAATGTCGACGCGGTCGGCGTAACGGCGCACGAGGTCGACGACGTCGGCGCCGCCAGCGCTCAGGTGACCGGTGTCGAGGCACAGGCCCACCGTCGAGTTGTCCAGCACGCGCTCCACCTCGTCGAGGTTCTGCACCATCGTGCCCCAATGGGGGTGGATGCAGGCGGTCACGCCGCGGGCGGCGCACACCTCGGTGATGCGCGAGAGGTTGCCGAACAGCGTCTGCCAGCCGGTCTCGTCGAGGACAGGACGGTCGTCGTAGCCCTCGCTGCCGGAATCCGCGGCGAGGATGAGGAACTCGCCGCCGGCCGCCTCGAACGCGTCGAGCTCCTGGTTGACCTGCGGGATGGGATCGAATTCGGGGTCGTGCATGACGGCGAGGAAGAAGGAGCCCACCGGCTTGAGGCCGAACTCGCGCACCGCGGCAGCGCGCTCCTCGGCGTCGATCGGCAGCCAGCCCTGGGGACCGAACTCCGTGGCGGCGAGGCCGATTTCCTTCATCTCCGTGAGCACCCGCTGGGGGCTCATCTGGTAGCCCCACCCCGGGACCTCGCATACGCCCCAGCTGATGGGGGCACCGGCGATCTTCATGGTTCTCCTATTTCTCGGTCAGAGGTAGTGGCGCTGGGGGACGCGGTTGGTTTCGTAGCGGGCGCGAGCCTCCTGCGTCGAGGAGATGCGCGACACCTCGGCGATCGGCACGTCCCACCAGCTGCTGCTGGGCGGGTTGGGGCCGATGAGGGCCGTCTCGATGTAGATCATCACGGCGCGGTCCATGGCTTCGGCCTCGCGGTAGGCGGCGCGGAATTCCTCCATGGTCTTCACGCGCAACACTGTGACGCCCCAACTCTCGGCGTTGGTGGCGATGTCGACGGGGAGCAGGTCACCGTCCCGGTTGTGCGGCACCGAGCCCTTGCGGTACCGGGTGCCGAAGCGCTGCGAGCCGTGCGATTCGGACAGCGCGCCGATGGACGCGAACCCGTGGTTCTGCAACAGGACCAGGATGACCTTGAGGCCCTCCTGCACGATGGTGGCCAGTTCCATCGGCAGCATCTGGTACGTGCCGTCGCCGACGATGGCCACCACTTCGCTGTCCGGCAGCGCGAGCTTGACGCCCATCGCCGCGGGGATCTCATAGCCCATGGTGCTGAACGCATACTCCACGTGGTACTGCACGGGGGTCTTGGCGCGCCACAGCGACTGGAGGTCGCCGGGCATGGAGCCGGCCGCGTTGATCACGACGTCGTTCTCGCCCATCATCTCGTTGAGCGCGCCGAAGACCTCGATCTGGGCGGGCTGCGGCTGATGGCCGACGTTGACGCATTCGTCCGTGGTGGTGGCCCACTCGTCACGCAGGCGGGCGACCTCGGCGGAGTACGCCTCGTCGACCCGGTAGCCCTCGAGCGCCTCGCTCAGGGCCACCAGGGCCTCGCGCGCATCGGCCACCACCATCTCGGCGGCGTGCTTGGCCGCGTCGAAGGCGCCGACGTTGATGTTGACGAACTGGAGGTACGCGCTGCGGAACGCGGTGTGCGACGCGGTGGTGAAGTCGGAGTAGCGGGTACCGATGCCGATCACCACGTCCGCCCCGCGCGCCAGTTCGTTGGCCGACTCGGCGCCGGTGGACCCCACGCCGCCCACGGAGCACTCGTGGTCGGCGTCGATCGCGCCCTTGCCCGCCTGGGTGTCCGACACCGGGATGCCGGTCGCCGAGGCGAAGGCACGCAGCACGTCGCTAGCCCCGGAGTAGATCGTGCCACCCCCGGAGACGATGAGCGGGCGCTTGGCGCCGCGGATGATCTCGGCGGCGCGCTCGATGGCGACCCTTTCCGGCGCAGGACGGCGGATCCGCCAGACCCGCTTGGCGAAGAACTCCACCGGGAAGTCGTAGGCTTCGGCCTGCACGTCCTGGGGCAGGGCGACGGTGACGGCTCCCGTGTCGGCCGGATCGGTCAGCACGCGCATGGCCTGCATCAGCGACGGGATGAGTTGTTCGGGGCGTGTGACGCGGTCGAAGAACCGCGACACGGGCCGGAAGGCGTCGGTGGCCGCCGTCAGCGGCGACACCGGGTCCTCGACCTGCTGCAGCACCGGATCCGGCGCGCGGGTGGCGAACTGGTCCGACGGGAACAGCAGCACGGGCAGCCGGTTGGTGGTGGCGACGGCGGCGCCGGTCACCATGTTCAATGCCCCCGGGCCGATGGACGAGGTGCACATCCATGTCTGCGTGCGGTTGGTGGACTTGGCGTACGCGGCGGCGGCGTTGACCATGCCCTGCTCGTTGCGGGGCATGATGTAGGGCATCTCACCGCCATCCGGTTCCGGGTCGAGGTCGTTCTGGAGCAGCGCCTGGCCCATGCCGGCGACATTGCCGTGGCCGAAGATGCCGAAGGCCCCAGCGATCAGGCGGCGCTCGACGCCGTCGGATTCGGAGAACTGGTTGACGAGGAATCGGACGACAGCCTGCCCGACGGTAAGGCGAACGGTGGTGCTCATGCTCACTCCTGGGGATTGAGGGGGGTCATGGGGAGACGGGGGTCGACCTCGGATTCTTCCCAGGCCTGGCGGATCCACGTGTAATGGGGGTCGTCGGTCATCAGCCAGGTGGAGTCCTCGGAGGGACCGGCCATGACGTTGAGGTAGTACAGGTCATAGCCGGGGGCGGCGACCGACGGGCCGTGGTAGCCGAACGGCATCACCACGACGTCGCGAGAGTTGACCTCGGTGCACACGTCGATGGGCTTCCCGGGCGACGGATAGATGCGCTGGAGCGCCATCCCCTTCGAACCGTCGCGGCCGGGGCGCACCTCGTAGTAGTAGATCTCCTCGAGGACGCGTTCGTCCTGAGTGTGTTCGTCATGCTTGTGGGGCGGGTAGCTGGACCAGTTGCCGCCGGGCGTGAGCACCTCGCACGCCAGCAGGTGGGACGTCTCCAGCGGGTTGCCCAGCGCGTAGTTGTTGACCTGCCGCGAGCAGTTGCCGGTACCGCGCAGCGTCGTGATGACCTGCGACGACGGGCAGTACACGACGGGGAGGTCCTTGGTGGCCTTCGATCCGGGCAGCGCGAACCGGCCGCCCTGCTCGCTGTGGATGACGGCGGTCTTGCCGCGCGGGACGTACAGGTAGTCGGTGATCTCGGTCCAGACCTCGCCGCGGCCCTCCAAGCGGTGGGTCTCACCGTCGACCTTCACGGTGCAGGATCCGCTGAGCGGCAGCACCAGGATCTCCTCGCCGCCGGTGTCGACGGTCTGCGCGGCCCCGGCCGGCAGCCCGAGCACCCGGATCGAACACCACTCCCAGCCGGCGCGCTGCGCGGTCACGTCCGTCTCGAAGTTGCCATGGGCGGTTTCCCCCGCAGGGATGACGTACTTGGCGTTGTCGTTCACAGAACCTCCACGAGTCGGTCCACCGCGCCGGCCACATCACCGTCGCGGGGGAAGAGCAGGGCGCGCCCGATGACGAGCCCCTTCACGCTGGGATTGCGCAGTGAGCTGGCCCAGGCACGGACGGTTTCGTCCATCTGCTCCGGCACCGGGCCGCCCAGCAGCAGGACCGGCAGCGTGGTGGACTCCAGCACGCGGTCCATGTCCGCCACGCACGGCAGCTTCAGCCAGGTGCGCGCCGAGGTGTGACCCAACGCGGAGGCCACGCTGATGGCGCGGATGACTTCGTCGGGAGACAGGTCGTTGGTGAGTTGACCCTCCACGCGGCGGCTGATGAAGGGTTCCAGCATCGCGATGCGCCCCGCCGCGGCCAGGTCGTCGACGGCGCGCGCGGCCTGTTCCAGCATGGCCGGGGTGGCCGGGTCCTGCAGGTCGATGCGCAGGAGGAGTTTGCCCCCGTCGAGGCCCGCCTGCTCGATGCCGGGCGCGGTGTAGCCGGTGATGCGGTCGTCCACCTCGAACGTGGAGCCGGCCAGGCCGGAGCGGTTCATGGAGCCGAACACCAGCTTGCCCTCAAGCGCGCCGAGGAGGGCGAGTTCCTCGATGAGGTCCGGGGTGCCGAGGAACCCGCCGACGCCGGGCCGGGCGATCGCCACGGCGCACCGTTCGAGGAGTACGCGGCGCGACGCCATGGCCAGCTCGTCGCTACCGGCCTTGAGGGCCCCGCGGCCCGGGTGGTCTGCCGCGATGACCAGCAGCTTCTCCCCCGGTGCCGGCATGACGCCGGGCGCGCGAGCGGCGAGGGCCGCAGCCACTGCGTCGGGGCGCGTGAAGCGCACGTCAGTGAGGTCGTCGAAGGTGATCATGCCTGCCCCCGTGCGTCGGTTTCCACGTGGCGGGCCAGCATGTCCTCGACCTCCGCCTGGTCCGGCATGGCGGGGGCCGTCTCGAGCTTGGACGCCACGATGGCGCCGGCCGCGGAGGCGAACCGGATGAGCTGCGGCAGTTCCCAGCCGTTGAGGAGGCCGTGGCACACCGCGCCACCGAACGCGTCGCCGGCGCCGAGGCCGTTGACGACCTCGATCCGGCTGGCCGGCACGAAGGTGCTCTGGGTGCGGGACTTGGCGAAGGTGCCGACGGGGCCCTGCTTGACGATGGCGATGTCGACGCCCCGGTCGAGCAGCGCGTCGGCGGCTCGCTCCGGGTCGGTCTCACCCACCGCGATGCGACACTCCTCGAGATTGCCGATCGCGACGTCGGCGTGTTCCAGCATGGAGCTGATGTGCCCCGAGGCGGTGACCTCGTCGTCCCAGAAACGGGCGCGGTAATCCAGATCGAACACCAGCATTCCGCTGCGCTCCGTGCGGGCCAGGGTTCGGTGGGTCTGACGTGAAGGCTCAACCGACAGGCCGCTGGCGGTCATCCAGAGGATGCGGTAGTCGGCGAGGTCGGCCGGCAGATCTTCCGGACGCAACTCGAGATCCGGTGCGGTCGGCGCGCGATAGAAGTAGAGCGGGAAGTTGTCCGGCGGGAAGATCTCGCAGAATGTCACAGGTGTGTTGAACGCGGGATTGGTCACCACGTGCGAGGCATCCACCCCGCGACGCCCCAGCTCGGCGATGATGAAACGGCCGAACGGGTCGTCGCCCACGCCGGTGAGCGCCGTGACGTTGCGGCCGTAGCGCGCGGCCGCGACCGCGACGTTGGTGGCGGAACCGCCGAGGAACTTCCGGAAAATGCTCACATCCTCGAGGTGGACCCCGACCTCGAGCGGATACACGTCGACGCTGCAGCGCCCCACCACGAGAATCTCGGGCACGTGTTCGCCATCCACAGTGATGACCTCCTTCGTCGGCCCTCAGTCTGCCTGACTGGAACAGCGTGGTCAACTCTTTGTGCACACATTCGAGACGCGCGCTTCCGGAGTATGATCTGTCGCAATACCGCTCTGGCGGTTCATACCGCTGCCAAAGTCGGCCAGGTCAAGGAGTATGCATGGACGAGACCTACACACCGGACATCACAATCGACCGCCACTCGGATCGTCCCCTGTATGAGCAGATCGCCCAACCCATCGAGGCGGCGATCCTCTCCGGTGAACTCGCAGCAGGCGCGCGCATCGAGGACGAGGTCTCGATGGCCCAGCGCCTCGACGTCGCCCGCCCGACGGCGCGCCGCGCTCTCCAGGAACTGGTCGCCAAGGGCCTGCTGACCCGCCGACGCGGCGTCGGCACCCGCGTCGCCCCGCCCCACGTGCACCGCCCCATGAAGCTCTCCTCTCTCAATGAGGACCTCGTGGAGGCAGGCTTCTCCCCCTCCACCAAAGTGCTCAAGTACCAGGTGCGCGAGGCGGCGCCCGACGAAGCCGAGAAGCTCGGGATGAAGCCCGGCGAGGGACTGCTCGAAGTCAGCCGCCTGCGCTACGCGGACGACCACCCCCTCGCCATCCTCACCAACCTCATCCCGCTCGACATCGCCCCCACCTGGCAGGAGCTGGGCGAACACGGCCTCTACCAGTGTCTGCAGAAGCGCGACGTGCTGATCGCGGCGGCGCAGCAGTCGGTCGGCGCCCGCGGCGCCACGGCCGAAGAGGCAGAGCTCCTCGGCGAGGACAAGGGCGCGCCACTGCTGACGATGCACCGGGTGGGCCGCACAGCCGAGGGCCGCGCCGTGGAACTGGGCAACCACGTCTACCGCCCCTCGCTGTACTCGTTCCAGTTCACGTTGTTCACGTCCTGAGTAAATGTTCTGACAATCGCTTGACTATGCATAGACAATGCGATTAACTGAGGTCACATACGGCGACGCCGCCGCTCTCCGTGAAAGCAGGAGCCAGATGACTGACTACACCCCCGGGCCGCTGCTGGCCGCAGCGCAGACCACCCCCACGTCCCTGTGGAACGATTCCTCGGATCTCGATGAGCTGAAGCAGTCCATCGCGTTCGGCGGGGTCGGGGCCACATGCAACCCGGTGATCGCCTACACCACCATCAGGCAGCACCTCGATGAGTGGCGTCCGCGCATCGAGGCCATCGCGGCCGAGCACCCCACCTGGGGCGAGTCGCAGATCGGTTGGCAGGCCGTGAAGGACATGTCCGTCGAAGCAGCCGCGCTGCTCGAGCCGATCTTCAGGGAGCACAACGGCCGCAACGGTCGCCTGTCGGTACAGACCGACCCGCGCCTCCACCGCGACGCCCAGGCGCTCGCGGACCAGGCCGTGGAGTTCCATGAGCTGGCCGACAACATCGTTGTGAAGATCCCGGCCACCAAGACGGGCCTGGAGGCCATCGAAGAGGCCAGCTACCGCGGCGTGTCCATCAACGTGACCGTCTCCTTCTCCGTACCCCAGGCGGTGCAGGCGGGCGAGGCCATCGAGCGCGGCCTGAAGCGCCGCGAGGCCGAGGGTCATGACGTCTCCGAGATGGGCCCCGTCGTCACCATCATGGTGGGACGCCTCGACGACTGGCTCAAGGAAACCGCCGAGCGCGAGGGGCTCTCAGTGGACCCGGAGGCCCTCGAGTGGGCCGGCGTCGCGTGCATGAAGCGTGCCTACAAGATCTTCCAGGAGCGCGGGTACCGCTCGCGGGTCCTGTCCGCAGCCTTCCGCAACGTCAACCACTGGGCTGAGTTCGTGGGCGGCGACGTGGTGGTCTCCCCGCCGTTCACGTGGCAGAAGACCATCAACGAGTCCGGATATGAGACCGTCCCCCGCATGGACGAGCCCGTCAAGCAGGAGCACCTCCAGGAGTTGCTGAAGATCGAGGACTTCCGCCGCGCCTACGAGGTCGACGGGATGACGCCCGAGGAGTTCGAAGACTTCGGCCCCACCCGCAAGACCCTCCGCCAGTTCCTCGCGGCAGACGCCGATCTCGATGCTCTCGTCCGCGACATCCTCGTTCCAGCCCCCTGAGGAGTGGGTACATGACAGACAAGTTACTCCGCGTAGCCATCATCGGCGCCGGCCGCATCGGCCGGGTGCACGCCCAGGCGATCGCGTCGCACCCCCGCGCCGAACTCGTGCTCGTGTCGGATCCGTTCGGTACCGCGGCAGAGGATCTCGCCGCCGCGCATGGCGCACGGGCCGTGAAGGACGCCGCGGAGGTGTTCGCAGATCCTGAGGTGGACGCCGTGATCATCGGCTCGCCCACCCCGCTGCACGCCGAGCAGGTCCTTGCCGCGGCACGCGCCGGCAAGGCCGTGCTCTGCGAGAAGCCGGTTGCTTCGTCGGTGGCGCAGGCGCGCGAGCTGGAGGCCGATCTGGCCACCTTCGAGCACCCGCCGGTGATGGTGGGTTTCCAGCGTCGCTACGACCCGTCGATCAAGAAGGCGCACGATCTCGTCGCCGCCGGAGAGATCGGCCGCGTCGAGCAGATGACCATCCAATCGCGCGATCCCGCCGCTCCCCCGGCGAGCTACATCGCGTCGTCGGGAGGCATCTTCAAGGACTGCACCATCCACGACTTCGACCAGGCCCGGTTCTTCATGGGCGACATCGCCGAGGTCACCGCGTTCGGACAGAGCAACATCCCCGAACTGGCGGGCACCGGTGACTTCGACGGCGCGGTCGTCGTGCTGCGCAGCGTCGACGGCGCCGTGGCGTCGATCACCAACAACCGTCACTGCGCCGCCGGCTACGACCAGCGGATGGAGGTGCACGGTGCGGACGGTTCGCTGTTCGTCGACAACCTGCGCCCCACGTCGTTGACCGTGAACAAGAAGGACTTCAGCGCGGCCCAGGACCCGTACCTGGACTACTTCCTGGAGCGCTACGCCGACGCGTACCGCGACGAGCTGGCGTCCTTCATCGACGCGATCAACGAGGGCGTCGAGGTGTCGCCGACCATCAGTGACGGCATCGAGGCCCTGGTGCTGGCCGAGGCGGCCGAGGAATCGGCCCGCAGCGGCCGCCCCGTCAAGGTTCAGTAACGCAGACCCCGTGAACCCGCCGGTTGCCTCCCAGGCACCCGGCGGGTTTTCGCTGCCCGGTGCCTGACGCACGGCGTCGTCCCCCTATGCACCGCCCCTTCGCGACATCTAGTCTCATCCCCATGCTGGAAGACATCCTCGGGCTGCCGGCCCACCCGCTGTTCGTGCACCTGCCGGTGGTGTTGCTGCCGTTGTCCGCCGTCTCGATCGTGGCGCTGACCCTCCGGCCGGCCTGGCGGCCGAGGTTCGCCCTGCCGGTGCTGGGGCTCCTCGCCCTCGGCGCCCTGGGGGCGGTTGCCGCCTGGGGAACCGGCGACGACCTGGCCGCGAAAGTGGGCCTCCCGGTCACCCACTCGGAACTGGGCATGTGGACCGCGCTGGCCTCCGCCGTGCTGCTCGTGGCGGGCGGCGTCTGGTTGTGGCGCGTGCGGCGGGCCGACCCGTCGTCGGCGCGTGGCGTGTTCGGCTGGGTGGTGTCGGCGCTGGCTCTCGTGGTGCTCGTGCTCGTGACCCTCACCGGCCACTCGGGCGCGACGGCCGCCTGGTCCGGCGTGGCGGCGACGGCTGCGGCACCTGGGCAGAGCGCCTACACGATGGCCGACGTGGCGGCCCACAGCACCCCCGCCGACTGCTGGATCGCCGTCGACGGCAATGCCTACGACGTCTCCAGTTGGATCCCGCAGCACCCGGGCGGCCCCGAGCGGATCGAGCCGCTGTGCGGCACTGACGCGACGGCCCAGTTCACCGGCCAGCACGGTCAGACCGAAGTCGCGCAGGCGACGCTGAAGACCTTCCTGCTCGGACCACTGGCCTGACGGCGCTCGCTGACCCGGGGATCGGTGGCAGGTCAAGCCCACCGCGGGCGAACGCGGATCAGTACCGCGGAAGCGGTCAGGACCACCAGCGCAGATACCCAGAGGTTCACTTCGCCCCAGAGCCAATGCGCGCTGCCTTCCTGCCCGCCCATCACCTCGACGATGGCTCCGACGGCGAAGGTCAGGAGCGCGCCGGCGACCACGACGCCGACGAAGGACAGCACGCGGGTCCACCTGCGGGCGCCGCCGGTTGCTGCGGTGACGAGTGCGACGACGGCGATGACGAACGCCAGCAGCCCGCCGAAGAAGAGCGGGTCTTCGAGAGGGCTCCTGCCCGGTCCGCCGGCGACGCCGATCGCAGCCGCCTTGAGTGCCCAGATGATGACGGCCGCGACGGCGGCCCATAGCGCGAGTCGGTGTGCATTCATGGGTTCAACGCTCGCTCAGGCAGGGCAGTTCCGTCATCCCTCCGGAGAGTGACGTGTGATGAGATTGCGGTGACTAAACTCGGTTTCGTGACACGCAGGGTCATCGCGGCCACACTGTTCGTCTGCTGCGGACCGGTGTCTCTCTTGGCCGCCTGGAACGGCTTCGACTGGTATCTCGACGGGCCCACGCTCCTCATCGCGATCCTCGCGGGGTACACGGCCGGGGCATGGTTGCCGCGCCTGGGGGCCGCTGGCAGCGTCGCGCTGAGCACCAGCCTGTTGGTGCTCGCCAACCAGGCCCTCGGCGACGGGTTCCACTGGCTCGACGACCTCGTGTTCTTCGCGGTCCTCGTCGGGGGTCCCGCGCTCGCCGGGGCCGCAGTCAAGGCCCGCGCGCTGCACGTCGGTCGACTCGCTCGGCTCCAGGCGCAGTTGGAGGAGCAACAGCGCATCGACGTCGAGGCGGCGCGGCTGGACGTGCTCAACGGGGTGCAAGCCGAGGTGCACGCGGACCTGGCCGAGCGCATCGCCGGGATCGCGCTCAGGGCCGAAGGCGCACTCCGCGGCGGTGACCGCACCGCGTTGCCCGTGCTCGAGCGCCAGGCGCGCCAAGTACTTGACCTGCTGCGCGACGCGGTCGGTTTCATGCGTGAGGAGGCCCCGACGGCGGCGGCGGACGTGCCGGGGCCGGAGCCCACGGCGCCCCGGACCGACTGGTCTCCGTCTGACGCCCTGATGGCAGCCGCGCTGGCCGTCGCGATGGGGGTCGAGGTGGCGTTGATCTCCGACGGGGAGGGTCCCCTCCTCTGGGTAGCTGTCGTGGGGGCCGCCGCCGTTTGCACACCCCTCGTCTGGCGCCGGACCCACCCCATCTTCGCGGCTGCCGCCGCCTCGGCACTCGGGGTACTGGTGAGCGCGTGGCTGACGCCGATCTCCTCCCTCGTCACGGGCATCGCTCTGCTTTCGGCCCTCTTCTACAGCATCGGCGCATGGTGCCCGGCGCGCCGGTGGCTGTTGGGCGGGGCGATCACCGCCGCCGGTGTGGTCGCGATCGAGTTCGTCGGCCCTGGAGAGGGCGTTGGGCCCGTGCTTCTGTGGTCGCTCAGCGCGCTCCTACTGGGCCGAATCGTCAGCGGATGGCAGGAACGGCTGCGTCGGACACGGGAGGTGGTGGAAGCGCTCGAGAGCGGGCGGGGCGCGGCGGTCCGGCTCGCTGTCGCGCGGGAGCGCGAGGCGCTGGCCAGCACGCTGCACGACACCGTCGCACATGGGATGACCGTCGTCTGCCTGCATGCGGGCGCACAGCAGCGGCAGGGATCCGGCCAGGATGCCACGCTGAGCCTCATCGCGCAGGTCGCGGCGCAGAGTCTCGACGAGCTGAAGAACGGCCTCGAAACCATCGAATCCCGCGCGGCACCCCTGGACCCGGCCCGCCTCGCCGCCATCGGCCGACGAGCCGGCGTCGACGTCACGGTGAGCGCGGACCCCGTGCCCGCCGGCGCCGCCGCCGTCCTCGCGTACCGTATCGTCCGCGAGGCGATCATCAACGTCGCGCGCCACGCCGCCGGAGCGACGGCGCACGTGCGCGTCAGGAGACTCCCCGGGGCGATCATGCTCGAGGTCGTCGACGGCGGCGCTGAGCACACCGGCAACGCGCTCACCGGTGCCGGCACGGGCTCAGGATTGAAGGGGCTCGCCGCGGCCATCGCGGCGGTCGGAGGAACGCTCGACACCGGCCCCACCGTCGGGGGCGGCTTTCGCGTCGCGGCCACCATCCCCCAGGAGAACCCATGACCACCATCCTGCTGGCTGACGACCAGGAACTCGTCCGCACCGGCCTGAGGATGATCCTCTCCGCGGAAGATGACCTCGACGTTGTCGCGGAGGCGGCGGACGGGCGGGAGGCGATTGACCTGGCGCGCACGCTCCGCCCGGACCTCGTGCTGATGGACATCCGGATGCCGAACGTCGACGGCATCGACGCAACACGAGCGATCATCACCGCCACCTCGGGCGTCCGCGTCGTCATGCTCACCACCTTCGACCGGTCCCAACTCGTCTACGACTCGCTCGTTGCCGGCGCGAGCGGCTTCCTGCTCAAGGACGCACCCACAGACCAGCTCCTCTCGGGCGTGCGCGCCGTTGCCCGGGGAGAGGAACTGTTGGCGCCAAGCATCACCAGGCGACTGATCGAACAGTTCACGCGCACAGGACACGTGGGCCCGCCGCCCGGGTACCACTTCCTCACCGAGCGGGAGGCCGAGGTGCTGACACTCATCGCCCGGGGAAAGTCGAATGCGGAAATCGCCGAAACGCTGTTCGTCGGCATCCAGACCGTGAAGACGCACGTCGCGCGGGTGTTGCAGAAACTCGGGCTCCGGGATCGCGTCCAGGCTGTCGTCCTGGCCTATGAGCACGGGATCGTCCGCCCCGGGGAGTGACCGGCCGTCAGTACGGGTTCAGGGAGAAGTAGATCCACCCGGCGATCACGAGGATGAGCACCATCGTCGAGACAATGATCCGCGCCGTCCTGTGCTGGACCACGCCCGTGACGATGCCCCAGATGGCACCCAGGCACAACAGAATTGCGACCACCATGTCGGCCTCCCCAGGACCCCGGGCCGCTCGTCAGCCCGTGGGCTGATTCTGTCATCCCGGGCCCATCCATGCGCCGTTCCTCCGCAACGGCGCAGAACCGCCCCTGCTACTACAGCGCGCAGTACAGTTCGCTCGTGTCTACCACCCGCACGTCGAACTCCGCCCTCACCTGGTCCCTGCCCATCGCCGTCCTCGTCACCATGGCGAGCGTCGTGGGGCTGATGGTCCCGGCCGTCTACGCCCAGGAAACCGCGAACTGGACCCTGCAGGCCAAGGGACAGGACATCGGCAACCTCATCGCCGTCGTCGTCCTACTGCTGTCGGCGCGTGAGTACCGTCGGGGCAGCACGCGCGCCGGCCTCGTCTGGTTGGGCACGGTTCTCTACCTGATCTACGCCTACGTCGTCTATGCCATGGCCGTGCACTTCAACGGGCTCTTCCTGGTCTACGTCGCGGTGCTGGGGCTCTGCGTCTACGCCGTCGTGTACTCCATCGACGGCCTCCGGGGCCATGACATCGCCTTCCCCGACGGCGGGCGGCGGCTCGCGGCCTGGACGCTGCTGGGCACCGGCGTCCTCTTCGCCGTGCTCTGGCTCTCGGAACTGATCCCCGCGCTCGTCTTCGGCCAGGTTCCCGGCAGCCTCGTAGAGGCGGGGCTCTGGGTCAACCCCATCCACGTGATCGACCTGGCGATGGTTCTCCCAGCGTTCATCATTGCGGGTGCGCTGGCGCCGAGGGGCCGGCGCAGCGGGCTGTTCTGGCTCGCGCCGTGGCTGGCGTTCTCGGTGCTGATGGGCACCAGCATCGTAGCCGCGATGCTCCTGATCGCGACGGCGGGTTTTGACGGCACGCTTCCCCCCACCGTCATGGTGTCGGTGGTGGTCATCCTCAGCGCGGTCGCCCTGGTGCGCTATCTCGCAGGCGCCGAAGAAGCAGTGACTTCGGCCTGACGGGCTCCGGCTGCGACGATCCTTCTGAGTTCGTCGGCGAGGGCGCGACCCACGCTGCGCTAGCCATGCCATCTCCTCAAGGACGACTGCGCCATCCCTTGTGTCAGGTTTGTTCAACGTTTACAGTCGCCTCCATGGATAACCACACGACTTCGGCGGAGCACGCCGCTAATCTCGAGGACCTCATCAAGGGCCAGCGCTTCGTGATGTTCACCACGCGCGACGCCGACGGCGCGCTCATGAGCCGCCCCATGACCATCGCGGAGCGGGAGGAGTCGGTCTTTCGTTTCATCACACAGGACGACAACGACGTCTCGACCCAGTCCGACGGGCAGCAGGTGAACCTTTCGATCATGGACGGCAGCGCCTACGTGTCGATGTCGGGCACTGGTCGGGTCGAACGCGACACGGCCAAGAAGCGCGAACTGTGGAACCGCATCCAGGAGGCGTACGCCGGGGATGCCGAAGACCCGGCCAACGTCGTCCTCGAGGTGAGCGTCAACACCGCCGAGTATTGGGACGGCGGCAGTCAGGTGGGGACGCTGATCGCGTTGGCCAAGGCCGCTGTCACGGGCAAGCGACCAGACCAGGGTGAACACGGCACGGTCCAACTCTGACCTGGCCACATCGCGCTGCGTCGCTACAGACAGGAAATCCCCAGCCGGGGTGACCGGCTGGGGATCTCTCACCTGTTGTGGTGGTTGTCGTCGTGCGCGCGAGAGGAGTTGAACCTCCACGCCCTTGCGGGCACCGGCACCTGAAGCCGGCGCGTCTGCCATTCCGCCACGCGCGCATCCGGGTCTCTCGACCCGACGTCAAACCTTAGCACCCCCTCACCGCGGCGCACAAAACGACGACAGCCAGGGGCCGCCGCGGCATCACGGGACGAGGTACCCGGCGGCCCTGAACAGCTCGTACCACTCTGGGCGGGAGAGCTCGACGTCGGCCCCGGCGGCTGCCTTCGTGACGCGCTCTGGAGTGGTCGTGCCCAGTACAACCTGGATGCTGGCAGGGTGGCGGGTGATCCAGGCGGTGGCAATGCCCTCCGGCGCGACCCCGTACTTGGTAGCCAACCGGTCGATGACGGCGTTGAGCTCCGGGTAGTCGGCGTTGCCGAGGAACACGCCGTTGAAGAACGCCGCCTGGAACGGCGACCACGCCTGGACGGTGATGTCATGGAGGCGGCAGTAGTCGAGGATGCCCAGGTCCAGGCTCGCCGACTGCTTCACGTCCACCATGTTGGCCGCCACGCCCTGCGCGACGATGGGCGCGTGCGTGATCGACAGCTGCAGTTGGTTCGCGACGAGGGGTTGGCGCACGTATCTCTTCAACAGCTCGATCTGGTTCGGGGTGTGGTTGGAGACGCCCACGTGCCGGACCTTGCCGGCGGTCACCGCCTCGTCGAGCGCGCGGGCGACCTCCTCGGGTTCCACCAGCGCGTCGGGACGGTGGAGAAGGAAAACGTCGAGGTAGTCGGTGTCCAGCGCCGTGAGCGAGTTGTCGATCTGGCGCACGAGGTGTTCGTAGGAGAAGTCGAAGAAGGGGCCGTCCTTGTTGATCCCGGCCTTCGTCTGCAGGATGATCTCACCGCGCTCCGCCGCGCTGAGCTGCAGCGCCTCCGCGAACCTCTTCTCGCACCCGTGGTACGGCGCCGAGCCGTAGATGTCGGCGTGGTCGAAGAAGTTGATCCCCGCCTCGCGGGAGGCGGTGTACAACGCGCGGATCTCGTCGTCGGTCTTGTCCTGGATGCGCATCACGCCGGTGACGACAGCGGGAACCTCAAGGTCCGTCGTGCCGAGCCGATGAGTCTTCATGGGGCCCTCCTAGCCGCCCGTCACCACTGACGGGTTCTCAGCCCCAGCCTATTACCGACGCTCACCGAGCACTCAGGTCAGGCACCGATGGCGCGACGGTGGCCCGGGCGTCGCTCGAGCAGGTCCCGGTGCACCGCAGCAAGGTCCGTGGACACCTCGAGCAGGTCGTGCTGGGCCGCCAGCAACCGCCCGGCCTCGGTCAGGTCCGGCGCCTCGCCGGAGAGGACGGCCCGCGCCGTCGTCTCGAACTCGCGGGTGGTGGACGCGCGGTGCACGGCCACCTCGTGGAGCCAACCGTCGTACACGGGGATGTCGCGCACCAGCACCGGTACGCCGCTGGACAGCGCCTCCAGCACGACGATGCCCTGGGTCTCCTCGTGCGACATGAAGCAGAAGAGGTCCGCCCCCGCGTAGGCGTCGCGCACCTCGTCCGGCGGGATGTGCCCCAGGAGGTGGAGGTTCGACGGCGGGTGGGCCAACGCCGCCCGCACATCCGGCGTCATCGCCGCATTGGGCGCGGTGCCCGCCCAGTAGAAATCCGCCTCCGGCATGGAGCGGGCGAGATCGATGTATTCGAGGATGCCCTTGCGCACCATCAGGTGCCCGACACTCAGCACCACGTGGCGATCCGACGCGATGCGGTGCCGGGCGCGGAACCGCGCGCGGGCCGCGTGGCCGCCGGAGAAGAAGCGGGTGTCGACGCCGTTGGTCAACACCCGGATGGGCGCGGTGATCCGGTAATTCTCAATGATGCCGCGCGAATAGGGCGTGGGGGTGACCACGACGTCGCCGCGGCGGTACACGACGCCCAGCCACTTCTCGAACAGCGGCGCGAAGGTTCGCGCGCCCACCCAGGACTGTTCGAAGTCCTCCCTCGTGGAATGCGCGAACACGACGACGGGGATCCCCAACGCCCTGGCGAGAACGCCGACGAGCACGGAATCCGGGAAGATGGTGTTGAGCTGCACGATGTCAGGCCGCTTCCACAGCTTCACCAGTTGCGAACCCAGATTGAGCAGCATCTTCGCCTGATGCCGCATGGCGGATCCGACGCCGCTGCGTTCCATGAGCCGGCCGGCTCCCGAGTAGAGACAGACCCGCAGACCTGCGTCGGGGTGCGTCTCCGCTGCTGGCACTAGAGACCCAGCCATGGGAACACCACCTTCAGAATGGTCATAACGCCTGTTGTGTAGAGCACCACTCCCCACGGCTTGCACAGGAAGATGATGAGCAGGTAGGTGCGCCACCGCATGTTGGTGAGCCCAGCCATGTAACACAGTACGTCGTCAGGGGCCAGTGGAAGGGCAATCGCGATAGCGAAATACTTCATGAACTTTGGATGGTCCAGCCATTTGCCGTACCGCTCCAGTGTGCGCTGCGAGAAACGGGCGACGACGATGTCGCGGCCGACGTGGCGCGAGATGAAGAACACCAGGGTGGAGCCCAGCACGGTGGTGAGGTACGCCCAAAGGGTGCCCTCGATCTGGCCGAAGATGATGGGCGCCGAGATGATGGCGCCGGAACCCGGGATCACCGGCACGACGGACTCGAGCGACCCGATGAGGATGAAGGCCGCGGGGGCAAGCAGGCCGAAGCCGTCGACGAACTCACGCAGCGACGCCACCGACGTCAGCACCCCACTGGTGAAACCCAGGACGACGAGGGTGACGACGCAGGCGAGACCGATGAAGGTCAGCACGTGGATCAGGGTTTTCAGCCGTTTGGCGCGCACCGGATCCGACGGCGTTGTTACGTCCTCGTGTTCCAGCGGCTCCATGACCTCCCCTTGCATCGGGACGATTCTCCCCTGCCCAGTGTGCACGTCGGAGGCATCAAGAGTGGTCATGGACCCCATCCTTCACCAGAAATCAGCTGAGCCGCATCAGGCCAACGTCTGGTTCCAACCCCTACTTCAGTTGGATATCCCCGGGGTTTGACTCGGGGTCGGCCGGTACCGGTGAGATGGTGCGCCACGGCGGGGTCGCGGGGAGCAGCGACTCGTATTCGGCCACCAGTGCGTCCTGGTACTCACCGCGATACGTCCCGCCCAGGAAGCGCGGGAGGGCCTCCTCGCGGAAACGCTGCCAGCTCGCCGCCTCGCTACCGGGCATGATCGGGTAGAACAGCACCCCTTCGGAGAAGGCGCTGTCCCGGTCGCCCGGGGCGTCACCGATCAGCATGATGTGGTCGTCTTCGTACTTACCCTTGGCGGCCCAGTGCACGTGCTGGGCCTTGGAACCCATCTCCTGGCCGGCGATGACCTTCATGTACCCGGCCAGGTCGTGCTCGTGCCATTCGCGCTCGAGCGCCTCCATGGGGGTGGCGGAGACCGTCATGCAGTCCACCTGCCCGGCCATGGCGTCGAACGCCTCACGCACACCGGGGAACGGGGCGCAGCCGTGCACCATCCACTCGATCAGCTCGTTGACGCCCTTGCCCCACTCCATGCACTCCTCGATCTCCACCGACGGCTGGGCCGCGGCGAAGTCGGCGATGCCGCGGTCGGAGCGGGGGTAGCCGGAGTCGAGGAACTTCTGCAGTTCCCGCCCCTCGGGGATCCGCACACCGCGCTCCAGCACCTCCGGGCGCTGCCTCAGCAGCTCGAAGAGCCGGGCCAGCGCCACCCACCGGTTCTGGCCGCGGGTGGTGGAGTACAGGTTCACGAAGAGGGCGGTCTCCCGCACCAGGGTGGAGGCGGCCTGGAGGTTGAAGTACTTGATGTAGGCCGGCGTGAAGCACTCTTGGTGCTTGATGTCCATGGCGTCCATGGCGCAGCCGTCGGAGTCGATCCCAACGAAGAATTCCCTGGTGGGCTTGAAGTCGACGAGGACCTGGGCCCGCTCCGGCATCTTGGTTTCGGTCATGAACATCTCCGTCAGATTCTGGTGTCGGCGAACGGGAACATCTCGGTGGCGGGGGTGCCCTTGAACTCGGAGCGGCCCTCCAGCTTGTCGAGCATGATGTCGAGGTTGAAGTCCTTGTCGTCGAAGCCCGCCACGTAGGTCTTCACCTGCGGCATGTCGGCCAGCAGGTTCGGCGAGGCCGTCGACACGAGGATGGTGGGCAGTTCGTGCACGTACCAGGGCATGTCGAGCGTGCCCTTCGTACCGGGCCAGTAGGGGCGCTCGATCGGCTGGCCGAGGCCGTAGACGTGGGCCACGGACAGGACCATGTCGTAGTTGTCGGTCAGGTCCGAGACCGGCGACTTGCCGGCGTAGGCGTTGGCGAGGATCTTCTTGATCTCGTCGGGCTCCTTGCCCTTGACCTTCTCCAGCTGGGATTCGTAGCGGTCCGCCCGGTAACCACGCTCACGCAGCTTCTCGACGAACCGGTCTGCCGGGTGGCCGCCGCCGTTACCGGCGAGCATCGCGAAGGGGCTGGGCGCGGCGCCGATCGGCACGACGAGGACGCGGGGGTACTTCTGCGGTGACATCGGCAGGTTCCCGGGCTGCTTGTTCTTGACCAGCGTGATGGCGGCGTCGGCCACCTGCTCGGCGACCTTCTTCGACTCGGGCAGGCCGATGCGCGCCATGGCCTCCTCCTTGGGAGGGAGGATCTCCTCGCGCTTGCGGTTGTGCAGGCCCAGCATGGCCTTGAGGCCGAGGATGCGGGTCAGGGCGTCGTGGAGTCGCTCGTCGGACAGCTTGCCGGACTTCCAGCCCTCCATCATCCAGCCGAAGTCCTCGTCGGGGTCGTTGAAGAAGAGGAACAGGTCGCAGCCGGCCTCGATGGCCGTGGGCAGGATGTCGGAGCGCTTCATGGCGCCCGTCAGGCCCACCATGTGGGACGCGTCGGTGACGACGACGCCGTTGAAGCCCAGCTTGCCCCGGAGGAGGTCGGTGTTGATCTCCTTCGACAGGGTGGCCGGCAGGATGTCCTCGTCGGTCATGTCGGGGTTGAAGTGCTTCTGGTACGACGGGAGCGCGATGTGGCCGGTCATGATCGACGGCAGGCCGGCGTCGAAGAGGCCCTGATACAGCTTGCCGAACGTGGCGTCCCATTCCTCGGTGGACAGCCAGTTGGGGGCGTGCGAGAGGTGCTGGTCGCGCTCGTCGATGCCGTCGCCGGGCCAGTGCTTCGCGGCCGGGGCGATGCCGGACTCCTGGATGCCCTTCATGTAGGCGAGGCTCATCTCGAGGACCTTGTCCACGTCGCCGCCGAACGAGCGCAGCGACACGACGGGGTTGCGCCAGTTGCGATACACGTCGACGATGGGCGCGAACGACCAGTTGCAGCCGATGGCGGCGGCCTCGATGCCGGACACGCGGCCCATCTCGTAGGCCCACCGGGCGTCGTCGGTGTTGCCGATCTTGGCTTCGTAGCCGATGTACGTGCCGTCGGTGCAGGCCCCGTTGCCGCCGGCCTCGGTGTTGGCGGCGATCAGCATGGGCAGCTTCGACTTCGTCTGGAGGATGTAGTTCTGCTCCCACACCTCTTCGGCCTTGCCGGGGTTATAGCGCACCGCGCCGATGTGGTAGTTGTCCAGCACCCCGGTGAGGTACTCCTCGGAGCGCTCGGCGCCCATGTTGACGAACAGCTGACCGATCTTCTCCTCGTCGGTCATCTCCGAAATGGTCTTCTCGACCCAGGCGACCGCCTCGTCGTCCAGATTGAAGGGTTGCGCTGTGAGATCCACCATGAGTCTGTCCTCGCTCCGTTGCTGTGGGTTACGGTGTCAACTCCACCAGAGTCGTCTTTCGAGACGGCCAAGTTTCCATTTGTTGCCACCGACGGCGCGGTCAGCGCCGCTCCCTTCCCAGGCCCCCGAGGCCTCCCGCCATCCCCACGGAGCCGGGCGGTGGCAACTTACTGCAACACCTCCGGCGCCACCACCACCTCGCGACATGCTGGAGCCACACAACGTAGAAGGAGAACCCGATGGCACTCGCCACCCCCACCCCGTCCAGCGCTGACATCGGCGTCACCGGCATGGGCGTCATGGGATCCAACCTGGCGCGCAACCTTGCCCGCCACGGCCACAGGGTGGCCATCCACAACCGCACCGCAGCCAAGACCGAGGCCGTGATGGCCCAACACGGCGACGAGGGAACGTTCGTCCCCGGCGAGTCGATGGACGACTTCGTGGCCTCCCTCACGTCGCCCCGCGTCGCGATCATCATGGTTCAGGCCGGCCCCGCCACCGACGCCGTCATCGAGGAGCTCGCCTCCCGGATGGACGAGGGCGACATCATCGTCGACTGCGGCAACGCCCTGTTCTCGGACACCCGCCGCCGCGAGGCTGCGCTCCGCGAGCGCGGGTTGCACTTCGTCGGCTGCGGCGTCTCCGGCGGCGAGGAGGGAGCGCTGCTCGGCCCGTCGATCATGCCCGGCGGCTCGGAGGAGTCCTACCGTCGCCTCGGCCCCATGCTGGAATCCATCTCCGCACATGTCGACGGCGAACCCTGCTGCACCCATGTCGGCGCGGACGGCGCCGGCCACTTCGTCAAGATGGTCCACAACGGCATCGAGTACGCCGACATGCAGGTCATCGGCGAGGCCTACGACCTCCTCCGCCGCGCGCTCAGCCTCAGCCCCGCGGAGATCGCCGACATCTTCGAGGAGTGGAACAAGGGCGACCTCGATTCCTACCTGATGGAGGTCTCCGTCGAGGTGCTGCGCCAGGTCGACGCCCGCACCGACACGCCGCTGGTTGACGTCATCGTCGACGCGGCGGGTCAGAAGGGCACCGGCGCCTGGACCACCCAGACCGCACTGACGCTGGGCGTACCCGTCACCGGCATCGGTGAGGCGACCTTCGCCCGCGGATTGTCGTCGTCGCCCGTCCAGCGCGAGGGCGCACACGGCTTCGCGTCCGAGGCCGCCGGCTGGTACATCGAGGACAGCGACGCCTTCATCGAGGACGTCCGCCAGGCGTTGTACGCGTCGAAGCTGGTGGCCTACAGCCAGGGCTTCAACCTGATCCAGGCCGCCGCCGCCGAATATGACTGGGACATCAGCCTCGGCGACATGGCCCGCATCTGGCGCGCCGGCTGCATCATCCGGGCCCGCTTCCTCGGCGAGGTCACCCGCGCCTACGAGGGCAACCCGGATCTCCCGCTGCTCATCGGCGACAAGTACTTCTACGACAAGGTGGTGGCCGCGCTCCCGTCGTGGCGCCGCGTGGTGAGCCTCTCGGCCCTCCACGGCGTGCCGGCCCCGGTCTTCTCGTCGTCGCTGTCCTACTACGACGGGGTGCGCAGCCCCCGCCTGCCCGCCGCGCTCATCCAGGGTCAGCGCGACTACTTCGGCGCCCACACCTACAAGCGCGTCGACGACGAGGGCAGCTTCCACACCCTGTGGGCAACCGACGAGCGTCAGGAAGTGGTGAGCTGACATGCAGCTACGGGAAGATGCGAAGTGGGCACTTGTGGTGCCAACCTCCATGGGTGTGCGGATCACGCCGGAGAACCGGCAGCCGGTGCACTCCTCGAGCCGCTACCTGATGCAGGCCACCTCGGCCGAGACCAACGTCGCCTCCGTGGCGTCCCATCTTGGCCTGCCGGTCAAGGTGCTCACCAGGTTCGTCGACGGCTCCCCCATCTCGGCGTTCATCAAGGCGGATCTGCGCGCCCGCGGCATGGCCTACGAAGGCCCTGAGGTGCCGCAGGGCGACGCCTGGGGCAACCGCCACCAGTTCAACATCGCCGACGCCGGGTTCGGCGGCCGCGCGCCGCGCGTCTGGAACGACCGCGCCGGCGAGGTGGGACTGGACCTGAAGGTCGCCGACTACGACCTGGACAAGCTGTTCCGCGACGAGGGCGTGAAGATCCTGCACCTGTCCGGCCTGGTGGCGGCGCTGTCTCCCCAGACCTCGACGTTCTGCGTGGAGCTGGCCAAGAAGGCCCGCGAGCACGGCACGGCGATCAGCTTCGACCTCAACTTCCGGGCGTCGTTCTGGAAGGGTCGCGAGGACGAACTGCACAGGGCCTTCCACGAGATCGCCCAGCTCTGCGACATCCTCTACGGCAATGAGGAGGACTTCCAGCTGTGCCTGGGCATTCCCGGCCCGGAGGCCGGCGGCGAGGACATCGCCGACGAGATCGGCAGCTTCAAGGCCATGATCGCCCGCATCTCCGAGCGGTACCCCCGCGCCTCGTTCATCGGCACGTCGCTGCGCGAGGTCATCTCCGCCAACCACCACCGCTGGGGCATGGTGCTCTGGGGCGAGGGTGAGTTCCACGTCGCCCACCTCCGCGACATCGACGTTCTCGACCGCATCGGCGGCGGCGACGGCTCTATCGGCGGCGTCCTCCACGGCCTGCTGCGCGGTTGGCCCGCGGAGAAGTGCATGCAGTTCGGCTGGGCGACGGGGGCCCTCGCTGCCACGTCCCTCAACGACTACGGCTCCCCCATGGATGAGGCGCAGGTTTGGTCCATCTGGGAGGGCAACGCGCGTGTCCAGCGATGAATGAAGCCGCTGAGCCGTCCCGCGCCCCAGGTGCGGGACGACCGGCCGGACGTAGGGTGGTCCCATGACGAAGCTGTATCCCGGAGTGCCCGACGCTGCAACCGTCGGAGGCCCAGACCAGGTCCTCACCGAGGAGCAGATCCGCACGTTCGTCCTCGATGAGCTGCGTCGCTACGACTTCGACGGCAAGCGCGTCACCCTCGTCGTGCCGGACGGCACGCGCCACGCCCCCGTCGACATGGTGGCCAAGGTCATCCACGAGGCCCTCGGCCAGCGCCCGAAGGACGTCCGCGTGGTCATCGCGCTGGGCACCCACGACTACATGGGCGACGAGGCCATCGGCCGGCTCATGGGCTCGGCGCCGGGACGGTTCGAGGAGACCTACCCCGGTTGGGAGATCCACAACCACGACTGGCGCAACCACGACACCTTCGCCCACCTCGGCACCATCCCGGCCGCGCGCATCGGCGAGCTGACCGACGGCCGCCTGACTGACCGCGACATGACGGTGCTGGTCAACAAGATGGTCGTCGACACCGACATCTCGCTGGTGCTCGGCCCTGTCCTTCCCCACGAGGTGGTGGGCATCTCCGGTGGCAACAAGTACTTCTTCCCCGGACTCTCCGGCCACGACGTCATCGACATGTCCCACTGGGTGGGCGCCCTGATCACCAGCTACGAGATGATCGGATCCGTCGGCATCACCCCCGTGCGGCAGATGATCGACGCGGCGGCCGCGCTCGTCCCGTCGACGAAGCTGCTGCTCGGCATGATCGTCAAGCCCGGCTCCGACGACCTGCAGTTCATGGCCTTCGGCGACACCCGCTCCTCCTGGGAGGCCTGCGCCGAGGTGTCCAGCCAGGTGCACGTGAAATACGTGCCGAAGGCGTACAAGCGCGTGGTCTCCGTGATCCCGCAGATGTACGAGGACATGTGGACGGGCGCGAAGGGCTTCTACAAGATGGAGCCCGTCGTCGCCGACGGCGGCGAGCTGATCATCTACGCCCCGCACATCAAGGACGTGTCCGTGATGCACCCGGGCATTGAGGAGATCGGCTACCACAACCGGCAGTACTTCGTCGGACAGTGGGAGCGGTTCAAGGACCACCCGTGGGGCGAGCTGGCGCACTCGACGCACCTGCGCGGCCTGGGCGACTACGACCCGGCCACCGGGGTCGAGACCAACCGCGTGACGGTGACCCTGGCCACCGGCATACCGCGGGAGGTGGTGGAGAAGATCTCGCTGAACTACCTGGACCCGGCGGATGTGGAGCTGGAGGCGATGTCGGCAGACCCGGACACGCTCGTGGTGCCCAACGCCGGCGAACTCCTGCACCGGACTGAGGGCCAGAGGGGCAAGCTCCCCGCCTGAGGTGGTGGCAGATCTGGCCCGCGAAGACGTGGTGCCAGATCTCGCAGTACTGCGCAGGCGCGCCGCTTAGTGCGAAATTTTGCACCGAAGTCGGTGCTGGAACCGACACTACGACGGCGGGTCGAGCCGTCTTGCGACTCTTGCCACCGTCCCATCAGCACCGCCAACCATCGAGCGGGCATCGGCCTTCAGCACCCGCGTCGTCTGCGCATTGCTGCCGTCCACCGCAGCAATAGACAACCCGCAGCCCGCCGACGGGTGGTGCCAGACCGGCTCAGGTCGCCGTCGGTCACCCACCGGAGCCCCAGGCCCAGGATGGTGACGCTGAGCAAGGCAGCCAACACGGCAGGTAGCCGAGACCTGAGCCCGCCTGGCCACCTGGGCGGTCCTCGGTGAACGAGCGGGGCCAGATCCCGCACTACGGCCCGGACACGTCGCGTAGTGCGAGACTTCGCACCGAAGTCGGTTCTGGAACCGCCCCTACGCCGGCGGGTCGAGCCGTCTTGCGACTTCTGCCACCGTCCGGACAGCACCGTCAACCCCGGAGCGCCCAACGGCCGCTGCCACCCGCTTCGTCCGCGCATTGCTGCCATCCACCGCAGCCATAGACAACCCGCAGCCCGTCAGCGGTGCCAGAACCGACACTCCGACGGAGACCTGAGCCGTTCTGCCAGATCTGCCACCACCCACGTCGTCGAGGAATGCTGTCAACGCTCGAAGTGTTGTCCGAAGCCCACCGGGTGTTGTCCGTTTCCAGTCAGCTGTTGTCCGTCTGCTCAGGTCCCTTCCCAGCGCCCGACACCCAGTCCCAAGCTGGGCCCGTGTATGCGCGCAAGAACATCCCAGACTCGCTCCTCAAGCAGATCCGCGAGCAGGCCCAGGTCGTCAGCACCCGGCAACTGCTCGACGGCGGGCTGACCGCACGCATCATCGCGCGCATGGCGCAGGAGTGAACCCCGGTTGCGCCCGGTCTCCACCTCCTTGGCCCACCGTCGTTCGCGGCCGCAGCGTGGGCGGGGCTGCTGCGCGGAGGCAGCGAGGCCGTGGTGGGCGGGCTCGCCTCGGGCCACCTGCACGACGCGGTGCGCGACGCCCCGTCGAAGGTCACCGTCTGGGCGCCCAAGGCCCGGGCCGACTTTGATCTCGACCGATGGCAGATCCGGTTCCGCCGCGCCACCCGGCACGGTGTGCTGAGCCTCCGTCGGACCACCGTCGAGGTGACGCTGCTGGACATCGCGGACGAGACGACGGAGAACGACGCCGTCTCGGCAGTCGCGCGGGCACTGGCGAAAGGGCTGACGACCCCCGAGCGGGTCCTCAAGCAACTGGAGGCGACACCCGGGGTCAGGCACCGGGCTGTCCTGCGCGAACTGTGCGGCCAGGCGGGCCGCGGAATCGAGAGTGCGCTCGAGTGGCGGTTCCATACCGAGGTGCTCCTACGCCACGGGCTGCCCATCCCGGAGCGGCAGGTGCAACGCATGGCGGGCCGAGCGGACGCCTACTACCGCGAGTACAACCTCATCATCGAGCTCGACGGGATGCGCGACCATGCGGACGGCTCGCAAGACATGCTGAGAGACAACGACAACGCCGTCCACCACGACGGCCGGACGCTGCGCTTCGGCTGGAACGGCGTCATGTACGAAAGTTGCCGCGCGGCCGGACAGGTCGCCTCGCTGCTCTGGAAAGGCGGCTGGCCAGACCTCCCCTCCCGCTGCGCCCGCTGCGTGCCGGCCCGGTGACCGACGGTCACATAACCGACACGTCACCTCGACCCCCCGTCGTAGTGACAGATGTGGCACCCGGGACGGTTCCAGAATCGTCACTACGCGGGCTCCGGAAGCGTTGTGTCGAGTTGGACACCTGGACAGCAACGAAACGGCCCCCGCACCAGGAGTGCGGGGGCCGTGCCGTGGGAACAGAGGTCACTCGCGCGGATCGTTGGCGATGTTGCCGCGGCGGGCGCCGGTCTCGCCGTGGGTCACACCGCTGGCGGCCGGGATGACGTCGGCGGCGGCCGGGTCGACCGACTGAGCCGAATCGGGCTCCACAGCGGCGGCGCGGGCCCGCAGCGTCTGGAAGTTGTCCATGACCTGCCTGCGGCCGAGCGGGTACCAGAAGAGCATGATGGCGGAGGTGATCAGGTACAGGATGCCCGGCACCAGCAGGAACAGCAGGTAGATGCCGTTCTTGGTCTCCAACGACTGCTGGACCCCTGCCTGCGCGGCCTCGGAGCTGTAGCCGATGGAGCCCACGGCCCAGCCGACGACGTAGCCGGCGGCGGCCTGGCCGAGCTTGCGGCTCCAGCTGTAGATGGCGTACACGGTGCCGTCGTCGCGTTCGCCGGTCTTGATCTCCTGGTAGTCGAGGACGTCGGTGATGACCGCCCAGACGAGGGTGTTGTACATCGCCACGCCGATGGACAGGACGAAGAACAGCGCGATGAACAGCCAAGGGTTCGAGATCTTCATGATCCACATGACGATCGAGAGCAGCCCGGAGACGGCGAGCATGGTGCCGATCATCTCCTTCTTGCCGAATTTCATGGCCAGGCGGGTGGCGACCAGCGCGATGATGAAGACAGGGGCGATGGCGACGATCTGCGCGGTCGACATCATGCCGCCGTTGTTGAAGTAGTCCTTCCACAGGTACGCGGTGGTGGTGGAGGCGATCTGGTTGCCGATGAGGAAGACGATGGCGCCGATGACCAGGGCGATCAGGGGGCGGTTCTTCGTCAGGGTGCCCAGCATCTGACCGAACGAGGCCTGCTGGTCCTTGGGCTTGAGGATGGACTGGACGCGCTCCTCGACGTTGAAGTAGCACAGCGCGTAGCAGGCGACTGCGGCGATGGCACAGGCGACGGCGGCCAGCGCCATCCGGGTGGGGTCGAGCTGGTCGACGCCGTTGGCGTTCTGCACGAACACAACCTGGGGCAGCACGGCCGAGATCAGGAGGAAGGCGAGTTGGGCGCCCACGGAGCGGAACACGGACAGCGACGCGCGGTGCTCGGGATTGTTGGAGATGACCGCAGCCATGGAGCCGTAGGGGATGTTGATCATCGTGTAGAAGACCGAGCCCCACACCACGTAGGTGACGCACATGTAGATCACGCGCACCGCGTAGCTCGCATCGACGGCGAACGGCATGAACATCATCGCGCCGGCCAGGGCGACTGGGATGGCGATGCGGAGGATCCACGGCTTGAAGCGGCCGCTCGACGAGGGCTTCAGCACGTCGACGAGGCGCCCCATGCCCACATCGGTGAAGGCGTCGAGGAGGCGGGCCAGCAGGAACAGCAGACCAACATGGGCCGGGTTGATGCCCATCACGTCGGTGTAGAACACCATGAAGAACATCATTTGGAGCATGAAGGTGAAGTCGTTGCCGAAGTCACCGAAGAGGTAGCCGATCTTGTCGCGCCACCCGAAGGGGCGAACCGTCCGGTTCTGAGTGCTGATGGACATTTGTTTCCGTCTCCTTCGACGAGGCAGCACCCGTGCTGCCGAGGCCAGTGCAGTTCGGTACCGCACCGATCTGCTCCCATAGGTTGATGAAGTAAATGTCTCATTCGAGCCGCTGGGCACCTCAAAGTTGCCGTCTGTTGCACCCCAGCCAACGTGACAATTCAACAATGGGTCGGATGCGCCGAGCCATACCGGGCCACTGCAACTTATGGCAATCTGGGGGAAGGCAAAGTTGCCGCGGGTTGAATTGAGGCACTGACCCGGACCCTCAAGCAAAGGAGCTCACATGTTGGGCGCCCGTACCTCCCTCTCCCGCACCATCACGTCGCTCGACGGTGTGTGGGACTTCTCGGTCGACACGCAGAACAGCGGCATCGAGCAGCGCTGGTTCGCCGGGCCCCTGGAGCAGCCGCGCCCCATGCCGGTGCCGGCGTCGTACAACGACATCACCACCGAATCCGCGGTCCGCGACCACGTCGGCTGGGTCTGGTACCAGCGCACCGTCACGGTGCCCCTCCTCGCGGACGGCGAGCGGTTGTTCCTCCGCTTCGGCTCGGCCTCGCACGAGGCCCGCGTCTGGGTCAACGATGACGAGGTGGCCTCCCACGTGGGCGGCTACCTGCCGTTCGAGGCCGACGTCACGGATCTCGCCGGGCGACAGTTCCGGCTCACCGTCGCCGTCGACAACCGCCTCAGCTGGCAGAGCATCCCGCCGGGCTTCGTGTCCGTGGACGAGGTGGGCAACGCCACCCAGTACTACTTCCACGACTTCTACAACTACGCCGGCCTGCACCGCAGTGTGTCGCTCTGCACGCGCCCCCAACTGGCGGTGACCGACGTGACCATCACCACGCGGATCGACGGCAGGGCCGGCGTCGTGGACTACGCCGTCGAGGTCGCGGATGCAACTCAGGGACCGGCGGAAGCGGCGACCACCCAGGTGTCGGTGCGCGTCCTGGACGCCGCGGGCGTGGAGGTCGGCAGCGCAGCGGGCGCCGCCGGCCGGGTCCGCGTCGAGGACGCCGAGCTCTGGGAACCCGGCCGCGGCTACCTCTACACGCTGGAGGTCACCGCCGGCAGGGACGTCTACCCCCAGCCGTTCGGCATCCGCACCGTCGAGGTGAAGGACTCGCAGTTCCTCATCAACGACCGGCCCTTCTACTTCCGCGGCTACGGCCGGCATGAGGACAACCTGGTGCGCGGCAAGGGCCACGACGACGCGCTCATGGTGCACGACTTCGAACTCATGACCTGGCAGGGCGCCAACTCCTTCCGCACCTCGCACTACCCGTACGCCGAGGAGGTCATGGACCACGCCGACCGGATGGGCTTCGTCGTCATCGACGAGACCGCCGCCGTCGGCATGAACCAGGGCCTCTCGGGCGGCATCTTCGGCGACGGCAAGCCACGCTCCACGTTCTCCCCCGAGACCATCAACGACGAGACCCGGCGCGTCCACGAGGCGCACATCCGCGAGCTCATCGCGCGCGACAAGAACCACCCCAGCGTCGTGCTGTGGTCGATCGCCAACGAGCCCGAAACCTGGTCGGACGCGAGCCGCGCCTACTTCGAGCCGCTCGTAGCCGCCACCCGCGACGCGGACCCCAGCCGCCCCGTCGGCTACGTCAACGTTCAGCTGTCCACGCCGGACAAGGAGAAGGTGGCAGACCTCTACGACGTCGTCATGCTCAACCGGTACTACGGCTGGTACTGGGACAACGGCAACCTCGAACTCGCGGAGAAGCACCTCCGCGAAGAACTCGACGGGTGGCTCACCCTCGCCCCCGGCAAGCCCATCCTGTTCACCGAATACGGCCCCGACACCCTCAACGGGTTGCGCGACTTCCACCGCCGCCCTTGGTCCGAGGAGTACCAGGTGGACATGCTCGCCATGTTCCACCGGGTGTTCGACGACTACCCCGAGGTGGTCGGCGAGCAGATGTGGAACTTCGCCGACTTCCAGACCACCCCCGGCATCATGCGCGTGGGTGGCAACAAGAAGGGCATGTTCACCCGCGACCGGCTGCCCAAGTCGGCCGCCTACGACGTGCGCAAGCGCTGGCACCAGCTGCGCTCCGAGCAGGGCAACTGACGGGAAGGACCGCCATGCAACCCATCGACCTCCACGCCCCGCTGTCGGCCGACCTCCAAAGGGTCGCCGACGCGGTCGCGGCCTCGGTCCTGAGCGGTACCGAGGGGCGGGCGAACGCAGCGGAAGACTCCTCGCCCCGCCTCCGCGTCGGTGTCGCCTACTCGGGCGGAGTCGACTCCACCGTCCTGGCAGCCCTCACCGCCCGCGCCGTGGGCGAGGCGAACACGGTGCTGCTGCTGGGCGTGTCGCCGTCGTTGGCCAAGCGGGAGCGACGGCTGGCCCACCGCCAGGCGGAGCAGCTCGGGCTGCCCCTGGTGGAGGTCGCCACCAACGAGCTCGCCAACGCCGACTACGCAGCCAACCCGGTGGACCGCTGCTACCACTGCAAGGACGAGCTCTTCACCGTCCTGGACACCCGCGTGGCCGACGAACTGCAACTCACCGCCATCGCCTACGGCGAGAACGCCGACGACGCCTCCCGGCCGGACCGTCCCGGCAGCCGCGCGGCCGCCGAGCACCGCGTCCTCCATCCCCTCGCCGACGCCGGCGCCGGCAAGGCGGACGTCCGCGCGGTCGCCGTCGAACTCGGTCTGGCCAGCGCGCTGAAGCCCGCGGCCCCGTGCCTCGCGAGCCGGATCCCGCACGGGGAACCGGTCAGCGCCGAGAAGCTGGCGGCCATCGACCTGGCGGAGGACGCCGTGCTCGCCGCGGGATTCTCCGACTGCCGGGTGCGTCACCACGGCAGCATCGCCCGCATCGAGGTGCCCGCGGACGAGTTCCACCTCATCGCCGACACCGCCGTGCGCCAGGAGCTTTTGAGCCGCGTCAAGGCGGCGGGTTTCCAGCACGCCACGCTCGACCTGGGCGGCATCCAGTCCGGGAACTTCACCCTCACCCTGCTCAACCGGCGCCCGGAGGCCCTGTGATGGACATCGCCACCCTGGACTTCGACCGCTACCGCCGCCGCGGCTACCCGGAGGCCGTGTTCTGCATGGGCAAGACACTGGCCCAGGTGCACGCCATCGCCCGCGCGTGGCGGGAGAAGTCGGAGCAGACCGACCAGGAGCTGGGCACCGTCCTGTTCACCCGCGCCACACCCGAGCAGCTCACCGCCATCCGCGACGAGCTGCCCGGCGTCTTCATCGACGACACCGCCTCCCTCGCCGCCTGGCCGGGCGAACCCCCGGCGCCCAGCGGCGGCCGCGTCGTCGTCGTGTGCGCCGGCACCTCGGACCTGCCCGTCGCCCGCGAGGCGGCGCTGACCGCCCGCTACCTCGGGCGCGAGGTCACCGAAGTGATCGACGTCGGCGTGGCGGGCCTGACCCGCGTCCTGGCCCGCCTCGACGAACTGCGCGTGGCCGACGTCATCGTGCTCGCCGCGGGGATGGACGCCGCGCTGGTGCCCGTCGTGGCCGGTCTGGTGGCCTGCCCCGTCGTCGCGGTGCCGACCTCGGTGGGATACGGGGCGGCGTTCGAGGGAGTCGCGGCGCTGTTGAGCATGTTGAACTCCTGCGCCCCCGGCGTGGGAGTCGTCAACATCGACAACGGCTACGGGGCGGGCCACTTGGCTGCCCAGATCGCGGCGCCCGGGAGGCATCGTGCATGACCCCTCGCACCGCCACGATGACCACGGGCATCACCATCCCCACGTGACCACCGCAGACGGTGACTCCGTCCCCTCCGGCACGAGGGTGCGGCCCACCCGGGTGGCCCCGTCACGGGAGCGCACCCGTCGCCTGTGGATCGACGCGTCCCAGGGCGCCGCCGGCGACATGCTGCTCGCGGCCCTCATCGACGCCGGGGCCGACGCCGGCTCGGTCGCCGCGGTCCTCGACCTCGTCGCCCCAGGGAAGCTGCACCTCCAGACCCGACGGGTACGCCGCGGCCCGTTCGACGCGCTGAAGGTCGACGTCATCGCCGACGAGCCCGACCCGCCCGCCCGACACCTGAGCGACATCGAGCGCCTGCTCTCCGCCGACGGCATCCCGGCCGTCACCCGCGAGCTCGCCCTCGCCGCGTTCCGCCCCCTGGCCGAGGCCGAGGCGGCCGTGCACGGCACCACCGTCGAGGAGGTCCACTTCCACGAGGTGGGCGCGCTCGACTCCATCGGCGACATCGTGGGCGTCGCCGAAGCCGTCCGCACCCTCGGCGTGAGAGACGCCTCCAGCTCCGTCGTCGCGGTGGGCACCGGCACCGTCCGCACGCAGCACGGGCTCCTCACCGTGCCGCCGCCCGCCGTGGTGGCACTCGCGAGGGGCTGGCAGGTCGAGGCCGGTGGGCCGCCTGAGGCCGGCGAGCTGACCACCCCCACCGGCATGGCGCTGATCCGCGCCCTCTGCAACCAGGTGGAGGCCCTGCCCGCCATGACGCTCGACGGCGTGGGCACCGGCGCCGGAACCCGCGTCCGCAGGGACCGCCCCGGTGTGGTGCGCGTGCTGCTCGGCACCGCCGTCGGCACCGCACTGCAGGACGAGACGCCGTTCGAGGTGCAGGAGATCGCGGCCAATGTCGACGACCTGGACCCGCGGCTCTGGCCGGCGGTCCTCGACCGCCTGCTCGATGCGGGCGCCGTCGACGCCTGGCTCACTCCCATCATCATGAAGAAGGGCCGCCCGGCCCACACCGTGACCGCGTTGGCGTCGAAGGCCGACACCGGCGCCGTCGTCGAAGCCCTTGTCATGCACACGTCGACCATCGGGGTGCGCATCGCCCACCCGTCGCACCGCCGGGTGCTGCAGCGGACGTGGCGACCGGTCGACATCGATGGCCACCAGGTGCGGATCAAGCTCTCCGGCGACGGGGAGGGCCGTCCCATCCAGCAGGCCACCGCCGAGTTCGTCGACGTGCAGGCGCTGGCTGAGGCCCTCGGCGTGGCCGAGCGGGTGGCGCTCGGGCGGGCCCACGCAGTCGCCTGGGCGCAGGGTCTACACCCCGGGGCCCCCTGGCCGGAGGACGACCATGAGTGAGCCGAAGAAGCGCCGCAAGCAGGTCACGATCTACGACGTGGCGCTGGAGGCTGGGGTGTCGCCGTCGACGGTGTCGCGCGCGTTCTCCAGGCCCGGCCGCGTCAACGCCGAGACCAGCGAACAGATCCACGCCGCAGCCACGAAGCTGGGCTACCGCACCAAACCGGTGCAGCACCCGGAGCAGGGCGTCGAGAAGAAGGCCCTCGGCCTGGTCGTGGCGGACGTCACCAACCCCGTCTACGCCCACATCATGCGCGGCTTCCAGCAGGAGGCGGCGCAGGCCGGCTACACGGTGCTGCTGATGGACTCCCAGGAGGACGGGCACACCGAGTACCAGGCAATCCAGTCGGTGCTACCGCTGCTCGACGGCCTGGTGTTGTCGGCCTCCCGCCTCACGGATTCGGCGATCACGCAGATCGTGAAGCGGATGCCGGTGGTGGCCACCAATCGGATCATCGCGGGTCTGCCGTCGGTGGTGCCGGATTCCGCCCGCGGGATCCGGCGCGCAGTCGAGCACCTGGCAGGCCTGGGACACACCCGGATCACATATCTGGGCGGCCCGGAGGCGTCGTGGGCCAACGGTGTGCGCTGGCGCGCAGCGACGGAGGCGTGCCACGAACTCAGCCTCCAGTTGCGCCGGGTGGGCCCATGCACGCCATCGATCCAGGGCGGCGTGAGAGCCGCCAAGCTGTGGCGCGAGCATCCCACCACCGCCGTCATCGCCTTCAACGACATCATGGCCATCGGCTTCATGAAGGCGGCGCAGAGTTACGGGCTGAGCCTGCCGCAGGACGTGTCGGTGGTCGGCATCGACAACTCCATCTCCTCGGTGCTCACCACTCCCACCCTGACGACGGTGTCGCCGCAGCCCAGCCTCATCGGCGCCCGCGCCGCCCGCGCGCTGCTCAGCCAACTCAAGCACCGCAACGCGCCCACCATTGAGACCATCGTGGTGCCGATGGATCTCATCGCGCGCGACTCCACCGGCATCGTGCCGCCCCATCCCCCTGTATTCACCGCCGAAAGGTAAGTAGAACCCATGTCCCCCACCCCCCTCGCCCCGCACGCCGACCGGCTCCTCCCGGCGGACCCGGGCACCCGCGACATCGCGCGCGAGCTGTACCGAACCGTCGCCGATGCGCCGATCGTCTCCCCCCACGGGCACGTGCCCGCCGAATGGCTGGCCGACGACGAGCCGTTCTCGGACCCGACGTCGCTGTTGCTGACACCCGACCACTACACCAACCGGATGCTGCATGCCGCCGGCGGCGTTGACCTCGCGGACCTGGGTGTCCCCGTCGGCACCGAGCTGAGCGAGGAGCAGTCGCGCGGCGCCTTCCGGAAGCTGTGCGAGAACTGGAAGGTGCTGCGCGGCACCCCCGTGCAGTTCTGGTTCGAGTCCGAGTTCCACGACGTGTTCGACGTCCAGGTGCGGCCCTCCGCGGAGACGGCTGACGAGATCTACGACCAGATCGCCGGCTGCCTCACGCGCGACGAGTACCGGCCGCGCGCGCTGTACAAGCGGTTCAACATCGAGGCCATGGCCACCACCGACGACCCGTGCAGCCCGCTCGACGCCCACCAGCGCCTCGCTGCGGACCCCACGTGGGAAGGCCGCGTCGTGCCCACGTTCCGGCCGGACCAGTACCTCGAGCCGGCGCGCCCCACCTGGCGCACGCTGACGCAGAACCTGGCGGCGGTGACCGACGTCGAGATCGACGGGTACGCCGCGCACGTCGAAGCCATGCGGGTGCGCCGCCAGTTCTTCAAGGACAACGGGGCGGTCTCCACCGACCACTCGCACGCCGACGCCGGCACCCAGCGCCTCTCCGACGCCGAGGCCGAGCGGCTCTTCCGCGAGGCGCTGGCCGGGACGATCACCCCGTCCGACGGTGACGCCCTGCGGCGCCACATGGTCAACGACCAAGCCAGGCTCGCCGTCGACGACGGGCTCGTCATGACCCTGCATCCGGCCGTCCACCGCAACCACGACTCGGCGACCTTCGAGCGCTTCGGCGCCGACGTGGGCGGGGACGTCCCCCACGCTGTCGAATTCACCCGTGCGCTGCAGCCCATGCTCGACGCCTACGGCAACGCCGAGGGCTTCCACCTGGTGGTCTTCACCATGGACGAGACCGCGTTCTCGCGCGAACTCGCGCCGCTCGCCGGCTGGTACCGCGGCCTGTTCGTCGGCGCCCCCTGGTGGTTCATCGACGAGGCCGACGCCATCATGCGGTTCCGCCGCTCCGTCACCGGCTACGCCGGCTTCGCCAAGACCTCCGGCTTCATCGACGACACCCGAGCGTTCTGTTCCATCCCCGCCCGGCACGACGTCTCGCGCCGCGTCGACTCCGCCTTCCTCGCCAACCTCGTCGCCGAACATCGGCTGGCGATGGACGAGGCCCTCGAAACCATCGTCGACCTCACCTCGACCCAGCCCAAGAAGGTGTTCAAGCTGTGACCACGCTCACCCGCGCCGATTTCGGCCGCCCCGCCGCCCCCGTCCGCATGGTCCACCTCGGCCTCGGCAACTTCACCCGCGCCCACCAGGCCTGGTACACCGAACACGCCTCGGACGCCGCCGAATGGGGCATCGCGGCCTTCACCGGGCGCCGGCCCACGATGTCGGACCTGCTCACCCCGCAGGACGGGCTCTACACGCTGGTCACCCAGGGCGCCGACGGCGACCACTTCGAGGTCATCTCGTCGGTCGTGGCCGTGCACCCGGCGTCGGACTTCCGCGCGCTGATGGACTACTTCGCCTCCCCCGAGCTCGCCGTCGTGACCTCGACGGTGACCGAGGCCGGCTACTACCGGCTCCCGTCCGGGGCCCTCGACGTCGCCGATGAGGCCGTGGCCGCCGACCTCGCAGCGCTGAAGACGCTGGTGGAGGAGGGCCGGGTGACCGTCGACTCCATCGCCGGACTGGCCATCTCCACTCCCCCGGCGCGCATCCTGGCCGGCCTGCTGGGCCGCCGCGCCGCGGGCTCGGGCGCGCTCACCGTGCTGCCCTGTGACAACATCCCCGACAACGGCACCGCCTTCGGGCAGGTCGTGCGGGACGCCGCCCATCAGGTGGACCCCACTCTCGTGGGGTGGATGGACGAGAACGTGGCCTGGGCCACCTGCATGGTGGACCGCATCACGCCGGCCACGACGGAGGCCGAGGTCCGGCTCGTGGCCGAGACGCAGGGTTACTCCGACGCCTCCCCCGTTCCCACCGAGCCGTTCTCCGAATGGGTCATCTCGGGCGAGTTCCCCGCAGGCCGCCCCGACTGGGAGTCGGCCGGTGCGCAACTGGTCCTCGACGTGGAGCCCTACGAGCAGCGCAAGCTGTGGATGTTGAACGGTTCCCACTCGCTGCTGGCGTACGCGGGCCCCATCCTGGGCGTCGAAACCGTCGCCGAGGGCATCGCGCACCCCGTCCTGCGCGAGTGGGTGCTGGCGTGGTGGAACGAGGCCGGACCCGGCCTCCAGGTGCCGTGGGAGGAGTACGCCCGCGCCCTGGTCGAGCGCTACGAGAACCCCAACATCCGGCACCTGCTGGCCCAGATCGCCTCCGACGGCTCGCTGAAGCTGCCCGTGCGGATCGCCCCGACGCTGCGCGCGTGGCGCGGCCGCGGTGAGATGCCGGTGGCTGCGGTGAAGGCCGTCGCCGCCTGGCTGCTGCATCTGCGGGGCCTCGGCGCCCCAGTGAAGGACGCTCAGGCGGACGTGGTGCTCGCCCTGGCCGCCGGTGAGCTCACCGAGGCCGCAGCGCGCGTCGTCGGCTTCGTGGCCCCGGACCTGGCCCAGGACCGCGCGCTGATCGACGCGGTGGTCGCCGCCGCGGAGGACCTGGGGTCGCGCCGGCAGTAGGCTCAGCCCATGCGGGTCGCCTTCATCTCCATGCACACCTCACCGGCCGAGCGGGCGGGCACCGCGGATGCCGGGGGGATGAACGTGCTCATCCGCGCCCTCGCCACGGCCCTGCAGGAGACGACGGGCGTCGACGTCGAGTTCTTCACCCGCCGCTCGTCGGCGGACCAGCCCGACGTCGACACGCTGGACGACGGCATCATCCTGCACCACGTGACGGCCGGCCCTGCGCGGTCGCTGCCCAAGAGCGAGATCGACCAGTACATCGACGCGTTCCGCAGCAACCTCGAACCCCTCCTGGCCGCAGGTCACTTCGACCTGGTCCACTCACACCACTGGATGTCCGGCGTCGCGGCCATCCCCCTGGCCCGCGCGGCCGGCATCCCCCACGTGATGACCTACCACTCCGTCGCCGCGCACCCCAACTCCCCGTTGCGCGACGGCGAGCCGCCGGAGTCGCCGGCGCGGCTCGACGGCGAGGTCCAGTGCGCCCGGGAATCCGACCTGATCCTGGCCGTCTCGCACCACGAGGCCGCCGTGGTCATCGGCCGTTGCCAGGCAGACCCGGAGCGCGTCGCGATCGTGCAGCCCGGGGTCGACATCGACCTCTTCCACCCCGCCACGCCGGGCGACACCTGGACACCCGCCCCCGGTGTGGACCCGGGCTACCTCCTCTTCGCCGCCCGGCTCCAGCCCCTCAAGGCGCCGGACATCGCCATCCGCACGCTGGCGCTCCTTCCGGCCGACGAGCGGCCCAGCCTGGTCGTCGTGGGCCAGGTATCGGCGGATTTCGCCGCCTACGAGGCCGAACTCCACTCGTTGGTGACGGAGCTCGGGTTGGAGAGCAGGGTCACCTTCCTGCCCGGCCAGGACCGCGACTCCTTCGCGCAGATCATGCGCCACTCCTCCGTGCTGCTCGTCCCGTCGCACTCCGAAACGTTCGGCCTGGTCGCGTTGGAGGCGTCGGCCTCCGGCATCCCCGTTCTCGCGGCGGCCGCAGGGGGGCTGACCGAGGCCATCTGCAACACCCACACCGGTCTGCTGCTGCCCACCCACAACCCGCACGACTGGGCCGCCGCCCTCCGCCCCCTGCTACGCGACGCGGCCGAGCGGGAGAAGCTCGGCCGCACCGGCCGCGAGCGCGCGGAGAAGATGACGTGGGCGCACACGGCCCGGCACACCGTCGACAACTACCGCCGGGTGCTGGCCGAACGGTGCGTCAAGCGGGTCACCTTCGTCCACGCCCATCCCGACGACGAGACTCTGGCCTCCGGTGCCCTCATCGCCCACCTGGCCGACGAAGGGGTCAGGGTCTCCCTGCTCACCGCCACGCGCGGTGAGATGGGTGGCGTGGTGCCCGGCCCGCTGTCCGTCCTGGCCGGCACGCCGGAACTCGAACGGCGCCGGGAGGCGGAACTGGCCGGCGCGATCGACGAACTCGGTGTGGCCGTGCACGCCTATCTGGGGATGCCGCCCGCCCGCATGGCGGGGGGAGAGCCGCGCCGCTACCTCGACTCGGGGATGCAGTGGATCAGCGAGACGGTCGCTGGCCCGGGCGACACCGCCGACGACCGCTCGCTCTTCGCGGCCAACGATGCCGAGGCGGTCGCCGACATCGCCGCGTTCCTGCGCCGCTCCAACGCCGACCTGGCCGTCAGCTACGACGCCGACGGCGGCTACGGCCACCCGGACCACGTCCGTCTGCACCACCTCACCAAGGCTGCGGCCGACGAGCTGGGCATCCCCTACGCCTCCCTGACAGCGGACCGGTCGAAGGCCGACGTCTGGGTCGAGCTCGAGCGCTACCGCCCCCGCGTCGCCACGGCGCTGCGGCACCACCGCACGCAACTGACGGTGCACGACGAGCACCACATCACCCACAGCGGCGGCCAGGCGGACACGATCCTCACCTCCACCGGCCTGCGGGGCGACGTCCCGCGGCTGCCCTGACAGCCGCCGCAATTTCAGGGTCACTGCCAGGCTGGCTAGGCTTCGGGTCATGCGCCTGATCCTGATCCGTCACGGGGAGACCGACTCCAACGTCAACCGTCAACTCGACACCGCCCATCCGGGCGCGCCGCTGAACGAGACCGGCCTGGCGCAGGCCGAGGCCCTTGTCGAGGCCATCGCCGACGAAGAGATCGACGTGCTGTACGCGTCCACGCTGATCCGCGCGCAGCAGACCGCCGCACCGTTGGCCGAGGCCAGGGGCCTGGAGCCCATCATCGTCGACGGCATCCATGAGATCGCGGCCGGCGTCGAGGAGATGAACACCGACTGGACCGCGTATGTGGGGATCCTCAACACCTGGCACCCGGAGAACATGGACATCGGCCTGGAGGGTGGCGAGACGGCCCGCGAGTTCATGGCCCGCTTCAGCAACGCCGTCGCGGCGATGGAACAGGCGGGCGACGACCACGTCGCGCTGGTCAGCCACGGTGCCGCCCTGCGCGTGTGGGCGATCTGGCAGGACCCGGAGTTCGGCTTCGACAACGCACCGCCGCTGAAGAACACCCAGTGGATCGTGCTGAACGGTTCGACGGCGGACGGCTGGCAGATCGAGCGCTGGGGCGACTTCACCGTGGGTGCCACCAACTGACAATGACGGCCCTGAGGCGGTGGACGCAGCCGCGTGGGCGCTCATGTCACCGGACAAAGATCAGCACATATTCGCGTCTTAATACGTCGGTGCATCTAGACTGTCACCAGCCAGCCCAACGGCGGGCTGCCCCAGGGGAATCACGGGAAGCAGGGTCGGACGCACCATGCCGAGCACCAAACCATACGTAGTGGACATCACCATCGACCGCGACAGCACGGTCCCACTGCACGCGCAGATCGCCGAACCCCTCGCCAGTCTCATCGAGACGGGCGAGATCGCGCCCGGCACCCGCCTGGAGGACGAGGTCTCGATGGCCGCCCGCCTCCGCGTCTCGCGGCCCACCGCCCGCCGCGCGATGGAGACCCTCACCAATCGCGGCCTCATCGTGCGTCGACGGGGCGCCGGCACCCAGGTCACCCCCATGCGCGTGCACCGCCCCATGTCGCTGACCTCGCTGAACGACGACCTCGAGAAGTCCGGCGTGGACCCCAGCACCACCGTGCTGTCGTGGCTGCAGGAATCGTCGACGCCCGGGGTCGCGGCCGCGCTCAACCTCGAGCCCGGCGCGGAGGTGGTCTACTTCAAGCGCCTACGCATGCTCCGAGACGAGCCGCTCGCCGTGATGCAGAACTGGCTGCCCGCCACCATCGCCCCCAACCGCGAGGAACTCGAGGAGAAGGGTTTCTACGCCTGCCTGCGGGAGCGCGACATCAAGGTGACCGTCGGTTACCAGCAGATCGGCGCCAGGCTCGCCACCGCGGAGGAGGGCCGGCTGCTGAACGAACCCGCCGGCAGCGCGCTCCTGACGATGCAACGCACGGCCTACGACGAGCAGCACCGCGCCGTCGAATTCGGCATGCACGTCTACCGGGCGTCGATGTACTCCTACGACCAGACGGTGCTGGCCTAGTCCTTGGGCTCCCCCTCCTTCTCCGGGTAGCCGCGGGACCAGCCGAGCGGCAGCATCAACCACACGACGAAGAAGAAGACCGCGGCGACGCCGCCGCTGATCAGGCCCGCCGCCCATCCCGCGACGACGCTGAACACCAGCGCCGACACCAAAGTCAGGGAGAGCGCCAGCAGCGCCAACCCCAGCTTGGTGACGAACGCGGAGACTCTGATGAGGTTCTGCCGCAGCCGACGGCGGAACAGCGCCCGGTGGAAGGCCACCGGCGCGATCAGCAGCGCAGCGCTCAGCGTGGCGAACGACACGGCCCCGAGGTAGACCCAGCGTTGCGCCTGGTCGACGGCCTCGAACCGGGCCTGGAACGGCAGCGTGTAGAGCAGGCCGGCGAGAATCTGCACGCCCCCCTGCGTGACCCGCAACTCCTGGAGAAGCTCGTTCCAGTGCCGGTCCAGCCGCTTGTGGGGCGGTTCCTGGTCGCGCCCGATGTCGTCGGGCCTGGGCTGCTCGTTCGCCATCCGAGAAGCGTACTTGGCGCTGGGTCGATCAGGGCCGAGCGCGCGTCCACAAGATCCGGAACCGGCAGTTGGGGCGCCACCGTAAAATGTCCGGCATGAGCAAAATCCGCCTCATCGTGACCACGGCCTCCGGCGTCATCGCCGCGACAGCCACGCTGCTGTCCGCGCTGCGCGACAACCCCCAGATCTCCGAGAGCATCGACGGTGCCGTGGCCAAGCTGAAGGAGGCCACGAACTCGGAGAACCCGAAGCTCCGCTTCGAGGCCAAGCTCAACGCGATCGAGGTGGCCGCCGAGGCCGTCTCCGAGACCTTCCCCCAAGCTGTGGAGCCCACCGGTTGGCGACGACAGGCCCAGGCGCTGCGGATGCGTGGTGAACTGGCGTGGCACGCCAACAGCGGCGCCACCCGCCGCAAGGCGATGAAGTCGCTGAACGCGGAGACCGCCGAGGTGCTGGCCCAGGTCAACGAACGCCTGACGCAGTTGCAGACCTCCCCCACCGAGGTGACGGACGGCCTCTGAGCCGGCCGCCTCCAGAGAAACCGAAGACTTCGCCCGACGCGAAGCTCAGAGCCGCGACTCCGCCGAGACGAGCGTGAGCGCCCCGCCCACTGCGGCGATCCCGGTGCCCACCAGCAACATCAGCGGCACCCCGCTCGCATCCAGCAGCAGGCCGCCCAGCAGCGAGCCCACCACCGAGCCAGCGGTCGCCGTCATGGTCATGTAGGCCTGGCCCTTGATCCGGTCGCGCGCCGGCAGCATCCGCTCCACGTAGTACACCGAGGCCATCACCATCGCCGCGAAGGCGCCGATCTGAAGCGTCTGTGCCCCGTAGATGCCCAGCACGCTGGGCGCGAGCCAGGTCAGCGCCGTCTTCACCACGAAGAAGACGCCGGACAACTGCAGGAGGCGTCCCGGCGACCAGCGGCCCATCACCCTGCCCCAGAGCACCATCACGGGCAGTTCCATCAGCGCCGCGATCATCACGGCGGTGCCCATCTCGCCGGTGTCACCGCCGTGGTGGCGCATGACCTGCAGCATGTAGTTGTTGATCATCGCGTGAGAGGTCATGAGCACCGTGATGCCGGCCAGCAGGACGAAGAAGCGCTGCCACCGGGCGCGCGTCATCGGCTGGGTGGGTGCCGCCACCGGTTCGTCGGGGGCACCCGACACGACGGCGATCCCACCCCGGTGCACGAAGGTCACCGTCGCCACGAGGAAGGCGATCTGGAACGCGATGATCAGGAGCGGCACCATCACGCTTCCGGCCACGGCCACGATCCAGCCGGCGCCCACCGAGACGAGCGCGAAGACGCCGGAGCCCGCCGCCCGCGCCACCCCGAAGTTCAGCTTCACGCCACGCGCCATCGCCGCGATCCCCAGCGCGTTGACCAGGGGTTGCAGCAGCTGCACGGTCAGCACCAACAGTCCGAAGAACACGGCGGTGAGCAGCCAGTGCATCCCAGGGATGAGGAGGATCGCGCCCACAGCCACCATCAACGCGGAAAGGGCAGCGGCCCACACCCGCAGCGGCACGCGGCGCGACCTGTCCGCGGCCCCGGCCACGACCGGCTGCAGCACCGCCGACAGCGCGCCACCGGCGGCGATCACCAGGCCGATCTGGGAGTTGGTCAGCCCCGCGTCGAGAAGGTAGGCGCTGGCGAAGAGCAGCACCATGCAGAAGCCGCTCCAGTAGGCGGCCTGGATCACGCCGTAGCGGGTGGTGGGGGCGTGCATCACCCTCGCATCCTACGGCCGCCGCTCGCCTGAGCTCGCCGTCGCTGCCTGGGACCGGGGTTCGGCGGCGGCAGGGTGGGCGATAATCGACCCCATGCGACGCGTCCTCGGCATCCTCCTCACGGCGACCCTTGCATTCAGCGCCTGTTCGCCTGCCTCCGAAGCGCCCTCGGACACCACACCGTCGACGACGACCTCGGTGGCTCCGGCGCCGGCCACACCCCACGTCGGGGTGCAGCTGTTCCAGTGGAACTGGAAGTCGGTCGCCCGCGAGTGCACCGACGTGCTAGGCCCCGGCAAGTTCAGCTTCGTGCTCCTCTCCCCCGCCCAGGAACACATCGAAGGTGAGCAGTGGTGGACCTCCTACCAGCCGGTGAGCTACCGGATCGAGTCCAAGCTGGGCACCCGCACCGAGTTCCAACAGATGGTGACGGACTGCCACAATGTCGGGGTCAAGGTGATCGCCGACGCGGTCATCAACCACATGGCCGGCATCGACGGCGGCACCGGCGTCGCCGGCAGCGCGTTCACGCACTACGACTACCCCGGGCTCTACACCGAGGCGGACTTCCACGACTGCGCCACACCCTCGGGCGACATCGAGAACTACCTCGACCAGCAGGAGATCCAGGAGTGCGAGCTCAGTAACCTCGCGGACCTCCGGACGGGAGAGCCCGCGGTCCAGCAGAAGATCTCGGCCTACCTCGACGACCTCCTGAGCCTCGGCGTCGACGGCTTCCGCATCGACGCCGCCAAGCACCTTCCCGCCCGCGACGTGCGGGCCATCGTCGACTCCCTCGACGGCGACCCCCTCATCATCTCGGAGGTCATCCGCGGCTCCGGCGAACCCATCCAGCCGGAGGACTACCTCGACGCCGGCTCGGTGTTCGCGTTCCAGTTCGCCAAGGACATCGCCGGCATCGTCCCCGGCGGCGCCGTCCACCGGGCCCTCGAGATCCGCGACGGCGAGGTGCCGTCCGAGCAGGCGTACACGTTCGTCACCAACCACGACACCGAACGCAACCGCCAGACGCTGTCCTACAAGGACCCGGAGAAGTACCGCCTGGCCAACATCCTGCTGCTGGCGGTGCCGTACGGCACCCCGGTCCTCTACAGCGGGTACGCCTTCACCGACCGCGACGCCGGCGCGCCCCAGTCCGACGGCGTGGTCACCGACACCGAGTGCGCCCAGCCGACGCCCACGGACAAGCCAGCACCGGGCACCTGGCTCTGCCTCCACCGCAGCTACGCGGGGCTGGTGGAGTGGGCCGCCGTCGTGGGCGATGCAGAACCGGAGAACCTGTGGCAGGAGGGCTACGCAGTCGCCTTCGACCGCGGCGATCTGGGCCTGATCGCGATCAACGGGAACTCTACCAAGGCCATCGAGCCGGAGCTGACCACCAACCTCGCCGACGGCACGTACTGCGACGCCCTGGTTCCCGAGGACTGCACCTTCGAGGTGAAGGACGGGAAGGTGAAGGTCACCGTGGAACCCATGACCGCCGTCGCGCTGCACGCCTAGACTCGGCGCCATGTTCTCCTCGCCTGCGCCCCTCGTCCTCGGAGGCCGGCGCTTCGATGCGTCCCGCCCAGCCGTCATGGGCATCATCAACCGCAACAGCGACTCCTTCTACACCGCAGCCCGCTACGCCGACACCACCGCAGCCGTCGAACGCGCCAAGCAGATGATCGACGAGGGTGTGGACATCATCGACATCGGCGGCGTCCGCGCGGGTCAGGAAGGCGAGTGGGTCAGCGGCACCGAGGAGATCCAGCGCGTGCTGCCGGTGCTAGAGGCCCTGCGTGAACTGCCGGTGCTCACCTCCGTCGACACCTGGCGCACCGAGGTCGCCCAGGCGTGCGCCGGCCTGGTGGACCTCATCAACGACACCTGGGCGGGGGCCGACGCCGACCTGGTCCACGTCGCCGCCGAGACCGGCGCCGGCTACGTCATCTCCCACACCGGAGGGCTCCCTCCGCGCACAGACCCCACCAGCGTCGACTACGGCCCCGGAGACGCCGTCGTCGAGCACGTGCTGGATGGGCTGCAGGCGGGCGCCGGCCGAGCCGAGGAGGCAGGGCTCCCCCGGGAACGCATCCTCATCGACCCCACGCTCGACTTCGGCAAGACCACCGTCAACTCACTGGCGCTGGTGGCCAACACGCACCGCATCGTCGCCTTGGGCTACCCCGTCCTCCAGGCGATCTCCCGCAAGGACTTCGTGGGCGAGACCCTCGACCTGCCCACCGACGAACGCCTCGAAGGCACGCTGGCGGCCACGGCGATCTCGGCGTGGCAAGGGGCGACGGTGTTCCGCGCACACGACGTCCGGGCCACCAGGCGGGTGCTGGACATGGTGGCCTCCATCCGCGGGGACCGCGCGCCGGTCCGCGCCGACCGGGGACGATGAGCCACTGGCGCCACATCCGGGGGGAGAATTCTGCCACATCCCTCCGCAGCAGCGCCGATCCTGCAGAAAAGTCCCTGCAATTTTAGCCGCACCGATTTTCGTTCAATCTCTGGCCTCGGGTTATGAGCGAAAAGCGCTGGTCTAGGGTTGAAACGTGGGTTTCACCCCCTAGAAAGACGGAGAGCTATGAGCGATCAAGCCACCAGTGCGGCCGATCTCAGCCTGGCCGCGGACTTCGATACTCCTTCCCAGGCGGACTGGGAGAAGGAGGTCCTGAAGGTCCTCAACCGCAGGCGCCCCGAAGGGACGGAGCTGAACATTGAACAGGCGTACAAGCGTCTGACCAGCACCACCGTCGACGGCCTGACCATCAAGCCGCTGTACGCGAAGAGCGACGGCACGGACGACCTGGGCTTCCCCGGCGTCGCCCCGTTCGTGCGCGGCACGACCGTGCGAGACGGAAGCATGGATGCCTGGCACGTCGCCCAGCTCCACGAGGACCCCGACGCGGCGGAGACCCGCCGCTTCATCCTGCAGGATCTGGAGCGCGGTGGCACCGCCGTCTACCTCCGCGTCGACCCCGACGCGATCCAGCCTGGAGACCTCTCGACCGTGCTCTCCGACGTCCTCCTGGACCTCGCGCCGGTCTACCTCACCTCGAAGACCCAGCAGCTGGAGGCGGCCAGGGCGCTGGCCGCCGTGTTCGAGGCGTCCGACAAGGACAACTCCTCCTTCACCGGCAACTTCGGCATCGATCCCATCGGTGCGGCCGCCCTGGCCGGCACTGAGCCCGACCTCAGCGTCCTCAAGGGCGCCGTCGACCTGGCCGAGCCGTTCCCGGGCGTGCGCCCGGTGGTCGTGGACGCCACCATCTACCACAACGCCGGCGCCGGCGACGTGCACGAGCTGGCCTACGCGGCCGCGGTGGGCGTCGAGTACGTCCGCGCGCTGACCGACGCCGGGCTCACCGTCGACGATGCCTTCGACGCGATCCTGTTCCGCGTCTCGGCGACCACGGACCAGTTCGCGACCATCTCGCGGCTGCGGGCCCTCCGCGGCGTGTGGAACCGCGTCGGCGAGGTGCTCGGCGTGACCGACACCAAGCGCGGCGCCGTCCAGCACGCCGTCACGTCGGAGCGTCAACTGTCCCGCGACGACGCCTACGTCAACCTGTTGCGCGGCACCATGTCGTCGTTCGCGGCGGCTGTCGGTGGCGCCGAGGTGCAGACGGTCCAGCCCTTCGACACCGCATGGGGTCTCCCGTCGGAGTTCTCCCGCCGGACCGCCCGCAACACGCAGATCCTCCTCGCCGAGGAATCCAACGTGGGCCGCGTCAACGACCCGGCCGGCGGCGCCTGGTTCGTCGAGTCGATGACCCGCCAGATGAGCGAGAAGGCGTGGGCCGTCTTCCAGACGCTCGAGGCCGACGGCTTCGCCAAGGCCCTGGCCGACGGCACGGTGGCGGCGCAGCTCGATGAGCTCAACGCGTCCCGCAAGAAGCTGCTCGCCACCCGCAAGCTGCCGCTGACCGGTGTGTCGATGTTCCCCAACCACACGGAGAAGCCGGTCGAGGCCAAGCCCCGCCCTGCCGCCCCCGAGTTGGGCGGCCTGAAGCTGGTGCGCGACTCGCAGGACTTCGAGAACCTCCGCGACCGCGCCAACAAGGCCCGCGCAGCGGGCAACGCCCCGAAGGTCCTGCTGGCCTGCCTGGGCCAGCGTCGCGACTTCGGGGCCCGCGAGGGCTTCACCGGCAACCTGTTCCACGTCGGCGGCATCGACACGCCGCTGGCCGAGGGCGCCTCGCCGGAGGACTTCGCACGTCAGTTGAAGGAGCAGGGCACCACCGTTGCGGTGCTGTGTTCCTCCGGCAAGGTCTACGCCGATCAGGGTGTCGCCGTCGCTGAGGCCCTCCGGGCCGCCGGCGCGCAGACGGTGCTCGTCGCAGGACAGATCAAGGAGCTGGGCGAGGGCGGAGAGACCGCCGTCGACGGCAACGTGTTCGACGGCATGAACGTGGTCGAGCTGCTCACCACCACCCTCGACCAGTTGGGAGCTGAGAAGTGACTATCCCCCGCTTTACCGATATCGACTTCGCGTCGGCCGTACCGGCCAACGCGGAGGAGACCTTTGACGCGATCAACCACGAGGTCGGCCACTCCGCCGGATGGCAGACGCCGGAGCACATCCTGGTGCCGCCGCTGTTCCGCGGTGCAGACCTGGACAAGCTCGACTTCCTCGAGACCGCGCCGGGCATCCCACCGTTCCTGCGCGGCCCGTACGCCACGATGTACGTCAACCAGCCCTGGACCGTGCGCCAGTACGCGGGCTTCTCCACCGCTGAGGAGTCGAACGCCTTCTACCGCCGCAACCTCGCGGCCGGCCAGAAGGGCCTGTCCATCGCGTTCGACCTCGCCACGCACCGTGGCTACGACTCCGACCACCCGCGCGTGGCCGGCGACGTGGGCATGGCTGGTGTCGCCGTCGACTCGATCCTCGACATGCGGCAGCTGTTCGACGGCATCCCGCTGGACCAGATGTCTGTGTCGATGACGATGAACGGTGCGGTGCTTCCGGTGCTGGCCCTGTACGTCGTCGCCGCCGAGGAGCAGGGCGTCAAACCCGAGCAGTTGGCCGGAACCATTCAGAACGACATTCTGAAGGAGTTCATGGTCCGCAACACCTACATCTACCCGCCGTCGCCGTCGATGCAGATCATCGCCGACATTTTCGCCTACACCTCCAACAACATGCCGCGGTTCAACTCGATCTCCATTTCGGGTTACCACATGCAGGAGGCCGGCGCGACGGCCGACATCGAGATGGCCTACACCCTGGCCGACGGCGTGGAGTACATCCGCGCCGGCGAATCGGTGGGCCTCAACGTGGACCAGTTCGCACCCCGTCTGTCCTTCTTCTGGGCGGTGGGCATGAACTTCTTCATGGAGGTCGCCAAGATGCGCGCCGCCCGCATGCTGTGGGCGCGTCTGGTGCGCGATTTCGGCCCGAAGAACCCGAAGTCGATGTCGCTGCGGACGCACTCGCAGACCTCCGGCTGGTCGCTGACCGCGCAGGACGTGTACAACAACGTGGGCCGTACCTGTATCGAGGCGATGGCCGCGACGCAGGGCCACACCCAGTCGCTGCACACCAACGCGCTCGACGAGGCCATCGCGTTGCCGACGGACTTCTCCGCCCGCATCGCCCGCAACACCCAGCTGTTCATCCAGCAGGAATCCAAGACCACCCAGACGGTCGACCCGTGGGCCGGCTCCGCCTACGTCGAGAAGCTCACCGAGCAGCTCGCGCGTCGCGCCTGGGAGCGGATCCAGGAGGTGGAGCAGGCCGGCGGTATGGCCAAGGCCATCGAGCAGGGCATCCCGAAGATGCGCATCGAGGAGGCGGCTGCCCGCACCCAGGCGCGCATCGACTCCGGCCGCCAGCCGGTCATCGGCGTCAACAAGTACAACCTCGACAGCGAGGACGCGCTCGACGTGCTGAAGGTCGACAACCGCGCGGTGCGTGGGGCGCAGATCGCCAAGCTCGAACAGCTACGCGCCGAGCGCGACGAGACTGTCACGCAGGAGATGCTGGAGCGCCTCACCTGGGTCGCAGCCAACCCGGATTCGACGGACCCTGATCGCAACCTGCTGAAGGTGGCGATCGACGCGGCCCGCGCCAAGGCGTCGCTGGGCGAGATCTCCGACGCGTTGGAAAAGGTCTACGGGCGCTACACCGCGCAGATCCGTACGATCTCTGGTGTGTACAGCAAGGAGACCGGCAACAACGAGGCCGTGGACAAGGCACGCGCCCTGGTCGAGGAGTTCGAGACCAAGGAAGGCCGCCGCCCGCGCATCCTCATCGCGAAGATGGGCCAGGACGGCCACGACCGTGGCCAGAAGGTCATCGCCACTGCCTATGCCGACCTCGGCATGGACGTCGACGTAGGCCCGCTGTTCCAGACCCCCGAGGAGACCGCACGCCAGGCCGTCGAGTCCGACGTCCACGTGGTGGGCGCCTCCTCGCTGGCAGCCGGCCACCTCACCCTGGTGCCTGAGCTGCGCAAGGAGCTGGACAAGCTGGGCCGCAGCGACATCATGGTGGTCGTCGGTGGCGTGATCCCCGCGCAGGACTTCGACGAGCTCCGCGAAAGTGGCGCCGACGCGATCTACCCGCCCGGCACGATCATCCCCGAGGCCGCGATCGACCTGCTGACGAAGCTGAACGAGCGTCTCGGCGAGTGACCAACAGCGAAGCCCCCCAAGCGGCACGCTTGGGGGGCTTCGTGCTGCCCGGACTACGTGCGCAGCAGCCAGGCGACCTCGTTGAGCAACAGCTGGCGACGCGACGCAGACTCGTAGGACTGTTCGTCGTGCCCGAGGCCGTCGAAGACCACCTGGTCGCCGACAGCCCAGCCCATCACCTCGTCGCGACCCTCCAGCGTGTGCTGCACCAATGGCGTGGCACCCTCGTCGATGTCGAGGCGTGAGTACTTCTCGTCGAACACCTCGACGGCGTCCAACCCCTCCCACACCGGGTGGCCCTCGGCGCCCGCCGCCGGCTCGAACGTCGCGTCGGAGATGTCCGGATGCCACGAGTCCGGCCCCCAGTTCCCGCCGACGGCGGCCCGCCACTTCGGCTGTTGCCGGAAGGCCCCGTTGGAGGTGTGGATGCTGAGCGCCCGCCCGCCTGCGTCCAGGTAGTCACCCAGAGCGCGGAGGTCGGCCTCGAACTCGGCCGAGGGCGACTCCGGCTCGTCGGCGATCCCGCCGCCGGCGTTGACCACCAGCAGGTCGAAGGAGGCCAGGTCGAGCATCGAGCCGGCTACCGTCTCGCGCACCTCGACCGCGTGGCCGGCGTCCCGCAGCACCTCCGCGATGCGCGGGGTCGTCCGCTCGAACGGGTGCCACGGATCCGCGTAGGGACCCACGCCGCTCACCACCAGAATCCTGCCCATCGCCACTCCTTTGTCCGGTATCGCAACATTATCGCGGCGGACCAGTGGCGGCAGCGCCAAAGTCCGCTACTGAAGACCCAGGTACCCCTGCAGAAGACGACGCACCAGCGCGAGGCTCTCCTCTGCCGACGGCGCCGGCTCCCCCGCACGAACGGGTTGGCAGGCCCGCACCGTCATGGCGTTGAGGATGTCGGTTGCCTCGGCCACCTGCGGCTCGCCCAGGTCCGTCAGCGCCTCGACCAGTGGCACCTGCAGCTCAGCGTGGAAATGCTCCATCGGCCCCTGCAGCACCTGAGGCTCCAACGCCTGCGCGAGGGTGGTGGCGATCGCCTGCTCAGGGCCGGTGAACAGGGCGACGTTGGCCTCGATGTAGGCCCACACCCGCTCCCCCGGGGACCCTGCGGCCGACACGCGCTCGTTGACGCGGCGCAACCAGCCGGGCAGGACGTCCTCCATCACCTTCTGCAGCAGGTCGTCCGGGGAGGAGAAGTACTGGTACACGCTGGAGCGCGCCAGGCCCGCCCGCTTCCCCACCTGCGCCATGCTGGGCGGGCTCAGGTTCTCCGCGAGGAGGTCCTTGGCCGCCTGGAGCAGGGCGCGCTCCTGCCGGGCGCGGTGCTCGGCGAGGCTGGGGGCGTCGATGCGGGGCACAGGTCTCCTCTCAGATCAGTGCGCCCATCTTAGGCTCGGAGAGCCTGCCGTCGGCCATCTCGTGAACGCGGTCACAGTGGTGCAGCACGTCGTGGTCATGGGTCACCATGACAGTGGCGACCCCGGCGTCGTGGGCTTCGCGTGCCAGCAGCGCGACGATGTCCTGGCTGCGGTGCCGGTCGAGGGCCGCGGTGGGCTCGTCGACGAGCAGTAGCGAAGGCCGGTGCATCAGGGCTCGTGCGATGCCGACGCGCTGGCGCTCACCTCCGGAGAGCTGGTGTGGGCGGCGGTTGGCCTTGTGCCCCATGCCCACCTGCTCCAGCAGCTGGGCGGGGTCACGCGGGTTCTCGACCGGCCCGAGGGTCAGCGGCAGGCGGAGCTGGTCCATGGCCGTGAGGGCCGGGATCAGGTTGCCCTGCTGGAAGACGAAGCCGATGCGGGTGCGACGCACCCGGGTCAGGCTGCCGTTGGACAGGGCCGTGAGCTCTTCGCCACCGACGAACACCTGGCCGGAGTCGGGGCGGGTGAGGCCGCCGGCGACGGCGAGCAGGCTGGACTTCCCAGCACCGGAGGGACCCACGACGGCGACGAATTCGCCGGGCTCGAGGCTCAGGCTGACCCGGTCCAGGGCGACCACGACGTCGTCGCCGTCACCGTGACGCAGCGTCACATCAGAGAGGTGGAGTCCGGGGTTCATTTGGCGCCTCCCAGGGCGGTGAGGGGATCGACTCGGGAAATGCGGAGCACGGCCACGACGGCACCGACCATGCCCAGAACCAGCAGGAGCACTGCGGCGAGGACGATCGGGGACAGTTCGAGGACGAAGGGCATGGGGGTGCTGGACAGCCAGGCCCCCAGCGCCAGACCGATGCCGACGCCGACCGCGACGGCTCCCACCAGCAGCAGCAGCGATTGGGCCAGCGCGTCGCGCAACAGGTACCGGGTGCCGGCACCCATGGCCCGCAGCACGGCGATCTCCTGCGTGCGCTGAATGGTGAGCACTGTGAAGAACGCTCCGACGACAAGCGCCGAGATGCCGTACAGGAAGATCTGGATCATCTGCAGAGTCAACGTCTCGGCGGTGTAGCCCGGCGAAGCGCCGAAGGATTCATGCAAGGTGAGGGAGGTCGTCTCGGCCGCGCGGTCCCCGGCGGCGAAATCGGCGTCGGCGAGGGCACTTCCGTCCTCGGCGTTCACCGCCACGGCGGTGACATAGTCGTAGACGTGCGGGTGCACCTCCTCGCCCTCGCGGATGCCCGCGCGGATCTCCTGCCAGCTCTCCAGGGTCGTGAACGCCATGTCGACGTGGCCGAAGGTGTGCTGCCCATCCATGATCCCGACCACCGTCAACTGGGTCTCGGTCATCTCGAGGACGATCACGTCCCCGATGCCGATGCCGCTCTCCGCGGCGGTCTCGGAGATCACGATCTCCCCCGGTCCACCGGTCAGGCGCTCGCCGTCGACGACCTCCGGGTCTACGAAGGACCCCGGCTCGACGCCGAACAGCGCAAGGTCGATCTCGACGCCGGACTCGGACTCGCCGTTGACCAGCGAGCTGCCCAGCGGGGCGGCCTCGGCGACACCGTCCTGATCGGCCCAGACCCCAACCGTGTCTTTCTCCACGACGGAGCGGGTGAAGGCTGAGTCGGTGGAGACGTCCTCCTGGAAGGCCAGCGAAGTGACCGGGAGCTTCATCAGCCCCGAGACACCGTCGTTGACGAGCCCCGACGACAGCCCGGACAACAGGACCATGAGGATCGCGATGAGCGACACCACTGACCCCATGAGGATGAAACGACCTTTGGCGAACACCAGTTCGCGGATGGCTAGGAACATGCGCGCTCCGAAGTTTTTCTCGACATCACGTCGAGAAACATACCGACATAGCGTCGGTAAACAAAATCGGGCTCCTCACCACCCGGTCTCCGCTCGTCGCGTTGGCCCCCGCTGAAGCTCACTAGGCTGCGCCCATGACGTCACTGCTCGTTACCGGCGGCGCCGGCTTCATCGGCAGCAACTTCGTGCACTGGGTCATCCAGCACACCGATGCCTCCGTCGTGGTCCTCGATGCCCTCACCTACGCCGGCAATCCCGCCAGCCTCGCCGGGCTGCCCCCGCACCGGTTCGAGCTGGTCACGGGCTCCATCACCACCCCCGGGCTGGTCAACGACCTGGTCGAGGCCAGTGACGCCGTCGTCCATTTCGCAGCGGAATCCCACAACGACAACTCGCTGGAAGGTCCCGGCGCATTCATCGACACCAACATCGTGGGCACGTACCACGTCCTGCAGGCCGTACGCCTGTTCAACAAGCGGCTGCACCACATCTCCACCGACGAGGTGTTCGGAGACCTGCCCCTGGGATCACCGGAGCGGTTCACTCCGGACAGCGCGTACCGGCCGTCGTCGCCCTATTCGGCCTCCAAGGCCGCCAGCGACCATCTGGTTCGCGCCTGGGCGCGGTCCTTCGGCGTCGAGGCGACGGTGTCCACGTCGTCGAACAACTACGGCCCCCGCCAGCACGTCGAGAAATTCATCGCCCGCCAGGTCACCAACCTCATCACGGGCCACCGGCCCAAGCTCTACGGGTCAGGCGACCACGTGCGCGACTGGCTGCATGTCGACGACCACAGCTCCGCCGTCTGGACGGTCCTGACGAAGGGCCGGGTGGGCGAGACGTACCTCATCGGTGCGGACAACGAGAGGAGCAACCGTGAAGTGGTGGAGCTGATCCTCCAACTCATGGGCCACGCCCCCGATTGGTACGACCACGTGGCGGACCGCCCCGGCCATGATCTGCGCTACGCGATCGACGCCGGCAAGCTCCGAGACGAACTGGGTTGGGAGCCGCGGTACACGGACTTCACCGAGGGGCTCGACGACACCATCACCTGGTACGAGGACAACGAAGCGTGGTGGCGGCCGGTGAAGGAGGCCACCGAAGAGCGCTACGCCGCCCGGAACCAGTAGCCCCGCCTCACCAACTGCTGCCGCTGGTGCCGCCGCCTCCGCCGCCGCCGCTGCTGCCCGACGAGAAGCCGGAGGAGCCGCCGGAGCCGCCACTCGACGCGGGCGGGGCGGAGGCGCTTGTGACCTCGCGGCTGAAGCGGCTCATCTCCCTGTCGAAGTTCGCGAACGACGCGGAGCCCACCCAGAACGACGTGTCGACCTCATCGATCCTGCCCTGCGCGGCCCACTCGCGGCACACGGCGGTCCACCTCTCAGTGAGTCCCAACACCACCGCCCACGGCAGGTACCGGCGGTAGATGTCGCGGTCCGCCTCGAAGTTGAGCTGCTGGGCCTCGGCGGTGTTGATGTACTTCCGGAAGCCCTCCACCTGGTCGCGGAGAGCGGTGCCATCGGCCGACAGGATCGCCTTGGGCAGCAGCTTCTTCCCGAGGATCGCGCCCGCCACGCCACCGATGAACAGCCCCAGCCCGATGCGGAAGCCGCCGTCGGGCAGCGGATTGTCCACGAGCAGTCCGTACGCGGTGAACAGCACCGCAGGCAGGAACGGCAGGAAGAACACCAGCAACCCCCGCTTGTTGGCCGAATAGGGCTGGAACCAACCCGACGTCGCGATCTCGTGCTCGGCGGCCTCTTCCACGATCCTGCGCATCTGCCGGGCGTTCTTGGCCGGCAACTTCTCCCTGCTGTCCGTCGCGTGGAGGAGCACCCGATACTCCGTCCCCGAGGCTCCCTCACCGGAGCCGTGGACGCGCTGCACCATGAGCGGCTTCGAATCGAGCAGCACCAGGTTCCGCACCGCCAGCTGCACCAGGGTGGCGGCCAGGTGCACGGGCTTGAACTGCCGGTCCATCAGCAGGCCCGCCTGGCGCGGCTGAATCTCCGGCGGGTGGAAGCGGACCGGAACCTCCTCCTCGCGTCGCACAGCGCGCACGACGCCGGGCGCGCCGATGAGGCCCGGTGCCACCGTCGCGTACCTCTCATCGCGGCGCCGCCCGACCGAAGCGGCAGCAGCCCCCGCCGCGACCGCCAGCGCCCCACCGCCCAGGGCGAGCAGCGTGCCGGCGGTGCGGCGCTCGTTCCGGGCGGCGTCGAGGCTGGGTTCCAGCGGCACGGTCGAGGTGAAGGCAGAGGGTGGGAGCACGAAGTCGGTGACCAGCGGCGGGTACTCATTGCCCAGCAGGTCCAGGCCGGCTGTCACCGTGGTGCCGTCGACCTGCGCCGGAAACTCGCAGGGCCGGCCGGGGCCCTCCCGGTAGTAGCTCAGATCCAGGCAGGCGGTCCCCTCAGGGGCGGCCGGGAGGTGCCACACGGCGGTGGCGTCCGTGAGGTGGTAGGTACCGGTGTGGACGACGGGCACGCGGAGGCGGGCGGTGTCGGCTTCGACGGCGACCGCCCCGGCCACCCTGTACGAGAGGTCGAAGGTCCTGAGAGCCTGCTCGGCGCCCGGGTTGTCGGCCCGGAACGTGAGCCGGCCCACGAGCGTGCTCTGCGCCGATTCCGAGCGCCAGACCTCGGGGGTCACTTCCCCGCCCAGTTCGTCCCGGATGCGCACGTCGGAGATGTCGATGACCTGGTCGAGGTCCTCCGACCACGGCGCCCTGACCACGAAGTCCAGCTGGATACGCTGCGACGCTTCGGCGGGGAACATGAACTCCAGGCTCTGCTGAACCTCGGCGGAGCCGTCGGGGAGCACCTCCACGATGCTGTGCAGCCCACGCAGTTCGTGGGCGATCAGGCGCTTCGGCTCCAGCACCGGTTCCGCCCGGGTGACCGAGCCGGGCGGGAGCTCGGCGACCACGCTGGTCACGCCCGGCCCGCCGTCGTGCGAGAAGCTGGCCACCCCGTCGTCGACGGCGGACTGGCACTCCTCGCTACCGACGAGGCACCGCGCCCGCGCAACACCCTCGGGGCCGGTGACCGTCGCGGTGAACTTCCGCACCTGCGGGAGGTCTGGGCTGTTGACGTCCCAGAACAGTTGGGGCGCACCCTCGAAGGTGCGCAGCGCGCCGGCCATCGTGTACTCGACGACGTAGGTAGCGTCCCTGGTGCCGAGCTCGACGTCAGGGTCGCCGATGCGCAGGCTCACCGCCTCGGTGGAACCTGCGCCCCGCGTCGTCTCCGTGAAGCCGGCGGGGGCCCCACTGGGGCTCGACACGGAGACGTCGGTGATGTCGTAGAGCACGTCCTGGCTGTAGTCCTGATCCCACGGTTCGCGGGTGGCGAAGTCGAGGATGATGCCGTGCCGGTCCTTCTCCGGGAAATGCCACTGCAGCTCGTAGCGGACGTCGACGGTGCCGTCGCGCTGGATGTCGTAGGTGACGTCGAGATGGCTGATGTACTCGTCATCGGCCCAGGCGGGGGTCGCCCAGAGCATCGGGAGGCAGACGAGAGTCAGCACGGCCAGCATGCGTCCGAGGCGTTTCATGGGGGTGACGGTAACAAAGGGCGGGTTCGCGGCACAGCCACCTGTGCCCCGATCCCCGGAGGCACCCGGAAGCGGGAAAACCCCACGCGATAGGGTCGGCACCATGCGCAAGGTGAGTGTCGAAGATCTGGCTCAGGGCATCGTCGAAGGGTCCCGCGGGCACATCGCGCGGGCGATCACGCTCGTCGAGTCACTCAAGCCCGCGCACCGGGAGCAGGCCCATGAACTGCTGCAGAAGATCGCACCGCTGACCGGCCGCGCGTTCCGTGTCGGCATCTCTGGCGTACCCGGCGCCGGGAAGTCGACGTTCATCAACGCCATGGGTGTCAAACTCATCGAGGAGCGTGAGCACAAGGTGGCGGTGCTGGCGGTGGACCCGTCGTCGTCGCGCACCGGTGGCTCCATCCTGGGTGACCGCACCCGGATGGCGGAACTGGCCCAGCACGACAACACCTTCATCCGGCCCTCGCCCTCGGCCGGGCACCTGGGCGGCGTCGCCCGGGCCACCCGCGAATCGATGCTGGTGCTCGAGGCCGCCGGCTACGACGTGGTGCTGGTCGAGACGGTGGGCGTGGGGCAGAGCGAGGTCGCCGTGCACGGTATGGTCGACACCTTCCTCATGCTGCAGGTGGCGCGCACCGGTGACCAGTTGCAGGGCATCAAGCGCGGCATCCTGGAGCTTGCCGACGTGATCGCCATCACGAAGGCCGACGGCGACAACGAGCAGGCGGCGAGGGTCGCCGCGCGGGAACTCAGCATCGCCATGAAGCTCATCACCAGCGACAACGAGAAGCGCCGGGCTCCCGTGCTGACCTGTTCCTCGTACACCGGGGAAGGCCTGGACAGGGTCTGGGACGCGGTGGTCGCGCACCGCAACGAACTGGAGGAGGAGGGCTCGCTGCAGGCGCGGCGCCTCGACCAGCAGCGCGACTGGCTGTGGAACATGGTGCGCGACGAGCTCATGGAGTCGCTGCGCACCTCGCCCGAGGTGCGGGCGGTGGCCGACCGCGTGGAGTCGCGGATCGCCCATGAGTCGCTGTCCGCCTTGGAGGGGTCGGCGGCCATCCTGCGGGCCTTCGGCCAGCACATCGACACGTTCCCCTGGGCCCGTCCCGCCGGCGCCTGACCCGAACCACCGACGGCCGCAACAGCGCGGCGGGAATGAAGCCGGCGTCAGCAAACACCCTGCGAGATCGAAGTGGCCTCATCCCTGAGGGTAGACTGCGCGGGTACCGTTGCGTCCGGACGACTCGGGAAGGAGGCGCATGGGAGTCTTCGACAAGGCTGAGAAGCGGATCGAATCCGCCGTCGGCAAGGTCTTCGCACGGGCCTTCAAGGGCTATGTGCACCCCGTCGAGATCGTCGCGGGGATCCAGCGCGAGCTGGACGCCGAAGCCAAGCTCCTCTCCCGCGACAAGCGCCTGGTGCCCAACGCCTTCACCATCGGCCTGTCCCAAGGCGACTACGACAGGCTCGCGCCCTATTCCAAGACCCTCAACGCCGAGATCCTGCCCTCCATCCGTGACCACGCGGCAGACAGGCAGTACGTCTTCAACGGCCCCATCTCCATCGACTACGAACTGGACACGTCCCTCCCGACGGGCCAGTTCACCGTGGCCTCCGAAGCCATCGCACCGGAGACCCGCAAAGAATCGCCGCGCCCCGGCCGCCTCGTGCTGGAGGTCAACGGCGTGCGCCATCCCCTGATCGCCCCCGGCATCCTCATCGGCCGCGGGAACGAGGCGGACCTGCGCCTCAACGACCCAGGAGTCTCCCGCCGCCACGCGCTCATCAGCGTCGCCGGGGACCCGCAGCACCCCGTCATCACCATCGAAGACCTGGGTTCCACCAACGGCGTGCACGTCAACGGCAGCCGCATCAGTAAGACGAGGATCGGAGAAGGCACCCGCATCGAGATCGGGAACACCAGAATGTTGGTCCACACGCCTTCGGAGACCTGAGTGTCGGATCTCGTGATCGCGGCGATCAAGATCGCCTTCCTCGGCTTGCTCTGGCTGTTCATCCTCTTCGTGGCCAACGTGGTGCGCACGGACATGTTCGGCCGCCGCGTGCCCGTGTCCTCGCTGAGCGCCATCCCCGCAGACCGGGGCCGCGGCAAGAACCGCTCCAAGCTGCCCACCCGCTTCGCGGTCACGGCCGGCCCGCAGCAGGGCACCTCCGTGCCGGTGGAACCCACGATCAACCTCGGGCGGGCCGCGGATTCCACGCTGCTGCTCGACGACGACTACGCCTCCGCCCGGCACGCGCAACTGGTGCAGAAGGACGCCACCACGTGGGTGATCTCCGATCTGCAGTCCACGAACGGCACCTACGTGAACGGCAAGCTCGTCACTGAGCCCACCAGGGTCACCGTCGGCGACGTGGTGCGCATCGGCAAGACCCTCATGCGACTGGAGATCTAGTGACCTTCAGCCTCCGCTTCACCGCCCACTCCGAGGTGGGCCGCATCCGGAAGAACAACCAGGACGCCGGCTACGCCTCCCCCACCATGCTGCTGGTGGCAGACGGCATGGGCGGCGCGGCAGCAGGGGACCTGGCCTCAGCGGTGGCATCCACAGAGGCGGCCCGCTCGGATGTGCACGACGAGGTGCGCGCGGCGGACGGCGAGGAGCTGCTCGCCCGGATCGCCGGCATGATCGCCCGGTCCAACACGAAACTCACAGACCTCATCGAGTCCAACCTCGAACTCGACGGCATGGGCACCACCTTCTGCGGGGCCTTGTTCAACGGCACAGAGTTCGGGCTGGCCCACATCGGCGACTCCCGCGGCTACCTCCTCCGCGACGGCGCCCTCACCCAGCTGACGCACGACCACTCCTGGGTGCAGTCGCTGATCGACGAGGGCAAGATCACGCCCGAACAGGCGGCCACCCACCCCCACCGCTCCCTCATCCTCAAGGTGCTCAACGGGCAGGTGCACTTCGAGCCGGACCTCATGGTGCACGAGGCGCACCTGGGTGACCGCCTCATGTTCTGTTCCGACGGGCTCAGCGGCCTCGTCGACGACGACGTCATCGAAGAGGTGCTGCGGGGCCAGGACCTGGACGACGCAGTGGTCACGCTGGCCCGTTTCGCCAACGACAACGGCGGCCACGACAACATCACCATCGTCCTGGGCGAGGTCGTCGAGGGTGATCCGGAACTCGACGCCACCCCGGCCCTGCTGGTGGGCTCCGCCGTCGAGGTGGAGATCCCCCGCACCGGCGGTCCCGCGGCGCTGCCCACTGGTCACGGCTACCCCACCACACCGTCGGACGTCCACGTGGAGCACGACGCCGAAGAAGCCGCCCGCTACGCCCCCACGGAGGACAAACCCCGTTGGCCGGGCATCATCGCGACCTTCCTCGCGATCGCGCTGGTGGTGGCCGGCGGCTGGTGGGCCACCTCCTCGTACGTCTCCAGCCGCTATTTCGTCTCCGCCGACGACGGGCAGGTCGCCGTCTTCAACGGCGTGCCCGGCAACGTGTTGGGCGTCGAACTGCACAACCTGGTGGAGCGCACCGACATCCCGGTGGACAACCTGCCGCGCTTCTTCCGCGGCGAGGTCGAGGCGTCCATCACCGTGGGCTCGATCGAGGCGGCAGAGCGCACCGTCGGCACCCTGCGCGAGCTCGCCGACAACTGCGTGGCCATCCGCGAGGAGCGCCGCCAGGAGCGTGAGAACCCGCCCGCGACGCCCTCGCCAGAGCCCCAGGAGTCAGAATCGCCGGGGCCGGCCGATGAGTCACCCGAGCCCGTCGAAGAGGGGCCGGGCCTACCCGGGGACCCGTTGCAGACCACGTCGCCCGGGTCGCCGATCACGGCGCACGTCCCCCCGCTGCTGGCGCCCCACACCCCTGAGCCCCTGGAGACGCCCACCCTCGGCGAGGAGCTGGCCACGCTGGAGCCGGCCCCGGGCGAAGAGGCCGACCTGGAGGACTGCTGATGTCCGCGCAGGCGCAGGTGATGCCGAAGGTCGCCGATGAGGTCATCGTCTACAAGAAGCGGCGCAACGTCGAGTTGCTGCTGCTGGTGCTGGCGCAGAGCTTCGGGTTCGCCGGCTGGGTCATCACCAACCTCAACCTCTACGGCGAGCTGCCCACCACCATGCCGGCGACGGCCGCCCTCTGGTACGGCATGGGGCTGGTGACGCACCTGGTGGTGCGCTTCAAACTGCCTCACGCAGACCCGGTGATCCTGCCCACGGTGTTCCTCCTCAACGGCCTCGGCCTGGCGATGATCTACCGCATCGACCAGATCCCCGAGCCGGTCCGCACAGATTCCTCGATGCAACTCGTCTGGACGACACTCGGACTGGTGCTCTTCGCGCTGGTCGTCTTCCTGCTGCGCGACCACCGCCGCCTCCAGCGCTACCCGTACCTGCTGTTCATCGGCGGCCTGATCCTGCTGCTGCTGCCGCTGGCGCCGTTCATCGGCCACGCGTCGGGCGGCGCGCGGATCTGGATCCGCGTGTTCGGCTACTCGTTCCAGCCGGCCGAGATCGCCAAGATCATGCTGGCCATCGCGTTCGCCGCCTACTTCTACGAGAAGCGCGACCTCCTGGCCCTGGCCGGCAAGCGCTTCCTCGGCATCGACTTCCCGCGGGCCAGGGACCTCGGCCCCATCGCCGTGATGTGGCTCGCGTCGCTGGCGGTCATGGTGTTCCAGAACGACCTGGGCACCTCGCTGCTGTTCTTCGGCCTGTTCACCGTGATGATCTACATCGCGACGGAGCGGCCGGCGTGGCCGATCATCGCCGGGCTCGCGTTCGTCGCCGCCGGCGTCGCGGCCTACAACTTCACCAGCCACGTGCCGCGCCGCGTCAACGCGTGGCTCGACCCGTTTTCCGACTACGACCGGAACCTGCAGATCATCTCCGCCCAGTTCGGGCTGGGCTGGGGCGGGCTGTTCGGCCGCGGCTGGGGGCTCGGCCGCCCCGGGCTCACCCCGTTGGCGAAGTCGGACATGATCGCCGCCGCTATCGGCGAGGAACTGGGCGTGCTCGGCCTGATGGCCGTCATCCTGGCCTACGCGCTCCTGATCGCCCGCGGCTTCAAGACCGCCGTGACCTCGCCGGACGGGTTCGGGAAGATGCTCGCCGCTGGCCTCAGCTTCGTGTTCGCGCTGCAGGTCTTCGTCATCATCGGCGGCGTCACGCGCCTGCTGCCGCTGACCGGTCTCACCACGCCGTTCATGTCGCAGGGCGGCTCGTCGCTGATCGCCAACTGGATCATCATCGGCATCCTGATGGTCATCTCGCACCGGAGCCGGCAGCCCCAGGCAGCGACGGCGGCGCCGCAGGATGTCGCCCAGCTCGAGGCCTCGTCGCTCGATGACGCGACGGCGGTGATCAACCGGTGAACGGACCGATTCGCAGGGTCGCCTCCTTCGTGGCCCTCCTGCTGGCCGCGCTGCTGGTCAACCTCACCTGGATCTCCGTGGTGCGGACGGACTCGCTCAACGAGGACGGCCGCAACCGCCGCGTCCGCGACGCGGAGTTCTCCCGCAACCGCGGGACCATCCTGGTGGGCAACACGCCCATCGCGCAGTCGGTGGAGCGCTCCGGACGGTTCCCCTACGTACGCACCTACCCCACCCCGGAACTGTGGAGCTCGGTGACCGGGTGGTACTCCTACGACTACGCCCGTTCCGGGCTCGAGCAGAGCTACAACCAGCAACTCGCCGGCACGTCGTCGTCACAGGCGGCGAGCCGGGTGGTCGACATCCTCAGCGGCAGGCAGGGGCGCGGCGCGAACCTGTCCACCACGCTGAACCCGGCCGCCCAGGCCGCGGCGGTCGCCGCGCTCGGCAACCAGCGCGGCGCCGTCGTCGCCATGGACTACACCACCGGCGCCATCCTGGCCCTGGTCTCCACGCCCACCTACGACCCCAACCGCCTCGCGACGGTGGACCTGGCCGCGGAGCGCGACGCCTGGTCCGAACTTCTCAACGCCCCGGAGGAACCGCTGAAGAACCGGGCCACGCGCGAGGTGTACCCCCCGGGGTCGACCTTCAAGCTGATCACAGCGGCGGCCGCACTCGAGGACGGCATGGTGCCGTCCACGGAGGTCGATGCCCCCGCGTCGCTGCGGCTTCCCGAGTCATCGCGGTCGATGGGCAACTCCACCAACTGCGGCGGCACCAGGGTCACCCTCGAACAGGCCATGAAGACGTCGTGCAACACCGCCTTCGGCAACATCGGGCTGGAGCTGGGCGCCGAGAAGATGATCGAGATGGCGGAGAAGTTCGGGTTCAACCAGGACCAGACCATCGACATCTCCGCCGCCACCTCCCGCTTCCCCACGGAGATCGACGAGGCCCAGACCGCGCTGACCGCCATCGGCCAGTTCGACGTGGCCGCTTCTCCACTACAGATCGTGCAGGTGGCGGCCGCCATCGCCAACGGCGGCGAGATGATGCGCCCCCACCTGGTCTCCACCGTCACCAACCGCGACCTCACCGTGCTCACCGCCACCCAGCCCTCGTCGTTGGGCCGCCCCATCTCGGAGTCCACGGCGCAGCACCTGCGCGACATGATGGTGACCACCGTCGAGGACGGCACCGGACGGCCCGCGCAGATCGACGGTGTCGTCGTGGGCGGCAAGACGGGCACCGCCCAGACGTCCCCGGACCGCCCACCGTACGCCTGGTTCGTGGGGTACGCCGAAGACCCGAAGGTCGCCGTCGTCTCGTTCATCGAGAACGCCGACGTGGAGCGCGACGACATCTCCGGCGGCCGCCTGGCCGCCCCCATCTTCAAGGCTGTTGTGGAGGCCCTGCGGTGAACTTCTCAGACTTCTCTCATGTGCATGCTTCAAGATGGTGCGTGACGAACCGAAAGGACCGGGTGCGATGACAGAGCGAGGAGCCCTGCTCGGCAACCGCTACGAACTCGACCAAGTCATTGGTCGAGGTGGCATGGCCGAGGTGTGGCGCGCGCGGGACGTGCGGCTGGAACGTGACGTCGCGATCAAGCGGCTACGCGTCGACCTGGCCAGCGACCCGACGTTCCAGGCCCGGTTCCGTCGGGAAGCCCAGTCGGCCGCGGGGCTGAACCACCCCAACATCGTCGCCGTCTACGACACCGGCGAGCAACTCGACACCGTCTCGAACGTGTCGGTGCCCTACATCGTGATGGAACTCGTGGAGGGCGTCACGCTGCGCGACGTGCTGCGCGGAGGGCGCAAGCTCGTACCCGAGCGCGCGCTGGAGTTCACCGCCGGCGTGCTGGATGCGCTGGCATATTCGCACCGCGCCGGCATCATCCACCGCGACATCAAGCCGGCCAACGTCATGATGACGTCCAACGGCACCGTCAAGGTGATGGACTTCGGCATCGCGCGCGCCGTGGCGGACACGTCCGCCACCATGACGCAGACCGCCGCCGTGATCGGCACCGCCCAGTACCTGTCGCCGGAGCAGGCGCGCGGCGAGAAGGTCGACAACCGCTCCGACATCTACTCCGTCGGTTGTCTCCTCTACGAACTGCTGACCTCGCAGCCGTTGTTCAAGGGCGACTCGCCCGTGAGCGTCGCCTACCAGCACGTACGCGAACAGCCCGTCCCGCCGTCGCAGATCGACCCTGAAGTCACTCCGGAGATGGACGCCATCGTCCTGAAGTCGCTGTCGAAGGACCCCAGGGACCGGTACCAGGACGCGTCGGAGATGCGCGAGGACATCCTGCGCTCCCTCAGCGGCCAGCCGGTGTTGGCCGCCGCTCCGGCGGACGTGCCCACGCAGGTGATCCCCTCTGACCCCATGACGACGACCGCCCGCCGCGGCGTGATGCCCGCAGACCCCACCGTCGCCTCCACCAACTCTCCCGTCGTGCCGCCGCCGATGGTGCCGATCGAGCACCTCTCCGACGAGGAGGAGGAGCCGCGCTCCCGCACCGGCATGATCGTGCTGGCCGTCGTGGGCGGGCTCGTGGTCATCGGACTGATCATCGGCCTCCTGATGCTGCTCAACCCACCCGGCCCCACGGAGACCACCCCGTCGCCCACGCCGCCGATGTCGCTCTCGCCGTCGCCGTCGCCCAGCACCGAATCGCCCACGCCCAGCCCGTCGCCCTCGCCGTCGGAAAGCCCGACGGTGGAACTGATCCTCATGCCGGACGTGATCGGCATGAACCGCGCCCAGGCGGAGAACGTGGTGCGCAACGCCGAACTCCAGCCAGTCGTCGAGGAGCGCCCAGGCACCGCCGACGACCGTGGGCAGGTCATCGAGACCAACCCTGTCGCCGATGTGGAACTGGAACCTGGCTCCGAGGTGACGCTGTACGTGTCCACCGGCGTGGAGACCCGCACCATCCCGGAGACGGTCACGGGCATCAACTATGACGCCGCCGTGGACCTGCTGACCGCCAGCGGCTTCACCAACATCCAGGAGGCCGTGCAGGCCGAGCCGAAGGATGAAGGCCCGCAGGCGAACCTGGGCGATGTCATCAAGACGGAACCGGCCCCAGGCGCAACCGTTGCCATCGACACACCCATCACGCTGTATGTGGCGACGGGCAACTCGATCGTGCCGCGCCTGACCGGCCTGAACCAGGCCGACGCCACCGCCGCCGCCGCGGAACGTGGCTTCACCATCACAGTGGTGGAGGAGGAGTCGACTGCGCAGGTGCCCGGAGTCGTCTTCGAGCAGGAGGCGATGTGGGACGAGCCGTGGCCGCGGAACCAGCCCTTCCAAGTGAAGGTCGCCAAGGCCCCCGCCTCGGAGCCCCCGGCAGCCTCCAGCCCGGCGGCATCACCGACGCCGTAGCCGGCCTCACCCGATAGACGTCCGCCAGATGCAGGTAACCCCTCGAAAAGAGGGGGGTCACCCCCACTGGTGGACGTTTACCGTTCTCCCGCCGTAGGAACGTGGCGGTGGAGCGGCGGGCCACACCGCGCCCGCGGTGGCACAATGGCTCAGTGGCCCGCATCCTCGTCATCGACAATTACGATTCGTTCGTCTACAACATCGTGTCCTACCTCGCCCAGATCGGCGCGGAGGTGGAGGTGTGGCGCAACGACGACCCCCGCTTCGCGGACGAGCGCTGGCACGACGGCTTCGACGGCCTGCTGATCTCCCCAGGCCCCGGCACGCCGGAGGCCGCCGGGGTCTGCATCGACGTGGTGCGCACCCTCAGCGGCGTGAAGCCCATCTTCGGCGTCTGCCTGGGCCTGCAGGCGATCGGCGTCGCGTTCGGCGGCGTCGTGGACCGGGCGCCCGAGCAACTCCACGGCAAGACCTCGCCTGTGTTCCATGAGGGCGCGGGCGTGTTCAAGGGACTGCCCTCGCCCGTCACCACCACCCGCTACCACTCGCTGGCCATCATGGAGGACTCGGTTCCCGAGGTCCTCGAGGTCACCGCCCGCACGGAGAGCGGCGTCATCATGGCGGTGCGGCACCGCGAGCTCGCCGTCGAGGCCGTGCAGTTCCACCCGGAGTCGGTCCTCACCGAGGGCGGCTACCAGATGCTCGCCAACTGGCTCACGGAGTGCGGCGACACCGACGCCCCCGCCCGCGCCGCGGGGCTCTCGCCCCTGGTCACGGCGGACCTGAGCCACTGACTCCGAGTACGCGGAAGCCGCCCGGATCCTGACGGATCCGGGCGGCTTCTACCATTCAGTCGAGCGGCCACGAGGCGCGCCCGGTTCTCACGAGTCTGGTCAGGCCAGGTTGTCCTCGAAGAGCTTCATGCGGTCAGCGTCGTTGGCGAAGACCTCGGCGGCGTTGGCCTTGGTGACGACGACGGGGTCGAGCTGGTAGATGTCGACGTCCTTGGTGCCGTTGTTCTCCTGGGTATCGGCGGCAGGGAGGCCTGCTCCCGACTGGAGCGCCGTGATCAGCTCGACCGTCTTGGCGACCAACGCGTCGGTCGGCTTGGCAACGGTGGAGTACTGCTCGCCCTTGGCGATGGAGACGATCGACTCGTTCTCGGCATCCAGGCCGTCGACCACCGGGATCTTCGACTGACCGGCCTGCTTCACCGAGGTCAGGATGGCGCGGGCGATGCCGTCATTCGGCGAGAGGACGCCGTGGATCTCCTTGTCGGAGTAGAAGCCTGAGAGCAGGGAATCCATGCGCGACTGCGCCTTGGCGTTGTCCCAGTCCTGCGTGGCGACCTGGGTGAAGTCGGTCTGGCCGGACACGACGACGAGCGTCCCGTCGTCGATCTTGGGCTGCAGCACGCTCATGGCGCCCTTGAAGAAGTTCGGGGCGTTCGGATCGGCCGGGCCGCCGCCGAAGAGTTCGATGTTGTAAGGGCCGGGGCCCGTGGCCTCCAAGCCTTCGAGGAGCGACTCGCCCTGCAGTTCACCCGTGCGGACCGAGCCGAACTGCACGACCGCGTCGACGGCGTCGGTGTTCTCGATGAGCCGGTCGTAGCCGATGACGGCGACTCCAGCGTCGTGTGCCGTGGTCAGCACGGAGCCCAGCTGGGTGCCGTCGACCGGGCCGACGACGATGACCTTGGCACCCTGCTCGATGAGGGCCTCGATCTGCTGCTGCTGTTGCGGCACCTTCTGGTCGGCGCTCTGGATGAGGGGCGTGAACCCGGCCTCCGTGAGCTGCGCCTCGAACATGGTCTCGGCTTCCTTCCAGTTCTGGGTGCCCAGCCACGGGAGGGCCACGCCGATGGTGGCGTCGGCCGGGAAGCCGCCCTCGCTGCCGGCGGTGCTGGCCTCACCGGCGGCCGGGGTGGTGCCGTCGCCGGCCGCCGTGGCGTCGCCGCCCCGTCCGCCGCCGCAGGCCGTCAGGCTGAGGGAGGAGATCAGAAGTGCTGCCACGACTGCGGCTGTGCGCTTCAACTTCATGGTGGTGTTCCTTTCGGAGATTTTGGGCAGCATCGCCCAGGGGTGGGGTGGCGGAATGCCGGTAAAGGGGGTGACAAGGGGTGCCGGTGTCGGCCGGGATCAGGACGGAATGGTGGCCTTGGTGTCGGTCGCCGGGCCTTCGACGGGGACCTCGGGGGTACCTGCCAGCTGCTGGGCCTCGGGCGTCCCGGCGGGGACCTCCGCGACGTCGGGCTTCTTTCCGACGTTGCGCATCAGCGTGCCGATGATCGACGGCTTGCCCTGGTTCTTGTTGTGCACGTCGAAGGCGACGGCGGCCAGCAGGACGAGGCCCTTGATGACCTGCGTCTGGTCCGCGCCCACGCCCATGAGCATGAGCCCGGAGTTCAGGACGGCCATGACCAGGCCACCGACCATCGAGCCGACGACGGTGCCGATACCACCGGAGACAGCGGCGCCGCCGATGAAGACCGCGGCGATGGCGTCGAGTTCCCACATGGTTCCGTCGGAGGGGCCCGCAGCGGTGGAGCGACCGATGAAGAGGATGCCCGCGACGGCCGCGAGGAAGCTCATGTTGGTCATGACGAGGAAGTAGGTGCGCTGGGTGTTGACGCCCGAGAGCGCGGCCGCGGCCTTGTTGCCGCCGACGGCGTAGATGTGGCGGCCGAAGCGGGTGCGCTGCGTGATGGTGTGGTAGATGATCACGAGCACGACGAGGATCAGGCCGGGGATGGGGAACGACGTGCCGGGGCGGCCGCTGCCGAACAGCCACGTGACGTAGCCGATGACGGCTGCGATCAGCACCACGCGGGTGCCGGTGACCCACAGCGGGATCTCGGAGCCGCGGGCCTTGGCCTGGCGACGTCGGGTGATCTCGCTGTACGCGAACCAGGCGAGCGCGAGGAGCCCGAGCAGCAGCGTCGAGTTGTTCAGACCGGTCCAGGCGGGCCCCCACTCGGGCAGGTAGCCGGCGCCGAGGTAGGAGAACTGCGTGGGCACGGGCACGGAGATGGAGTGCGACATCCAGATCACCAGACCGCGGAAGATCATCATGCCCGCCAAGGTGGTGATGAACCCGGGGATGCCCATCTTGGCCAGCCAGAAGCCGTGCCACATGCCCACGAGCACCCCGAGGACGAGGCCGAGCAGGAGGCCCGCCCACCAGGGGAAGCCGTACTGGGCGATGGAGATGGCCACGCTCATCCCGACGAAGCCGGCCACCGAGCCGACCGACAGGTCGATCTGCCCGATGACGATGACCATGACCATGCCGATGGCCAGGATCAGCACGTAGGCGTTGCCCGAGATGAGGTTCTGGAAGTTGGACGACGTCAGCATCCGGCCGCCGGAGATGACGTTGAAGACGACGACGAGCGCGATCAGCGCCAACGCCATCGTGTACTGCTGGAGCTTGCCTCCAAAGACCTGCTTGAGAGCTTTCATGATGGTTCGATCTTCCATGGTGACTGCGCCGTCAGGCGGAGAGAGCCGGGGCCGCCGGCGCGGTGGACGTGGTGGTCATCCGGCGCATCAGGGTTTCCTGATCCGCCTCGGACGCCGGGAGGTCGCCGGTGATCCGGCCTTCGCAGATCGTGTAGATCCGGTCGCAGATGCCGAGCAGCTCGGGCAGCTCAGAGGAGATGACGATCACGCCCTTGCCTTCATCGGCGAGTTGGTGGATGAGTTTGTAGATCTCGTACTTGGCGCCGACGTCGATGCCCCGCGTCGGTTCGTCGAGGATGAGCAGCTCGGGTGAGGAGTACATCCACTTGCTGAGCACCACCTTCTGCTGGTTGCCGCCCGAGAGCGTGGCCACGCCGACGTCGACCGAAGAGCTCTTGATCCGCAGCTCGCGCCGGTACCGTTCAGCCACCTCGGCCTCGAGGCGCGGCTGCAGCAGGAACCGTCGCACGATGCCGTTGAGGTTGGCCGAGACGACGGTGGCCTTGATGTCGTCGATGAGGTTGAGACCCAGGTTCTTGCGGTCCTCCGTGACGTAGGCGATGCCGGCGGCGATGGCCTTCTGGACGGTGTTGGCGTACACCGGCTTGCCCCCGATGAGCAGCTCGCCGGAGCGGTAGGTGCCGTAGGAGTGGCCGAAGATGCTGCGAGCCAGCTCGGTACGCCCGGCGCCCATGAGGCCGGCGAAGCCCACCACCTCGCCACGGGCCACCGTGAAGTTGGCGTCCTTGACGACGAAGCGGCCGGGGACGTTGGGGTGTTCGACGTTCCAACCGCGGACCTCCGCGAGGGTCTCATCGATCTTCGGGGTCCGGTGCGGGTAGCGGTTCTCGAGCGAGCGACCCACCATGGCGCGGATGATGCGGTCCTCGTCGACCTGGCCGGCCACCACGTCGTAGGTCTCGACGGTGCGGCCGTCCCGGATGACGGTGACGGCGTCGGCGACCGCGGCGATCTCGTTGAGCTTGTGGGAGATCATCAGGCAGGTGATGCCGCGGGCTTTGAGCCCGCGCATGAGGTCCAGGAGGTGCGCGGAGTCGTCCTCGTTGAGGGCCGAGGTGGGCTCGTCGAGGATGAGGACCCGGACGTTCTTGGACAGGGCCTTGGCGATCTCGACGAGCTGCTGCTGGCCGACGCCGAGGGTCTTGACCTGGGTGTCGGGGCTGATGTCGAGGCCGACGCGCGCCAGGAGGTCCACCGCCTGCGTGCGGGCCGCCTCCCAGTCGATCAGTCCTCCTCGCATCACCTCTGAGCCGAGGAAGATGTTCTCGGTGATGGACAGCTCCGGGATGAGTGCCAGCTCCTGGTGGATGATCACGACGCCGTGTTCCTCGGAGGACTTGATGCCGGTGAAGTGCATCTCCTCACCCTCGAGCAGGATCTCGCCCTCGTACGTGCCGTGCGGGTAGACCCCGGACAGCACCTTCATGAGGGTGGACTTCCCCGCGCCGTTCTCCCCGCAGATGGCGTGGATGTCGGCGCGGCGCACGGACATGGTGACGTCGTCGAGCGCCTTCACGCCAGGGAACACCTTCGTGATGTGGCGCATGTCGAGCAGCAGTTGCCCAGCAGTCATCTACGTCTCCTTCGACTGTCGCTGTCCTCTATGTCAACGATGTCATAAATGTACGAGCCTCCAACCTTGTCGTCAAGTCTTGAACTCAACCGTTACCGTTTCGTGATACTCATCGGCCGGCGGCGGCATCGCGGGCGGCCTCGAGGGATGCGCACACACCTGTCCTGACTAGGGCTTCCTTCCGCGTCGACCCGCGAGACCGGCCGTGTCTCGCCGCCAACGTCACCAACCTCGCCAGATCTTGAGTTCAAGCCTTAATGCTCGCTGGTAGGGTTGCCGCATGAGGGAAAGCAGCGGAGCGCCCGGCTCACAAGCCTCGCTACGCGAGGCGAACAGCGCCCGCATCCTCGAGGCGGTGAAGCTCTACGGCCAGCTCACCCAGGTCGAACTCGCCGCCGCCACGGGCCTCTCCCCTGCCACCGTCTCCAACATCGTGAAGCAGCTGCTCGCGGCCGGCGCCGTCGAGACGTCAGCGACGACGCGCTCCGGACGCCGCGCCCAGCTCGTCACGCTGGCGCGCGTCACCTCCCTCGCTCTGGGCATCCACATCCGGCCCCGCGCGCTCGAGATGTCGCTGGTCGACGCCAGCTACGCCCAGGTGGCCCGGCAGCATCTGCCGCTGCCGCCAGAGCATCGCTTCGACACCACCCTGGACCGCGCCGCGATGTTGGCCGCGGAACTCGCCGATCAACGCGGGCTCGCGCTGGGAGACCTGGTGGGGATCGGTGTCGCGATGCCGTCCGCCAACCGCGGCGGCGCCGTCGTCGGGCTGCCGACGTGGGACGACGTCGACGTCGCCGACATCATCGAGCGGCGACTGCACCGCCCCGTCCTGGTCGAACGTGAGACCGACGCCGCCGCCCTCGCCGAGGCCCGCATCGGGGCCTTGCGCGGCGCGGCGTGCGGCGTGTACGTGCGCGTGGGTGAGGTGACGGATTCCGCGATCGTGCTCGGTGGCGCCGTGCTGCGCCCCGGTTCGGCTCCCGCGGCGGGGCTCGGCCACGTTCGGGTCGCTCCGGACGGGGCCATTTGCCGTTGCGGTGCCCGAGGCTGCCTGAACACCGTCGTGTCGATCGAGGCCCTGCGCGAGCTGGTCCGGATCAGCCACGGCTCCCTGTCGCTGCGCGACATCGTGGCGGCGGCGAACTCGGGCGACAGGGGCTGCCGGCAGGTCGTCGCCGACGCGGGGGCTGCGATCGGTGCCGCGCTCGCAGACCTCGCCACCGCCGTCGGGCCGGACCGCATCGCAGTGGGCGGGCCCTTGGCCCAGGCGGGCGACGCGCTCCTGGGGCCCATGCTCGACGCACTGGGCGCCAGACCGCTCCTCACCGACGCGGGCTCACTCCTGGTGCCGGGCCAGCTCGGGCAGGAAGCGGAAACCCTCGGCGTCGTCGCCCGCGTCTTCGACATGATGTCCTTGACGTCTGTGCTGGAAACATCCTCGGGAGGGGAGCAACGTGACTGAACCGCTGTTGGAGCTCAGATCCGTGCACAAGTCCTTCGGCGGCGTGCAGGCGTTGGTCGACGTGGACCTCACGGTCCGCGCGGGCGAGGTGGTCGGCCTCGTGGGCGACAACGCGGCCGGCAAGTCCACACTCGCCCGCATCGTCGCGGGCGTCTACCAGCCCGACGCGGGGCAGGTCCGGCTCGCAGGCCAACCGGTGGCCATCACATCGGCCAAGGCAGCCATCGCGCTCGGCATCGCGACGGTGTTCCAGGAGTTCGCGCTGGTGGAGAGCCTGGACGTGCCGTCGAACATCTTCCTCGGCCGCGAGCTGACCCGCAGCGACGGGTTGCTGGACGAGTCACGCATGGAACTCCTCGCGCGCCAGTACCTGGACCAGCTCAACAGCCGCATCCCAGACCTGAGCGTCCCCCTCCACCAACTGTCGGCCGGCCAACGGCAGTGCGTGGCGATTGCGCGCACACTGGTGACAGACCCGCGGCTGGTGATCCTGGACGAGCCCACGGCGTCGCTGTCGGTGGGCCAGACGGCAGAGGTGCTGAGCCACGTGGAGCGACTCCGCGAGCTGAACCTCGGCGTCATCCTCATCAGCCACAACCTGGCAGACGTGCGCTCGGTGGCGGACCGCATCGAGGTGCTGCGCCACGGCCGCAACAACGGCTCGTTCGCAGTGGACGAGGCCACCTACGAGAACGTGCTCTCGGCCATCACCGGCGCCACGCGCCACACCAAGCCCGCGACGGGCTTCTGAGCCGACGGCTCCACCCGGGAGCGCCCGCTCAGGAACGCCCGGCTGTGATCTCGCCCGAGCCTCGCACGATCAGGCGTGTCGGCACGACCACCTGCTCAGGGCGCAGGTTCTCTCCCCGGATGCGGGCGATCAGCCGGGTGGCCGCCAACTCTCCCAGGGCGTCCGGGTCCTGAGCGATGACCGTGATGCCGGGCCGCACCAGATCCGCCATCGGGATGTCGTCGAAGCCCACCAGCGCGACGGAGCGCTCGAGCCCCAGCCGCTGCAGCGCCCTGACGGTGGCGATCGTGATGTCATTGCGGCCGGACAGGATGGCCGTCGGGGCCGCTCCGGAGCCCATGAGCCGCTCGATGGCGGCGATCACGGCCGCCTCGTCCGCCAGGTCGGTGGTCACCGTGCAGTCAGGGAGGTCGCTGGTGGCGTCGCGGAAGCAGGCGGTGCGTTCCCTCGAGGTGCTGATCACCTGCAGGTTGGACAGGAAGGCGATCCTGGTGTGCCCGTATCTGCGCACGTGCCGGACGGCCGCGCGGACGCCACCGGCGTTGTCGGAGGTCACGGAGTCACAGTCGACGTCGGGAGCAGGGCGGTCCGCGAACACGACGGGCCAGCCGCGCTCGAGTTCACGGGCCAGGAGCGAATGGTCCTCGCGCACGGTGAGCACGATCAGCCCGTCGAGCCGACGCGCCACGAAACCGCGGAGGCGCGCGAGTTCGACGTCCGGGTCGTCCTCGGTACTGGCCGCCAGCGTCATCATCGCGTTGTCGTTGGCGAGTCGCTCCACCGCGCGGTGCAGCCTCGAGTCGAAGGCGTTGCCGACACTCGACAGCAGCAGCCCGATCGCTCCCACGCCCCCGTCGCGGCGACGCAGGTCCGAGGCCTGCTGGTGCATGACGTAGCCCATCTCGTCAGCCGCGCGCAGCACACGCTCCGCTGTGGCGGACGCAACGTTCGGCTCGCCGTTCATGACGCGGGAGACGGTCTTGATGGCCACCCCTGATGCGTGGGCGACGTCACGCATCGTGGGGCGGGAGGAGTTGGGGAACATGCGAGTCATTTTGCCGTCAAATCTCATGAACGGCGAACTAATGATCAAGGTGACCCCCACCTTTGTTACCCTCTGCCATGACAACGTTGTCACCAGAAGGGAAACAACCAATGAAACGACTGACCAGGGCAGGAATCGCCCTCACGGTGGCTCTCGGCGCCGCCGTCGGGCTCCCTGCTGCAGCCGACGACACGGCCGGGCACGAGCCCTATCGCCCGGCCTATCACTACACGCCGGAACGCAACTGGATGAACGACCCGAACGGGCTCGTCCACCACGACGGCGTCTGGCACCTCTACTACCAGCACAACCCCTCCGCGGACACGTGGGGCAACATGTCGTGGGGCCACGCGACCAGCCCGGACCTCCTGCACTGGAGCGAGCAGCCGCTGGCCATCGCCCAGACGTTCAACAGCCAGGGGCAGCCGGTCGAGGACATCTTCTCCGGCTCCATCGTGGTCGACACGGAGAACACCAGCGGCCTCGGCACCGCCGACAACCCGCCGCTGGTGGCGCACTACACCAGCGCCTACACCGGCGCGCACCCCACGCTGGCGGGTATCCAGGCACAGTCTGTGGCCTACTCGCTCGACGGCGGTTACACCTGGGAGAAGTACGCGGGCAACCCCGTGCTGGACCGGGGCTCGCAGAACTTCCGCGACCCGAAGGTGAGCCGCTACACATCGCCGGAGACCGGCGAGTCGTACTGGGTCATGGTCACCGTCGAGGCGCTCGATCACCAGGTGGTGCTCTACCGCTCCGACGACCTGCTCGAGTGGACCTACCTCTCCACCTTCGGCCCCGCCAACGCCACGGGCGGCATCTGGGAGGTGCCCGACCTATTCCCGCTGACGGTCGACGGCAGCGACGAGACCAAGTGGGTCATGGTGGTCAACCTCAACCCCGGATCCCCTGCGGGCGGTTCGGGAGCCCAGTACTTCGTCGGCGACTTCGACGGCGTGACCTACACCGCCGAGAACGTCGTCCAGGGTGACGAGGTCGTGCCCGGCACCGTCATCGAGGACTTCGAATTCGGGACGTGGGCGGATTCCGGATGGACCGTCGCCAACGACCCCGGCAACGAGTTCAACGGCCCCTTCGGCGACGGCCCCCAGCCCGGCGCCTGGCGGGACCAGCAGGCCATCAACGGGCACCGAGGCGAGCGGCTGGTCAACAGCTTCGTCGGCTGGGACTGGCCGGTCGGCACGATGACCTCAGCGCCGTTCAGGGTCGAGGAACCCTGGCTCAACCTGCTGGTGGGCGGCGGCAACCACCCGCGCGTCGACGGCGGCCAGCTCGGCAATGAGCCCCCCGCGGGCACGGTGCTCTGGAACGGCTTCGAAGGTCTTCGCGACGGCGGCAGCCTGGCCGACCTGGGCTGGGTGGGCACCGGCGACCTCGCGGCCACCGACAGCCCGGCCTATGCCGGCGGTGACTACTACCTCGGCGACGCCCGCATCAACACGTGGGAGGGCGGGCCCAAGGGCGACGACAACATCGGCACCCTGACCTCGCCGTCGTTCCCGATCGACGGCGACCACCTCTCCTTCCTGGTCGGCGGCGGTCGCGAGCGGCCGGGCCTGGCCGTGCAGCTCATCGTCGACGGCGAGGTGGTGCGCACCGCGGGAGGCCAGGACGCCGGCGCGCTGCAGTGGAGCAGCTGGGACATCGCGGAGTTCCGCGGCCGCGACGCCGCGTTGCGCATCGTCGACGAGGTCGGCGGCGGCTGGGGCCACCTGACGTTCGATCACGTGGTCATCGGCGATGAGCCGGCCGTGCCCCGTTCCTCCGAGACCACCGTCAACCTCGTGGTCGACGGCGAGGTCGTGCGCAGCGCGACCGGGCGCGACTCGGAGCAGCTCGACTGGGTGGCGTGGGACGTCGCCGAGTTCGCCGGGCAGGAGGCCGAGATCCTGATCGTGGACAACAACCGGTTCGGCTGGGGCCACATCCTGGTCGACGACATTGTCGCCTCCGATGCCCCGCAGCCCCGCCGCGTCGAGACCTATGACTGGCTCGACTGGGGCCCGGACCACTACGCGGCCATCTCCTTCGCCAACGTCCAGGACGGCCGCCGCATCATGATCGGGTGGATGAACGACTGGCGCTACGCCAACGCCATCCCGACCGCCCCGTGGCGCAGCGCCAACACGCTGCCGCGCGAGGTCACGCTCGAGCTCGTCGACGGTTCCTACGCGCTGCGTCAGGTACCGGTGCGCGAGGCGTCCTCGCTCGAGGTGCCGGCTGAGCGGTTGCGGCGCACGAACGTCGCGGTGGACGATTCGGTCGTCGCGCTGCCGTGGGCATCGGATGCGTTCAAGCTCGACGTGACCGTCGAGCCGCGGGATGCCTCTTTCGCAGGTGTCGCCGTGCGCACCGACGCCGCCTTCGGGACCGACGGCGGTGAAGGCACGTTGGTGGGCATCGACGCGAAGACCAGCCGGCTGGTGGTGGACCGGACCCGCTCCGGCGCCACGGGCTTCCACCCGCAGTTCGCCGCCATCGACTCGGCACCCTTGGTCAACCCGGACGGCACCGTGACGTTCACGGTCTACGTCGACCGCGCATCGGTCGAGGCGTTCACCGAGGGTGGCCTCCGGACGATCACCAGCCAGGTCTTCCCTGATCCGGGATCACTCGGCCTGTCGCTGGTGAGCGAGGGCGGGACGGCACGATTCGTCTCCGTGGTCGCCACTCCCCTCACCCCCAGCGTCCACACCGGCGCACAGCCGATGGATGCCTCGGTTGTGTCGGCGAACTGCGAATCCGGTGTCGTCGTCGAGGTGTCGAACCCGACGGACGAGCGGCAGGCAGTGCGGCTCTCGTCGGTCTCCGGGGTCCGGAACGTGACGTTGGCAGCCGGTCAGACGACCAGGGTCACGCTGGAGGGGCAGCCGTCTCGGGCCGCCGGCTCCCTGTCTGTGGCGGCGACGGCGAAGCCGAGCCAGACCGCCAGTTGGACATCGGTGAGCATGCCGGCCTGCAGCTGACCCCCTGCGAGTCGGCGCGGGCCGTGGCGGTGGCCGCGGCCCGCGCCGTTCGCTGTGCCATCAGTTCGGGCGGGCGAACCGCACGCCCGTGGACCCGCTGAACGACGGCAGTTCCAGCGTGCCCACGCCCTCCACGGAGTAGCCCAGCCGGTAGGCCTGCACGTACTGCCGGTAGACCGTCACCGCGGGAGACTCGTCGAGCGCGGCCTGCATCTGGGTGCGGTCGCCGATGGCCTCGATCACGTACGGCGGGGCATAGGGGATGCCATGCAGCACGACGGTGTTACCCACACACTTGATGCCCGTGGTCGCGATCACCCGCTGCCCTTGGATGGCCATCGCCTCGGCGCCACCTGCCCAGAGCGCGTTGACCACGGCCTGGATGTCCTGCTGGTGCACGACGAGCGCATCGTCGCCCACGCCGGGGGGCCGCACGTCGGACGGGGCGTCCGTGAGCGTGACCCGGATGCCGGGTCCCGTGACGGCGACCATGCTGGCCTCGCGTTCCGCGAAGACCAGCTCCGAGGTGAAGTCACCCGAACCCTGCCGGCTGGTGAGCTCGTTCACCTCGGCCTGGAGGGCGTCGACCTGCGTGCGCAGCTCCTCGGTGCGCCGGCTCTGGCTGATGATCAGGTCGCGCATGTCGGCGGTGCGGTCGCTGCGCAGGTCCGTGCCGCGCGCGGCGATGGCTGCCACGGTCATCATCAGGCCGGCGATGACACACACCAGGATGGTGGTGGTGCGGCCCCGCGGCGACCGGGAACGCAGCTGGTTGCGCGCCATGACGGTGCGCACGGCGGAGACCCGCTCCCTCAGCACCGGCCACAGTTCCATGGGCCCAGAGTACGTGGCGCGGGGGCATCGACGAGGGCCCGAGCCCCCCGTCGTCCATCATGGGCGCGCAGATGTGGGCATTGTCGCCGGCGTCAATTAGGCTAGGCGAGATCTTAGAAGGAGACATCGTGGCGGAATCCAAGGTTCGCAAGCAGGCTGCTGACAAGCAGAAGCGCAAGCGCCTGTCTGAACTCGCTGAGCAGCGCGCCGAAACCGCGCGTCTCGCCCCCGGCGGGCGCAACTGGGTGCCGGGTGTGTTCATCCCCATCGGGCTCCTGGGCGTCGCGTGGATGGTTGTCTACAACCTCGCGGGCCAGGACATCGGCTTCATGCGCTCCATCGGTGACTGGAACGTCGCCATCGGGCTCATCCTGATCGTGGTCGGCTTCTCCGGCATGACGCTCTGGAAGTGACCCGCACCCTCGGCGTCTTCGACGCCGTCATCTTCGATTTCGACGGCACCCTCGCAGATTCCACCGCGGCCATCGTGCGCGCCGCCGCCACGTGGGCCACGGAGTTCGGCGTGGAACCCCGTCACCACAGCCACTTCACCGGCCTCCCCAGCGACGTCATGGTGCGCGCCCTCCTTCCCGCCGACAGGTTCGACGAGGCGCACGCCCGCATCGAGGAACTGGAGATCGAGGACGTCGCTGATGTGATCGCCCTGCCCGGCGCCCTCGAGGCGCTGCAGTCAGTGCCCGCCGAGCGGGCCGCCATCGCCACGTCCTGTTCGGCGCCCTTGCTTGATTCCCGCATGGTCGCCACCGCGCTGCCCCGTCCGTCGGTGGTGGTGACGCGTGACGAGGTGGTGTTGGGCAAGCCGGCGCCGGAGTCGTTCGAACTGGCCGCCCGTCGCCTGGGGTTCCCGGCTGAGCGTTGCCTCGTGGTGGAGGACGCCCCCGCGGGTGTCGTGGGTGGCCGTGGGGCCGGTTGCTCCGTGCTGGGCGTGCTGACGCACCACACCGAGGACGAACTCGGCGCTGACTGGCACGTGACAGACCTGTCGCAGGTGGTCTTCGAGGCCCGTGCCGACGGTGTCGCCGTCGTGTGGGCCTGACCCCTTTACTCCTGACGCAGCCGCACCGCGGTGCCGTAGGCAGCCAACTCGCTCACGGTGTCGCTGATCTTGCCGCCGTCGAAATGCACTCCCACCACCGCGTCCGCCCCGGCCTCCTGCGCCTGTTGCACCAGGGCGCCGATGGCATCCTGCCGCGCGGAGGTGTTGATGAAGGCCATCTCAGGGTTGTGCGCCAGGTCCCGCGGGCGGGTGGCGATGCCGATGACAATCCCGAGGCTCGCCGCGATCTCCCGCCCCGGTAGCGAATCCGTGGTGGACAGCGGCAGGTCATAGGTGACGAAACGCGGCCGCCGCGGGTCTGTGTCCCGCTGCGCCACCGGCGAAATCGGCTCCGGCGGCACCGGCACCGCGCTTCCGGAGGCGGGCACGACAGGCTGCGGGCTCACCGGGCGGGGACGGGGGCCGGGCACGACGCGGGGTAGGGCGCGGGTGGGCTCGCCTGATGGGAGCGGAGCAGGCATCTGCGGCTGTCCGTGGCCTTGCGGGGGCTGGCTCATTCCGCCAGCCTAGCTGCGGCCCCCGGCGAAAGTGGCGTCCCGCACCCGCGACGGTAGGATGACGCGCGTGACTGAGACCCCTGACGTGCAGCCCACCGACTCCGAGCAGACCGTCGTCCGCAAGGAGAAGCGCGCCCGCCTGCTGGAACAGGGGATCGAGGCCTACCCCGCAGATCTGACCCGAAGCCACACCCTGCGTGACATCCGCGCCCAGTGGGGCCACATGGAGGCCGGCGAGGAGACCCAGGACGTCGTGACCACCGGCGGCCGCGTCGTGTTCATCCGCAACACCGGCAAGCTGGCGTTCGCCACGCTGCAGGACGGCTTCACGCCGGAGGAGAACGGCGAGCGGCTCCAGATCATGCTGTCGCTGGCAGAGGTGGGCGAAGAGGCGCTCGCGGAGTGGAAGCACACCGCGGACCTCGGCGACTTCGTCTGGGTCACCGGCCGCGTCATCGTCTCGAAGCGCGGCGAGTTGTCAATCATGGTCAGCGAGTGGCGGATGGCCGCGAAGTCGCTGCGCCCGCTGCCCGTCATGCACAAGGACCTGTCCGAGGAGTCGCGGGTCCGCCGTCGCTACGTGGACCTCATCGTCCGCGACGAGGCGCGCGAAATGGTGCGCAAGCGCTCCGCCATCACGCGGGCCATCCGGGAGACCCTCTACGGGCAGGGTTACATGGAGGTCGAGACCCCCATCCTGCAGCTCATCCACGGCGGCGCCGCGGCGCGCCCCTTCGAGACCCACATCAACGCGTTCGACATCCGCATGACCATGCGCATCGCGCTGGAACTCCACCTGAAGCGCACCATGGTGGGCGGCGCGGACAGGGTGTTCGAGATCGGCCGGGTGTTCCGCAACGAGGGCATCGACTCCACGCACTCGGCGGAGTTCACCATGCTCGAGGCGTACCAGGCGTGGGGGGACCAGCGCACCATCGCCCGCCTCATCCAGGACATCGTCGTGGCCTCCGCAGACGCCGTCGGCTCGCGGCAGTTCGAGACGCCGAAGGGCGTCATCGACCTCGACGGCGAGTGGAGCTGGCTGTCGGTCTTCCCCGCGCTCTCGGAGCGGCTGGGCGAGGAGATCACGGTGGACACCCCGGCGGAGGTGCTGCACAGGTTCGCCGACGCCAACGAGGTCGAGTACGACAAGGCGTGGGCCGCGGACAAGATGGTGATGGAGCTGTTCGGCGAACTCGTCGAGCCCGGCCTCTTGCAGCCCACCTTCGTCTACGACTACCCCTCGATCGCCCAGCCGCTGGCCCGCCGGCACCGCAGCGACGCCGGGAAGGTCGAGGCCTGGGACCTCATCATCGGCGGCGTCGAACGCGGCACTGGCTACACCGAGCTGGTGGACCCGGTCATCCAGCGCGATGTGCTGATGTCGCAGTCGAAGCTGGCCGCCGCGGGTGACCATGAGGCCATGGAGTACGACCAGGACTTCATCGAGGCGCTCGAGTACGGTGTCCCGCCGATGGGCGGCCTCGGCCTGGGCGTGGACCGCCTGATCATGATGCTGACCGGCGTCGGCATCCGCGAGACCATCCTGTACCCGCTGCTGCGCCCGTCCTCCGAGCACTGAGTCCCCCTACCCCGGCCGCGCCCGGGACGATCCGAGAATGAAACCGGTTGCATCGACCCCCATCGTCGCTTTAACATGTAACCGGTTTCATTAGAGGAGGAACAACCGTGAGAGCACGAGGACGCAGGGCGCCGCTGGCCACCTTCGCCATCCTCGTCGTCACCGCGATCTGGGGCTCGACCTTCTTCATCATCAAGGATGCCGTCGACAGGATCGACCCCATCGACTTCCTCGCGGCGCGGTTCTCGATCGGCGCCGTCATCCCGGCGGTCGTCTTCTGGCCGCGACTCCGTAGGCTCACCCCCCAGCAGTGGCAGGTCGGCCTCGCGCTGGGCGGCCTGTACGGCCTCGCGCAGATCGTACAGACGGTGGGGCTCCAGCACACCGACGCATCGATCTCCGGCTTCATCACCGGAACCTACGTCGTCCTGACCCCCATCATCCTGTGGATCGCCTTCAGGGCACGCCTCACCCGGATCACCTGGGTGGCGGTCGGCATTGCAGTGCTCGGCCTCGCGGTGCTCAGCCTGTCCGGGGTCGGCTCGGGCGGGGTCGGCGAGTCCCTCACCCTCGTCGGGGCCACCCTGTACGCGCTCCACATCGTGATGCTCGACCGCTGGTCGCGCACGATGGACACACTCTCCCTCACCGTGGTGCAGCTCATCGGCATCGCCGTGACCTGCACGTTCCTCGGGCTGCCCGGTGCGTACCGGATCCCGGCCGACGCGACGGTGTGGGGAGCGATCCTCTACACCGCCCTCTTCGCTGGCGTCGTCACCATGCTCCTCCAGACGTGGGCCCAACGCCACATCACGCCCACCAGGGTGGCGCTGATGATGACGTTCGAACCGGTCTTCGCCTCCGCCTTCGCCGTCGCCCTCGGCGGCGAGACCCTCACGGCCCGCCTCATCGTCGGCGGGTCCCTCATCCTGCTCGCCACCCTCGTGGGGCTCCGTGCAGGACAAGCCGACACCACCGATCCAGCGCTCCTCGAGCACATCACCCACAGTCCCCCGGAGCCGGCCGAACCGGTTCCGGACACCACCGCCATTGACACAGGGTCATCGCAGACCCGAGACAGGAGCACCCCATGACCACCTTCACGCGCCGCCAGTTCGGCGGCTTCGCCGGGATCCTCGCCGCCACCGCCGTCGCAGGACCCGCACTCACCGCCTGCTCCGGCACCGGGGGCCAGAAGGGCGCCGGCAAAGTCGTCTGGTCCACCTGGGGCTCCCCCGAGGACCTGAAGAGCTTCGACCGCTTCCAGGAACAGTTCAAGGCCGACCATCCGGAAATGGAGTTGGTGTTCCAGCCCACGCCGTCGTACTCCGAGTACCACTCCAAGCTGTTGACGCAGCTGAGCTCGGGCACCGCGCCGGACGTGTTCTACATCGGCGACGACCGCGTCGCCTCCGTCATCCGCAACGACGTCCTGATGCCCGTCGACGGCGCCTCCGTCAAGGAGGGCGACTTCAGCAAGAACGTCCTCGACATCGCCCGCTGGGACGGCAAGCTCTACGCCCTGCCCAACGACGTGAACCCGGACACCCTCTGGTACGACAAGGAGGCGCTCAAGGCCGCGGGCATCACGGATGACCCCGCCACGCTGGCGGAGAACGACGAGTGGACCAACGAGGCCTTCTTCGACATGACCGCCAAGCTCGCCGCGGCAGGCCTCACCGGCGCCGTGTACTGGAACTACTGGGCCACCCACGACGGCTTCATGACCACCAACGGTGGCCAGGTCTACGACGGCGACGGCAACTACGTCGCCCACGAGGACCCCAAGTCGGTCGAAGCGATGGACAATTACGCCCGGCGCTTCCAGAGCGGCGAGATGAAGCTCGCCGACCTCCTGCCCGAAGGAGCCGGCTCCGAGACCCTGCTGGTCACCCACAAGCTGGGCTTCCTGGCCGCGGGCCGCTACACCATCGGCGCCATCCGCGGCGCGGGCGTCGAGGAGGCCCTCTACGACATCGTCCGCTGGCCCACCCACGACGGTAAGGCCGCTCCCACCGGCGTGGCCGCGTCGTACCTCGCCATCAACGCCAAGGCGGCCGACCCGGAGGCAGCCCTCACCTTCTTCTCCGCCTTCCTCGACGCCGAGGGCCAGAGCCTGCGCCTCGAGGGCCAGGGCAACGCCGTCCCGTCGATCAACGGGGCCGACGACATCGTCCTCAGCGGCGATTACCCGGCGCACGCCCAGACCATGCTCGACATGCGCGACATGGGCTACTCCAACTTCGCCACCGAGGCCGCCGTCCCGGACCTGAGCAACCAGATCTCGGTGGAATACATGCAGCCGCTGTACGAGGGCAAGAAGGACGCGCAGACCGCGCTCAACGAGGTGGCCGCCCTGGTCGAGGAGAAGACCACGTCATGACCTCCACAGCTGTGACCGGGGCGGGGCCCGCCCCGTCCCGGCGCGGCTGGCGGGAGAAGGACAAGTACTGGGGGATGTTCTTCGTGGCGCCGCAGGCGCTGGGCATGCTCCTGTTCACCCTCATCCCGTTCGCCGCGGCCTTCCTCCTCGCCTTCACCGACTGGAACGGCTTCGGGATGCCCGATTTCATCGGGTTCGAGAACTTCCGGGACCAGCTGACCAGCCCGCTGCTGGGCCGCGCCATCATCAACACCCTGGTCATCGCGGGGGTCACAGTGCCGATCGGCCTCTTCCTGGCCATCGTGGGGGCCACCGTGCTCAACAAGATCAGGGGGCGCGCGTTCTACCTCGTGCTGTTCTTCGCGCCCGTGGTCACCAGTGCGGTGGCCATCGCGCTCATCTGGCAGCAGCTCCTTCGCGCCGACGGTGTGATCAGCGGTTTCCTGACCAGCACGTTCGGCATCGCGCCCATCGACTGGCTGGGCCACCCCTGGCTCGCCCTGCTGGCCGTGTGCCTCGTGACGGTCTGGTCCTCCCTGGGCCTCAACATCGTCATCTTCATGGCCGGCCTGCAGTCCATCTCACCGTCGGTCCTCGAAGCCGCCGCCATCGACGGCGCCGGCCCCGTGGCCCGCTTCTTCAAGATCACGTTGCCGCTGCTGAGCCCGATCGTCTTCTACCAATCGGTCGTGGCCTTCATCTCGTCGCTGCAGACGTTCGACCTCGTCTTCGTCCTGGTCAACAACGCAGGCCCGGACAACGGCACCCGCACGATCGTCTACCACATCTACGACCTGGGCTTCGCCAAGTCGCAGTTCGGCCTGTCCAGCGCCGCCTCCATCGTCCTTCTGGCCCTCACCCTGGTGATCACCGCGATCCAGTTCGGCGCCCAGAAGAAGTTCGTCCACTACGAGGGCTGAGCCATGACCGCCTCCACCGTTCCCACCGCCACCGCCCCCACCGCCGATCCGACGCCGGCAACCCCTCGTCGACGGGTCTGGCTCGGCTGGCTCAAGCACCCGTTGGTGTTCGCGATCGCCCTCCTGATGGTGGCGCCGTTCATCTGGATGCTGCTGACCTCGTTCAAGGGCCTGCCGCAGTTGCTGCAGGACCCGTTGTCGCTGATCCCGGACCCGTGGGTCTGGACCAACTTCGCCGACGCCTGGAACGCGTTGCCGTTCGGCCGCGCGTACGCGAACTCGATCTACATCACCGTCCTTGTGGTGTTCGGCACGCTCCTCACCGCGTCGATGGCCGCCTACGGCTTCGCGCGGATCCCGTTCAAGGGCTCCACGACTCTGTTCTGGGTGTTCCTGGCGATGCAGATGGTGCCCAAACAGGTCACGTTGGTGCCCTTCTATTTCCTGATGGCGCAGTTCGGCTGGGTGGATTCGCACCTCGCGCTGATCATCCCGGCCATCATGGTCAACCCGTTCGGGGTGTTCCTCGCGCGCCAGTTCATCCAGTCGGTCCCTGTCGAGCTCGAGGAGGCCGCGATGATCGACGGCGCCTCGCGCTGGCGCATCTACTGGACGGTCATCCTGCCGGCCATCCGCCCGGGCCTGGGCGCGCTGGCGATCATCGTCGCGCTGGACGCCTGGAACAACTTCCTCCTGCCGCTGGTGCTGCTGAACTCCACCGAGCTGTTCACCGTGCCCCTGCTGCTGTCGCAGTTCCAGGGCCAGTACGGCGGCATGAACTACGGACTGGTGATGGCGGCCACCGCGTTCTCCACCGTGCCGATGCTGATCGCGTTCGTGATCGGGCAGCGCCAGATCATTGAGTCGCTCGCCACCTCCGGCCTCGGCGGCCGCTGACGTCGCAGACATTCGGCGAACGTCGCAGACATTCGGCGAACGTTGCAGACCTGCCGTGGCCTCGCAGACAGTCCACTGTCTGCGAGGCCACGGGCGGTCTGCGAAGATCGCACCGTAACCAGCAAGGAGAAGCACATGCAGGATCTGGGGCTCGACCTCACCCACTGGTTCGACCTGGACCACGTGCCGTACACGGTGCGCGGGTCGAGGCTCTTCGTGCGCCGCTCCGACGACGGGCTCACCGTGTACCGGGCGGCCTATGAGCGGGGGCTCGCCGACAGCATCGCCGTGAGCGGCCTCCGCGTCCTCGACGGCGAAGGTAGCCCCGCAGACGTCGAACTCGTGGACCCCTGGCGCATCACCTTCCGGGGCGGGGCCCACCTCTACGTCACCGCCGCCGACGAGGTGGTGGTGGAACTCCCGCCCGGCTTCCGGGTGGAAGGTGCGGTCAACCGCGCCGAGACCACGCTGCGGATCGCGCGAACACCTGAGGACGGGCCGTCCCAAGTGGCAGGTGAGCTCGCCCGCTGGATGGCGAAGTGCCCCACCGTCGACGAGCGGTGGCGCGACATCGCCCGCTTCTGCTGGTGGGTGCTGGGCGCCAACACCCTCACGCTGGACGCGCCTGAAGGGCTCAGCCGCGCCGTCGTGCCGTCGAAGATCGGATACGTCGGCCTGTGGCAGTGGGACGCCTACTTCATGGCGATCGGACTGCGCCACGGCGACATCGGGCTGGCCACCGAGCAGCTCCGCATCGCGTTGGCCTACCCCTGCGACGACGGCCAGCTGCCCGACGTCGTGCACGAGGACGGCATCCTCGCCTCCTCCGACGACCTGCCACCCGGCGACCTCGAGAACCTCCGCCGCATGGGCTCCCCCAGCCTGGCGCACGCCCGCGTCCCGCTCACGAAACCGCCGCTCACCGCGCTGGCGGTGGCGTTGCTGGCCGAGCAGGCCGGGCCCGAGGTGATCGACGAGTTCCTCCCCACCATGCTGGCCGCGCAGGACTGGTGGTACTCCACGTCCGCCCCCGCCGGGCACCCGGCGTACCTGCATCCCTATTCGTCGGGCCTGGACGACTCACCGATCTTCGACGACGACGCCATCCTGGTGTCCCCGGATCTCACGAGCTACCTGATCCTCGCGGACCGCCTGTTGGCGGGCTGGTTGGAGGAGCGGGGCGACGCCACGGCAGCCGAGAGGTGCCGCTCCCGTGCCGACCGCTCCGTCGCGGCGCTGGTCGGCACGTGGGACGAGCGGCGGGCGTTCTTCCCGAGCATCGGCGAGCACGGCGACCCCGTCGCCTCAGAGTCCATCGTCTCCCTCATGCCCGTGCTGGTCGACGGGCTGCCGGAGCGCCTGCTCGACGGCCTGCTGGCGGCGATCAACGACCCGCACCGGTTCGCCACCGCCCATCCGCTGCCCACCGTCGCCGTCCGCGATGAGGATTTCTCCCCCACCCGCATGTGGCGCGGCCCCGTCTGGGTGAACACGAACTGGTTGGTCGCCACCGGGCTGCGCGCCCGCGGCCGCGACGCCGAGGCGGAGCGCATCGAGCGCGCCACGCTCGAACTCGTGGCGGAGCACGGGCCCAACGAGTACTTCCGCCCGGACACGGGGGCCAAGCCGCCGCGGGCCACCACCGTCTTCGGCTGGTCCGCGGCGCTGACGGTCGACCTCGCGGTGCGGCTCAGCCGCCACATCTAGATCTGGGGTGGTCAACGACCCCAGATCCAGATTCGGGGCCACCGCCTCACGCACGAAACACGAAAAGGGTCCGGGAGGCGATACCTCCCGGACCCTTTTTCGTGTCAGGTCAGCTGACGACCGTGGCGTCGCTCTGGTCTGCCGGTGACACGTACTCGCCGCGCAGCATCTGCTGGGCCGTGGGCTCCAGCTCCGCTTCGGCGGCGGCCGGGTCGGTGGCCTTGAGGCGCTTGATGTAGCGCTCGTACCAGATGATGGCCAGGCCGAGGAACACCACGACGCCGCCGACGTTGTAGGTCAGCGTCAGCCACAGGGGCTGGCCGGTGGGGGTGGTGCCGGCGATGAACACGAAGGCGAACACGACCAGCAGGAAGGTGGCCACGCCCAGGCCAAAGCCCTTCTGGCCCATGCGGAAGTCGCGGGTGACATGGTCGTACTTCCGGCGCAGCACCCAGTAGGCCAGCAGGATCAGCAGCGGTGGCAGCAGCGCGGTGGCCGCAGTCATGTTGATGACGATGCCGAGCAGGTCGTTGATGTTGCCGGAGCCGAGCGCCGGGATGACGAGGATCGGCACCACGATGGCGAACTGCAGCCAGGCGGCGCGGAACGGGATGCCCTCTTCGTTCAGTTCGACGAGCTTGCCGCCGAAGATGCCGGCCGGGATCTCCGAGAAGAAGATCTTCACCGGGGTGGAGGTCCACATCAGGAGCGAGCCCAGGGTGGCGGCCAGCAGGATCAGGCCCAGGCCACGGTTGACGAGGCCGGCCGACAGGCCGAAGTGCTCGCCCACGGCCCCCATGACGACGAACAGGCCGTTGGAGTAGTCCAGCGTGCCGACGGGCACGAAGACGTTCATCAGCAGCGAGGCGGCGGCGTACAGCAGACCGATCGCGATCCCGGCGATGATGATGGTGCGGACGAAGGCCTTGACGCCGCCGCGGAGGTCGTTGAGGAACACGGCCGACGATTCAGCGCCGCCGACTCCCTGGATGATCCAGGCCAGCGTGCCGAAGAAGCCCCACGCCATGGCGAAGGTCGACAGATCAGGCGCCATGTTCGACACCGAGATGGCCGTGGCCGGCTCCACGCCACCGAAGATCGAGGCGACCGAGAGCAGGATGAACGCGACGGTCAGCACCAGCACCAGCGTGGCGCCGATCGAGGTGACCGACCCGATCCACTTGGCGCCCTTGGTGGACACGAAGGTGGCGATCGCGAAGATGATGATGGACAGCACGGTGATCCACACCTGCGACAGCTGCTTCTCCTCGCCGTAGAACAGGTAGGAGGAGAACACGAGGATGAGCGGCAGGAGCGACGCGAAGTAGAACAGGTTCACGAACCAGTAGGTGAACGCTGTGAGGTAGGCCCAGCGGCCGCCCATCGACGTCTTGACCCACTGGTACACGCCGGATTCGGAGTTCTTGTTCAGCGCCACGAATTCGGCGATGACCAGGGTGAACGGAATGAAGTAGAGCAGCGTGGCGAAGAAGAACGCCGGTGCCGACGCCAGCCCGATCGCCACGTTGTTGTTGATGACGTTGCGGATGTTGAACACCGCCGCCACCGTCATGGTGAGCAGGGCGAACATGCCGATCCGCCCGCGGTTGGTAATGGTCATGGTGTGACTCTCTCCCTGAGGGTCTATTTATTGTGGAAGGTGGCACCCTCGACCGAAACGTGCAGCAGCACCGCTTCGGAGTCGGGCGTGGGAAGGACGCGGAACGCCTCGTCGATGTCGACGACGAGCACCCCGTTCTTCGGGACGGTGACGACCTCGGCTTCCCCGCGGAACGGCTGGCGGTCGGTCAGATCTGAGTAGGCGCCGTCCTCGACGAGGTCCGCTTTGGCGGCGACGGCGACGTCAACATCGCCGTCCAGCGCCGCGACCACACCGTGGTAGCGGCGCCGCCCGACGAGCTCATCGGTGGTGAACCCGGCGGTACGGTCCTTGCGGTAGGTGAGCGAGTCGACGATGGAATAGGCCACCCCGCTCTGCAGCGACGGCGCGTTCTCCAGGGCCTGGAGGGTGCGGCGCCACTTCTTGTGGCCGCCCATCACCTCGTGCATCGTGGCCCGGTCTGTGAAGAGTCGCATGTCAGTTCTCCTCGGTGGGTCGCAGGGTGAACTCGAAGCCGAAGGCCTCGAAGCGGGTGCGGTAGGCGTCGAGCACCTCGGAACCCCAGGAGTTGGAGCCGAGGCCCATCACCTGGTCGTTGAGGTTGAGCGTGACGTTGTCGCGGCGCACCAGGTCGGTGCGGTGCTGCGCCTCGTCGATGTCCAGGCAGGTGTGGTTCCACGCGGAGAAGTGGAACGGCGACTGGTCGGCGGGACGGCTCACGTGGAGGCCCTTGCCTGCTCCGTCGGTGATGGTCATCCAGCGCACGTCGCCCCGGTTGCCGTAGTCCTGGGGGTAGACGTACGGCGTCTCCATGGCGTCGACGCTGCTCTCCCAGAAGCCGATGGTGTTGGCGGCCTTCGAATCCGGGTAGTTCTCCCCCGGGCCGCGTCCGAACCACGCCACCTGTTGCAGTTCGCCCGGCACCTCGAGGCTCACGCCGATGCGCGGGATGATGTCGCGGTAGTCGCCGTAGGGCTCGCCGCTGACCGCGACGGTGGCGACACCGTCGGCCCCGACGCGCCAGGTGACGCGGCACTGCATGCCGAAGTCCAGCACCGGCGGGGCGACCCGCACCTCGTGCTCGACGACGACGGCCTCGCCGTCAAGGCGCCAGGTCACGTTGCGGGCCGAGTTCTGCATGATCTCGATGTGCTGGGGGGTCCAGTGCTCGTCGGCCTCCTGCTGGTGGTTGTCGATGAGCGGCTTCCAGAACCCGACGCGGAGCGGCGCGGCCACCAGGCTGCGGCCGCCCGCGCGCCAGGAGAGGAGGTCGCCGTTGACGGTGTCGAACACGAGTTCGCCGCTGCCGGTGGTGACCGTGAGGGTGAACTCGTCCTCCGCCGTTTCCAGGTGTGGCGCCACGGTGGGCGCTGCGGCCAGGGCGTCGACGACGGCAAGCTGGTAGACGCCGAGCTCGCGGCCGGCGTCGGCCCAGGTGTGGGCCTGCGTCGAGAACACGCGGGCCGTCGCGGCCGCGGGGATGCCGTCGCCGAGGTTCAGCGCGAGTTCGGTGGTCCAGGTCTCGCCCGGGCCGACCTGTTGCGGCGTGAGGGTCACGGGCGCGGCGGGCACGCCGTCGACGGTGGTCTCGACGCGGATCTCGATGTCGCTGAGGTCGGTGAACCACCTGCGGTTCCGCACGCTGAGCACGCCGTCGTTCCAGGTCACGAAGACGGGGCAGATGACCTGCTTGTACTCGGTGAGGCCGGGGCTGGGCTGCTGCCAGGGGAAGACGAGGCCGTCGATACAGAAGTTCTTGTTGTTGGGGTAGTCGCCGTAGTCGCCGCCGTAGGCGTAGAAGGCGTTCTCGCCCGCCGCTTCGCCGCTACGGCTGCGATCGAGCAGGCCGTGGTCGGCCCATTCCCAGATGAAGTGGCCCTGGATGGAATCCCACGTGTTGAACACTTCCTGGTACTCGGACAAGCCGCCCGGGCCGTTGCCCATCGAGTGGCCATACTCGCAGTTGATGCGCGGCTTCGGGTGCGGGTGCTCGCCGAAGTCGTTCATCTGCTGCACGCGGGAGTACATCGTCGACACGATGTCGACGACCTCACCGTTGCGGTCCTCCTCGTAGTGCACGGGGCGGGTCGGGTCGAGCTCCTTGGCGCGGTGGTACATCGCGCGGATGTTGCAGCCGAACTCGGACTCGTTGCCGAGGCTCCAGATGAGCACCGACGCGTGGTTGCGCTGCGCGAGCACGTGGCGCTCGATGCGGTCCACGTAGGGCGCCTCCCACGCGGGATCGTCGGTGACCCTGGCCAGGTCATCGACGTTGGCGAAGCCGTGCGACTCCAGGTCGGTCTCCGCGATCAGCATCAGGCCGATCTCGTCGCACATCTCGTAGAAGCGCGGGTCGTTGGGGTAGTGCGCGGTGCGCACGGCGTTGATGTTGTGGCGCTTCATGAGCTCCAGGTCGCGGCGCGCGCGGCCCATCGAGATGGCGCGGCCCTTCTCCGGGTCGTGGTCGTGCCTGTTGACGCCGTGCATCATGAAGTAGGCGCCGTTGAGGTGCATGAGGCCGTCGTCGATGGTGATCTCGCGGAGGCCGAGGCGGTGTGGGACGTGCTCGCTGACGCCGGCGTCGCCCATGACGGTGAGAGTCATGTCGTAGAGGAACGGCGTCTCGGGGTTCCAGAAGGTCGCGTCGTCGACGGTGAGCGTGACGGTGTCGCCGGGGGTGAGCGTGGCGCTGGCGACGGTGGTGTCGCCGTCGGCGATGGTCCATTCGATGCTGCGGGCGCCGTCGGCTTCTGCGGTGAGGGTGACCTCTGCGGAGTCGCCTGCCTTGCGGGTGCGGACGAAGAAGTCCGTCAGCCGCGCCTGCGGGCGGGTGATGAGGTAGAGGTCGCGGAAGATGCCCGAGGCCCACCACATGTCCTGATCCTCGATGTAGGTGGCGTCGCAGTACTGCAGCACCTTGATCGCGAAGAGGTTGTCGCCGTCGACGATGTGGGCGGTGATGTCGAACTCCGCGGTGAGGCGGGAGCCCTTCGTCATGCCCACGAAGTCGCCGTTGAGGTAGATCTCCGCGTAGGACTCGACGCCATCCATCTTGAGGATGACCTGTTCACCGTCGGCGGGCCGGCTCAGCGGCACGACGCGCTGGTAGGCGCCGGTGGGGGTGTCGGCCGGCACGCGGGGCTGCTCGATGGGGAACGGGTAGCCCTCATCGGTGTACTGGAGGTGGCCGTAGCCGTCGAGCTGCCACAGGTGGGGCACGGTGACGGTGTCCCACCCGGGCTGGTGGGCGGACGTGAAGGCAGCGGGGATCCGCAGCGGGTTGTCGAACAACCGGAACTGCCAGTCGCCGGACATGCTGACGAAGCCGCGCGAACGGGTGCGGTCTCGGGTGGCGGCGTCCTCTTCGGTGGCGTAGCCGAAGAAGTAGGCGCGGGCCGGGAGCCTGTTGCGCCCCGTGAGGGAGGGGTTCTCCCAGTCACGTGCGTCGGTCATTGGACTCGATCTCCTTTGCTCGAGAGCCGGCACTCTCCTGCGATGTAACCGGTTTCATTGAGACAATACACATAACCTGGACGCGAGCGCCACCCGGGGGTCCCTAAATAAAACCGGTTTCTTTTCGTGGCGCGCCGTCGGCCAGACTGGTGCGAGAATAGGCTGCACCGAAGGACAGGAGGGGGCCGGAGTTGGACTCGATCAAACGCGCCACCATCGGCGACGTCGCCCGGGTGGCCGGAGTGTCGCGGGCCACGGCCTCACGCGCCCTCAACGACTCCGCCCAGGTCACGGCCGCCACCAAGGAGCGGGTGCGCGAAGCGGTGCGCGAGACCGGATTCGTGATGAACAAGATGGGCCGGGCCCTAGCCGTCGGCCGCTCGGAAACCATCGCGATCCTTGTCACTGAGCCCCTCGACGAGTTCTTCAGCGACCCGACGTTCCTCACCGTGCTGCGCGGGATCACCGAAGGCCTGGCCGAGACTTCCACCATGCCGGTGCTACTGCAGGCCTGGTCCGACGCGGAGCACAAGCGCGCCCTGCGCCACTTCGAACGCCGCGCGGTGGACGCCGTGATCTCCATCTCGCCGTATGTCGGCGGCGACATGCTCGAGGCGCTGCGGGAGGGCACGCTCCCCGTCGTGCTCTGCGGCCAGGTGGAGGGCCACCCCTACCTGGGGGTCTTCGCGAGCGTCTACGCGGATGACGTGGCCGGCGCGCAGCTCGCCGGGGACCGGATGATGGCCCGTGGCCGCCGTCGAGTCGCCGTCATCAACGGCCCGCAGGACAACCCCGCGGCAGTGGACCGCCTGCTGGGATACCGGGCCGCGATGAGCGGGGTCTTCGACCCGGAACTCGCGGTATGGACAGGCTGGGACGAGGCCTCCGGCTTCGACAGCATGCGCACGCTCCTGGAGCGCGACCCTTCCATCGACGGCGTGCTCGCCGCCTCAGACCGCATCGCCGCCGGCGCGCTCCGGGCGCTCTCCCTGGCCGGCCGGTCCGTCCCCGGCGACGTGTCGGTCATCGGCTTCGACGACCACAGCCTGGCCGCTTCCACCGCTCCACCGCTGACCACCATCAGGCAGCCCATGAACCTGCAGGGCAGGCTGGCCACCCAGTTGGCCATGGAGATGATCGACGGCAAGAAGGCCCGCAGCGTCGTCCTCGACATGGAACTCGTGGAACGAGCTTCGGTCTGACGCTAGCCTGGGAGCATGAACTTAGGTGAACCTAACTCGGCACCCGCAGGCATGAGCAGCGTCGCGTCCGTCACGACGGAGCGCCCGGCCCGGTACGGGAAGCAACTGGTCGGCCACCTGGGGCGCCGCGCAGGCGGCGAGTGGTCCGCGGAGACCGAATCCGGCTGGGTGCAACTGGGCGACCTGGGCCGCGCCGAACTCACCGCGGAGACCGACACGCTGGTCCTGCAGGTCTTCGGCCCCGACGCGGAGGCCATCGAGCGGCTGGAGCAGGTCGTGGGCCGCCACCTCGTGCGCTTCGGCACCAAGGACAAGCTCGCCGTCGCCTGGGTGCGCGACGACGGCACGCCCGGCACGGAGCAGCGCTTCTCGGATCCGGAACCCATGCACGCGGGCTGAGCCATGGGCAGGATCCTCTTCGACACCGCCACCAGCATCAACGGCTGGATCGCCGACGAGCACAATTCGCTGGACTGGCTCTTTGCGGTCGACGGCGGCGACCACCCCGACGAGGGCCTGTTCCCGGACGGCGCCACCGTCCTGGTCGAGGGTTCCACCACCTACCAGTGGGTCCTCGACCACGACGACATCCTGAACCACCCCGAGAAGTGGCAGGATTTCCACGGGTCGCGGCCCGCCTTCGTCTTCACCACGCGCAACCTGCCTCGGCCAGAGGGCGCGGACGTCCGCTTCATCTCCGGTGCGGTGACCGACCACATCGGGGCAATCCGTGAGGCGGCCGGCGACGGCGCCATCTGGGTGGTCGGCGGCGGCGACCTGGCCGGTCAGTTCCTCGACGCCGGGCTGCTGGACCAGATCGCGCTGTCGGTCGCCCCCGTCGCCCTCACCGGCGGCGCCCCGCTCCTGCCGCGGCGCCTGGAGTCGGACCGCCTCCGGCTGGTCTCGGCGCAGGCGCACGGCCAGTTCGCCCGCCTCCTCTACGACGTCGTCGGCTGACTCCGCCCGCCCTGACAGGTGGATCTCACTCCGGGCGCAACACCGCGAACGGGTCGGTCCCCACCAGTTCCCTGTCAACGAAGCGGAACACCCGCGCGGGCCGGCCGCCCTTCGCGCCTGAGACGGTCAGCTCGCCCGTCGATTCCAGTTGCCCACGCCGCGTCAGCACCCGCTGCAGGTTCGTGGGCGCGACGTCGTGACCCAGCGCCGCCACGTACACGGAGCGCAGCTCTGCGATCGTGAACTCCTCCGGCATCAGCGCGAAACCGATATTCGTGTACGACAACTTGGCCCTCAGCCGACGCACGGCGTGCGCCACGACGAACCGGTGGTCGAAGGCCATCTCCCCCACGCCGTCGACGTCCACCCAGGCGGCGTTCTCCGGTAGCTCCGGCTCGGCGCCCGCAGCCACCAGCCCGAGGTAGCTCGTCCCGATGGTGCGCTGCGCCGGGTCCCGCGAGGGATCGGAACTGGTGCCCAACTGCTCCAGGTGCGCCAACCCGGCGATATCGACCTTCGCCGCCAGGTGCCGCAGCACCGATGCCTCCAGGGTCTCGCCCGGCTCCACCGGCCCCGACGGCAGCGCGGGCGCGCCGGCGAAAGGCGCCGAGCCCCGGATCGCCGTCAGCACGCACAGCCTCGCGTCGGGGCCTCCGCCGCGCACCTGCAGCACCGCGCCGATTGCCTCGTGGCGGTAGAGGGCTACCCCGGCGGAGTCGCGGATTTGGCTGCTGGTCATGGCCGCATGCTACAGTGACGCAAGTTTCCGCCTGAGAGACGAAAACCCACGGAGGGAGACCCGCCATGACGCTCACCCTGAACCGCACCTGGGAGCAGTGGACCGCAGACGAAGTCGCGCAGTGGCAGGACCGCGTCCACGCGTTGGCCGTCGAGCGCAACGCGGTGATCCTGGCGCACAACTACCAGTCCGGCATCATCCAGGACGTGGCGCACCACGTCGGCGACTCCCTCGCCCTCAGCCGGCTGGCCGCCACCGTCGACGCCGAGACCATCGTGTTCGCCGGGGTGCACTTCATGGCCGAGACCGCGAAGATCCTCTCCCCCGCCAAGCGCGTCCTGATCCCGGACCAGAACGCCGGCTGCTCGCTCGCCGACACCATCGACGCCGGCCAGCTCCGCGCCTGGAAGGCCGAGCACCCTGACGCCGCCGTCATCTCCTACGTCAACACGACGGCGGAGGTGAAGGCGTTCACGGACATCTGCTGCACGTCCTCCAACGCGGTCGAGGTCGTGCGCAGCATCCCGGAGGACCGCGAGATCCTGTTCCTCCCGGATCAGTTCCTGGGCGCCCACGTGCGCCGCGCCACCGGCCGGAAGAACATCCAGGTATGGCTCGGCGAGTGCCACGTGCACGCCGACATCTCCCCGTCGAACCTCATCGACGCCGTCCGCAGCAATCCCGACGCGGGCCTCTACGTGCATCCGGAATGCGGTTGCACCACCTCGGCCCTGTGGCTCGCGGAATCCGGCGAACTGGCGGAGGGCCGCACGCACGTGTTGTCGACGGGCGGCATGCTCGACATGGCGCGCAACGAAACGCGTAGCCAGGTGCTCGTGGCCACGGAGATCGGGATGCTGCACCAGCTCCGCAAGGCCAACCCGACGACGGATTTCCGCCCCGTGAACGCCCAGGCGTCGTGCCCGTACATGAAGTTGATCACGCCGGAGAAGCTCGAGGCCTGCCTCGGCGACCCGGCCACCACGGCGGCGTACGAGGTCGACGTGGCGCCCGAGATCGCGCTCAAGGCCCGCCAGGCGGTGGAGCGCATGATCGCGATCGGCAACCCCGGCTCGGGCGAGTGATGCGCGCGCGGGTCGTGGTTGTGGGCACCGGCGCCGCCGGCCTGTCCACGCTGCTCCACCTCGCCGCGGCGGGCGTCGACACCATAGCGGTCACGCGGGCGGGTGTCACCGATTCGGCCACCGGCTGGGCCCAGGGCGGCCTCGCGGCGGTCTGGAACGCGGGCGACTCCTTCGAGGCCCACATCGCCGACACCCTCACCGCCGGGGTCGGCCTCTGCGACGAGACCGTCGTCCGCGACCTGGTCACCTCCGCCCCCGGCTCCATCACCCGGCTCATCGAACTGGGCGCGAAGTTCGACCGCACGCCAGACGGTGAACTGGACCTGCACCTCGAGGGCGGCCACTCCCACCGGCGCATCATCCACGCCGACGGCGACGCCACCGGCGCCGAGATCGAGCGCGCCCTCTGGGCGGCGCTGTCGCGCGCGCTGGAGGGCAGTTCGGTCCGCATCCTGGAGAACACCCGGCTCGTCGACATCCTGACAGAGGACGGCCGCGCCGTCGGCATCCGCGCGCTCGGTGATGAGCCCTTCGACATTCGCGCCGACGCCGTCGTGCTCGCCACCGGCGGCATCGGCCAACTGTGGCCCGTCACCTCCAACCCGACTGTGGCCACGGGCGATGGCGTGGCCGCGGCCCTGCGCGCCGGCGCGGCCGTGCGCGACATCGAGTTCGTCCAGTTCCATCCCACCGTCCTCGCGGACGAGGCGGCCACCGCCCGCGGGATGCTGATCAGCGAGGCCGTTCGGGGCGAGGGCGCGTTCCTGGTGGACTCGTCGGGTCGCCGCATCATGGCGGGCGTCCATCCGCTCCAGGACCTGGCCCCGCGCGACGTGGTCTCCGCTGCGATCGTCGCGCACCTCACCGCCACCGGTGAGGCCCACGCGTTCCTCGACGCCACCCAGTTCGGAACCGCCACGTGGGAGACCCACTTCCCGGGCATCCTGGCGCTCTGCCGGGAGCGGGGCATCGACCCCGTGACCGAACCCATCCCCGTTCATCCAGCGGCGCACTACTCGTGTGGTGGCGTCGCCGCCACGCTCCACGGCGAGACCAGCGTGGCGGGGCTCTTCGCCGTCGGGGAGGTCGCCGCCACCGGCCTGCACGGCGCGAACCGCCTGGCGTCCAACTCGCTGACTGAGGCCCTCGTCATGGGCGACCGCGTGGGCCGGCTGCTGGCCGCCGCTCCGGTCGAGCCCACCTCGCGCAGCGGAGTGGCGACTGAGCGGGTAGGTGTCAGTACCGAGCCGTGCCTCATCGACCCCTCGTCGACGCCCGCGCTCCGCGCCGCCGTGCAGCGCCACGCCTTCGTCTCGCGCACCGCCGACGGCCTGACCACACTGCTCAGCGACCTCGGGGCGGCCCCGTCCACCGACACCCTGACCGACCGTTCCCTCACCGCCACCAACCTCCATACGGTCGCCATGGCGATTGCGACGGCGGCCCTCGCGCGCCAGGAGTCCCGGGGCGCACACCGCCGCGCCGACTTCCCCGGGCAGGCCGAGGCGCGCCGCCTGCTCGTCACCCTCATCAACGGCACCCTCAGCTGCAGCGCCGAGCCCCTCCCCACCGTCGAAAGGACCGCCGCATGACCACCCTGCAGGAGACGACCACCGAAGCCCGGGCCGAACTGCAGCGCCTCGTCGACATCGCCCTCGACGAGGACCTCCGCTACGGCCCGGACGTCACCACCCTCACCACGGTGCCCGCTGAAGCGCAGGGTGTCGCCGAGGTCGTCAGCCGTGAGGCGGGCGTCATCTCGGGCATCAACGCCGCGCTCGCCGCCCTGAAGACGCTGGCCGACAGGGTCGGTTCCAGCGCCTCGGCCGAGGTGGTCGCGCCGGACGGCACCCACGTCGCACCCGGCGACGTGGTGCTGCGGATCTCCGGCCCGGTCCAGACCCTCCTCACCGCCGAGCGCACGCTCCTGAACTTCCTGGGGCAGTTGTCCGGAGTGGCCACCGCGACCTCCCGCTGGGTCGAGGCCGTCGCCGGCACCGCAGCCCAGATCCGCGACACCCGCAAGACGGTGCCCGGCCTGCGGGCGTTGCAGAAGGCCGCCGTCGTTGACGGCGGCGGCGTGAACCACCGGATGGCGCTCGGGGATGCCGCTCTGATCAAGGACAACCATGTCGCCGCTGCCGGCTCGGTGGAGGCGGCGTTCCGCGCAGTGCAGCGGGCCGCGCCCGGCATCTCCGTCGAGGTGGAGTGCGACACGCTGGAGCAGGTCCGCGCGGCAGTGGAGGTCGGCGCCGAACTCGTCCTCCTCGACAACATGGCCCCCGACACGATGCGCGCTGCCGTGGAGATCTGCCGCCCGGCCGGTGTGAAGACGGAGGCGAGCGGCGGCCTGACCCTGGAATCAGCCCACGCTGTCGCCGCCACGGGCGTCGATTACATCTCCATCGGCGCGCTGACCCACTCGGCCCGCGTCCTGGATCTCGGCCTCGACCTGCGCACCACCACCGCGTAGACCGCACGGCGGTGACCCAACCCGGTGTGGACAGCGCCGATCCTGTCCCAGGAACGGCACCGAGAGGCAGACTAGACAGATGGCAGTCCTGATCGATCCCCCGCGCTGGCCGGCCCACGGCACCGTCTTCGCACACCTCGTGTCTGACACCTCCCTCGAGGAGTTGCACACCTTCGCGCGCTCGGCGGGGCTCCCGCCCCGGGCCTTCGATCACGACCACTACGACGTCCCCGCCTCCCGCTACGACGACCTGGTCGCCCAGGGGGCTCAGCCCGTCGGCGAGATGGAGCTCATCCGGGCGCTCAGCGCCAGCGGACTGCGGGTGCGCAAGCCGCAGAAGTCGCCGACGCGGGCAGAAGCCTTGGCAGTCGCCCACCGCTCGTGGGGCTACCTCGGCTTCCCCGACGACCTCCGTGATGAGTTACTCGCCCGGTGGCAGCAACCGGACCGCCACTATCACGACGTCCGCCATCTGGCCCACGTGCTGATGGCGCTCGGCGACCTCGGTTGCACCGACCCCGTCGTCATCCTCGCGGCCTGGTTCCACGACGCGATCTACGACGGCGTCCCCGGCCAGGACGAGGAAGCCTCCGCCCAGCTGGCGGAGGATTCGCTCGCGGGCCTGCTCAGCGCGGCAGACGTCGCGGCGGCCGGCCGGCTCATCCGCATGACCGCGACGCACTCCCCCGGCGACGAGCGCGAGGCGACTCTCTCTGACGCCGACCTCAGCATCCTCGGCCAGATCCCCGGCCGCTACCACGTCTACGTCCGCGACGTGCGCCTCGATTACGCCCATGTCGACGATGACGCCTGGCGCCAGGGACGCTCCCAGGTGCTGCGCCAACTCCTGGCCAAGGACCCGCTCTTCCACACGGAACTCGCCCGCGACCTCTGGGAAAGCCAGGCCCGCGCCAACCTGACCGACGAGCTCCGCAGCCTGAGCGAGAACCCGCCCGTTTCGTGAGCCAGCGGGGGCACTACGCTCGCAGGATGGCCGACAACCCGACGCCCGAGGCTTTCGACGCGCTCATCGCGCCGCTCGCCGCCGAGGATGACGCCCTCATCGCCGCCCGCACCTCCACCGAGGTGACGCGGCCAGGCATCGAGGTCTCGCCGTCCATGGGCCGCCTCCTCCATATCCTCGCCTCCGCCTCCGGCGCCAGGCGGGTCCTGGAGTTCGGCACGCTGGCGGGCTACTCGACGATCTGGCTAGCGCGGGCCGTGGGGCCCACGGGCCGCGTGGTCAGCCTCGAACTCGAGCGCAGCAACGCCGACGTGGCCCGTCGGAACCTCGATGCAGCGGGGGTCAGCGCCTGGGTCGACATCATGTGCGGCCCTGCGGCGCGCTCGTCGGAGAGATTGGTCGAGTTGCAGGTCGAGCCGTTCGATCTCGTGTTCATCGACGCGGACAAGGCGTCGCTGCCCACGTATCTGGAGCGCTCGATTGCGCTCACCCGCCCGGGCGCGCTGATCGTGATCGACAACGTCGCACGGGGCGGCAAAGTGCTCAACCCGGACGACGACGACTCCCGTGGCGTCCGCGCTGCCCTGACTACTGCCGGCGCGGACCCGAGGCTAGACGTGGCAGCCATTCAGACCGTGGGCACCAAGGGCTGGGACGGGTTCGCGGTACTCCGTCGCACGGCCTCCTGAACCGGGCCGCTACCGCTCCCGGTACGCCGGCCAGCAAGCACCATCCGCGGTGCAGATTCTCACGCTGAGCGCGGGTGGCTATAGAGAATTGTGGGTTGAGCATCCGTTGCCCCGGGCGAACTGTGTGATTCCAGTCCACCCGGGGGTCGGGTGCTCTCCGACAGCTGTGCCGTCGGCTTCAGTAGGGGCGGTTGAGGCCCAGGCGTGATACATAGTGCTGTTCGCGAGATTCACGGTCGAGGTGTTCCTGGTTGACGAGTCGCTCGTCATGGTGTCGCTCGTTCCGCTCGTACCTGATGCTCCAGAGAAGCATCCAGAGGCCGATGCGCATCGCGACGCGTTCAGCTAGGCCCAGCCGACGCTCAGAATGCTCGAGTAGATGGTCAGTGAGTACGGGTATTCGTTCCGCTAGGAGCGTGTTCATCAGATGGTTTCATTTCTCTTTTGGGCGCGCAGAATGCACAGGAAAATGGCATGCCGATAATCATCAGCAAAGGGGGTATTGACGGCCCGCAACGACGCGGGCGCGCCGCAGACCCTCAGTAAACGAGGGTGTCAGAAGGGGTTGTGAACGCGTCAGGCGTTCTGGGAACCCGCAAAGGAGGCAGCCCCGTTGGCACGGCGCAGGCGGTGCGCGGTAGTGAACTTCAACATGGGACCTCTCCTTTCAATTGCGTATCCAGAGAGAAGGCTATGCCCAACGGAAGACCAATGTCAACACACAATCGAAATGGGCTTGAAGTCACCTTGAAAGCGCTTGATTCACCGCCCCACGCGCCGGCTGACAAACCGAGGGCCACGGAGACGCGAGACCTGGTCAGCGTTTCGTGTTGACGGCCTGGTATTCCCCGACGAGGTAGTCAGCACTGCGCGACAGCGTGAACGGCAACATGCCCGAGCGGCCGGCGCCGCTCCAACTGACCGCCCAGTGCGATGTCGCCGTCACCTCGTAGGTCCCCATCTCCTCGTACATGTGCCCGCAGTCGGGCGACTTCACGTTCTTTCCACCCTGGGTCTGAACCGCCGACCACGGCGTGCCCTTCCCGCATGTCACGGTGGTGCCGTCGCCCATGTCCCAGTCGACGCGCTCCACCTCGGCCCGCAGTGTCACCGTCACACCGCTGACCGAATCCGACGAGGTGATCGGCCCCCACTGCTTCTCCGACGGCGACTCGGCCCACATCCAGTTCTGCCATCCCACAAAGCTCAGGCGCACATCGTTATCGCCGCGCGGGAACATCCCCAGGGCGACGGCCTCGAGGTCCAGCCGCGCCAACAGGCGCAGCGCCACCTCCCGGGGATCCACCTGTACCGCCTCCGGCGGCGCGGGCAGCCAGCGCGTGGACACCATGCGCGGATCTGGGACCAGATCTCCTCCTGGACGCGTGCAGAGATAGATCGCTCCGTCAGCTCTGCCCTCCCACGCCGGATCCGAAGGTGGGGGCTGCGGTTGGGCGAGGCGACACCACGAGGATGCGATCGTGCTCCAGGACCCCAGGGAGGTAACGCAATCGATGATGCTCCCCTGCCAGGTGCAAACGCGCGGTTGACCGGGCGGTACTGCGACGTTGGCACCAGGGTTGGGTTCCTCGCCGCTCCCTACTTCGGGGAGGCTCTCCTCCCACTCCAGACACTGGCCCAGCACTCCCGACCTGGTGCATTGCGGCTCTGCCGATGCTGGGGCCGCAGAGATTCCGAAAGTGAGGAGCAAACAGATCAGCGAGATCGAGATCGTCCTCAACATTCCCGATCCTGGCTATTTCGGATCTTGGAGACCCGCCAGACCGCGTCAGCGCCCTCCACCAAGGTCGCGGTTTCAGGGAAGGTAGCAGTGAGTTCTGACGTGTCCCGCGCTACACCGTCGTAGGTAAGGACTTGCATGTTCGAGCGATCCACGCAATACGAGAGGGAGACCTCGCGTAGACCCTCGGCATTTGCTTCGACAGGGGAAACCACCACGTCATCAAAGGCGAATCGGCCAATGACCTTCAACTGCTCCTCGCGGTAGCCCGCAAGCATGTCTAGTACCACCACCTTCTCGTTTCCCGTGGTCACGTTCTGCGTTTCCGTGAAATCAGAGAACCCCAGTGGATCCGCGCTGAACTTCGCTACGACTCGCTGATACTCCTGCCAACCAGCGATGATGGCCGCCGACTCCGCATCCTCCGTCGGCAGTTCACCCGGGTACGACTCAAACGTCGTCGGCGAGGGACTCGGGCTGGCACTCGGCGACACACTCACACTCGGCGACATCGACGGCGAAGCGGACACCACCGTCCGCTCGTCTTCAGGCTCCGGCGACTCCACCGCCCCGGCCGTACACCCAACCAGCAACGCAGCGCCGGCAACGGCGGCCACACACAGCCTCATGAAGAACTCCGATCCACAATCCGAGCCCCATCTAAACAACGCCGGGGGTCACTTCCCCTCCCTATAAGCGAAGCTGTGGATAACCTACGGCGACCACCGGTACATCGCCCCATCGATCCCCCACATGACAGAGCCGACGGTGAGCGCAAGCGCGACGGGAACCATCACCCACGGCGACACCCGGGCGAACAACCGCGCCAGTGGCAACCACAGCGCGAACCACGGCAGCAGCAGCGCCCCCATCCCCTCGACCCGCCCCTGCATCAGCGCGAGCACCACTGCCAGCGCCGCCGGGACGATCACCAGCCAGTGCTCCCTCATGTAGATCAGCACGAGCACGAGCACCACCGCCACGGCCACAGCGATCGCATCCGTTCCGGCACCGGCCCACGTCACGCCGTCGGCCTGACCCGTGAGCACGGCCCACACCCGCACCAGCCCGTCCAGAGGCGACCCTAGCCCGCCATTGCGCGCCGCGAACATCTCAGGGAAGCCGCTCGCGGCACCCATGCGGTAACCGACGTACAGCCAGTACAACCCGAGCCCCAACGAGCCCAGGACGGCGGCGCCCAGCCTGTCGAGGCGCAGCTTGGACCGCCAGCCACGTTCCCGCCGGCTGCCGCCCACGCCCGCCAGCCACCACAGCCACAGCGTCGCCAGGTACGGCAGGCCTGACACGTGGGTCAACCCAGCGAGCAGTCCCATGATCCCGGCGAGGAAGGATCGGCGGGTCAGCATCGCCCAGATTCCCCACGCCACAAAAGCCGCCACCCAGCCCTCGGCGAAACCCATCGCCTGGAGCTCTGACCGAGGCGCCACGGCCCAGCAGAACGCCAACCAGAATCCGACGGCGCCCGAGCCGAGTTCATGGCCCACCCGCTGGATCCCGATGACCGCCACTACCGAGCCCAGCCACGCTGCCGCCAGCAGAGCCCACTCGCCCGGCAGCCCCAGGGCCAGCGGGATGTTCGTGAGCCCGGGCAGCAGCGGGAAGAACGCGAAACCGCCCGGGACCGCCTCCGGGTACCCGTCCCCGGCGATCCTCAGGTACCACCCCGCGTCACCGGCCGTCAATTGGGCGAGCGGGAAGGCGCCCACCACAGCGGCCAGGGCAGCGATGAACACCGTCTTGACCGTCAGGAATGCGCCGACGCCGCCCACCGCTGATTTCCACACGCCAGCACCCTACCGGCGGGGTCCCACAACTACGCGGTTGGCGGCACCTCGTCACGCCGGGGATAAGACGCCTGGGCCCCCCGTCGCGTCACCGCGACACCCGCCACCTGCGCAGCGAACGACGCCGCCTCGGCCAAGCCTGACCCCTCCGCCAACCGCACCGCCAACGCACCGACGAATGCGTCGCCGGCGCCGGTGGTGTCCACCGCCTCTACCACGGCGGCCGCGATGTGCACGGGCTCCGACGACCCCTCGGCCACGAACGCCCCCGCACCGCCCATCGTCACCACCGCGGACCGGGCGCCCCGGGCCAGCAGGCCCCGGGCGAGCTGGGCCCCGTCGTCGGGTTCCACGCCCAGGAGGAACGCCGCCTCGGACTCGTTGACCACCAAAGGGTCACATTCGGCGAGCAGCTCGGCGGGCAACTCCCGGGCCGGCGCGGCGTTCAGGACCAGGCGCGCGTTCGGCGCGTGCCACACCGCCTCCACCACCGATTCCATGGGGATCTCCAGCTGCGCCACCACGACGGTGGCCTCAGCCAGCAGGTCCGCGTGCGAGGCCACAAACTCCGGGGTCACCCAGCGGTTGGCGCCGGGCGCCACGATGATCGAGTTCTCGCCGTCCGGGGTCAACATGATGATGGCGACCCCGGTGGGCGCCTCCACCCGCGACATCCCAGCCAGTTCGACGCCGGCCCCTGCCAGCGAGCCGATCAGCAGGTCACCGGTGGAGTCCGTGCCGACGCAGCCGAGGAACGCCACCCGACCGCCCACCAGCGCTGCGGCGACCGCCTGGTTCGCGCCCTTGCCGCCCGGAGTGAACACGAGGTCTGAGCCGAGGATGGTCTCCCCGCCGTCGGGCCGGTGGTCGATCTCGACGACATGGTCGACGTTCGCCGACCCCACCACGACCACATCCGCCATGTTCGTACCCTCCAGCTCTCGACCGCACCGTTGCGGTCGTTGCCAGACTAACGAATCCGGCGCACCTCGACAGGTGCACCTCAGCGCGACATAGGCTCGAGTCACCACTCCAGGAGAAGGGTTCCCCATGACAGACCGTCTCAAGTCCCTGACAGACGCCGGAGTTTCCATCTGGCTCGACGACCTCTCGCGCGACCGCCTCACCACGGGCAACCTCGCCGAACTCATCGCGACGAAACACGTCGTCGGGGTGACCACGAACCCCACCATCTTCGCCAAGGCCCTCAGCGACGGCGAGGCGTACGCCGAACAGCTCGCGGATCTCACCGATGTCGACGAGGCCATCCGTCTGGCCACCACCACCGACGTCCGCGACGCCGCAGACCTCTTCCGCGACATCTACGCCTCCAGCGACGGCTTCGACGGCCGAGTCTCCATCGAGGTTTCCCCGGACCTGGCCCACCACACCGACGCCACCGTCACCCAGGTCCAGGAGCTTTACGACACCGTGGCCCGCGAGAACCTCCTCGTCAAGATTCCGGCGACCAGGGCGGGCGTCCCGGCCATCGCTGAGTCGATCGGGCGCGGCATCTCCGTGAACGTGACCCTCATCTTCGACGAGGGCCGGTACCGCGAGGTGATGGACGCCTACCTCACCGGCCTCGAGACCGCCGACGCGGCCGGGCGCGACCTCAGCAAGATCCACTCCGTCGCGTCGTACTTCATCTCCAGGGTCGACGCCGAGATCGACGCCCGGCTGGAGAAGCTGGGCCGCGAAGAGCTCAAGGGCAAGGCCGCCATCGCCAACGCCCAGGTCGCCCTCGGCGCCTACGAGGAGGTCTTCGGCTCCGAGAGGTTCGCCGCGCTGAAGGCGAAGGGCGCCAACCCGCAACGGCCCCTCTGGGCGTCCACGAGCACGAAGGACCCGTCCTACCCGGACACGATGTACGTCAGCGAACTGGTCGCCCGCGGCGTGGTCAACACCATGCCCGAGAAGACCCTTGAGGCCTTCGCCGACCACGGCGTCGTCGGTCGCCCCATGGAGGGCACCGAGGAGGAGGGGCGCCGGGTTCTCCGGGAGATTTCCGACGCCGGGGTGGACCTCGCTGACGTCTTCCAGGTAATGGAGGACGAGGGCGTGGAGAAGTTCGCCGTGAGTTGGAGGGAACTCCAGGAGACGGTCCGCGCCGCGTTGAGCAACTAGGCGCCGGTCCTTTCGCCCGAGGTCAGGCCTGCGCGCGCAGGTGTCCTTCCGGGCAACTCCCCGCTCGCCAGTGCAGGTGGCAGTAGAACGCACCACACTCCACGCAGTGGCCGAGGAGGTCGTCGCTCACGGACTCCAGAGCCTCGACATCACGCTCGGACAATCGACGGTGCAGCTCAGCGGCACTGTCGTCGTCCAGCTCGATGGCCTCACCCACCACGCCGTTGTCCAGCCCGCCGGCCTGCAGCATCATTCGCCAGCCGTCGGTGTCCGTCCGGTGGGAGTGCAGTTGCTGCGAGCGGGCATCCCAGCATCCCCAGCGCTCCGGCATGTCGCCGGGTCCCAGCACCTCGAAGACTCCGGTCGTCAGGCCGCATTTTGCGCACTGCGGCGCGAAATAGAAACCGCGGCGGCCGGCGTGTTGACTCATGGCCCCCAAGATACGACAGCCCGAAGCACGAACCGCTGCTCCGGTACCCTCGCGGAGGCACGAGGAGGAGGGTCGCATGGCAGTGAGGTGGCCGTTCAGTGGGCGCGGGGCCAGGCCCCGCGTCGACTTCCAGCGTCCCGACGGCTGGCACAACCTCGACGGCAAACAGCCACCCCTACCACCGCAGCAGCCACCACAGCCTCCTGCACCACTGGCAGGACGGCCGCCCCAGCCTCTGCCTCCACCGCAGCAGCCCGGGCCCGGACAGGCATGGCGCCCACAGCGCAAGGCCCGCGGCACACTACTGCTCTGGAGCCCCGTGATCACGGTCACGATCCTCTCGATCATCGTGCTCGTCGGCGGCTGGAACGTCATCAGCTGGCTGGGCGACCGCGACCCCGGCTCCAGCCGCACCCCGTCAGGGCAGCTTCCGACCGACCCCATAGATCCGTACAGTCCGCCCCCGCGCCCCACCGGCGACGTCCCCACCGTGTGGTCGCTGGACCTCGCAGACCTCCGCCCTGATCTGGGCGAGGGCAGGTTCGAGACGTCCCTCAGCGGCTTCATGGACAGCACCCTCGCGATCGATGCCGGGGAGACCTGGGCGGTCGTGACGCGCGAGGAACAGGGCGGCGGCACCCAATTGCACGGTCTCGACGCCGCTACCGGCAAGGAACGGTGGCGCCGTCCCATGGACGGGGTCTTCTGCGCGGACGATCTCCTGGACGGGCAACTCCTCTGTGCCGAGCCCACTGAACTGGAGCGGGGCCTGGGCACCAAATGGAGCCTCCACCGCATCGACCCCGCCACGGGCGAGACCGCGTCGTCGGCGGACTTCGACGGCTGGATCACCGGCCTTGTCGTCGACCACGGCCACGTCCTGGTCCTCGAACAGCGACTTCCCGCACCGCACGCCCTCATCACCGGCCTCGACGGAGACCTCACGCAGGCCTGGCAGTTCGACCTGTCACAGGAGGAGGGCCACGCCGACCTGTTCTCGGACAACCGCATCATCATCCGTCCCGAGGAGTACCCGGAGGGGCCCGCCCTGGACCGGCCCCGCGTCCGGCGGGTCGCCGACGGACTCACGGCCCTCTGGATCGGTGCCCGCACCGCCTTCATCGACGTCTCGAGCGGCGAGCTCGTCGGCATGCCACACTGCAGCCGGCTCGTCGACGACGGGAACAGGCTCTGGTGCAACGCGGGCAGTAGCACGGTGGCTTACGACTACGGGCTCAACCCCGTCACCCGCACCGAGGCTGGCGTCCGTCTGGCCTTCCCCTACCGGGATCCGCGCGCAGGCGACATCACCGTGCCCGCCTTCCTAGACGAGGACGGCGCGCTTCTGCGCGTCAACGCCACCACGGGCGCGACGGAGGGCCCGCTGGTCCGCACCGCCATGGGCAGCGCCTTCGGCATGGCCATCCCGCCAACTGCGGCAACCATCGACGGCGTACTGGTGGTGGCAGACGACACCAAGACCGCGGCGGTCGCGCCCGATGGCGAGATCCTGTGGGTGAGCGAGCACGGCTTCCGGCTGCACGAACCGTTCCTGCAGAACGGCAACCTGCTGTCCGCCGACTTCTACACCTATGAGTTGGACCTGACCACCGGCGAGGTCCTTGGCAGTTGGCGCATCGGTTCGCACGGCTTCGCCGTCGTCGCGGTGGGCGAGCAGCTCGCCACCTACTCCCTGGACCAGCTCGCCCGGCTCGATCTGGACTGAGCCGTCAGGCACCAGTTCAGCCGATGGTCGGCCCGGCTCACTGGAATCTCGCGTCCAGTAGTGAGGTCACGCCACGAGGTCCTAGTCCTTGTAGAGGGGGACTTCCTCCTCGAAGCGCTGCTCGATGGTCTGTAGCAGGATCGGGTCGACGCCCACCTCGGCGATCTTGGGACCGCCGTTGGAGCCGAACCACTCGCGGGCAGAGTCGATGATCCGCCGCACCGCCTCGTCCTCGTTCACCTGGGAGGTGTCCACCACCAGGTCATAGCTGTCCTCTGCCGCCCAGTTCTCCCCGTAGTAGCGGCGGACGAAGCGGGTCTTCGTGTCGACATCGCGCTCGACCAGCTCCCCGGCGACGCCCCGGGACACCCGGTTGTCTTCCATGACGCGCCTGACCCGGTCCTCGTCCGGCGCCGTTACGAGCACGTTGAACACGTCGGAGTGCCCCTTCAGCACGGCGAAGCCGCCGCGCCCCAGGATGACGACGTCGTATTTGGCAGCCAGGGTGACCAGCGTCTTGTTCATCCAGTCGATGGTCTGCGCGGTGTTCTCGTTGAACAGGTCGAGCAATGTCGGTGGCTTGTCGTAGAGCTCCGAGAGCCTGATCAGTCCGAATTCACTGATGACGCGATCGACGAAGGGGCGGTCCGTGAACTTCCAGCCCAGCTCCTGGGCTACCCGCTCAGCGATTCGCCCACCGTACGATCCAAGTTTGCGGGAAACGGTGATGGCACTCATGTCAGTCCCTCCTCAGGGCGCGCAACGGTGCGCCTGCTCGGGTACCCAGTCTACCCGGCGGGACCCGAATATGTCACGACATTCCTCCCGCTGACAGCCCCTGCCCGGCGGTACAGATCAGGATTCGATGACGCTTTTCGCACGTGCCATCTCACTCGCGGAGTTCAGCGCCAGTTCGGGAAGCGCAGGATCCATGCTCCGGTACTGGCCCGGACCCCTCTCCTTGAATCGACCCTGAGCCATACCCGCGGTTACGTAGCGACCGTGCTTATCCACCCCCACCAGGAAGAGTAGATCGGGCAGGTCGCTCGTCAGCTCAGGCGTGCCGCCCACTTCGTAGGCGACACCGTCCACCACACCGCCCACCTCGAGGATCTCAATCTGATCGCCCGCCTCAAGGTTGCCCGCGAACGACTCTGTGACCACGGCGTCGTAGACCGTCGACGGAGTCCCCAGTCCCCTGAGTTCTGCCCCGGACGGCGTCTGCGCCGTGCCGGCGTAAGGGTTGATGAGTGGGTCGTCGGGACTGTAGTCGGGAAGCACCATCTCGCCGTGCGATCCGACGATCCGAACCGAGACCATGGCATCCGACTTCGCTGCCATGTCACCGATAGTTTCGTAGAACACCGGCGACGCCAGGACAACCACCGTGGCAGTGGGAGAAGGGGGTGCCGGCGTCTGCGTCGGGGCACCGGAGGGAGACGCCGAAGGCGAGGTTGCGGTGCAGGCGGTCAGGGTCAGTACGAGCCCGAGAACGAGCCTCTTCATGGACACAAGCTTCCGGTAGCGGTTTGAGCGTCGAGTACGTGGAAACAGTACCGATGCCGGACGCCAGACAGCGACGACCGCTCCGAGGACGTAGCCAAAAAGGTCTGTAAATGCAACAAACCCCCCGAACCAGGTTCGGGGGGTTTGCTATAAAGAAGTCCGGCGGCGTCCTAGTCTCCCACGAGGTCCCCCTCGCAGTACCATCGGCGCAGAGAGGCTTAACTTCCG
>NZ_JACJFZ010000014.1:0-1258 GCF_014164735.1 Tessaracoccus sp. MC1756 | reverse complement strand
AGGACATCGGAATAGGGTGTCTCGGGTCATCGGAATACCCCTGTCTCAGGTCATCGGAATGGCTCTGCGAGTCTGCGTGGATGGCAGCAGCGAAGCGCAGATTGGTGATTGAGGCGGTCTTGGCGGGGATGTCCCAGTCCGAAGCAGCCCGCCGGTACGAGGTCTCCCAGGGCTGGATATCCCGGTTGATGAAGGCCTATCGCCGCGAGGGTCCTGCCGTGTTCGAACCGGCCTCGAGAGCCCCGAAAACGATCGCCAACGCCACCGACCCGACCGTGGTGGAGATGATCTTGGCCCTGCGCGCAGACCTCGCCACTCAAGGACTCGACGCCGGCGCTGAGACGATCGGCTGGCATCTGCAACGCACCGGCATCACCGTCAGCCGCGCCACGATCCACCGGATCTTGAACCGCCACGGCCAGGTCACACCCCAACCCCGGAAACGGCCCCGCTCTTCCTGGATCCGGTTCCAGGCCGAGCAGCCCAACGGCTGCTGGCAATCCGACTTCACCCACTACCGCCTGGCCTCCGGCCACGACATCGAGATCATCTCCTGGATCGACGACTGCTCCCGCTACGCGCTACACATCTCAGCCCACCGCCGCATCACCGCGGCGATCTCGGCCGCAACCTTCACCCAAGCCGCTGACAAGTACGGATACCCCGCATCCACCCTCACCGACAACGGCATGGTCTACACCGTCCGCTTCGCCACCGGCCGAGGTGGCCGCACCCCGCTGGAGGAACTCCTGGCCGAACACCACATCATCCAGAAGAACTCCCGACCCAACCACCCCACCACCTGCGGCAAAGTCGAACGCTTCCAACAGACCATGAAGAAATGGCTCGCCGCGCAACCCGACCAGCCCACCACGATCGCCGAGCTCGACACCCTCCTCCACACATTCGTCGAGGTCTACAACCACCACCGCGGGCATCGCTCCCTGCCCCACCACGCCACCCCGGCCACGGTCTACACCACCACACCCAAAGCCAGCCCAGACCCCACCCAGCCCGGCAGGCCCCACGACCGGGTCCGCCTCGACCACGTCGACACCCAAGGCGTCGTCACCCTGCGCCACGCCGGCCGCCTCCACTACATCGGCATCGGCCGCACCTACAAGGGAACCTGCATCAAACTCCTCATCCAGGACCTCGACATCACCATCATCAACGCCACCACCGGCGAGATCCTGCGCGAGCTCACCCTCGACCCCCACAAGGACTATCAACCCATCGACCCGAAAAAGAAGAAGCC
>NZ_JACJFZ010000013.1:0-1405 GCF_014164735.1 Tessaracoccus sp. MC1756 | reverse complement strand
CAGGGTCAAGTCCAGCGGAGTGGTGTAGCGGTTCCTTCGTCTAGGCGGTTAGGGCGGGGGGTTCGGTCACCTCCTCTTCGGGGTTGTTGATGGTGGTCAGTCGGCAGCGTGCGAGGATGTCGAGGCCGAGGTAGCGGCGGCCTTCTGCCCATTCGTCGGTTTGTTCGGCCAGGACGGCGCCGACGAGCCGGATGATCGCTTCCCGGTTCGGGAAGATCCCGACCGCGTCGGTGCGGCGCCGGATCTCCCGGTTGAGGCGTTCGGCGGGGTTGTTCGACCAGATCTGGGTCCAGACGTCCTTGGGGAACGTTGCGAACGCGAGCACGTCGGCTCGGGCCTGCTCGAGGTGCTCCGCGACTTCGGGTAGTTTCTCGCTCGTGTAGTCCAGCAGCCGGTCGAACTGCGCCTCCACGGAAGCTTGGTCGGGCTGGTCGTAGACCGAGTGCAGCATCGCGTTGACCGCTGGCCAGAGGCTCTTCGGCGTGACGGCCATCAGGTTGGCGGCGTAGTGGGTCCTGCAGCGTTGCCAGCTCGCTCCGGGCAGGTTCGCTTCGATCGCTTCGACCAGGCCGGCGTGGGCGTCGGAGGTGACCAGGCGGACGCCTGCTAGTCCGCGGGCGACCAGGTCGGCGAAGAACGTGTTCCACGCGCTGCGGGTTTCGGAGGTGGCGACCTGCAAACCTAGGACTTCGCGGTGCCCGTCGCCGTTGACCCCGGTCGCGACGAGGACCACGGCGTTGATCACCCTGCCGCCCTCGCGGACCTTCATCGTCAAAGCGTCGGCTGCGACGAACGTGAACGGACCCGCCTCGTCGAGCGGGCGGTGGCGGAACTGCGCGACGTGCTCATCGAGGTCAGCAGCCATCCGGGACACCTGGGACTTCGACAGGCCGTCGATGCCGAGGGTCTTGACGAGTTTGTCCATCCGGCGGGTCGACACTCCGGCAAGGTAGCAGTCGGCGATCACCGTGATCAGCGCCGCCTCGGCACGTTTGCGGCGCTCCAGCAGCCATTCGGGGAAGTAGGTCCCGGTGCGCAGTTTGGGGACGGCGACATCAACGGTGCCGACGCGGGTGTCCAGCGGGCGGTGGCGGTAGCCGTTGCGCTGCGCAACCCGCCCCGCGGAAGGCTGGCCCCATTCGGCGCCGCACACCAGATCGGCGTCAGCCGAGAGGAGGGCGTTGATCATGTTCTGCAGGAGCTGGCGCATCATGTCCGGGGATGCTTCGGTCAGCAGGTTGCCCAGCACGCGGGCGGGGTCGACAATATGAGGAGCGGTCATCGTGGTTGATTTCCTTTGAGAGAGCTTTGGTAGGTGAACTCGAAGGATCCCACGGTGACCGCCCTGCCGTCATCGACGGCCACGGCCACTGTGGGAGCTACACCACTCTAGGGGGCTCTACTA
>NZ_JACJFZ010000012.1:0-2367 GCF_014164735.1 Tessaracoccus sp. MC1756 | reverse complement strand
TCGCTGGGTTGTTCGCCTGCTTCTAGTGTGGCTCTTAGCCAGACTTGGGAGTCTGGGTCTTGGTAATCGACGTATATTTCTGGCAGGCCGGTTGTGGTCCGGGGCGCCAGGAACCGGGCGTAGCCATTCTCATCGGTGGTTGTTTGGAGTCGCCACCGGACCATGTCGGTTTTGACCTCGGGGCTCATTTCGAAGCCACCGTCGATCCATTCTGGTGCTGTTAATTGTCCTCTGAAGACTACTCCATGGACCCTTGCTCCAGTCACGGGCAGTCCGTTGTTGTCAACGACGCGGATGGCTACGGGCTCGGTGGGTGGGACCACTAGGGTCCCGAGATTCGTGTGGCCATCTACCGAGAATGGCGCGGAGATTATCTCTCTTGTCGTCTCGCCGTAATTGAACTCGAACCTGAGCATGAGTTGGTGCTCACCGGCAGCGGTGTCGTAGGTGAATCGTCCTTCCGTGTCAGTAAAGATGTCAGAGGTGGCGGTCTGGCCCATCAGGACCCCGCCCATAGGCTGGCCGGAGCTATCCACCAAGGTCCCCGACACCCTGGCGGGAGCGGGGAGCCGAAGCTCTAGTTCCTCGCTGGGTTGTTCGCCTGCTTCTAGTGTGGCTCTTAGCCAGACTTGGGAGTCTGGGTCTTGGTAATCGACGTATATTTCTGGCAGGCCGGTTGTGGTCCGGGGCGCCAGGAACCGGGCGTAGCCATTCTCATCGGTGGTCTCGACAAGATCCCAACGCATCTCGCTGGTTCTGACCAGCGAACTCATCTCGAAGCCTGCATCGACCCATGTAGGCGCAGATATCACAAACGAATGGGGCCCTCTTACTTGGACCCCCTCGAGCGGATCGCCTTGATTGTCAACAACGCGCACCGCGACAGGTTGAGTTGGCGGCAGGACCAGAGACCCGAGGTCTGTATCTCCTGTAATGGAGAACGGCTCCGTGATCACCCTTCGGAACGTCGTTCCGTTACCCCACTCCAAGGTGAATGACAGTCGGTCCTCGGCAGAGATGGTCGTGTAACTGAAGTGGCCGTCCAAGTTGGTGGTCAGGCTCTTGGCCCCACCGTCAGCCCAGATCTGCACCCCTGTCGCTGGGTTGCCCTCCTCGTCGGTCAAGATGCCGGAGATCGTGACCGCGCCGATTACGTCAGCCTGGGCGCGATCGATAGGGATGAACAGCGTGGTTGCAGTCAGTGTCGCAAGCAAGAGGACCAGTGCCTGACAGGTTGCTCTGGTCAGTACTTCACGCGCGGCATTGCTAACTCTGCGACTCGACCCACCGGTCATTGTCACACCCACTTCTCGCTTAGAGACCGGCGTCCGGTCCTCCCTTGGGACCCACCATACGCATTACGAGATACGCGCGTTGGTCCGTGCTTACGACACCCCGCGGAAGGTGATCACCCCGGTGTGTCCGAAGCCCTTTGTGAGCCCTCTGGTTGCAGTGCGTGATGCGACCCTCACACAGTGACGGCCACGGCCACTGTGGGGGCTACACCACTATGAGGGACTCAACTTCGATGACCTCAGGTCTGCGACAGGTGCGACGGACACGATCAGGTCCGTGGAACGATTCTGTTCGTCGAACGGCGCCTATGATGTCGACGGCACCAAGAGGGTGGCTAGGGAGAAGAGAGTGACTAACACCATCCCGTGACCACGACGATGTTGAGCAGGGCCGTCCGGGATTCCGACACCGCCTCCCACCTGAACCTGTAGTCGCGACCAGTGATCGTGAAGTCATGCATCATGGTGTCATGTCCACGTCTGGGAGGTGTGCAGCGTTGCGCTGCACCGAGGTTCCGGTTCCTGATGGGAGGCTGTGTGACATCCATCAAGCACGACTCGATCGTGGGGGTGGTCTGCCGCGAACGGGTGAACCTGTTCTGGGTGAGCCCTCGGGGTTCGGTCGGTTTGGTGAGCTCCATGTGAACACGGCCGGGATCCTGTGCCATGAGTGCGGTCTGCGGTTGGTGAGTCTGTCTCATCACCTGTGACGTGCCCACCAGTTGTCGGACGACGAGTATCGAAATCGTCATGGTCTGTTCGATGAAACCCCAATGCGTCTGCCGCCCAACCCTGACCGGAGTCCTCGACGGCGGCCGCATCGTTGTCGGCGGTGTTATGAACCGCACTGGGTTTGATGGAGACTCGCCCTATTTGATTCCTACCAGCTGTTGCTGGTCGGTTTGTTCAGCATAGAACGCGTTCTCGAACTCGGCGGGTGGGACATCGCCGAGGTATCCGTGTAGGCGTGTGGTGTTGTGCCAGTGCACCCACCCGAGGGTCGCGAGCTCGAGGTCCTCGACGCTCTTCCATGGACCGGGCCGGGCGGGACCGCGGACCAGTTCGGTCTTGT
>NZ_JACJFZ010000011.1:0-4050 GCF_014164735.1 Tessaracoccus sp. MC1756 | reverse complement strand
ACAAGACCGAACTGGTCCGCGGTCCCGCCCGGCCCGGTCCATGGAAGAGCGTCGAGGACCTCGAGCTCGCGACCCTCGGGTGGGTGCACTGGCACAACACCACACGCCTACACGGATACCTCGGCGATGTCCCACCCGCCGAGTTCGAGAACGCGTTCTATGCTGAACAAACCGACCAGCAACAGCTGGTAGGAATCAAATAGGGCGAGTCTCCATCAAACCCAGTGCGATTCATCCCTCATAGTGGTGTAGGGGTCTGCTGCACGGATCCGTGACATCTCGGCCTCGCGTGCCGGGTCTGCTGCACGGATCGGTGACATCCCCCTCGCGGGTCCCCGGCCAGCGTGGGTTCCGGGGCCGAACGACAAGCGCCTATGTCAGCCGAGGAGTCGGCAAGCTCAACCTCGGCCCCTGCATTTCTTGGAATGCCCATCGCGAGCGCCATAAGACCTTGGCACAGGGCTTTCGGAAGCGGGACGCCGAGGGTGATCCTGCGTCCGCCTGCACGGCGAACCTATGCCCATGGTTGCCGGTGGGACATGGGGCGGAGGTGGAGGTTCTGCGGCGACCGATGAACTGGTGTGACCGGTCTCTTCTACTTGAAGCGGACCATGTTGTTGAAGATCTCCTTCTTGACCCAGCGGAAGCCGCGGTCTCCGGATGCGGCTACGTAGGACTCGATGACACTGGCCTCGACGTAGGAACGGCAGCCGTTGCGGCCGGTGGTGGCTGTGTCGCATTCGGTGCGCCACTTCCTGCCGTCGGTTGCTGTCCAGGAGACTTCTCCACCCGGGACCCCGTTCGCGGCTAGTGGGTTGGTAGCCCACTGGCTCCGAGGCGATGCGGCGTATGTAAGGTTGTTGAATACCCAGCCGTTGACCGGCACGAAGCGACCATTATCCTGGTTCACCTGAGTTGCCCAGATCTCGGTCGTGCAGCGGGTTACCGTGGAGGAGTACCTCTGGCAGGTGGTTCTCCAGTCTCGGCCATTGATGTGGTGCGTTCCTGGTGTGGTGTAGACGTCAAAGACCGGCGGGCTAGGAGTCGTAGACGTCTTCGGTGTCACCGCGTTGGAGCGAGCCGAGGCCGGGCTGGTTCCGATTTGGTTGGTGGCTTGGACGGTGAAGGTGTAGGCGGTGCCGTTGGTGAGTCCGGTGAACGTGGCTGTGGTGGTGTTGCCGTTCACGGTCTTGGTGATGTTTCCGGGTTGGGCTGTGATCGTGTAGCCGGTGATCGCAGAGCCATTGTTGAAGGGTGCCTGCCAGGTTACGGCGGCTTGCTGGCTGCTGCTGGAGGTGGCAGTTGGTCGTGCCGGTGTGGTTGGGGTGCCAGCGGGTGTGACGGGCGCGGAGGTGGCAGATGCCGGGCTGGTTCCGATTTGGTTGGTGGCTTGGACGGTGAAGGTGTAGGCGGTGCCGTTGGTGAGTCCGGTGAACGTGGCTGTGGTGGTGTTGCCGTTCACGGTCTTGGTGAGGCTTCCGGGCTGGGCTGTGATCGTGTAGCTGGTGATTGGTGAGCCACCATCACTTATCGGGGTGGCCCAGGAGACCTTGACGGATGCGTTGGAGGGTGTCGCAGAAATGCCTTGCGGGGTGCTTGGTGCAGTCGCGCCGGGGATGGTGACTCGCAGTTTGGTGGGGTGTTTGTGGAATGTGGAGTCGTCGTTGCCGAGGGAGTCCTCGAGCGGATAGATCGTTACGGTCCAGGTGCCGGTGGCGGCGGTTGTTGGGATGGTGACGGTTCGTTGGTAGACGCCGTCGGTGGCGGTGCCGGAGATGCGAGTCATCTGACCGAAACCGAGAGTCTGGGTGGTGTTGTCCGAGGACAGGATCAGTGTCGGCGTCTGGGCGCCTGTGGTGTCGGTTACTCGTGCGGTCACGACCACTTCTTTGTCCCCGGTGGTGGTGTCGATGGTCTTGGGTGTGAAGTCGAACTCGGCCAGCACCGGGGCCGCAGTATCGGCGGGGGTGCTGGTGGTTGAGAGTTTTTCGGGGTGTTTGTGGAATGTGGAGTCGTCGTTGCCGAGGGAGTCCTCGAGCGGATAGATCGTTACGGTCCAGGTGCCGGTGGCGGCGGTTGTTGGGATGGTGACGGTTCGTTGGTAGACGCCGTCGGTGGCGGTGCCGGAGATGCGAGTCATCTGACCGAAACCGAGAGTCTGGGTGGTGTTGTCCGAGGACAGGATCAGTGTCGGCGGCTGGGCGCCTGTGGTGTCGGTTACTCGTGCGGTCACGACCACTTCTTTGTCCCCGGTGGTGGTGTCGATGGTCTTGGGTGTGAAGTCGAACTCGGCCAGCACCGGGGCCGCAGTATCGGCGGGGGTGCTGGTGGTTGAGAGTTTTTCGGGGTGTTTGTGGAATGTGGAGTCGTCGTTGCCGAGGGAGTCCTCGAGCGGATAGATCGTTACGGTCCAGGTGCCGGTGGCGGCGGTTGTTGGGATGGTGACGGTTCGTTGGTAGACGCCGTCGGTGGCGGTGCCGGAGATGCGAGTCATCTGACCGAAACCGAGAGTCTGGGTGGTGTCGTCGGAGGACAGGATCAGTGTCGGCGGCTGGGCGCCTGTGGTGTCGGTTACTCGTGCGGTCACGACCACTTCTTTGTCCCCGGTGGTGGTGTCGATGGTCTTGGGTGTGAAGTCGAACTCGGCCAGCACCGGGGCCGCAGTATCGGCGGGGGTGCTGGTGGTTGAGAGTTTTTCGGGGTGTTTGTGGAATGTGGAGTCGTCGTTGCCGAGGGAGTCCTCGAGCGGATAGATCGTTACGGTCCAGGTGCCGGTGGCGGCGGTTGTTGGGATGGTGACGGTTCGTTGGTAGACGCCGTCGGTGGCGGTGCCGGAGATGCGAGTCATCTGACCGAAACCGAGAGTCTGGGTGGTGTCGTCGGAGGACAGGATCAGTGTCGGCGTCTGGGCGCCTGTGGTGTCGGTTACTCGTGCGGTCACGACCACTTCTTTGTCCCCGGTGGTGGTGTCGATGGTCTTGGGTGTGAAGTCGAACTCGGCCAGCACCGGGGCCGCAGTATCGGCGGGGGTGCTGGTGGTTGAGAGTTTTTCGGGGTGTTTGTGGAATGTGGAGTCGTCGTTGCCGAGGGAGTCCTCGAGCGGATAGATCGTTACGGTCCAGGTGCCGGTGGCGGCGGTTGTTGGGATGGTGACGGTTCGTTGGTAGACGCCGTCGGTGGCGGTGCCGGAGATGCGAGTCATCTGACCGAAACCGAGAGTCTGGGTGGTGTCGTCGGAGGACAGGATCAGTGTCGGCGTCTGGGCGCCTGTGGTGTCGGTGACTCGTGCGGTCACGACCACTTCTTTGTCCCCGGTGGTGGTGTCGATGGTCTTGGGTGTGAAGTCGAACTCGGCCAGCACTGGGGCTGCGGTATCCGGAGGATTTGGGACCACGGGGAGGCTCGGCTCGGATTTGGAGCCTTGACCTACGTCGCTGAGAGCAACCACGGAGAATGTATAGCTCCGCCCGTTAGTTAAGCCTGTCATCGTGATGTGGGTCTCGTTCCCTACTGTCACGGTCGTTCCGTCTGGACTGGCGGTGACCGCGTAGCCAGTTACCGGCGCGGTGTCTCCCGACATAGCCGGAGCCGTCCATGTGATGGTGGCCAGACCGTTTCCGGCAGTCGCGGTGACGCCCGTCGGCGAACTAGGTGGGTTGCAGGGATCTCCGGTAAAGGTGAAGGGCCAGGAGGCTTCGTTGAGTAGGCGATATCCCTGCAGAGGGCGCGCCGTGACAAGGATGGAACCCTGAGCATGGCTTTCTCCCGGTGTCTGTGCAATGCCATCTACGAGGTACTCGACCCCCACGGTGACAGGAATCTTGAGGGTGTCATCGTCTGTCCTGCAGTGGTCCTGGAATACCGGTGAGGCTGCTGACACAGCACGCCGAAGATCGAGTGATGAGAACACGATCTCCAAGTCTTCGCTGGGTTGTTCGCCTGCTTCTAGTGTGGCTCTTAGCCAGACTTGGGAGTCTGGGTCTTGGTAATCGACGTATATTTCTGGCAGGCCGGTTGTGGTCCGGGGCGCCAGGAACCGGGCGTAGCCAT
>NZ_JACJFZ010000010.1:0-5470 GCF_014164735.1 Tessaracoccus sp. MC1756 | reverse complement strand
GCGGGTCGCACCCGAAACTTGAGAACTCAACAGTGTGCTTTAAGTCAATGCCAATTATATGCACTGGCAAGGCTTTTCGGAGTCTTGTCGTGCGAACCCGTCTCCCAGCTTTGGTTGGGGATGGATTCCTTTGAATTAATATTGATTAAAGTCCAGTTTTTTGGATTTTGTCGGTATCAAACTAGTTGACAGTTGAGCGGGCGCCTTTTGGGGTGTCTGTGCTGATAATTTTCAACGGAGAGTTTGATCCTGGCTCAGGACGAACGCTGGCGGCGTGCTTAACACATGCAAGTCGAACGGTAAGGCCCTTTCGGGGGTACACGAGTGGCGAACGGGTGAGTAACACGTGAGTAACCTGCCCTTGACTTTGGGATAACTCCTGGAAACAGGTGCTAATACCGGATACCAGCCTTCACGGCATCGTGTTGGTTTGAAAGCTCCGGCGGTCAAGGATGGACTCGCGGCCTATCAGCTTGTTGGTGAGGTAGTGGCTCACCAAGGCTTCGACGGGTAGCCGGCCTGAGAGGGTGACCGGCCACATTGGGACTGAGATACGGCCCAAACTCCTACGGGAGGCAGCAGTGGGGAATATTGCACAATGGACGCAAGTCTGATGCAGCAACGCCGCGTGCGGGATGACGGCCTTCGGGTTGTAAACCGCTTTCAGCAGGGACGAAGCGCAAGTGACGGTACCTGCAGAAGAAGCACCGGCTAACTACGTGCCAGCAGCCGCGGTGATACGTAGGGTGCGAGCGTTGTCCGGATTTATTGGGCGTAAAGAGCTTGTAGGCGGTTTGTTGCGTCGGTAGTGAAAACTCAGGGCTTAACCCTGAGCCTGCTTCCGATACGGGCAGACTTGAGGAAGGTAGGGGAGAATGGAATTCCTGGTGAAGCGGTGGAATGCGTAGATATCAGGAGGAACACCAGTGGCGAAGGCGGTTCTCTGGACCTTTCCTGACGCTGAGAAGCGAAAGCGTGGGGAGCAAACAGGCTTAGATACCCTGGTAGTCCACGCCGTAAACGGTGGGTACTAGGTGTGGGGTTCATTCCACGAACTCCGTGCCGCAGCTAACGCATTAAGTACCCCGCCTGGGGAGTACGGCCGCAAGGCTAAAACTCAAAGGAATTGACGGGGCCCCGCACAAGCGGCGGAGCATGCGGATTAATTCGATGCAACGCGAAGAACCTTACCTGGGTTTGACATATGCCGGAAACATCTAGAGATAGGTGCCCCTTTATGGTCGGTTTACAGGTGGTGCATGGCTGTCGTCAGCTCGTGTCGTGAGATGTTGGGTTAAGTCCCGCAACGAGCGCAACCCTCGTCCTATGTTGCCAGCGGGTAATGCCGGGGACTCATAGGAGACCGCCGGGGTCAACTCGGAGGAAGGTGGGGATGACGTCAAGTCATCATGCCCCTTATGTCCAGGGCTTCACGCATGCTACAATGGCCGGTACAAAGAGCTGCGAACCTGCAAGGGTGAGCGAATCTCAAAAAGCCGGTCTCAGTTCGGATTGGGGTCTGCAACTCGACCCCATGAAGTCGGAGTCGCTAGTAATCGCAGATCAGCAACGCTGCGGTGAATACGTTCCCGGGGCTTGTACACACCGCCCGTCAAGTCATGAAAGTCGGTAACACCCGAAGCCGGTGGCCTAACCCCTTGTGGGAGGGAGCCGTCGAAGGTGGGACCGGTAATTAGGACTAAGTCGTAACAAGGTAGCCGTACCGGAAGGTGCGGCTGGATCACCTCCTTTCTAAGGAGCCTGTAGCAGCACAGTTTTGACTGTGGTGCTCATGGTCGTGTTCTGGGACAGATGTTTCCAGCGCGGCCGGCACCGGAATGTGGAACATTGACTTTTGAAGCTCGGAGGAAGTCGTTTCTCGTCAGTACAACCTGGGTCCTTGTGGTCTGGGAGTGGAAAATCGGGGGATGGTGGGTGTCGAGCTAAGCACGCTGTTGGGTCCTGAAGGGTCGGTTGCTGTTGCAACGCCTTCTAGCGGACCAGTGCCGCGATCAGGTCTGTGGATCTGGTGGTTGCCTGGGCTCGCCCGTATTTTGAGAACTTCACAGTGGACGCGAGCATCTTTGTAGATTTTTTGACAAGCTACTAAGTGCGATCGGTGGATGCCTTGGCACCAAGAGCCGATGAAGGACGTTGTAACCTGCGATAAGCCATGGGGAGCTGGTAAACGAGCTTTGATCCGTGGATTTCCGAATAGGGAAACCTTGAAATACCGGAGTCATGTCCGGCAACCTCTGCCTGAATATATAGGGCAGTTGGAGGGAACGTGGGGAAGTGAAACATCTCAGTACCCACAGGAAGAGAAAACAATAGTGATTCCGTTAGTAGTGGCGAGCGAACGCGGAAGAGGCCAAACCTCGTGTGTGTGATAGCTGACAGGCGTTGCATGCGGGGTGTTGTGGGGCCGTTCTGGTTGCGCTGTCGAGCAGCCACAGAGTAAAAAATGATCAGTGAAGTTGAAGTGTCTGTGAATGGCACAGCAGAGAAGGTAAGACTCCTGTAGGCGTAAGTTGATCACTCTGGAGCGTCACCCCAAGTAATGCGGAACCCCTGAAATTCCGCATGAATCTGGCGGGACCATCCGCTAAGCCTAAATACTCCTTGGTGACCGATAGCGGACAAGTACCGTGAGGGAAAGGTGAAAAGTACCCCGGGAGGGGAGTGAAATAGTACCTGAAACCGATCGCATACAATCCGTCGGAGCCCTGCGGGGTGACGGCGTGCCTTTTGAAGAATGAGCCTGCGAGTTAGTGGTACGTGGCGAGGTTAACCCGTGTGGGGAAGCCGTAGCGAAAGCAAGTCCTAATAGGGCGTTTTTAGTCGCGTGCTCTAGACCCGAAGCGAAGTGATCTATCCATGGCCAGGTTGAAGCGACGGTAAGACGTCGTGGAGGACCGAACTCACTTGGGTTGAAAACCGAGGAGATGAGCTGTGGATAGGGGTGAAAGGCCAATCAAACTTCGTGATAGCTGGTTCTCCCCGAAATGCATTTAGGTGCAGCGTCGCATGTTTCTTACCGGAGGTAGAGCACTGAATGGTCTAGGGGGCCCACAAGCTTACCGAAATCAGTCAAACTCCGAATGCCGGTAAGTGAGAGTGCGGCAGTGAGACTGTGGGGGATAAGCTTCATAGTCGAGAGGGAAACAGCCCAGATCATCAGCTAAGGCCCCTAAGCGATAACTAAGTGGAAAAGGATGTGGAGTTGCGGAGACAACCAGGAGGTTGGCTTGGAAGCAGCCACCCTTGAAAGAGTGCGTAATAGCTCACTGGTCAAGTGATTCTGCGCCGACAATTTAGCGGGGCTCAAGTTATCCGCCGAAGCTATGGCATTCACACGTTTAAACCGTAAGGTTGTGTGGATGGGTAGGGGAGCGTCGTGTGCGCAGTGAAGCGGCGGGGTGACCCAGTCGTGGAGAGCACACGAGTGAGAATGCAGGCATGAGTAGCGAAAGACGGGTGAGAAACCCGTCCGCCGAATATCCAAGGGTTCCAGGGTCAAGCTAATCTGCCCTGGGTAAGTCGGGACCTAAGGCGAGGCCGACAGGCGTAGTCGATGGACAACGGGTTGATATTCCCGTACCGGCGAAATATCGCCCCTGCCGAACTGGATGATGCTAAGCACGCGAGGTGTGGTGATGTCTTCGGACGGATCTTCACTGAGTCTGTGACCCAAGTTCATAGTAGGCAAGCTGCGGAGGGACGCAGGAAGGTAGCTCTTCCCGGTTTTGGATATACCGGGTCAAGTGTGTAGGGCGAGACGTAGGCAAATCCGCGTCTCATCAAGCCTGAGACATGATGTGTCGGCAACTTTGGTTGTCGTAAGAGTGATCCTATGCTGCCTAGAAAAGCTTCGTGAGCGAGATATTAGCCGCCCGTACCCCAAACCGACACAGGTGGATAGGTAGAGAATACTAAGGCGATCGAGAGAATCGTGGTGAAGGAACTCGGCAAAATACCCCCGTAACTTCGGAATAAGGGGGACCCGATGCGTATTAGAATTTACTTCGAAAGCGTTGAGGGTCGCAGAGACCAGGCCCAAGCGACTGTTTACTAAAAACATAGGTGCGTGCTAAGTCGAAAGACGATGTATACGCACTGACTCCTGCCCGGTGCTGGAAGGTTAAGGGGAAGGGTTAGCCTCACGGCGAAGCCTAGAACTTAAGCCCCAGTAAACGGCGGTGGTAACTATAACCATCCTAAGGTAGCGAAATTCCTTGTCGGGTAAGTTCCGACCTGCACGAATGGAGTAACGACTTGGGCGCTGTCTCCACCACGAACTCGGCGAAATTGCATTACGAGTAAAGATGCTCGTTACGCGCAGCAGGACGGAAAGACCCCGGGACCTTTACTATAGTTTGGTATTGGTGATCGGTGTGACTTGTGTAGGATAGGTGGGAGACTTTGAAGCTTGGACGCCAGTTCAGGTGGAGTCATCGTTGAAATACCACTCTGGTCACTCTGGTTATCTAACCTAGGTCCATTATCTGGATCAGGGACAGTGCCTGATGGGTAGTTTGACTGGGGCGGTCGCCTCCCAAAAGGTAACGGAGGCGCCCAAAGGTTCCCTCAGCCTGGTTGGCAATCAGGTTTCGAGTGTAAGTGCACAAGGGAGCTTGACTGCGAGAGAGACATCTCGAGCAGGGACGAAAGTCGGGACTAGTGATCTTCTGGTGGCACATGGAAGCGCCAGGACTCAACGGATAAAAGGTACCCCGGGGATAACAGGCTGATCTTGCCCGAGCGTCCATAGCGACGGCATGGTTTGGCACCTCGATGTCGGCTCGTCGCATCCTGGGGCTGGAGTCGGTCCCAAGGGTTGGGCTGTTCGCCCATTAAAGCGGCACGCGAGCTGGGTTTAGAACGTCGTGAGACAGTTCGGTCCCTATCCGCTGCGCGCGTAGGAGTCTTGAGAAGAGCTGACCTTAGTACGAGAGGACCGGGTCGGACTAACCTCTGGTGTGCCAGTTGTTTACCAAAAGCACGGCTGGTTGGCTACGTTGGGACGTGATAACCGCTGAAAGCATCTAAGCGGGAAGCACACTTCAAGATGAGGACTCCCACAGAATAATCTGGTAAGGCCCCTTGTAGACCACGAGGTGATAGGTCGGATGTGGAAGCACAGCAATGTGCGGAGCTGACCGATACTAATAGGCCGAGGGCTTGTCTTTCTACAAAGATGCTACGCGTCCACTGTGAGGTTCCCGAGATACGGTCGGGAACACACAACTCAACACAGACTTGAGCAAGGTGTATCCGAACGCTATTTCCCATAGTGTTACGGTGGCCATAGCGAGAGGGAAACACCCGGTCCCATCCCGAACCCGGAAGTTAAGCCTCTCTGCGCCGATGGTACTGCGAGGGGGACCTCGTGGGAGACTAGGACGCCGCCGGACTTCTTTATAGCAAACCCCCCGAACCTGGTTCGGGGGGTTTGTTGCATTTACAGACC